>NZ_JBIBEO010000003.1:0-715868 GCF_042902595.1 Streptomyces sp. NPDC012508
CAGCCCGCTGGGCATCAGTGACCGACAACGGCGGAATCTTCGGACCCGGGCGACTCATGCCCGACTAACGACGAATCTCTGACTCAGGTCACTAGTCGGAGTAGCCCTTCTGCCCCTCCGCTGGGGTGTATCCGGTGGCTGAGCCGTGGTACGTAGACGTGACCTGGTTCTTGCGGGAGGGATCCCTGGGGACGCCGGTGATGACGAAGGAGGAGACTGCGTTGTCGAACCCGTCGGTCAGGTTGTACCGATCCCCTCCGACTCCGTCGCGCCGAGGGGCAATGGTCGTCTTGTCGCCGGAGAATCCCGCACCCGTGAAGAGAGTGATGCCCCACCCTTTGGCGATGGACAGGCTGGAGATCGCATCGTTGCCGATCTGCCTCGCGATGTCGGCCATGTCATGCCGACCGCCGCCGAACCCTGCGTGCTTGCCCTGGCAGTTCCGATCGGTGAAGACATACACCCCGCTGACGGGGCTGCGAATGTCCTCTGCGAAGGGCTTCGGGAACTGCATGGTCGATGCCTGGACCGCCCAGACGAGAGTCTTGAAGGCGAAGAGGTCGTCGTTGTGGTTCGCTCTTTTCGCCAGACCGACCATGCCCTCCTGGAGGATTCCCTTCTTCTCGAAGAGGGCCTTCACGAGTTGGACAAGGTCCACGTCGCCGAGGGATTCATCGGCGATGAGCGCGGCGATGAGCTCGTCGGCGAGAGCCTTGTCGCCCATGAGCTGGTCGGCGAAGGCCTTGTCCTCGAGAGCCTTGTCGACGAAGGTTGTGTCCTGTTTATCCATGAGGCAGAAGCTACTGGCCTGTTCCGCGCGGCTTTCGCTCTGACACCCGGAACGCGGTCGAGTTGATGACGCTCTTCGCCCACCTGGGCCGACGGCATCCAAGTCGATCGCCTGGCCGCCCTGCCCAGATGATCCGAACGAGACGGCCTGGGCCGGCCGGGCGGGGCCGCGGGTCCTCGGCTCACTTACCCCCTGGTGCGTATCCGACTAATTAGTCCGTACTGGTCAACCCTTCTGGCGGCGGCGAGGATCGAGCCGAACGACGAACGCGAGACGGGAGTCCCAGGAATGACTAGCGACAACAGCGTGCAGGTGAGTGTTCTCGGGCTGGGGGCGATGGGGAGCGCCCTCGCCGACGCCCTGGTGAAGGCCGGGTACGCGACCACGGTCTGGAACCGCTCACCGGGGAAGGCGGACGGCCTCGTCGCACGGGGCGCGGAGGCCGCCGGCACGGCCGGCGAGGCGGTCAGGGCCGGACGCGTGGTGATCGCCTGCCTGCTGGACCACGCGTCGGTCCACGAGGTGCTCGGTCCGCTCGCCCAGGAGCTGACCGGACGAACCCTGATCAACGTCACCACGACGACACCGGAGCAGTCACGGGAGCTGGCCGCATGGGCCGCCGATGCGGGGATCGCGTATCTGGACGGCGGCATCATGGCCGTACCGTCCATGATCGGACAGCCTGGCTCGTCGATCCTCTACAGCGGATCGGCCGAGGTCTTCCATCAGTACAAGGCGCTGCTCGACCTGTGGGGAACCAGCACCTACTTCGGCGAGGACGCCGGGCTGGCGTCCCTGTACGACCTCGCTCTCCTGGCGGGCATGTACGTCATGTTCGCCGGATTCGTGCACGGCGCCGCGATGGTCGCGCCGGCCGGGGTGACGGCGAGCGAGTTCGCCTCCAGGGCCGCGCCGTGGCTGAGCGCCATGACCGGCGGCTTCCAGGGGTTCGCCGAGGTCATCGACGGCGGGGACTACACCGTCGAGGGGCAGCAGAGCCTCGAGTTCTCCGACCTCGGCGACATCCTGACCGCCAGCTCCGACCAGGGCATCAGCACCGAGGTGATCGCCATGGTCCAGAACCTCATCCGGCGCCAGATCGACGCGGGCCACGGAGCGGAGGGCTTCGCCCGCATCATCGAGAGCATCAAGACGCCGGCCTGAGGCTCACGCGGCCGGGCGGTGGCGTCATGGGGCCGCCTGCGTACGGGCGCTTCGGCACCGGGACCCTGACTCGTGAACGGACCCCCGGCTCCTTAAGCTCTGACGCCATGCCCAGCACGCTCACTCACGAGGCCGACGGCTTCATCAACTTCCGGGACTTCACGTTCCAGGATCCAGGATCACATGGCTACAGGTGGGTCGACCTCAAGCACCTGCGGCTCCCCGCGGAGTCCGTCAGCGAGAGGGAACTGCTCGCGGCGCTCATCGGCCATGAACAGTTCAGGGACGACTATGCAGGCGGTGGAGTGCTGCCGGACGGTCCCAGACACGGCCCGTACTGGCTGAAGCTGGTCACCCCGGACGCCTACGAAGCCGTCAGCCGGGAGAAGGGCGCGCAGGTCCTCAGGGCATGGGCGAACCAGTACGGGGACGTGCCCGGCGAACTGGAGGCGCGTCTGGAGCGCGAGGTGCTCGACCGCTTGGCCGTCGCCGATCACATCTACTACCTGAGCGGGCTCGGGGACGAGGCCATCCACGACTGGGGGTGTGTGCACATCGACTTCCACGAGTTCGTGCTCATCGACCGTTCAGGCGGACGGATCACACTCCTCGTCGCGGCCGACGACTGAGTCGGTCGGCGGCTACCTGTTGGGGTGGTAGCGGCAGGACGCGTCGTCGCAGGAGGTGGGGACCTCCCACCGGTTGCTGATGCGGTGCAGGAGGCCCTGATCCGCAGGCCGGGCGGGGAGGTTGCACAGGATTTCGGTGGGGGAGTAGATCGGGCGCGCGTCGTCCTCGATGTGCTCGGGGTCGGTGTAGTGGAATTCCTCCCGGCGTTCCCAGGGCAGGGTGATGTGCGGCCGGTGGTCGAGGGGGTTGTCGTCGGCGAAGGAGGGGTGGAACCGCCACTGGGTGCCGAAGGCGCGGTTGTGGACCTCGCCGAGGTACCAGGCCCCGACGGCGACCAGGGGCGTGTCCATCACCTCGCGGGCCTGAGCGGGACTGTCGAACGCGTCCCGGACGAGCGCTTCGAGCCGGGGGAGGGAATCCACGGTGAAGTCCCACGGCCCGCGGCCGGCGTGTTCCTCCGCCCAGGCGGGGAATCCGGTGCGCTGCTGTTCCAGCCACTTCTCCAGCACTGGGTTGTGGGCGCTGACGTGGTCTCGGGTCTTCTCTTCGCGCAGGTACTCGGCGTACTCGTCCTCGTCCATGTCGCGCGGGTCGGTCCACTCCATGCCCCGAGACTAAGCGAGCCATGTGTGCGCGATGTAAAGATCCCGCGTG
The DNA here is from genome assembly GCF_042902595.1 of Streptomyces sp. NPDC012508. NCBI lineage: Bacteria > Bacillati > Actinomycetota > Actinomycetes > Kitasatosporales > Streptomycetaceae > Streptomyces > Streptomyces sp. NPDC012508. The sequence goes on from NZ_JBIBEO010000003.1 coordinate 3,239, forward strand.
GCGCGTGAGTTGTCGGTGTGTCGTCGGTAATTGCAGTGTGAGCAGGGGCAGTTGGGGTCCTAGGGTGAACGGTGCTCCGCGCACAGGCGCCGACTGACCACGGGGGCCCGTGGCGCCGCGCGAGGACATCTGACACCGACCTGGGGCCCCCAGGGGGTTTTCGTGACCCAGCACATACGTTCCCGACGCCGCTTGTGGGCGCGGGCGGCGATCGCGCTGGCCTGCGCCGGCGCCGTCTCACTGACCGGGCTGCCCGGCTGGGACCAGGCCGAGGCGAAGGCGAAGCCGCCGCTGAAGCAGGGCAAGCGGTGCGACGAGGAGTACAAGGACTTCTACGACTTCTCCGACGTCGTGGAAGGCGGCCTCCCGGACGACGGGTACGTCCGGCCGGACGCGGAGCGGGACGAGTACGACTACGTCAACGGCCAGAAGCAGTGGGACGGCCTGCGCGCGCCGACCGCCGATGAGCTCAAGGAGATCAGCGACAACCCGGACGACTACAAGAAGGGTGACAGGAAGCGGGTCTGGGCCTACTACAAGAAGGCGCAGAAGACGGCCCAGTGGAAGGGGGTGCCGTTCGAGACGTACCGGGACGACTTCTACATCCCCAGGGGCGGCAACGACCCCCGCGGCAAGGCGTACATGGCCAAGCTCGTTTACGACTTCGGCCTGGTGGGTCCGGACTGGATCTGCGAGAAGGAGTTCGAGGTCATCGACCCGGACACCAAGGAACGCTACGTACGCCGTGCGGACGCCTACAACCAGCGCACCGGCGAGATCGTCGAGGGCAAGTCGAACGACAAGCCCGACCCCACGCAGCGCCCCAAGGACAAGGCGCTGCTGAAGGACCCGAACCACGCGGACAAGAAGATCTCCTACGCGTACGGGCGGGAGACGAAGGGCGGCGCGAAGAACCACGACGCCGACCTGCGGAAGATCGCCCCGGACCGGGTCAAGAAGATCTCGTACAAGGCGGACGCGGTCGAGAAGGCCCCGAGCGGTACGTCGAACAGTCCGACGCGTCGTGTCGATCCGTACATGAACGCCAAGCCCGGCACCAGTACCGGTTCCCGGGGCGGCGGCAACGACATGATCCAGAAGTCGCCGGAGAACCCGAAGCAGCTCGCCGACCGGCTTCAGCGCATCGGCCGGATCCCCGGCGTCTCCCAGATGCCCACTCCGGGCGGCATCGACTTCTCCACGCTGGAACTCCAGTACGTCGGCACGCCCGTGAAGGGCAAGGGCCTGGACTACTCGTTCGGCGCGAAGGAAGACCCCGACAACGACACGGTCGGCTGGGGCGGCAGGGCGAAGGCGCAGATGGCGTCGGACGCGTTCTTCACGTGGCTGGCTCTGACGCCGGACAAGTTCTGGGTGAACCTCAACCCGGACACCCCCGGCACGATCATGGATGACAAGTTCGCCGCCACGGACGCCGGCCGCGTGCTGCTGGAGGCCGACCTCCGGCTCAAGCACGACTTCTTCAAGGCCATGGACCCCAAGACGGACCTCGGCAAGAACACCTGGGACCGCCTGTCCAAGGTCAACGGCTGGCCGTGCCTGACGTCGACGCGGAACTGGATCGAGCCGAAGCCGGCGAAGGTCCGCGAGCAGGACGGCGGGATCTACATCCTCGACGCGCCGCTCAAGCTCCAGTCCGAGTACGCCGAGGTCAACACCCCCGGCCCCGGAGGCAAGCCCTGCCAGGACTCGCTGACCAAGGCCGAGATCGAGCACAACGAGCGGGTGTTCCGCAGCACGGTCGTGCCCGAGGTCGAGAAGTGGATCAACGAGGCCCCGCAGTACGCCGACCTGCGCCGTGTCTACAAGTCCCGGGTGGCGGCCGAGTTCGTCCGTCAGCAGGACGCCCAGCGGCCGACGGACTACCGCACCATCATCAACAGCAACGACGTGAAGCAGTGGCCGATCCGCGCCCCGCACCAGGACTGGAAGAAGACCGACGTCTTCGACAAGTACGTCAAGGTCTTCAAGGAGGGTGAGTTCAAGTACGAGCTCACCAAGGGTGAGGAGGTCTGGGTCATCAGCGTCGGCGGCGTGGACCTGTCCAAGCAGCCCAAGCGCAACGTCACCCAGACCGAGTTCCGCCTCCAGAACCGCCATCTGCCCCGCCAGACCAAGACCTCGGTCAAGGCCATGACCGACGACACCGAGCGGGAGCGGCTGCTCCTCCTCGGCGGGAACTCCAACGGCCAGAAGGACGACGACGGCGGCAACACCCCGTCGCCGGACCCGACCGACCCGACCGACCCGCCGAACCCGACCGATCCGCCGTCGACCCCGGCGCCGGACCCCACCACCCCGGGCCCCGGTGACGGTACGACGGCCCCGCCGGCGAACAAGCCGGACCCCGACGGCGGCCTCGCCGACACAGGGTCCGACACCCCCGTCGGCCTGATCACCGGCATCGCCGCGGCGATCCTCGCCCTCGGCGGTGGCCTGGTGTGGTGGATGCGCCGGCGCAAGGCCCTCGGCACGTAGCCTGAACAGGCAGTACACGCCTCATGCAGAAGGGCCCCGACCCGCACGCCTCGGCACGGTCGGGGCCCTTCTCCCGTTTTGGGGATGCCGAACCATCAGGAGAAGCACCCGTTCCGTACTAGTCCGCGGAGGACGTGTACTGCCCGGCGTACTCCTCCGTCGGCGGGGTCGTGGTGATCACGTCGATGAGTACGCCGTCCGGGGCTCCGACGATGAAGTGGCGCTGGCCGAAGTCCTCCGTGCGCAGGGGGAGTAGTTCGGGCAGGCCCGCCTCGCCGATCAGCCGACGGTGTTCCGCGTCCACGTCCTGTACCTCGAAGTTGAGCAGCAGTCCGCCCCGGGTGGGGGTGCGGTGGCCCTCGGGGATGGTCGGGTGGCTGCTGTCGAGCAGCGCGAGTTCGTAGTGCGGTGCGTCGGGGCGGCGCAGGCTCACGTACCAGTCGGCTTCGAAGGTCGTCGTGAAGCCGAGATGGCGGGTGTAGAAGTCGCGAGCCGCCGCGACGTCACGCGTGCAGATCACGGGATAGAAGCTGTCGAGCCCGGTTCTCATGACATGACTCCTTGTGCGTGCCTTCCCATTTCACATACCCGGAGTATGTGAATCGTCTCGGCTAGCATACCCGGGGTATGTGAAATGGGAAGGCGGTACGGGTGATGGCGGACGAGCGGGCGGTGGGCAACCGGGCCCAGCAGCGGGCGGCGACGCGGCGGGCGCTGTTGGCCGAAGGGCGGCGGCGGTTCGCCGAGGACGGCTACCACGGTGTGGTCCTGGCCGAAGTGGCCCAGGCCGTCGGGGTCACCAAGGGCGCCGCGTACCACCACTTCGAGAGCAAGGCCGGGCTCTTCCGGGCCGTCGTCGCCGAGGTCCAGCGGGACCTCGGCGAGCGGGTCGCGGCCGCCGCGGAGGAGCAGGCCGACCCCTGGGAGCAACTGCGTGCCGGCTGCCGGGCCTTCCTGGCCGCCGGTTCCGACCCCGCCGTACGGCGCATCGTGCTCGTCGACGCGCCGACCGTCCTGGGCTGGGAGGAGTGGCGCGCCCTGGATGAGGAGTCCTCCGCACGGCACCTGCACGAGGCCCTCGCCGCCCTGATCGACGCCGGGCTCATCGCCGAGCAGCCGGTCGAGCCCCTGGCGCGCCTGCTCTCGGGCGCGATGAACGAGGCCGCTCTCTGGCTGGCCCGAAGCGGCACACCCGAGTCGCTCGACCTCACGGTGGCCGCCCTGGACGGCCTTCTGGCCGGTATCCGCCGCCGGGACGTCTGACGAGGGAGAGGGGGAGCCCTCCCGTCCCTCGCAATCGGTCGAGAAAGTAAAGCAAGCACGCTTGATTGTTTCTCTCGCCGCTGCCATGCTCCTCGGCACACGCCCGTGTCCCGAGGGGAGCGCACCGTGTCCGACCCTGTCGTCGTGCTCGACGATCTGCGCAGTGAGAGCGAGGAGGTCGACCGGCTCGTACGGGAGCTGAGCGACGACAGATGGGCCGCGCCCACCCCCGCCCCCGGCTGGACCGTCGCCCATCAGATCGCCCATCTCGCCTGGACCGACCGGGCCGCCCTGCTCGCCGTCACCGACCCCGAGGGGTTCGCCGCCGAGGCCGAGAAGGCGCTCGCCGCGCCCGAGTCGTTCGTCGACGACGGCGCCGAGGAGGGGGCCGCGCTGCCGCCCGCCGAGATCCTCGGGCGGTGGCGCGTCGGGCGCGAACGGCTGCAGATGGCCCTGCGCGCCGCCCCGCCCGGCGCCCGTTTCCCCTGGTACGGGCCGCCCATGAGCGCCCCCTCGATGGGCACCGCCCGGCTCATGGAGACCTGGGCGCACGGCCAGGACATCGCCGACGCCCTAGGAGTCGTCCGCGAGCCGACCGACCGGCTGCGCCACGTCGCCTGGATCGGCATCCGAGCCCGCGACTACGCCTATCTCGTACGGGGGGTCACCCCGCCCGCCGAGCCGTTCCGGGTCGAACTCACCGCCCCCGACGGTCAGGAGTGGGCGTACGGGCCCGAAGGCGCCGCCCAGCGGATCACCGGCCCCGCCCTCGACTTCTGCCTCCTCGTCACCCAGCGCGTCCACCGCGACGACACCGCCCTCACGGCGGAAGGCGCCGACGCCGTGCACTGGCTCACCATCGCCCAGGCCTTCGCGGGCCCGGCCGGCACCGGCCGCGCACCCCAGGGGGCCTAGTGGACCTCCGCCGCACCCCCGGCGCCCCCGGCGCCTCCGGCACCCCGGGCGCTCCCGACGCCCCAAGCACCCCCGGCACCCTCCGTATCGGCAATGCCTCCGGTTTCTACGGCGACCGCTTCGACGCCGTCCGCGAGATGCTCACCGGCGGCGAACCGGGCTCCCTCGACGTCCTCACCGGCGACTACCTCGCCGAACTCACCATGCTCATCCTCGGCCGCGACCTCCTGAAGGACCCGGACTCCGGTTACGCCAAGACCTTCCTGCGCCAGATGGAGGAGGGCCTCGGCCTCGCCCACGAGCGCGGCGTCCGGATCGTCACCAACGCGGGCGGCCTCAACCCCGCAGGCCTCGCGGAGGCGATGGACACCCTCGCGAACCGGCTCGGCCTGCCCACCCGTATCGCGTACGTCGAGGGCGACCGCCTCCCCACCCGGGACGGAGTCCTGACCGCCAACGCCTACCTCGGCGGCGCCGGGATCGCCGCCTGCCTGACCGCCGGCGCCGATGTCGTCGTCACCGGACGGGTCACCGACGCCGCCCTCGTCACCGGCCCCGCGCAGTGGCACTTCGGCTGGGACCCGGAGGAGTACGACAGGCTGGCCGGCGCGGTCGTCGCGGGCCACGTCCTGGAGTGCGGCACCCAGGCCACCGGCGGCAACTACGCCTTCTTCACCGCCCACGACCGGCACACGCTGCGCCGCCCCGGCTTCCCGCTCGCCGAACTCCACGCCGACGGCAGCGCCGTCATCACCAAGCACCCCGGCACCGGCGGCGTCGTCGACCTCGGCACCGTCACCGCGCAGCTCCTGTACGAGACGTCCGGCGCCCGCTACGCGGGACCCGACGTGACCGCCCGGCTCGACACCGTACGGCTCACGCAGGACGGGCCGGACCGGGTACGGATCGACGGCGTACGGGGCGAGGCCCCGCCGCCCACCCTCAAGGCCGGGCTCGCCCGGATCGGCGGCCACCGCAACGAGGTCGTCCTCGTCCTCACCGGACTCGACATCGACGCCAAGGCCCAGCTCGTCAGGGAGCAGGTCGAGGACGCCTTCGAACGCTCCAAGTCACGCCCTGCCGAGGTCCGTTGGGAGCTGGCCCGGACGGACCGGGCCGACGCCGACACCGAGGAGACCGCGAGCGCGCTCCTCCGGCTCGTCGTCCGCGACCCCGCCCCCGAGCCCGTCGGCCGCGCCCTCAGCGGCGCCGCGATCGAACTCGCCCTCGCGAGCTACCCCGGCTTCCACGTCACCGCGCCGCCCGGCAAGGGCGCGCCCTACGGCGTCTTCGAGGCCGCGTACGTCCCCGCCGCCGACGTCCCGCACACGGCCGTCCTGCCCGACGGGAGCCGCGTCCGCCTCCCCGTACCCGTCCACACGCGGGAACTGGAACCGGTCGACGAGCCGCCACTGCCCGGGCCGCCGCCCGCAGGCCCGGTGCGCAGGGTCCCGCTCGGCCGGGTCGCCGGGGCCCGCAGCGGCGACAAGGGCGGCGACGCGAACGTCGGCGTCTGGGTCCGCACGGACGCCGCGTGGCGCTGGCTCGTCCACACCCTCACGGTCGAACGGTTCCAGCAGCTCCTGCCGGAGACCGCCGGCCTGGACGTCGTACGGCACGTCCTGCCGAACCTGCGCGCGATGAACTTCGTCGTCACCGGGATCCTCGGCGAGGGCGTCGCCTCCCAGGCCCGTTTCGACCCTCAGGCCAAGGCCCTCGGCGAGTGGCTCCGCTCGCGTCATCTCGACATCCCGGTGGACCTTCTGGAGGAACTGCTGTGACCGTCCTCGCCTCCGCCCTCGACACCGGCGGACCCGACTACGCGGCCCACCGCGCCGCCATGCTCGACAAGATCGCCGCTCTCGACACCGAGCACGCCAAGGCGCTCGCGGGCGGCGGCGAGAAGTACATCGCCCGTCATCGCAAGCGCGGCAAGCTGCTCGCCCGTGAGCGGATCGAGCTGCTCGTCGACCCCGACACCCCGTTCCTGGAGCTCTCCCCGCTCGCCGCCTGGGGCAGCGACTACCCGGTCGGCGCGTCGATCGTCACCGGTATCGGTGTCGTCGAGGGCGTCGAGTGCCTGATCACGGCCAACGACCCGACCGTGCGCGGCGGAGCCTCCAACCCGTGGACGCTGAGGAAGGCCCTGCGCGCCAACGAGATCGCGTACGCCAACCGGCTGCCGGTCATCTCGCTCGTCGAGTCGGGCGGTGCCGATCTGCCGTCCCAGAAGGAGATCTTCATCCCCGGCGGGGCCCTGTTCCGCGATCTGACCAGGCTCTCCGCCGCCGGCATCCCCACCATCGCCGTGGTCTTCGGCAACTCGACGGCGGGCGGGGCGTACGTCCCCGGGATGTCCGACCACACCGTGATGATCAAGGAGCGGTCGAAGGTCTTCCTCGGGGGTCCGCCGCTGGTGAAGATGGCCACGGGCGAGGAGAGCGACGACGAGTCGCTCGGCGGCGCCGAGATGCACGCGCGCACCTCCGGCCTCGCCGACCACTACGCCGTCGACGAGGTCGACGCCCTGCGCCAGGCCCGGCGGATCGTCGCCCGCCTCAACCACCGCAAGGCGCACCGCGATCCGGCTCTCGCGGAGCCGCCGAAGTACGACGAGGACGAGCTCCTCGGCATCGTGCCGGGGGACCTGAAGACCCCGTTCGACCCGCGCGAGGTGATCGCCCGGATCGTCGACGGCTCGGACTTCGACGAGTTCAAGCCGCTGTACGGACCGAGCCTGGTCACGGGCTGGGCGGAGCTGCACGGCTATCCGGTGGGCATCCTGGCCAATGCCCAGGGCGTGCTGTTCAGCGCCGAGTCGCAGAAGGCGGCGCAGTTCATCCAGTTGGCGAACCAGCGCGACATCCCGCTGGTCTTCCTGCACAACACCACCGGCTACATGGTCGGCAAGGAGTACGAGCAGGGCGGCATCATCAAGCACGGCGCGATGATGATCAACGCGGTGTCGAACAGCCGGGTGCCGCACCTGAGCGTGCTCATGGGCGCGTCGTACGGCGCCGGGCACTACGGCATGTGCGGCCGGGCCTACGACCCGCGCTTCCTCTTCGCCTGGCCGAGCGCCAAGTCGGCCGTCATGGGCCCCCAGCAGCTTGCGGGCGTGCTCTCCATCGTGGCGCGGGCGAGCGCCGCGGCGAAGGGGCAGCCGTACGACGACGAGGCGGACGCGGGGCTGCGCGCGATGGTCGAGGCGCAGATCGAGTCGGAGTCGCTGCCGATGTTCCTCTCGGGGCGGCTGTACGACGACGGCGTCATCGATCCCCGCGACACCCGCACGGTCCTCGGGCTGTGCCTGTCCGCGATCCACACGGCACCGGTCGAGGGCGCGCGCGGCGGCTTCGGCGTCTTCCGAATGTGAGGCCTGATCCCATGATCTCCACTGTCCTCGTCGCCAACCGGGGCGAGATCGCCTGCCGGGTCTTCCGTACGTGCCGGGAGCTGGGTATCGGGACGGTCGCCGTGTACTCGGACGCGGACGCCTCCGCCCTGCACGTGAGGGAGGCGGACGCGGCGGTACGGCTGCCGGGGGCCACCCCCGCGGAGACGTATCTGCGCGGAGACCTGGTGGTGAAGGCGGCGCTCGCGGCGGGCGCCGACGCGGTGCACCCGGGGTACGGCTTCCTGTCGGAGAACGCGGAGTTCGCGCGCGCGGTCCTCGACGCGGGCCTGGTGTGGATCGGCCCTCCGCCGTCGGCCATCGAGGCGATGGCGTCGAAGACCAGGGCGAAGGAGCTCCTCGGGATCGCCCCGCTCGTACCCGCCGCCCTCACCGAGGCGGACCTGCCGGTCCTGGTGAAGGCGGCGGCCGGCGGAGGCGGGCGCGGCATGCGGATCGTCCGCGAACTGGCCGCTCTGGAGGGCGAGCTGACGGCCGCCTCGGCGGAGGCGGCGAGCGCGTTCGGCGACGGCGAGGTGTTCGTCGAGCCGTACGTGGAGAACGGCCGCCATGTGGAGGTGCAGATCCTGGCGGACGCGCACGGCACGGTGTGGGCGCTCGGCACCCGCGACTGCTCGCTCCAGCGCCGCCACCAGAAGGTGATCGAGGAGGCCCCGGCGCCGGGTCTGCCGCCGGCGCTGGTCGAGGAGCTGTACGACCGTTCGGTGTCGGCGGCGAAGGCCGTCGGCTACGTCGGCGCGGGCACAGTCGAGTTCCTGGTCGCGGACGTCCCCCAAACTCTCGGCTCCGCTCGAGCAGGGGGGACCCCCAAGGCGCACTTCCTGGAGATGAACACGCGCCTCCAGGTGGAGCACCCAGTGACGGAGGAGGTCCACGGCGTGGACCTGGTGGCGCTCCAGATCACCGTGGCGGAGGGCGGTTCCCTCCCTGCGGAGCCCCCGTCGCCCCGGGGCCACGCGATCGAGGCCCGCCTCTACGCGGAGGACCCGGCGGCGGGCTGGACCCCGCAGACGGGGGCGCTGCACACCCTGGAGTTCCGCCGGGGCCTGCGCGTCGACACGGGTTACGTCTCCGGGGACACCATCGGGGTCCACTACGACGCCATGCTCGCCAAGGTCGTCGTCCACGCGCCCACCCGGGCCGAGGCCGTCCGCAAGCTCGCCCACGCCCTGGAGCAGGCCCGGATCCACGGGCCTGTGACCAATCGGGACCTGCTGGTCGCCTCCCTGCGGCACCCTGACTTCCACGACCCGTCCCGTCTGGACACCGGGTTCTACGACCGGAACCTCGACGCGCTCACACAGGCACCGCCCGGCGAGGCGTACGCGGCCGTCGCCGCCGCCCTCGCACAGGCGGCCGCCCACCAGGGACGGTTCGGGGGTGGCTGGCGGAACGTGCGCTCGCAGGACCAGGTCGCCACGTACGGGGACCACGAGGTCCGCTACCGGCCCACCCGGGAGGGGTACACGGTCACCGTCCCCGAGGGCGTCCGTCCCGTGAGCGTCTCGCCCGACCGCGTACGGCTGGACGTCGACGGGGTCGTACGGGACGTCGAGGTCGCCCGCCACGGCGACACCGTCCACGTCGGCCGCCACCGGCTCACCGCGGCGCCCCGCTTCCCCGACCCCACCGAGCAGCGCGAACCCGGCTCCCTGCTCGCGCCCATGCCCGGCACCGTCGTCCGCGTCGCCGACGGCCTTGCGCCCGGCGCGCGCGTCACCGCCGGGCAGCCGCTCCTCTGGCTGGAGGCCATGAAGATGGAACACCGCGTCGTCGCCCCCGCCTCCGGCACGCTCACCGCGCTCCACGCCGCCCCCGGCCGCCAGGTCGAGGTCGGTGCCCTGCTCGCCGTCGTACAGCAGTCCGTACAGACCGAAGCACAGGAGGACCAGACCGTATGAGCACCATGATCGAAAGCGAAGAGCTCACCGCGCTCCGGGCCGCCGTCTCGGCGCTGGGCCACCGCCACGGCCCCGGTTTCGACCGGGCCGCGCTCTGGGCGGAGGCGGGCAAGCTCGGCTACCTGGGGGTGAACCTGCCCGAGGAGTACGGCGGCGGGGGCGGCGGCATGGCCGAGCTGTCGGTCGTCCTGGAGGAGGCGGGGGCCGCCGGCGCCCCGCTCCTGATGATGGTCGTCTCGCCCGCGATCTGCGGCACGGTCATCGCCCGCTTCGGCACGGAGGAGCAGAAGCGGGCATGGCTCCCGGGCCTGGCGGACGGCTCGCGCACCATGGCCTTCGGCATCACCGAGCCCGACGCCGGCTCCAACTCCCACCGGATCACGACCACGGCCACGAAGACCGAGGACGGCTGGGTCCTCAACGGCCGGAAGGTGTTCGTGTCGGGCGTCGACATCGCCGACGCCACCCTGATCGTCGGCAGGACGTCGGACGCCCGGACCGGCAACCTCAAGCCCTGCCTGTTCGTCGTGGACCGGGACGCCCCCGGCTTCCAGCGGCGGCAGATCGAGATGGAACTCGACGCGCACGAGAAGCAGTTCGAGCTGACCCTCGACGACGTCCACCTCCCCGCGGACGCGCTCGTCGGCGACGAGGACGCGGGGCTGCTCCAGCTCTTCGCCGGGCTCAACCCGGAGCGCATCATGACGGCGGCGTTCGCGATCGGCATGGGCCGCTACGCCCTCGCCCAGGCCGTGAAGTACGCCAAGGAGCGCACGGTCTGGAAGGCCCCCATCGGCGCCCACCAGGCCATCGCCCACCCGCTCGCCCAGGCCCACATCGAGCTGGAGCTGGCCCGGCTGATGATGCAGAAGGCCGCCCAGCTCTACGACGCCGGGGACGACATCGGCGCGGGCGAGGCCGCCAACATGGCCAAGTACGCGGCCGGAGAGGCCTGTGTGAAGGCCGTCGACCAGTCCGTCCACACCCTCGGCGGCAACGGCCTCACCCGCGAGTTCGGCCTCGCCCGTCTGATCGCCGCCTCCCGCGTGGCCCGGATCGCCCCCGTCAGCCGGGAGATGATCCTCAACTACGTGTCCGTCCACACCCTGGGGCTGCCCAAGTCGTACTGACGCGGCCTCCCACCGACCCGGGCGGACCGTCCGGGCCCGGCCCGGACGGGCCCGCGGGACGACCCGCGGGCCCGGAACCGCCGTGCCCTTCCGCGAATCATGCAGGCTTGCTTGATTGTTTCCGCGGACTGCTGCCAAGGTCTCCCCAAGCCGTACCGACACGCGCGATCCTGGCGACCACCTTCCACCTCTCCAGGGGGCCTGCATGGTGTTCCACAGCGAGTACGAGGCCGTCTCCACCGTTTCCCTCCCCATCCACGAGGCCGTCCTCGGCCGGGCCGCCGAGTTCGGGGACGCGCCCGCCCTGATCGACGGGGTGGCCGGGACGACCCTCACGTACGCCCAGGTCGATGCCTTCCACCGGCGGATCGCCGCCGGCCTCGCCGAGGCCGGGGTCCGCAAGGGGGACGTCGTCGCCCTGCACAGCCCCAACACCGTCCTGTTCCCCGTCGCGTTCTACGCTGCCACCCGCGCCGGCGCCTCCGTCACCACCGTCCATCCGCTCTCCACACCGGAGGAGTTCGCCAAACAGCTCCAGGACTCCTCGGCGCGCTGGATCGTCACGGTCTCCCCGCTCCTCGCCCCGGCCCGCCGGGCCGCCGAACTCGCCGGTGGCATCGAGGAGATCCTCGTCTGCGACCAGGCACCCGAGGCCGAGGGCGTCCGCTCCCTCCAGTCCCTGCTCGCCACCACCGCCCCCGAGCCGCACCTCGCCATCGACCCCGACGAGGACGTCGCCGCCCTCCCGTACTCCTCCGGCACCACCGGAGTCCCCAAGGGCGTGATGCTCACCCACACCTCGATCGCCACCAACCTCGCCCAGCTCGAACCCTTCGTCCCCATGGGCCCCGGCGACCGCATCCTGGCGGTCCTCCCGTTCTTCCACATCTACGGCCTCACGGCTCTGATGAACGCGCCCCTCCGGCAGGGCGCCACCGTCGTCGTCCTGCCCCGCTTCGAGCTCGACCAGTTCCTCGCGGCGATCGAGAAGCACCGCATCAACGGCCTCTACGTGGCCCCGCCGATCGTCCTCGCGCTCGCCAAGCACCCGGCCGTCGCCGACCACGACCTCTCCTCCCTGGAGTACATCGTCAGCGCCGCCGCCCCCCTCGACGCCTCCCTCGCCGAGGCGTGCTCGGCCCGGCTCAAGCTGCCGCCGGTCCGCCAGGCGTACGGGATGACGGAACTGTCGCCCGGCACGCACGTCGTGCCCCTCGACGCCGTCAGCCCGCCGCCCGGCGCCGTCGGCAAGCTGCTGCCCTCCACCGAGATGCGGATCCTCTCCCTCGACGACCCGTCGAAGGACGCCGAGCCGGGGGCCGAGGGCGAGGTCGCCATCCGGGGCCCGCAGGTCATGAAGGGGTACCTGGGCCGCCCCGACGCCACCGCCGCGATGATCGACGCCGACGGCTGGGTCCACACCGGCGACGTCGGCCGCGTCGACGAGGACGGCTGGCTGTTCGTCGTCGACCGCGTCAAGGAACTCATCAAGTACAAGGGCTTCCAGGTCGCCCCGGCCGAACTCGAAGCCCTGCTGCTCACCCACGAGGGCGTCGCCGACGCGGCCGTGATCGGTGTGGACGACGAGGAGGGTACGGAGATACCCAAGGCGTTCGTCGTCCGGCAGCCGAGCGCCCCGGAGCTGACCGCCGAGGACGTCATGGCGTACGTGGCCGGAAAGGTCGCCCCGTACAAGAAGATCAGGCGTGTGGAGTTCATCGACGGAGTGCCGCGCGCCGCGTCGGGGAAGATCCTGCGTCGTGAGTTGAGGGACCGCGAGTGACCGAGCTGAGGGACGACGCATGAAGCTGGACCGTGGCATCGCCACACTGACGCTGGACTCCCCGGAGAACCGCAACGCGCTCTCGGCGGCCCTGGTCGCCGAGCTGGCGGAGGCGCTCACCGAGTGCGGGCAGGACCCGGCCGTACGGGCGGTGGTCCTCACCCACACCGGCTCCACGTTCAGCGCGGGCGCCGACCTGAAGGCGCCGCCGAGCCCGTACGCCTTCGTGGACCTGCTCCGGCAGATCGTCGGGCTGCCGAAGCCGGTGGTGGGCGTGGTGCGCGGCCACGTCCGGGCCGGCGGCCTCGGGCTGCTCGGGGCGTGCGACATCGTGGTGGCCTCGGACGCGTCGGACTTCGCGCTCACGGAGGTACGGATCGGGGTCGCGCCCGCCGTCATCTCGCTGACGCTGCTGCCGAAGCTGGAGCCGAGGGCGGCGGCGCGGTACTACCTGACGGGGGAGCGCTTCGGGACGGCGGAGGCCCGCGCGATGGGCCTGGTGACGGCAGGCGAGGACGCCCTGGACGCCGTCCTGGACGGCCTTCGCACGGGCTCCCCGCAGGGGCTGGCCGAGTCGAAGCGCCTGGTCACGGCTAAAGTCCTGGAGACCTTCGAACGCGAAGCGGAGGACCTGGTCCAGAGGTCGGCCTCGCTCTTCGCCTCCGCCGAGGCGCGCGAAGGGATGACGGCCTTCCTCGAACGACGGGAACCCGAATGGCGGTTGTGACCGGCCCCAAGCAGGACAGGAGCCGCGCCACCCGGCAGCGGCTCCTGGAGGCGGCGGTGTCCTGCCTGGCCGAACACGGCTGGGCGGGCTCCACCGTCTCGGTGGTCGCGGAGCGGGCGGGCGTCTCGAGGGGCGCGGCGCAGCACCACTTCCCCACCCGGGAGGACCTCTTCACGGCGGCCGTCGAGTACGTCGCCGAGGAGCGCTCCGAGGCCCTGCGCACCCTCCCGGCCCGCGACCGCCGGGAGGCCGTGTCGGCCCTGGTGGACCTCTTCACCGGGCCGCTGTTCCGCGCCGCCCTCCACCTCTGGGTGGCGGCGGCCCACGAGCCGCAGCTCCACGCGCGCGTGCAGGAGCTGGAGGCGCGTGTCGGCCGCGAGTCCCACCGCATGGCGGTGACCCTCCTCGCCGCGGACGAGTCGGTCCCGGGCGTACGGGAGACGGTTCAGGGCTTCCTGGACATGGCCCGTGGCCTGGGGCTCGCGACCCTTCTGACGGACGACCGGGCCCGCCGGGACCGGGTGGTGGCCCAGTGGTCGAAGCTCCTGGACGAGGCGCTGGGGGCTCAGGCGTCCGGCACGGACAGCGCCGCCAGGTAGCCGGTGAGCGCCGCCGCGGTGCCGGCGAGCGGGAAGCGGGCGCCGAGCTGCCCGTCGGGACGGACGAGGAACCCGGTCGGGCCGTCGGGCCGGTAGAGCCGGGCGAACTCCCCTGCCGCGTCCCGGTATCCGAAGCGGCCGGCCGAGGCGGCGGGTGCGTCGGACGAGGCGGGCGCGTCGGACGAGGCGGGTGCCTCGGGCGCGTCGGACGAGGCTTCCCGGGCGAGCACCGCGACCGTCGACAGACGGCCGTCCTCCGACGACTCCTGACCGCCGACGGCCTTCAGCACCACCGCGCCCGCCTCCACCGCCCTGGCCAGATCCTCGGGGTCGGCCGCGTACAGCAGCAGGACGTGCCCGGTGCGGCCGCGCAGGACGTCGAGGAGCCGGAGCGGATAGGCGGCGAGGGGGAGGGGCAGGCCCCCGCAGTCCGGTGCCCGGTCGCCGGGCTGGGGCGCGTCGTCCCGACCGTAGGGGCTGCCGGCGAGCGGACCGTCCCGGTAGGTGACGAGCAGTTGGGCCTCCCGGAGCATCAGGGTCGCCGGGTCCTCGGCATCGCTCTCGATGCCTCGGTTCGCGTGCCGGACGGTCCGGCCCACGACCTCCTCGCCTACCGGGCGGCGCTCGGCGTCGTAGCTGGCGAGCAGGGCGGTCCCGGCCTCCCCGCGCAGGACGAGGGCGAGTTTCCAGGCCAGGTTGCAGGCGTCCTGGATGCCGGTGTTCATGCCCTGGGCGCCGGTGGGCGGGTGGATGTGGGCGGCGTCGCCCGCGACGAAGACCCGGCCCTCGCCGTACCGGTCGACAATCCGGTGGCTGATGCGGAAGACGGAGGACCAGCGCAGCGTGGAGACGCGGGTCGGGGCGGGGGCCAGCCGGTCGACCACGGCCTGGATGTGGGACAGCTCGGGGGCCGCGCCGCCCTCCAGGCCGTGCGCCACGCCGTCGCCCCGCTCCTTCCCCGCGCCCTGGGCGGACAGCTCGGGCGGGACCGTCATCGACATCCGGTAGCGGCGGGTGCCGGGCAGCGGGATGCAGACGAGTACGTCGTCGGTCGAGCCGTCCTCGGCGCGGTGCAGGGACCGTACGCCGTACCCGTCCGGGAGGTCCCAGTCGGTCTCGACGTCGCCGAGCATGTACTCCTCCGGGAAGGCCCCGCCCTCGTAGCTGAGGCCGAGCCCCTTGCGGACGGTGCTGTGCGCGCCGTCGCAGCCGATCAGGAAGCGGGCGCGCAGCTCCTCCTCGGCGCCGGAGGCGGTCCGCAGCCGGGCGGTCACCCCGTCCGCGTCCTGGGCGAACGACAGCAGTTCGGTGCCGCGCTCGATGACCGTGCCCAGGCCCGCGACGTACTCCTCCAGGAGCCGCTCGGTCTCGTACTGCGGCAGCGCGGCGAACCGGTACGGGACCTCCGGCGGCAGGGAGAGCTCGAACCGGCCCTGTTCCCTGCCGTCGACGTAGAGCAACTGGCCGCGCAGCGGGACGGCGCGTTCCAGGACGGCGCGGGCCAGTCCCATCCGGTCCCAGATCTCCAGCGTGCGCGGCTGGATGCCGACCGCCTTCGCGTACGGGAGGCGGGCCGGCAGCCGGTCGACGAGCCGGCATTCCACCCCGCGGCGGCGCAGCTCCGCGGCGGCGCTCAGCCCCACCGGGCCGGCGCCCACGATCAGCACGTCGGTCGTACGGGTGTGTGCCACGAGTGACTCCTCATGCACCTGGCCCCCGGCGCGGTCCCGTCCCATGGTCACCCGCCGGCACGCGAGCGGCGAGCGGAGCGGGTGCCCCGGTGGGCCGCGAACCGCGCCGGAGCATCCGTGACCGAGCACACACGCGGTCGTGACCCACGCCACATACGTCCGGCCCGCCCCGCAGTACGCTGGTTCCATGCTTCCGCTCGTACGCCGCCGCCACGTGGACTTCGTCCGCGTCACGAGCATGGGCTGTCGGCGCTCCGCCTGACCTCGAGCCCCCCTTCTTCTCCAGGCACCCGCGCCCCCGCCCCACCCCTGGCGGCGCGCCCGGGCACCCGTACACCCCGCGGACGCACACCATGACGCACTCGTCGCACACCCAGCCGTACAGCTCCCAGCTCCCGATCGTCGACCTCTCGGCCGCCGACCGCGGGCCGCGGGACCGACGCCTCCTCCATGCCCAGCTGCACTCCGCCGCCCACGACGTCGGCTTCTTCCAGCTCGTCGGGCACGGAGTCACCGAGGCCGAGACGGCGGCCCTCACCTCCGCGATGAAGGCGTTCTTCGCCCTCCCGGAGGCCGACCGGCTCGCCCTCGACACCACCAACTCGCCGCACTTCCGCGGCTACACCCGCATCGGCGACGAGCGCACCGGCGGCTCACGCGACTGGCGCGACCAGCTCGACATCGGTGCCGAGCGCCCCGCGCACGTCCCGGGCCCGGGCGAGGCCCCGTACTGGTGGCTCCAGGGCCCGAACCAGTGGCCCGCGGCCCTTCCCGAGCTGCGCCTGGCCGCCCTCAACTGGGTCGAGCGCCTCAGCGCGGTCGCCCAGCGGCTGCTGCACGAACTGCTGGCCTCGATCGGTGCGCCCGAGGGCTTCTACGACGACATCTTCGGGGCCCAGGCCCACCCGCACCTCAAGCTGGTGCGCTACCCGGGAAGCGCCGGGGACGGCGCCGACCAGGGTGTGGGCGCCCACAAGGACTACGGCTTCCTCACCCTGCTCCTGCAGGACCACGTCGGCGGCCTCCAGGTCGAGCGGGAGGACGGTCTCTTCCACGACGTGCCGCCGCTGCCCGGTGCCTTCGTCGTGAACCTGGGCGAGCTGCTCGAAGTGGCGACCAACGGCTATCTGATCGCCACCAACCACCGGGTGGTCTCCCCGCGCGGGGCGACGGAGCGCTTCTCCGTCCCGTTCTTCTACAACCCGCGGCTCGACGCGCGGATCGCGCCGCTGCCCTTCCCGTACGCCTCGACGGCGCCGGGGATCACGACCGACCCGGCGAACCCGCTGTTCGCCGAGTACGGCCGCAACGAACTGAAGGGCAAGCTGCGCGCCCACCCGCTGGCCGCGGCGCGCCACCACGCGGACCTGCTGCTCACGGAGGACCGGCGCCTCACGACGGCGTGACGGACGCCTGAACCCGGGCCCGGCCGGGACGGCAGGGCCCGGCCGAGCCGGCCGACGCCCGAGCGGGGTCCGACCGGGGCAGGCTGTGCGGGCTCGCCCCGGTGCGTGTCGCCCTTCTCCGCGTCGCTGAGTCGCTGTGGCACCGTGCCGGTACGTCGCCGTGCCGGTACGTCGCCGTGCCGCTTCGGCGCGCGTTGGCCCCGCGCGGGCTCAGCCCGCGTAGGCCGCCAGGTCGGCGTAGCCCGTGATCTCCTGCGGGTTGCGCTGGCCCGGGCCGATGTACCGCGCCGAGGGGCGGACCAGGCGGCCGGTGCGCTTCTGCTCCAGGATGTGCGCCGACCAGCCCGCCGTACGGGCGCAGGTGAACATCGACGTGAACATGTGCGCCGGGACCTCGGCGAAGTCCAGCATGATCGCCGCCCAGAACTCCACGTTCGTCGCCAGGACACGGTCCGGGCGGCGGTTGTGCAGCTCCTCCAGGGCCGCCTTCTCCAGCGCCTCCGCGACCTCGAACCGCGGCGCGGCCAGCTCCTTGGCCGTACGGCGCAGGACGCGGGCGCGCGGGTCCTCGGCACGGTAGACGCGGTGACCGAAGCCCATCAGGCGCTCGCCCTTGTCCAGGGCCTTCTTCACGTACGCGGTGGCGTCGCCGGTCCGCTCGATCTCCTCGATCATGCCGAGGACGCGGGACGGGGCGCCGCCGTGCAGCGGACCGGACATCGCGCCCACGGCGCCGGACAGCGCCGCGGCCACGTCCGCGCCCGTCGAGGCGATGACACGGGCGGTGAACGTGGAGGCGTTCATGCCGTGCTCGGCGGCCGAGGTCCAGTACGCGTCGACGGCCTTGACGTGGCGCGGGTCCGGCTCGCCGCGCCAGCGGATCATGAACCGCTCGACGACCGTCTGCGCCTTGTCGATCTCGCTCTGCGGGACCATCGGGAGGCCCTGGCCGCGCGCCGACTGGGCGACGTACGACAGCGCCATGACGGCGGCGCGGGCGAGGTCCTCGCGGGCCTGCTCGGCGTCGATGTCGAGCAGCGGCTTGAGACCCCAGACGGGGGCGAGCATGGCGAGCGCGGACTGCACGTCGACGCGGATGTCACCGGAGTGCACGGGGATCGGGAACGGCTCGGCCGGCGGCAGACCGGGGTCGAACGCCCCGTCGACCAGCAGACCCCAGACGTTGCCGAACGAGACGTGACCGACCAGGTCCTCGATGTCTACGCCGCGGTACCGGAGGGCGCCGCCCTCCTTGTCCGGTTCGGCGATCTCCGTTTCGAACGCGACGACTCCCTCGAGCCCGGGTACGAAGTCGGACATCAGGCGGCTCCTCAATCGATGATCAATCATCCAGCGGTTTGGTGGACCTGTCGGTCGGAAGGACCGGGAGGTCGGAGGGGACCTGTCGGCCGGTGAGGCCTGTTGGTCGGGAATGAACAGTCATCCAGCCCAAGAGTCTGTACGGTTCCGATGATGCGGGGAAGCGTGACATCCGGCACAGTGCGCCGATCCGGCGAGGAAGGATTAGCGGGCCTCGATGCCGGGCAGGCTCCGCCTCTGCGGCAGGATGATTCCTGTGACCGACGCCTTCGATCCCGCCGACATGCGCGAGCAGTACCGCACCACGGAGCTGACTGTGGCCGACCTCGCCCCTGAACCGATCGAACAGTTCACGCGCTGGTTCAAGATCGCCGCCACCAGCCCGGCGATCCACGAGCCGAACGCCATGGTCGTCTCGACCGCGACGCCCGACGGCCGCCCCTCCTCGCGCACGGTGCTCCTGAAGCACTACGACGAGGCCGGTTTCGTCTTCTACACGAACTACGGCTCCCGCAAGGGCGGCGAGCTGGCCGCCAATCCGTGCGTCTCGCTGCTCTTCCCCTGGCACCCGCTGGCCCGCCAGGTCATCGTCACGGGGCGCGCGGTCCGTACGGGCAGGGACGAGACCGTCGCGTACTTCCGCACCCGCCCGCACGGCTCCCAGCTGGGCGCCTGGGCCAGCCACCAGTCCTCGGTGATCGAGTCGCGCGACGAGCTGCTCGCCCGGTACGAGGAGCTGACGGCGCGCTACCCGGCGGGCGAGCAGGTCCCGGTGCCCCCGGAGTGGGGCGGCATCCGGGTCGTGCCGGAGGCGGTGGAGTTCTGGCAGGGGCACGAGAACCGGCTGCACGACCGGCTGCGGTACGTGCGGGTGGGCGAGGGCGAGGGCGAAGGCGACATCGGCGAGTGGCGCGTGGAGCGCCTCTCACCCTGACAGCTTCGCCGCCTCCACCAGCGCTTCCTCGACGGCGTGCGGGATGTCGGTGACCGGAAAGCGCGCGTGCCGTACGGTCCGCTCGCGGTCCACGACCAGGACGGCGCGCTTGAGCCGCAGCGCCTGCCCGGCGCGGAAGGTCGGCAGCCGGAGCGCCGCCGAGAGCCGGGCGTCCATGTCGGAGAGCAGGGGGAAGGGGATGTCCTCGGCGGCGGCGAAGGCCCGCTGCTCGTCGGGGCGCTGGGTCGAGACCCCGTGGACGGCGATCCCGGCCGCCGTGAAGTCCCCGTACGCGTCCCTGAACAGCCGGTTCTCCAGCGTGCAGCCGACCGTGCCGGGGATGTCGTTCCAGCCGTCGGGCAGCGGGCTCGGCCGCCCGGTCGCGGGGTAGCAGAAGAGCACCGTCGCGGCGGCGTCCGGGTCCACGGGGTCCCGCTCGGCGCCGGTGTGCGCGGGCAGGGTCAGGCGCGGCAGCCGGGTGCCGGGGAGTTCGTGGACGCGGAGGGCCTCGGCGCTGTGCTCGTCGGCGGAGGCGGTGAGGGTGCCGTCGCCGAGCAGCCAGCGGTCGGACCAGTCCTGCATCGCGACCAGGACGGGGAGCAGGGCGCGCCCTGCCGGGCTGAGCCGGTACTCGTACCGCACCGGCCCCTCCTGGTACGGCACCTTGTCGAGCACGCCGCTGTCGACGAGATGGCCCAGGCGCTCGGCGAGGACCTTGCGGGAGATGCCGAGCTCGCCCTGGAGCTCGTCGAAGCGGTGGCGGCCGCGCGCGGTCTCCCGTACGAGCAGCAGGCTCCACCAGTCGCCGACGACGGCGGCGGCCTGGGCGATCGCGCAGGCGGCGTCGCGCTCGGGCACGGCTCGGACCATGCGCTCCTCCTCGGTCGGGCAACTGCTCCATCTTGCGCCATCGAGTGAGTTCCCGATAGAAACTCAGTGTAAGTTCCGAAAGGAAACTCGCTGATCGCAGAGATCGATTCACAGGGGGAGGGATCGCTCGTATGCCCATAGCCTGGGCAACCGCCTGGCGCACCTGGCAGATGACCCGCCGCGCCTACCCATGGACCTACGCCATCGGCACGGTCCTGCCCGCCGCGCTCGCCATCTCGCTGGCGTACCTCGGCTACCACGTCGTCGGCGGCGGAGCCGTCGCCGACGACTTCGCCGCGGGCAGCGGCACCACCGCCTACCTCGCCTACATCGTCGTCGGCGCCACCGCCTTCCAGTTCACCGTCCGCCTCATCCTCTGGTCGGCGAAGGCGCTGATCACCGAGCAGCGGGAGGGCACGCTCGGCGCCCTCCTGATCGCCCCGGCCGGCCGCTTTCCGTACCTCGCGGGCTTCACCGCCTTCGCCGTGCTGAGCAGCCTGGTCGAGTTCCTCGCGCTCGGCGTCTTCGTCGCCCTGCTCGGCCTCTCCGTCCCCGTGGCCTCCGCGGCCGGCCTGCTCCTTGGCGTCCTCGCGCTCGCCGGCGCCGTCTTCGCGCTCTCGGTCGGGCTCGGCGGACTGATGATCGCCGCGGGCGAGGCGCACATCTCGCAGAACACCGTCTTCATCGTCCTCGGCCTGGTCGGCGGCTTCACCTTCCCCCGCGCCTACCTGCCCGATCCCGTCCAGTGGTTCGCCGAACTGCTCCCGACGACCGCGGCGACGGACGTCCTGCACGCGGCGACCACCGGCGGCCAGCCGCTGCCCGACCTCCTGCCGAGGCTGGCGGTGTGCGCCGCGGTCAGCGCCGTGTACCTGCTGCTCGGCCTGACGTACCTGCCGCGGGCCGAGGCCCGGGCCGTAGAAAGGACGTACTGATATGCAGGGCTCGACGGGCATTCAGGTGCGCGCGCTCACCAAGGACTTCCCCGTACGCGACAAGGGGATCTTCGGCCCGCGCTCGCTCAAGCGGGCGGTCGACGGCATCGACCTCGACATCCCGCCCGGCCGGATCACCGGCCTCCTCGGTCTCAACGGCGCCGGCAAGACCACGACCATCAAGATCCTCGCCACCCTGCTGCGCCCCACCTCCGGCACGGTCGCGGTCGACGGGCTCGACACCGTCGCCGACGCCCGCGCCGTACGCCGCCGCATCAACCTCATCGCGGGCGGCGAGCGCATGGTCTACACCCGCATGACCGGCCGTGAGAACCTCTGGTACTTCGGCCAGCTCTACGACGTACCCAAGCGCGAACTGCGCGCCCGCATCGACGAGTTGCTGAGCCTGGTCGGCCTGTCGGACGCGGCCGACACCATGGTCGAGCGGTACTCGCGCGGCATGACCCAGCGCCTCGCCATCGCCCGCGGTCTCGTCAACACGCCCGACTACCTGCTGCTCGACGAGCCGACCCTCGGCCTCGACGCCCCGATCGCCCGAGACCTGCGCCGCGTCGTGGCCCGCCTCGCCGAGGAGGGTACGGGCGTCCTCCTCACCTCCCACTACCTCGCCGAGGTCGAGGAGCTCTGCGGTCATGTGTACGTGATCTCCGCGGGCCGCCACCTCGCCGAGGGCAGCCCCGGGGAGCTGAAGGCGGCCACCGGCAGCCACCGAACGATCCGCCTCACGGTCACGAACCCGGGCACGGCGACCGCCGCGGTGGCCGAACGCTTCGGCGCGGTACGCGAACCCCTCCCCGAGGGCGCCGAGTTGATCACCCTGCGCCACCCGGACGACATGGCGGGCCCGCTCGCGGCCGCCGTCGTCGAGGCGGGCGGCTCGATCGGCGGCCTGGAAATAGCGGAAGCGAGCCTGGAGGACGCGATCCTGGCGCTGGCGGAGGCCGGCGAGGAGGCCCTCGTATGAACCACGCGCTGAGAGTCTTCGCGGCGGAGGCGCTGAAGCAGCACCGCCGCCTCTTCGGCCAGCCGCTCGTCGCCTTCTCGATGCTCGTCTGGCCGGTCCTCCAACTGGCCACCACCTACTACACGTTGCGCCCGGTCGCCACGGCCTCCCCGGCCGCCGCGAACTGGCCGCTCGCCGCCGACCCGGACCGTCTCCTCGCCTTCCTGGCCACCGGAACCCTCGCGTACGCCTTCTTCTTCTCCCTCGTCCAGAGCGCCTGGCACTTCTCCTTCGAGCGGGCCACCGGCACGCTGGAGCTCCTCTTCCTCTCCCCGGCCGGCCGCCTCACCCTCATGATCGCCAACGGCGCGGGGGCGCTCCTCCAGAACGCCTGGCTGCTCACCTGCTTCACCGTCGCCGCCCTCACCGGCTTCGGCGCGCTGTCGGTCTCCGCCTGGTGGATGTACGGAGTCGTCTTCCTCGCCCTGCTGGTCCCGGCGGTCGCGTGGGGCGCGTTCCTCAACAGCCTGCTGGTCTTCTCGCGCGACTCGGCGTTCCTGTACACGATCCTCGACGAGCCGCTGTGGTTCGTCTCGGCCGTCCGCCTGCCGCACTTCGCCCTGCCCGCGGCGATCCAGGTCGTCGGCGCGGTCTTCCCGCTCACCGGCAGCCTGATCGCCGTCCGCGGCGCCCTGCTCGAACACCGCACGCTGACGGACCTCGCCCCGGCACTCCTCGGCCTCACCGCCCTGAGTGCACTGCTGCTGGGGGCGGCGGCGGTGATCCTCAGGGCCGGCGAGGCCCGGTCGCAGCGCACGGGCCGGCTGTCGATGGCCTAGTGCGTGTGGTCAGCTCATGTGGTTGTACGTGCGCCCCGCATGGACGTCGGTGACCTTGCGGGAGTGGAACGGCCGGTGACGGTCGCCGGTGCCGGAGTAGAGGTAGACGGTCTTCGAGCCCGGGTGGGCGGCGAACAGGTCGGCCCTGCCGTCGTGGTCGACGTCTCCGGCGCCGATGAGCTGGGAGTACGTCTGCCAGCCGCCGCCGATCCTCGTGCGCTGGACGAAGGTGCCGTCGCCCCTCCCGAGGTAGAGCCACAGCACGCCGTTCCTGTCGCGGGCGACGAGGTCGCCGGCCGGACCGCCGGCGAGGTTGCCGACGGCGACGAGCTGGTCGTAGATGCTCCAGCCGGTGCCGATGCGCTCGCGGGCCTCGAAGGGACGGTTCGTCTCGCCGGTGCCCTTGTACAGCCAGAGGACGCCGGCCTTGTCGATGGCGACGAGGTCCGTGCGCCCGTCTTCGGTCAGGTCGCTGCCGCCGGTGAGGGTGGCGTACGTCTGCCACCCTCCGCCGACCCGCTGGCGCCCGTGGACGCCGCCTCCGCCATAGGTCTGGGGCAGCCAGAGGACGCCGTCCTTGTCGCGGGCGACCACATCGGCGGTGACTCCCAGGCCGACGATGTTCCCGACGACCTCGATCTTGTCGTACACCTGCCAGCCGGTGTTCAGGGACACCGGACGGGAGCCGTTCCCGGCGTCGTCGGTCCACAGCGCGCCCTTGGCGTCCCGGGCGAGCAGGTCCGGATGGCCGTCGGCGTTCACGTCGTGCATCGCGGTGGTGGCGGAGCCCTGGCGCCCCAGGAGCGTGACGACGGGCCGGCCGTCCGCGCCGAGGGTGAGGCGGAAGATGCCGTCGACGCCGGCGGTGCGGCCCTGCGTGATCTTGACCGAGGCGTTGGGGGTGGCGGTCGACCCGAAGGAGAAGTCGAGCACCTTGACGGTCTCGCCCGACCGCAGATGGCGGGCCGTCCCGTCGTACATCAGCCAGTCACCGAGCAGCTCGATGTCCAGGAGGTGGTGAACGGTCTTGCCCGGGACGACGACGACGCTCTCGGCTCCGGTCGCGCGGTCGCGGACGACGACCCGAAGGGTGTTCGTGCCGGTGTCGGCCTCGACCCATGCGAAGCGCTCGCCGGAGAGAGCGACATCGCGTTCCAGGGCGCCCTCCGGGTACGGGAACGTCTCCGTCACGGAGGCGGTGGCCAGATCGATGAGCGCGCGTCGTCGCTCGTGCGCCTCTGTCCGGTAGGCGAGCAGGCCGAACCCGGCGTCGAGCGGCTTCACCCTCTCGTACGAAGTCCCGTCCGGCAGACCTGTCACGCGGCGCGGACCGGAGTCCTTCGTCTTCATCCAGAGCCCGCCCGGTGTGCCCATGAACAGAGCCGCACCGGCGGTTCCCATGTCCTCGGCGTCCAGCCAGCCGGGCACCCCGCCCGAGCGGAACGACTCCCCGGTGGCCAGGTTCGTGGCCGTGGCCCCGTACCCCTCGGGAGACACGACCATCCAGTCCCCGGAGGCCTTGACCGAGCCCCGGAGGCCGGAGTACGCCAGGTCACGGCCGGCGCCCGTCCCGTAGGGGGTCCAGCGCAGCGTCCTGCCGAACTCGTCGTCGCTCGGGACCGCCGTGACATACCCCGTTCCGCTCGCGCTCATCAGATCGGCGCCGGGCACGAGCGTGCGGACCTCGGCCGTGTCAGCCGTGGCGGCTGTCCGGACGGAGACGGCGGCGCCCGCCGGAGCTGCGGCCAGGGTGCCCGCGCCGAGGGTGACGGCGAGGACCGTGGCGACGGCGGCGCCGAGGCGGCGACGGGGCATGCGTACGGGAAGCAAGAGGTGTCCTCCTGGGCGAACGGGCGGTCGCGCACCGGTGCGCGCCGTCCGGTTCGACCGCCGGACAGGGGAACAGGTTGTACACGCCGGCCCGAAAACGCAGACGACCCGTGGGCCTTGGTCCCGTCCGCTCGAGTTCGGACGAGAGCCGGCCGGACTTACCGGCGGCCCACGGGTCGGGTGACTGCTTGGGTATCGGCAGCTGTCCTGCCGAGGTGCACAGAGTGCGACGGCAGGCCGTTAGCCCGCAGTCACCTCACGAGTCCGAAAAGAAATCATGTTTTCGGATCACCTCCTTTCGCGTGTGCTCCACACCCTAGGAACCCTTCCGCGAAGCCTCAAGCGATTTATTACGCCGATTTCCCCCGGAACACGCTGCGTCGATCGGTGGCTCTCGCGCCGTGACCGCGCGCCCCGCGCATGCCGGGCGCGAGGTCCGTCCGCCCGCCTCCGCGTACCTCCGCGTACCTCCCCGCCCGCCCCGTGTTCGTTTCCGGGACGCAACGATTTCATTGAACCGGGTGTGTCCTGGGTCACGTTCAAGTTGAATGATCTGAGACGTGCGGATGCACGTGCGTACACCGTCCTGCAGGGGGTGCCGGGATGAGTGCTGCCAGGAGTGGGACCGCGGAGCGGCGCGACGCGGAGGGGCCGGGGGCCGATCTGCTCGCCGCGCTCCTCGACGGAATGGACGCGGCGCTCTGTGCCTTCGACGCCGACGGCGCCGTCACGCACTGGAACAAGGAGGCCGAGCGGATCCTCGGCTGGTCGGCCGAGGAGGCCGTAGGCCGGCGCGGCTTCGAGGGGTGGGCGGCGCGGCCCGCCGACGCCGTCGAGGCGCTGGCCCGTCTGATGGCCGCGATGGAGGCGCCGGGCCGGCTGGTGAACGAGTTCGCGCTGGTCCGGAAGGACGGCGGCCGCGTCCTCGTACGGACGCAGTCCGCAGGCGTGCGCGGCGCGGACGGAAAGCCCGCCGGGGTGTACTGCGCGTTCAGCGAGGTGCATGCGCAGATCGATCTGGAGCGCTCGATCGCGCTCAGCGAGGCGCTGTTCGACGACGCGTCCTGGGGTGTCGTGCTCGTCGACGTGGACCTGCGCCCCACCGTCGTCAACGGCCACGCGGCCCGGGTCATGGGCGCGGGCCGTACGACCCTGCTCGGCCGGCCGCTGGGGGAGCTGATCGCGCAGGGTGTGGAGGAGCTCGAGTCCGCGCTGGAGCACGTGCTCGCGGAGGGTGCGCCGAAGGGCGCGGCCGAGGTGTGGGTGACGCTCCGGACGCCGGAGGGCGAGCGGAGGCGGTGCTGGCGCAGCGGGTTCGTGCGACTGGCGTCGCCGCTGGCGGAGGAGCCGGTTCCGCTGGGGGTCGGGTGGCTGTTCCAGGACGTCACCGAGGAGCGGCTCGCCGAGCAGGAGGCGGACCGGCTGCGCTTCCGGTACAGCCAGTTGCACCGCGGGGGCGCGGTGGCGGCCGAGTGCGAGGACCCGAAGGAGGCGGCGACGGTCCTGCTGGACTTTCGCGCTCGCGGGCTTCGCCGACCACGCGCTCGTCGACGTGGCGGCGGGGGAGCGGCGGCTCGTACGGGTGGCGGCGACGCCGACGGGCGAGCCGGGCCCGGTCGTTCCCGTCGCGGGCGGCGGCATCCCGCTGCGCTACCCGTCGGGCCACCCGGTCCTCCAGGCCCTCTCCCGTACGGGACCGGTACGGGCGTCGGCGCCCGCCACGGCGGGCCCGCAGGCGGCCGAGGACTGGGCGACGACGCGTCACTGGCCCCGGGACGCGGTCCACGCGCTCTGCCTGCCGCTGCGCAGCAGGGGCAGGACGGTGGGCGCGGTGACGTTCCTGCGCTCCGGGTCCCGTACGGCCTTCGAACGACCGGACGCGGTCTACGCGGAGGCGGTGGCGGTACGGGTCGCGGCCTCACTGGACCTGGCGGAGGCGACCGGAGCGGGAACGGGTACGGGAACGGGTACGGGCACGGCTTCAGGCTCCGACTCCGGCTCGGGGCCCGGCTCGGGCTCCGGTTCGGGATGGCCCGGGCGGCGGTAGCGGCAGTCGCCCCCGGGCCGTCGGGAGCCCGTCCCGGTCAGTGGCGGTAGAAGATCCGGTCGGCGTACTCGGTCATCACGCGGCCGTTCCACTCGTGCCCGCCGTCGACGTTCCCCGACCGCAGCAGCGGCGGCTCGATGCCCAGGCGGACCATCTCCTCGGCCGCCGCGGCCATCGTGGCCTGCATCAGGGCACTGGTGACGACGGTCGAGGCCGGGGCGAAGGGCGCCTCGATGGCCTCGTGCGTCAGCTCCGCGTCGCCGACCGCGATCCGCGAGTCGAGCACGATGTCGCAGTGGTCCTTCAGGTACGTCCCCGAGACGTGCCGGGACTTCGTCTCCGTCGCGTACGCCACCGAGGTGACACCGATCACCGTCAGGCCGAGGGCGCGGGCGTTCATCGCCATCTCGACGGGCAGGGCGTTGCGGCCGGAGAGCGAGATGATGATCAGGACGTCGCCGGCCCTGGCGGGCGAGGAGTCGAGCACCGCGCCGGCGAGGCCGTCCACGCGCTCCAGGGCGGAGCCCAGCGTCGCCGGCATGACGTCGACGCCGACGACCCCGGGGACGGCCAGGAGGTTCATCAGCGCGAGGCCGCCCGCCCGGTAGACGACGTCCTGGGCGGCCAGCGACGAGTGGCCCGCGCCGAAGGCGAAGAGCCGGCCGCCGGCGGCGACGGCCTCGGCGATCGCGGTCCCGGCGGCGGCGATCTCCTCGGCGTCCTGGTCGCGGACCTGCTGGAGCAGGCCGATCGCCGCGTCGAAGAACTGTCCTGCCAGCTTGGACTCGCGCGCGCTGTCGCCCATTGCCGAAGCTCCTTGTCGTCGTGTCGCGGATCACGGTGCGGTCTGGACCATTGGTCTGTCAATACTGCCTTTCCCCTTCGTTTCTCCCGCGGGGCACGGTTGTCAGTGGGATGCGTAAGAATTGGTGCAGGGCCAGCGCACGACTCATCGAGGGGCACGTATGTCCGGACTGATCGACACAACGGAGATGTATCTCCGCACCATCCTCGAGCTGGAGGAGGAAGGTGTGGTCCCCATGCGCGCCCGGATCGCGGAGCGGCTCGATCAGAGCGGCCCGACGGTCAGCCAGACGGTGGCCCGCATGGAGCGCGACGGCCTGGTGGCCGTCGCGAGCGATCGACACCTGGAGCTGACGGACGAGGGCCGGCGGCTGGCGACGCGAGTGATGCGCAAGCACCGGCTCGCCGAGTGCCTGCTCGTCGATGTGATCGGTCTGGAGTGGGAGCAGGTCCACGCGGAGGCCTGTCGCTGGGAGCACGTGATGAGCGAGGCCGTCGAGCGGCGCGTCCTGGAGCTCCTGCGGCACCCGACGGAGTCGCCGTACGGCAACCCGATCCCGGGCCTCGAGGAGCTGGGGGAGAAGGCCGAGGCGGAGTCCTTCCTGGACGACTCGATGGTCTCCCTCGCCGACCTGGACCCGGGCCCGGACGGCAAGACGGTGATCGTGCGCCGGATCGGGGAGCCGATCCAGACGGACGCCCAGCTGATGTACACGCTGCGCCGCGCGGGCGTGCAGCCCGGCTCGGTGGTGAGCGTGACGGAGTCGGCGGGCGGCGTCCTGGTCGGCAGCAGCGGCGAAGCGGCCGAACTGGAGCCGGACGTGGCGGCCCACGTCTTCGTGGCGAAGCGCTAGGCGGTAGTGACCGACGCGGAGTCCCCGCGGGTTGGACGGGAATCCCCGTGGACCCGCGGGGATTCCGCGTTCCCGGAGGCCCCGGCTCCCCCTGTCGGCTCGTTCCGGCCGGTCGGCTCTCTGGTGCGCGGCGGTTCAGGCCACGAGCAGGCGGAGGCCGAGTTCTGCCGCGTCGAGGGCGACGAGGTCCCGGTTGCGCTCGGCCCACCGGCCTGAGGAAAGGCCCTCGCGGAGCTTTTCCACCGCCCGTAGTTCGGCCTGCGGCCCGACCCTGGTCCACACCGACACCGCGCGGCGCACATGGTCGTCCAGGTACGCCTCGGGCCGGCTCACGCCGGCCAGCTCCGCCACACGCCCGACGGTCAGGTGCCCTTCCACGCCTCCGACCATGCGGCATGACGTCACGTGAGGGTCAAGGGCTTCGCTCCCGGCACCGCGCCTGGCCGCGTTCCCGCCCAGGTCCCGGGGGTCGGAGGGTCTCCGCGGCCCGTTTTACGGCGGAATCGCCACGCCCGTGGCCCTCGGCGTGCCACGCTGGGGGGAGCCGTACGGCCGGGGAGGGGTGGGTGAGATGGAGTCGTCCGGGGTGGTGTGCCGCCAGACGGAGAGCCCCGGCGCCCATGGGCGCCGGGGCCTGTCCTCCCCTGTGTCGACCCGGAGCCCCGAGCTCCCAGGGTCGTTCCCCTCGGACCGTTTTCCCCGAGCGGTCCGCCTCCCGCTGAAGATCTCCCCTCGGCGGCCCGCGTCAATCCTTGAGCACGGTCACTCGAACGAGGGGTGTTACGTGGCAGAACCCCATTTTCGAATATGGGTTCGATAGTCTGGCGGTGCTCGACACGCTCGATGGGAAAGAGGGGGTGCCAGGGAACATGGTGCGACGTCTCGATGTCACCGGGGCCGGCGGCGTACGCCTGGCTGCCTGGGAGTTCACAGAAGAGCAGGCAAGGACGACCGGCTCCGGAGTCTTACTTCTGCACGGTCTGATGGGCCGCGCCTCCCACTGGGCCCCCACCGCCCGCTGGCTGGCCGGGCGCCATCGCGTCGTCGCCCTCGACCAGCGGGGTCACGGCCTCAGCGACAAGCCCCCCGCGGGCCCCTTCACCCGCGAGGCGTACGTCTCGGACGCGGCCGCCGCCGTCGAGCAGCTCGGCCTCGGCCCCGTCACCCTCGTCGGCCACTCCATGGGCGCGCTCACCGCCTGGCAGCTCGCCGCCGAGCACCCCGACCTCGTCCAGGCCCTGGTCATCTGCGACATGCGGGCCTCCGCCCTCGGCGCCGCCTCGCAGCGGGAGTGGCAGGACTGGT
Source organism: Streptomyces sp. NPDC012508 (assembly GCF_042902595.1). Lineage (NCBI taxonomy): Bacteria > Bacillati > Actinomycetota > Actinomycetes > Kitasatosporales > Streptomycetaceae > Streptomyces > Streptomyces sp. NPDC012508. The sequence goes on from NZ_JBIBEO010000003.1 coordinate 33,270, forward strand.
TCCGCCGCTGGCCGGCGCCCTTCGCCTCGCTCGACGGGGTGCGGAAGTGGTTCGGCGAGGAGGACCCCTGGGTCGAGCGGCCGAACCCCGCGCGCGGTGAGTTCTTCGCCGAGGTGATGACCGAGCGTCCCGACGGCTGGTACCCGGTCTTCGACACCGCCCAGATGCTGACCTCCCGGGAGACCTGGGTCCACGACGCCCACTGGGACTCGCTCGCCCAGGTCCGCTGCCCGACGCTGGTCGTCCGCGGCCTGGACGGCGAGTTGGGCCGCGCCGAGGCCCAGGAGATGGTCCGCGTCCTCCCGCGCGGGGCGTACGCAGAGATCCCGGACGCCGGCCATCTCCTCCACTACGACCACCCGGACGCCTGGCGCACGGCTATCGAGCCGTTCCTCAACGGCGTTTTGACCTCATAGCCCTGACGTCACAAAAGCTCTGAGCGTGTCGGCCGGACCGTGTCGGCCGGACCGCATCGGCCGGACCGCATCGGCCCGACTTCACAGGCGCGTCTCGCTGAGCGGCGGGGGGACCGGCCGGTCGAACACGTTGTCCGGCGTCACGACCTCGGTGACGGCACGCGCGACCAGAGTGCTCGGCTCCTGGCCCCCGGCCGAGATGTCGGTGTTCAGCATGAGCACCATGGTGGCCTTCTGCGAGGGCAGATAGACGGTCACGGTCTCGTAGCCGGGGATGGAGCCGTTGTGCCCGATCCAGCCTCCGGTCTCGAAGATGCCGAGGCCGTAGCTCGTGCCGGGGAAGCCCGTCGGCAGCGTCTTGAGCCGCTCGGCCTGGGTCTCCGGGCTCAGCAGCTCCCCGGTGGCGACGATCTTCGCCCAGCGGCGCAGGTCGTGCAGGTCCGAGATCATCGCCCCCGCGGCCCAGGCCCAACTGGGGTTCCAGTCCGTGGAGTCGACCACCGCGCCGCTCGGCGTCTGGTCGGTGTACCCGCGCGGATGCGGTTCCGGGAACTCCGCCCCCCTCGGGAACAGCGTCTCCCGCAGGCCTGCCGGGCGCAGCACCTGCCTGTCGATGAAGTCGGCGAGGCGCTTGCCGCTGACCTTCTCGACGACGAGACCGAGGAGGATGAGGTTGCTGTTGCAGTACTCGAACTGCGTCCCCGGCGCGAACGTGTTGTCGTGCCGGTAGCCGTAGGCGAGCAACTCGTCCGGGGTGTACGAGCGGGTCGGCTGGCTCTCCAGATCCTGGAGGAAGCCAGGGTCGGAGGTGTACGGGAAGAGTCCGCTGCGCATCTCGGCCAGGTGGCGCAGGGTGATGTTGTCGCCGTTGGGTACGCCGTCGATGTAGCGGGAGATCGGGTCGTCGAGTCCGATCCTGCCCGCGTCGACGAGCTTCAGGAGCGCGGTGACCGTGAAGGTCTTGGTCTCGCTGCCGATCCGCACGGAGCCGTAGGTGCTCATCGGCCTGCCGGTGACCTTGTCGGCGACACCGGTGGCGCGGACGTAGCACCCCTTGCCCGGCATCCACACGCCGGCGACGATGCCGGGGATACCGGCCTGCTCGCGGACGTCCTCGATGGCCTTGTCCAGCCGGGCGGTCAGCTCGGGGCCGAGGCTGCCGCCGTCCCGGCAGTCCTCCGTGCCGTGCGGGTGGACACCGGCGGGGCCTGCGGCGTAGGCGGGGACGGCGGTGGCGGGGGTGGTGGCCATCGGAGCCAGTGCGGACGCCACGAGGAGCGCTGCGGCGAATAGACGGCGGGCGGGGGTACGTCGCATGTCGGGGGCGCCTCTTCCGGTTCAGGGTCGGGAACGCCAACGTGACCCCCGCGATGCCCAGGTACGCCCCTTCCGCGTCCCCAGGCCCCGTGAGTCCACTCGTTCGGACCCGGAACCCGGAACCCGGCCAGGGCCCGTGAGCCCGGACAGGAGCGGCGGCCGGAACCGCTCCTACTGGCCGACGGCGTCCAGGGCCGGTTCGATGCGCTTCAGCAGGCCGGGCCATCCGCGGCCCATTCCTTCGAGGGCCGCCTTGCCGAGCGGGGAGTCGAGGTCGAACCCGGCGTGCTCCAGGAAGAGCCGCGTGCCCGTGCCCTCGGGGTGGAGCTCCCACGTGATCGTGGTGTCCAGCGAGCCGGGGGCGAAGCTGTAACGGAGGAGGCGCTCGGGCTCGACGGCGAGCACCTCGCACTCCTGGTGCCCCCAGTTCCCCATGTCCAAGGTGAAGCGGTGGCCCACGACGGCCCGTACGTCACCGGCGGCCCACCAGCGGGCGTGGAGCTCGGGATCGGTCAGCGCCTTCCAGACCTTGGCGGGCGGGTGGGCGATGAACTGGTCGCAGCGGATGACGTTCGGTTCGGTGGGGGTGCTCACGGGTTCTCCTCGTCGATCAGGTCGCTCAGCGCCCGCATCCGGGTGCGCCAGTAGTGCTCGAAGGGGTGCAGCCACTCGCCGACCTCGGCCAGGGGTGCCGCCTCCAGGTGGTAGTAGCGATGCCTTCCCCGGGGCTCCTCGCGCACCAGCCGCGCGTTCCTGAGCACCGCCAGGTGCTCGGAGACCGCGGGCCGGCTCAGCTCGAACTCGCCGGCGAGCTCACCGGCCGCCCGCGGTCCGTCGCGCAGGGCCTCCAGGAGACGGCGTCGTACGGGATTGGACAGGGCGCTGAAGACATCGACCACCACCATGCACAGCACTATGCGTCGGAGAATTCCGACGTGTCAACTTTTCCCGACGCGTCGATGGTCGCGGCGCCCGGCCGCCGTCCTGTCGCCGCCCCGCCCGTCGCCCCAACTCCCCATTCCCCGCAGGGTGGTTGCGCGATATCTTCACTCCACCTTCACATCGAAGGACAAACGGGAGGACACGTACATGAAGAAGACCCTCGCCAAGGCCGCCCTCGCCCTCGCCGCGGTCGCCGCGTTCGCCGTCGTCGTCGCGGGCCAGAGCTCCGACGGTGACGCAGCCAGTGCGAGCAGCCGGGAGACGGGCACCGTGAAGACGGTGGTGGAGGCGGCCTCCGGGGACAAGAAGGTCGAGGTCGTCAAGTAACAGGACCCACCGCCGGAGCCGTCGGCAGGGACGCAGGGGCGGCACGGACTGCCCTCGGCCTTGCCTCCGCGGCCCTCACGCGTGGTGGCTCCCCGGTGCTAGGAGTGGAGACAAGCCGCCCAGCAACAGGAGCCACCATGAAACGCGACCGCGAACGCGAAGAGCCGGGGCGGCCCGCCCCCGCGCCTCGGGGGACCGAGACCCGGTCGCAGGGCCGGAGCGGGTCCCCGGCCCCGGGGAACCCCGTACTCGCCCCGGACACGCTCGCCGCGCTCCAACGCAGCGTGGGCAACGCGGCCGTGGCCCGGATGGTGCAGCGCCCCTCCGTGCACGGACCGGGCGGCGAGGCACCTGTCCAGCGCGTCCTGGCGAAGGGCCTCGACAGAGGGACCGCCGTCGTCAAGCACGAGGACGACGGAGACCGTACGGGCTACACGATCGACAAGTTCAGCCTCGGGTCCTATCTGGTCGCCGGCCCGGACAGCAAGAAGGTCCGCGTGTCCCCGGTCGCCAAGGACTGGGGAACCGTCGAGGGCGCCGAGGAGTCCCGCGCCACCTACCTGGCCTCCCGTCAGAAGGAGCTGGATCCGGCCGTCCTCGCCGCCAAGCAGAAGCAGCAGGATCTCAACCTCGGCGAGAACTACCTCAGCGCGGACTACCGCCGGATCAATCCGCTCCTGGCGGCCTTCGCAGAGGTCGGCTACGCCCCTTCACAGATCACCGCCCCCGACTTCTCCTTCCAGGCGAAGGAGCAGGAGGTGCTCGACGCATGGCGCAGGGTGGCCGTCGCGCGGAACTACGCGACCCAGGACACCACGGAAGGGTGGGACGCGAACCACCTCCGGAACACGTACGAGATCTTCGCCCGCATCAACGGCGTGTGGAGCGACTTCGACAAGACCCCCGCCAATGCCGACGGGCAGGTGGTGCGGGGCGACAGCAAGCACGTCTACGACTCCTTCGAAGGCGTTCTGAAGCCCGACGAACACCCCGACGGCGGCTACGTCACGATCAACAAGACGGTCGAATGGCCGGCGATCCTGTCCACCACGTTCGGCGATCCGCTGACCCACACGTACGTGGCGGGCAAGGAGGTCGTCTGGGAGTTCGGCCTGCCGGACGAGCACCAGGGGAGGTCGCTCGGCAAGAACAACGCGTCCGAGCAGGAGATGACCTTCCCTGTCGGCACCAGGATCGACATCAAGCGGATCCTCGTACGTAAGGGCGATTTCGCGTCGGAGATGGAGGCGAAGTACGGCAAGAGCGCGGCCGTGATCGTGTTCGCCGACATCCTCGGACGAGACACCCCCTGAGAGGCCGCACCACGGCGGGCCGGCCGCTAGACCGAGAGGCCTCGGCGCAGGCATTCGGTCAGCCGGGCGGCGATGGTCCCGTCGGGGTCGAGGCGCGGGTTGAAGATGGTGACGTCGAACCCGACGGCCCGCTCGTGGCCCAGGGCCGTCCTCAGCACGTCCTCCAGCTCGGCCCAGCTCAACCCACCGGGCTGGCGGTAGTCGACGGCGGGCATGACCGCGTCGTCCAGGACGTCGACGTCGAGGTGGACCCAGTACCCGTCCCCTTCCCGCTCGGCGAGGCGGTCGACGGCGCCGCGGGCGGCCTCGCCCGCGCCGACCGCGCGCACGTCGTCGAGGGGGAGGGCGTACAGCCGGGGCGGGAGCGGCCGGCTCCCCGCCGCGGCGGACTCGTCGGCGTCCCGGAACCCGAACGCGACCACGTCCTCGTCCCGCACCAGCGGCCCCCGCCCTTCGAGATCGGCGAGCGGCCGGGGGCCGCGCCCGGTGGCCAGGGCGAGTTCCATCGACGCGACCTCACCGGTCGGCTCGGCGGACGGCTGGTAGAAGTCCGTGTGCCCGTCGAGGAACAGCAGGCCGTGGCGGCCCCGGCGGCGCAGAGCGAGGAGGTTGCCGAGCAGGATGCTGCAGTCACCGCCGAGTACGACCGGAAAGCGCCCGGAGTCGAGCACCGCGCCGACGACGTCCGCCAGCTGTACGGAGTACCGCGCGATGCCATCCGGGTTGAGCACCCCGGTCGCGGCGTCCCGCACCGGGTCGTACGCCGGTGCCTCGACCCGCGCGACCCGCGCCACTGTGCCGAGTACGGCCCCCGGCAGCTCCTCGACCCCGGACGGCCGCAACCCGAGCACGGACGGTGCCTCGACGACGGCGAGGCCACGCTCGCTGGGCAGCGCCATACGTCCATGGTGTCCCACCCGGGCAGGCCGTGCGCACGCCGAGGAAAATGCGCTGCTCAGCGCGGTGCCGGAGCAGTAGCATCCCCGGATGCGAAGCATCGAGGCCCTGATACCGCAGGCGGGACGCGACGACACCGCCGCCCTGCGGGAGGTCGGCGCGGAGGAACTCGCCCGGTACGTGGCGGACCCCGCGCACCCGTGGTGGCGCCGCAGGCCCTGTGCGATCGCCCTGACCGGCCGGGTCCCGGAGCGGTACGTCCCCGAGCTGACCGCGCGCATCTACGACGCCGACGACACCGGCGAGGTGCGCAGGGCCCTCCTCGACCTGCTCGCGGACCGGGCGGAGCTGCTGCCCTGGCTGCGGCACGAGGACCGTCGCGCCGACACCTCGTACGGCATGGCCGAGGCCTTCCTGAAGGCGCGGGGCCTGCTCGGCGACCGCTCGGCCGCGCGCGAGCTGGCGACCCTCGCCGCCTCACCGTGGCAGCGCGTCAGCGCCGCGGGCGAAGCGGGTCTGGACGCTCTTGTGGACCGGTACGGCGCGGACGCGATCCTGGCCGAACTCGGCGTGGAGCGGCCCGAGGACCGGGCGTACCGCGTCCTGACGCGGTACCGCGCCGACGAGGACGTGACCGACGCGCTCGCGGACCCGGACCGGGCGGTCGCCCACCTCGCGCAGTCCCTCTCCACGGACGTGGACCGCCTGCGCGCCTACCTCGACGAGGCACCGACGACGGAGGCGAAGCTCTGGGCGGCGTACGGCCTGTACGGCCTCACCGAGGACAAGGCCGAGACCAGGACGATCTACGAACGCCTGGGCAGCCCCCGGGTCGAGGTCGAGGACCTGGACGAGGACCTGCGCGCCGCGATCGTCCACGAGTACGGCCACGGCTGCGAGCGCCCGAGCGACCCGCGGTGGCGGATCGAGGCCCTGTGCACCGACCCGCCTGCCCGCCCCGACATGGAAGCCCAGCTCCGCCGCGCGACGACCGCCCTCACGACAGCCGGCCTCGCCCCGAAGCCCCCGGTCTCGTGCGGCGAGGACAACCAGCAGGGGGACGGGACGTACTACGTGATCGAAGCAGGCGAGGGCCGCGTCCTGATCAGCACCCTCGGCCCGTTCGCCACCGCCGAGAACGACGACACCGCCGCCCGCCGCGCACTCGAACGCGCGGGCTTCCGCTGGATCGACGCGGAAACCGGCGCGATCCGGGTCACGGACCTCTGCGTCTACTACTTCGGCGGCCGAGGCCCCCTCACGGTGGAGACGCTGCTCTTCTACTGGCAGGACTAGGGCCTGCCCGGCGGATCGCGCCGACAGGCCCTGGTCCCCAGGGGGCTCAGCGCTTGAGCATGAAGGTGAAGTCGTCGGAGAGCTTGCCGCTCAGCCGGACTGCCGAGACGAGCTTCCCCTCCGCGATCAGCCGCTCAGCCTCGGACCGCGACAGACCGCACCCTTCGGCGATCAGTCGCACCGGCCGGACAGGGATCCGCGCCGCGAAGCGGACCGACACGTCCACCACCTCGCGGTCCAGGTGATCCGATCCGCCGGTGTCGAGGCGCCAGGCGTCGTCCCAGTCGAGGGCGATGCGGTTGCGGCGCCGCACGACCGGATCCTGGAGCAACTCAGCCGCCAGGCGAGGGTCGTTGTCGTGCAGCCGGTTCAGCAGCTCGGGCCGTACGGAGCGCACGTTCATCCGCTCCAGGACCGTGAGCTTCGCCGTCTCCCCGCAACCGGTGCAGAGCACGAGGAGCCAGGCGTCGATGAGCTTGTGGTTGGCGTTGACGCGAAACTTGCCGTTGGCACGGAAGCGCTCGGACGTGCAGGTGTGGCAACGGCGGATGACGAGCGGCAGGCAGGTGGGCGTGACCACCCAGCGATTGAGCACAGAAGTACACCGATTCCAGTGAGAAGTCCGCAGCAAAAAGGAGCGCGGCGCACAGGCGCGACGCGCGACGATTCAGCGCTCGGGAGGTCTCACACGGTGTACAACGGCAGGCCTTTGACTGGACGACGTGGCTCGGCAGCACGCTAACGCCGCACGCCGGCACCCCTCCACCGGTTTTCGAGCGCCTCACTCGCCGCGGCGGCGTACGCTCTCGGCCCGTGATCGATCACGGCGTCGCCCTCCCGTACTTCCGCCTCCACGTCGTGCCGGCGGTCGTGGCGCTGGCCAGCCCGACGTGGCAGCGCGAAGTGTGGCTCGACAAGGCCGAGTTCGAGGACCTCGACCACGTCGTACACGTCCTCTTCGACGACTTCTGCGACGCGGACGACCCGTCGCCGTGGCTGGGGCGCAGCCTCCGCACGGAGCAGGAGGTCGACCTGATGGCACGTCTGGGCGTCGCCTACGGGCTGGTGCAGGACGCGGTCGGTGCCGACGCCCCCGACGAGGCGTACCTGGACTCCCCGGGCTGGCAAGCCGTGGTCGCCGCGGCAGCCCGGCTGGCGCAGGTCCTGGTGGCCAACGACCACGCGGCGCTGAACGGCCTGCACGTCGCCGGCTGCCACTGGCCCCTCGGCGCCGATGACCTGGCAGGATGACGCGCTGCTGGGCGGCGGAGAAACCCGGTGGTTCCCGCCTGAAGGCGCCCCTAGCATCCGCCTATGACCGAAGACAGCGGGATTTCAGGCGACGAGCATGACGCAGAAGCCGCGAGGACCCTTTCGTGGCGGGCCGCGTCCGTCGGCCTCGCCGCTCTCGACACGGACGACGCCGAGCTCATGCACAGCTGGCGATCCGACCCCGTAGCCGCCCACCACATAGGCATCTGGCCGCGCTCACTCACCGCCATGCGCGAGCGCGTCGAACGCGACATCGAGGACGACGACCGCGACGACTTCCTCGTCCTCCTTCCCGACGGCACCCCTGTCGGCCACGTCGCACTGACCAGCCAGAACCTCGTCGACGGCACAGCTCACGTCGAGCTGCTGCTCGCTGCTCCCCATCGCGGGCACGGCCACGCCACCGCCGCCCTCGACGCGGTGGTGGACCTGGCCTTCGGTGAACTCCCGATGTACCGGCTCACGGCGGAAACCCACACCGACAACGCTCCCGCCCTCGCCGTCCTCGCCAAGTCCGGCTTCACCCGGGAAGGGACCAGCCGCGCCGCCTGCCTCCACCGTGGCCGCCGCCACGACCTCGCCGTGCTCTCGCTGCTCCGCCCTGAATGGGAAGACCTGAACCGTCCTCGCGCCTGGGACGCCTGATCCGACAGGGCGCTCGCCACCCCTGGGCCCGGCCGGCCGGCGTACTTCCTGCCGCGCGGGAAGGTCACCCACGCGGCGAGATGCCCCCGGCCGCACGGTACGGCCCCCTCGCGGCGCGTCGAGCACCTCTCCGCGCCGCATCCGGGAGGGAAAGAAATGCGCCCCCTTCGTCTTCGGGTGAAGGCCCTCGCCGATCGGACGCCGATCTCGCGCGTCGGGCGACGTGGGTCGGCTCTGACAGGATGGCGCGGTGTTCGATTTCGGGATCGCGGGATACCGGCCGAGGTGGTCGAGCGGCCGCAGCGAGGTCGTGCGGGAGCACGGGCAGCGGCTGCGCACTCTTGCCGGCCGGCCGCTCACGAGGGTCTGGATGGTGTGGGACCTTCGGGACGACGAGTGGTTCTGCGACTGCCCGGTGCTGTTCGACTTCGACGGCGAGCAGGTCGAGGTCAACCATCAGAAGTTCGGGGATCTCTCCCTCACGTGGAACACGATCGACCCCAGGTGTCCGGTCCGATGGGCCGGCTTCGACCTGCGGTGGCGCCCCGAGCCCCTGCACGAACTGCAAACGCTGCCGGGGCTGCCCCTCGAACGAGCGGAGCTGCTCGAGTGGACGGGCAGGGACGTCGCTCTGGGGAACGTCGACCTCAGCCTCGTCTTCGAGGAGAGGCGGGTGACCGTCTTCAACGCCCTCGACGAGAACGGGCTGAGCTTCGATCCGCCAGGCCCGAACCAGCGACCACACCCGCTCGACTGACGCCCGGTTGGTTGCGCGGCCGAACTCCCACGGTGTACATGCCTGTTCGGCGCGCGGCTCAGGGGCGGACAGCCGTGGCGGCGACGCCGGACGCCCGGAGCCCGCGCGCCAGGAGCTCCACCTCGGGCAGGGTTCCCGCGTAGTCGCCGCTCCGCACGCGGCGGAGCGCGGCCTTGGCGTGGAGGAGGTCGAGCCCGAGCTCGGCTCGGAGCACTCGCATGATCACGGCGCCGCTCGCTGAGCAGGCACCGGGGACGTGCAGCGTCACCGGTCCGTGCTCGGCGAGCATCTGCTCGCGCCGCTCGCCCGGCAGGTCTCCGCCGCACACCGCGACCGTGAACCCGCAGGCGGAGCACGTCGCATCGACATCCCACCGCAAGCGGCCGTCGACGAGCGCTTGGGTGCCGCAACACGTCAGCTCCGCACCGCAGTCCTGACACGGCGCGGAGTACCTGACGGATGCGACGACGACCTGTTCCATCCTCACCCCTCCGACGGGGACGAGGTTAGCCATGAAACCCGTTTGTGGGCCGGGCCCGTGCGTGCGTAGCGTCGTCGTTCGTGACTCCGACTCTGCGTACCGAGCGTCTGCTTCTCGAGCCGTACGTCCCCGATGACGAGGACGGTTTCGTCGCCCTGTTCCAGGACGCGCGGGTGTCCCGCTGGATGGGTGACGGGCTGTCGTCCGAGGCGGACGACCGGGCCCTGTTCGGGCGGATCTTCAGCAAGGTGTACGCCGAGGAGCTGTTCGACGTCTGGGCCGTCCGGCGGGACGGACGGCTGGTCGGGCATGCCGAGATCAAGCGGACCGATGCCGTCGACGGCTTCGAGATCATCTACGCCCTCGCCCCCGAGGTGTGGGGCTCCGGCCTCGGAGGCGAGGTGGCCGAGGCGATCGTCTCGTACGGCTTCGAGACGCTCGGACTGACCGAGGTGCACGCCACCGTGGCCGCCCCGAACACGGCGTCACTGGCACTGCTGGACAAGCTCGGCTTCGCCCACGTACGGGACGTCACGGAGGACGACGGCAGTACGACCCGCGTACTGACCCGGAGGGCCGAACGGGGCGGCCCGGTGACCGTCTAGGTCGGGGCCGCCCCGCGCGACTGCGCCGGACGGGGCTCTCCGCCGCATGTGCGAAGGCCCGGCTCCGTGCCGTCAGAACGCGAAGACCGTGCTCCTCGACATGCCCACGTTCATCTCGCACGTGTTGCCGTACGTCGCGGACCACGTGACGCGCTTGCCCCGCCAGACGCCTTCGCCGGTGACCGTCACCGGGTCCCAGACATGCAGGCACGGAATGCTGTTGTCCATCCTCGACAGCTGGGCGAAGTCGCCGTCGAGCGCGTCCAGTTCCGCGCAGGCGGCCTCGGGCGCCGGGTGGGTGCCGGTCGGGGTCGGGGCGCAACTCAGGGTGACCGCCCGGTCGATCGTCGCCGTCGCCGCGTCCTCGCCCTTGCCGATCGTGAGGACGAGCGCCGACGGCGGGTACAGCCCGGCGGGCGCGGCCGGCTCGGCCTGGGCGCTGCCGGAGGTCGCCGCGACGCCGACGAGAGCGAGGCCGGTGGCGAGCGCGGTGGTGAAGGCGGTGTTGCGGAGTGCGTAACGCACGAGGGTGTCCCTTCGAGGCGGGTGCTACGTGATTGCGCACCGGAGTCTTGTCGACGCGGAGGGTGATCGCACATCGTCCGCCGCTTTCCGGTCACGACCGAACGTTCGGGCTGTTCGGGAGGGGTGCGCGGGGAGAAAAGAGCGCTTCCCATGGTGGTTGTGCAACCTCGAACGACCGCCTGACCTGCGAAGACGCGAAATTGTTCGAAATTGGAGCAGTCGTCGGGGGCTCTGTTCGACCGGAAGCCTGTCCCGGGGCCCGCCAAGGGGGTGGCATCGGAGCCTCCCTGCGGTACGTTCCCCCCGCCCAGAGGGAGGGGATTATGCGCACCACCATTCTGCGAGGTCTGGCCACCGTCCTCGGCCTTGCCTCGATCGGCGTTCTCGGCGCGGGCACGGCGCCGGCGCGGGCCGCCGCCTCGGACTGCCCCAGGGGGTACTTCTGCGCCTGGAAGAACGAGTCCGCCACCGGGACCATGTTCAAGACCGACACGGACAAGGCGACCCTGGGGACCTGGGACGACGCGTTCCGCTCGTTCACCAACCGCACGTCGGCGTACGCCTGCCTGTACGAGAACGCCGACTACGAGGTGTGGGGCGGCTATGCGTCGCTGTCCCCGGACGGTCCCGGCGAGTGGGGCGCCTGGCCGACCGCCACCACCAGCTCGATCAAGTTCGTCCGTACGGAGCGCGAGTGCGGCCGGCCCGCCTACCCCAGCTGGCACGCGGAGCCGGCGCCCACGGCCGCGGGCTTCGGCGACCTGAACGGCGACCGCAGGGCCGATGTGCTCTCGCGGGACGAGGCAGGCCGTCTCTGGTTCCTGCCCGGTGACGGGACCGGCCGCCTGGTCGGCTCCGGTGGCTGGAACGGGATGAACGCGCTCACCCGGCACGGCGACTTCAGCCACGACGGCCACGAGGACCTGATCGCCCGCGAGGCGTCCACCGGCAAGCTCTGGCTCTACCCGGGCACGGGCTCCGGCGGCTTCGGCGCGCGCGAGGTGATCGGCACGGGTGGCTGGAACGGCATGTCGAACGTCACCGCGTTCGGTGACCTCTCCGGGGACGGCCGCAGCGACCTCCTCGCGGTCGAGAAGTCCACCGGCAGACTCTGGATGTACCCGGGTACGGCCGCGGGCGGCCTGGGCGCGCGCAAGCTCGTCGGCAGCGGCGGCTGGAACAGCATGAACGCCCTCGTGGGCGCCGGTGACATGAACGGCGACGGCCGCCCCGACCTGGTCGCGCGGGAGGCGTCCACCGGCAAGCTCTGGCGCTACCCGGGCGGCACCGCGACCCTCGCGTCCCGCACGCTGATCGGCAGCGGCGGCTGGAACGCGATGGACACCTTCATCGCCGTCGGCGACTTCTCCGGCGACGGCCAGGCCGACCTCGCCACGGTCACCAACGAGCAGTACCGGATCGACGGCCACCCCGGCCACCTCGGCTGGCTGATCACCTACCGCGGCCGGGCCGACGGCTCCCTCGCCGCGGGCGAGCGCACCGACGGCGAATGGTGGGGCCTGAACGGCGCCTTCTGAATGCTCCCTGGGCGGCGGCCGGTCCGCGGACCGGCCGCCGCCCAGGGTGAAGTCCCCGGACTCAGCTCCCCGGTCCCGTGGCAAACGCCAACGGTGGCGCGATCGCCTGGGCGTCAGCCCCCTCGCCGACCCACAGGCCGATGAACAGCGCGGCGGTCGCCTCCAGGAGCCCGGCCCGCTCCAACCCGCCTCCGGCCACCGGCTCACAGCCGGCATCCCGTACCAACGTGTGTACGAGGGCGAGTGCCGCGTCGTCGTCCCCGCAGACCGGAACGGCCAGGGGCCGCCCGTCGAAGACCGGCGGGTTCATCCGCCACACGTCCTCGTGGCAGAGATTGAACGCCTTGACCACACGCGCCCCCGGTGCCGCCTCCGCCAGCTGCTCCGCCGCCGAGAGCCCGGCTTCGGTGAGCAGACCGAAGCCGGGCCCCACCGGATTGGCGCAGTCGAGCACCACCCTCCCCCGCAGGGCCGTGTGAAGCTCACGGGCGACCTCCGCCCCAGCGCCGTACGGCAAGGCGGCGAGCACCACCTCACCGAACTCGGCCGCCGCACGCGGACTTCCGTGCCCCACCGTGGGGCCCATGCGGGCCGCGAGCCGCCGCGCCTTCCCTTCGTCCCGTCCCCCGACGAACACCTCGTGCCCCGCCCGCACCCAGTGCGTGGCGAGCGCGTCCGCCATGTTGCCCGTCCCCAGCACGCCGATCCTCACGATGTCCCCTCTCAGTCCTGCCTCGAACCGGATACGGGACGACACTAGGAAGACCGTCAGGCACCATGTGGTGCGTGACGTCCGACGCCTTTCTCGCCGACTGCCGCGCACGCCTCGCCTTCGACCTTCTCTCCAACACCTGGAACGCCGTGGTCCTCTGGGCCCTGCGCGAGGGCCCCCGACGCCCCGTCGAACTGCTCGACCGCATCGGCGGCATCAGCCCCAAGGTCCTCACCGAGACCCTGCGGCGACTGGAGTTCAACGGCCTGGTCGAGCGGCGCGCCTACGCCGAGGCGCCGCCGCGGGTGGACTACCGGATCACCGCCCTGGGCGGCACCTTGCTCGACCCGATCGAGGCGTTCGGAGCGTGGGCGTTCGAGCACGGCGACGAGGTCATGGCTGCCCAGGACCGCGCCTCTGGACGAGTCGAATAGCGAGGCCCCTCTCAGCGCGGGAGCCACTCGCACTCCTACCCCTTGCTCACCGCCGTCAGGATCTCCGGCAGGCGGTTCGCGGTCCTCGGGGCCGCCAGTTTCAGGCCGCCCCAGGCGAGGAGCGCGCCGTACAGGGTGCCGGTCGGCAGCAGGATCCAGAGCAGCGACTCCTCGTCCGCGAGGTGGAGGTAGATCGTCGCGCCGATCACCGGGGCGCACAGCAGCGCGCCCCCGATCATCCCGCCGAAGATCGAGATCCACGCCAGACCGCCCTGACCCGGGGCGACGTTCTTGTACGCGTTGTCCTGCGGGATCGAGTACGGGAAGTTCGCCGACGTCACCGCGCCCGTCGCCAGCATGGCGCCGAGTAGGGCGAACGCCAGGCCGAGCGCCTCCGGGAGGGAGGACCAGTCGCCCAGGACGGCCGCCGTCGCCGCCGTCACCAGGACCGTGTACGGCAGGGTGATCAGGAGCAGCGCGAGCGCCCGCGCCCGGAGTTCCGCGTACGCGTCCGCCGCCGTCGAGATCGTCTGGGCGACCATCCAGAACGCCGAGGTGTCCTGCCCGAACTGGTTGTACATCTGGATGCCGAGCATGCCGGAGGCGAAGCACGCGAAGTAGATGGAGCCCGTGCCCTGGAAGGCGTTGAAGAGCGGCACGATCGCACCGATCGCGAGCGAGGTGATCCAGGCCGCCTTCGTCTTCGGGTCGCGCGTGATGTAGCGCAGGGTGCGCTCCATCACCGTTCCCGTCCGTCCGCCGGGCAGCAGCCGCCCGAGGAGTCCCGTACCCGACCGGCCGCCGGCCGAGTCCGGAGCCGCGCCGATCGTCGAGCCGTCCGGTGCCGTCATCAGCTTCACCAGGCTCCGCTGCCACCAGTACAGCAGCGCCCCGAGGGCGGCGACCGTCAGCAGCAACTGGCCCGCCGCGAGCGCGTAGTCGCCCTCGCTCGCCGAGTCCACGGCTCCGATCGCCGAGGCCGGCGGCAGCCAGCCCACGACCGCCGCGGCCGGTTCGAGCGACGAGAGGCCGCCGGCGCGGCTGAGCCGCTGCGCGCCGAAGTTGACCACCTGGATGCCGACCGCGATCAGCAGGCCGCTCAGCACCGCCAGGTCACGGCCCTTGCGCGAGGTGAGGAGCCGTACGTTGGCGGCGGCGACGGCCCGCGAGAGCGCCACGCACACCAGGACCACCAGCGGCACGGCGAGGACCGACACCACGACACCCGCCGCGCCCCGCGCGAGCGCCAGGGCCGCACCCACCCCTATCAACAGCGTGAACGCCGGGCCGATGCCCACCAGCGAGGCCACGAGCAGCGACCGGACCAGCGGCTGGGGCCGCAGCGGCAGCATCACGAGCCGCGACGGGTCGAGCGTCTCGTCACCGCCCGGTACGAAGAGCGGCATCACGGCCCACGACAGGGCGAGCACCCCGGTCAGCAGGATCACGATCGAGTCCGCGTCCGCGCTGCCGCGCATCAGCACGAACGCGAGCACCATCGCCGCCGCGAAGACGGCCGTGATCACGATCGAGACGATGTACGCCGCCGTCCGGCCCGTCGACTGCCGCAGCCCGTTGCGCAGGAGCGACAGCTTGAGCCGTACGAAGACCGACGTCAGCGAGGGGGAGGCCGAGACGGCCGGAGTGGCCGTGGTCGCCGCGGTCATCGGGCCGTACCGCCGCCCAGCCAGTCCAGGGAGTCCCCGGCCGCTTCCCGTCCGTTCGCGCCGACCAGCTCCAGGAACGCGGCCTGCAGCGACGGCGCGTCGCCCCGCACGTCCGCGAGCGGTCCCTGGGCGCGGATCTGGCCGGCCGCCATGACGGCGACCCAGTCGCACAGCGACTCCACCAGCTCCATCACATGGCTGGAGAAGACGACCGTCGCGCCCGAGCCCGTGTAGCGCTCCAGGACGCCCCGGATCGTCTGCGCGGACACCGGGTCGACGCCCTCGAACGGCTCGTCGAGGAAGAGGACTTCCGGGTTGTGCAGCAGCGCGGCGGCGAGCCCGATCTTCTTGCGCATACCGGTGGAGTAGTCCACCACGAGCTTGTTCTGCGCGCCCGCCAGGTCGAGTACGTCGAGGAGCTGTGCGGCCCGCTTGTCGACCTCCGCACCGGGCAGCCCCCGCAGCCGCCCGCTGTACGCGAGGAGTTCACGGCCGGAGAGCCGCTCGAAGAGCCGCAGGCCCTCGGGAAGGATCCCGATCCGTGCCTTCACCTCGGCCACCGACTCGGGGTCGCGCCAGACGTCGTGCCCGGCGACGAGCACACGACCCGCGTCGGGCCGGAGGAGGCCGGTGATCATGGAGAGGGTGGTGGTCTTGCCGGCGCCGTTGGGGCCGACGAGACCGATGAACTTGCCCGCGGGCAGGACGAGGTCGACGCCGTTGACGGCGATCTGCTGCCCGAAGCGCTTCCAGAGCCCCTCGACACGGACGGCGGGCACCGCATCACCGTGGTCCCCGGATGCGCCGCCCGCCGTCACGGCGTCCGCGCGTGCGTCGCCGCCTTCCTCGTTCACGCCGTCAAGTGCCTGGTCAGGCATGGTCCGTCAACCCTCCGGTCGTCCCCGTACTCCGTACGGGCACACCCTAGAGGCCGCCCCTAGGCCCTGCGAGCCCTCTCGGCCGCCGCCTCCCGCCCGCAGGCGTACGCGAGGGGGCTGATCAGCTCCTCGGCGTCCGGCAGCCAGCGGTTCGCCGGAGTGGGCCGCCGGGCCCACTGCACCGCGCCGTGCCCGCCGACCCGGGTGGGCGGGGCCGCCACGTAGTACCCCTCGCCGCGGGTGGTCAGGTCGATCGACGCCGGCGCCCAGCCCAGCTTCCGTACGAGATCGGGGACCTTGGTGGCCGCGCCCGGAAGCACGAAGAAGAACATCCGGCGCTCCGGCGTACACGTCACCGGGCCGAGCGTGAGCTCCATCCGCTCCATCCGCGCGAGCGCCAGGAAGCCCGCCGACTCCGGCACCTCGATCGCGTCGAAGGTGCGCCCGGTCGGCAGCAGGATCGACGCCTTGGGCTGCTTCGACCACATGCGACGCGCCCCGACCGCGCTGCCGGTCGCCTGCGTCGACCAGTCGGGCCTGGCCGGGTGCGCGCCGGGCGAGACGCACGCCTCCGCGCCGCAGGAGCAGCGCTCCCGGCCCTCGACCGCCTCCAGCCAGGTCCCCGGGAACACGTCCCAGTGCCGCTCTTCCGCATACCGCACGGCGCTGTCCAGCAGCTGCTCGCCTCGCTGCTTGGGGATCTGTGCGGCTTCCGTGACTCCGATGGTCTCATCCACGGTGATCTCAACTGCCGCCGTCACCTGGGGTTACGGGCGGGGCGCGGCGCGGTGTGGAGCATCGATCCTGCACGGCGGGGCGCATGGGTGCACGGACGGGGGCGCGCGTGGGGCCGGGGAGCGGTGGAGGGGTAGCCAGAGGTGGGGGGTGTCGGCCGGCTGCCCGTGGCCGATGCGTCCGGTTTCGCGTGTTCACATCGGCATTGACCGGATATCCGCCGGGCAGTGATCAGTTCTCACCGATCACACCGGCCTCAGGGGGTAGTCATGTCAGCCAGGCCACTCGTCGCCCGTCAGCCGAACGAACGGCTGCAGGCGCTCATTCAGGAGGCCGGGTGCTCCAACGCCGGCCTCGCCCGCAGGGTGAACATGGTCGGGTCCGAGCGCGGTCTCGATCTGCGGTACGACAAGACGTCGGTGGCGCGCTGGCTGCGTGGTCAGCAGCCGCGCGGGCGGGCGCCGGGGATCATCGCGGAGGCTCTCGGCCGCAAGCTGGGCCGTACGGTCACGATCGACGAGATCGGGATGGCGAACGGCAAGAACCTGGCGGCGGGCGTCGGGCTGCAGTTCTCGCCGACCGTGCTGGGCGCGATCGAGCAGGTCTGCGAGCTATGGCGCAGCGACGTGGGGCGCCGGGACTTCCTCTCCGGGTCCACGGTGGCGGCCTCCGCGCTCGTGGAGCCGAGCCGGGACTGGCTGATCACGGGCGCTGACGCGCACGTGGCCCGGTCGGCCGGGGCGCGGGTGGGGGTCTCGGACGTGGAGGCGGTCCGGGCGATGACCGGTGCGCTGGTCGACCTGGACCGGCGGTTCGGCAGCGGCCATGTGCGGCCGGTGGTCGTGCACTACCTGAACAGCGTGGTGGCGGGGCTGCTCTCGGGTTCGTACCGGGAGGCGGTCGGGCGGCAGCTGTTCGCGGCGGTGGCGCGGCTCACGGAGCTGGCCGGGTACATGGCCGTGGACACCGGGCAGCCGGGGCTCGCCCAGCGGTACTACATCCAGGCCCTGCGGCTCGCGCAGGCCGGCGGCGACCGGGGCTACGGCGGCTATGTGCTCGCCGCCTCGATGAGTCATCTCGCCGCCCAGCTCGGGAACCCGCGGGAGATCGCGCAGCTGGCGCGGGCGGCGCAGGAGGGCGCGCGGGGGCGGGTGACCCCGCGGGCGGAGGCGATGTTCTACGCGGCGGAGGCGCGGGGCCACGCGCTGCTCGGGGACGTCCACGCCTTCGAGGCGGTCGCGGGCCGTGCCGTACGGGCGATGGAGCGGGCGGATCCGGAGTCGGGTGACGACCCGTCGTGGATCGCCCACTTCGACCAGGCGTATCTGGCCGACGAACTGGCCCACTGCCACCGGGATCTGGGTCAGGCGGAGGCGGCGGGGCGGGCGGCGGAGGAGTCGCTCGCCGGCCATCCCGAGACGCGGGCCAGGCGGCGGGCGATCGGTCTGGTGCTGCTCGCCTCGGCGCAGGTGCAGCGGCGCGAGGTCGAGCAGGCCTGCCACACGGGGACGCGCGCCCTCGAACTGCTCGCGACGCTGCGGTCCTCGCGCGGGGCGGAGTATCTGGACGACCTCAAGGAACGCCTGGAGCCGTTCGCGGGGGAGCCGGTGGTACGGGAGTTCGGGGCGCGGCTCGAACTCCATGCGGCGTGACCTGGTGTGATGGGCGTCACCGTCACGACCTGCGCTGTGGGGTGATCGGGGCACGCTGATACGGCAGTTGAGGGTGGTGTCGTTGTGGGTCTGTTACCGGGCTCACACACGTGTGCGCGGCGCCGGACGCACCCGGTAGCGTGAGCCGACGATTCCGTAGGTCCATCAGTGGGAGTCCCGGTGACGCAGAGCGGACAGGGGCCGGAGCCGCAGTATCCGGCGGTACGGCCGACGCACGAAGGTGTCGTGCTGCCCGCGGAGGGCGGCGTGGAGACCGGCCAGGGCGCGGGCCCGGCCGGAGGACAGCCGTGGGGCGGCGCCTGGGGCCCCGGTGGCGGGCCGCAGGGGCAGCAGCCCCAGCCGTCCTCGCAGCCGCTGCCGGCGGCCCAGCCGCTTCCGCCGGAGGCCGGACCGGGCGGGGCCGCGGACATGCAGGCGACGCAGTACCTCGCGCCGATCCCGCCGCAGGGCGCGCCGCCCGGCGGCGGGCCGGGGCCGATGCCGGGCCCGATGCCGGGTGCGATGCCCGGGACGCAGGGCCAGATACCGGGCGCGTATCCGTCGTCGTCCCCCACCCCGCCGCCCGGCGGGTACGGATACCCCCACGCCGCCGCGCCCGCGCAGCCCGGCCCCGAGGGCGGCTACGGCTACCCTCCCGTGGGCCCCGCGCACCCCGGCGCCGCACAGTCGATGCCCGGCATGTCGGGAATGCCCACCTCCGGGGCGTCCGCCTCCGACATGCAGGCGACGCAGCACATCCCGCCCGTCGCGGCGCAGGGTGCCGGCTCGGACACCCAGTTCCTCGGCACGGGCCCCCTGGGCCGGCAGCAGCAGCCCGCCGGGGCCTCCGACGCGACCCAGTACATCGCTCCCGTACCGGCGCAGACGCACGGCGAGCGGCAGCCGCCCGCCGAGTTCGACAACCTCTTCCGCAGCGACGCGACGCAGCACATGCCGCAGCAGCAGCAGCCGCCGCAGTCCCGGCAGCAGTTCCCGCCGCAGTTCCAGCAGCCCCCGTACGCCCAGCAGCCGCCTGCGCAGCAGCAGTTCCAGCAGCCGACCGCGCCGGCCCCCTTCCAGGGCGCCTACGACGACGGGTACGACGACGAGCCCGAGCCGCGCCGTAAGTCGCCCGTGGCGCTGATCGCCGCCGTCGTCGTCGGCTGCGCCGTCGTCGGCCTCGGCGCCGGGGCGCTGCTCAGCGGCGGGGACGAGGGCAAGGACAAGGCCCCCGCCCAGAACGTGGCCGCCAGCTCCGGCGCCCCGTCGGCCGAGCCGACCGGCAAGGCGGCCGCCGACCCGGCCGAGCCGCAGGCGAAGGAGCTCGACAAGCTGCTCGCGGACAGCAACAACAGCCGTGACGCGGTGATCCGTTCGGTCGAGAGCATCAAGCAGTGCAAGAACCTCGACCAGGCCGCCACCGATCTGCGGGACGCCGCCGGGCAGCGCCGCGGCCTGGTGACCCGGCTGCAGGGCCTGACGGTCGACAAGCTTCCGGACAGCGCGGCCCTGACCGCCGCCCTCACCAAGGCGTGGCAGGCCTCGGCGTCCGCCGACGACCACTACGCCGCCTGGGCGGACCAGGTGAAGGGCAACAAGAAGCTGTGCAAGGGCGGAAAGGCCCGCGGCACCTCGCACACGGTCGAGGCGGGCAAGAAGAGCTCCGACGCCACGATCGCCAAGCGTGAGGCGGCGTCCCTGTGGAACCCGACCGCCGACAAGTTCGGGCTGTCGAAGCGGACCCCGACCCAGCTGTAGGGGAGGGGCGGGGGCGCCGCCGGGGAACCGGTGACGCCCCGGCCGCTACGGGGCGCTGAGGACGGTCTCGCCGACGTCGACGAAGCCGGGCTTCTGCGCCACGAGCTGCCCCTTGCGCACCACCTGGAACGTCACCTCGTGGTTGACGATCCGGGGGAAGCGGGGGGCGCCGAGCATGTCCTCGTACCGCCAGCGCAGTTCGGGGGTGAGGCCGCCGGTGTCGATCTGGACACCGCGGTCCAGCGCGTGCGCGACGGCGCCCGCGGTGATCGTGTCGCTGTCGAGGGACTCGATGACCTTCTTCAGGACGGTGTACGCGATCCACGTCGTCTGGACGCCCGCGTCGGTCGGGTCGACCCGGTTGTCGGCGAACGCGTGCTCCTTGATCACCTTGCGCATCGGCGCCCAGCGCGCGTCGTTCGCCTCCGGGTACCAGCCCGTGACGTACGCGCCCTCGAAGGGGCTGTGCGCGCCTCCGGTGCGGTCGACGACGGGCTGGCTGACGCTGCCGAGCACGGAGGAGATCCGGATCCCGTCCTTGCCCTTGCCGTCGTCCTGGCCGCCCTGGCCGTCCTCGCCCTCGGGGAGGCGGCGGAAGGAGTCGAAGAAGGTCTGCGTGCGCTCGCCGAGGACGGCGGCGACGCAGCCGTCCTTGCTGCCTGCCTTGTCGCGGGCGCGCTCGGCCTGCGTGGTGTACTCGGCGGCGTCCTCGACGGCCGGGATGTCCACCGCGCCGTCGTGACTGCCCTTGCGCAGACCGGAGTTGAGCAGGTCGGGCAGCTTGTCGCCGGACAGGGTGTCGGGGCGTACGAGCGAGACCTTGCGGCAGGACTCGGCGAGCTGCCGGCCGTGCCCGGCCATGAGCGAGGCGAGGCCGCCGTTCACCGGGTAGGAGAGCGGGCTGGTGAACTCGTCCTCGGAGATGCCGTAGCCGCCGATGTACGGGATCTCGGCCGCCTCCAGCGGGGCCATGAAGGCACGCCCGTTCTGGCTGTACGAACCGACGACGGCGACGACGTCCTCGCGGACGGCCCGGCGGGCGCAGTCCGCGGCGCCGGAGGAGGTGTTCTTCTCGTTGCAGGTGAGGATCTTCAGCTCGTGGCCGTCGATGCCGCCGGAGGCGTTGACCCAGCGGGCGAAGGCCTGGGCCATGGCGGGCATACCGGGCTGGTTGGTGGCCCGGGTGCCGTCCGGGGCCCAGGTCATCACCGTGACGGGCTCCCTGGATCCCCCCGTGGTCCCAGGGAGCACGCCACAGCCGGTGAGCAGCGACGCCCCGGCCGCCGCCGTCGTGACATACGCGAGGAGTGAGGTCAGTCGCCTACCGGTCATGGACACGCACAATTCCGCCTCACGGGTAACGCAGAAGTGTGCACGGTTCAACGGGGGGTGACGTGAAGGTGAATTGCCGGAGCCGGAGCCTGCTCGGGAGGGGGCCGGTCCGCCGATCTTGGAAGGGAACGTACGATCGAACGGTGTCCAGTCCAGTCTCGGGTTCGGTGAACTCTTCCCGTCGCGGCCGTCGCTCCTCCACCATGGGCGACATGCCGCTCAACGACATGCCGTGGTGGCGCTGGCGCAGCAACGTGCGCTCGGCGCTGCACATGCTCTCCGACCCCGGGTTCCACGAGACCACCTGGCTGGCCGGTCACGAGGGGTACGGCGACGTCACCGACGCCGTCTACCGCCTCGTGGAGGACACCTGGCTCGACAACTGGTCCGCCGAGAAGTACGTCGGCACGATCTTCCGTGACTCGGGCGAGGCCGCGCTGGTGGACGTCGCCGCGCTGCGCGTGCTGCGGATCATGCACCAGGTGGGGCCCGACGCGCCGTTCTCGGCGTACATGGAGCACCACGGGTGGCCGGAGGCCGTACGGGCCGCCCGCGAGGCACACATACGGATGGCGTCCGCGGACGGCGAGGACCCGGACACACCCCCGCGCTCCCTGGACGTTCTCCGTATCATCACGAGGTCCGCCTGACGGACGTCGGCCCTGCCGCCGCGGTGGGGTATGGCACCCTACGGGGATGACCGACCAGTACGTCCTCACGCTCTCCTGCCCGGACAAACAGGGCATTGTGCACGCCGTTTCGAGCTATCTGTTCATCACGGGCTGCAACATCGAGGACAGTCAGCAGTTCAAGGACCGGGACACCGGCCTGTTCTTCATGCGCGTCCACTTCTCGGCGGAGGAGCCGGTGACCGTGGAGAAGCTCCGGGCGAGCTTCGCGGCGGTGGGTGACTCGTTCGCGATGGACTGGCACATCAACCGGGCCGACGAGCGCATGCGCGTCGTGCTGATGGTGTCGAAATTCGGCCACTGCCTGAACGATCTGCTCTTCCGCTCGCGGATCGGGGCGCTGCCGGTCGAGATCGTCGCGGTGGTCTCGAACCACACGGACTTCTCCGAGCTGGTGAGCTCGTACGGCCTCCCGTTCCGTCACATTCCGGTCACGAAGGACAACAAGCCGGAGGCGGAGGCCGAGCTGCTCGAGCTCGTGCGCGCCGAGAACGTCGAGCTGGTGGTGCTCGCGCGCTACATGCAGGTCCTCTCCGACGACCTGTGCAAGCAGCTGTCGGGCCGGATCATCAACATCCACCACTCCTTCCTCCCGAGCTTCAAGGGCGCCAAGCCCTACCACCAGGCGCACGCGCGCGGTGTGAAGCTGATCGGCGCGACGGCCCACTACGTGACGGCCGACCTCGACGAGGGCCCGATCATCGAGCAGGAGGTCGAGCGGGTGGGCCACGAGGTCACCCCGGACCAGCTGGTGGCGATCGGCCGCGACGTGGAGTGCCAGGCGCTGGCGCGCGCGGTGAAGTGGCACGCGGAACGCCGCATCCTCCTGAACGGCCGCCGCACGGTGGTCTTCGCGTAGCCGCCCCCCGAGGCGGCGGCCACAGGCGACTGCAGGCGACTGCAGGCGACTGCAGGCGGCTAGAGGCGGCTCAAGGAGGCGGCCGCGAAGAGGACGTCGCGGATCGCCTCGCGGTCGCCGTCCTGGCCCGCCGCCGCCTCCTCCGGCGGAACGTGGCCCGCCACCAGCTGGCAGAACTCGACGCCGTCCATGGCCACCTGCGCCACCGCGTGGTCCGGGGAGCCGACGGCCGCCGGGGAGTCCAGGGCGATGTACCAGTGGCCGCCGCCCGAGCCCTCGACCTCCAGATGGAGCGAGCGGCCGGGGGCGCCCGCCGCGACCAGATGGCGCGCCGGCGCGGCCAGCCCCGCGCGGCGCCGGCCGGCCAGCGCCGCCGGGAGCAGCCGGGCCGCCAGGTCGATCATGCCGTGCAGATGCGCCCCGCTCGGCGGCTCGTACGGATACGCCACCGCGTTCGCGATGTCGTCCGCGTGCACCCAGCACTCGAAGGCCCGCTCGAGCAGCGAGTCCCGCATCGGCAGCGCGAAGTCGCCGTACGTCACCGTCAGGTCCGCCACGCCCCGCCCCGCGAACGACACCGTGCGGATCAGCGTGTGGCTCTGCTCGCGCCACGGCTCGCGCACCCCGCGGGTCGGCGGGTGGTACTGGCCCTGCCAGTACGCCTCCGTACGCTCCGCCGGCGACACCTCCGTCGCCTTGGGCCCCAGCGGGTCGTCCAGGCCGAGGGAGGTGGCCACCAGGCCGTCCACCGTCAGCAGATGGCCGATCACCCCCGCCACGGTCGTCCGGCGGCTCACCCGCTGCTCGCCGTCGAACCACTTCAGCCGTACCGGCGCGTGCCACTCCGATTCGCCGATGTCCCGCAGCAGCGCGTCGAGCCGGGCGGTCTCCGCGTCGTACGGAGTCGCCCAGGAAGGCACCGGGATACGGGCGGGCCGGCGGCCCAGGCAGTTCTCCAGGACCCGGGAGCGCAGCAGCGGGTCCAGGTCCAGATCCCGCTCGGAATGCAGCAGACCGACCGCGTCCCGCAGCCGCAGCGCCTCGTCCGCGCACGGGGCGCACTCGGTCAGATGATCCTCGACCGCCTGCGTCTCCTCCGGCGAACACGCGGAGAGCGCCCACGCCCCGAGGAGGGACTTGAGCACGCTGTGCGGCGGCGGGGGAGGCGGCAGCGGGGGCGCGGGCGCGAGGACCGGTTCCTCCACCGGCTCGGGAGGCGTGACCACGGCAGCCCCTCCCGTCAGGTCCGCGTGGTCGTCCGCCGCGGCGCGCGGCCCCGGTATCCGGGGAGCGCGCGCCACGTCGTCGGGCGTGTCGTCGGGGCCGTTCACAGGGAACGACCGTAACCGGGCGGCGAGGACCCCTCCAGCGGGCGGGTGTTCGCCGTCGACAGCAGCTGGAGCCCGAGCCGCAGCCGCCGCCGCGCCTCGTCCTCCGTCACACCGAGGTCCGCGGCCGTCTGGCGGTAGTCGCGCCGCTGGAAGTACGCCAGTTCGAGCGCGGCCCGCAGCGGCGCCGGCATCGACGTCACGATGTAGTCGGCGCGGGCCGCGACCGAGGCCTGGCGCACCTTCTGCTCCAGCTCCTCCGCCGAACCCTCGCCGGTCTCCGCGTACGCCGTCGCCTCCGTCTGCCGCAGCCGGTGCACGGCCTGCCGCTGGGTGAGCTTGGCGACCCACGAGCGCATGTTGCCCTGCTTGGGGTCGTAGGCGTCGGGGTTCTCCCAGATGTAGCCGAAGACCTCGCGCGTGACCTGGTCCGCGGCCTTCTCGTCGTCGAGGACCCGGTGGGCGAGGCTGTGCACCAGGGAGGCGAACCGGTCGTAGAGCTCGCCGAGCGCGGCGGCCTCACCGCGCGCCAGCCGCTGCTGCATCCTGCGGTCCCAGCGCGGTGGTGTGTCCTTCGCCATGCGTCGACCCTCCGGTGCTCTTCCGTGGCCCTCCCGACCCGAGTTCTCCGTCCAAAGTAGTGGGCCGTCCGGGAGCGCACTCCGCTTTGGGACAAGTACGCCCTCTCGGAGGGGTCGGATGGTAAGGAAAGCGTCATCCCTGGGACGAGGGGTTTCGACGCGTCGTGGTGGGGCAGCGGGAGGGGACGGGAACGACTGCCTCCGCTTGAACGACTGCTTCCGCTTGAAGGGCGCGATCGCGTGAACCTCCACGTCGACGAAGACGAGCAGGGCCCCTGGACCGTGCTGCGAATCCGCGGTGAGCTGGATCTGCTGACCTCGCCCCTGGTCAGAAGACGCGTTCACGACGCCGTCGCGGGAGGACGCCACGACGTCGTCCTCGACCTCTCGGGCGTGCTCTTCTGCGACTCCAGCGGGGTGGGCGTGCTGATCGCCTCGCGGCGGCTGATGCGTTCCTGCCAGGGCCGGCTGCGGGTCGTCCTGCCCGAGCGGGGCTCGGAGGACGCCTCGCACGTCAACCGGGTCCTCGCCGCGCTGGGCGTGCGCCGCCTCTTCGACGTGTACGGGGACGCCTCGGCCGCCGTCGACGACGAGGCCCAGCCGCTCTCCGCGTAGCGCCACCCGTCCCGAGCGGCGACCGAGCGCCCCGCCCCTCTCGGCACGGGGGCCCGTCTCGTCGTACCCTCCCGTAATGGAGCCCATGGAACCCGAGCAGGGACCCGGAGAGGTCTACCAGCGCCGGATCGCCTCCCGTTTCGCCGCCTTCGACCAGGACGGCGACGGGACCATCTCGCGCGAGGACTTCAGCACGGCGGCGAAACGCGTCCTGGCGGAGTTCGACGTCTCCTTCCGCTCCGACCGGGGGCAGGCGCTGGCCGACGGCGCCGAGGCCTTCTGGCAGGGCATGGCGGGGATCGCGGACATCGACGGCGACCAGAAGGTCAGCCGTGAGGAGTTCGCAGGCGGCGCGGTGAAGCGCCTGCACGACCACCCCGAGCGCTTCGCGGAGATCGCCCGGCCCTTCCTGCACGCCGTCCTCGCCATCGCCACGACCCCCGCCGACGTGGAGCGCGCGCTGCTTGCCCTCGGCATCACCCCCGTCGGCGCGGCGGTGGGCGCCCGTACGCTGCCGACCGTCGCCTCGGGCTCGGTCGACGAGGAGCAGGCGGTGACGGCGTTCGCCCGCTACTTCATGACGGAGTAGCGCGCCTCCCGGTCGCCAACATCCGTTCCCCGACGGACGGGTGACGCTCGGCACCCTCGGCATCGTCGTCCTCACCCTGCTGAAGTGAGCCCGGACCGCGTCCCCGGGAGCGTCCCGGGGGCGGCGGCGGAGTACCGCTCGCGGAGCTTGTACTTCAGTACCTTCCGCAGGGCGTCGTTGCGCGGCAGGGCCTCCACCACCTCCAGCTGCTCCGGCAGCTTGTGGACGGAGAGCCCCTGTTCGCGCAGGAACGCGGTGACCGTCTTCAGGGTCAGCGGGTCCGCCCCCGGCCGCTGCTCGATCACCGCGCAGACGCGTTCGCCGCGGTCGGGGTCCGGGAGCCCGACGACCGCCGCGTCGCCGACCGCCGGATGCTGGTGGAGGAGGTCCTCGATCTCCTTGGCCGAGATGTTCTCGCCCTTGCGGATGATGATGTCCTTGATCCGCCCGGTCAGGACGAGGTGTCCGCTCGCGGTCACGTGCCCCACGTCGCCGGTGATCAGGAAGCCGTCCTCGTCGAAGGCGGCGGCGCTCTGGGCAGGGTCCAGATAGCCCTGGCATACGGCCTCGCCGCGCAGCCTGACCTCGCCGTTCCCGGATCCGTCGTCGGCGATCCGGATCTCCATGCCCTCGGGCGGCCGGCCCTCCGTGGTCGCGAGGTTGTCGACGGTGTCGTCCGGCGACCCCATCGTGATCATCGGGACCTCGGTCATGCCGTATCCGTGGGTGAGCTGGCAGCCCATCTCCCGTACGACGGCGTGGTAGACCTCCGGCGGCTTGGGCGCCCCGCCGCCCGCGAGCAGCCGCAGCGTCGGTATCAGCTTCCGGCCGGGCTGTTTCCGCTGCTCGGCGAGGAACATCGAGTAGAACGCGGTGGAGCCGCCCGCCACCGTCACCCCGTGCCTGCGGTACTCCGCCAGCGCCTCGGGCAGCGCGAACTGTTCGAACATCACCGCGGGGAATCCGTACAGGAGCAGCATCACCGTGTAGTCGGGCCCGGCGATGTGCGCGTACGGGAAGGCCATGGAGCCGACGTCGTCCGCGGTCAGACGCAGCGCGTGGGCGAGGCAGGAGCCGCCCGCGATGAGCGAGCGGTCGGTGTGCAGGACGCCCTTGGGGTCGGAGGTCGTGCCGGAGGTCCAGTAGATCCACCGCACGTCGGTGCCGTTCCCGGGAGGCGGCGGCAGGACGGCCGGGTCCCCGTCGGGCAGCGAGTCGTACGCCTCGAAGATCCCGCGCGCGCCGAGCCGGCGGGCCATCTCCGTGTGGTCGAATCCGCGCCACACGCCCGGCACGGCGAAGAACTCGGCCTTCGACTCGCGCAGCGCGAAGCCGACCTCGCGGTCCCGGTAGAAGGGGATGACCGGGGACTGTACGGCGCCGATGCGGGCGAGCGCGAAGGAGAGGACCGCGGTCTCGATCCGGGTGGGCAGCTGCCAGGCCACGACCGTGCCGGGCCGCACTCCTGCCCCGTACAGCCCGGCGGCGCACCGCTCGGAGCGTTCCCGCAGCTCACCGAAGGTGAGGGTGCGGTCCCCCTGGAGGAGGACGGGCCGGTCGGGCGTGAGGGCGGCGCGCCGCTCGACGAGCTCCCAGAGGGTGCGGGAGGCGCCCAGGGTGTGTGCGGTGTCGGTCACGACGTTCCCCTCTCCGTCCATAACTGACGACCAGTCAGATCACCTGGAGAGCGTAGAGGCCCGCTGCTTGTCGGTCCAGGGGCCGGGGGCTAGCCTGAGACCGATCGGTATCTGACGGGTCATCAGAAAATGCGGGAATGGGAGAGGGTCTCATGACGGAGCTTCCGCGGATCATCAGCGTCGACGACCATGTGATCGAGCCGGCCCACCTCTTCGAGACCTGGCTGCCGGCCAAGTACCGCGACCGCGGACCCCAGCCGCTGACCGCCGGGATCGGGGAGCTCGCGTACGTCGGGGGCAAGTACCAGATCACGATGGACCCGGACGGTCCGCCGACCGACTGGTGGATCTACGAGGACCTCAAGTTCCCGTACAAGCGCAACATCGCCGCCGTCGGCTTCGACCGCGACGAGATGACCCTGGAGGGCATCACCCGCGAGGAGATGCGCCGCGGCTGCTGGGACCCGGTCGCGCGCCTCAAGGACATGGACCTCAACCACGTCGAGGCGAGCCTCTGCTTCCCGACCTTCCCCCGCTTCTGCGGCCAGACCTTCGCGGAGGCAAAGGACAAGGAGGTCGCCCTCGCCTGCGTCCGCGCCTACAACGACTGGATGGTCGAGGAGTGGTGCGGCGACAGCGGTGGCCGCCTCATCCCGCTCTGCATCATCCCGCTCTGGGACATCGACCTGGCCGTCGCCGAGATCCGGCGGAACGCGGCGAGAGGCGTCAAGGCCGTCACCTTCTCGGAGATCCCGACCTACCTCGGGCTCCCCTCGATCCACTCCGGCTACTGGGACCCGTTCTTCGCCGTCTGCCAGGACACGGGGACGGTGGTCAACATGCACATCGGCTCCAGCAGCCAGATGCCCGCCGCCTCGCCCGACGCCCCGCCCGCCGTCCAGGCCTCCCTCAGCTTCAACAACGCCATGGCCTCGATGATGGACTTCCTGTTCAGCGGGGTGCTGGTCAAGTTCCCGACGCTGAAGCTGGCCTACAGCGAGGGCCAGATGGGCTGGATCCCGTACGCCCTCGAACGCGCCGACGACGTGTGGGAGGAGCACCGGGCGTGGGGCGGGGTGCGGGACCTCATCCCCGAGCCCCCGTCGACGTACTACTACCGGCAGATGTTCTGCTGCTTCTTCCGCGACAAGCACGGCATCGCCTCGCTGGACGTGGTGGGGCGGGACAACGCCACCTTCGAGACCGACTATCCGCACGTCGACTCCACCTTCCCGCACACCAAGGAAGTCGCCCTCGACCACGTCAAGGGACTCGACGACGAGACGGTCTACAAGCTGATGCGCGGCAACGCCATCCGCATGCTGGACCTGGGCATCGTCTGATGGACCTCGCGGACGGTGCGGCGGAGGAGGAGTTCCGGGCGCGGCTGCGGGAGTGGCTCGCGCGCGTCCTGCCGACGCTGCCGCCCAAGCCCGATCCGCTGGACTGGCCGGGGCGGCGCGCCTACGACTGCGGCTGGCAGCGGCGGCTGTACGACGCGGGCTACGCGGACGTGCACTGGGGCGCCTCTCCGACGCAGCGGCTCATCTTCCTGGAGGAGACCGAGCGCGCCGGGGCGCCGTACGTCGGCGCGAACTTCGTCGGACTGCTGCACGCCGGGCCGACCGTGGCCGCCGAGGGGACGCCCGAACAGCGGGAGCGCTGGCTGCCGCCGGTGCTGCGTGGCGACGAGGTGTGGTGCCAGGGCTTCAGCGAGCCGGACGCGGGCTCCGACCTGGCGTCGCTGCGGACGAGGGCGGTACGGGACGGGGACGCGTACGTCATCTCCGGCTCCAAGATCTGGACCTCGCACGCGGAGGTCGCCGACTGGTGCGAGCTGCTCGTACGGACGGACGCCTCGGGCTCCAAGCACCGGGGGATCACATGGCTCGCGATGCCGATGGACGCGCCCGGGATCACCGTACGGCCGCTGCGGACACTCGCCGGGTCGACGGAGTTCGCGGAGATGTTCCTCGACGAGGTACGGGTGCCGGTCGCCAACCGGGTCGGGGAGGAGAACGACGGCTGGCGCGTGACGATGGTGACCCTGTCCTTCGAGCGCGGCACGGCGTTCGTGGGCGAGGTCGTCGCGTGCCGGCGCGTGCTGGCCGAACTCGCGGGGACGGCGCGGAAGAACGGCACCTGGGACGATCCGGGGGTACGGCGGCGGCTCGGACGGCTGAGCGCCGAGTTCCGGGCGCTGTGGCGGCTGACCCAGTGGAACGTCAGCGAGGCGGAGGTGACGGGCGGCGTGCCGGGGATCGGCGGCTCGGTCTTCAAACTGCGGTACTCGCACGCGCGGCAGCAGCTGTACGACACGGCGGCCGCCGTCCTCGGGCCCGACGCGCTCGACCTCGGGCGCGAGTGGAACCTGGACCGGCTGTCCTCGCTCTCGTACACGATCGCGGCCGGTACGTCGCAGATCCAGGCGAACATCGTCGCCGAGCGGATACTCGGCCTGCCGAAGGGGCGGTGAGGGGTGGTGGTGGTCTCGTGGACTTCCGGCTGACGGACGACCAGAAGGCGCTGAAGGCAGGGGTACGGGAGCTGCTGGCGGGACGCTTCGGCCGGGAGGCGTTGCGGGCCGCCGTGGACGCGGGCGGTGCTCTGGACCGCGCCCTGTGGCGGGAGCTGGGGGCGGCAGGGTTCTTCGCCCTGCAACTGCCGGAGGCGGAGGGAGGCGTGGGGCTCGGGCTGCCGGAGGCGGTGCTCGTCTTCGAGGAGGCGGGGCGGGTGTTGTTGCCGGGGCCGTTGATCAGGACGCACCTCGCGGCGGGTGTGGTGGAGGGGGCGGCGGAGGGGGAGGTGGTGGTGGCTTCCCCTGACGGGGGGCTGGTCGAGTGGCTGGACGAGGCGGACGTCGTCCTCGGGGACGTCGAGGGTGCTCAGCCTCTCCGGTCCGTCGATCCGCTCACGCCCCTGCACCGGTTGCCGGCCGTCGTGGTCACGGGCGACATGAGCGGAACCCGTCCGTCAGGGCGCCGTTCCGATGTGGCCCCGGAGGAACGGCTGCCCCCCACGGGGGTGGCGTCGCTGCTCAGCGCCGCCGAGCAGGTCGGGAGCGCCGCACGGACCACCGAGATGGCTGTCTCCCATGCCCGCACGCGCGTGCAGTTCGGGCAGGTCATCGGGGCGTTCCAGGCCGTCAAGCATCTGTGTGCGCAGATGCTCGTGCGGGCCGAGGTGGCACGGGCCGCCGTCTACGGGGCCGCCGTCACCGGTGACCCCGTCGAGATCGCCGGGGCCAAGCTGCTCGCCGACGAGGCGGCCGTCGACTGCGCGCGGGACTGCCTGCAGGTGCACGGCGGCATGGGCTTCACGTGGGAGGCGGACGTGCATCTGCACCTCAAGCGGGCCTGGGTGCGGGCCGAACGAGGCCCGACGAAGGCCCGGGCGGAGGAGGCGGAGGCGGCGCACCTGTAGGCGTGGCGTGGGCGGGCGCTCACGGAGCGTCGATATCGGGTTGTGTCCTTCGGGCGGGCCGTCACGGCCCGGAGTCGGGGTCCCGCTCCGGTACCCTCCGTGGGATGCGAGTGGTTGTGAGCCCGGATCGTCCCGGTGTCGCCGAAACGGTGGCCCCGGATCGGGCGATGCCCGCCGCTCGTACCCCGTGGAGGCGCTGGGCGCCCTCCTGTTCGACTCCCCGCAGCGTGCGTCGCACAGTATGGACCATGCGTACTCCTTCGCGCTGGAATATGCCCGAAGCGCTTGTTGCGGTGACTGTACGTCAACCATGCTGTCTCACAAGGGAATCACGTTCCGTGAGGGCGTCGATGGCTGTGAGGCGCGAGGCGATGTGTCCGCCGGTTCGGATGGTGTGAGCGGTGCAGGTGCTTCAGGTTCAGTTGGAGGTCGGGCCGGACCCGGCAGAGGTGGGGCGCGCCCGGCGATGGGCGCGTTCGAGGCTCGCCGGATCGGGCATAGGGGATGACGAGCCGCTGGCCGAGACGCTGGTGCTGCTCATTTCCGAGCTCGTGACCAACGCGGTGGTCCACACGGGTTGTCCGGCCGTCCTGCGGATGCTGTTCGGCGCGGGCTGCCCGGAGGCCGGGACGGTACGGGTGGAGGTCGCCGACTCGAGCGACCGGCCGCCGATGCCGCGCCACGCGCAGGGCGAGGACACCAACGGGCGCGGTCTCGAGCTGGTGGACGGCCTGGCCGACCGGTGGGGATGGCAGCGCGAGGGCGCGGGCAAGAGCATCTGGTGCGAGGTGGACCGGGGCGTGCCGAAGGCCTCCGAGTCTGCGACGGTCACCCCGACGGCCTCGGTGCCCTGTTGACGGTTCGTGGTGTTTTGTTCACCCTGGGGTGAGCGATTCGACGTGAGGGGACGACGAGGGTGCCAAGCCGCCCTCGACGAGTGCGGGTCGTGTCCGGGGTGGCGGCGGCCGTGCCGTGCTCGGGGCGCGCGCGAGTGCGCCGCCACCCCCGTGTGACTTCTCCGATGCGGAGAGGCGCCGATGCGGGAGCGCCGACTCAGGAGCACCGATTCAGGAGCGCCGATTCAGGAGCGCCGATTCAGGAGCGCCGATTCAGGAGCGCCGATTCAGAGGATCGCCACCGGGGCCACCGGTGTGCCCGTACCGCCCACGAAGGGCTCGGGCATCGCGGAGAGCAGGAACGCGTACCGCTCCCTCTGTGCACAGGCTGTGGACAGACTTTCCAGATTCCAGTTCTGCCCCTGGAGCATGCCCATCTCGACGAGATCGAGGGCGTGGACGGGCAGCCAGAGGTTCTCGATCTCGGGCGGGAAGATCTCGAAGGTGAGCGTGTCGTTGGCGACGGCCGCGACATCGCGGGCGTGGAACCACTCGGGCGTACGGAGGGAGAGGCCGGGGGAGGGGAACGCGTAGGCGTGCTTGTCCCCGGCGAGGTACTGCCGTATCTGGCCCGTCCGTACGAGGACGATGTCGCCGGCCCGGACGGTGACGCGGCCGAATTCCGCGGCCTCGTCGAGGTCTTCGGGAGTGACGGCGTGGTCGCCGGGCAGCCGGTCGACGCCCTTGGCGGCGGCCACGTCGAGCAGGACGCCACGGCTGACGACGTGGCGGGCGGTGTGGATGCCGCTGAACTCGGAACGCCCGTGCGGGGTGATGGTGGAGGCGGGGCGGCCGTTGTAGATCTTGCCGGAGTGCGAGACGTGGGTGAGGGCGTCCCAGTGGGTGGCCGCCTGGAGCCCCAGGGTCACGGCGTCGTCGCTGGTGGCGACCGTGCCGGGACCGAAGAGCTCCTGGTTGATCTGGACCATGACGTGGAGCGGGTTGACCCGGCCGGGGATCATGCCGGTCTGCACGCCGTCCTGGGTGAGGTCGAGGGCGAGCGGGACGCGGTGGCCGGAGCGGACGGTCGCGACGGCGTCCCGTACGACGTCGTCGGTGATCAGGTTGAGGGTCCCGATCTCGTCGTCCCGGCCCCAGCGTCCCCAGTTGTTGACGCGCTTGGCGATGTCGTGGAACTCGACGGGGAACTGCGAGGGAACTGACATCGGGGCCTCCAGGGTCTTGTTTTCCTGCATCTGACGGACCGTAGAATCCTGTCGACGAACGAATCTAACGGACCGTCAGAAAACGCGGGAAGGGGCCGGGCGTGGGGAACTTCTTGGCAGGCAAGGTCGTGGCGGTGACAGGCGCGGGGCGCGGGATCGGGCGCGCAGTCGCCCTGGCGTGTGCGGCGGAGGGGGCGAAGGTCGTCGTCAACGACTACGGGGTCTCCATCGAGGGCGGGGAGCCCACGTCGGAGGTCGCGCTGTCGGTGGTGAAGGAGATCGAGGCGGCAGGCGGTTCGGCCGTCGCCGTCGCCGACGACATCTCGACGATGGCGGGCGGTCAGCGGGTCGTCGACGTGGCGCTGGCGGAGTTCGGGCGGATCGACGGGGTCGTGTGCGTGGCGGGCATCCTGCGCGAGCGGATGCTCTTCAACATGGCCGAGGAGGAGTGGGACCCGGTCGTCGCGACGCATCTGAAGGGGACGTTCACGGTCTTCCGGGCGGCGTCGGCGGTGATGCGCAAGCAGGGCACCGGGACGCTGATCGGCTTCACGAGCGGGAACCACCAGGGATCGGTGGCGCAGGCGAACTACTCCGCGGCCAAGGGCGGGATCATCTCGCTGGTGCGGTCGGCGGCGCTGGGTCTGCACAAGTACGGGGTCACGGCGAACGCGGTGGCGCCGGTGGCGCGGACGCGGATGTCGGCGAACGTGCCGATGGAGCTGAAGGAGATCGGGGAGCCGGAGGACGTGGCCGCGCTGGTCGTCTACCTGTTGTCGGAGCGGGCGCGCGCGGAGAAGATCACGGGTCAGGTGTACACGATCGCGGGCCCCAAGATCGCGGTCTGGGCCCAGCCGAGGGAGCTGCGGGCGGGGTACGCGGAGGGAGGTGCGTGGACCCCGGAACGCATCGCGGACTTCCTGCCGGGGACGGTGGGAGTGGACCCGATGCCGCTCCTGACCCAACTGGAGGAGATGGCAAGGGCGGCCGCGGCGGGCACCCGCCCGAACCAGTAGCGCGCGGCACCGCCCACAACGCCCCCCCGACGACAAGGAGCACGCACATGAGAGGTGTCGTCTACGACGGCAAGAACGTCCAGGTCGTCGACGACCTGGTGGTACGTGACCCCGGTCCCGGGGAGGTTCTTGTCGGTGTCCGCGCCGCCGGGCTCTGTCACAGCGATCTCGCCGTACTCGACGGCACCATCCCCTTCCCCGCCCCCGTCGTCCTCGGCCACGAAGGCGCCGGCGTCGTCGAGGCCGTCGGCCCCGGGGTCACGCACGTGGCCCCCGGCGACCACGTCGCCCTGTCCACGCTCGCCAACTGCGGCGCCTGCGCCGACTGCGACCGCGGCCGCCCCACCATGTGCCGCAAGGCCATCGGCATGCCCAAGCAGCCCTTCTCCCGCGGCGGCACCGGGCAGCCCCTCTTCCAGTTCGCCTCCAACTCCTCCTTCGCCGAGCGGACCGTCGTCAAGGCCGTCCAGGCCGTGAAGATCCCCGAGGACATTCCCCTCACCTCCGCCGCCCTCATGGGCTGCGGCGTCCTCACCGGGGTCGGCGCCGTACTCAACCGCGCCAAGGTCGACCGCGGAGAGACCGTCGTCGTCATAGGCACCGGCGGCATCGGGCTCAACGTCATCCAGGGCGCGCGCATCGCCGGCGCGCTCACGATCGTCGCCGTCGACACCAACCCGGCCAAGGAGGAGGTCGCCCGCCGCTTCGGCGCCACGCACTTCCTCGACTCGACGGAGACCGTCCGGGACATCCTCCCCACCGGCGCCGACCACGTCTTCGAGTGCGTCGGCCACACCGGCCTCGTCCGTGCCGCGATCGACCTCCTCGACCGCCACGGCCAGGCCGTCCTCCTCGGCATGACCGCCCCCACCGCGGAGGCGAGCTTCCCGCCCGCCGCGATGTTCCTCGACAAGTCGATCCTCGGCTGCCGTTACGGCTCCTCGCGCCCGCAGAAGGACATCGCGCTCTACGCGGAGCTGTACCGCGAAGGCCGCCTCCTGCTCGACGAACTCGTCACCGCCACCTACCCGGTGGAGGAGTTCGCGAAGGCGGCGGAGGACGCGGAACAGGGCAGGGTCGCGCGCGGTGTCCTGACCTTCTAGCACCTCTGTCGGCCGTCGGCGGCGGCCGTTACGGTCGTGGTCATGGCCTACCGCGACCTCGTCACCCGCCCCGTCCTCGCCTGGTCGGCCGTCGCTGTCGCGGCCCGGTTGCCCGTGGCGATGGCGCCGCTCGCGCTGGTGTTCCTGGTGCGCGAGAGGCCTGGCGGCTACACCCTCGGGGCCGTGCTCGCCGCCGCGTACGTCCTGGGTGAGATCGTCGCCGCGCCCGTCCTCGGCATCCGGATGAACGCCGAACGGGCCCGGCCCCACCTCGCCGTCGGGCTCGCGGTGGGTGCGCTCGCCTTCGCCGGGCTCGGCCTCGGACCCACCGGGGCCGGACACCCCGCCCTCCTCGGCGTCCTCGCCTTCCTCGCGGGCGCCGGACCCGGCGCCGCGCCCGGCGGGATGCGCGCCCTGCTGACCGGCATGGTCCCGGAGAAGGCCGTCACACAGGCGCTCTCCATGGAGTCCGTCCTGACCTTCGGCATCTGGGCCGCCGCCCCCGCCCTCGCCACCGGCCTGGCCCTCGGCGCCGGCCCCGGCATCCCCCTGCTGCTCGCGGGCGGACTGATGGCGGCCTCCGTCGCCGGTCTGTGGGCGCTCCCCGCCGGCTGGAAGGCGGCGGACGACGCCGACGGGCACGGCGAACCGATGCGACGTGTTCTCGTACGGGCCTGGCCCGTGTACGTGACGGGCGCGGCGAGCCTGACCCTGCTCGCCCTCGCCGAGCTGATCCTCCCGGCCCTCCTCGAACAGCGCGGCATCGGGATCGGCTGGGCGGGCCCGCTGCTCGCCGGGTTCTCGATCGGCTCGGCCGTCGGCGCGTTCGTGTACGGGCTCCGCGGCAGCTGGCCGGGCCCGCTTCCGGTGCAGAGCCTGCTCCTCATCCTCGGCGTCTCCACCGGCGTCGTGCTGGTCGCCGTCCTGCCGTGGGCGGGCGCGATCGCCCTCGCCCTCGTCCTCGCCGGGCTGCTCCAGGCCCCCGCGATGCTCACCCGCAATCTGGCGCTGCGCCAGATCCTGCCGTCGAACGCCCTGGCCGCCGGGTACTCGGTGATGTACGCGGCCGTCGGCGCCGGCTACGCGGCGAGCGGCTCCCTGGCGGGCGGGCTGCTGAAGGTCGTCCCGCCCTCGACGGCGATCCTGTGGGGCGTCGCCCTGACCCTGCTCCTCACGGCGATCGGCGCGGCGGGCGAGTGGCGGCGCGTGCGCGCCGACGCGCCGTGGGTCCCGGCGGACGCGTCACCGGCCGCCCCCGAGGGGGCGGAGAGCCGCGACCGCGCGCGGACCGACTGACCGGCCGCCGGCTGGGCCATCACGCGCCGGAAGCCGCGCCCGAAGCCGAAACCGCATCCGAAGCCGAGCCCGCAGCCGCTTCCGAAGCCGAGCCCGCAGCCGCATCCGAAGCCGAGCTTCCAGCCGACGTGCGGAACGTGCGGCGGTACGTCGTCGGGGTGACGCCGATCGCCGCCTGGAGGTGCGACCGCAGGGACTGGGGCGTGCCGAAGCCCGCGTCCCGGGCCACCTGGTCGACCGCCAGGTCCGTGGACTCCAGGAGGTGGCGGGCCCGTTCCACCCGCTGCTGGGTCAGCCACTGGCCGGGGCTGATGCCGACCTCCTCCCGGAAGCGGCGCGTGAACGTCCGTACGCTCATCGACTCCCGTACCGCGAGGTCCCGCAGCTGGATCGGCTCGTGCAGATGGGACAGCGCCCAGGCGCGCGCCGACGTCGTGGTCGCCGTCCCCGCCTCCGGGAGCGGCCGCTCGATGTACTGGGCCTGCCCGCCGTGCCGGTGGGGTGGTACGACGGTCCTGCGGGCGACGTCGTTGGCGACGGCGCTCCCGTGGTCCCGGCGCACGATGTGCAGGCACAGGTCGATCCCGGCGGCGACGCCCGCCGAGGTCAGTACGTCCCCGTCGTCGACGAAGAGCACGTCCGCGTCGACCCGCACCTGAGGGAAGAGCCGCTGGAAGTGCGCGGCCGAGGCCCAGTGCGTGGTGGCCGGCCGCCCGTCGAGGTAGCCGGCGGCGGCCAGTACGTACCCGCCCGTGCAGATGGACACGAGCCGCGTCCCGGGCCGGATGTGTCCGAGCGCCGCCGCCAGCTCGTCGGTCAGCCGGCCCTCGTCGTAGACGGGGCCCAGTTCGTACGAGGCGGGGACCACGACCGTGTCCGCCGTCGCGAGGGCCTCCGGGCCGTGCTCCACGTGGACGGCGAAGTCCGCGTCCGTCTGGACCGGGCCCGCGACCGGGGCGCAGGTCACGATCTCGTACAGGAGCAGACCGTCGGCGTCCTTGGCGCGGCCGAAGATCCGGTGGGGAATGCCCAGCTCGAAGGGGAGGAGACCGGGCAGGGCCAGGACGGCGATACGGTGAGGCACGAGAAAATCCTTTGTGGTCCAGACCACTCGCTGCTAGAAGTCGAGTCCGTGACGACGGACGAACAGGCGGACAGGCAATCGGGCGAAGAGGCGGACGGACGAGCGGGCGTCGTGGCCGACGGACGATCGGCGCACTCCCCCTACAATTCTGCGGCTCGTGAGCGCATTCCCGGACCGGACGGAGCCCCGGCCCTCTGGAACCGTAACTTCCGGCTCTTCTTCGTGGCGCGGGCGGCCGCCGTCTTCGGCGAGGGCATGGTGCCCGTCGCCCTCGCCGCCGGTCTGCTCGGCGCCGGGCACCCCGGCTCCTCCGTCGGATACGCGCTGGGTGCCTGGATCGGCCCCTTCGCCCTGTTCGTCGTGGTCGGCGGCGTGCTCGCGGACCGGTTCACCGCCCGCCGGATGATGATCACCGCCGATCTGGTGCGGCTGCCCGGCGCGGCCGTGCTCGCCGTCTCCTTCGCCGTCGGCAGCCCGCCCCTCTGGTCGGTGTACGCGCTCAGTGCCGTCAGCGGCGTCGGCGCCGCGCTCTTCCAGCCGGGCGTCGCGTCCACGATCCCGCGCATCGCCCCCGACGTGCAGCGCGCCAACGCCGTCCTCCGGGTCGTCGAGTCGCTGATGACGATGGCGGGACCGGCGGTCGCCGGAGTCCTCGTCGCGCTGACCGGCGGCGCGGGCGCCGTCTTCGGCCTGAACGGCGCGACCTTCGCCGTCAGCGCGGTCTGTCTCGCCCTGATGCGAATCCCCGCCGCCCCCTTCGACACGGTCAGGCGCGGCTCGCTGCGGGCCGAGATGGCCGTCGGCTGGCGTGAGTTCACGGCGCGTGCCTGGCTGTGGGGCGTGATCGCGATCTGGACCGTGTACGGACTCACGGTCGCGGGACCGATGGTGCCGCTGACCGCGACCCTGGTGACCGGAGAGCATGGATCCGCCACGTACGGCGTGCTGATGGCCGTCGCGGGCGCGGGCAACGCGGCCGGCGGGCTCCTCGCCCTCCGCGTGCGGCCCCGGCGCCCTCTCGCGGCGGGCGCGGTCGCGCTGCTCGGCCTCCCGGTGAACCTCGCCCTGCTCGGCTCGGGGGCGTCCGTGGCGCTGCTGGGGGCGGGGCAGTTCGTCGGCGGCGCGGCCTTCGCGTTCTGGCTGGTGATGTGGTCGACCTCGGTCCAGACGCATGTGCCGCAGGACGCGCTGAACCGGATGCACGCCTACGACGTGGCCGGCTCGCTCCTGATGATGGCGGCGGGCCGCGCCCTCGCGGGTCCCGTCGCGGAGGCGGTCGGCGCGGAGAAGGTCCTGCTGGCGGGGGCGGGGATCGCGGTGCTCGTGATCGCGGCCCTGCTCGTGGTCCGCCCGATCAGGACACTGCCACGGGCGTAGCCGGGGACGGCGCGGGCGGATCCCCCCGCTCCCCGGCTGGTCGAAGCCGCCCGCGCCGCGCAGGGCTGATGTCCCGATCCTTGCGAAAGCTGTCGTTCGGGCCAATGGTGGGGGCGAATCCCGGCCACGAAGCTGTGTGTCGTGACCCAGACAACCGAGACCCCCGCGTCGCCCGTCTCCTCCCGTAAGCCCCGTGTCCACCGCGCCTGGTTCGTCGCGGTCGTCACCTTCGTCACGATCATCGGCGCCGCGGCCTTCGCCTCGCTGCCCGGGCTGCTGATCGAGCCGTTGCACGGTGAGTTCGACTGGTCGCGCGGGACGATCGGCTTCGCGGTCTCCGTGAACCTCGCGCTCTACGGCCTGACCGCACCGTTCGCCGCCGCCCTGATGGACCGTTTCGGCATCCGCAGGGTCGTCGCCGTCGCGCTGAGCGTGATCGCGCTCGGCTCGCTCCTGACGGTGTGGATGACGGCGTCCTGGCAACTCGTCCTGTACTGGGGCATCCTCGTCGGTCTCGGCAGCGGCTCGATGGCGCTGGCGTTCGCCGCGACGGTGACGAACCGGTGGTTCGTGGCCCGGCGTGGACTGGTGACCGGCATCCTGACGGCGGCCGGCGCCTCGGGCCAGCTGGTCTTCCTCCCGTTGCTCTCCTGGCTGGTCGAGAACGAGGGCTGGCGCCCCGCGGCCGTGACCGTCGCGCTCTCCGCGCTCGCTGTCGTCCCCTTCGTCTGGCTGCTGCTGCGCGACCACCCGGCGGACGTCGGCCTCGCCCCGTACGGCGGGGAGTTCGTCCCGAAGCCCGCCCCGGTCACCGGCGCGGCGCGGCGCGCGGTGACGGTACTCCTCAAGGCGGCCCGCACCGGCCCCTTCTGGCTCCTGGCGGGTACGTTCGCGATCTGCGGCGCCTCGACGAACGGCCTGGTCAAGACCCACTTCGTACCGGCCGCCCACGACCACGGCATGCCGATCACCGCGGCGGCCTCGCTGCTCGCCGTGATCGGTGTCTTCGACGTCGTCGGCACGATCGCCTCCGGCTGGTTCACGGACCGCTTCGAGGCGCGGCGCCTGCTGGCCGTGTACTACGCGCTGCGCGGCGTGTCCCTGCTCTTCCTGCCGATGCTGCTCGCGCCCTCGGTCCACCCGCCGATGATCTTCTTCATCGTCTTCTACGGTCTGGACTGGGTGGCCACGGTTCCGCCGACGATCGCCCTGTGCCGCGAGCACTACGGCGAGGACAGCGCGATCGTCTTCGGCTGGGTCCTCGCCTCCCACCAGGTGGGCGCGGCGGTCGTCGCCTTCGCGGGCGGGGTGGCGCGGGACGTCTTCGGCTCGTACGACGTGGTCTGGTACGCCTCGGGCGCCCTGTGCGCGGCGGCGGCCCTGATGGCCCTGGTGATCCGCCGCCGTGACCCGGCCTCCCGGGTCCAGGTCGCCTAGCCGCCGAAGCGCCCGAACCGGCCCCGGTGGAAGAGGAGCGGTTCGCCGTCGTCGTCGGCCGGGGTGCCGAGGGCCTCCACCCGGCCCACCACGATCAGGTGGTCGCCGCCCGTGTGGACCTGGGCGATCGTGCAGTCGATCCAGGCCGGGGCGCCGGTCAGCCGGGGTGAGCCGGTCGCCGGGGCGGCGTCGTAGGACACCCCCGCGAACTTGTCCGCGCCGCTCTTCGCGAACCCCAGGCACAGGTCCCGCTGGTCCGCCCCCAGGACGTTGACGCAGAAGACACCGGCACGGGCGAGCCGGGGCCAGGTCGTCGACGTACGGGCGACCATGAAGGCCACCAGGGGCGGGTCCAGGGAGAGTGAGGCGAAGGACTGGCAGGCGAACCCGGTCGGACCGCCGGGGTCGAGGGCCGTCACGACGGTGACCCCGCTGGCGAAGTGTCCGAGGACGCGCCGGAACTCGGCCGGGTCGACGGGCAGCCGCTCGTCCTCCCGTACCGCACGCAGCAGCGGCCGTGGATGCGGTTCGACGGCCGTCGGCGATCCGGCCGATCTGAGGTATCGGACGGCGGTGGCCGCCATCCCTGCATGTCCCATCACACCGTCCATTGAACCTGACGAACCGTCAGATGGGAACCCCTGTACGGAGGCCGGCCCGTCCGCCGCTTGGCGGGCACGGGCCGTGGCGATCGGGTGAAGTGGTGGAGGTGCCCGTGATCGGGTCGCCACCCGGTGCGTCGCGGACGTGCAGGAATCCGTGGACCGAGCCGTTGCCGAGCAGCGCGAGCCGGTCGTGACGGACCATCACACGACAGGAGACGTACATGGCCACGCACACGTTCAGGCGCCGGATGTCGGCACCGTCCTGGGGCTCGGCCTCGGGCTGCCGTTCGCCTTCGGCGCCACCCCCGCCTACGCGGCGGCCCAGAACGTGCAGCACCAACGCGATCCCCGCCGGACAGGGCTACACCATCGGCGTGGCGGTCTCGGTCGCCGCCGACGCTCCCTGCGGCCTGACCAACACCGCGATCGTGCAGGACGAAACGGGCGGCACCTCGGACAGCGCGAGCGACCCCACGACCGTCACCGGCGGGGAATGTGACGACGACGGCGGGAACGGAGGCCTCCTGTCGATCCTCCCCGTCACCCTCAACGGGGTCCTGCCGATGTTCAACAACATCAGCACCAACAACAACATCAACAGCCCTGGCGCCGGCAACACCACAGGGCAGAAGTTCTCGCTGACCGCGCCCTGACACCTCGCGGCCCCGGTCCGGGTCCGGGCGTTGCCCGCCGTGCCCGCCGTGCCCGCCGTGCCTGTCCGTAGTGCTGCCTGCCGTGCCCGCTCGCCGATCCCTCTCTCTGCCCACGGCGAGCGGCACGGCCCGCCGGGGACGGCTCAGCGCCCCTCGTACCGAGGCGCCCGGCGCTCCACGAAGCTCGCCACGCCCTCGTTCGCGTCCCGTGTCGTCATGTTGATCTCCTGGGCCGCCGCCTCCGCCGCGAAGGCGGTGGAACGGTCCGCGTCGAGTGAGGCGTTCACCAGCTGCTTCGTGAGCGCCAGCGCCCGTGTCGGGCCCTGGGCCAGGCGCTCCGCCCACTCCCGTGCCGCCTTCTCCAACTCGTCCGCCGGCACCACCCGGTTCACGAGGCCCAGCTCCCGGGCGTCCTGAGCCGTCACCGCGTCGCCGAAGAACATCAGCTCCTTCGCCCGCTGCGGCCCGATCAGCCGGGGCAGCAGATACGCCCCGCCGCCGTCCGGCACCAGGCCCCGGCGCACGAACACCTCGATGAACTTCGCCGACTCGGCCGCCAGGACCAGATCGCACGCGAACGCCAGATGCGCCCCGATCCCGGCAGCCGTCCCGTTCACCGCCGCGATCACCGGTTTCTCACAGTCCAGTACCGCCCCGATGAGGCGCTGCGCCCCGAGCCGGATGGTCCGGGCCACGTCCCCGGCCACCCGCGGCGAGCCGGAGGCGGGCGCGCCCCTCAGGTCCGCGCCCGCGCAGAAGCCGCGCCCCGTGGCCGTCACCACCACCGCCCGTACGGCCGGGTCGGTGGACGCCTCGCCGAGCAGCGCGATGATCCGCTCGCGCTGGTCCCAGGTGACCGCGTTCATCGCCTCGGGCCGGTTGAGCGTGATCCACGAGACGCCGTTCTCGACGGTGTGCAGGACGTCGGTCATGAAGGTCTCCTCGGGGTTTCCTCAGCGGCAGACCGCGAGCGCGTCGAGCGCCACCGCGCCCTGCCCCCGTGGCAGCACCATCAGCGGGTTGATGTCGAGTTCGGCGAGGTCGCCGTCCAGCTCCAGGGCCATCCGCTGCACCCGCAGCACGACCTCCACCAGCGCGTCCACGTCCGCCGGCGGAGCCCCCCGTACACCCTTCAGAAGGGCCTGCCCGCGCAGTTCGCCGAGCATGTCCCTCGCCTGGTCCTCGCCGAACGGCGGTACGCGCACGGCCGCGTCGTCGAGGACCTCGACCAGGACGCCGCCCAGGCCGACCGTGACCGTCGGCCCGAAGAGCGGGTCGCGGGTCACGCCCACCACCATCTCGACGCCGCGGCCCACCATCTGGCAGACCAGGATCCCGTCGAGGTCGACGCCCTCGTAGCGGGCGATGTCGGTGAGCTCCCGGTACGCGTCCCGCACCTGGCTCGCCGACGTCAGCCCGACCTTCACGAGCCCCAGCTCCGTCTTGTGGGCGAGCTGTGCGCCCGACGCCTTCATCACCACCGGATAGCCGACGAGCCCAGCCGCCCGGACCGCCGCCGCCGCGCTCGTCACCAGCTGCTCGCGCGGCACCCTGATCCCGTACGCCCGCAGCAGCTGCTTCGCCGCGTGCTCGCTCAGCTGCCGGCCCGGCCGCATCAGGGCCTGCGCCTTGCGGAAGGAGGGGGAGGGGGTGCGAGGCGCCTCGTCGAAGGGGGAGCGGTAGGCGGTGGTGAAGCGGTGGTGGTCGAGATAGGCCTTCACGGCGCCTATGCAGTTGGAGAAGGTACGGAAGGTGGCGACGCGCGAGGAGCCGAGCAGGGTCTCGCGGTAGGCCGCCTCGGTCCCGACCGGCGAACCCCACACGACGCACACCAGCTTGTCGGTGGCCTCGGCGGCCTCCACCAGGTCCTGCGCGAGCTTGTCGCTCATGGGCGGGAAGGGCCCGGTGATGGGACAGATCAGCACCCCGACGGCAGGGTCGGCGAGGATCGCGTCGATGATCTTCCGGCCGCGCCAGTCGCCCACGGGGTGACCGCCGTTGTCGACCGGGTTCGCGACGTTCAGGTAGTCCGGTATCCACTGGTGCAGCTCGTCCTGCTTGGCCTGCGGAAGGGTCGGGAGGCGCAGCCCGGCTGCCGTGGCGAGGTCGGAGAAGTGCGCGCCGGTCCCGCCGGAGATCGAGTACACGACGACCCCGTCCGCGACGGGCTTGCGCGCGCGGGCCAACAGGGCCGCTGTGTCCTGGAGTTCGTCGAGCCCGTCGACCCGGATCACCCCGAACTGCCGCATCGCCGCGTCCACGACCTGGTCCGCGCC
This sequence comes from Streptomyces sp. NPDC012508, assembly GCF_042902595.1. Lineage (NCBI taxonomy): Bacteria > Bacillati > Actinomycetota > Actinomycetes > Kitasatosporales > Streptomycetaceae > Streptomyces > Streptomyces sp. NPDC012508. The sequence continues at coordinate 77,399 of NZ_JBIBEO010000003.1, forward strand.
GGTCAGCTTCCCGGTGTGCGAGGCCGCCATCCGGGCGCCCGTCTCCGTCCGCCCGACCTTGACCGCGACGACGGGCACGCCCTGGCGGGCGGCGCGGTCGGCGGCGAGGAGGAAGGAGCGGCCGTCCTTGAGGCCCTCGACGTAACAGGCGATGGCCCCGACCTCGGGGCGGGTCGCGAAGTACGAGATGAAGTCGGCTGTCTCCAGGTCGGCCTCGTTGCCCGTCGGCGCCCAGTGGGAGAGCCGTACACCCAGCTCCTGCAGGGTGTGGACGGGCCGCCCCTGGTGACCGGACTGGGTGATGAGCGCGATCGCGGGGCCTTCGAGGTCGTCACGGAAGCGCTCGAAGGCGTTGAGGTTGGTGTTCGGGCCGAGGAGACGGATGCCGGAGCGGCGTACGGCGTCGGCGAGACGTTCCTGCGCGGCGGCGCCCTGGCCGCCGGTCTCGGCGAACCCGGAGGCGAAGGCGACGGCGAACCGCACCTTGGCCTCGGCGAGTTCCTCGATCACGGGGAGCGGGTCGGCGACCAGCAGGACGGCGAGGTCGACGGGTTCGGCGAGCGCGCCGACGGAGGGTACGCAGTCGATGCCGAAGACGGTCGTACGGGTCGGGTGCACGGGCACGAGCCGGGCGCCGACCCGCTCGGCCCAGGCGATCAGCTGCCGCGTGATTCCGGTGTTGGGGCGCCCCTCGGCGTCGGAGGCCCCGACGACGGCGACGGACCCGGGCCGGAAGAACCGGTCCAGGTCGGGCACGGGCGCGTGCAGCGGCCGCCCGCTGACGTCCAGGTCGCCCTCGACGGCCGTGACGCCGTGCACGGCGGCCCCGGGTGACCCGGAGTGCTCGCCGCAGGCGACCACGCGGGCGCGGAGATCGGTGGTGAAGGTGCCGTGAGTCGATCCGAGCATCGTTCCGCCGCTCCCCTGCTCGTCGCTGAAGGGTCCGCATTGACCTGACGCCTAGTCAGATTACAGAACTGACGCCCAGTCAGGAATGCCCCTGCGCCGACGGACCGGAGGGCGACGACGGCGGGCGGGGGGCGGGGAGGGAGCGGGGGCCGCCCGGTGACCCGGGTTGGGGCGGCGCGGGGGGCTGCCCGGTGGCCGGGGCTGGAGCGGGGGCCGCCCGGCGGCCGGGGCTGGGGCGGGGCGGGGCGGAGGCGGGTGCCCGTTCGGTTCGGTTCGGCATCCCCCGCGCTCCGCCCGCGCGCACCCCTCCCTCAGCGGGGTGCCGTCTTGGCGATCCTCCGGGCGATCTTCTCCGCGTCGATCGCCATCTCGCGGATCATCCCGCTGATCGGGTTCGTGAACCCCGTGAAGTACAGCCCCGGTGCCTCCCGTGGCGTTCGCGGGCCGTGGGTCAGCGGGCGGCCCCGGTCGTCCAGGACGCCCAGGTGGCCGACGAGCGGCTCCAGGCCCCGGCGGTAGCCCGTCGCCGCGATCACGGCGTCCGGGGTGATCGTCGAGCCGTCCGCGAGGACGACCTTGTCGCCGTCGAAGGACGCGACCGCGCCCACGATCTCCACCTTCCCCTGTCGCACGGCGTCGATCAGGCCCACGTCCTGCACCGGGATCGCCCCCTCCCGCACGCGGGAGTACAGACCCGTGTCCGGTCGCGGCAGGCCGTGCTCCGACAGGTCCGGTACGGCGACACGCGCCATCAGCTCGCCCGCCTTGTCGACCAGGCGGACCGGCAGCCGCCGCACCAGGATGCCCGTGCGCTGCGCCGGCCACCCGGCCGTCGAGCGGCGCACGATGTGCGGCACCGTGCGTACCGCGAGCCGCACCCGGGCCGCCCCGCCCTCGACGAGGTCGGCGGCGATCTCGGCGCCCGTGTTGCCGGCGCCCACGACGAGGACGTCCCGTCCCGCGTACGGCGCGGGGTTGCGGTACGCGCTCGCGTGCGCGACCTCGCCGCCGTACGCGTCCAGGCCCGGCCACTCCGGCAGGCGCGGAGTGTGGTTGTACCCGGTGGCGACGACGACCGCCCGCCCGGTCAGCCGGCGTCCGCCCGTCGCGTGCAGCAGCCAGTCCTCACCGGCCCGCTCGACCCGCGTGACCTCGACTCCGGTCACGATCTCCAGCTCGTGCACCTCGGCGTACTTCTCCAGGTACCGCACGACATCCGCGCGGGCGACCCACCGGCCGAAGGAGCGGGGTATGGGCAGGCCGGGGAGCGCGGACAGGCGGCGGGTGGTGTGCAGCCGCAGCCGGTCGTAGTGGGAGCGCCACGAGGCGCCCACGGCATCGGACTTCTCCAGGACGACCGCCCGGACGCCCTTCGCGCGCAGCGACGCGGCGACGGCGAGCCCGCCGGGCCCGCCACCGATGACGTACACCGGATGTTCGGGCCGTTCGGGCCGTTCGGGTCTGGAATGGGGGGTGTTGACCATGAGTGCTCAGCGTAACGGCGTGCTCACTTGTTGGGTCTCGGTCAAGAGGGGAATCGGTTGCGAAACGGTCACGCGTGGGTGGGGTCTGCGGGGGCGTGCGGGGGTCTTGCGCAGACGGTGACGGATCCGCTGAACTGACGTACCGTCAGATCAGGATCGAGGAGGGGCAGGTACCGACCGATGCAGACCGTCTGGCTCACCGGCGCCGAATGGCTCGCCGTCCTCCGCATCGGCCTCGGCCTCTGGTGGCTGGAGAGCTGGCGCCACAAGGACAAGAAGGGCTGGTTCGAGCGCGGCACCGGCATAGCCTGGGCGGCCGACGTCGCCGGCAAGCACCGGTGGCCCTTCGTGAAGCGCGGCTTCGACTCGGTCGTCGCCCCCCGCCCCAAGCTGATGGCGTACGTCGTCGTCTACGCCGAACTGGCCCTGGGCCTCGGCCTGACCGTCGGTCTCCTGACCCCGATCGCCCTGGTCGGTGGCCTGCTCCTCAACCTTCTCTACCTCGGCCTGATGATCCATGACTGGGCCGAGCAGGGCCAGAACGCCATGATGGCGCTCATCTCGCTCGTCGCCCTCTTCGCCATGTCCTGGCAGACCTGGTCCCTCGACCACGCGATCGGACTCTTCTGATGACGGCCGCCGACCCCGACATCGACGCCTTCACCCGCCCGTACTGGCAGGCGGCGGGGGAGGGCCGCCTGCTGCTCAGGCGCTGCGCCGCGTGCGACCGGGCGCACCACTACCCGCGCGAGTTCTGCCCGTACTGCTGGAGCGAGGACGTGGCGTGGGAGCGGGCGAGCGGCCGGGCCACGCTGTACACCTGGTCCGTCGTCCACCGCAACGACCTCCCGCCCTTCGGCGAACGCGTGCCGTACGTGGCGGCGGTGGTCGACCTGGCGGAGGGCCCACGGATGATGACGGAGATCATCGACGTGCCGGAGACGGACCTCCGGATCGGCATGGATCTGGAGGTCGCGTTCCGCGCGGAGGGCGAGGTCGCCGTCCCCGTCTTCGGCGCCCCGTCCTAGGGGGTGTCCCCGCTGTCGTCCCGGCCGTCCCCGCTCACAGGGGCGAGATGTTCCGCCAGAGCTGGGCGCGGTTGCCGGAGTCGCAGGCGTACGTGGTCAGGAACGGCGGGCCGACCGTCATGCACTCCTCGTTGCTCACGTTCATGATCGTCCGGCCGTAGGACGTCGTGGCCTGGATCTTCCATGACTGCTTGCTGGAGCCGTTGCAGGCGGCGACGCCGACGCCGCCGGGGTTCCCGCCCGCCTGGAGGCAGCGGCCGGTCCTCTTGTTCACCAGCCGGAAGGTGCCGTTCGCACCCGCCGAGTAGGTCCAGGCGTACGACATGGTGCCGCTGTTGTTGGGCACAGCGCCGCACTCGTAGGTGTTGGCGAAGATGCCGTACCCGGGGTTGTACTCGCCCACGCACTCGCCGTTGGAGGCGTTCTCCAGGGAGTACGTCCCCGAGGGCGCCGAGCCTCCGGAAGGCGGCGGAGGCGGCTTCGGTGAGGTCGGCCGGGTCGTGGAGCCGGATCCGCCGGACGGGCTGGAACCCCCGCCCGCGCCCGAGCCGCCCGGTGAGCCGGAGCCGCCACCCGCGTCCGCGCCGCCACCCCCTCCGCCGTCACCCGGTACGGCGCCGGTGCCACCGGCCCCCGCACCGCCCGCCGCGGCGCCGCCCGCCGTGGGTCCCGGGCCCTGGCCCGAGGGCGAGCCCGACGCGGAGGCGGACGGCGAGGACGAGGAGGACGGAGTCGTGGTCGCCGTCGGCGCGGGGGCGCCGGGCGCCGGCTGTGACGCGGTGGCGGCGGGCGGCGCCGCCGAGGAGTCGGGTCCCGCGCCCTGTCCGATCTGGTACGGACCGAGGGCGACGGTCAGGGTCGTGCCGGTGGCCACGACGACGGGGACGGCGAGCATGACGAATCGATTCCGCCGCCCCTCCCGCGCGGGCGCGTTCGGCCCGGTGGCGGCGGCCGCGTCGGCGCCCGCCGTCGACGGCTCCTTCGCGTCACGCTGCACGAGCGCCACGGTCCCGATGTCCTGGGCGGAATCGGCCTCGCCGGCCCCGTCGTCCGTGAGGTCCGCGAGCTGCTCGGCCGTGGGCGCCGTCGCGGCGAACGCGGCCCGCTCCTCGACCCGTGCCATGACGGCCGCCGGCCACGGGGTGTCGTCCGCATAGTCGTCCGTGAGTTCGACGACCTCGGCCGCGGTCGGCCGCGCCGCGGGATCCTTGGCGAGACAGGACCGCACGAGATGCGCCAGAGCGGGAGCGGTCTCCGTGAGGTGACCGAAGTCGGGCTCCCCGTGGACGACCCGGTACAGCAGGCCGGGGCCGGAGCCGTCACCGAACGGCGGGCGGCCGATCGCCGCGTACAGGAGCAGACTGCCGAGCCCGAAGACATCGGCCGCGCCGGTCAGCTCGCGCTCGGCGACTGCCTGTTCCGGCGCCATGTAGGCGGGCGTCCCGATCACCATGCCCGTGCGGGTCAGCCGGCTCTGGTCGGCCGCGCGCGCCACACCGAAGTCGATGAGCGACAGGCCGCCGGGCGTCAGCATCACGTTGGACGGCTTGAGGTCGCGGTGCACCATGTCGGCGGCGTGCACCGCCTTCAGCCCGGCCGCCGCCTCCCGGAGCAGCCGCCACAGGGCGGGGGCGGGCAGCGGGCCGCCGTTGAGCCTGACCGCCTCGTTGAGGGTGATCCCGGGGATGTACTCGGTCGCGAACCACGGCGGCTTGGCCGTACGGTCGCTCGCGAGCAGCTTCACACTGGCCCCACCGGGCAGCCGCGCCAGATTGTCGAGCTCGTGCCCGAAGTGGTTCAGGAAGTCCGGGTCCTCGGCCAGCACGGGAAGCACCCGCTTGACCGCCCCGAACTTCCCGGGCACGGCCCCGAGATAGACCCGCCCCATGCCCCCGGACCCCAGGACCCCGAGCAGCTTGAACGCGCCGATCTGCCGGGGATCCCCCGACTCCAAGGGCGTGGCTCCGCTACCGGTCAGATATGAATTGTCTTCCAGCTCCCCCTGCATGGCAGCAGGATAGCGGAGCTATCCACGGAACCCTACGATCCGTCAAGTCACGTGACATAGACAGTAGTTGGCCGCCGCTGCCCTGCCGGCGCGGGAGGCCGGCGCGCCCGGTGGACGGCGTTCAGGCCGAGAGCGAGAAGGCCAGGATCTCCGGAGCCGCCTCGGACAGCGTGGCGAAGTGGCGGTGCGCGCCGGGCGTCGGTGCGGGGGCGTTGACCGTCCAGACCGTCATGCCGGCGCCGAGACCCGAGCGGACGCCTGACGGTGCGTCCTCGATCACCAGACAGTCGGCGGGCGAGGCGCCCAGCCTCTCGGCCGCCAGCAGGTAGGGGGCCGGGGACGGCTTGCCCTCGCTGACGGAGGCGGCGTCCACGACGAGGTGGGGGAGCGGAAGGCCGGTCCGCTCGAAGCGGCCCCGGACCCGGTGCCCGTAGTTGGAGGTGACGAGCGCCCAGGAGCCGGGACGGAGGGCGCCCAGGAGCTCGGCGGCGCCCGCGAAGGCGGCGTACGTACCCGTCCGCACGTCCTCGTCCTCCAGCTCGTGCAGCAGCTCCAGACACACGTCGGGGTCGAGACCGGGCGCGACGGCGGCGAAGGTCTCCACGGGGCGGGTCCGGAGCGCGACCGCGTACACCTCCGCCCCGTCGAGCCCGTGACGGGCCGCCCAGGCGTGCCAGACGCGGCGCTGGTTGGCGACGGCGTCCATGAGGGTGCCGTCGACGTCGAAGAGGATGAACTTCCCGGTCATGCGGGTGGAGCTTAGTGACCGGCGGTCCGAGGGGTCGTTTTCCGGGGCATGAAGAGCACCCTTGCATTCGCCGTGGCCACGGCCACCGTCGCGGGCCTCGGCCTCGCGAGCGCGGCGGACGCCGCGCCGACCCCGCCCACCCGGATCTTCCTCACGATCACCTCCGGCGCGACCGGCGACGTGAAGGAGGTCTACCTCGGCTGCGGCCCCACCGGAGGCAACCACCCGCAGGCGGAGGTCGCGTGCGGCGCCCTGACCGAGGCGGGCGGGGACTTCGACAAGCTGGAGGGCCGCACCGACATGGTGTGTCCGATGATCTACGAACCGGTGGTGGCGGAGGCGCAGGGCACCTTCGACAGCGTCCCGGTCGGCTGGAAGAGGAACTTCGGGAACACCTGCGAGCTGAACGCGAAGACGGGCACCGTCTTCGCGTTCTGACGCTCACATCCCCGCGTGCGTGCTCTCGACGAAGCTGTGTCCTCCCTCAAGAGGTGCGGGCGCGGCGTGTCACGCCGCGCCCGCATGGCTCACGGGGAGATCGGAACGATGTCGCCGGGGGTCAGAACACCGAGTTGACCGGCGCCGCGTTCCAGAGCAGGCCGCCGGCCGCGGCGGGCTTGAACGGGGTCGTCGTGTCGCCGGTGCCCGCGTAGAACTTGGAGACCGAGCTTCCGACGGCGTACAGGTCGTTGCGGCCGTCGCGGTCCCCGTCGCCGATGCCGACGAGGTGGGTGAACGAACCCCAGCCACCGCCGATCTTCGTACGCGGGGCGAAGGTGCCGTTGCCCCTGCCCTCGTACAGCCACAGGACACCGGAGGTGTCGCGGGCGACGAGGTCGCCGGCGGCGGTGCCGGCGATGTTGCCGACGGCGGTGAGCTGGTTGAAGACGCCCCAGCCGCCGCCGACCTTCACCCGGGCGCCGAACGGCGAGGTCGCGTTGCCCGTGCCCTTGTAGAACCACAGGGCACCCGTGGTGTCGGCGGCGAGCAGGTCGGACCTGCCGTCACCGTCGAGGTCGCTGCCCCCGGTGATCTTGTTGTACGTGTTCCAGCCGCCGCCGATCTTCGTACGGCCCGCGAAGTTGCCGTCGCCCTTCCCCTGGTAGAGCCAGAGGACGCCGGTCTTGTCGCGGGCGACGAGGTCGCCGGCCGTGCTGCCGGCGATGTTGCCGACGGCCTCCAGCTGGTCGTAGATCTGCCAGCCGCTGCCGATCTTCACCCGGCCCGACGAGTACGGATACGGCACGGACGACGTGTTGACCGCGTCGTCGCGCCACAGCACGCCCGAGGCGTCGCGGGAGAGGAGGTCCGGGCTGCTGTTGTCCGTGTAGTCGTGCAGGCCGGTCGTGCGGGTGACCTTGAACGTGCCGGTCTCCTTGACGTCCGGGCCGATGCCGTTGAGCGGGGAGGCGTTGAACTCCCACGTGTAGTCGCCGGCCGGCGCGAAGGACGAGGTGTCCTCGGGGTGGGAGATGAGCCCGTTCCAGGCGAAGTCGATGACCCTGGTGCCGTGGGTGGCCGACGAACCGGCGAACGTGCGCTGCGCGGTCTTCCCCGTACGGTTGTGACGGATCGTCACGGTGCCCTCGGCGTTGTACCGGGAGAGGGTCCAGCTGAGCGTCGCCGAGCCGTCGTTCCTGTCCAGGTCTACGACCGCGGGAACGTCCGTCCTGACCAGCTTGAGCGCGGTGGGCATGCCGGTGCTCGCGACGAGCGTGGCCGTGGGCGTGCCGTCGGCCCCGAGCGCGACGCGGTAGATCCCCTCGCCCTGGGCGAGGGTTCCGCCGCGCACCAGGAGGGCCCCGTCGGGGGTGGGGACGGCGGTCGTGGCGTGGTCGAGCAGCTTCACCGTCTTCTTGTCGACGACGTTGAGCGCGGTGAACGCGTATCGGTCGCTCTTGTACGAAGAGGACTGGGCGTACGGCACCGGGGTGTAGGCCAGCCAGTCGCCCAGGATGTCGACGTGGGCACTGACGGCGTTGCCCAGGTCGACGGCCTTCACGGCCGGAGTGCCGCCCTCCCCACTGCGGTCGGCGTACTTCAGTTCCGCCGTGACGCCCCCGCCCTCGACCCAGGCCACGCGGTCCGCGGAGACCGCCGAGTCGGCGCCGGCCCCGGCCGCGCCCACTTCGCGCTTCTCCACGACGGAGGCGGTGTCCACGTCGACGACGGCGACGTAGAAGCGGCGGGCGTCCGGATCGTCCACGAAGTAGCGGACGACCATCGTCGTGGCAGAGACCGGCTCCATGTTCTGGAACATGAAGTTCGCCGGGAGACCGGTCACCTGCCGGTCGGAGCCCTCATGGATGCCCTCGCCGATGAGGCGGAGCTGACCCTTCTCGGTGGCCTTGTCCCAGGACGAGAAGACGAGCGTCCTGTCGACGAGCCCCCTCCACAGGAGGCGGGTGTCCGGCTGCTCGACGACCGTCGGGGTGCTGCCGGGCGACGCCATGTCGTGCAGCAGGTAACGGGTCTTGGCGTCTTCCTTGGTCGCGATGGTGTCGGTGCCGCCGGCGTAGTACCCGCTGTACCGCTTCGGCAGCTCCGTGGTCGTGCCGGTCGTCGTGCTCGTCCAGCGGAAGACGGCTCCCGTGTCGGTGGCCTCGGCGGCCAGGAAGCCGCTCTGGCCGGCGCCGACGATCCGGGAGGTCGCGGGAATGGAGATGACGCCGTCCTGCGCGTCGGCGGGTGCGGCGGAAGCCGCGTGGACGACCGCGGCAGCGGGTGCCGCGCTCGCGTGGGCGGCCGTGGTCAGGGCCGTACCTGCCGTGACCGCGAGCACCGTGGTGACGGCGGCGGCGAGGCGATGACGAGCGGCGGCTCGTGCGTGGAACAAGAGAGGTCCTCCCCCAGAGAGACCGGGCGCACCATGCGCCACGCCCGGTCAGACTCATGATCGCGGGGGAAGGTTGTACAACTGTTCGTCAGTCGTGCCGAGTTCTCGTCAGACGACGGAGGTGTGCGTCCGCGGCATGTCGTGGGGCACGTCGGCCCACTCCTTCGAGCCGAACGGCGAGGTCGCGTTGCCGGTGCCCTTGTACAGGTACGTGCCGTCGGGGCCGTACGCGTACAGGTCCGGGCGGCCGTCGCGGTTCGCGTCACCGACACCGACCAGGTGCGTGTACGCGTTCCAGCCGGAGCCGATCCTCGTGCGGGGCGCGAACGTCCCGTCGCCCCGGCCCTGGTAGAGCCAGAGGACACCGGAGGTGTCGCGGGCGACGAGGTCGCCGGCGGCGGTGCCGGCGATGTTGCCGACGGCGGTGAGCTGGTTGAAGATGCCCCAGCCGGTGCCGACCTTCACGCGGGCGGCGTACGGCGACGTGGCGCTGCCGGTGCCCTTGTAGAGGTAGAGCCCACCGGCGGTGTCGGTGGCGAGGAGGTCGGCCTTCCCGTCGCCGTTGAGGTCGGAGCCCGCGGCGATCTTGTTGTAGATCTGCCAGCCGGGGCCGATCTTCACCCGGCTCGCGAAGGTGCCGTCACCCTTGCCGAGGTAGTGGTAGAGGACGCCGGTGGTGTCACGGGCGACCAGGTCACCGGCCGGGCTGCCGGCGATGTTCCCCGCGGCCTCGATCTGGTTGAACATGTTCCAGCCGGAGCCGACGAGCGTCTGCTCCGCCGGGCGCAGCTGCTTGTTGGTGTCGTCGTAGTGGGTGTCGGTACGCCAGAGCTTGCCCGCGGTGTCGCGCACGAGCACGTCGGGGGAGCCGTTGTCGTCGAAGTCGTGCGGGGCGGCCTTGCGCGTGGCCGTGAAGGAGCCCGTCTCCTTCAGCGTCTGCCCGAGGCCGTTCATCGGCTCGGCGCTGATCTCCCAGGTGTACGCGCCGGGGAGCGCGCCCTCGGCGCCGTAGACGTCGTTGTCGAGGTCGGCCGTCCAGTCGAAGCGCACGACGCCGTTCTCGGGCTGGACGAAGCCCGTGACGTACACCTTGCCGGTCGCCGCGTGCCGCAGGGTCACCGTGCCCCGCACGTTGTACCGGGAGAGGGTGAACTCAATTGGCGTCCTGCCGCCGTTGGCGTCGAGGTCGATCGTGCTCGGGACCTTGCTGCCGAGCAGGGCGACCTTGGTGGACTCGCCGCTGCTCGCGACGAGCGTGGCGGCCGGGGTGCCGTCGACGCCCGCGGCGATCCGGTAGACGCCCTCGCCCTGTTCGACCGTGCCGCCGCGCACCATCTGAGTGCCGTCGGGAGCGACAGCGGCGGTGAGGGTGTGGTCGAGGAGCTTGCGGGTGGTGGTCCCGTCCTTCAGGCTGCGCGCGGTCAGGGCGGCCAGCGGCTCGGGCTCGATGTCGGCCGAGAGGCCGCTGCGGGTGCCGTACGTGACCCAGTCGCCGACCAGGCCGACCTCGATGTCCTTGCGCCAGGCCGAGCCGACCGCGAACTCCTGGACGTCCTTGGTGGCACGGTCGACGACCATGACGGTGACGGCGCCGTCCGCTTCGTACTCGGCCCACGCGAGGTGCGTGGCGGAGACGGCGAAGTTGCTCTTGCCGGTGTCGGAGGCCGGGGGAACCGCGTACGACTCCGTGATCGCGTTGGCGGTCAGGTCGAGCAGGCCGACGTACTTCTGGACGTCCGTGCCCGAAACGGTGGCGTAGGTCACGAGGGCGTGGGTCGCCGTGCCGGGCTTGACGGTGACGCCTGTGGCGTCGCCCGGGAGGCCGGTGGTCATCTTGCCCGTCCACGCGCTGGTCGCGCTGTACATGTGGATGAGCCGGTCACCGTTGTCGTTGAGCACGGTGGTGAAGAGGGCCTTGCCGGCGGCGCCCGCGTACGTGTGGCCGGTCCCGAAGGAGATCGACCTGAACTTGGCGCCCGTCGCGATGTCGGTGAGCGTGGCTCCGGTGGTCCCGTGCGAGGCCACGAGGTTCCCCGAGCCGGTGCTCGAGTAACCAAAGCCGATCTCCTTCGCGGCGGAACCGTCCGCCGGGACCCAGTGAGCCGTGTAGGAGGGGCCGGACTCGTCCATCGGCGGGCCCTCGACCGAGGCCAGGAAGCCCGTGGCGGTCGCACCGAAGAGGGTGCTCTTGACCGGGAACGGCGCTACGTCGGCCGCCGCCGAGGCGTGGGCGGCCTCGACGACCGGCGCGGCGACCGCCGGTCCGGCGAGAGCGCCCCCGCCGGCGGTGACGGCGAGCACGGTGACGACGGAGACGACGAGCCGACGGCGAGCGGGACGAGCGTGTATCAAAACGGGTTCCTCTCAAGCGACCGGGCGCACCAGGGGTGACGCGCCCGGTCAGACTGATGATCAGATCAGAAGGTTGTATGTGCCTGCGAGATCCTTCATGGCCCTCAGGCGAGTGCGGGGCTGCCCGTGGCTCCGCCGTCCACGCCCGTGAGCTCCCGCCCCCGGAAGGGGGCACTCGCGCTGCCCGTGCCCTTGTACAGGTATCCGGTGCCGATGCTGTAGCTGTCGCCGGGGGTGTACGCGAACAGGTCGGGGCGGCCGTCGCGGTTCGCGTCGCCGACGCCGACGAGGTGGGTGTACGCGTTCCAGCCGGCGCCGATCCTCGTCCGGGTGGCGAACGTGCCGTTGCCCCGGCCCTGGTAGAGCCAGAGCACTCCGGCCTTGTCGCGGGCGACGAGGTCGCCCGCGGCGGTCCCGGCGATGTTGCCGACGGCGGTGAGCTGGTTGTAGATGCCCCAGCCGGCGCCGACCTTCACACGGGCGGAGAAGGGGGTCCTCCAGTTGCCGGTGCCCTTGTAGAGGTAGAGCCCGCCGCTCGTGTCGGTGGCGAGGAGGTCGGGGCGGCCGTCGCCGTTGAGGTCGCTGCCACCGGTGATCTTGTTGTAGACGCCCCAGCCGGCGCCGATCTTCGTGCGGCCGGCGAAGGCGCCGTCGCCCTTCCCGAGGTAGAGCCAGAGCACTCCGGCCCTGTCGCGGGTGACGATGTCACCGGCGGACGCGCCACCGATGTCGCCCACGGCCTCGATCTGGTCGTAGATGTTCCAGCCCGAGCCGACGGCCTTCCTCTGCGCCTCCACCAGCTGACCGGAGTTGGCGTACGGGGAGTAGTAGGAGTCGACACGGACCAGCCGGCCGGACGAGTCGCGCAGGAGGACGTCCGGCGAGCCGTTGTCGTCGTAGTCGTGCGGCGCGGGCTTCCGGACCACCTTGAAGGTGCCGGAGGAGGTGAGGTCCGGCCCGATGCCGTTGAGCGGCTTGGCGCTCAGCGTCCAGGTGTAGTCGCCGTTGTAGGCGCTGCGGGCCCAGTCGAGATCGCCTGCCCATTCGAACCCGTACGCCGGACTGTCCGGCTGGTCGTAGAGGTACGCGACGGTCGTCTTCCCGGTCCGGGTGTGGCGCAGCGTGACCGTCACCTCCGCCTGGCCCCGGGACAGGCGCCATTCGAGCGGAACCCGGCCGCCGTTGGCGTCGAGGTTGATCGTGCTCGGGACGTTGTGGTCGACGAGCGTGAGCTTGGTCGGTTCGCCGGTGCTCGCCACGAGGGTGGCGGCCGGGACGCCGTCGGCGCCGGGCGTGACCCGGTAGAGGCCCTCGCCCTGGGCGATCGTGCCGCCGCGCACGACCTGGGTGCCGTCGGGGGCGGCGGCGGCCGAGGTCAGGTGGTCGAGGAGCTTACGGGTGGTCTTTCCGTCGGTCAGGTTCCGGGCGGTCAGGGCGTTCAGAGCGCCCGGAGCGCCGTTCGCGAGCGCGCCGCGCTCTCCGTACGTCACCCAGTCGCCGACCAGGCCGACCTCGACCTGGCTCGCCCACTGGTCGCCGAGCGGGAACGCCTGCTTCAGGCCGGTGGAGCGGTTGACGACGACCGCCGTCGCCCGGAAGGCGGCGGCGGTCTCGATCCAGGCGACGTGCGTCTTCGAGACGGCGATGTCCCCGCTCGCGGCGGGGGCGGGGAGGGCGTACGTCTCGGTCACCGCGCCGGTGGCGAGGTCGACGAGGCCCAGGAACCGCTTGGTCTGTGTCCCCGTACCGGTGGAGTAGGTCAGCAGGCCGTGGTCGGCCGTGCCCGCCTTGACGTACATGCCGGTGGCACCCGTGGGGAGGCCGGCGACCGGATCTTCTCCACTGCCCGAGTGGATGAAGAGGTCCCTCTCTCCGGTCCCGTCGTCGGAGGTGGTGAAGAGGGCCTGCCCCGCGGCGCCCACGTACTCCCGGAGGACCTCTCTCGGGCCGAGGAAGACGCTCGTCAGCTGCCGGCCGTCGGAGACGTCCACGAGCTTGGCGTCGTCGCCCACGCGCATGCCCACGAGGTTCCCGGAACCGGTGCCCTGGAGAGGGAAGTTCGACGACAGATCCTTCGGAGCGGAACCGTCCGCCGGTACCCAGCGCCGGTCGAACGACGACGCGCCGCGGGTCAGGAAGCCCGACGCGGTGGCCCCGAAGATCAGGTCGCCGGGCGGGAACGCGATGACGTCCTGTGCGGCGGCTGCGCCCGCCCGCGTCGTGCCTTCGGCGGCCGGGGCGGCGCTCGCCGGTCCGGCGAGCGCGCCGCCGCCTGCGGTGACGGCGAGCACGCTGACGACGGCGACGACGAGGCGACGACGGGCGCGACGAGCGTGGATCAAGGCAGGTTCCTCTCAAGCGACCATGCGCCAGGGGTTGGGCGCCCGGTCGGACTCGTGATCGATACGAAGGGTTGTGCGAGCGCCTGACGCGCGGCGGCGATCAGGCGAAGTGGTTGTACCGGGGGTCGGTGCCGTGGGAGTACGCGCCGACCTGCTCGCGCGAGCGGAACGGCGCGTGCCCGTCGCCCGTGCCCTTGTAGAGGACCGGGGTGTGGGGCTCGACCGTGTTCACCGCGTACAGGTCGGGGCGGCCGTCGCGGTTCGCGTCGCCGACGCCGACGAGGTGGGTGTACGCGTTCCAGCCGGCGCCGATCCTCGTGCGGGCGGCGAAGGTGCCGTCGCCCTTGCCGAGGTAGAGCCAGAGCACGCCGGCCCTGTCGCGGGCGACGAGGTCCCCGGCGGGGCCTCCGGCGATGTTGCCGGTGGCGGTGAGGTCGTTGTAGATGCCCCAGCCGTGGCCGATCTTCTTCCGTGCGGAGAAGGGGGCCTTGTAGTTCCCGGTGGCCGTGTAGAGGTAGAGGTCACCGGCCCTGTCGGTGGCGACGAGGTCGGGGCGTCCGTCGCCCGTCAGGTCGCTGCCGCCGGTGAGCTGGGTGTATGTGTTCCAGCCGGAGCCGATCTTCGTACGGGACGTGAACGTGCCGTCGCCCTTGCCGAGGTACAGCCACAGCACACCGCTGCCGTCACGGGCGACCAGGTCGCCCGTGGCCGCCCCTCCGAGGTTCCCGGTGGCCTCGATCCGGTCGTAGATCTGCCAGCCGCTGCCGACGAGTTCGCCGGGGTTCTGGTCGAGCTGGCCGAGCTCGGAACGGTAGAACGTGTCGCCCCGCCACAGCCGGCCCGACGTGTCCCGCGTGAGCACGTCGGGGGAGCCGTCGCTGTCGTAGTCGTGCGGCGCGGGCGTGCGGGTGACGGTGAACGTGCCCGAGGCGCGCAGGTTCGGGCCGATGCCGTTGAGCGGCTTGGCGTCGATCTGCCAGGTGTACGGGCCCGCGGTGGCCCCGCTCCAGAGGTCGGGCGTGCCGTTCCAGGCCACGTCGCCCGCCCAGTCGTAGGAGGCGCGGTGCGGGTCCTCGTAGCTGACGGAGAGAGGGTGGACGTCGTCCGTCCGTGTCTCGCCGGTGCGGGTGTTGCGCAGGGTGACGGTCATGGACACGTTGATGCGCGAGAGCCGCCACTCCAGCCGCGCCCGGCCGCCGTTGCGGCTCAGGTCGATCGTCGCGGGGATGCTGTGGCCCAGCAGCGTCACCTTCGTGGACTCACCGCTCGTGGCGACCTGAGTGACGACGGGCGCGCCGTCGGCCCCGGCGGAGATCCGGTACAGCCCTTCGCCGCCCGCCAGCGTGCCGCCCTGGACGGTCAGCGCGCCGTCCGGGCCGGGGAGGAGGGTCTTCACGGTGTCGAGGAGCTTGCGGGTGGTCTTCGTCGTCAGGTCGCGCGCGGTGAGCGCGTACATCGGGCTGGGGTTGTGCTCCAGGAGGCCGTCGCGCTGCGCGTAGACGACCGAGTTGCCGACGAGTCCGATCGTGAGGTCGCCCGACGCGCCCAGCGGGATGCGCTGGACGGCCCGGGTCGCGCGGTCGAGGACGACGAGCGTCTTCATCTGGACGTCGGTCTGCTCGACCCACGCGATGTGGGTGGAGGAGAGGGCGGGCGTCCCGTTGACGCGGATCATCTCGCGGGTCTCGGTGACGGTCGCGGTGGCGAGGTCGACCAGGGCCCAGTGAGACGCGTCGGTCGTTCCCGTACGGACCGACAGCAGCGCGTTTCCGCCCGCGGCGGCCACGGCGAAGACCGAGGAGGTGTTCGCCGGCAGTCCGGTCACCGTGCGCTGGGCAACGGCGCCGTCGGCCTTGTCGACGAGGCGGAGCGCCGTGCGGCCGGTCGCCGGGTCCTGCGAGCTGACGAAGAGCGTCGAGCGGACGGCCCCGGCGAACTGGGCGCGGCCGCCGAGCCCGTCCAGGTTGACGGAGAGGACCTGCGTGTCCGTCGCCATGTCCTGGAGGGTGACGAAGGAGCCGCTCTGCCGGACCACCACGTCGGAGTCGCGCGAGCCGAAAGTGAAGGACGACGTGACGTCGGTCGTCGACCCGTCCACGTACCGCGTCCACCGGGCAGGAAGGGGGTGGCCGTCCCTCGCCCAGGTGAGGAAGCCGGTCCTGCCCGCGCTCATGAGGTCGGCGTCCTTCGGGAACGGGACGACGGCGTTCTGCTCCGCCGCGTCGGCGGCGGTGACGGCGAGCGCCGGGGCGGGCACGGCGAGGGTGCCGCCCAGGGTCATGGCGAGTGCGACCCCGACCGACAGCGCGAGCTTCCGGCGGCGCGGGACATGAGTGTGCTGCATGGACGGGCCTCCCCTGAGGCGACCGCGCACGCGCTGGTGTCGGCGCGTGGGCGGTCGCAGAGTCACGGAGGCGGCCGGAGGATTCCCCCCATCCGGATCATCGCCCCACGTGAAGTGATCGCCGGACAATAGCAAGCCCGGCCGCCACCCGTCACGATCTTTCGCGTCGCTCCACCACACCCCGTACGAACGCCGCCTGCCCCGCATGCTGGTTGCCCTCCGCGACCACGCTCACCAGGCGCACGCCCAGCGTGACCGGTGGGTCCCAGGCCTCGTCGACGACGCGGTCGAGGTCCGCGTCGGTCACGTTCCCGAGGTGCTGCAAGGACCGTTCGTGCACGGCGTCGTAGTAGCCGAGCAGCAGCTCCGCGGAGGCCCTGACCTTGGCGACCTGGCTGCTGGAGTGGCCGTAACCGGTGGCGCGGGCGGAGAAGGGCAAGCCGAAGCGGTCCTTCCAGCCACCCTCCGTCCAGACCTGCTCCGTGCCGAACACGCCCGCGACGTGGTCGTCCTGGATACGGGTCAGATGCCAGACGAGCCAGGCGATCGAGTTCGCCTCCTCGTCGATCCGTTGCGCCAGCTCGTCCTCCGGCAGCCCTTCGACGGCCCCGTGCACGGCCTCCTGGACGCGCCCGAACGCGTCCAGCAACAGGTCGGCGCTCCTCATGTCCCTCAACTCCTCGCTCGGTGTTTCACCCAGTGGGCCATCGAGAAGGCGCGGGGGAGGTCAGAAAGGCCGGGGTGGCGGCGGGGAGCCGGGGGAGTTCACCTGGTCGGTGGTGGGCTGCGAAGGCCGAGACCCGGGGGAGTTCACCCGGCCGGTGGCCGGTGGCCGGTGGCCGGTGGCCGGCCACCGAAGCCGAGACCCGTGGACCCGCCGGCCTACGCCCGCCCGTCGCCCGTCCCGTCCCGCCGATCCTGCCCGCCCCGCTCGTCGCGAGCCGCCCGCGTCGCCCGCCACTCCGTCAGCACCGTGTCCACGTCGTACGGCTTCAGGTTGAGCGGTGGGCCCGCCGGTGGGCGGAGGAGCGCTGCGGCGATCTTGGTGTTGATCTCGCCGAGGATCCGGCGCACCTGCGACTCCGAGACGGCCCGGTCGACCGCCTCCCTCGCGTCCTCGGCCTCCTTGCGCAGCGCCAGCGAGGGCGGGAGGACGGCCGCGCCCTCGCGGTGCATCTTGCTCTTGATCCACCACAGTGCGTCGTACGGGGCGTTGTCGTCGTCGAGCGGCTTGCCGAAGCCCGGCAGGCTCCGGAACTCACCGCGCTCCGTCGCCTCGCGGATCTGCTTGTCCACGAACGACTCGAAGCTGACCCCGGGCGGTTTGCGTTCGGTCATACGTTCAGACTAAAAGGTGGCCGGACCGAAAGGCAGGAGCCCCGCTCGTGCCCGAAGGCACGGAGCGGGGCTCCTTGGGTACTTCTCTAGCCGTGCGCGATCGCCGACCCGGGCAACTTAGGCCGGGGTGACGTTCTCCGCCTGCGGGCCCTTCGGGCCCTGGGTGACGTCGAAGTTCACGACCTGGTTCTCCTCGAGGGAGCGGAACCCGGACGCGTTGATCGCGGAGTAGTGGACGAAGACATCCGGGCCGCCGCCGTCCTGGGCGATGAAGCCGAAGCCCTTTTCAGCGTTGAACCACTTGACGGTTCCGGTAGCCATAAGCCCTCCTTGGGCCAAAGGGTTGCCCTGCTCCAGAACCTGCAAACAAGTCTGAAAACTACAAAAGCCTGCGGGTCACATGCTCCGCAGGCTCTGTACTGCAAGGGAAACCAAACTGCAACTTGCGATGAGCGTAGCACGCAGGGTGTGCGTGGCACTAGAGGGAAAGATCACGTCACCCACACGTTTGACGGGCCTCTGATGTGCTGACGTCAGCGCCACGCGCGGACCCGGCGATGTCCACCGTGCGAGACGGGTCTAGCCTCGCGATGTGGACAATGCAACCGATGACCACCAGCGCAGCCGGCCCCGCGTCGGACACATCCAGTTCCTGAACTGTCTGCCCCTCTACTGGGGCCTGGCCCGCACGGGAACGCTGCTCGATCTGGAGCTGACCAAGGACACCCCGGAGAAGCTCAGCGAGCGGCTGGTGGGTGGCGGGCTCGATATCGGCCCCATCACCCTCGTCGAGTACCTCCGCAACGCGGACGATCTTGTCGCCCTGCCGGACATCGCCGTGGGCTGCGACGGCCCCGTCATGTCCTGCGTGATCGTCTCCCAGCGCCCCCTGGAGCGGCTCGACGGTGCGCGGGTGGCGCTCGGCTCCACCTCCCGTACCTCCGTACGGCTCGCGCAGCTGCTGCTCGCCGAGCAGTTCGGCGTACGGCCCGACTACTACACGTGCCCGCCCGACCTCGGTCTGATGATGCAGGAGGCGGACGCGGCCGTCCTCATCGGCGACGCCGCGCTGCGGGCCTCCCTGCACGACGCCCCCCGGCTCGGGCTCCAGGTCCATGACCTGGGGCTGATGTGGAAGGAGTGGACGGGCCTGCCGTTCGTCTTCGCGGTGTGGGCGGCGCGCAAGGACTTCCTCGCCCGCGAGCCGGAGACCGTGCGCGAGGTCCACGAGGCGTTCCTGGCCTCGCGGGACCTGTCGCTGGTGGAGGTCACGAAGGTCGCCGAGCAGGCCGCCCGCTGGGAGTCCTTCGACGCCGAGCTCCTGGAGCGGTACTTCCGGACCCTGGACTTCCGGTTCGGTCCCGAGCAGTTGGCGGGGGTGCGTGAGTTCGCCCGCAGGACCGGTCCGACGACCGGCTTCCCGGCGGACGTACGGGTCGAGCTGCTCGGCGCCCTGCGGCGGTGACGGGTCAGGGGGACGGGACCGGGCCCTGCATCTGCCGGCTGATCCACGCGATCGAACCGTCCCCCATGCCCCGCACATAGCTCTTCGCGTTGTGCCCGCCACCCTGGATGACCTCCAGGCGGGTCTTCACCGGGCCCTTGGTGTAGCTCCTCATGAAGGATTTCAGGCGGCCCATGCCGGACTCCTCGGTCCCGATCTGGAACGCGAGGTACACCCGGTTCTTCTCGGTGTCCGGCTTCGCGCCGAGCGCCTTCGCCAGCCTCTCCGGGTTGTTCGCCTGCCGCTCGGCCTCGTGCCCCGCCCACAGCGGGGAGTCCGGGACGGTGTCGGGGCCCGAGGCGATCACCGCCTTGAAGCGGTCCGGCCGTTGCAGTACGGCCTTGAGCCCGGCGAAGCCGCCCGAGGACGAGCCCATGAAAGCCCAGCCGTCTCGGGACGCGAAGGTACGGAAATTCGCCCGGACGAAATCCGGCACGTCCTCGGCGAGCCAGGTGCCCATTTTCGGCTGCCCGGGTATATCGCTGCCGTCGTAGTAGAACGTGCCGTCGGGGTTGAGGACAGGCATCACGACAATGAACGGCAGGCTCTTTCCCTCCTGCGACCACGCGCTGATGCTCGACTGGAGTTTGAGGTCCGTGCCCATCCAGTAATTCATCGGATAACCGTTTCCGCCCGGCAGCGCCACGAGGACCGGAAAGCCGCTGTCGGCGTACTTCGGGTCGAAATACTGCTTCGGTGCCCACACCCACACCTTGCCCGTGAAACCGGACTTCGCGCCCGCGAGCGTGGTGACGCCGATCCTGGTGCCGTCCTCCAGCGTGTTGGCCGTGGTGAAAGCCGCCTTGGGGCCGGTGGGCAGGACCGTTTCGGGGCCCCGCCCGTCACCGTTCCTGGCGCTGCCCTTCGCGTTGCCGCCCCGCGCGCTCGACGTCGACTTCGGGGTGTCGAACGTGACCGGCGCGCCCTCCTGCGAGCAGCCGGTCACCAGTGCGGCGGCCGTGCCGAGGGCGAGGGCGGCGGCGAGGAACCTGGGGAGGCGGGGCATGGGGCGACTCCGGGTGTTTCGGACACGGCGGGTGATTACGGAAGGAAGGAGGGACGTGGTGGGCGATCGGTTGGCTGGGTACGGTTCCGAATCGTGGTGATCCGGCCCACGGTTCGGTGACACAGTCGGCCTACGGGGTCCGGCGCATCACCTACGGGTCCGGTGAACAGCCGGCCATGACCCGGCCCGGTCCACGCTTCGGTCCACCTAGGGGGAGAGATGCAGCCGCTCGACGCAGGGGAGCCGAGGATCATCGGCGCCTACCGGCTCCTCGGCCGCCTCGGTTCCGGCGGGATGGGCCGCGTCTATCTGGCCCGCAACGCGGGCGGCAGGACCGTCGCCGTCAAGATCGTGCACCCGCACTTCGCCCAGGACGAGCAGTTCCGGGCGCGGTTCCGGCGCGAGGTGGAGGCCGCGCGCCGGGTCGGTGGCCGGTGGACCGCGCCCGTCCTGGACGCGGACCCCGAGGCGCCCGTCCCGTGGGTCGCGACCGGGTACGTCGCCGGGCCGACGCTCGCCCGGGCCGTGGAGACGGTCGGCCCGCTGCCCGAGCACACGGTACGGACGCTGGGCGCCGGCCTCGCCGAGGCGCTGGCGGGGGTGCACGCGCTGGGCCTCGTCCACCGCGACGTGAAGCCCTCCAACGTGCTGGCCACCCTGGAGGGCCCCCGGCTCATCGACTTCGGCATCGCGCGGGCCACGGACGGCACGGCGTCGCTCACCGCGAGCGGGGTCTCGATCGGCTCACCCGGCTACATGGCGCCCGAGCAGATCGTCGGACGGGGCGCGACCGGCGCGTCGGACGTCTTCTCGCTCGGCGCGGTCCTGGCGTACGCGGCGACCGGCGCCCCGCCCTTCCCCGGCGACACCTCGGCCGCCCTGCTCTACAAGGTGGTCCACGAGGAGCCCGAGCTGGGCGCGCTGGAGGGGGAGTTGCGCGAGCTGGTGGCGTCCTGCCTCGCGAAGGACCCCGCCACCCGCCCGGCCCCGTCCGCGCTCGCGGCCGCGCTGGCCCCGGCGGGTGCGGCGGCCCTGGTGTCGGTGGGCTGGCTGCCCACCCCGCTGGTGGAGCAGATCAGCCGAACGGCCGTACAGCTCCTGGAACTCGACGCCGGTACGGGAGGGATCGGGGCCGATCCGAACGCCTCGGGCCCCGTGCCCTTCACGGCCCCTTCGGTGTGGGAGCCCGCTCCCGAGGGGCCCACGACCGGCCCGCCGTCGGGTGTCTTCGGCCCTCCGGCGGTGCTGGCGCCCGACGGCGCGGACGGCCGGCCCGGCCTGTCGGCGCCGGAGCCGGGCGTCTTCGGACCGCCGTTCGCGCCGGCCGCCCTGGGCACCCCGATCTCCTCGACGTCACCGCACGGGCCGATCACTCCGGTCGGGGGCCAGGACTTCACGGCCCCGGGCGGTGAAGCCCCCCGGAGACGGCAGGCCACGCTCTCGCTCGCCGCGGGCCGACGCGTCAGCTGCACGGTCGCGCTGGCCGTCGCCGGTGCGCTCGCCGCCGTGACCCTGGGGGCGGGGTACCTCTTCGACCTGATGCCCGGCGGGCGGCGCGGCGCCGACGCCGGCAGGACCGGCGGGAGCACCGCGAGTCCCGGCACCGCGAGTCCCGACTCCGAGAGCCCCCCGGCCGGCACGGAGCCCACGGACAAGACCCCCACCACCGGGCCGACGCCCACCACCGCGCCCACCCCGGCCGCCGGCTCGGTCCCCGCCGCGTTCCTCGGCACCTGGACCGGACCCACCACCGAGCGCAACGGCTCCCCGCACGGCGCCCTCACCGCCGTCGTCACCAAGGGCGGCACCGGCGAGGACGTCGTCCGCACGACCCACACCATCAGCCTCCTCGGCACCACCGTCCAGTGCCACGGCATCGGCAGGCTCACCGCCGCCACGGCCACCGAGCTCCGTGTCGCGGACCGCACCGACCCCGACCGCCCCGGCACCGCGGGCCTGTGCACCACCGGCGAGTCCTCCTTCACCCTCACCCTGGCCGCCGACGGGACCCTCGCCTACCGCTCCCACGAGGAGGCCGCGGGCCGCCCGAGCGGCACCCTGCGGAAGTCCTGAGAAGCGCTGGCGTAGGCTGGTTCAGTCCTTCGATTCCACCCTCCGAAAGGGACTCAGCCGGTGACCGAGAAGGCCGACCTTCAGTCCGTCCTCGACCGCGCCGCAGAGGGTGGCAGGATCACCCCCGAGGAGGCGCTCGACCTCTACCGTTCGGCGCCGCTGCACGCGCTGGGCGCGGCCGCCGACGCCGTGCGCCGCCGCCGCTACGCCGGTACGGAGCACATCGCGACGTACATCATCGAGCGGAACATCAACTACACGAACGTCTGTGTGACGGCGTGCAAGTTCTGCGCCTTCTACGCTCCGCCGAAGGACACCGCCAAGGGCTGGACCCGCGACCTCGACGACATCCTGCGCCGCTGCGCGGAGACCGTCGAGCTCGGCGGCACCCAGATCATGTTCCAGGGCGGCCACCACCCGGACTTCGGCGTCGAGTACTACGAGAAGCACTTCGCGGCCATCAAGAAGGACTTCCCGCAGCTGGTCATCCACTCCCTCGGCGCGTCCGAGGTCGAGCACATGGCCCGTATCTCCGGCGTCTCCGTCGAGGAGGCGATCACCCGCATCCACAAGGCCGGTCTCGACTCCTTCGCGGGCGCCGGCGCCGAACTGCTGCCGGAGCGCCCGCGCAAGGCGATCGCCCCGCTCAAGGAGAGCGGTGAGCGGTGGCTGGAGATCATGGAGATCGCGCACGGGCTGGGCGTGGAGTCGACGTCCACGATGCTGATGGGCACGGGCGAGACGAACGCCGAGCGCATCGAGCACCTGCGGATGATCCGTGACGTGCAGGACCGGACGGGCGGCTTCCGGGCCTTCATCCCGTACACGTACCAGCCCGAGAACAACCACCTGAAGGGCCGGACGCAGGCCACGCTCTTCGAGTACCTGCGGATGATCGCGATCTCCCGGCTCTTCATGGACAACATCGCCCACATCCAGGGCTCGTGGCTGACCACGGGCAAGGAGATCGGCCAGCTGACGCTGCACTACGGCGCGGACGACCTGGGCTCGATCATGCTGGAGGAGAACGTCGTCTCCTCGGCGGGCGCCAAGCACCGCTCCAACCTGCGCGAGATGATCGACATGATCCGTACGGCGGACCGGGTGCCGGCGCAGCGCTCCACGACGTACGAGCACCTCGTCGTCCACGACGACCCGGCGAACGACCCGGTCGACGAGCGGGTCGCCTCGCACATCTCCTCCACGGCGATCGAGGGCGGCACGGCGCACCCGGAGCTGAAGCTCCTGAACGCCAACTGACGCGTCCGTGCTGACGATCCACGTCGCCGAGGCGTCGCCCGAGACCGCCGTCCTGGTCGACGGTGCGCGCCTCGCCGCCGTCGGCCCGTACGACGACCTGGCCGCCGTGCGGCCGGAGGCCAGGGTGCGGCGGTGGCCCGGCATCCTCACGCCCGGGCTGCTCAACCCGTACGCGCCCGAGCTGCTCGAAGGCGCCTACGTCCCTGACCCGCGGGAGGCCGAGGAGTTGGGCACCGAGCCGATCACCGGCCCCCGGGCACAGGCGCTCTTCCGCGCCGACCCCGCGCGCCGGGGCGCCTCGGCGCGGCGCGGCGTGCAGCGGATGCTGGCGCACGGGACGGTCGCCGTCGCGGGTGAACTGCGCGGCCGGGCAGCCGTGGACGCGGTGCGCCGGGCCGGACTCGCCGTCGGCCGCCGGCCAGAGGTGCTGCCGGGGCCGCCGTCCTTCTCACCGGTACCGCTCGTGCTGCTGCCGCCCCTGGCGCCGGGCGGCCCCGCCCGCTTTGCCGTCTTCGACGTCCCGGACCGCGCCGCCCTCGTCCGCCTCGGTGCTTCCACCTGCGTGGCGACCGTCATCGACGGCCGCCTGGTCCACCGCGGCCGCTAGGCGGCCCGCCGCCCTGCGGGGCCCGGGCGTCGTGGGGCCCGGGCCCCACGCGGCGGCACGTGGGCGAGCGCGGCGAGGAGAGTGACCCGGAGGTCGGTGTGCTCGGCCGCGGGAGCGGGGGCGAGCCCGCCGGTCCCCCGGTGGATCCGGGTCGGATCCGGGTCCGATCCGGGTCGGATCGCGGCGGCGGATCGTGGCGGATCGCGGCGGGGCCGGAGGGCTCCCGAGGTACGGGGAGCACGGGCTGCCACAATGGACGGGTGACCCGAGCCTCCCTGGACAAGCAGCCGCACGAAGTCGCCTCGATGTTCGACGACG
This sequence comes from Streptomyces sp. NPDC012508, assembly GCF_042902595.1. Classification (NCBI taxonomy): domain Bacteria; kingdom Bacillati; phylum Actinomycetota; class Actinomycetes; order Kitasatosporales; family Streptomycetaceae; genus Streptomyces; species Streptomyces sp. NPDC012508. Next base: position 101,556 of record NZ_JBIBEO010000003.1, read on the forward strand.
TGGCGGCGAACTACGACCTCACCAACGACGTGCTCTCGCTCGGTCAGGACCGGCGCTGGCGCAAGGAGGTCGCCAAGGCCGTCGACGCCCGCCCGGCGCAGCGGATCCTGGACCTGGCGGCCGGGACGGCGACCTCCTCGCAGCCGTTCGCCCGCGCGGGGGCGTACGTCGTGCCGTGCGACTTCTCCCTCGGGATGCTCCAGGTCGGCAAGAAGCGGCACCCGTGGATGCCGTTCACGGCCGGCGACGGGATGAATCTCCCCTTCCGAGACGACGTCTTCGACGCCGTGACGATCTCCTTCGGCCTGCGCAACATCCAGGACACCGAGGCGGCGCTGCGCGAGCTGTACCGGGTGACGAAGCCCGGCGGACGCGTCGTGATCTGCGAGTTCTCGCACGCGACCTGGGCGCCGTTCCGCACCGTGTACGAGGAGTACCTGATGCGCGCCCTGCCGCCGGTGGCCCGCGCGATCTCCTCCAACCCGGACGCGTACGTCTACCTGGCCGAGTCCATCAGGTCCTGGCCCGACCAGGCGTCGCTCGCCGGCCTGCTCCAGAAGGCCGGCTGGTCGAAGGTGGCCTGGCGGAACCTGTCGGGCGGCATCGTCGCCCTGCACCGGGGCTTCAAGACCCCCTGACGAGGTGACGCGTCACGCCGCGCGCCGGTGACGGTCAGGGACGCGATCCCGCCGTCACCGATCGAATCCATCGGCGAAATCCGCGCGGCCGTGGTCTCCCGAGGTGGCCCTCCGAACGGGCCGCGGGCCGCCCCCATAGACTGCCCCGGTACGCACTACCGTCGAGTCTTCGGGAGACCCCGCCGTGACCGAGCCCCTCTCCGAGCACAGCGCAGACGTGATCGTCGTCGGGGCGGGCCCGGCCGGATCCACGACGGCCTACTACCTGGCCAAGGCCGGACTCGACGTCCTGCTCCTGGAGAAGACCGCGTTCCCCCGCGAGAAGGTCTGCGGCGACGGGCTCACGCCCCGCGCCACCAAGCAGCTCGTCTCCATGGGGATCGACATCTCCGAGGAGGCCGGCTGGCTGCGCAACAAGGGCCTGCGCATCATCGGCGGCGGCGTCCGCCTCCAGCTGGACTGGCCGGACCTCGCCTCGTACCCCGACTACGGACTCGTCCGTAAGCGCGACGACTTCGACGAGCAGCTCGCCCGCCAGGCGCAGAAGGCCGGCGCGCGGCTGTACGAGCGCTGCAACGTCGGCGCCCCGATCATCGACGACCGCACCGGCCGGATCACCGGCGTGCACGCCAAGCTCGGCGAGGAGAAGCGCGAGGTCACCTTCCACGCGCCGCTCGTCGTCGCCGCCGACGGCAACTCGAGCCGGATCTCCCTCGCCATGGGCCTGCACCGGCGCGAGGACCGTCCGATGGGCGTGGCCGTACGGACGTACTTCACGAGCCCCCGCCATGACGACGACTACCTGGAGTCCTGGCTGGAGCTGTGGGACCGCCGCGGCCCGCAGGACCGTCTCCTGCCGGGCTACGGCTGGATCTTCGGCATGGGTGACGGCACCTCCAACGTCGGCCTCGGCATCCTCAACTCCTCCTCCGCCTTCAAGGAGCTGGACTGGCGCGAGGTCCTCAAGGCCTGGTGCGCCTCGATGCCGGAGGACTGGGGCTACACCCCGGACAACATGACGACCCCGATCCGCGGGGCCGCGCTGCCCATGGCCTTCAACCGCCAGCCGCACTACACCAAGGGGCTGCTGCTCGTCGGTGACGCCGGCGGCCTGGTCAACCCGTTCAACGGCGAGGGCATCGCGTACGCCATGGAGTCGGGCCAGATCGCGGCCGACGTCATCGTCCAGGCGCACGCCCGCGCGACCCCGGCCCAGCGCGAACTGGCCCTGCACAACTACCCGAAGATCCTCAAGGACACCTACGGCGGGTACTACACGCTCGGCCGCGCCTTCGTGAAGATCATCGGCAACCCGAAGATCATGAAGATCGCGACCCAGCGCGGCCTGACGCACCCGGTCCTGATGAAGTTCACGCTGAAGATGCTGGCGAACCTGACCGACCCGACGGGCGGCGACGCGATGGACCGCATCATCAACGGTCTCTCGAAGGTGGCCCCGAAGGCCTGAACGCCCGTCGGTAGTCCGACGGGGACACCCCGACGGTACGGGTGAAGTGGCGGCGCAGGTTCGCCGCCGTACCGAGCCCGCTGTGGTCGCCGATCTGTTCCACCGGCAGATCGGTCGATTCCAGGAGCGTCTGGGCGCGCGCCACCCGCTGCTGGAGCAGCCACTGCAACGGGGTGGTCCCGTACGCCTCCTGCACCCGGCGGTGGAAGGTGCGCGGTGACATCCGGGCGCGCCGTGCCAGCCCGTCCACGGTCAGTGGCTCGGCCAGGTGCTCGGTCGCCCACTGGAGTACGGGTCCCAGGCTGTCGGCGTCGCTCGGCGGAAGCGGCGCCTCGATGAACTGGGCCTGTCCGCCCGTGCGGTGGGCCGGGACGACGAGCCTGCGGGCGAGCTGCCCGGCGACGGTCGCGCCGAGGTCCGTGCGTACCAGGTGCAGACAGAGGTCGAGCGCGGCCGTGGCCCCGGCGCTGGTGAGGACGGAACCCTCGTCGGTGTAGAGGACCGAGTCGTCGACGATCACCTCGGGGTGGCGGGCGGCCAGTTGCGCGGTGTGCTGCCAATGGGCGGTGGCACGGCGGCCGTCGAGAAGTCCGGCGGCGGCGAGCGCGAACGCGCCGGTGCACAGGGAGACCATCCGGGCGCCGGAGGCGGCGGCCGAGCGCAGCGCCTCGACCAGTTCGGCCGGCACCTCCTCGCCGTCGTCCACGACCGCTTCGGGCACGGACGGCACGATGACGGTGTCCGCGCCCACGAGGCCGTCGAGACCGTGGTCGGTGCGGACGGAGAAGACTCCCGTGCCACCCGAGTCGCCGCACAGCCGAAGCTCGTACCAGGGGTCGGCGAGGTCGGGGTGGGGGACACCGAAGACGGCGGCGGCGATCGAGAGTTCGTACAGCTCCCACAGCGACGTGCCGACCCGATGGTCCGGTACGACGGCGATGGCGACGACCCCTGTGCTCATGTCACCGACCGTACGGCAGGAATCGTGCGGTCGCCGTCGGTCCTGCCACTGTCGGCCGGATTCCGCCGCTGCGAGCGTGGACGTCATGAACAAGCCGAACGTCACCGTCATCGGCCTCGGGCAGATGGGCGCCGCCCTCGCCGACGCCTTCCTCTCCGCCGGCCACCCCACCACCGTCTGGAACCGCACCCCCGGAAAGGCCGACGCCCTCGTCGCCCGGGGTGCCGTCCGCGCCGCCACCGTCGCCGAGGCCGTCGCCGCGAGCGAGCTGGTCGTGGTCTGCGTCCTCGACCACCCTGCCGTACGCGAACTCCTCGCCCCGGTGGCCGAATCGTTGCGGGGCCGGGTCCTGGTCAACCTCACCAGCGGCTCGCCCGAGCAGGCCCGAGCGGAGGCGGAGTGGGCGGCGGCGCACGGCATCGGATACCTGGACGGCGGCATCATGACGACCCCGCCGGGCGTCGGCGACAGCGCCAACATGATCCTCTACGCCGGCTCGCCCGAGCTGCTGGCCGCGCACCGCGCGACCCTGGAGGTGCTCGGCGACCCGGTCGACCTCGGTCCGGACGCCGGACTCGCCTCGCTGTACGACGCAGGGCTCCTCGGCCTCATGTGGTCGGTCTTCGGCGGCTGGCTGCACGCGACCGCGCTCGCGGGCGCGGACGGGGTCGCGGCCAAGGAGTTCACCGCGGTCGCGAACCGCTGGCTGAAGACGGTCTCCTGGTTCCTCAGCACGTACGCGGAGCAGATCGACGCGGGGGAGTACCCGGGTTCGGACGCCACCATCGACATCCAGGTGGCCACCATCGGGCACCTGCTGGAGGCCGGTGAGGCGCGCGGGATCGACGGGCGGCTGCCGCGCCTGCACCTTGAGCTGATGCGGGAGGCCGCGGCGGCGGGCCACGGAGGCGACAGCTACGCCCGCCTCGTCGAGATCTTCCGGGGCGAGTAGGACGAAAACGGCAAAGAGCCGTCACTCCCCCGAGGAGTGGCGGCTCTTCGTCGTCAAGAAGGGGCGGATCAGAGGATGCGGACCGCGCCGGAGGGCATGTCCCAGTCCAGGGAGCGCTCGACGACACCGGTCGACGGGTTCTGCGCACCGACGTACTTGCCGCCGCCCACGTAGATCGCCACGTGGTACGAGCCGCTGCGGCTGCCCCAGTACAGGATGTCGCCCGGCTGCAGGTTGCTCAGCGAGACGGACGTGCCCATGGACGACTGGGAGCTGGAGATGCGGGGCAGGTCGACGCCGGCCTGGCGGTAGGCGGCCTGGACGAGCCCGGAGCAGTCCCAGGAGTTGGGGCCGGTGCCGCCGGAGATGTAGGCGTCGCCGATCTGGGCGCGGGCGAAGGCCACGATGGCCGCCGCGGAGCCGGTGGGGGCGTCGCTGCTGTACGAGGAGCCGCTGTCGGACGAGGAGGACGTGGAGAGCTTGGTGCGCTCCTGGGTGCGGGAGGCGCGCTCGCGGGCCTCGGCGCGGGCCTTCTCGGCCCTCTCCGCCTTCTCGGCCTCTGCCTTGCGGTCGGCCTCGGCCTTGGCCTTCTTGGCTTCCTTGGCGGCCTTCTCCAGGGCGGCCGTCTCCTGTGCCTGGAGGCTCAGGTCGAGGGCTTCCTGCTGGGAGGCCTCGGCGGAGGCGGAGACGGCGCTCGCGAGGTCGGCGTCGAGCGAGCCGAGCGTGGGCATCTCGATGGTCTCGGTCACCGGCTCGGCATTCGCCGGTCCGGCAGCACCGGCCACCGCGATGGTGCTGAGGACGCCACCGGCAACTCCGGCGCGGAGCGCGAGCTTGGAAGCGCTGCGGCGGGGCTTCCGGTGGCTGGGTATGTGAGCGGTGTGGGACATGAGTACAACCGCTATCAGGGCTTCACGGTTCCCTTCAAGAAACGTGGGTTGCGCCACAGTTACGTTCGGAACCACCTAATCCGCTTATCAGGCGCCCTTATTGACGCCGTAACGGACAATACGGGCACGCCCCATCAGGGCCTTGATCACGGGTTTTCAGTGAAACGTCCGAATTGGCCGCCACTTACCACCTCTTCACACCGATGGCCAAGCCCCGTTTTCTTCGGATCGATTTAGTGTGGCGCAGGTCACAGTGTGGAGTCCATCAGGCGGTCGGGTCGCTCGTGAATCGGTGCACACGTCCACTTCGCTCCGGCCGGACCCCCGACCGGGCGACGGGCCGGTCCTTTATCACCCACCCGGGTCCATCACCAATTTGCCTGTAGACGCCATCGCTTGATAATGCGCCACCCCTCCCACCAGCGGTTTCCGGTCCGGATGTCACAACTGGTGATCACCTGGGCGCTTCGAGTGCCAAGATCACCGCTCATCCGACTTCATGATCCTTCGTCAGGTGGTGGAGATCACAAAGCCGTTGCTGTACCCCGTGTCGCAGATCACAGAGGGGCAGGCATAAGATGCGGGGCAGTCGGGCTTGTGAACTGCCTCACATGGGGGCGATCTTCCACGGCCCGACCGTGCGGTCCAACGGTCAAGGACGACTGGAAGGAGCGAGGAGCGTGAATGCGTACGCGCCCATCCTCGTGCTCGGTGCCCTGGGTGCGGGGTTTGCGATCTTCTCCGTGGTCATGGCCACGCTAATCGGCCCAAAGCGGTACAACAGGGCAAAGCTTGAGGCATACGAGTGCGGCATCGAACCGACGCCCACTCCGGCCGGAGGCGGCCGCTTCCCCATCAAGTACTACCTGACGGCGATGCTCTTCATCGTCTTCGACATCGAGATCGTCTTCCTCTACCCCTGGGCGGTCACCTTCGACGCCCTGGGGCTTTTCGGGCTCGTGGAGATGCTGCTCTTCGTGCTCACCGTCTTCGTCGCCTACGCCTATGTGTGGCGGCGCGGCGGCCTGGAATGGGACTGAGGGGCTGAGGGGCACCTATGGGACTCGAAGAGAAGCTGCCGAGCGGCTTTCTGCTGACGACGGTCGAACAGGCCGCGGGCTGGGTGCGCAAGGCGTCCGTCTTCCCCGCGACCTTCGGCCTCGCCTGCTGCGCCATCGAGATGATGACGACCGGCGCCGGCCGCTACGACCTGGCGCGCTTCGGCATGGAGGTCTTCCGCGGTTCACCGCGCCAGGCCGACCTGATGATCGTGGCGGGTCGCGTCAGCCAGAAGATGGCGCCCGTCCTGCGGCAGGTCTACGACCAGATGCCGAACCCCAAGTGGGTCATCTCCATGGGGGTTTGCGCCTCGTCGGGCGGAATGTTCAACAATTACGCGATTGTGCAGGGCGTCGACCACATTGTGCCGGTCGACATCTATCTGCCGGGTTGTCCGCCGCGCCCGGAGATGCTGATGGACGCGATTCTCAAGCTCCACCAGAAGATCCAGACCTCCAAGCTCGGCGTGAACGCCGAGGAGGCGGCCCGTGAGGCGGAGGAAGCGGCGCTCAAGGCCCTGCCGACGATCGAGATGAAGGGTCTTCTCCGGTGAGTGACGAGACACCGAACCCCGAGAAGGAGCTCTCCGAGCAGAACCTGCCCGGGCAGCGCGGGGAGCACGGCGAGGAGGTCCGCGTCCAGCGCGGGATGTTCGGCGCCAACAACGGCGGCGACACCTCCGGCTACGGCGGCCTCGTCCGCTCCGTACGCCTGCCCGGGGCGGCCTCCCGCCCCTACGGCGGCTGGTTCGACGAGGTCGCCGACGAACTCGAGGGCGCGCTCGACGAGCAGGGGCTCCTCCCGGAGAACGCCATCGAGAAGACGGTCGTCGACCGCGACGAGATCACCTTCCACATCGCCCGCGAGCACCTCGTCCGCGTCGCCCGCACCCTGCGCGACGACCCGGCCCTGCGCTTCGAGCTCTGTACGGGCGTCTCCGGCGTCCACTACCTCGGCGACAAGGGCCGTGAGCTGCACGCCGTCTACCACCTGCGCTCGCTCACCCACGGCCGGCTGATCCGCCTGGAGGTGTCCGCCCCGGACGCCGATCCGCACATCCCGTCGCTCGTCGCGGTCTATCCGACCAACGACTGGCACGAGCGCGAGACGTACGACTTCTTCGGCATCGTCTTCGACGGCCACCCCGCCCTCACCCGGATCATGATGCCGGACGACTGGCAGGGCTTCCCGCAGCGCAAGGACTACCCCCTCGGCGGCATCGCCGTCGAGTACAAGGGCGCCCAGATCCCGGCTCCTGACCAGCGGAGGTCGTACAGCTGATGAGTACCGAAAACGCCTCCGCCGCCTCCGCCCGGGAGACCACCGAGGGCACCGTCTACACGGTCACCGGTGGCGACTGGGAGGAGGTCGTCGAGTCCGCCGCCAAGGCCGACGACGAGCGGATCATCGTCAACATGGGTCCCCAGCACCCGTCCACGCACGGCGTGCTGCGGCTGATCCTGGAGATCGACGGCGAGACCGTCACCGAGGCCCGCTGCGGCATCGGCTACCTCCACACCGGCATCGAGAAGAACCTCGAGTTCCGGAACTGGACGCAGGGCACCACCTTCGTCACGCGCATGGACTACCTCACCTCGTTCTACAACGAGACGGCGTACTGCCTGGGCGTCGAGAAGCTGCTCGGCATCACCGACCAGATCCCGGACCGCGCCAGCGTCATCCGCGTACTCCTGATGGAGCTCAACCGGCTCTCCTCCCACCTGGTGTGCATCGCCACCGGCGGCATGGAGCTGGGCGCCACCACGATCATGATCTACGGCTTCCGGGACCGCGAGATGATCCTGGACCTGTACGAGCTGATCACCGGGCTCCGGATGAACCACGCGTTCATCCGCCCCGGCGGCCTCGCCCAGGACCTCCCGCCCGGCGCCGTCGACGCCGTGCGCGAGTTCGTGAAGACCATGAAGAAGAACCTGCCGGAGTACGACAAGCTCGCCACCGGCAACCCCATCTTCAAGGCCCGTATGCAGGACGTCGGCTACCTCGACCTCACCGGCTGCATGGCGCTCGGCGCCACCGGACCGATCCTGCGCTCCGCGGGCCTCCCGCACGACCTGCGCAAGACCGACCCGTACTGCGGCTACGAGAACTACGAGTTCGACATCCCGACCGCCGACACCTGCGACTCCTACGGACGCTTCCTCGTCCGCCTGGAGGAGATGCGGCAGTCGCTGCGGATCGTCGAGCAGTGCCTCGACCGGCTGGCGCCGGGCGCGGTCATGGTCGCCGACAAGAAGATCGCCTGGCCCGCGCAGCTCGCGCTCGGCCCGGACGGACTCGGCAACTCCCTCGACCACATCAAGAAGATCATGGGCACCTCCATGGAGGCCCTGATCCACCACTTCAAGCTGGTCACCGAGGGCTTCCGCGTCCCCGCCGGACAGGCCTACGCGGCCGTCGAATCGCCGAAGGGCGAGCTGGGCGTGCACGTCGTCTCCGACGGCGGCACCCGCCCCTACCGGGTCCACTTCCGCGACCCGTCGTTCACCAACCTGCAGGCCATGGCGGCGATGTGCGAGGGCGGCCAGGTCGCCGACGTCATCGTCGCCGTCGCGTCCATCGACCCCGTGATGGGAGGCGTCGACCGATGACGGACGGACAGACCAGTCTCGGGATGCCCCAGCTCCCCGCCCCCGACTACCCGGCCGAGGTACGCGCCCGGCTGGAGGCGGACGCCCAGGAGATCATCGCCCGCTATCCGGGGTCCCGCTCCGCGCTCCTCCCGCTGCTGCACCTCGTGCAGGCTGAGGAGGGCCATGTGACCCGCACCGGCATGAAGTTCTGCGCCGAGGTCCTCGGCCTGACCACCGCCGAGGTCACCGCGGTCGCCACCTTCTACACGATGTACCGGCGCAAGCCCTCCGGCGACTACCAGGTCGGCGTCTGCACCAACACGCTCTGCGCGGTCATGGGCGGCGACGCCATCTTCGAGGAGCTGAAGGAGCACCTCGGCGTCGGCAACAACGAGACGACCGAGGACGGCAAGGTCACGCTGGAGCACATCGAGTGCAACGCGGCCTGCGACTTCGCCCCCGTGGTGATGGTCAACTGGGAGTTCTTCGACAACCAGACGCCCGCGTCCGCCAAGAAGATCGTCGACGACCTGAGGGCCGGCCGTCCGGTCGAGCCGACGCGGGGCGCGCCGCTCTGCACGTACAAGGAGACCGCCCGCATCCTGGCCGGTTTCCCCGACGAGCGCGAGGGGGCCGTCGAGGCCACCGGTGGGGCCGGCCCGGCCTCGCTCGTCGGGCTGCGGCTGGCCAAGGGCGAGACCCCGCACCACAAGATCGTCCACCCGCGCGGCGAATCGGCCAGTGGGGAGGGGGAGTGATGACCTTGGCAGCAGAGATCAACAACAGCAGCCCCGAGAAGCTTCTGGCGCCGGTCCTCTCGGCGTTCTGGGACCAGCCCGACTCCTGGACCCTGGAGACGTACAAGAGGCACGAGGGGTACGAGGGTCTGCGGAAGGCCCTCGCGATGTCGCCCGACGACCTCATCGCGTACGTCAAGGACTCCGGTCTGCGCGGCCGCGGCGGCGCCGGCTTCCCGACCGGGATGAAGTGGCAGTTCATCCCGCAGGGCGACGGCAAGCCGCACTACCTCGTCGTCAACGCCGACGAGTCCGAGCCGGGCACCTGCAAGGACATCCCGCTCCTCTTCGCCAACCCGCACTCCCTCATCGAGGGAATGATCATCGCCTGCTACGCGATCCGCTCCGAGCACGCGTTCATCTATCTGCGCGGCGAGGTCGTGCCCGTCCTGCGCCGTCTGCACGAGGCGGTGCGCGAGGCGTACGACGCCGGCTTCCTCGGCCAGAACGTCCTCGGCAGCGGCCTGAACCTCGACATCACCGTGCACGCGGGCGCCGGGGCGTACATCTGCGGCGAGGAGACCGCGCTGCTCGACTCGCTCGAAGGACGGCGCGGCCAGCCCCGGCTGCGTCCCCCCTTCCCCGCGGTCGCCGGTCTGTACGCCTGCCCCACCGTGGTGAACAACGTCGAGTCCATCGCGTCCGTTCCCGCGATCCTCAACCGGGGCAAGGACTGGTTCAAGTCGATGGGCAGCGAGAAGTCCCCTGGCTTCACGCTCTACTCGCTCAGCGGCCACGTCGCCTCGCCGGGCCAGTACGAGGCCCCGCTCGGGATCACGCTGCGCCAGCTCCTCGACATGAGCGGCGGGATGCGGCCGGGCCACCGGCTGAAGTTCTGGACCCCGGGCGGCTCCTCCACCCCGATGTTCACCGACGAGCACCTCGACGTCCCGCTCGACTACGAGGGTGTGGGCGCGGCCGGTTCCATGCTCGGCACCAAGGCGCTCCAGTGCTTCGACGAGACCACCTGCGTGGTCCGCGCGGTGACGCGGTGGACCGAGTTCTACGCGCACGAGTCCTGCGGCAAGTGCACGCCCTGCCGTGAAGGCACGTACTGGCTGGTGCAGTTGCTGCGTGACATCGAGGCCGGCAAGGGCGTGATGTCCGACCTCGACAAGCTGAACGACATCGCCGACAACATCAACGGCAAGTCGTTCTGCGCGCTCGGCGACGGTGCGGCCTCCCCGATCTTCTCCTCCCTGAAGTACTTCCGCGAGGAGTACGAGCAGCACATCACCGGCCGGGGCTGCCCCTTCGACCCCGCCAAGTCGACCGCCTGGGCGGACAACCACAAGGAGGTGACGGCATGACGGTCACCACGGCCGGCCCCGCGGGCGGCGGTTCCCCGGCGGTACCGCCGGAGGACATGGTCACGCTGACCATCGACGGCGCCGAGATCTCCGTCCCCAAGGGGACCCTCGTCATCCGCGCCGCCGAGCAGCTCGGCATCGAGATCCCGCGGTTCTGCGACCACCCGCTCCTCGACCCGGCCGGCGCCTGCCGGCAGTGCATCGTCGAGGTCGAGGGCCAGCGCAAGCCGATGGCGTCCTGCACCATCACCTGCACCGACGGCATGGTGGTCAAGTCCCAGCTGACCTCGCAGGTCGCCGAGAAGGCGCAGCACGGTGTGATGGAGCTGCTGCTCATCAACCACCCGCTGGACTGCCCGGTCTGCGACAAGGGCGGCGAGTGCCCCTTGCAGAACCAGGCGATGTCGCACGGGCAGTCGGAGTCCCGCTTCGAGGGTCACAAGCGGACCTTCGAGAAGCCGGTACCGATCTCGACCCAGGTGCTGCTCGACCGTGAGCGGTGCGTGCTCTGCGCGCGCTGCACCCGGTTCTCGAACCAGATCGCCGGCGACCCGATGATCGAGCTGCTCGAGCGCGGTGCGCTCCAGCAGGTCGGTACCGGCGAGGGCGACCCCTTCGAGTCGTACTTCTCCGGGAACACGATCCAGATCTGCCCGGTCGGCGCGCTGACCTCGGCGGCGTACCGGTTCCGCTCCCGCCCCTTCGACCTCGTCTCCTCGCCGAGCGTCTGCGAGCACTGTGCGGGCGGCTGCGCCACCCGCACCGACCACCGGCGCGGCAAGGTCATGCGGCGGCTCGCGGCGGAGGACCCGGAGGTCAACGAGGAGTGGGTGTGCGACAAGGGGCGGTTCGCGTTCCGGTACGCCCAGCAGCGTGACCGGCTGACGACCCCGCTGGTTCGGAACGAGGCAGGGGTGCTCGAACCGGCCTCGTGGCCGGAGGCCCTGGAGGCGGCGGCCCGCGGACTCGTGCGGGGCCGTACCGGCGTCCTGGCCGGCGGGCGGCTGACCGTCGAGGACTCCTACGCGTACGCCAAGTTCGCCCGGGTCGCCCTCGACACCAACGACGTCGACTTCCGGGCCCGGGTCCACTCCAGCGAGGAGGCCGACTTCCTGGCCTCGACCGTCGCCGGACGCGGACGGGACCTGGACGGCAGCGGGGTCACGTACACCTCCCTGGAAGCCGCCCCGGCGGTGCTGCTCGTCGGCTTCGAGTCCGAGGAGGAGGCGCCCGGCGTCTTCCTGCGGCTGCGCAAGGCCTGGCGCAAGAGCGGCCAGAAGACGTACGCGCTGGCCTCCCACGCGACCCGGGGCCTGGAGAAGGCGGGCGGCACGCTGCTCGCGGCCGCGCCCGGCACCGAGACCGAGTGGCTGGACGCGCTCACCTCCCGCGTCGGCCTCGACGAGGCCGGTACGCGAGCCGCGGAGGCGCTGCGCCAGGACGGCGCCGTCATCGTGGTCGGCGAGCGGCTGGCCACCGTGCCCGGTGGGCTGACCGCGGCCGTGCGGACGGCGACGGCGACCGGCGCGAAGCTGGTGTGGATCCCGCGCCGGGCCGGAGAGCGGGGCGCGCTCGAAGCCGGCGCGATCCCGACGCTGCTGCCCGGCGGCCGTCCCGCGACCGACCCACGCGCGCGTGAGGAGGTCGCGGCCGCCTGGGGCGTACGTGAACTTCCGCACGGCTACGGCCGCGACACCGGCCAGATCGTCGAGGCCGCGGCCACCGGCGAACTGGGCGCGCTGCTCGTCGGCGGTGTCGAGGTCCGCGACCTGCCGGACCCGGCACGCGCGCGTGAGGCGCTCGACGCGGCGTTCGTGGTCTCCCTGGAGCTGCGGCCGAGCGAGGTCACCGAGCGGGCCGACGTGGTCCTGCCGGTCGCCGCGGTCGCCGAGAAGTCCGGCACCTTCCTCAACTGGGAGGGCAGGGCACGCCTCTTCGAGGCCGCCCTCAAGCCCGAGCAGATGACCCGGACGCTGCCGCCGGCGGACACGCGCGTGCTCCACATGCTCGCCGACGCCCTCGACGCGCACCTGGCCCTGCCCGATCTGCGCTCGGTCCGCCGCGAGCTGGACCGGCTCGGCGGCTGGGACGGCGAGCGGGCCTCCGAGCCCACCGAGCCCGCACAGGCCGCGCCCCGCCCGGGCGAGGGCGAGGCGGTCCTCGCGGGGCACCGGCTGCTGCTCGACCTCGGCCGCCTCCAGGAGGGCGACGCGGCGCTGGCCGGCACCCGTCACGCGGCGGTCGCCCGCCTCTCGCCCGCGACCGCCGAGGAGACGGGCGTCAAGGACGGCGACCTCCTCGCCGTCACCGGACCGGCGGGCTCGACCCGGCTCCCGCTCCAGGTCACCGAGATGCCCGACCGTGTGGTCTGGCTCCCGCTCAACTCGACCGCGGGCGGCGTCCTCTCCGACACGGGCGCCCACCCGGGCGACCTGGTCCGGATCGGCGCCGCGGGCGCCCCCGACGCGGCGGAGGTCCGGTCATGACCGGCGTCCTCGACCGCCGTACCCACGCCGTCCGGCCGGGCGAAGCCCTGGCCGCCCCCGCACGGGAGGTGCGCGCATGACCGCCCTTGCTCAACTCGCGGACGCCCAGCGCGGCGTCCTCGCCGCGGAAGACCTCTCCATGTTCGGGACGGACCCCTGGTGGCTCGTCGCGATCAAGGCCGTCTTCTGCTTCGCCTTCCTCATGGTCACGGTGCTCTTCTCCATCGTGTGGGAGCGCAAGGTCGTCGCCTGGATGCAGCTGCGCATCGGCCCCAACCGGCACGGACCCTGGGGTTTCCTCCAGTCCCTCGCGGACGGCATCAAGCTGATGCTGAAGGAGGACGTCGTCGTCAAGCGCGCCGACAAGGTCGTCTACATCCTCGCGCCGATCATCGCCGCCGCCCCCGCGTTCATGGCCATCGCCGTGATCCCGTTCGGCCCGGCCGGCAACGAGGTCTCGATCTTCGGCCACCGCACCACGATGCAGCTCACCGACCTGCCGATCGCGATGCTGTACGTCCTCGCGATCGCCTCCGTCGGCATCTACGGCATCGTGCTCGCCGGCTGGTCCTCCGGCTCCACGTACCCGCTCCTCGGCGGCCTGCGCTCCTGCGCCCAGATGATCTCCTACGAGATCGCCATGGGCGCCGCGTTCGCCTCCGTCTTCCTCTACTCCGGGTCGATGTCGACCTCGGCGATCGTCGAGGCGCAGGCGGACCGCTGGTTCATCATCCTGCTGCCGGTCTCGTTCATCATCTACGTCGTCACGATGGTCGGCGAGACCAACCGCGCCCCGTTCGACATGCCCGAGTCCGAGGGCGACCTCGTCGGCGGCTTCAACACCGAGTACTCCTCCATCAAGTTCGCGATGTTCATGCTCGCCGAGTACGTGAACATGGTGACGGTCTCCGCCGTCTCCGTGACGCTCTTCCTCGGCGGCTGGCGCGCCCCGTACCCGGTCTCCACCTTCTGGGAGGGCGCGAACCACGGCTGGTGGCCGATGCTCTGGTTCATCCTCAAGGTGCAGCTGCTGCTCTTCTTCTTCATCTGGCTGCGCGGCACCCTGCCCCGGGTCCGCTACGACCAGCTGATGAAGCTCGGCTGGAAGGTCCTCATCCCGGTCTCGGTGCTCTGGCTGATGCTGGTCGCCACCGTCCGGGCCCTGCGCAACGAGAACTTCGAGTTCCAGACGATCGTGCTGTACGTCGCCGGAGCCGTGATCGCCGTCCTGCTCATCTCCTTCGTGGCGGACATGTTCCGCGACCGGCAGGCGAAGGGGGCCGAGGGTCCGGCCGAGGACGAGCGCCCCTTCGACCCGATGGCCGGTGGCTTCCCCGTACCGCCCAAGCCCGGACAGGCCCTGCCGCCCGTGCCGCGGCGCAGGCCGCGAGCCGATCGCGACCTGGTTGTCAGTGGCGCCCCCGATACTGCTACTGCGAGTGATGGAAAGGAGACGGACGGTGTCTGATTTCCAGAATCCGGTGGCCGGCTTCGGCGTGACCTTCAAGGCCATGTTCAAGAAGCGGCTGACCGAGCAGTACCCGGAGGAGCGCAAGACGACGGCGCCGCGCTTCCACGGCCGGCACCAGCTCAACCGTCATCCGGACGGACTTGAGAAGTGTGTGGGCTGCGAGCTGTGCGCCTGGGCCTGCCCCGCGGACGCCATCTATGTGGAGGGCGCGGACAACACCGAGGAGGAGCGCTACTCCCCGGGCGAGCGCTACGGCCGCGTCTACCAGATCAACTACGCCCGCTGCATCCTGTGCGGACTGTGCATCGAGGCCTGCCCCACGCGGGCGCTGACGATGACGAACGAGTTCGAACTGGCCGACTCCTCCCGCGAGAACCTGATCTACACCAAGGAGCAGCTCCTCGCGGGCCTGGAGGAGGGCATGGTCGACTCCCCGCACTCGATCTTCCCGGGCATGGACGAGCAGGACTACTACCGGGGTCTGGTCACCGAGGCCGCTCCGGGCACCGTCCAGCAGGTCGCCACCTCCAAGGGAGAGAAGGGCGAGCCGGAAGAGGTGGACGCATGAACGCCCACCTTGCCGCCTACGCCACCTCCGGCGGAGAGGCCTTCCAGTTCTGGGTCCTCGGCACGGTCGCCGTCGTCGGCGCCCTGTGCACGGTCCTGATGAGGAAGGCCATGCACAGCGCTCTCTGTCTGGCCGGCACGATGATCGTCCTGGCGGTCTTCTACCTCGCCAACGGCGCGTACTTCCTGGGCATCGTCCAGATCGTCGTCTACACCGGCGCGATCATGATGCTGTTCCTCTTCATCGTCATGCTCGTCGGTGTCACGGCCGCGGACTCCCTGAAGGAGACCATCAAGGGCCAGCGCTGGTGGGCCGCCGCCTGCGGGCTCGGCTTCGGCATCCTGCTGATCGGCGGGATCGGCCAGGCCTCCCTGACGGAGTTCAACGGGCTCGGCGCGGCGAACGGCGCGTACGGCGGGAACGTCGAGGGCCTCGCCGCCCTCATCTTCACCAAGTACGTCTTCGCCTTCGAGATCACCGGCGCGCTGCTCATCACCGCGGCCGTCGGCGCGATGGTCCTCACGCACCGTGAGCGCACCGAACGGGCCCGCACGCAGCGTGAGCTGTCGGAGCAGCGCGTCCGCGAGGGCAGGCACGTTCCGCCGCTTCCCGCGCCGGGTGTGTACGCCCGGCACAACGCGGTGGACATCCCCGGTCTGCTGCCCGACGGCACCCCCGCCGAGCTGACCGTGATGCAGACGCTGCGCAGGCGCGGACAGGTCCGTGACGTGTCCGGCGAGGCGCTGGCCGACCTGAAGGCGCTGGAACAGCGCTCGGAGGAGCGGCTCGGCCGGGACCGGGACGACGAGGAGGCCACCCGATGAATCCCGTGAACTATCTCTATCTCGCCGCCCTGCTGTTCACGATCGGCGCGGCCGGGGTGCTGATCCGGCGCAACGCGATCGTGGTCTTCATGTGCGTCGAGCTGATGCTCAACGCCTGCAACCTCGCGCTCGTCACCTTCTCCCGGATGCACGGCAACCTCGACGGCCAGATCATCGCCTTCTTCACGATGGTCGTCGCCGCCGCGGAGGTCGTGGTCGGGCTCGCGATCATCGTGTCGCTGTTCCGTTCCCGCCACTCGGCCTCGGTCGACGACGCCAGCCTGATGAAGCTGTGAGGGGCTGAATCGTGGAGAACCTGATTGCGCTGCTCGTCGCGGCGCCTCTGCTGGGAGCGGCCGTCCTGCTGTGCGGCGGGCGGCGCCTCGACAAGGCCGGGCCCTGGCTCGGCACGCTGCTCGCGGCCGTCTCCTTCGTGCTCGGTCTCGTCCTCTTCGCCGACATGCTCGGCAGGAGCGCCGACGACCGGGCCATGTACCAGAACCTGTGGACCTGGATCCCGGTCGAGGGCTTCCAGGCGGACGTCGCCTTCCAGCTCGACCAGCTGTCGGTGACGTTCGTCCTGCTGATCACCGGCGTGGGCTCGCTGATCCACCTGTACTCGATCGGGTACATGGAGCACGACGAGCGCAAGCGCCGCTTCTTCGGCTATCTGAACCTGTTCCTCGCGGCGATGCTGCTGCTCGTCCTCGCCGACAACTACCTGCTGCTGTACTTCGGCTGGGAGGGCGTCGGCCTCGCCTCGTACCTCCTGATCGGCTTCTGGCAGCACAAGCCCACCGCGGCCACCGCCGCGAAGAAGGCCTTCCTGGTCAACCGGGTCGGCGACATGGGTCTCTCGATCGCGATCATGCTCATGTTCACCACCTTCGGGACCTTCGCCTTCGGGCCGGTCCTGGAGGCGACCGGTGAGGCGGGCGAGGGCACGCTGACGGCGATCGCCCTGATGCTGCTCCTCGCCGCGTGCGGCAAGTCGGCCCAGGTGCCGCTGCAGTCCTGGCTCGGGGACGCGATGGAGGGCCCGACCCCGGTCTCGGCCCTCATCCACGCGGCCACGATGGTCACCGCCGGTGTCTATCTGATCGTCCGCTCCGCCGACATCTTCAACGCCGCTCCGGACGCCCAGCTCGTGGTCGTCGTGGTCGGCGCGGTCACGCTCCTCTTCGGTGCGATCGTCGGTTGCGCGAAGGACGACATCAAGAAGGCGCTGGCCGGCTCGACGATGTCGCAGATCGGCTACATGATCCTGGCGGCGGGTCTCGGCCCCATCGGTTACGTCTTCGCGATCATGCACCTGGTCACGCACGGCTTCTTCAAGGCCGGGCTCTTCCTCGGCGCCGGTTCGGTCATGCACGGCATGAACGACGAGGTGGACATGCGCCGTTACGGCGGCCTGCGGAAGTACATGCCGGTCACCTTCGTCACCTTCGGCCTCGGCTATCTCGCGATCATCGGCTTCCCCGGCCTGTCCGGCTTCTTCTCCAAGGACAAGATCATCGAGGCGGCCTTCGCCAAGGGAGGCACCGAGGGCTGGATCCTCGGCGCGGTCACCCTGCTCGGCGCGGCCATCACCGCGTACTACATGACGCGCGTGATGCTGATGACCTTCTTCGGCGAGAAGCGCTGGCAGGCCGACGACAAGGGCGAGCTACCGCACCCGCACGAGTCGCCGAAGTCGATGACGATCCCGATGGTCCTGCTGGCCGTCGGCTCCGTCTTCGCGGGTGGCTTTTTCTCCATCGGCGACCGGTTCATCAACTGGCTGAAGCCGGTGACCTCGTTCGAGCACGGACACCCGCCGATCAGTGCCGGCGCCATCACCTCGGCCACGGTCGCGGTCATGGTGATCGGCGTCGCGATCGCCTACGTCCAGTACGGTCGCAGGCCCGTCCCGGTCACCGCCCCGCGTGGCTCGCTGCTCACCCGGGCCGCCCGCCGCGACCTGCTCCAGGACGACTTCAACCACGCCGTCTTCGTGACGGGCGGCACGCACCTCACCCGCTCGCTCGTCTACGTCGACCACAGCCTGGTCGACGGGGTCGTCAACGGCACCGCCGCCTCGGTCGGCGGTCTGTCCGGCCGGCTGCGCAAGCTGCAGAACGGCTACGCCCGCTCCTATGCGGTCTCCATGTTCGGAGGTACTGCGGTGCTGATCGCCGCGACCCTGCTGATGAGGGCGGTGTAACCGATGTCGCAAGCAGTCAACGCGGGCTTTCCGATCCTGACGGCGACGGCAGCGGTGCCGGCGGTCGGCGCGATCCTGACCGCCGCCGTCCCCGCCGCCCGCCGCACCGCCGCCAAGTGGCTGGCGCTGCTCGTCTCACTCGTCACCCTGGTCCTCGCCGTGGTCGTGCTCGTCGACTTCGAGCCCGGCGGCGACCGGTACCAGTTCGTCGAGTCCTACTCCTGGATCAAGGACTTCGGGGTCCGCTACGAACTGGGCGTGGACGGCATCGGGGTGGCGCTCATCGCGCTCACCGCGCTGCTGATCCCCTTCATCATCCTGGCCGGCTGGCACGACGCCGACCCCCTGGAGACGAAGTCCAGCCGCTGGCGGCCGACCCAGGGCTTCTTCGCCCTGATCCTGATGGTCGAGGCGATGGTGATCCTCTCCTTCGAGGCCACCGACGTCTTCCTCTTCTACATCCTGTTCGAAGCCATGCTCATCCCGATGTACTTCCTCATCGGCGGCTTCGGCGACCGGGCCCACGCGGGCTCGGACGAGAACGCGGCGGCCCAGCGTTCGTACGCGGCCGTGAAGTTCCTGCTGTACAACCTGGTCGGCGGACTGATCATGCTGGCCGCCGTCATCGGGCTCTACGTCGTCGCCGGGAACTTCTCGCTCACGGAGATCGCCGAGGCACGGGCGTCCGGTCAGCTGGAGATGGCGACCAACACCGAACGGCTGCTGTTCCTCGGCTTCTTCTTCGCCTTCGCGGTGAAGGCGCCGCTCTGGCCGCTGCACACCTGGCTGCCGAACGCGATGGGGGAGGCGACCGCACCGGTCGCCGTGCTCATCACCGCGGTCGTCGACAAGGTCGGCACGTTCGCGATGCTCCGCTTCTGCCTCCAGCTCTTCCCCGAGGCGTCGAAGTGGGCGACCCCGGTGATCATCGCGCTCGCCCTCGTGAGCATCGTCTACGGGGCGCTGGTCGCGGTCGGCCAGCGGGACATCAAGCGCCTGGTGGCGTACGCGTCGATCTCGCACTTCGGCTTCATCATCATGGGCATCTTCGCGATGACCAGCCAGGGCCAGAGCGGCGCGACGCTGTACATGGTCAACCACGGGATCTCGACGGCCGCCCTGATGCTGGTGGCCGGCTTCCTGATCACCCGGCGCGGCTCGCGGCTCATCGCCGACTACGGCGGTGTGCAGAAGGTCGCCCCGGTGCTTGCCGGCACGTTCCTGATCGGCGGTCTGGCCACCCTCTCACTGCCGGGCCTCGCGCCCTTCGTCAGCGAGTTCCTGGTCCTGGTCGGCACGTTCGCCCGCTATCCCGTGGCCGGCATCATCGCCACCACCGGCATCGTCCTCGCCGCGCTCTACACCCTCGTCCTCTACCAGCGGACGATGACGGGCCCGGTGGTGACGGAGGAGGTCCGGACGATGCCGGACCTGCGGGTGCGGGAGCTGGTCGTGGTCGCCCCGCTGATCGCTCTGCTGATCTTCCTCGGGGTGTTCCCGAAGCCGCTGACGGACATCGTGAACCCCGCCGTCACGCACACCATGTCCGACGTCCAGCAAAAGGACCCCCAGCCCGAAGTGGAGGCGGCCAAGTGAGTGCATCCGCCGTCGCGCCCGCCGTCCACAGCCTGTGGACGACCGCCGCCGAGCCGGTGACCAAGATCCCGGCACCCCACATCGAGTACGTGCAGCTCTCGCCCGTCCTCATCGTGGTCGGCGCCGCCGTCCTCAGCGTCCTCGTCGAGGCCTTCGTGCCCCGCAAGGGCCGCTGGCTCAGCCAGGTGTTCCTCAGCGTGCTCGCCCTGGTCGCCGCGTTCGCCGCGATCGTCGGCCTCGCCGCCGGCGGCTACGGCTCCACCAAGGCGCACATCGCCGCCATGGGCGCCATCGCCGTCGACGGCCCGGCGCTCTTCCTCCAGGGCACGATCCTGCTGGCGTCGCTCGTCGCCGTCTTCACCTTCGCCGAGCGCAGGCTCGACCCGGCCGACCACGGCCACCGGGTCGACTCCTTCGCCGCCGAGGCCGCCGCCGTCCCCGGCAGCGACCAGGAGAAGGCGGCGGTCAAGGCCGGGTTCACCACCACCGAGGTGTTCCCGCTGGCGCTGTTCGCCATCGCCGGCATGCTGGTCTTCCCCGCGGCCAACGACCTCCTGACGCTCTTCGTCGCCCTCGAGGTCTTCTCCCTCCCGCTGTACCTGCTCTGCGCCGTGGCACGCCGCAAGCGGCTCATGTCGCAGGAGGCCGCGGTCAAGTACTTCCTCCTCGGCGCCTTCTCGTCGGCGTTCCTGCTCTTCGGCATCGCGCTGCTCTACGGCTACGCGGGCTCCGTCTCGTACGCCACCATCGCGAACGTCGTCGACGGATCGGTCGGCGCCATCGACCCGGCGCTCGCCGACACCATGGGCAACGACGCCCTGCTGCTCATCGGCTTCGCCTTGGTCCTCATGGGGCTGCTCTTCAAGGTCGGCGCCGTGCCGTTCCACATGTGGACCCCGGACGTCTACCAGGGCGCGCCGACTCCCGTCACCGGCTTCATGGCGGCGGCGACGAAGGTCGCCGCGTTCGGTGCCCTGCTGCGGCTGCTGTACGTGGTGCTGCCGGGCCTCACCTGGGACTGGCGGCCGGTCATGTGGGGCGTCGCGATCGTCACCATGCTGGGCGGCGCGATCGTCGCGATCACCCAGACCGACATCAAGCGGCTCCTCGCGTACTCCTCCATCGCCCACGCGGGCTTCCTGCTGGCCGGTGTCATCGCCGCCACGCCCACCGGCATCTCGTCCGTGCTCTTCTACCTGGGCGCGTACTCGTTCGTGACGATCGGCGCCTTCGCGGTCGTCACGCTGGTGCGGGACGCGGGCGGCGAGGCGACGCACCTGTCCAAGTGGGCGGGTCTCGGGCGCCGTTCGCCGCTCGTGGCGGCGGTCTTCGCGGTGTTCCTGCTCGCCTTCGCCGGCATCCCGCTGACGTCGGGCTTCACCGGAAAGTTCGCGGTCTTCAAGGCGGCGGCGGAGGGCGGCGCGGGCGCGCTGGTCGTCGTCGGTGTCGTCTCGTCCGCGATCGCCGCGTTCTTCTACATCCGGGTGATCGTGCTGATGTTCTTCAGCGAGCCGAAGGCGGACGGCCCCACGGTCGCCGTGCCCTCGGCCTTCACGGCGGTCACCATCACGGTGGGCGTCGCGGTCACGCTGGTGCTCGGCCTCGCGCCGCAGTACTTCCTGGACCTGGCGGGCCAGGCGGGCGTGTTCGTACGGTAGTCGAGAGCCTGAGCGCCGTCAGGGCCCGGTCTCCGCTCGCGCGGGGGCCGGGCCCTGACGTATGGGTGCGGGGCGCGCTACGGCGCCGGAACGATCCGGCCCGTCACCTCGCCGAGCGCGACCTGCGTACCGTCGGGACCCGGGGCCCACGCGGTGAGCGTGACCACGTCGCCGTCCTCCAGGAACGTCCGCTTCCCGGTCGGCAGTTCGAGCGGGTCGCGGCCGTTCCAGGTCAGTTCGAGCAGCGAGCCGCGCTGGTGCGTCTCGGGCCCGGAGACCGTGCCGGAGCCGTACAGGTCACCGGTCCGCAGCGAGGCACCGTTGACCGTCATATGGGCGAGCTGCTGGGCGGCCGTCCAGTACATCGTGGCGAACGGCGGCTCGGAGACCACCTCGCCGTTGATCTCGACCGTGATCCGCAGATCGAAGCCGCCGGGCTCCTCGTCGGCGGAGTCGTCCAGATACGGCAGCAGGTCGAAGTCCCGGGCCGGCGGGGCCGTACGGGCCGCGTCCAGGGCCTCCAGGGGGGTCACCCAGGCCGAGACGGACGTGGTGAACGACTTGCCGAGGAACGGGCCGAGCGGCACGTACTCCCAGGCCTGGATGTCCCGTGCCGACCAGTCGTTGAGGAGCGTCAGACCGAAGACGTGCTCGCGGAAGTCGGCCAGCGGGACCGGCGTGCCCAGCGTCGAGGGGGTGCCGACGACGAAGCCGACCTCCGCCTCGATGTCCAGCTTCACCGAGGGGCCGAAGACCGGCGCCGGGTCCGTGGGCGCCTTGCGCTGCCCGGCGGGGCGTACGACATCGGTGCCGGAGACGACGACGGTGCCCGCGCGGCCGTGGTAACCGATGGGCAGGTGCTTCCAGTTGGGGGTGAGCGCGTCGCCGTCCGGGCGGAAGATCCGGCCCACGTTGGTGGCGTGGTGCTCGCTCGCGTAGAAGTCGACGTAGTCCGCGACCTCGAACGGCAGGTGCAGCGTCACGGAGTCCAGCGGGTGGAGCAGCGGCTCTATGACGGGGCGGTGGGCGGGCACCGTAACCCAGCCGGTGAGCGCCCGGCGCACGTCGCGCCAGGCGGTGCGGCCGGCGGCGAGCAGCGGGTTGAGGCTCGGCTGCGCGAGCAGCGCGGCATACGGCGAACCGAGCGCGTTCGCCGCGGCTCCCGCGTCGAGGACATGACCGCCGATGCGGACGCCGACCCTCCGCCGGTCGGGCTCGTCGGCGGGGGAGAAGACGCCGTACGGAAGGTTGTGCGGGCCGAAGGGATCGCCCTCGGCCAGGTCGAGCGGGGACTGCTCGGGCATCGGTGCTTGCCTCGCTTTCCACGGGTGTGGGGGACACGTTACGGGGCGGGCCGCTCGGCGCGGATGACATGGATCACAGAGAAACTGTGCCCTCCGTGCACAACTGTCCATATTCGCGTGCTTTATGCGTCCTGTGCGTGGGGTGGGAGTCGGCCATGCGACTGAGCGCGTTCAATTCCCTCTTCCCCGGGGCTTATTCCGGTCATACGATCTTGGCGAAGTCGCACCGCGTGAGTTTCCCCGCAGGCGCGACCCACCTTTTCTTTTCTCTTCTCCGACCGATCCTGACCAGAAGGTCCACCTTGAAGATCCGCCGTATTCTCGCGACGGCCGTGGCCGCCGCCGTGACGACTCCCGTCGTCTTCCTCTCGGCCGCCCCGGCGTTCGCCGACACCAAGCCGTCCGCGCCGTCGCAGACGCAGGAGCAGCCGCCGACGATCGAGGAGCTGCAGAAGAAGGTCACCGCGGCGCAGAAGGCGTACGACGACGCCCTGGTCGCGTACAACGACGCCGCGAAGGCGCTCGCCGCCATCGACGCCGCCGACAGCAAGCTGAAGCTCGCCGTCATCGACGCGGAGAAGGCCGTCGCGACGGCCGACACCGCGGTGAGCGCCGCCAACGAGAAGCTGTCCAAGGCCGAGGCCGACCTCAAGGCCCTGCCCGTCGACGCCACCCCCGAGCAGAAGGCGGCCGCGGAGCAGGCTGTCGAGGCCGCCAAGACCGGCCTCACGACGGCCGTCGCCGACCGCGTGGCCGCCGGTGAGAAGCTGACCAAGGCCAAGAAGGACATCGAGGACGCGCGCGGCGCCGCCTCTGCCGAGGCCGAGCGTCTGCGGCTCGCCAAGGAGGCCGCCCTCAAGACCCTCGACACGGCCAAGAAGGAGCTCGCGGACGCCGAGCCGCCGCACGTCGACTGCAAGGACGTCAGCGACCAGCTGAAGGTCACCATGACCGGCCCGTCGAAGGTCGCCGCCGGCGGCAGCATCGACTTCAAGCTGCAGGTCACCAACGACTCCAAGGAGACGCTGGACGCGGTCTACGCCACGACCGACCTCTTCGCCGAGAAGGAGAGCCTGCTCGACCACGCGGACCTCAAGTGGGGCCCGCCGAACAGCGAGTGGGACGACCTGAGCCCGGAGTTCGGCTCCATCGAGCTCGACATGATGAAGCCGGGCGAGAAGGTCGACCTCCTGGTGCGCCTGACGGTCGACGCCAAGGCCCCGCAGACGGAGGCCATGTTCCTCGTCGATGTCGGCTACGACAACAAGGACGGGTCCTGCGGCTTCATCGCGGAGGGCGCCTACGCCGAGTTCGACGTCACCGCCAAGCCCAAGGACCCGTCCTCCACGGACACCACGGGCGGCACCGGCTCCACGGGCGGTGGCAACACCGGTACCACCCAGCAGGGCGGCACCTCCACCACGTCCGTGACGTCCACCGGCCAGCTCGCCAAGACCGGTTCGAGTGACGTCATGCCGCAGTTCGCCCTCGCGGGCGCGGCGGCCGTGGCCCTCGGTGCCGGCGCGATGTTCGTCGTCCGCCGCCGTAAGGCCGGCGCAGACGCCTGATCCGCGCTCTGAGCGAGGGGCCCGCATCCCCCGTGGAATGCGGGCCCTTTCCTTTTCCCGCTTCCTTTCCCGCTCACCCCGCCGTGCGCGGAATGCGTTTCTCCCACGTCCGGTGGAAGGCGACCTCTCCGCCCTCCTTGCACACCACCTCGTTCGACGTGAGGAAGGCGTCCGCGTCGCAGGAGATCTCCGAGCGCGATTCGATCGTCACGTCCCACGCGCTTTCCGGCCGGTGCAGCCGGATCGACCAGTCCGAGCGGGTACGGGCCGAGAGCGGGTCGTCCTCGACGATCGTGTACGTCTCCAGGGCGTCCTCGGTGAATTCCAGGCCGTCCGGATAGACCCGCGTACCGCCGTACCGGGGGTCCACCTCGAGGCGCCATTCGCCCTTGGCCACGTCCCGTACCACCAGACGCTCCGGACGGGGTTCCTCCAGCGTCGCCGGGACGCTCACGCCCAGCGGTGCGGACTGTTCCGGCTCCTGCCACTCGACCGCGTCGGTCGTGGGCCGGCGGACCGGCAGCGTCAGGTGCGAGGTGACCGGGTCGAGGGTGAAGCCCGCCGCGTCCGGCTGGGGCCAGATCCACGGCCAGTACGCGGACGAGACGGCGAGGCGGACCCGGTGGCCGGGCGGGAAGGTGTGGCCGATGCCGTTCAGCTCGAAGACGAAGTCCTCCGCCTCGCCGACCTGTGCCTCCACCGCCCGGTCTCGGCCGTAGCGGGCGGAGAAGTTGAGCACACCACGGGTGACCAGGGTCGAGGAGCCGTCCGGGGCGATGTCGCAGAGGCGGGCGATCACCTGCCCGGTAGGGGCGCCGGCCCGGAGGTTCAGGCTCACCCGCGGCCGGCCCAGGATCTCGATCGGCTCGCCGTCATCCGGCACGGGGAAGTCGAAGCAGGCCGAGTGGGCATCCTCCTCGCGCTGGTCGGGCGGCAGGTCGGCGTCGTTGCCGAAGGGGAAGAAGCGCCCCGCGTCGAGGCCGGTCTGCTGCGGGGAGTCGACCACGACCGGTTCGCCCTGGAAGCCGTACG
Source organism: Streptomyces sp. NPDC012508 (assembly GCF_042902595.1). Lineage (NCBI taxonomy): Bacteria > Bacillati > Actinomycetota > Actinomycetes > Kitasatosporales > Streptomycetaceae > Streptomyces > Streptomyces sp. NPDC012508. The sequence goes on from NZ_JBIBEO010000003.1 coordinate 126,935, forward strand.
TGACAGGGGTGACGTTCGGGGACGGCCAGGCCGGGTCGGCGACCCAGCGGCCCGGCAGCTCGTCGTAGACGGTCGCCGGCGGGTGGGACCCGCTGATCCAGGAGCGCAGCAGCGGCTCGGCCATCACATCGTTGTCGACGCCCTTGAGGTGGTGGTCCCACCAGCGCAGGGTCTCCTGGAGGAAGCCGATCGCCGGGCCGGGCGGCAGGCCGCGGTCGGGGTACTGGTGCGACCACGGCCCGATGATCCCGCGGACCCGGTCCTGCGGAAGGTGTTCCACCAGACGCAGCACGGTGTCCCGGTACGGGTCGTGCCAGCCGCCCACCGCCAGGACGGCCGCCCCGATCGCACCGTAGTCCTCGCAGACGCTGCCGTGCCGCCAGTAGGCGTCCCGGGTCTGGTGGGCGAGCCACGTGTGGATGAAGGGGTCCACGGCCTCCAGGCGCCGCAGCCACATCTCCCGCCACTCCTCGCCCACGTGCAGCGGGTCGGGCGGACGGCAGACGAAGGCCAGCATCGTCGCCGCCCAGGCGTGCATGTCGACCGCGAGGACGGAGCCGCCCATGTAGTGGACGTCGTTGTCGTAGCGGTCGTCGGCCGAGCAGACGGTGACGATCGCCTTCAGCGGCTCGGGTGCGAGCGCGGCGATCTGGAGCGCGTTGAAACCGCCCCAGGAGATGCCGAACATGCCGACCTTCCCCGTGCACCAGGGCTGCTCGGCGAGCCACTCCACCACCGCCACGCCGTCCGCCAGCTCCACGGGGTCGTACTCGTCACCCGGCAGGCCCTCGCTGTTCCCGTGGCCGCGCACGTCGACCCGTACGGAGGCGTAGCCGTGCCCGGCGTACCAGGGGTGGCGCTGCCGGTCCCGGGGCGCCGTCCAGTCGGTGAGCCGGTACGGGAGGTACTCCAGGAGGGCGGGGACGGGCTCGTCGGTGACCGGCCGCCAGATCCGGGCGTAGAGCCTCGTCCCTTCCCCGGGGAGCGGGATCCGGACGTCTTCGTGGGTCGTCTCGTACGGGAACTCGGTACGGATGCGCATGGCGGACCAACCTCAGTGGACGGGGTGCATGGTGCGGCGCAGCCAGGGCGCCATGGCGATCACGACGAGGCCCGCGGCGACGGCGACGGCTCCGTTGACGCCGAAGTAGGCGGGCTTGGAGACGTCGTCGTACAGCTTCACCGTCTGTGCCTGGATGCCGTTGGCGAGCGCGAGGGAGAGGAACCAGAGGGACATGGTCTGGCTGGAGAAGGCCTCCGGCGCGAGCTTGCTCGTCGCCGACATCCCGGAGGTCTCCAGGAGGACGTCGCCGAGGCCGAGCAGCGTAGACGACCGGGGCGATCACCGAGATGAGCGTCAGCAGGTCGACGAAGCGGTCCATGGTCAGCCGGCCGACGGCGGCCAGCATCGCGCCGACGGCGCCCGCCAGGACCACCCCGCCGATGATCGTCCACACCGCCCGGCGCATGGCGTCGGGAGCGAGCGCGAACTCGGCCGAGTGCTTGCGCCCGGCCAGGTGACGGCGGCCGAGGACGTACTGGAGCAGGCCGAGGGTCATGCCGACGGCCGCGGCGGAGAAGCCCCAGTGGTAGCCGCGGTGGTCGGCGAGCCAGCCGCCCGCGACGGACACCAGATAGACGAGTGTGCCGTACGCGGCGGCGACGGAGGCGGCGGTGCCCGCGTCCATGCCGAGACCCTCGTTCGCCACGCTGTCGGCGAAGTAGAGGACCAGGATCGCCTGCATGCCGAGGAACGAGAAGCGCTCCCAGACCTCCAGGCCCGAGAGGGTAGGAAGCCCCTTCGGCCGGCCGAAGAAGGCATGATCGTCTTCGGGCGGCGGCTGCTCGCCGCCCGCGTCGGTATCGATCACTGTTCGGGACAAATCGCCTACTCCTGGTCGTATGAGCTGATCAAGAACATACCGGGGGTGGCGGGAAGGCGCCCATGGTGATCGAAAGGCGACCGGATACGCTGACTTGAGTGAATCGAGCGACACATCGACAATCCGTGTGATCGTCGGCAGCAGAAGCAGGCGTCAGCAGACAGGAGACCCCCTCGTGACCGTCGTCGGGCCGTTCGGTCTTAGCGTGCGGGACCAGGCTCTTGAGGCCGATGTCCAGACCGGATTGGCGGCCGTGGAGGCAGGTCTCCTCGACGCCACCAAGAGCGAGATCCCGTTCATCACGGAGGCCGCGCAGCATCTCGTCCTGGCAGGTGGGAAGCGTTTCCGGCCCCTGCTCGTGATGCTCGCCGCCCAGTTCGGCGACCCGTACGCGCCGGGCGTCGTGCCCTCGGCCGTCGTCGTCGAGCTCACCCACCTGGCCACGCTCTACCACGACGACGTCATGGACGAGGCGGACGTGCGGCGCGGTGTCGACAGCGCGAACACCCGATGGGGGAACTCCATCGCCGTCCTGACGGGTGACTTCCTGTTCGCCCGCGCCTCGCACACGCTGGCGGACCTCGGGCCCGAGGCCGTACGCATCCAGTCCGAGGCGTTCGAACGTCTGGTCACCGGCCAGATCCTGGAGACCGCCGGACCGCAGGGCGACCGCGACCCCGTCGACCACTACCTCGACGTCCTCGCCGGCAAGACCGGCTCGCTCGTCGCCGTCTCCTGCCGCTTCGGCGCGATGATGTCCGGCGCGGACGAGACCGTCGTCGACATCCTCACCCAGTACGGCGAGCGGCTCGGCGTCGCCTTCCAGCTCGCCGACGACGTCCTCGACATCGCCTCCGACTCCCACGAGTCCGGCAAGACCCCGGGGACGGACCTCAGGGAGGGCATCCCGACCCTTCCGGTGCTCCGCCTGCGGGCCGCGGCGGCGACTTTCGGCCGTCCTGAGGACGTGGAGCTGGTGGAGCTCATCGACGGCGACCTGACGGACGACGAGCGGCACGCTGAGGTCCTGCGGCGGCTGCGCGTCCACCCGGCCCTGGAGCAGGCCCGGCGGGACACCGTGCGGTACGCGGAGGAGGCGCGGGCGATGCTGGCGCCGCTGCCCGACGGATACGCGAAGTCGGCTCTGGAGGAGCTGTGCGACGCGGTGGTCCACCGGGCGGGCTGATCCCCCACCGGGCGGGCCGACCTCGTCCACCGGGCGGGCCGACTCTGTCCACCGGGCGGGCCGGCGGGCCGTGTTGGCCCGGCGGGCAGCCCGGACGGGCTACGGCCCCTACGGGTTGTCATCCTTCAGCAGTACGTCAGGTTGATGCCGCAGTCTGACGATTCCGGGCCGCCGCTTTGGTCAGATGGAGTCATCGACCACGGAGGTAGGACAGACCATGGCAGAGACCCGTAAGGCGAGCCGCTACGTCGTCCCGTTCGCGGTGGCCGGAGTGGCCGCCGCGACCATCGGACTCGTACCGGCGCTGGCGGCGTCCGGCGACCCCGACCTGCCGGAGATCACGGCACAGCAGCTGATCGAGAAGATCGCGGCGTCGGACACGCAGACCCTGTCCGGCACGTTCAAGGTGACCACGGACCTGGGCCTGCCGTCGGTGGCGGGCCTGGCCGACAGCTTCGCGGGCGGATCGTCGTCCGGCGGATCGTCGTCCGTGGACCCGCAGGAGCGGCTGACGCAGCTGGTCTCGGGCTCGCACACCCTGCGGGTGGCGGCGGACGGCCCGGAGAAGCAGAAGCTGACGATCGTGGACGGCTCGGACGAGTACAGCCTGATCCACAACGGCGACGACGTGTGGGCGTACGACAGCAAGTCGAACGAGGTGTTCCACGAGAAGGGCGACGCCTCGGAGCGCCCCGCCGGCGAGAAGGAGGTCCCGGGCACCCCGAAGGAGCTCGCGGACGAGGTCCTGAAGGCGGCGGGCGACACCACGTCCGTCACGGTGGGCGGTACGGCGAAGGTGGCCGGCCGGGACGCGTACCAGCTCGTGATCAAGCCCAGGCAGAGCGGTTCGACGGTCGAGTCGATCAAGATCGCGGTGGACGCGAAGACCGGGACGCCGCTGAAGTTCACGCTGGCGTCGGTCGAGGGCGGCAAGCCGGTCCTCGACGCGGGCTTCACGAAGGTCGACTTCGCCAAGCCGGCGGCCTCGACGTTCGACTTCGAGGCGCCGAAGGGCGCGAAGGTGACGGAGGGCTCCGAGGGCCCGGACGGGGCGGCACACGGCAAGTCCCCCGAGGACCTCGAGAAGGAGCTGGAGAAGGAGTTCGGCGGCCTCGACGGACTCTTCGGCGGCATGGCTCCCGGCGCCGGCGGCGCGGGCGCCGAGGGCATGAACGTCATCGGCGAGGGCTGGACCTCGATCGCGAAGATCGACACCGGCGCCCCGGCCCCGAAGACAGGCGAGGCCCCGAAGGAGGTCCAGGGCTTCCTGGACGCGCTCGGGGACAAGGTCAGCGGGAAGTTCGGCTCGGGCACCGTCTTCAAGACGAAGCTCGTCAACGCGCTGATGACGGACGACGGCAAGGTCTACGTCGGCGCCGTGACGAAGCAGGCGCTGGTGGACGCGGCGAACGCCGGCAAGTAGGGCGCGATGGGACCCCGGGCGGGTCGGGGGCGATGGTCACCGACCCACCCGGGAGTTTCTGCGCCGTAGGGCCGGCGCCTTACGGGAACGTGAGCTTGAAGCTGTTGATGTAGCCGGTGTCGGCCGAGGCCCGGTCCTGGGCGCGGAGCTTCCAGGCGCCGTTGGCGACCTCCGAGGAGGCGTTCACGGTGTAGGTCTGGACGATGTTGTCGGCGCTGCCGCCGGAGCGGTTGTGCAGGTTGTAGACCGAGCCGTCGGGGGCGACGAGGTCGACGACGAGGTCACCGCGGTAGGTGTGGACGATGTTCACGTCCACGCTGAGGGTGGAGGGGGCGTTGCCGGTGATACCGGTGACGTTGACCGTGGAGGTCACCGCGGCGCCGTTGTCCGGGATGGACACGTCGGCCGCGTTCTCGAAGACCTTGCCGGGGGGCGTGGTCGTACCGGCCGACAGGGTCCAGATCGCGTGGGCGACGGCGTCGCTGTTGCGGTCGAGGGCCGTGTCGTTGATGTTCGAGGTGGTGTCGCACGAGGAGTGGTAGCAGCGGTCGAAGGCCGTGGCCGTACCGCCCCACTTCTGGACCTGGGCGCTGCTCTTCACGCGGCTGGCACCGGTGAACAGACCGCCGACCGGTATGCCGACGTTCTTGAACGAGGCGTGGTCGGAGCGGCCGTCGCCCTCGGTCTCGATCTCGGTGGGCACGCCGATGCCGGCGAAGTAGCTCTTGAAGGTCTGCTCGATGGTGGGGTCGTCGTCGTAGACGAAGTAGCCGGGGTTGGGCGACCCGATCATGTCGAAGTTCAGATACCCGGAGAACTTCGAACGCTCCGTGCTGGGCAGCTGGTTGACGTAGTACTTCGACCCGACGAGCCCCAGCTCCTCGGCGCCCCACCAGCCGAAGCGCAGGTGCTTCGTGGGCTGGAGGTTCGCGCGGGAGACGGCGAGCGCGGTCTCCAGGACGGCGGCGGAACCGGAGCCGTTGTCGTTGATACCGGCACCGGAGGAGACGGAGTCGAGGTGCGCGCCGGCCATGAGGACCTGGTTGGGGTCACCGCCGGGCCAGTCGGCTATCAGGTTGTAGCCGGTGGCGCCGCTGGAGGTGAACTGCTGGACGGTGGTGGTGAATCCGGCCGCGTCCAGCTTGGCCTTCACGAAGTCGATGGACGCCTTGTAGCCGGGGCGGCCGTGCGCGCGGTTGCCGCCGTTGGCGGTGGCGATGGCCTGGAGGTCGGTGAGGTGCTGCTTGACGTTGGCGAGCGGTATGTCCGGCGCGGCGGCGGCACCGGCGGGTGCTGCGGGCGCGGCGTTCGCCGTGGCGCCGGTGAACCCGGCGAGGGCCATGGCGGTCACGGCCGCGAGCGCGGCGGCACGTCTGGGAACGGAGAGGTTCATGTGGGGGCTCCGGATTCCGAACGGGGATGGGAACGGAACGTGCGAGACGCCCCGACGGCTGTGAAGTCGCGGGGCGTTGGAGCTGTGCGTGTCGGTGCGGGGTGGTGCGTGATGTGCGTGGTGAATGTTCAACGAGAGTTTGACTGAGCGTCAAGAGCGGAAACCGGTCAGAAGCGTTCGCTCATCGGACGAGCGTGCGAGGAGAAGTGGCCGCGGGCGTCCGGAACGCCACGTCCGAATCCCGCCAGCGGGTGGGCCGCCCGCGCGTGACGCTGGAGCCATGACGACCTACACCGCACGCGCCATCGAGCCCGCCGTCCTCGCCGAGCTCCGGGTGAGTGACGACGCCGGACAGCCCTGCGTCCCGTACACCGCCACCGAAGGGGGCAGCCCGCTGCGCTGCTGCCTGCGTACGTTCGAGCCGGGGGAGCGGGTCGCCCTCGTCTCGTACGCTCCGCTGCGCCGCTGGGCGGCCGCGACCGGCGCGGCCCCGGGGGCGTACGACGAGCAGGGCCCGGTCTTCATCCACGCCGACCCGTGCGCGGGGCCGGTCGAGGGCCCGGAGTCGTACCCCTTCGACCGGCCCGGCGCCCTGCGCACCCTGCGCCGCTACGACGGCGAGGGCCGCATCGTCGGCGGACGGCTCCTGGAGATCCCGGCCGAGGCGACCGCGGGCTTCGACAAGGCCTTCGCCGAGGCCTTCGCCGACCCGCAGGTCGCTCTCGTGCACGTCCGCGCCGTCGAGTACGGCTGCTTCCAGTTCGAGGTACGGCGCGCCTGACGCGGCCGCCGTCCGGCCGCCGTCCGGATGCCGGACGGCGGCCGGATCCCGCCGCCGGGGCGGCCGCCCGGCGGGGGTCCCGTGGCGGGCGGCGTCGTACCCGGGGAACGGGGCGTCAGGCCACGCTGTTGAACGTGGCGCCCTCGCTCGCGTACAGGCCGGTCGTCAGCCGCTGGAAGGGCGCGCTGACCGTGCCGGTGGAGCGGTAGACGTAGGTGCCGCCCGCTCCGTAGGCGACGAGGTCGGGGCGGCCGTCGTTGGTGATGTCTCCGGCGCCGACGAGCTGGGTGAAGGCGTTCCAGCCGCCGCCGATGCGTACGCGGGCGGTGAAGTTGCCGCGGCCGTTGCCCTGGTACAGCCAGAGGACGCCGTCGGTGCCCCGGGCGACGAGGTCGCCGGCGGCCGAGCCGGCGATGTTGCCGACGGCGGTGAGCTGGTTGTACTGCTGCCAGCCGCCGCCCACGCGGACGCGCTTGGCGTACGGCTGGACGGTGTCGCCGGTGCCCTTGTAGAACCAGAGGACGCCCGAGGCGTCGGACGCGACGAGGTCGGCCCGCCCGTCGCCGTCGAGGTCGGAGCCCGCGGTGATCTGCCGGTAGTTCTGCCAGCCGCCGCCCACGAGGACGCGCTTGCCGAAGCTCCCGTCGCCCTTGCCGAGGTAGTGGTACAGCGAACCGGCGTTGTCGACGGCGACGAGATCGCCGTTCGGGGTGCCGGCGATGTTCCCGGCCGCCTCGATGTGCTTGTACGTCTGCCAGCCGCCTCCGACGGCCGTCCGGCCGGCCGACTTGTACTGCCCGTCCACCGGCCCATCGAACAGGTCGTCCCGCCACAGCGTGCCGGAGGAGTCCCGCGCGAGCAGGTCGGTCGATCCGTTGTCGTTGTAGTCGTGCGGATTGGCCTGCCGGGTGACCTGGAACGTGCCGGAGGCGCGCGCGGCGCTGCCGATTCCGCCCGGGATGGCGACGAACTGCCAGGTGTAGGCGCCGTTCGGGGCGCTCGTGCCGTCGATGGTTCCGTCCCACTCCATGACGGGATTCGTGGAGCGGTCTTCCGGGCCGGGCAGGGTGATCGTCCTGCCGGTGGCCACGTGCGTCAGCGTCACCATGGCGAAGGCGGAGCGCGAGATCGTCCACTCCCACCGCACCGGGGTGCCGGGCTGCTGGAGGTCCACCGTCGTGGGGACCTTCGAGCCGACGACGGTGACGGCGAAGTTCCGGCCCGTGCTCGCGACCTCGGTCACCACCGGGACGCTGCCCTGGACGCCGTCGAACAGGCGGTACAGGCCGTCGACGTCGTTCTCGACGCCACGCACGTGCACAGCGCCGTCCGGGGCGTGGGCGACGCTGGAGAAGCGCTCCAGAAGCTCGTACGGCTGGGCGTCGGACTTGTACAGGTCCACCGCGTACAGCGGGTTCACCGCATCGCCGGCGGCCTCGCCCGGGACGCCGTACAGCAGCACGTCACCGACGATGCCGACGATGACGGCCTTCTGGCTGTGGCTGTCGAGCCGGATCTCCTTGGGGAGCTTGCCGGCCCTGTCGACGATGATCCTGTTGCCCTCGGCACGGGCCTCGACCCGGGCGATGTAGTCGTGGGTGAGGGCGCCCGAGGCGTCCGTCACGAGCTTGCCGGTGTCCCTCTCGTGCTGGAGAGGCGTCCCGTGGACGAAGTCGACCAGCGCCAGCGAGTCCTGGTTGCGGAACGTCACGCCCGACTCGTACCGGGTGGTGACCAGGACGAGTGCCTTGTTCCCGGCGGACGCGACGACCTTGAAGCTCAGGTGGTTGCCGTACCCGGAGAGCTGGACCTTCCTGGTCTGCTCGCCGTTCGGGGTGTACAGCCACAGGTCGTGGTAGTTCCCCGCCCTGGGGACCTGTACGAACAGGTCCCTGCCGATCACGCCGACCAGCTTGGCCCCGGCGGCGAACTCGGTGGCGAGGTCGACCGTGACGGGCGGGGCGGCGGGGGCCGTCATGTCCCGGACGGTGATCGTGCTGCCGCCTTCGCCCGTGACGACGAAGTCGGACGCGCTGTCGTGGCCGACGGTGGCGCCGCCGACCGGCTCCGCCGAGCCGTCTGCCTTCCGCCACTCCAGGACGGTCTTGCCGTCGGCGTCCTTGCGGGACGTGAGGTAGCCGGTGTCGCCGACGCTGACGACGTCGGCGTCGACCGGCAGCGTCGCCGCGTCGGCGGCCTCGGCACCGGCCGCGGCCGTCGCCGCGGGGACGGCCGCGACGGCCGGGACGGTGACGAGCGTCCCCGTCACGGCCGTGACCGTGGACAGGGTGAGGACCGCGGCGGCGAGCCGGCGGCCGGAAATGCGGTGCTTCACGTGTGAGGTGACCTTCCGAAGGGTGCTGCATGACGGAGCGGACGCGCGAGGCGTCCGAGCGCACGGCTGTGCGGGCGCCGCTCGGGAACCGCGCGCCGGGCACGAGCGTTCCCCTTCCCGCCGCGCGCGCCGGAGCGCCGCGTCCGTGATGGCACGGCACGGCAGGCCTCACGCGACGTGGTCGACGTCGCCGTCTGCGACCACGTGAGTCCTCCGGAAGCGACAGGAGCGGTACGCGTACCCGTACGCACCGCCCGGTAGGACCACCGGGCGGTGCGAACGGTTGTGCGGGGTACTGGATCTTCTTCGGTCGGCCTTCCGGTCCCTTCCGGGTGATGTCACTGCACGCAGAACTCGTTGCCCTCGGGGTCGGTCATGACGACCCAGGTGGACCCGTGTTCCGTCACCCGGCGCAGGGACGACGCACCCAGGGACTCCAGGCGGGCGACCTCCTCGTCACGGGTTTCCGGGCCCGGGTGGAGGTCCATGTGGAGGCGGTTCTTGGCGGTCTTCTCCTCCGGGACGCGCTGGAAGAGGATCCGGCGGCCGAGACCGGCCCCCGACTTCTCCTCGTGCGGGTCTTCCGGGTGCCGGACGGCGGCCAGGTCACGCCATGCCCGGCGGCCGTCCCCGAGCGCGACCGTCAGCTCGGGCGGGGCCGCACCGGCCGCGAGGAGGCCTTCGACGAGGGCCGTGTGGTCCTCGTCCACATAGCCGAGCGCGGCGGCCCAGAAGGCGGCCTGGGCGTGCGGGTCGGCGGCGTCGACGACGAGCTTCCAGTGGATGGGTGCCATGGGACCAGTCATAGCCGCTCGCCCGGCCCTTCGCCTGTCGCCGCGCGTCAGACCAGGGCCGCTTCCGCCTCGGCCGCCTCCTTCGCGTCGTACGCCTGCCGTGCCGCCGCGATCTCGTTCTGGTGGAGCTCCGTCCAGAGCACCAGCGAGCGGATCGTCGTGTGCAACGTGCCGCCCAGCGGCGTGAGTTCGTAGTCCACGCGCGGCGGGACCACCGGGTGCACCGTCCGCTTGACCAGGCCGTCCCGCTCCAGCTGCCGCAGGGTCACCGTCAGCATGCGCTGGCTGATGCCGTCGATCTCCCGCCGCAGCTCCGAGAAGCGCAGCTTGCGGCGGTCGAGCAGGGCGATGACCAGCAGGGACCACTTGTCGGCGACCCGGTCGAGGATCTGCCGGACCTCGCAGTCCTCCCGGGTGTCCCACTGGAAGGGGTCCTGGTCTCCCGACGCGCCGTCGGCGTAGGTCACTTCGCAGTGACTCGGTGACTTCAAAGTGCCTTCTTCCATGGCATCGGATCCTGTCGCAGGATCGAGGTGGTTACAAGAGAGAACCGACCCAATGGCCGGTAACCACCCTTCCCCTTCCCCGTCTTGGAGACAGCTGTGTCCACATCCCTGCCCGCACGCGCCTGGGCCCTTCTCCTCGTCCTCTGCGGAACGATCTTCCTCGAAGGCATCGACGTCGCCATGCTCGCCGTGGCGGTGCCAAGCATCAGATCCGATCTGGACCTCTCCACCGCCAGTGCGGCCTGGGTGATGTCCGCGTACGTCCTCGGCTACGCCGGCTTCACCCTCCTCGGCGGACGCGCGGCCGACCTGCTCGGCCGTCGCCGGATGTTCCTCGGCTGGCTCACCGTCTTCCTGCTCTTCTCCGGCCTCGGCGGCTTCGCGACCGAGGGGTGGATGCTGATCACGGCCCGCTTCATGACGGGTGTCGCCGCAGCGTTCATGACTCCCGCCGCCATGTCGATCATCACGACGTCGTACGAGGAGGGCCCGCAGCGCAACCAGGCGCTGCTGGTCTTCGCCGGCACGGCCGCCGGAGGCTTCTCCCTCGGCCTGGTCATCGGCGGACTGCTCACCCAGCTCGGCTGGCGCTGGGTCTTCTTCGCGCCCGTCCTGCTCGCCGCGGCGATCCTGCTCGCCGCGCTGCGGCTGATCCCCAAGGAGACGCGGCCGGAGCCGACGGGCGGCTTCGACCTCGCCGGCGCGCTGACCGCGGCCGGGGCGATGCTGCTGCTCGCGTACGGCATCGTACGGCTGGAGCACGGCCTCGACGGATGGCCGCTGACCGCGCTCGTGGCCGCCGCCGGAGCGGCCCTCGCCGGCCTGTTCGTCGCCGTGGAGCGGCGCGCCGCCTCCCCGCTCGTCCGCCTCGGGCTGCTGCGCAAGGCGTCGACCGTCCGGGCCGACCTCGGGGCGCTGCTCTTCGTCGGGTCCTTCTTCGGCTTCCAGTTCGTCGCCACGCTCTACCTCCAGGAGCTGCGCGGCTGGTCCTCCCTGGAGACGGCGCTGGCGCTGATGGTCATGGGCGTCGACGCGATCCTCGCCCCGACGCTCACGCCGAGGCTGGTGGCGAGGTTCGGCAACGGACGCGTGATCCTCGGCGGCTTCGTGCTCGCGATCCTCTCGTACGCGCTGTTCCTGCCGGTCGGGCCGGACTGGTCGTACGCGGCGATGTTCCCGACCCTGCTGCTGACCGGGCTCGCGTTCTCATTGGCGTACGGGCCGCTGACGATCGCCGCGACGGACGGGATCGAGGAGGAGGAGCAGGGGCTGGCGAGCGGGCTCCTGACGACGGCGACCCAGTTCGGCTCGGCGGTCGGCATCTCGCTGGTGACGGCGGTGTACGGGATCGTCGGCGGCGGACTCGACGGCTTCCGGTCCGCGCTGATCGTGCCGGTGGCGATGGTGGCGCTCGGGGCGCTGGTCTCGGCGACGGGGCTGCGGGGCGCCAAGGCGGTGAACGAGGCCCCGGAGATCCTGGCGGTCCTGGAGCGCCCGGACGTCTCGGAGGCTGCGGCCAAGGTCACCGCAGGGTGAACAGGAGGCGCCCTTAGGGTGGAGGAATGACCAATTCCTCCGACTGTCCGCTGGTCGGAGTGGCCGCCACGTACATGCCCCGGCTCTCGGAGCTCGCCTTCGAGCCGGGGCTCGTGGCCGCCGTCGACCAGCACGCGGCGGCCGTATGCGACGCCCTGATCCCCGCCCCGCGCCGCCCGGACGGGACCGCCCTCACCCGTCGGCGGACCGTGCGCAGGGAGGACCTCGCCGACTACGTCCTCGGCTTCACGGACTCGCTGTCGGAGGCCGACTGGACCGAGCCCGTCGGCCACGACTTCGCGACGCTGCGCCTGACGGCCGTGTGCTGGCTCATCCGGGAGTACGACCTCCTGGCGGCCTGAGCCCCGCCACTGGGGTCGGGACGTCAGGAGACGGCCTGGGTCCGGGTCGAGGTGGAGGAGACATCGGCCTCGGCGGACCCGGCTTCGGCGGACCCGGCTTCGTTCGTCATGACGGACGCCGGGACGGCCTCCGGGTTGCCCGCCGCCGCGCGCTCCGCCGCCGCAAGCGCCGCCCTGCTCCGCCGCGCCGTCCGCAGCGCGTCCCAGGTCAGGATCGTCAGTGCCAACCACACCAGGGAGAAGCCCGCCCAGCGCTCCGGCGGCATCGCCTCGTGGAAGTACGCGATCCCCAGCACGAACTGGAACATCGGCGCCAGGTACTGGAGCAGCCCCAGCGTCGACAGCGGTACGCGGATCGCCGCCGCTCCGAAGCAGATCAGCGGCACGGCGGTCACGATGCCGGTCGCGGCGAGCAGCGCCGCGTGTCCCGCGCCCTCGGTGCCGAAGGTGGCCGAACCCTGGGAGCCGAGCCACACCAGGTAGGCGAGGGCCGGCAGGAACTGGACCGCGGTCTCGGCCGCGAGCGACTCCAGACCGCCGATGTTGACCTTCTTCTTCACCAGGCCGTAGATGCCGAAGGAGAAGGCCAGGATCAGCGAGATCCATGGCGGCTGCCCGTACCCGACGGAGAGGACGAGGACGGCCGTGGCGGCGACGCCGACCGCCGCCCACTGCGCGGGCCGCAGCCGCTCCTTCAGGAGAAGGACGCCCAGGGCGATCGTGACGAGCGGGTTGATGAAGTAGCCGAGGGACGCCTCGACGACCTGGCCGGCGTTGACCGCCCAGATGTAGACGCCCCAGTTGACGGTGATCACCGCCGCGGCCAGCGTGATCAGACCGAGCTTGCGCGGGCTGCGCACCAGCTCGCGTATCCAGCCCCAGCGGCGGACCGCGAGCAGCGCGACGACGACGAAGGCCAGGGACCACACCATCCGGTGGGCGAGGATCTCGACCGCCCCGGCGGGCTTGAGGAGCGGCCAGAAGAGCGGGACCAGACCCCACATTCCGTAGGCACCGATCCCGTAGAGGAGACCCGCTCGTCCCTCGTTGTCCGTCTTCACCGAACCTCCTGCCCTGCGCCACGCCGTCCTGATGAAGGTAGCGCCGCACAGGGCAGGCTGTCATGTCCGTACCGCGATACGGTCATGACTTTCGAGCGAGGGCTCGGGTGAGGGCTCGGGCGAGGCTCGGGCGAGGTCGGTGCGGGGCCCTCGGCGGGGGTTTCCAGGCCTTACGCGAGGGCCTTCGCGACCGTCTCGGCGAGCGGGGTGGTCGGACGGCCGATGAGGCGGGACAGGTCACCGGTCCGTCGGGCGAGCGCCCCGCGCCCGATGGCCTCGTCGACGTCCACGAGGATCGCGGCCAAGCCCGCCGGGACACCGGCGCCGGTCAGGATCGCCTCGTGCGTCTCGGCCGGGACGTTGCTGTACGCGATCTCCCTGCCGGTCTGGCGGGCGACCTCGGCCGCGTACTCGGCCAGCGACCAGGCGACGTCGCCGCTCAGCTCGTACGCCCTGCTCACGTGCTCCTCGGCCGGCCCGGTCAGGACGGCGGCGGCCGCGGCGGCGTAGTCGGCGCGCGTGGCGGAGGCGACGCGGCCCTCGCCGGCGTTGGCGACGACGGCGCCGTGGGCGAGGACGGGGGCGAGGTTCGCGGTGTAGTTCTCGGTGTACCAGCCGTTGCGCAGGAACGTGTACGGCAGACCCGAGTCGAGGATCAGCGTCTCCGTGGCCTTGTGCTCGGCGGCCAGGTCGAAGTCGGCCTCCGGCCCGCCGAGGACGCCGGTGTACGCGAGCTGGGCTACGCCCGCGGCCTTGGCCGCGTCGATCACGGCGGCGTGCTGGGCCACGCGCTGCCCGACCTCGCTGCCGGAGATGAGCAGGACGCGGTCGCCCCGCTCGAACGCCCCCGCGAGGGTCTCCGGCCTGCTGTAGTCGGCGATCCGCAGCTCGACACCGCGCTCGGCGAGGTCGGCGGCCTTCGCCTTGTCGCGGACGACGGCGACGACGGACTCGGCGGGGACCCGGGCGAGGAGCTCGTCGATGACGAGACGGCCGAGCTGTCCGGTGGCTCCGGTGACGACGATGCTCATGGGGGGTTCCTTCTCCCGTGGGGTGCGGTGGGCAATGCACTCACCGTACGGCGTGCGCTAACCAAGAGAAAGTACCCACTTTGAAGTAAGGTACTGGCATGGGAGTAAGTGATCCGAAGAGTCTGCTCGCCGACGTCGACGGCGCGATGTGCCCGTCGCGGCTCGTCCTGGAGCACGTCACCAGCCGGTGGGGCGTCCTGATCCTGATCGCGCTGCGGGAGCGTTCGTACCGCTTCAGTGAGCTGCGCCGACAGGTCGGCGGGGTCAGCGAGAAGATGCTGACGCAGACGCTCCAGACGCTGGAGCGCGACGGCTTCGTCCACCGCGACGCCAAGCCGGTCATCCCGCCCCGCGTCGACTACAGCCTCACCGAGCTCGGCGAAGAGGCCGCCGGCCGGGTCTGGGAGCTGGCCCGCTGGACCGACGCCCGGGTCCCGGCGGTCCAGGAGTCCCGCGCCCGGTATGACGCGGCACGTCGCGAGAAGGCCACGGGTTCGCCTCAATGATGTTGTAAACGGGGCGAGTTGGTGCCGGCGCGTCGTACGATCTGCTCACCACTCGGGGCAAGTGTGAACGTGCGTGGGGGATACGTGACATACGGGTACCGAAGAGTGCTGCGCGTCTGCGGGGGCTTGCTCGCGTGCGGCATGATCCTGACGGGCTGCTCCGATGCGGGCGACGACGGCACACGCTCCGACGACAAGGGGAGTACGTCCTCGGGGGCGTCCGGAACCGCGACCGCGCAGCCCACGCCGACACCCCAGCCGACGCCCACGAAGCTCGGCTTCACCGCGGACCCGAAGCGGGCCCCCAAGAACGAGGCCGAGGCCAAGCGGCTCGCCCTCGCGATCGTCGCGGGCCCCGAATCCTGGGGAGCGGACTACGTGAAACGCACCCCGCACCTCAGCGCCGACGACTACTGGCCGGTCCTCTCCGCGCAGTGCACCTGGGAGACCGGAGCCCGCCCGCGGACCGTGCTCCACAGCGTCACCGCCTACAGCGAGGTCCCCGCCCAGGACGGCAAGGGGACGCTTCGGGTCTCGGCGACCGTCACCGTGCACCGCACCGAGACGGACGCCGACTGGGAGATGGCCGAGACGCTGGAGGAGGCGCTCCGCTGCCCCGACCAGCGACTGCGCGACGGGGAGCGGATCAGCGGACTGATGTCCCTCGGCAGCCCCTTCGGCGTCGGGGGCAACTTCACCGCCGTGGACTCGCTGAGGGAGGCGGGGACGTACGTCAACGACGCGGTCCGGGGCGAGCAGACGTACTCCTGGTACCAGTCCCGCGTGGGACAGGTCACCGTCGCCGCGGTCGTCAAGGGCGCTCCCGGTCATGTCGCCAAGGACGTCGACAGCGCTCAGGTCCAGGCCCTTGTCGCCATGGTCGGGCGCGCCGAGGACGAGCTGGAGGTCCAGTCATGAGCCCCGCACCCGATCCCCAGCCCGAGCCCTCGTCTCCCGACCCTCAGCCCTCGGCCTCCGAGCCCGCGCCCGCGGCTCACCAGCCCCAGCCCTCGGCTCCCGAGCCCCAGCCCGTTGCTCACCAGCCCCGGCCCTCGGCTCGCGCGTCGGCTCCCCGGCCCGCGGCCGTTCAGCCGCTCCGGACCTCCGACCCGTCGGCGATCGCCGGATACCGGCTGCTCGGCCGGCTCGGCGCCGGCGGCATGGGCGTGGTCTACCTCGGCCGTACCGGCAACGGCGAACTCGCCGCCGTGAAGGTCACCCACGCCGACCAGGCCGACCAGGCCGACTTCCGCGCCCGCTTCCGCCGCGAGGTCGAGGCCGCCCGCCGGGTCGCCAGCCCCTGGGCCGTCCCCGTGACGGGCGCCGACCCGGACGCCCCGGAGCCGTGGATGGCGACCGCCTTCGTCCCCGGACCCTCCCTCGGCGAGGCCGTCGCCGCGCACGGGCCGCTGCCGGAGCGGAGCGTGCGGATCCTCGGCGGCGCGCTGGCCCGCGCGCTGGCCGCCGTGCACGAGGCCGGACTCGTCCACCGGGACGTCAAACCCGGCAACGTCCTCCTCGCCGTCGACGGCCCGCGTCTGATCGACTTCGGCATCGCCCGGACCACCGGGGAGACCGCGCTCACCTCCACCGACATGGTCGTCGGCACCCCCGGCTTCCTCGCGCCCGAACAGGCCGAGGCCCGCGCCGCCGAGATCGGCCCGCCCAGCGACGTCTTCGCGCTCGGCTGCCTCCTCGCCCACGCGGCGACCGGCCGCCCGCCCTTCGGCACGGGGGCGGTCGACGCCCTGCTGTACCGCACGGTCCACGACGAGCCCGACCTCGCCGGCGTACCCGACGGGCTCCTGGGCCTCCTGCGCGCCTGCCTCGCCAAGGATCCGGCCCGGCGGCCCACCGCCGAGGAGATCGCGGACCGGCTCACGGAGGACGCCCCGGGCGCCGGGAACGACTGGCTGCCCGCCCCCGTCGTACGGACCATCGCCGAGCGCTCCGCCGCCATGCTCGCCCTGCCCGAGATCGAGTCCACGCAGCTCGGCGCATCGGACAGGGATGCGCAACCGGCGAGCAGCCGACGGAAGTTCCTGCTCCTGGCCTCAGGCGGCGCCGTACTCGCCGCCGGAGGCGGCATCGCGGCCTGGGCCGCGCTCCGGGACGACGACAAGGACCGGAAGGCCGCCCCCGGACCGAAGAAGCGCCGCTGGGTCATCGGCGTCCACGCCGATCTGACCGGCCCTGCCAAAGCCATCGGCCGCGCGCAGGAACGCGGTGCCCGGCTCGCGGTCGAGCAGTTCAACGCCCGGGAGAACAAGCCCTTCACCCTCGAACTCAAGGTCTCCGACGACGGCGGCGACAAGAACAAGGCCCTGGCCGCCGCCCGCGTCCTCACCGGCGACCCCGACGTCCTCGGTGTCATCGGGCCCACCTCCGACTACACGGGCCTCGCCGCCCTCCCCGCGTACGACGAGGCCCTCCTGCCCGTGATCACGGTCTCCGCCGGGCTGAACATGCTGGTCAACCAGGCAGGCGGCCAGGGGCTCTCGATGGTGCAGGCCTGTCCGCACCACGCCTTCGCGGGCATGTGCCTCGCCTACTACGTCCTGACGAAGACCCGGAGCGTCCGGCCGGGCATCCTGCAGGAACGGACCGACGACACCTACGCCTGGCAGTACATCGGTGGCGCGAACTTCGGCTTCCGGCAGGGGAAGGTCGTCCCCGTTCCCCGTGTCGTCCCCGGTCCCACCACCGACTACAAGCGGGTGCTCGGCTCCATGATGGCGGAGGGCATGGACGCGTACGTCCACTGCGGCCTCACCCCGAGCGCGGTCCTCGCCGCCCGTGCGCTCGACGAACTCGGCTTCACCGGCATGAGGATCACCGGCCAGCACGTCTTCGAGCCGCGCTTCCTCGCGGAGGCGGGGGAGGCGGCGGAGGGCTGGATCATCGGCGCGCCGGTCGTCGACCCCTCGACCCGCAAGGAGGCGTCCGCCCTCATCGCCGCGCACCGCAAGCGGTACGGCGCGACGCCCGCCTTCTACACGGGCGAGTACTTCGACATGGTCAACCTCCTGGTCCAGGAGGTGGAGAAGGCGGCCAAGGGCGGGAAGCGCCCCGACCGCACGGCGCTCGCGTCCCTGCTGCGCAAGGCGAAGTACACCGGCGCCATGGGCGACTACGTCTTCGATCCCGAGGACGGGCACCTGACGGCGGTCGGCACGTTCATGTACGCCGCCGAGAACGGCCGGTACAAGCCCCTGGAGTTCGCCCCCGCCGGGCCGCCGAAGAACAGACAGGTCTGAGACATGAGGCCCCTCCGTCCCGCCGATCCCTCGGCGATCGCCGGATACCGCCTGCTCGGCCGGCTCGGCGCCGGCGGCATGGGCGTGGTCTACCTCGCCCGGTCCGCCGGCGGCGCGCTCGCCGCGCTCAAGCTGATCCTGGCCGAGCACGCCGCCGACCCCGGTTTCCGCGAGCGGTTCCGGCGGGAGGCGCTCGTCGCCGAGCGGATCACCGGCCGCTGGGTGGTCCGGGTCCTCGGCTCCGATCCTGAGGCCCGGGAGCCCTGGCTCGCCACCGAGTTCGTGCCGGGACCCTCACTCGCCGAGGCCGTCGGCCTCCACGGCGCCCTGCCCGAAGCGAGCGTACGGGCCCTGGGCGCCCGGCTCGCCGACGCGCTCGCGGACATGCACGAGGCCGGACTCGTGCACCGGGACGTCAAACCGGGCAACGTCCTCCTCGCCCTCGACGGCCCGCGCCTGATCGACTTCGGCATCGCCCGGTCGGCCGGGGCCACCGCCCTCACCGCCACCGACGCGATGATCGGCACACCCGGCTTCCTCGCCCCCGAGCAGGCCCGCGCCGCCGGTGCGGGCGCGGTCGGCCCGCCGAGCGACGTCTTCTCGCTGGGGTGCGTGCTCGCGTACGCGACGACCGGGCGACGCCCCTTCGGTACGGGCGGGGTGGCCGCGGTCGTGTACCGCACGGTCCACGAGGAGCCCGACCTCGACGGCGTACCCGAGGCGCTGCTGCCGCTGGTCACCGCGTGTCTCGCCAAGGACCCCGCGGACCGGCCGACGGCCGTGGAGGTACGGGCGCGGCTGGGGTCCGCCGAGGGGCCGGCGGGCGACTGGCTGCCGCCCGGGCTGCCCGCGCTGATCGCCGAACGCTCCGCACGGGTCCTGGACCTGCCCGTGGCCGAGCCGACGGTCGTGGTGCCCTCCGCACAACCGGCCCGCACCTCGCCGTCCCGGCGCCGCTTCCTGGCACTCGGGTCCGCGGCAGCCGTCGCCGGGGCCGGCGGGCTGACGGCCTGGCTCGTGAACCGGGCGCCCGCGAGCCCGGCGACCGGCGGGCCGCCCGCGTCCCTGCCCACGTACGCGATCGGTATCCAGACCGATCTGAGCGGCCCCCGCGCGGCGGACGGACGCGCCCAGGAGCGCGGGGCGAGGCTGGCCGTCGAGACCTTCAACGCCCGTCCGGACCGCCCCTTCGATCTGGCCGTGAAGGTACGGGACGACGAGGGCCACCCGCCCCGGGCGGGCACCGTGGCACGGGAGTTCGCGAACGACACGGCCGTCGTGGCCGTGATCGGCCCCACGACCCGCGAGACGGTGGTCGCCGCCGCCACCACGTACCACGCGAGCATGCTGGTCCTCGCGACCGTCGCCGTCGGCATCGACCAGGGCGACCTGACCTTTCCGAACGTCAACCCCGTCTACCGCGAGCTGCGCGTCCACCACGACATGCTGCAACTGCCCTTCACCAGCATCGCCCTCGTACGTGGGGCCAAGCGGACGGCCGTCGTGCAGGACCGGGCTGCGGGCGACTACGCCTGGCGCACGGCCAACTCCACACGCAGCACCATGAGTGCGATCGGCGCACCCGTGACAGTCCATCAGATCGCCGCGGACGAGGAGGACTTCAGTGCCGTGGTGCGTGAGGTCGTCGCCGCCCGGCCCGACGCCGTGCTCTACGCCGGCGTCTCCCCGCGCCGCGCCGGACTGTGCGCCAAGGCGCTGAAGCAGCAGGGCTACGACGGTCTGCGCGGAGGCGTCGAGTACGCGCTGGCACCGGAGTTCCTCACGGCCGCGGGCCCGGAGGCGGCCGAGGGCTGGTACTTCGGCACCACCTACGTCGATCCGGCGCTCGTGCCCGCGGCCAAGGAGTTCACGGCCGCCTACCGCACGCGCTGGGGCCTGGCGGCCACGGCGCCGGTCGAGCGGTTCGCGGTGGAGGCGTACGACGTGGTCACGGGCGTGGCCGAGCGGATGACGGATCTGGTGTCGAACCAGAAGCTGGCGATCACGCGGGTCGCCGTGCGGGGGGCGATGCGGACGTTCTCGTTCCAGGGCCTCGCGAAGAAGTACGGCTTCGAGGAACAGAACGTGATGATGTTCCAGTACAACAAAGAACTGTTCCTGTACCGGATCGAGCAGGGCGTCCCGCACTACCTCGGGCAGTTCGAGAAGGCGTCGGACGAGGAGAAGAAGCGCCGGAAGAAGGGGTGAGGGGCGCGGCCCTTCGCGCGGCCGCGCCCCTCACCCGTCATTCCTGCGTCAGCCGACGACGGTCCAGGTGTCGTTCCCCGCGAGGAGCTGCCCCAGGTCGCCCTTGCCGTGCTGTTCGATGGCCGTGTCGAGTTGGTCGGCCATGAGTGTGTCGTAGACCGGGCGTTTCACGGAGCGGAAGACGCCGATGGGGGTCTGGTGGAGGGTGTCGGGGTCGGCGAGGCGGGAGAGCGCGAACGCGGTGGTCGGCGAGGCCGCGTGGGCGTCGTGGACGAGGATCGTGCTCTCGTTGTCGGGGGTGACGGTGACGACCTTCAGCTCGCCGGTGGCCGGGTCCCGTACGACTCCCTTGTCCTGGCCGGTGCCGAAGCGGATGGGCTGTCCGTGTTCGAGGCGGATCACGGCTTCTTGTGCCTGGTCCCTGTCTTTGAGGGCTTCGAAGGCGCCGTCGTTGAAGATGTTGCAGTTCTGGTAGATCTCCACGAGGGCGGTGCCGGGGTGGTCGGCGGCCTGGCGGAGGACTTCGGTGAGGTGTTTGCGGTCGGAGTCGACGGTGCGGGCGACGAAGGAGGCTTCGGCACCGAGGGCGAGGGAGACGGGGTTGAAGGGGGCGTCGAGGGAGCCCATCGGGGTCGATTTGGTGATCTTGCCGACCTCGGAGGTGGGGCTGTACTGGCCCTTGGTGAGTCCGTAGATCCGGTTGTTGAAGAGCAGGATCTTGAGGTTGACGTTGCGGCGCAGGGCGTGGATGAGGTGGTTGCCGCCGATGGACAGGGCGTCGCCGTCGCCGGTGACGACCCAGACGGACAGGTCGCGGCGGCTGGTGGCCAGGCCGGTGGCGATGGCGGGGGCGCGGCCGTGGATGGAGTGCATCCCGTAGGTGTTCATGTAGTACGGGAAGCGGGAGGAGCAGCCGATGCCGGAGACGAAGACGATGTTCTCGCGGGCGAGGCCGAGTTCGGGCATGAAGCCCTGGACGGCGGCGAGGACGGCGTAATCACCGCAGCCGGGGCACCACCGCACTTCCTGGTCGGACTTGAAGTCCTTCATCGACTGGGCGGCGTCGGCTTTGGGCACGAGGTTCAGGAGCGTCTCACTCATCGATGGCCTCCTTGAGCGCCGAAGCGAGCTGCTCGGCCTTGAACGGCATGCCGTTGACCTGGGTGTGCGAGCGGGCGTCGATGAGATATCTGGCGCGGATGAGGGTGGCGAGCTGGCCGAGGTTCATCTCGGGGATGATCACTGTGTCGTAGCGGTGCAGGATCTCGCCGAGGTTCTTCGGGAAGGGGTTGAGGTGGCGCAGGTGGGCCTGCGCGATCGCGCCCTGCTCCCGGCGGATCCGCCGCACGGCGGCGGTGATGGGCCCGTATGTGGAGCCCCAGCCGAGGACCAGCGTCTTCGCGCCGTCGGGGTCGTCGACGGTGAGGTCGGGGACGGTGATGCCGTCGGTCTTGGCCTGGCGGGTGCGGACCATGAGGTCGTGGTTGGCCGGGTCGTAGGAGATGTTGCCGGTGCCGTCCTGCTTCTCGATGCCGCCGATGCGGTGTTCCAGGCCCGGGGTGCCGGGCACGGCCCAGGGGCGGGCCAGGGTCTGCGGGTCGCGTTTGTAGGGCCAGAACACGTCGGTGCCGTCGGCCAGCCGGTGGTTGGGGCCGGTGGCGAACTGGACCCGCAGGTCGGGCAGTTCGTCGATGTCGGGGATCCGCCAGGGTTCGGAGCCGTTGGCGAGGTAGCCGTCGGAGAGCAGGAAGACCGGGGTGCGGTAGGCGAGCGCGATCCGGGCCGCCTCGATCGCCGCGTCGAAACAGTCCGCCGGCGTCCGCGGCGCGACCACCGGCACCGGGGCCTCACCGTTACGCCCGTACATCGCCTGCAGCAGATCGGCCTGCTCGGTCTTGGTCGGCAGACCGGTCGACGGCCCGCCACGCTGGATGTCCACGATCAGCAGCGGCAGCTCCAACGACACCGCCAGACCGATCGTCTCCGACTTCAGCGCCACACCCGGCCCGGAGGTGGTGGTCACCGCGAGGGAGCCGCCGAACGCCGCACCGAGTGCGGCGCCGATGCCGGCGATCTCGTCCTCCGCCTGGAAGGTACGGACACCGAAATTCTTGTGCCGCGACAGCTCGTGCAGGATGTCCGACGCCGGAGTGATCGGATACGAACCCAGATAGAGCGGCAGATCCGCCTGACGGGAGGCGGCGATCAGACCGTAGGACAGGGCCAGGTTCCCGGAAATGTTGCGGTACGTGCCGGCGGGGAAGGCCTGGGTTGCCGGGGCGACCTCGTAGGAGACGGCGAAGTCCTCCGTCGTCTCGCCGAAGTTCCAGCCCGCCCGGAACGCGGCCACGTTCGCCTCGGCGATCTGCGGCCTCGATGCGAACTTCTGCCGCAGGAAGCTCTCGGTACCCTCCGTCGGCCGGTGATACATCCACGACAGCAGCCCGAGCGCGAACATGTTCTTCGAACGCTCGGCCTCCTTGCGCGACAGGCCGAAATCCTTCAGCGCCTCGATCGTCAGCGTCGTCAACGGCACCGGATGCACCCGGTAGCCGTCCAGCGAGCCGTCCTCGAGCGGCGAGGTGTCGTAGCCGACCTTCGCCATCGCCCGCTTCGCGAACTCGTCCGTGTTCACGATGACCTCGCCGCCACGCGGCACATCCCCGATGTTCGCCTTCAACGCGGCAGGGTTCATCGCGACCAGCACGTTCGGCGCATCGCCCGGCGTCAGGATGTCGTGATCGGCGAAATGCAGCTGGAACGAGGAGACACCCGGCAGCGTGCCCGCGGGCGCCCGGATCTCGGCGGGAAAGTTCGGCAGCGTCGACAGATCGTTCCCGAACGACGCCGTCTCCGAGGTGAACCTGTCACCCGTGAGCTGCATACCGTCACCGGAATCACCCGCGAACCGGATGATCACCCGATCGAGCCGGCGGACTTCCTTCTCGTCGCCGTGGCGGGGCGCCGTCGGGGCGGCGCTGCGCTGCTCCCCGACCAGGGCCTCACCGGCCTCGCTACTGACCTGGCTGGTCACTGAACTGGACCTCCCTCGCGGCAAGGGTCTCTCCGCCAGAGGCGGGAGAAGGCTCGCGGGGCGGTCGGCGAACCGGCCGTCCCCGTGGCCCACCCTACGACGGTGAGGTGGCCCTCCCCGGGACTTCTCGCATCCTGGACCTCGTTTTGGGATGCCTGTCTGCCATGAATCGTCACGTTCTGTCGCCCCCCAGAGCCTTCCGGAAAGTCGCGTTCCGCTCGTTCTTCGGTCGTAGGTCCCGAACCCCGATATCTGACAGAGTGTCAGCTTGTCAGGAATTCAGATAGGTCAACACCGCGAGTACCCGACGATGATCGCCTTCACTCGGGGACAGGCCCAGCTTCAGGAAGATGTTGCTGATGTGCTTCTCCACCGCGCCGTCGCTCACGACCAGCTGCTTCGCGATCGCGGAGTTCGTTCGCCCCTCGGCCATCAGGCCCAGGACCTCGCGTTCGCGCGGGGTCAGGTTCGCGAGGACGTCCTGCTTACGGCTCCGGCCCAGCAGCTGCTGGACGACCTCCGGGTCCAGGGCCGTACCGCCCCGCGCCACCCGGACGACGGCGTCCACGAACTCGCGGACCTCGGCGACCCGGTCCTTCAGGAGATAGCCCACGCCCCGGCTGGATCCGGCCAGAAGTTCGGTGGCGTACTGCTCCTCCACGTACTGCGAAAGGACCAGGACCCCGACCCCGGGGTACTCCTTGCGCAGCTGCACCGCCGCACGTACGCCCTCGTCCGTGTGGGTCGGGGGCATCCGTACGTCGGCCACGACCACATCGGGCAGCTCGCCCTCGCCGGCGAGCCCGGCGACGGTCTTGACCAGGGCCTCTCCGTCGCCCACCCCGGCGACGACCTCGTGCCCCCGGTCCGTCAGCAGCCGGGTCAGGCCCTCCCGGAGGAGCACCGAATCCTCGGCGATGACCACGCGCACCCTGTCCGCCACGTCTTCCACGACTTGCAGCCCCCATGTTCCGGTGTTCGATGCGTCCCAGCATCGCAGTAAGAGGGACGCGAAGGGGCGGGGTCGGGTTCAGGAGTGTCAGGGGCGTGTCATGGCGTGGCCATGACGTGGTCATGGGTGGCTTGATCTTTGCGCGGGGCAGGGATGCGGGTCCGGGCGGGGGACGCGGCGGGCCCGGGGTCCGGCCGGACTACGCGCGCCAGGGAAGTTCCGCCGTGATCGTCGTCGGGCCACCCGCCGGCGAGTCCACGGCCAGGATCCCGTCGACCGCGTCCAGCCGCTCCGTGAGCCCGGCGAGCCCCCGGCCCGCGGTCGTGTCCGCGCCGCCCCGCCCGTCGTCCCGTACCTGGAGCAGCAGCCGGTCGCCCGACCGCCATACGTCGACCCACGCGCGCCGGGCCCCGGAGTGCTTGGACACGTTCTGGAGCAGCTCGGACACGGTGAAGTACGCGATGCCCTCGATCGCCGGCACGGGCCGGGCCGGGAGGTCCACCTCGACGGACACCGGCACGGTGCACCGCGCGGCGACCGCCGACAGCGCGGCGTCCAGGCCGCGGTCGGTCAGGACCGCCGGGTGGATGCCCCGGGCCAGATCGCGCAGCTCCTGGAGCGCGGTCTTCACCTCGCCGTGGGCCTCCTCGACCATCCGCGCGGCCGCCTTCGGGTCCTCGGTCAGCTTCTCCTTCGCCAGCCCCAGATCCATGGCGAGGGCGACGAGCCGGGCCTGCGCGCCGTCGTGCAGATCGCGTTCGATCCGCCGCAGATCGGCGGCGGCGGTGTCGACGACCACACCCCGGTCGCTCTCCAGCTCCGTGACGCGGGTCGCGAGCCGGGAGGGGCCGAGCAGCCCGGAGACCATCAGCCGGTCCACGGCGGCGAGCGACCGGATGATCCACGGCCCGGCGAGCACGACGAGCAGGCCGACGGCGCTGGTGACGGCGATCTCGAAGGGCGAGTCCAGATAGAAGGCGTGTGTCCGGTCGCCGTACAGCTGGATGCCGTCCTGGCCGGCGTACATGGGGAAGACCCACTGCCACAGCGGGTACGTGAACAGCGTCCAGCCCGACACCCAGAAGGTCACCGCGACCGTGAAGGCGAAGATCGCCCACGGCATGTGCAGGAGCGCGTAGAGGAGGTGGCGCCAGGACGCGCCGCTCTTCAGCGTCGCGCCCATCCACGACATCGCCCCGCCGGTACGGCCCCGGGCGGGCTCGGGCGGCGCGACCTCCAGATCCAGCAGCCCGCGGGCCCGGGCCCGCTCCACGGCGCCGAAGCCGCGGCACATGGCGAGGGCGCCCGCGAGGACGGGGATGCCGAGGAAGGTGACGAGGAGCCCCGCGCCGGCCGAGACCAGGGCGATGGAGAGGGCGAAGTAGACGCAGCTCAGCGGCAGCCCGAGCACCAGATAGCCGAACTCGCGCCAGGTGCGGGCCTCGAACGGCGCGCGGATCGCGGCGGGGAGGCGGTGGGATGCCATCGCTGGTGTCCGTTTCTGCTCGGGGGAGTGGAGGAGTACGACTCAAGGTTTCCGCGCGGGCGCGCGCCGGACCATGAGGGAGGTGGGCGTGTATGGAGGGGGGATTTCCCTACCTTGGGGGGCGGGGCAGGGCGGGGTTGGAGGCGTACGGGGCTGCGGGCGGGCGCGGGGCTGCGGGCCGGTCCCGCGCCGTACGGTCGACGTGCTCGCCGGGCCATGCGCCCGCCGCCTCCGTGCGCCGCCAGCGTCCGTGCGCCCGGCGGGGCAACGCGTCCCGTAGGTCGACGCGGTCGTGCGGGCTACGCCCCGCAGGGGGCTACGCGGTCGTCCGCTTTACGCGCGCCGGGGCACGCGGTCGTCGGGGCCACGCCCCGCCGGAGCTACCCCCCCGCCGGGGCCACGCGGTCGTCCGGTCCATGCCCCCTCCGGGGGCCACGCGGGCGTCCGGTCCCGGTCCCCTCCGGGGGCTACGCGGTCGTCGGGCGGGCGCGCCACGGCAGTTCCGCCGTGACCGTCGTCGGGCCGCCCGCCGGGGATTCGAGGACGAAGAGTCCGTCGACCGCCCCCAGGCGCTCCGCGAGTCCCGCCATCCCCGTGCCGCCGTCCAGCCGGGCGCCGCCCTGCCCGTCGTCCCGTACCTGGAGCAGCAGCCGGTCGTCCCGCCGCCACACCTCCACGGAAGCGGAACGGGCCCGGGCGTGCTTGGACACGTTCTGGAGCAGCTCGGACACGGTGAAGTACGCGATGCCCTCGATGGCCTCGGCCGGCCGCTCGGTCAGGTCGACCGTCACCTTCACCGGGACCGTGCAGCGCGCGGCGATCGACGAGAGTGCGGCGTCCAGGCCGCGGTCGGTCAGGACCGCCGGGTGGATGCCCCGGGCCAGGTCACGGAGCTCCTGGAGCGCGAGCTTCACCTCGCCGTGGGCCTCGTCGACCATCGCGGCCGCCGCCTCCGGGTCCTCGAGGAGCTTCTCCTTCGCCAGACCGAGCCCCATCGCCAGGGCGACGAGCCGGGCCTGCGCACCGTCGTGCAGATCGCGCTCGATCCGGCGCAGATCGGCGGCGGCCGTGTCCACGACCACGCCCCGGTCCGACTCCAGCTCGGCGATCCGCCGCTCCAGTTCGTCCGAGGGCGACAGCAGACCGCGGACCATGGCCCGGTCGGCGGTCGCGAGACCGCGGGCCACGAACGGCAGCAAGGGCCACAGCACGATCAGCGAGACGAGCGTGACGACGAAGGTGACGATGCCCCAGGGCAGCCGGATGAAGCCGTACAGCATCGTCCGCCAGGCCACCGGGTCCTTCAGCGCCGTCCACAGCCAGGGGAAGAAGCCGTGCCGGCGGGGGAGCGGGCTGGGCTCGTCGACCTTTACGCCGAGCAGCGCCCGGGCCCTCGCCCGCTCGGTCCGCCCCAGGCCGCGCGCCCCGGCGAGACCGAGGGCGAGGAGCGGCAGGCCGATCACCGTGACGGCCAGGCCCACGCCGACGGCGACCGCCACCACCACGTACACGAAGCCGACCAGGGCGGCGGGCAGATTGGTGAGGAGGAAGGAGATCTCCTTCCAGGTGTGCCGGCCGTAGGCGAGGCGCACGGGCGGCAGCGGGGTCTCGGTGTCGACGCTCATGGGCCAAGCGTGCCGGTCGGGGGGCTCGGCACGCCATGGGGTACGTCGGTGAAGGAGAGTAGGGATATCCCCACTGCTCGCACTGTGACACGACCGCTTACAGCGTCTTTAGCAGGGCCTAGACTCCCGTGCGTACAGACAGATCGCCGAAACGGGCAGGGAGCGAGGGGTGGACGTGCCGGATCCGACCGTACGGGCGGGACACGGACTCGCGGCGGACTACTTCCAGTCGTACTCCGTCGTCGGACTGCTCGCCGTCATCGGCGTGCTCTTCGTGGCCGTCGCGTTCGGCGCGGGCCGGCTGCTGCGGCCGGTCGTACCGACGCCGGAGAAGCTGCTGACGTACGAGTGCGGTGTCGACCCGGTGGGGGAGGGCTGGGCACACACCCAGGTCCGCTACTACGTGTACGCCTTCCTCTACGTGATCTTCGCCGTCGACTCGATCTTCCTCTTCCCGTGGGCGACCGTGTTCGCCGCGCCCGGCTACGGCGGGACGACGCTGGTCGAGATGTTCATCTTCCTCGGCTTCCTGGCCGTGGGACTGCTCTACGCGTACAAGAAGGGCGTCCTGACATGGACGTGACCCCGACCCCGCTGCCGGCTCCCAAGCTCGGCCCGCTCGCGCGGCTGGCCCCCGAGCCGATGAAGGTGGTCCTGAACTGGGGCCGCCGCTACAGCCTCTGGGTCTTCAACTTCGGCCTCGCCTGCTGCGCGATCGAGTTCATCGCCGCGTCGATGGCCCGCCACGATTTCATCCGGCTCGGTGTGATCCCCTTCGCGCCGGGCCCCCGCCAGGCCGACCTGATGATCGTCTCAGGCACGGTCACGGACAAGATGGCGCCGGCGGTGAAGCGGCTGTACGAGCAGATGCCGGAGCCCAAGTACGTCATCTCCTTCGGTGCCTGCTCGAACTGCGGCGGGCCGTACTGGGACTCGTACTCGGTGACGAAGGGCGTCGACCAGATCATCCCCGTCGACGTCTACGTGCCGGGCTGCCCGCCGCGCCCGGAGGCGCTGCTGCAGGGGATCCTCAAGCTCCAGGAGAAGATCGCCCGGGAGTCGCTGGCGGCGCGCTACTCGGGCCCCTCGGTCGGCCAGCTGACGAGCGGTCTCGTGACGCCGCCGAAGCCGGGTGGTGATGACAGGTGAACGCGAACGCGTACGACTCCCTCCCGGACGCCGTGACCGAGGTCTTCGGCGAGGAGGCGAGGGCGGAACGGGCGTACGACCTGCTGACGGTGGACGTGCCGGTCGGCTCGTGGATCGCCGCGCTGGAGATCGCGCGGGACAAGCTGGGCTGCACGTACTTCGACTGGCTGAGCGCCGTGGACGAGCCGGGCGCCGGCTTCCAGGTGTGCGCGCACGTGGTGGCGCTGGAGGGCGGCGCGGTGCGCCGGCTGCTCGTACGGACGACGGTTCCGCACGCGTCTCCGGTGCTGCCTTCGGCGATCGCGGTCTACGCGGGCGCGGAGTGGCACGAGCGCGAGACGCACGAGATGTTCGGCGTCGAGTTCACGGACCACCCGAACCTCGTGCCGCTGCTTCTGCCGGAGAACTTCGAGGGCTTCCCGCTGCGGAAGGACTTCGTGCTCGCGGCGCGGGTCGTGAAGGCGTGGCCGGGAGCGAAGGAGCCGGGGGAGTCGGAGCACGGTGGCCCGAAGCGCCGCCAGATGCTGCCCCCGGGCGTCCCCGACCCCAACGACTGGGGCCCGATGAAGGGCCAGCTCCCGCCCGCCCCGGCGCGCCCCGCCCGCGCCACGGCCACGGGCGACCGCCCTCCGCGCCGTACCCGTACGACGGCGGAGGGCTCCGCGACGCAGGCGGCCGGCCCGGCGGGTGAGGTGGAGACGCCCGCGCGCCCGCCGCGCCGCAGCCGCAGCGCGTCGGAGGGCTCGGCGAGCCAGGCGGCCGAGGGCGCGGCGGCCCAGGCTCCGGAAACCACGGGCCCCGCCCGCCCGCCGCGCCGCAGCCGCAGCGCGTCGGACGGCTCGGCGAGCCAGGCGGCCGAGGGCGCGTCGGCCCAGCCGGCCCAGCCCCGCCCCCGCAGCTCGGACGCCCCCTGGCACCACGCCCGCCCGGCCTTCGACGCTGAAACGACCAAGCCCCCCGAGCCCAAGACCGGACCCGCCCCCGAGGCCGGACCCGTGCCCGAGGCCGGACCCGTGCCCGAGGCCGGACCCGCGCCTGAGGCCGGACCCGCCCCCAAGGCCGCGCCCGTGCCCGAGGCCGGACCCGGCCCTGAGGCGGGACCCGTGCCCGAGGCTGCCCCCGCGCCTGAGGCCGGACCCGTGCCAGAGGCCGGTCCGGCCCACGAGGCCGGGCCCGCGCCCGAGGCCGCCCCTGCGGCCGACGGCGACACCGCACCCGACGGCGGCAAGCGGACCGGGGCCACCCCTGGTCCTACCGGTCCCGGCCCCGGCCCCGACACCGACCCCACCGACCCCACCGACCCCACCGACCCCGACGGAGGCGAATCCGCGTGAACGACGCACTCGACGTCGCCCTGCGGCTGCTCGTCGTCTTCGCCGTGTTCCTCGTGCTGCCCCTCGTCATCGGGCAGACCGAGCACAAGGTCATGGCCCATATGCAGGGCCGTCTCGGGCCCATGTACGCCGGTGGGTTCCACGGGTGGGCCCAGCTCGTCGCCGACGGGGTCAAGTTCGCGCAGAAGGAGGACGTGGTCCCGGCCAACGCCGACCGCCGCGTCTTCCAGCTCGCCCCCGCCGTCGCCCTCCTCCCGTACCTCCTCGTGCTCGTCGCCATCCCCATCGGCCCTGGTGAAGGAGCCGTCGGCGAGATCGTCGACGCCGGCATCTTCTTCGTCCTCGCCGTCATGGGCGTCGGCGTCCTCGGCAGCCTCATGGCCGGCTGGGCCTCGGCGAACAAGTTCTCGCTGCTCGGCGGTCTCCGTACCGCCGCCCAGCTGCTCGCCTACGAGCTTCCGATGCTGCTCGCCGCCGCCTCCGTGGCGATGGCCGCCGGCACCGTCTCCCTCCCCGGCATCCTCGACGCCTTCGAGTGGTGGTGGCTGCCCTGGCAGATCGTCGGCGCGATCGTCTTCTTCGTCGCCGGTCTCGCCGAGCTCCAGCGGCCGCCGTTCGACATGCCCGTCGCCGACTCCGAGATCATCTTCGGCGCGTACACCGAGTACACCGGCCTCCGCTTCGCGCTCTTCCTGCTCGCCGAGTACGCCGGCATCGTCGTCCTCTGCGGCCTCACCACCGTCCTCTTCCTCGGCGGCTGGCACGGCCCCTTCGGCGCCGACGGCCTCGGCTGGGTCTGGACCCTGCTCAAGACCGCGATCCTCGCCTTCGTCGTGATCTGGCTCCGCGTGAGCTACCCGCGGCTCCGCGAGGACCAGCTCCAGAAGCTCGCCTGGACCACGCTCGTCCCGCTCGCCCTCGCGCAGATCGCGCTCACCGGCATCGTGAAGGTGGCGATCCAGTAATGACCCGCCCGTTCCCGGGATCCGGCCTGGCCAAGGGCCTCGCCGTCACCCTCCGCACGATGACGAAGCGCGCGCACACCGCGCAGTACCCGGACAAGCAGCCCGAACTCCCGCCCCGCACCCGCGGTGTCATCGGGCTCTTCGAGGAGAACTGCACCGTCTGCATGCTCTGCGCCCGCGAGTGCCCCGACTGGTGCATCTACATCGACTCCCACAAGGAGACGGTGCCGGCCGCCACGCCCGGCGGCCGTGAGCGCAGCCGTAACGTCCTCGACCGCTTCGCCATCGACTTCGCCCTCTGCATGTACTGCGGTATCTGCATCGAGGTCTGCCCCTTCGACGCGCTCTTCTGGTCGCCCGAGTTCGAGTACGCGGAGACGGACATCCACGAACTCACCCATGAGCGCGACAAGCTCCGCGAGTGGATGTGGACGGTCCCCGAACCGCCCGCGCTCGACCCGGGCGCCGAGGAGCCGAAGGAGATCGGCGCGGCCCGCAAGGCCGTGGAGAAGGCCGCCGCCGCGGCAGCGGCCGCCCAGGCCGCCCAGGCCGAGGGGGACCAGCAGTGACCGCCGCCGCCACCGGCCTCGCCGCCGCCACCCCCGGCTTCCTCTCGCCCTCCGGCGTCGAGATCGCCTTCCTCCTCGTCGGTCTCGTGACCCTCGGCGCCGCCGTCGTGACCGTCACCACCCGCCAGCTCGTGCACGCCGCGCTCTGGCTGGTCGTGGCGCTCGGCGGCCTCGCCGTCGAGTACCTCCTCCTCACCGCGGAGTTCATCGCCTGGGTCCAGGTGCTGATCTACGTCGGCTCCGTCGTCGTCCTCCTTCTCTTCGGGCTCATGCTCACCAAGGCCCCCATCGGCCGCTCCCCGGACGCGGACTCGGGCAACCGCCCGGTCGCCCTCGCGGTCGCGCTCGCCGCGGCCGCGGCGCTCGTCTGGGTGGTCGTCGACGCCTTCCGCACGACCTGGATCGAACTCGACGGACCGGCCCAGGGCTCCACCAAGGTGTCCGGCGAGATCCTGTTCCGGCACTGGGTGCTGCCCTTCGAGGCGCTCTCCGTCCTGCTGCTCGCCGCGCTGGTCGGCGCGATCGTCCTGTCCCGCAAGCACGCCAAGGAGGCCCGGGACTGATGCATCTCGCCTACCCCGCCGTCCTCGCCGCCCTGCTCTTCTGCGTCGGCCTGTACGGCGTCCTCGCCCGCCGCAACGCGATCCTGGTCCTGATGTCCGTCGAGCTGATGCTCAACGCCGTCAACCTCAACCTGGTCGCCTTCGACGTCTGGCTCCGCGACGCCCTGCACGCCGGCCAGGCGCTCACCCTCTTCACCATCGCCATCGCCGCCGCCGAGATCGGCATCGGTCTCGCGATCGTCCTGATGGTCTACCGCAACCGCGGCACCTCGGACGTCGACCGCCTGCGCGACAACGCCGAGCCCCACGGCGCCGGTACCGACGACGCCGAGCCCCGGAGCGCCGGGACCGACGAGAAGGCCGAGGCCACCGCGTGACCACCACGACCCTCGCCGTCCTGGTCCCCCTCCTTCCCTTCCTCGGCGCCGTCGCCGGCCTGCTCCTCGGCCGCACCGCGCCCGGCTTCGTCCGCCCCCTCGCCGTGCTGCCGACGATCGGCGCGGCCGCGCTGGCCGTCGTGGTCGCCGTCCGGCAGGGCGGCGGGAAGACGATCGAGGCTGCCACCCAGCTCACCCCCACCGGCTCGGTCCCGATCGACCTGGCCCTGTACATCGACGGCTTCGCCGCGCTCGCCGCCATCCTCGTCGGCGTGGTCGCCACCTGCGTGCAGATCTACTCGACCGGCTATCTGCGCGACGACCCGCGCTACCCCTCGTACGCCGCGCTCGTCTCCCTCTTCACCTCCGCGATGCTGCTCGTCGTCTACTCCGGCGACCTGATGGTGCTCCTGGTCGGCTGGGAGATCATGGGCATCTGCTCGTACTTCCTCGTCGGGCACTACTGGGAGACCCCCGAGGCGCGGGCCGCCTCCCTCAAGGCCTTCCTGGTCACCAAGCTCGGCGACGTCCCCTTCCTGATCGGCCTCTTCGCGCTGGCCACGGACGCGGGCACGTTCCGGATCGACGGGATCCTCGGAACCGTCGCGGCCGGCGGACTCGACCACCCCACCCTCGTCGCGCTGCTGCTCCTGGCCGGTGTGGCGGGCAAGTCCGCGCAGTTCCCGCTGCACACCTGGCTCCCCGACGCGATGGCCGGCCCCACCCCCGTCTCCGCGCTGATCCACGCGGCGACGATGGTCGCCGCCGGCATCTACTTCGTGGCCCGCCTGCTGCCCGTCTTCGCCTCCTCCGCGGCCGCGCTGACGGTGCTCGCCGTGATGGCCGCCGTCACGATGGTCGGCTCGGCGCTCGCCGCGCTCGCCCAGGACGACATCAAGCGCGTCCTCGCCTACTCGACGATCGGTCAGCTCGGCTACATGGCCGGCGCCCTGGCCGTCGCCGACCGCGGGGCCGCCGTCTTCCACCTCATCTCCCACGGCGCGTTCAAGGCCCTCCTCTTCCTCGCCGCCGGCGCGATCATCCACGCCGCCGGTACGAACTCGCTCTCGGCCATGTCCCGGATGAGCGGCCTGACGAAACGGGTCCCCGACGCGTACTGGACGATGACCGTCGCCCTCCTCGCGCTCGCCGCCCTGCCGCCGTTCGCCGGCTTCTTCTCCAAGGAAGCCGTCCTCGTGGCCGCCGAGCACACCGCCCTCGGCGACCGGACCGTCGCCCCCGCCGGGGCCGGCTGGACCGTCCTCGTCGCAGGCCTGCTCACCGCCCTCCTCACCGCGGCCTACGCGACCCGGCTGTGGCTGCTGGCCTTCCGGGGCAGGGGCGCGGAAGCCCCCGACTTCGGCCGTCAGCCGATCGCCATGACCGCCGTCCTGTGGGTGCTCGCCATCCCCTCCCTCGGCTTCGGTCTGAGCGTCACGTACCTCGACGACTGGTTCGACGGGAACGCCCTCACCCCGACCGTCACCACCGCCGTCCTCGGCACCGGCATCGCCGTGATCGGCGCGGCCGTCACCTACGCCGTCTGGCGCACCCTCGCCACGAAGGCCCCCGCCAGGGAGGCAGCCGTCGCCGCGCACGTCGCCCACCCCGACGCCGAGGCCGGCCAGGTCGAGGCGGAGGCCCTGCACCTGCCGCACCCCGCCGAGGACCCGACCGACCCCGGCCGTGCCCTGCTCGGCCCCCTGCACCGTCCCGCGGCGGCCGGCTTCCACGTGGACGCCCTCTACGCCGCCGTCTTCGTCCGCCCCGTCCTGGCGGCCGCCTCCTTGGTCCGCTTCCTGGACCGCGAGGTCGTCGACACGTACGTACGCGGTGCGGGCACCGGCACCCAATGGCTCGGCTGGCTCGTCCGCCGCGCCCAGACCGGCAATGTGCAGACCTATCTGAGCGCCCTGCTCGCCGGCTCCGTCGTCCTGGCGATCGCCGCCGTACTCGTCGCCGTCGCGGGAGCGTGAGACGTGATCGATATCAGCGCATCCGTGATGCAGTTCCTTCTCGTGGCGATCGTCGCCGGCCCGCTCGTCGGCGCCGTCGCCGCTCTCCTCCCCGCCCCGCCCGGGCTGAAGGGGAAGTCACCGGACCAGGCCGTGCTGCGCCACGGAGTGATCGTCACCGGCGTCGTTCTCGCCGCCGCGATCGTCCTCACCCTGGGCTTCGACCACGACAACCCGTCGAGGATCCAGGCGAGCACGGACGTCAAGTGGATCCCCGCACTCGACGTGCGCCTCCACCTCGGTGTGGACGGCATCTCCCTCCCCCTCCTGGTCATGACCGCGCTCCTGACCTTCCTCTGCGCGCTCTACAGCTACTTCAAGATGCCCGGCGGCCCTTCCCCCAAGGGCTTCGTGGCACTGCTCCTCGTGCTCGAGTCCGGCACCCTCGCGACCTTCGCCGTCCTCGACCTGATCCTGTTCTTCCTGGCCTTCGAGATGGTCCTCATCCCGATGTACTTCCTCATCGCCCGCTGGGGCGGTGCCGGAAGGCAGGCCGCCGCCTGGAAGTTCATCCTCTACACGCTGCTCGGCTCCGTCGTCATGCTGCTCGGCCTGCTCCTCGTGGGGCTGAAGGCGGGCACGTTCGACATGGTGGCACTCGCCTCTGACAACGGCCGTGGGCTGACCGCCTCCGTGCAGGTCATCGCGGTTCTCGCGATCGGGATCGGGCTCGCGGTGAAGACTCCGATGTGGCCGCTGCACAGCTGGCTCCCGGACGCCCACACCGCCGCCCCCACGGTCGGCTCGGTCCTCCTCGCCGGCGTCCTGCTGAAGATGGGTACGTACGGGTTCGTCCGGATCCTCCTGCCGATCACCCCCGACGGCATGCGGACCTTCGCCCCCTACCTCGCCGCCTTCGCCGTCGTCGGCATCATCTACGGATCCCTCGCCTGCCTCGCCCTCACGCGCCCCGGCACCAACGGCGACCTCAAGCGCCTTATCGCGTACTCCTCCGTCGGCCACATGGGCTTCGTGCTCCTCGGCATCGCGACCATGACCCCCACCGGCGTCAACGGCGCGCTCTTCGCCAACATCGCCCACGGCCTCATCACCGGCCTGCTGTTCTTCCTCGTCGGCGCACTGAAGGACCGGTACGGCACCGCCGACCTCGACACCCTCGCCGGAGCCACCGGCGCCGCCCTCTACGGCCGCGCCCCCCGCCTCGGCGGGCTGCTCGCCTTCGCCGCCGTCGCCTCCCTCGGACTGCCCGGCCTGGCCGGCTTCTGGGGCGAGATGCTGGCCCTGTTCGCCGCCTTCGAGCCGGCCGAGGGCCTCAGCCGCCCCGCCTTCCTCACCTTCATGGCGATCGGCGCCTTCGGCACCCTCCTCACGGCCGCGTACCTCCTCGTCGTCGTCCGCCGGGTCTGCATGGGCGGCCCCCGCCCGAGCGGGGAGGGCACGATCGCCGACGTCCAGGGGTACGAGTTCGCCGCGTGGACCCCGCTCGTCGCCCTCACCGTCCTCGCCGGACTGTGGCCCGCGGTTCTCCTCGGCCTCACCGACCCGGCCGTGCAGCAGCTCCTCGCGGGAGGAAACTCGTGACCCCCACGACCCTCGTCCAGTCCGTCGACTGGCTCGCGATCGCGCCGCCCACCCTCACCGCCGTGGTCGCCCTGGCCGTGCTCGTCGCGGACCTGTTCGTGCCCGACCGGCACAAGCAGCTCCTCGGCTGGACCGCGATCGGCGGACTCGTCGCCTCCCTGGCGCTGCTGATCCCGCTGCGCGCCGGCGACCGCTCGACGTTCTGCCTCACCACCGAACCGGCCGCCACCGCCGCGTGCAGCTACACCGCCGACCGCTTCACCCTGGTCATCCAGGTCCTGGTGCTCGGCGGCGCGCTCCTCACCGCCCTGCTCTCCCTCGCCGACACGCGGGACAAGCTCCCGCCGGGGGAGTACTGGTTCCTGCTGCTCTCCTCCGCCGCCGGCGCGGCCCTGCTGCCCGCCTCCCGCGATCTGGCGACCCTCGTCGTCGCCCTCGAAGTGGCCTCGCTGCCCGCGTTCGCGCTCGTCGGCCTGCGCCGCGGCGACCGGCGGTCCAGCGAGGCGGCGCTGAAGTTCTTCCTCTCCTCGGTCACCGCGACCGCCGTCACCCTGCTCGGCGTCAGCTTCGTGTACGGGGCGACCGGCACGCTCCATCTCACCGAGCTCGCCCAGCGCCTCGACGACGTCCCCGGCCAGTTGCAGACCCTCGCCCAGGCGGGCGTCGCCCTCACTCTGGTCGGCTTCGCCTTCAAGACGGCCGCCGCCCCCTTCCACTTCTGGGTCCCCGACACCTACATCGGCGCCCCGCTGCCCGTCGCCGGCTACCTCTCGGTCGTCGGCAAGGCCGTCGGCTTCACCGGCCTCATCCTGGTGACGGTCGTCGCCTTCCCCTCGTACGCTGACGTCTGGGGCCCGGCGCTGGCGGTGCTCGCCGCGCTGACCATGACCATCGGCAACGTGGGCGCCCTGCGGCAGGTCTCCACGCGCGCGTGGAGCGCGGTCCGGCTGCTCGCCTGGTCCTCCGTCGCCCAGGCCGGCTACCTCCTGGTCCCGATCGCCGCCGCCGCGTACTCCAGTGACGACCAGATCGGCGCCACCGTCGCGTACGCCCTGATGTACGCCGTCGTGAACCTCGGCGCCTTCGCGGTCGCCGCCCTGGTCGCGCGGACGCACCCGGAGAACCGGATCGCCGACTACCGCGGTCTGTACGCGGCCAGTCCGCTGCTCGCGCTCACCATGGGCTTCTTCCTGCTCAACCTGGCAGGGCTGCCCCCGGGCATCATCGGGCTCTTCGCCAAGGTCACCGTCTTCTCGGCGGCGGTCGACGCCGGCCTCGGCTGGCTGGCCGTGGTCATGGGCGTCAACGTCGTGATCGGCCTCTACTACTACCTGCGGTGGACCGCGCTGCTCTTCCGCGGGCCGGTGGGAGAATCCGTGGGCGAGCCGGCGGGGGAGCGGGCCCACGCGCGCGTGCCCGCCCCGATCACCCTGGCGATCGCGCTGGCGGCCGTCGCGGGTGTCGTCCTGTCGGGCTACCCGCAGTTCGCCCTGCGCTTCGCCGCCACCACACTCTTCTGACCCCCGCCCCACCCCCAAGAGAAACGCACCAAGGAGCTTCACCCCGTGCTGAACGGTTTCAAGGACTTCATACTGCGCGGCAACGTCGTCTCGATGGCCATCGGTCTGGCCGTCGGCTCGGCGTTCACGGCCGTCGTGACCGGCTTCAGCAAGGCGTTCATCACCCCGCTCATCGGTCTCGCCACCGGCTCGGTCGGTGACTTCAGCGAGGCCCGGTTCACCGTCGGCAAGACGATCTTCCCGTACGGCCTGGCCATCGCCGCCGCCATAGCCTTCGTGATCACCGCCGCGGTGCTCTACTTCTTCATCGTCGTCCCCATGACGAAGGTCCAGGAGAGGTTCGCCAAGGAGGAGGCCGACGCGAAGTCCGAGAAGCGCGACTGCCCCCGCTGCTACTCCGAGATCCCGGCCATCGCCACCCGCTGCGCCCACTGCACCAGCGAGGTCGAGCCCGTCGCCGACGCCATGGCGGAGGCCGGCCTCCTCCCCATGCCGCGCTGATCACCCGTACGGATCGCTGAGGGATCACCGTACGGATCACCCGGACGGCCCAGGCCCCCCCTGTGGGGACAGGGGAACCCGCGCCTCCCGCCTGGCGTTGACCAGTACGGGAGGGTCCACTGGAAGTGGACCACCACCGAGCAAAGGGTTCCCCTGCCGCACCACTTGGAGGGCGTACCGTGCACCGCCGGCACAACGGGCTGAGGACCGCCGTACTCCTCGGAGGGCTCTCGGCCCTCATCATCGTCATCGGCAGCTTCTTCGGACGGACAGGTCTGATCGTCGCGGTCGTCGTGGCGCTCGGCACCAACGCGTACGCGTACTGGAACAGCGACAAGCTGGCCCTGCGGGCCATGCGCGCCCGCCCGGTGAGCGAGTTCGAGGCCCCCGAGCTCTACCGGATGGTGCGCGAGCTCTCCACCCAGGCGCGCCAGCCGATGCCCCGGCTCTACATCTCGCCCACCCAGGCGCCCAACGCCTTCGCGACCGGCCGGAACCCGCGGAACGCGGCCGTCTGCTGCACGGAGGGCATCCTCGCGATCCTCGACGAGCGCGAGCTGCGCGGAGTCATCGGCCACGAGTTGAGCCATGTCTACAACCGGGACATCCTGATCTCCTCGGTCGCCGGCGCGCTGGCCTCCGTGATCATGTTCCTGGTCAACTTCGCCTGGCTGATCCCGGTCGGCCGCTCCAGCGACGACGACGGACCCGGCCTGCTCGGTATGCTCCTGATCATGATCCTCGGCCCGGTCGCCGCCTCCCTCATCCAGCTCTCCATCAGCCGGTCCCGGGAGTACCAGGCGGACGCCTCGGGCGCCCAGCTCACGGGCGACCCGCTGGCACTGGCCAGCGCGCTGCGCAAGCTCGACGCCGGTACGAAGCAGCTGCCGCTGCCGCCCGAGCCGCGGATCGAGACCGCCAGCCACATGATGATTGCGAACCCCTTCGGAGGGGGCAAAGGCGTTTCGAAAATGTTCTCGACGCATCCGCCGATGGCGGAGCGCATCGCCCGACTCGAACAGATGGCAGGTCGCCGCCCGTGAACACAATTCTGAACGTCATCTGGCTGATCCTGTGCGGCTTCTGGATGTTCCTCGGCTACATGCTGGCCGGCGTCCTGCTGTGCATCACGATCATCGGCATCCCCTTCGGACTCGCCGCGTTCCGGATCGGGGTCTACGCCCTCTGGCCCTTCGGCTACACGGTCGTGGACCGCCACGACGCGGGCGCCCCGTCCTGCGTGGGCAACGTGCTGTGGCTGATCCTCGCGGGCTGGTGGCTCGCGCTGGGTCACATCGCCACGGGCATCGTCCTGTGCATCACGATCATCGGCATCCCGCTGGGCATCGCGAACTTCAAGCTGATCCCGGTCTCGCTGCTGCCGCTGGGCAAGGAGATCGTCCGTACGGAGCAGGCGTACGGCGGCTACACGGTCCGCTAGGCCGCCCCTCCCGCCCCTCCCGGCGCGGCCTCCGCCGCCCGTGCCCGTCATGATCATGCGCATGGGTTCGATACACAGACTCGAAGGCCGCCGGGTGTCCCTCACCCTCGGCACCGGCGCACTCACCCTCTCGCACACCGAGGCGCGTACCGGCACGCGGACGGAGGGGCTGACCGTCATCCCCCTCACGGCCGTCGCGGAGGCCCGCGTCTCCGAAGCCCCCGTCGCCGACGACCGCGCCCGCGACGACCGCGGCGGCGAGGCTCCCGGGCGGCCCGGCCTGGAGATCGTGCTCACCGACGGTGAGGTCCATCGCGTCGACGGGGTCGCCGAGGCCGCCGCCGCCTCCTTCGCCACCACGCTCAACGACGCCCTGCCCGACCGGCGCGACCCGGCCGGCAGCGCACTCGTCACCCGGCCCGCCGCCCACGGCACGCGCTGGGCCCGGATCGCGGTCGTCGCGGTCATCGCCCTCGCCTACGCCGGCTACGGCGTCTGGGCCGACGACTCCCCCGGTACGCGCGACCTGGGGGTGACCACCGGGCTCTTCCCCCTCGTCGTCGGCCTGTCCGTGTGCCTCCTCGCCGTCGAGGAGGTGCTCCGCCGGACCCACCTCGCCCGGCACGGCGTGACCACGGACGCCGAGCCGGTCGGGACCGGCGGCGCGCGCCCCCGGTACTACTTCAACGACTCCGCCGGTGTCCCGCGCCCGTACGCCGGCGGTTCCGGGGCGTCCACCGTCACCGTCGTCTACGATCCGCGCCGGCCCGACAGGGTCGCCCACGAAGCCCGGCCCGCCACGGTGATCCGCAAGGTGGCGCTGCTCCTGGCCGGCGGGGGCCTTCTGCTCTGGCTCGGGGTGTGGACGGCCTTCGGCCGGCCCTGGTGACCTCCCGGCGTCCTACGGGGGTACGCGCCCCTCACGTGCCGGTGTGGCGCCCCCGGCTGACCGCGTACGCGACCGTGCCCACCGCGAGGACCCCGACCCCGGCCAGGACGGACGCGGGGGGCAGCGCGAACGCCAGCGCCCCGCAGCCGGCCAGACCGATCGCCGCGAGCAGCCGGTTCGCGCGTCCCCGGGAGCGCCCCAGCGTCCACGCGGAGGCGTTGGCGATGCCGTAGTAGGCGAGTACGCCGAAGGACGAGAAGCCGATCGCGCCCCGCACATCCGCCGTGGCCGCCACCACGGCCACCACCGCGCCCACCGCGAGCTCCGCCCGGTGCGGGACCTGGAAGCGCGGGTGCACGGCGGCAAGCCCGGACGGCAGATGACCGTCCCGGGCCATCGCCAGGGTCGTACGGGAGACCCCGAGGATCAGCGAGAGCAGCGAGCCGAGGGCCGCGACGGCCGCGCCGACCGTGACGACGGGCACCAGCCACCCGGCGCCGGCCGCCCGGGCCGTGTCCACCAGCGGGGCGGGGGAGGCCGCGAGAGCCTGCGGCCCGAGGACGGCCAGGACGCTCACCGCCACCGCCGCGTAGACGGCCAGCGCGATCCCGAGGGCGAGCGGCACGGCCCGGGGGATGGTCCGGGCCGGATCCCGTACCTCCTCGCCGAGCGTGGCGATCCGCGCGTACCCCGCGAAGGCGAAGAACAGCAGCCCCGCCGCCTGGAGGACCCCGCTCGCCGTCACCTCCGCGTCCAGCGCGAGCCGTCCGAAGCCGACAGCCTCCGCGCTCAGGGAGGCGACGACCACGGCCGCCAGCACGGCCAGGACCAGCGCCACGACCGCCCGGGTCAGCAGGGCGGACTTCTGCACACCGCCGTAGTTCAGGGCCGTCAGCGCCACGACGGCGGCGACCGCCACCGCGTGCGCCTGATCCGGCCACACGTACGCCCCGACCGTCAGCGCCATCGCCGCGCACGAGGCCGTCTTGCCGACGACGAACGCCCAGCCCGCCAGGTACCCCCAGAACGGCCCGAGACGTTCGCGACCGTACACATAGGTGCCGCCGGACGCGGG
Source organism: Streptomyces sp. NPDC012508 (assembly GCF_042902595.1). NCBI lineage: Bacteria > Bacillati > Actinomycetota > Actinomycetes > Kitasatosporales > Streptomycetaceae > Streptomyces > Streptomyces sp. NPDC012508. The sequence goes on from NZ_JBIBEO010000003.1 coordinate 168,234, forward strand.
GTACAGCGCGGCGAGCCGGGCCGAGGCCATGGCGTTGCAGTACGCGACGACCGCCGCGATCCCGAGCGCGGGGAGCAGCCCGGCTCCGGCCGCCTCGGCCGCCGGGCCGAGCGCGACGAAGATCCCGGCGCCGACCATCGAGCCGAGCCCGATGACGACGGCGTCGAACACCCCGAGGGAGCGGCGCAGGCCCTGTGTCATGCACGGCACACTACGGGGCCCCGCAACCGCGCCGGCAACCGCGCCCGCCGACCGCGACCGCGACCGCGACCGCGCCCGCAACCGCGCCCGGCGCCCAGGCGTCCTCCCAGGCATGAACGTCATCAGCTGGATCGTCCTGGGTCTCATCGCGGGCGTCATAGCCAAGGTCCTGCTCCCGGGCCGCGACCCGGGCGGGCTCATCGGCACGACCGTCATCGGCATCGCCGGCGCCTTCGTCGGCGGCTGGCTCTCGTCCACGTTCCTGGACCGCCCGATCACCACCGGCTTCTACGACACGGCCACCTGGCTCTCGGCCGTCGGCGGCGCGCTGGTGCTGCTGATCGCGTACCGGATCCTCTTCGGCCACCCGCGCTCGCGCTAGAGCCCCGTCTCGCGCAGGGTGATGTTCAGACGGCCCGTCAGCCCGAGTTCCGGATCGGCGGTGCCCGGAAGGACCTTGGGCACCCCGTGGTACGCGAAGCGCGAGGGCCCGCCGAAGACGAAGAGGTCGCCGGACGCCAACTCCACGTCGGTGTACGGCTTCCCCCGGGTTTCGGTGTTCCCGAACCGGAACACGCAACGGTCGCCGAGGCTCAGCGACACCACCGGTGCCCCGGACCGCTCCTCCTTGTCCTGGTGCAGCCCCATCTTCGCGCCGGCGCCCGCGTCGTAGAAGTTCACCAGCGCGGTGTCGGGCGCGAAGCCGCCGTCGTCCCCGTAGGCCTCGGTGACGGCGTCACGCCCCAACTCGCTCAGCCAGCCGGGAAGTTCGACCTCGACCGTGTCGAGATACCGGTACGGAACCCAGCGCCGGCCCAGACACAGCGACCGCACCGACATCACCCCGCCGCCCGGCAGCACGGTGTGCCGGTACGGCACGGGCCCGCGCCCCCACTCCCGGCACGCGGCCACCAACTCCCGCTGCCGGCCGGGGGAGAGCCATCCGGGGACGTGCACGGCGCCGGGGGCGATCTCCGCCCGCTCACGCGGAAAGAGCGCGTCCATCACACGGCCCGCTCCAGGCCGAGCAGCCGCTCCTTGCGCTCCAGGCCGGCCGCGTACCCGCGCAGACTGCCGTCCGCGCCGATGACGCGGTGACAGGGCCGCACCACGAGCAACGGGTTGCGTCCGATCGCGGTGCCGACGGCCCGCACCCCGGCCCCGGAGGACCCGACCGTCCGGGCGATGTCCCCGTACGAGACGGTGGCGCCGTACGGGATCTCCTCCAGGGCGCGCCAGACGCGCCGCTGGAAGTCCGTACCGCTCTGCGCGAACGGGATCTCGAACCGCTCCCGGCGCCCCGCGAAGTACTCGTCGAGCTGCCCGGCGATCTCCTCGAAGGCCTCGGGCGCGTGCCGCCAGCCGTCCTCGACGGCGGCACCACCCTTCTGCCCGGGCAGCGACAGCGAGACCAGCTCGGTCCGTCCACCGTGCCCGGCGCCCCGCCCGACGAGCAGCATCGGGCCCAGGGGCCCCTCGACGTATGCGTACACCGTCATGACGGTTCCTTTCCTCGCACTCACCTGCCGTCCAGTGTGCGAGGCCCGCCCACCCGGGGCTGGCGGTTTTCGGACGCGCAGCTGGTGACTAGCGGTAGTTCACGAACTGGATCGCGAAGTCGAAGTCCTTGCCCTTGAGCAGCGCCTGCACGGCCTGGAGGTCGTCCCGGCTCTTCGAGCTGACCCGCAGCTCGTCACCCTGCACCTGCGCCTTGACGCCCTTGGGGCCCTCGTCGCGGATGGCCTTCGCGACCTTCTTGGCGTTCTCCTGGGAGATGCCCTCGACGACCGACGCGAAGAGCTTGTACTCCTTACCGGACAGCTGCGGCTCACCGTCGACGTCCAGCGACTTCAGCGAGATCCCGCGCTTGATCAGCTTGGACTGGAAGATGTCGAGGATCGCCATCACGCGCTCCTCGCCGTTCGCCTGCATCAGGATCTTCTCGCCCGACCAGGAGATCGAGGCGTTGGTGCCCTTGAAGTCGTAGCGCTGGGAGATCTCCTTGACGGCCTGGTTGAGGGCGTTGTCGACCTCCTGCCGCTCGACCTTGGAGACGATGTCGAAACTGGAGTCGGCCATGACGTGTGGCTCCTTGCTCGGATGCGATGCGGTTGCGTGGCGTACGGCGCCAAGCCTAGTCATCCGATCGTGCCCGGACCGCTGATCAATCCGGTGGCGAAGCACCCCGGGGGATCAGGTATCGTTTACGTCGTTGCCACGGAGCACCGCCGAAAAGCGGCTCCGAGCAGCGACATCCCATGGCGGTGTGCCCGAGTGGCCAATGGGAGCGGACTGTAAATCCGTCGGCTTAGCCTACCCAGGTTCGAATCCTGGCGCCGCCACGCGATAGAGAAGGTCCCCGGTGTTCGCACCGGGGACCTTCTTCGTTTCCGGGGGTGGGGGCTACTCGCCCGCCACCGCCTTCACCGCCACCGTCACCGGTGTCGAGCCGCTGATCACTTCCAGGGTCAGGCCCGCCGTGCCCGGGGTGTCCAGGAGTTCGGCCAGGACCGCCGCCACGTCGTCGCGGGGGATCGGGCCACGGCCCGTCGAGGCCTCCAGGCGGACCAGGCCCTTGCCCGCGTCGTTCGTGAGCATGCCGGGGCGCAGGATCGTCCAGTCCAGGGACGTACGGGCGCGTACGGCGTCGTCCGCCGCGCCCTTGGCGCGCAGGTAGGCGTCGAAGACCTCGTCGCCCCGGTGGGCGGAGTCCGCGCCCATCGAGGAGACGACGATGTACCGGCGTACGCCCGCCCGTTCCGCCGCGTCGGCGAAGAGGACCGCCGCCGCGCGATCCACCGAGTCCTTGCGGTCCGCGCCGCTGCCCGGGCCCGCGCCGGCCGCGAAGACCGCCGCGTCGGCGCCCTGCAGGGCCGCGGCGACCTCCTCCACCGTGGCCGACTCCAGGTCCAGGACGACCGGTTCCGCGCCCGCCGCGCGCAGGTCGTCTGCCTGTTCCGGTCTGCGGATGAGCCCCGCCGGCTCGTGCCCCGCCGCCGAGAGCAGGCGCTCCAGACGCAGGGCGATCTGACCGTGTCCTCCAGCGATGACAATGCGCATACTCACGACCGTACGACGGGACCGGCCGGAGGGCTTCCCGGATCGGGGCGTTCCGGCCGGGCCTGGCGCGGCAGATCGAGCGCCGCCGCCGAGTCGCAGTACTCGCGGACCGCGCTCGTCCGGGCCACCACCCGCCCCCGGTGCACGACGATCCGGCTGTACGCGAGGGACAGCACGCCCGAGAGGCGTTCGCCGCGCACGGCGAGCAGTTCGGCGGGGAACCCGGCCTCGACCCGTACCTCGGTCAGCCCCATCGCCGTACGCGCCGCCGCGCTCACCGCCCCGTACGCCTCCTCCGCCGGCAGCCCGCCGAGCGACGCCAGCAGATACGCGGCCTCCAGCGGGTCCCCGCGCCCCACCGGGTTGGCCACGTCCCGCAGCGCTCCGCTGCCGGCCGCGAGCCGCACCCCCGCCGCGCGCAGCAGCCGGACGGGCGCGGCGCCGCGCTGCTCCGTCGCCTCGCAGCCGCCCTGCGGCAGGCAGACCACCGTCACGCCGGCCGCCGCCAGCTGGTCCGCGGCCCGCCGCGCCACGTCCGAGGGGAGCCGCGCGAGCCCCGCGCACGGGCCGATCGTCACACCGGGCCGCAGCCCGCCCGCCATGGCCGCGAACCGGGCGAGCCGCGCCGGGTCGTCCGCGTCCGTGTGCAGGTCCACCGGACAGCCCTGCTCGGCCGCCACCTCCAGGACCGCCTCCACGTACCCGGTCGGGTCGGGGTCCAGGTCCGGGCAGCCGCCCACCACGCTCGCGCCCATCTTCACCGCGTCCCGCAGCATCGCGAGCCCGTCCGCGCCCGCCGCGCCGGTGAGCAGCCGGGGCACCGCGACCGTGGTCAGGTCCACCAGGCCGCGCAGCGAACGCCGGGCCTGGAGCACGGCCTCGAGCGGGCCGAGACCGTGGACGTCGCCGATCCTGACGTGCGCGCGCTGCGCGGTGGCGCCGTGGCCGAGCTGGAGCAGCGCGGCCTCGGTGGCCCGCCGCTGCACCTCCTCGGGGGCGTACGAGACGGGGCCCGGGGTGTCGGCGCTGAGGGCGGTGTCGGCGTGGGCGTGCGGCTCGGCGGGCGCGGGGAGCAGCAGATAGCCGGCGAGATCGACGCGGGCGCCGACGGCCGTCAGGCTGCCCGCCGTTCCGACTGCCTCGATCCGGCTGCCGACGAGCCGGACGTCCACCGTCCGGCCGTCGGTGAGGCGGGCGTTGGAGAGCAGGAGCGAGGTGGAGTCGGCGGTGGCAGCGGACCGGTCGTCGGGCGGCTGGGGCTGCTTGCTGTCGGCTGACATCGGGCTCCTCAAGGCTCCTCAAGTTCAAGCTCAAGATCAAGATCACGCAGCGTGGGGCCGAGCCTAGGGGCGGTCGGCCCACCCTTCGAGGAGGAGCGCAATAGTCGTACTGATGAGGCCACGTGTGGCGTACCTGTGGCGTACGAGTGGCGCACGGGACGGGGGTGACGGGCCCGCGCGCGTGCCCGCCCGAGCGGGCGGCGAAACGGATTTGGGCGATCGGTGGAGGACCGTGTAATGTCTTCATCGCTCGCCCCAATAGCTCAGTCGGTAGAGCGTCTCCATGGTAAGGAGAAGGTCTACGGTTCGATTCCGTATTGGGGCTCTGGTGAGAGGGAACCCGCCTTCGGGCGGGATCCGGATCATCAAAGCGGTGTAGCTCAGTCGGTAGAGCAAGCGGCTCATAATCGCTGTGTCACCGGTTCAAGTCCGGTCACCGCTACACACGGTAGCCGATTGTGGGGTCGGTCCTTCGATCGGCTACTCTTTTATGCGTTCATCCGTCCATCCGTCCGTCCAAGGAGCACTCACGTGGCTGCCACCGACGTCCGCCCGAAGATCACGCTGGCCTGCGTGGAGTGCAAGGAGCGGAACTACATCACCAAGAAGAACCGGCGTAACAACCCGGATCGCATGGAGATGAAGAAGCACTGCCCTCGCTGCAACTCGCACACGGCGCACCGCGAGACGCGCTAATCAGGCTCGTACACGAGGCCGTCCCCACCAGGGGGCGGCCTCGTGTCGTTTGTCGGTAACAAATCCAGGAGGTATCGAGTCCATGGCGCTCGACCAGTCCTTCGTGGGCCGGACCTATCCGCCCACCGCGCCCTACGAGGTCGGACGCGAAAAGATCCGCGAGTTCGCCGAGGCGATCGGCGACGCGAATCCCGCCTATGCCGATCAGGAAGCGGCGAAGGCGCTCGGCCACCCCGATGTGATCGCCCCGCCGACCTTTGTGTTCGCGATCACGTTCAAGGCGGCCGGGCAGGTCGTCGAGGACCCGCAGCTGGGCCTGGACTACAGCCGTGTCGTGCACGGTGACCAGAAGTTCACGTACACCCGGCCGGTGCGGGCGGGCGACCGGCTCTCGGTCACCTCGACCATCGAGGCGATCAAGACGATGGCCGGCAACGACATCCTGGACATCCGCGGAGAGGTCCACGACGAGACCGGCGAGCACGTCGTGACCGCCTGGACCAAGCTCGTCTCGCGCGCGCCCGAGGAGGCCTGAGTCATGGCAGCGAAGATCGCTTACGACGAGGTCGAGGTCGGCACGGAGCTGCCGACGCAGTCCTTCCCTGTGACGCGCGCCACGCTGGTGCGGTACGCGGGCGCCTCCGGGGACTTCAACCCGATCCACTGGAACGAGAAGTTCGCCCGTGAGGTCGGTCTGCCGGACGTCATCGCGCACGGCATGTTCACCATGGCCGAGGCGATCCGGGTCGTGACGGACTGGGTCGGCGACCCGGCCGCCGTCGTCGAGTACGGCGTGCGTTTCACCAAGCCGGTGGTCGTGCCGAACGACGACGAGGGCGCGGTGATCGAGGTCGGCGCCAAGGTCGCGGCGAAGCTGGACGACGGTCTGGTCCGGGTGGATCTGCTCGCGAAGTCGGCGGGTCAGAAGGTCCTGGGTGTGTCGCGGGCCGTGGTCAGGCTTGCGTAGCGTCACGATCGCTGATCGCTGATCGCTGATCGCTGATCGCGTGGGGGTGGGTGGCCGCTGGGAGCGGCTGCCCGGCCTCCGTTTGCGAAGTTAGTGATTGAGTACTAACTTGGTTTCATGGCCAGGATGAGTGCGGAGGAGCGGCGCGAGAGCGTCATCCGCGCCGCGATGCGGGAGTTCAGTCGCGGCGGGTACTACGGCACGTCCACCGAGGCGATCGCCAAGCGTGTCGGCGTCTCGCAGCCGTACCTCTTCCGGCTCTTCCCCGGAAAGAAGGCGATCTTCCTCGCCGCCTCCGAGCGCTGCATCGGTGACACCGTCCGTGTCTTCGAGGAGGCTGCGGAGGGGCTGTCGGGCCAGGAGGCCCTGCATGCCATGGCCAATGCGTACACCAGGATCATCACGGAGGATCCGGACCGCCTCCTGATGCAGATGCAGGTGTACGTGACGGTCGCAGCCGCCGAGGCAGCGGGCGACCACGAGTTCGGCGAGACCGTGCGGGCCGGCTGGATGAGGCTCTGGGAAGCCGTCCATCTGGCGCTCGGGGCGGACGCCGACGAGACCACGACCTTCCTGGCGTACGGGATGCTCATCAACTCCCTCGTCGCCATGGGCTTCCCGCCCGAGCACCGGGTCTGGGAGGGGTTCTACCCCTCGGCCCGCCGTCTCGGGCGGCTGGAGAAGTAACGCCACATCACCACGGGCTCCCGGATTTCTCACGCCCATGAAAGTTAGTTATCAATAACTAACCATCCCTGACCATCAGAAACCGATCACGCGGACTCGTTCGAAAGGGACGCCGTCATGAACCAGCCAGCAGCCCGCCGCGGTTCCGCCGCCTGGGCACTCGTCATCACCAGCGTCGCCGGCTTCATGGCGGCCCTCGACAACCTCGTCGTCACCACTGCTCTGCCCTCGATCCGCGAGGACCTAGGGGGAGCGCTGCACGACCTCGAATGGACCGTGAGCGCGTACACGCTGACGTTCGCGGTCCTGCTGATGTTCGGAGCCGCACTCGGTGACCGCTTCGGCCGCCGCCGGCTCTTCGGCATAGGACTCGCCGTCTTCACCGCCGCGTCCGCCGCGGCCGCGCTCGCGCCCGGCATCGACGCGCTGATCGTCGCCCGCGCGGTCCAGGGCGTCGGCGCGGCGATCATGATGCCGCTCACCCTGACCCTGCTCACGGCGGCGGTCCCGGCCGCCAAGCGGGGGATGGCGTTCGGGATCTGGGGCGCCGTCAACGGCCTCGCCGTCGCGGCCGGGCCCCTCATCGGCGGCACCCTCACGGAACACATCTCCTGGCAGTGGATCTTCTGGCTGAACGTTCCGCTCGGCCTCGCGCTGCTGCCGCTCGCGCGGCTGCGGCTCTCGGAGTCGTACGGCACCGGTGCCCGCCTCGACGCCGTCGGCACGCTGCTCGCCAGCGGTGGCCTCTTCGGCATCGTGTACGGGCTGATCCGCGGCCCGATCGACGGCTGGACCTCGGCCACCGTGCTCACCGGACTGATCGCGGGCGGCGCGCTCATCGGCGGGTTCGTCCGCCACGGCATCCGCGGCAAGGCGCCGATGCTGCCGATGCGGCTCTTCCGTGACCGGGCGTTCTCCGGGATCAACGCGGCGAGTCTGCTGATGTTCCTGGGGATGTTCGGCTCGATCTTCCTGCTCAGCCAGTACATGCAGGGGGTGTTGGGGTACTCGCCGACGGAGGCGGGGCTGCGGATGCTTCCCTGGACCGGTATGCCCATGCTCGTCGCGCCGCTCGCGGGCCTGCTCTCGGACCGGATCGGCGGCCGCCCGGTCGTGGCGGCGGGCCTGGCGCTCCAGGCGATCGGCCTGGCGTGGTTCGCGGTCGTCGTCACGCCGGACGTCTCGTACGCGGTCCAGCTGCCCGCGCTGATCGTGAGCGGCGTCGGCATGGCGCTGTACTTCGCGCCGGCGGCCAACCTCGTCATGTCGAGCGTCCGCCCGTCCGAACAGGGCATCGCGTCCGGCGCGAACAACGCCCTGCGGGAGGTGGGCGGGGCGCTCGGCGTCGCGGTGATGGCCTCGATCTTCGCCGCCCAGGGCGGCTACGGCTCGCCCCAGCAGTTCGTGAACGGCCTGGAACCGGCGCTGTGGGTGGGCGCGGGGATGGTGGCCCTGGGTGCGGCGGCGTCCCTGTTCATCCCGGGGCGCGGGTCGGCGCGGCCGCCGACGGACGCTCCGGAGAAGACCCCGGAGGACCGCCCCTTGGCGACGGTGTGACGGCTGGGCGGAGGCCCGGCCACCCCGGGCCCCCGGGCTCCCGCCTCGCGTGGGTGGGCGGGCGGCCCGGGCCCCCGGGCTCCCGCCTCGCGTGGGTGGGCCGGGGCCCAGGCCCCCGGGCCACCCATGCCTCGCGGCCTGGACGACCCGCTGCCGGGCCCGCCCCCGGCGGCGCAGGGCCCGGCGGGTCCGGGGGCCTCGGCTTCGCCGGGTCCCGCGGCTTCCCCCAAGTCCGCCCGGCGGGGGCTCCCGCCTTCGCGTGGGCGGGCTGTCCGCGTGTGGGCTGGGTGGCCTGGCGGCACCCGGTGCAAGGGTCAGGGCGTGGGGGCCGCAGGTGGCTGGGGGTGGGGTGGGTGGGGGAGGAGCCCGTACTCTTGGGCGCGTGCAGGAACTCCACGACGCTCCCCTCGCTCCCCTCACCACCTTCCGGCTCGGCGGCCCCGCCGGGCGGCTTGTCACGGCCGGTACCGATGACGAGGTGATCGCCGTCGTCCGTGAGGCGGATGCCGCCGGGACGCCGCTGCTCGTCGTCGGCGGTGGGTCCAATCTGGTCATCGGTGACAAGGGGTTCGACGGGACCGCCCTGAGGATCGCGACCAAGGGCTTCGTGCTCGACGGGACCACGCTCGAGCTCGCCGCCGGTGAGGTCTGGACGGACGCCGTGGCGCGGACCGTGGAGGCCGGGCTCGCCGGGATCGAGTGTCTCGCCGGGATCCCCGGATCGGCCGGCGCGACCCCGATCCAGAACGTCGGCGCGTACGGCCAGGAGGTCTCGGCCACCATCACCGAGGTCGTCGCCTACGACCGCCGGGCCGACGAGACCGTCACCCTCTCCAACGCCGCGTGTGACTTCTCCTACCGCCACAGCCGCTTCAAGGCCGACCCGGATCGCTACATCGTGCTGCGCGTCCGCTTCGAGCTGGAGGACGCGGCGGGCCTCTCCGCGCCGATCAAGTACGCCGAGACCGCCCGCGCCCTCGGCGTCGAGGCCGGTGACCGCGTCCCGCTCGCGCACGCCAGGGAGACCGTCCTGAAGCTGCGGGCCGGGAAGGGCATGGTCCTGGACCCCGAGGACCACGACACCTGGTCGGCCGGCTCCTTCTTCACCAACCCGATCCTCACGGCGGCGGAGTACGAGACCTTCCTCGCCCGCGTCGCCGAGCGGCTCGGTGACGGCGTGACCCCGCCGGCCTTCCCCGGCGGCGCGGACGGCTCCGTGAAGACCTCGGCGGCCTGGCTCATCGACAAGGCCGGTTTCACCAAGGGATACGGCTCCGGCCCCGCCCGTATCTCCACCAAGCACACCCTCGCCCTCACCAACCGTGGCGAGGCCACCACCGAGGACCTCCTGGCACTGGCCCGCGAGGTCGTCGCCGGCGTACGGGACGCCTTCGGGATCACGCTCGTCAACGAGCCGGTGACGGTCGGCGTCAGCATCTGAGCATGTCCGTGGAACCCTCCGGGTTCCCCAGGTTGTCGAGTGGGTGACAGGCTCCCGGGAAGCGGGGCCGCACGCTCGTCGAGGGGGAGCCGTGGAGGGGACGGGCCCACCGGAGTTCGCCGCGTTCGCGGAGTCGGCGTACGCCTCGCTCCTGCGCACCGCCCGGCTCCTGACCGGTGACCCGCACGCCGCCGAGGACCTCGTCCAGGCCGCGCTGGTCAAGGTCTATCTGCGCTGGGGCGGCTCGGCCGGCTGGGACTCGCCCCAGGCGTACGCCCGCAAGGTCGTCGTCAACCTCTATGCGACCTGGCGCCGCCGCCGCTGGCACACCGAGGTCGTGCGCCCCGCGCACGACGGCGCGCCCGCGCCCGACACCCACGACATGGCCGGCGGCGCCGAAGCCCGCCTCGAACTGGCCCGCGCGCTCGCCGCGCTGCCCCGCGTCCAGCGCGCGGTCGTGGTGCTCCGCTTCTACGAGGACCTGTCCGTCGAACAGACTGCCGAGCTGCTCGGCTGCTCGCCCGGGACGGTCAAGAGCCGGACCAACAGGGCCCTGGCACGGCTGCGCGCCGAGGGCGCGCTCGCCGGATACGCGGGAAGGGGCGCGTGATGGACGACTCCGAGGACTTCCTGGGGCTGCGGCGCGGCCTGCGCGATCTCGCCGATGATCCGGTACGGGAGCCCGGGCCCGGGCGGGAGTCCGGGCTCGCGCGGGAGCCCGGGCCCGCGCCCGTCGCCCCTGTCGCGGCCGTCGTGGCACGCGGGCGGCGCATCCGGCACGTACGGCGATCGCTCGCGGCGGGAGCAGCCACGCTCGTGGTCGCCGGCGGCTCCGTCCTCGGCGTGAGCGGGAAGGACCGTCAGGCCCCGCCCTCGGGCCCGACCCCCGGACCGGTCACCCCCACCTATCCGTACGAGGGGAAGTACGGGCCCCAGCCCCCGTCCGGACTCCACGACCCCCTGGACACCGGGCCCGGGCGGCCGGTCGAGAACGTCCGCTACCGCTACGACCTCTCCGCCGTCTGCGACCTGCGCTACGCCGTCTTCGGCGGCCGGGTCTGGGAGCGGACCGACGGCGGCTCGTCGGTCACGGTGCGTTGGGCGGCCGACCGTATGCGCGGCTTCATGAGCTGGACGGACGGCGTCCGCTCCCGCTCCGAGCCCGACACGGCCGTCTTCGAGACGGAGTCGCCCGCCACCCTGCCCACGCTCCGGTTCCGCCCGCTGGCCGGACCCGCGCCGGAGTGCCTCGGCCAGGAGCCGGAGCGGCGGTACGGGGAGGCGCCCGCCGCCACCCTCGGCCCCGAGCGCCCGGAACGGGGCGTCCGGTACCCGTACGACATGACCAAGGAGTGCGCGACGCGCTACGCGGTCTTCGCGGGCCGTCTGTGGCGGGCGGAGGACGAGGGCGACGGGCGGACGCAGACGATCGTCGACTGGGCGAACGACCTACCGCTGGCGGGCTTCATGACGCTGACCTCGGAGCGGACCGCGGTCCTGGAGTGGCCGGGTGGTGCGTCGGGTGCTGCGCCGGGTGGTGCGGCGGGCGGCCCGCGGACGACCACGTTCCGGCCGGTGGAGGCGCGCGGCGACGACTGTCCCGACGCCGGTCAGTAGGCGACCCCGACGCCCTGCTTCACCGTCGCCGGGTCGTCGACCATCGCCAGCATGGCGTGGGCGACGTCGGCCCGGGAGAGGGAGCGGCCACGGCGCGGGTTCCCGCCGACGACCGTGCGGTAGCGGCCGGTGACCGGGGCGTTCGTGAGCTTGGGCGGGCGTACGGAGGTCCAGTCCGTGGCGCTCGCCGCCAGGTCGCGCTCCATCACGCGCAGGTCGGCGTAGATGTCCTTCAGGACCGCGTTGACGATCCCGAGCACGGCCTTGTCGACGACGGACTGCCCGTCCGGGGTGGGGCCGAGCGGGGCGGCGCTGACCACCAGCAGTCGGCGGACGCCCTCGGCGTGCATCGCGGCGAGAACCGAGCGGGTCAGCTTGGCGGCGACCCCCGCGTCCGCGCGGTTGCGGGCGCCGAGGCCCGAGAGCACGGCGTCCCGGCCGGCGACCGCGCCGCGCAGCGTGTGCGGGTCGGTGAGGTCCGCGCGGTGGACCTCCAGGCGTTCGCCGGTGACCGTGAACCGTGCCGGGTCACGGACGACGGCCGTCACGGAGTGGCCGCCGGCCAGCGCCTGGCGGACGATCTCCTGGCCGATTCCGCCGGTCGCACCGAAGACGGTGAGCTTCATGTCGCACCCTCCTAGGGGTGGGTAAGTGTTCACTCACCCCTAGAGTGAGTGTGTACTCACCCCTCCGTCAAGCCGGTTGGAGAACCCATGGAGAAGAAGCCCACGCGGGAACGGATCCTCGACGCGGCGCACGAGCTGTGGACCACCGTGGGCCTCGCCCGTACGACGACCAAGGAGATCGCGCGGGGAGCCGGCTGCTCGGAGGCGGCGCTCTACAAGTACTTCGCGGGCAAGGAGGAACTCTTCGTCGCCGTCCTGTCCGAACGGCTCCCCAAGCTGGCACCGCTGCTCGAATCGCTGGCCGCCGAACCGGGGCGGCGGTCGGTGGAGGAGAACCTCACCGAGATCGCCCGCCGCGCCACCCTCTTCTACGCGGAGAGCTTCCCGATCGGCGCGTCCCTGTACGCCGAGACCCGGCTCAAGGCCCGTCACGACGCGGCGATGCTGCGGCTCGGCACCGGGCCGCACCGGCCGCTGGAGAGCCTCGACGCGTATCTGCGCGCCGAGCAGGCGGCGGGGCGTCTCGACCCCGGCGCCGACACGTTCGCGGCGGCGTCGCTGCTGCTGGGTGCGTGCTCGCAGCGGGCGTTCGCCTACGACGCGAAGGTCGGCAAGGAGCCTCCGCAGGACCTCGACACCTTCGCGAGCGCCCTCGCCCGCACCCTGCTGGCCGGCATCGCCGCACCGTAACGACGTTGCCGCGCGGGGATCCGCCGGGCCACGCTGACGCCCATGCGTCTACGAGTCCGTGAATTCCGGCCCCGTACCGGCCCGTTGGAGCACAGGGTCGTACAGCCCTGGCACCCGCTGCGGCACACCACGCTCAACGACCCGCTCGGAGAGCGCTGGGGCTATCTCCTCGGAGATCACGACGGGCTCTCCCGGCTCGCCGCCCTGTTCTCCTTCGCGGCCTTCTCCCGGCACACGATCGTCCACGTGCCGCTGCGCGAGAGCCTTCCGCGCACCTTCGCCCCCGGGGTGCCGGTCGATCTCGTCCTCGCCAACCCCTCGGCAGGGCTGCGTCCCTCCGCGTGGCCAGGGCTCAGGGCCCGCCTCCGGGACGGCCGCCCGCTGACCGTCCGTACGCACGAGGAGCGCACCGCCGCCCACGCGGCCGACTGGCACGCGGAGTGGGAGCGGCGCCACCGGCGCGCGACGGAATGGCTCCGGCCCGACGTGCACGCCCGCACGCTCTTCCTCTTCGGCGGCCGGGACGTCTTCGCCGCCGCGGCCACGGCCGTCGGGACGGCGGCCGGCTTCGGGCCGCTGGAGAGGCGCGCACGGCAGGGGCACGACGCCCTCGTCGCCTCGCTCACCCCCTACCTGGAGCCCGACCACCGATGGGACCGGCCCGAGATCGACATCGGCTTCCAGGCCCACCCGCCCCTGCACCGCTTCACGCCGCCGGGGCGGCCAGCCAGTCGTCGACGCCCGCGAGCAGCTTCCGCCTGACGTCCTCCGGCGCCGCCGAGCCGTGGATCGACTGGCGGGCCAGGGAGGCCAGTTCCGCGTCCGTGAAGCCGTGGTGGCGGCGGGCGATCTCGTACTGGGCCGCCAGCCGCGCCCCGAAGAGCAGCGGGTCGTCCGCGCCCAGGGCCATCGGGACACCCGCCTCGAAGAGCGTGCGCAGCGGGACGTCCTCGTGCTTCTCGTAGACCCCCAGCGCCACGTTCGACGCCGGGCAGACCTCGCAGGTCACGCCCCTCTCGGCGAGCTTGCGCAGCACCCGGGAGTCCTCCGCCGCCCGCACCCCGTGGCCGATCCGCGCCGCCCGGAGGTCGTCCAGGCAGTCCCGTACCGACGAGGGACCCGTCAGCTCACCACCGTGCGGGGCCGCGAGCAGACCGCCCTCGCGGGCGATGGCGAACGCGCGGTCGAAGTCGCGGGCCATGCCACGGCGCTCGTCGTTGGAGAGCCCGAAGCCGACCACGCCCCGGTCCGCGTACCGCACCGCGAGCCGCGCGAGCGTACGGGCCTCCAGCGGGTGCTTCATCCGGTTCGCCGCCACCAGGACCCGCATCCCGAGGCCCGTCTCGCGCGCGGCCGAGTCGACCGCGTCGAGGATGATCTCCATCGCCGGGATCAGACCGCCGAGCAGCGGGGCGTACGAGGTCGGGTCGACCTGGATCTCCAGCCACCCCGAGCCGTCCCGCACGTCCTCCTGTGCCGCCTCGCGGACCAGGCGCTGGATGTCCTCGGGCTCCCGCAGGCAGGACCGGGCGATGTCGTACAGCCGCTGGAAGCGGAACCAGCCGCGCTCGTCGGTGGCCCGCAGCTTGGGCGGTGTGCCGCTGCTCAGCGCCTCCGGGAGATGGACGCCGTACTTGTCCGCCAGCTCGATGAGCGTCGTGGGCCGCATCGAACCGGTGAAGTGCAGATGCAGATGCGCCTTGGGCAGCAGGCTGATGTCGCGGAAAACCTGTTCGGAAACGTGCTCGGAAACGTGCTCCATTGAAGGATCTTGCCGCACCCGAATGGCCGAACACAGCCCCTTTCCCCGATCGGGACCTTGCTAGAACGTAAAAACGGGCCCCCGGTTCCGAAGAACCGGGGGCCCGTGCGGGACCGCGGGACTAGTCGCGCGCCTCCGCCAGCAGCTTCTGGATCCGGGACACGCCCTCCACCAGGTCCTCGTCACCCAGCGCGTACGAGAGCCGCAGGTAGCCCGGCGTGCCGAAGGCCTCGCCCGGGACGACCGCGACCTCGGCCTCGTCCAGGATCAGGGCCGCCAGCTCGACCGAGTTCTGCGGGCGCTTGCCGCGGATCTCCTTGCCGAGCAGCGCCTTCACCGACGGGTACACGTAGAACGCGCCCTCCGGGGTCGGGCAGAGCACGCCCTCGATCTCGTTGAGCATCCGCACGATGGTCTGGCGGCGCCGGTCGAAGGCGCGCCCCATCTCCTCGACCGCGTCCAGGTTGCCCGAGACGGCGGCGAGCGCGGCGGCCTGCGCCACGTTGCTCACGTTGGACGTGGCGTGCGACTGCAGGTTCGTCGCGGCCTTCACGACGTCCTTCGGGCCGATGATCCACCCCACGCGCCAGCCGGTCATCGCGTACGTCTTGGCGACACCGTTGACGACGATGCACTTGTCGCGCAGCTCGGGCATGACCGACGGCAGGGAGACGGCGGACGCGTCGCCGTACACGAGGTGCTCGTAGATCTCGTCCGTCAGCACCCACAGGCCGTGCTCGACGGCCCAGCGGCCGATCGCCTCGGTCTCGGCCTCGCTGTACACGGCGCCGGTCGGGTTCGACGGGGAGACGAAGAGGACGACCTTGGTCTTCTCCGTGCGAGCCGCCTCCAGCTGCTCCACCGAGACGCGGTAGCCGGTGGTCTCGTCGGCGACGACGTCGACCGGGACACCGCCGGCGAGCCGGATCGACTCCGGGTACGTCGTCCAGTACGGGGCCGGGACGATGACCTCGTCGCCCGGGTCGAGGATCGCGGCGAACGCCTCGTAGATGGCCTGCTTGCCGCCGTTGGTCACCAGGACCTGGGAGGCGTCGACCTCGTAGCCGGAGTCGCGCAGGGTCTTGGCGGCGATCGCGGCCTTCAGCTCCGGCAGACCGCCGGCCGGCGTGTAGCGGTGGTACTTCGGGTTCTTGCACGCCTCGACGGCGGCTTCGACGATGTAGTCCGGCGTCGGGAAGTCGGGCTCACCCGCGCCGAACCCGATCACCGGGCGCCCGGCGGCCTTGAGGGCCTTGGCCTTGGCGTCGACGGCGAGGGTCGCGGACTCGGAGATCGCACCGACGCGGGCGGAGACCCGGCGCTCGGTCGGAGGGGTAGCAGCGCTCATACGGCCATGCTCCCAGACCGCCTTTCCGACCGGCACACAGGTTTCAGGGTGCGGACAGGACCGGTCATTCTCGGTCGTACGAGGGTCCGCGGGGCCTCCGACGTGCTTTCTGTTCGACGCGGCGCTCATGAACACGTACACTCACTGCTCGTTGGCCCTCACCGACCACATCTCACGATGCGGTAGGTTGGGGGAGCCACAAAGGGTCGTAGCTCAATTGGTAGAGCACCGGTCTCCAAAACCGGCGGTTGGGGGTTCAAGTCCCTCCGGCCCTGCTACACACACCGCCAGGATGTGTGCGCATGTACGTACTTCAATGCACCGCCGTGCGGATCCACCCGGCACGGCACTGCCATGACCCGGGATCAGGTGAGAAGCGTGACGGACGCCGTGGGCTCCATCGACATGCCTGATGCCGAGGACGAGGCTCCGGACTCGAAGAAGAAGGCCCGCAAGGGCGGCAAGCGCGGCAAGAAGGGCCCCCTGGGCCGTCTCGCGCTCTTCTACCGCCAGATCGTCGCGGAGCTTCGCAAGGTCGTCTGGCCCACTCGCAGCCAGCTGACGACGTACACCACGGTAGTGATTGTCTTCGTTGTCATCATGATCGGCCTTGTGACCGTGATTGACTATGGCTTCCAGGAAGCAGTCAAGTACGTCTTCGGCTGACTTCTTGTTCCACCCCATCTGTATCCAGGAAGAAGCAGCCACCGTGTCTGACCCGAACCTGAACGAGTCTGTTTCCGAGGACGAGCTCGACATCCTCGAGGCGGCCGACGAGGACCAGGCTGAGGCTGCTGACGCCGCTGCGGGCGAGGCTGCCGAAGAGGCCGCCCTCTCCGTCGAGGACGACTCCGAGGAGTCGGACGAGGACGTCGAGGACGACACCGACGTCGAGTCCGGCGAAGACGAGTCCGATGAGGACGAGTCCGACGAGGACACCGACGTCGAGGCCGAGCTGGAAGAGGCCGAGGAGGCCGAGGAGGAGCCCGCCGCTCCCGTCGACCCGATCCAGGCCCTCCGTGACGAGCTCCGCGGTCTGCCCGGCGAGTGGTACGTCATCCACACCTACGCGGGCTACGAGAAGCGCGTGAAGGCCAACCTCGAGCAGCGTGCCGTCTCGCTGAACGTCGAGGAGTTCATCTACCAGGCCGAGGTGCCCGAGGAAGAGATCGTCCAGATCAAGAACGGCGAGCGCAAGAACGTCCGGCAGAACAAGCTGCCCGGCTACGTTCTCGTCCGCATGGATCTGACGAACGAGTCCTGGGGCGTCGTCCGCAATACCCCCGGCGTCACCGGCTTCGTGGGCAACGCCTACGACCCGTACCCGCTGACCCTGGACGAGATCGTCAAGATGCTCGCCCCCGAGGCCGAGGAGAAGGCCGCCCGCGAGGCCGCCGAGGCCGAGGGCAAGCCGGCTCCGGCCCGCAAGGTCGAGGTCCAGGTCCTGGACTTCGAGGTCGGCGACTCGGTCACCGTCACCGACGGCCCCTTCGCCACCCTCCAGGCCACGATCAACGAGATCAACGCCGACTCGAAGAAGGTCAAGGGCCTCGTCGAGATCTTCGGCCGCGAGACTCCGGTCGAGCTCAGCTTCGACCAGATCCAGAAGAACTGACCCTCCCGGACCCTCACAGGTCACAGGGTTCACCGGTTTCCGACCCAGGTCAGAGTGGCTCTCACAGCCGCTCTGACCTGCTCGGTTTTTAGCCGCACGTCTATACCCGTTATCGTTGTGCGGTATGCCTCCATCCGGATGACCGGAAGGCGGCTGAACACTCTCACTAGGACCCGGAGAGAGCAATGCCTCCCAAGAAGAAGAAGGTCACGGGGCTTATCAAGCTCCAGATCAACGCCGGCGCGGCCAACCCGGCCCCGCCGGTCGGTCCCGCGCTGGGCCAGCACGGCGTCAACATCATGGAGTTCTGCAAGGCCTACAACGCCGCGACCGAGTCGCAGCGTGGCATGGTCGTGCCGGTGGAGATCACGGTCTACGAGGACCGTTCCTTCACCTTCATCACCAAGACTCCGCCGGCCGCCAAGCTGATCCTCAAGGCCGCGGGTGTGGACAAGGGCTCCGGCGAGCCGCACAAGACCAAGGTCGCCAAGCTCACGGCCGCCCAGGTCCGCGAGATCGCCACGGTCAAGCTCCCCGACCTGAACGCCAACGACCTGGACGCCGCGTCGAAGATCATCGCCGGCACCGCCCGTTCCATGGGCATCACGGTCGAGGGCTGATCAGCCCCCTTGTGACCTCAGTGGTAGGGCCAGCGCCGGCCCGCACCACGACTCCACACACCTGAACCAACAGGAGAAGCAGTGAAGCGCAGCAAGGCACTCCGCGCCGCGGACGCCAAGATCGACCGGGAGCGTAACTACGCCCCCCTCGAGGCCGTCCGTCTGGCCAAGGACACCGCCGCCACCAAGTTCGACGGCACCGTCGAGGTCGCCTTCCGCCTGGGCGTCGACCCGCGCAAGGCCGACCAGATGGTCCGTGGCACCGTGAACCTCCCGCACGGCACCGGTAAGACCGCCCGGGTCCTGGTCTTCGCGACCGGTGACCGTGCCGAGGCCGCGATCGCCGCTGGCGCCGACATCGTCGGTTCCGACGAGCTCATCGACGAGATCTCCAAGGGCCAGCGCCTGAACGAGTTCGACGCCGTTGTGGCCACCCCGGACCTCATGGGCAAGGTCGGCCGCCTCGGCCGCGTCCTCGGCCCGCGTGGTCTCATGCCGAACCCGAAGACCGGCACCGTCACCCCCGATGTCGCGAAGGCTGTCAACGACATCAAGGGCGGCAAGATCGAGTTCCGCGTCGACAAGCACTCGAACCTGCACTTCATCATCGGCAAGGTCTCCTTCGACGAGACGAAGCTGGTCGAGAACTACGCCGCGGCTCTGGAGGAGATCCTCCGTCTGAAGCCGTCCGCCGCCAAGGGCCGCTACATCAAGAAGGCGACCCTGACGACGACGATGGGCCCCGGCATCCCGCTGGACTCCAACCGCACCCGCAACCTCCTCGTCGAGGAGGACCCGGCCGCGGTCTGAGCCCACACGGCTCACTGAGTGGTCAGCCGGCCCCCAGCCCCTCTTCGGAGGGGCCGGGGGCCGGTTTTCTCGTACGGGGCTGTCGGAGCCCTGGGATACCGTTCAGCCGATCGGGGAACGGCAACATCAAGGGGTGGGGACTCATGGGCATGACCGCATGGAAGCGCGCGGGCGTCTCGCTGACGGCCGTGGCCGTCATCGCCGGTGTCGCGGGCTGTCAGGACGGCGGCGGGGGCAGGAAGGCCGCGGACGCCCCGGCGAAGGCTACGGCCGAGCCGCGGATCCAGACGCACGCGGCCGTCACGAAGGTGATCCGGGCCGCGTACGAGAAGACGTCGGCCGCCAAGTCCGCGTGGGTGCGGATGACCATGACGATGCCGGAGGCCGTCGACGGCGGCGGCACCATGGAGCTGACCGGCGTGCAGGGGTGGAACCCCGGTGCCATGGACATCACCATGAAGGGCTCCATGATGACGGCGGGCGACCCGGACGCCCCCGAGCAGATGCGCATGATCATGGTCGACGACGTCATGTATGTGGACATGGGCGCCGAGAAGACCGCCGAGCTGGACGGCAAGCGCTGGATGAAGCTGGACCTCAAGGGCGGGCAGGCCCAGAAGGAACTGACCGGCGGTCTGGAGAACAGCCTGAACCAGGACCCGGCCCAGCAGCTCGCCCTGCTCCTGGAGTCCCCGGACCTCAAGCACGTCGGCGCCGAGAAGGTCAACGGCGTCCAGGCCCAGCACTACAAGGGCACGCTCAGCTTCGAGCAGATGCTGGACTCCAACAAGGAGAAGTCCGCGCTGCTCTCGGAGGAGGAGCGCGAGAAGCTCGTCGCCAACGTCGAGAAGGTCGGTCTGAAGGGCTACGACACCGAGGTCTGGGTCGACGCCGCCGGCTACCCGGTCCGCATGGTCGTCGGCATGGAGACGGGGGTCGGCACGATGCACATGAAGGCCGACTACACCGACTACGGCCCGAAGGCCGCCGTCGAGGCCCCGCCGGCGAAGGACACCTACGACCTGGCGGAGGCGCTCGCCGGCCTCGGCGAGAGCTGAGCCGTACGGGCGGATTTGCTCCCCGCCGCACACGTCGCGTACTCTTCCACAGAAGCCAAAGACCGCTGGTCGTTGCCGTGCTCTCGAAAGAGGGTCCGGTGGCCGAAGGTTCGCTGAGATGCGAACGGCCCGCGCAGGTGATCGTGGAAGAGTTCCCGGATCGTTCTCGATTCGGTCGAGCTGAGCCCCGTGCGCCTGCGCCGGGGCGTTTTCTTTTGCTCAGCCCCTTCTGAGCGGTCCTCATCACCCGGAAGGAGGCCGACGCTCTATGGCAAGGCCCGACAAGGCTGCCGCGGTAGCCGAGCTGGAGGACAAGTTCCGCAGCTCGAACGCCGTCGTGCTGACCTCGTACACGGGGCTCACCGTGGCGCAGCTCAAGACGCTGCGTCGTTCGCTCGGTGAGAACGCCCAGTACGCCGTGGTGAAGAACACGCTGACCAAGATTGCGGCCAACCAGGCCGGGATCGCCGCGCTGGACGACCAGCTTGCTGGTTCGACCGCGGCCGCCTTCGTCACCGGTGACCCGGTGGAGTCGGCGAAGGCTCTGCGTGACTTCGCCAAGGAGAACCCGAACCTCGTCATCAAGGGCGGTGTCCTTGACGGCAAGGCGCTGTCCGCCGACGAGTTCAAGAAGCTTGCGGACCTCGAGTCCCGCGAGGTTCTGCTCAGCAAGCTGGCCGGCGCGTTCAAGGGCAAGCAGTCCCAGACTGCCTCGCTCCTCCAGGCGCTGCCGTCGAAGTTCGTCCGCACCGCGGAGGCGCTTCGCGTCAAGCTCGCCGAGCAGGGCGGTGCCGAGTAACTCGGCTCGCGCAATGATCGCCGCCCGCTAGGGCGACGGTCGCAGCGGGCCGAACGTACGCCCGCCTACATGTACATCCGGCACCTGCCGAATTAGTGGAAGGACGCCATCATGGCGAAGCTGTCCCAGGACGACCTGCTCGCGCAGTTCGAGGAGATGACCCTCATCGAGCTCTCCGAGTTCGTGAAGGCCTTCGAGGAGAAGTTCGACGTCACCGCCGCCGCTGCCGTCGCCGTTGCCGGCCCGGCCGCCGCCGGTGCCCCGGCCGAGGCCGAGGCCGAGCAGGACGAGTTCGACGTCATCCTCGAGGGTGCGGGCGACAAGAAGATCCAGGTCATCAAGGTCGTGCGTGAGCTCACCTCCCTGGGCCTGAAGGAGGCCAAGGACCTCGTCGACGGCACCCCGAAGCCGGTCCTCGAGAAGGTCGCCAAGGAGGCCGCGGAGAAGGCTGCCGAGTCCCTCAAGGCCGCCGGCGCCTCCGTCACGGTCAAGTAAGACCCTGCGAGTCTCCTGACTCGCTCAGGCGCCTCTCAGGCGCCTTCGAAGGGCGATCACCCATCCGGGTGGTCGCCCTTCGGCGTACCCCGGGACGGGCGTGGCGACGGGTGTGAGAGCCGTCCCTGGCGGAGTATGGTGATCTTCGCCGTGCGCCCCCGCTGACCGGGGGGCCTTGACGAACCGCACGCAGCGCGCAATTCTCAGGACGCGTCGTCACAACGATCCGTATCCGAGGCATGGATCGACGGCGGAACGGGCAGTATCGAGGTGCGCCGCACGGCGCGAGGTACCGCGGAGTTGAGAGCAACGAGGGTCGCGAAAAACTCGCCCTGGACATCAGTGGGCCAAGTGGCTACACTGACCCTTTGCGCTGCCTGTTAGCTGCCCCCTGCCCGTCACCTGGGGCATACCCTCGCGAGAGCATTGTCGGCAGACCTGACCTGACCTGGGCCTTTGGCCACATCAGGAATCGTCTGTCCCTCTGCGTCGCTGGGGACCGGTACGCGCGTAGTGAGTCCGAGCCCTCGGAAGGACCCCCTCTTGGCCGCCTCGCGCAACGCCTCGACCAATACGAACAACGGCGCCAGCACCGCCCCGCTGCGCATCTCCTTTGCAAAGATCAAGGAGCCCCTCGAGGTTCCGAACCTCCTCGCGCTGCAGACCGAGAGCTTTGACTGGCTGCTCGGCAACGCCGCCTGGAAGGCTCGCGTCGAGGCAGCTC
The DNA here is from genome assembly GCF_042902595.1 of Streptomyces sp. NPDC012508. Classification (NCBI taxonomy): domain Bacteria; kingdom Bacillati; phylum Actinomycetota; class Actinomycetes; order Kitasatosporales; family Streptomycetaceae; genus Streptomyces; species Streptomyces sp. NPDC012508. The sequence goes on from NZ_JBIBEO010000003.1 coordinate 190,287, forward strand.
TCGAGTCGGGACAGGACGTCCCCAGGAAGTCGGGTCTGGAAGAGATCTTCGAGGAGATCTCTCCGATCGAGGACTTCTCCGGGTCGATGTCGCTGACCTTCCGCGACCACCGCTTCGAGCCCCCGAAGAACTCGATCGACGAGTGCAAGGACCGTGACTTCACGTACGGCGCCCCGCTCTTCGTCACGGCCGAGTTCACCAACAACGAGACCGGCGAGATCAAGTCCCAGACGGTCTTCATGGGCGACTTCCCGCTCATGACGAACAAGGGCACCTTCGTCATCAACGGCACCGAGCGTGTCGTGGTCTCGCAGCTGGTCCGTTCGCCGGGCGTCTACTTCGACTCCTCGATCGACAAGACGTCCGACAAGGACATCTTCTCGGCCAAGATCATCCCGTCCCGGGGTGCCTGGCTGGAGATGGAGATCGACAAGCGCGACATGGTCGGTGTCCGCATCGACCGCAAGCGCAAGCAGTCCGTGACCGTCCTCCTGAAGGCGCTCGGCTGGACCACCGAGCAGATCCTGCAGGAGTTCGGCGAGTACGAGTCCATGCGCGCCACCCTGGAGAAGGACCACACCCAGGGCCAGGACGACGCGCTGCTCGACATCTACCGCAAGCTCCGTCCGGGCGAGCCGCCGACCCGTGAGGCCGCTCAGACGCTGCTCGAGAACCTCTACTTCAACCCGAAGCGCTACGACCTCGCGAAGGTCGGCCGCTACAAGGTGAACAAGAAGCTCGGCGCGGACGAGCCGCTGGACGCCGGTGTCCTGACCACCGACGACATCATCGCCACGATCAAGTACCTCGTGAAGCTCCACGCGGGCGAGACCGAGACGATCGGCGAGTCGGGCCGGGACATCGTCGTCGAGACCGACGACATCGACCACTTCGGCAACCGTCGTCTGCGTAACGTCGGCGAGCTCATCCAGAACCAGGTCCGTACGGGTCTGGCTCGTATGGAGCGCGTCGTGCGTGAGCGCATGACCACGCAGGACGTCGAGGCGATCACGCCGCAGACCCTGATCAACATCCGGCCGGTCGTCGCCTCCATCAAGGAGTTCTTCGGCACCAGCCAGCTGTCGCAGTTCATGGACCAGAACAACCCGCTGTCGGGTCTGACGCACAAGCGTCGTCTCTCGGCGCTGGGTCCTGGTGGTCTGTCCCGTGAGCGGGCCGGCTTCGAGGTCCGAGACGTGCACCCGTCCCACTACGGACGTATGTGCCCGATCGAGACCCCCGAAGGCCCGAACATCGGTCTGATCGGTTCGCTCGCCTCGTACGGCCGCGTCAACGCGTTCGGCTTCATCGAGACGCCGTACCGCAAGGTCGTCGACGGCCAGGTCACCGACGAGGTCGACTACATCACGGCCGACGAAGAGGACCGCTACGTCATCGCCCAGGCGAACGCGACCCTGAACGACGAGCTCCGCTTCACCGAGCCGCGTGTTCTGGTCCGCCGCCGTGGCGGCGAGGTCGACTACGTCCCGCCGACCGAGGTCGACTACATGGACGTCTCGCCGCGCCAGATGGTGTCGGTCGCGACGGCCATGATCCCCTTCCTCGAGCACGACGACGCCAACCGTGCCCTCATGGGCGCGAACATGATGCGTCAGGCGGTGCCGCTGATTAAGTCCGAGGCCCCGCTCGTCGGTACCGGCATGGAGTACCGCTGTGCCACCGACGCCGGTGACGTGCCGAAGGCCGACAAGGACGGTGTCGTCCAGGAGGTCTCGGCCGACTACATCACCGTCGCCAACGACGACGGCACGTACACCACGTACCGGATGGCCAAGTTCTCCCGCTCGAACCAGGGCACCTCGGTCAACCAGAAGGTCGTCGTCTCCGAGGGCGACCGGGTCATCGAGGGCCAGGTCCTCGCCGACGGTCCGGCCACCGAGAACGGTGAGATGGCGCTCGGCAAGAACCTGCTCGTGGCGTTCATGCCGTGGGAGGGTCACAACTACGAGGACGCGATCATCCTGTCGCAGCGCCTCGTGCAGGACGACGTCCTCTCCTCGATCCACATCGAGGAGCACGAGGTCGACGCCCGTGACACCAAGCTCGGCCCGGAGGAGATCACCCGGGACATCCCGAACGTCTCCGAGGAGGTCCTCGCCGACCTCGACGAGCGCGGCATCATCCGTATCGGTGCCGAGGTCGTCGCCGGCGACATCCTCGTCGGCAAGGTCACGCCCAAGGGTGAGACCGAGCTGACCCCGGAGGAGCGTCTGCTCCGCGCGATCTTCGGTGAGAAGGCGCGTGAGGTCCGTGACACCTCGCTGAAGGTGCCGCACGGCGAGACCGGCAAGGTCATCGGCGTCCGCGTCTTCGACCGCGAGGAGGGCGACGAGCTTCCTCCGGGCGTGAACCAGCTGGTCCGCGTCTACGTCGCCCAGAAGCGCAAGATCACCGATGGTGACAAGCTCGCCGGCCGTCACGGCAACAAGGGTGTCATCTCCAAGATCCTTCCGATCGAGGACATGCCGTTCCTCGAGGACGGCACCCCGGTCGACATCATCCTGAACCCGCTGGGTGTCCCGTCCCGAATGAACCCGGGACAGGTCCTGGAGATCCACCTCGGCTGGCTCGCCAGCCGCGGCTGGGACGTCTCCGGCCTCGCGGACGACTGGGCGAAGCGCCTGCAGGCCATCGGTGCCGACCAGGTCGCCCCGGGCACCAACGTCGCCACCCCCGTCTTCGACGGTGCGCGTGAGGACGAGCTCGCGGGTCTGCTCCAGCACACGATCCCGAACCGCGACGGCGAGCGCATGGTGCTCCCCTCCGGCAAGGCGCGTCTGTTCGACGGCCGCTCCGGCGAGCCGTTCCCGGACCCGATCTCGGTCGGGTACATGTACATCCTCAAGCTCCACCACCTGGTCGACGACAAGCTGCACGCCCGGTCGACCGGTCCGTACTCGATGATCACCCAGCAGCCGCTGGGTGGTAAGGCCCAGTTCGGTGGCCAGCGCTTCGGTGAGATGGAGGTGTGGGCGCTGGAGGCTTACGGCGCCGCGTACGCCCTCCAGGAGCTGCTGACGATCAAGTCCGACGACGTGACCGGCCGCGTGAAGGTCTACGAGGCCATCGTCAAGGGCGAGAACATCCCTGAGCCCGGCATCCCTGAGTCCTTCAAGGTGCTCATCAAGGAGATGCAGTCCCTGTGCCTCAACGTGGAGGTGCTGTCCTCGGACGGCATGTCCATCGAGATGCGCGACACCGACGAGGACGTCTTCCGCGCAGCGGAGGAGCTCGGTATCGACCTGTCCCGGCGCGAGCCGAGCAGCGTCGAAGAGGTCTGACGGGAGTCCGGTACGGGGACTCGGTGCAACCCACTGAGTCCCCGGCCGGCCCCAGGACCCCCGTTTCAGACCCCAAGACTTACAACCCTGAGAGGGATTGACGCATAGTGCTCGACGTCAACTTCTTCGATGAGCTCCGGATCGGTCTGGCCACCGCTGACGACATCCGTCAGTGGAGCCACGGCGAGGTCAAGAAGCCTGAGACCATCAACTACCGCACGCTCAAGCCCGAGAAGGACGGACTCTTCTGCGAGAAGATCTTCGGTCCGACCCGGGACTGGGAGTGCTACTGCGGCAAGTACAAGCGTGTCCGCTTCAAGGGCATCATCTGTGAGCGGTGTGGCGTCGAGGTCACCCGCGCCAAGGTGCGCCGTGAGCGGATGGGCCACATCGAGCTCGCCGCTCCCGTCACCCACATCTGGTACTTCAAGGGCGTCCCGTCGCGCCTCGGATACCTGCTCGACCTCGCGCCGAAGGACCTCGAGAAGGTCATCTACTTCGCCGCGTACATGATCACGTTCGTGGACGACGAGCGTCGTACGCGTGACCTGCCCTCGCTGGAGGCGCACGTCTCCGTCGAGCGTCAGCAGATCGAGAACCGTCGCGACGCCGACCTCGAGGCCCGCGCCAAGAAGCTCGAGACCGACCTGGCCGAGCTCGAGGCCGAGGGTGCCAAGGCCGACGTGCGCCGCAAGGTGCGCGAGGGCGCCGAGCGTGAGATGAAGCAGCTGCGCGACCGTGCGCAGCGCGAGATCGACCGTCTCGACGAGGTCTGGAACCGCTTCAAGAACCTCAAGGTCCAGGACCTGGAGGGCGACGAGCTCCTCTACCGCGAGCTGCGTGACCGCTTCGGCACGTACTTCGACGGTTCGATGGGTGCCGCGGCGCTGCAGAAGCGCCTGGAGTCCTTCGACCTGGACGAGGAGGCCGAGCGCCTCCGCGAGATCATCCGTACCGGCAAGGGCCAGAAGAAGACTCGTGCGCTCAAGCGCCTCAAGGTCGTCTCCGCGTTCCTGCAGACCGCGAACAGCCCCAAGGGCATGGTTCTCGACTGCGTGCCGGTGATCCCGCCGGACCTGCGTCCGATGGTGCAGCTGGACGGTGGCCGCTTCGCGACCTCCGACCTGAACGACCTGTACCGCCGTGTGATCAACCGCAACAACCGTCTGAAGCGTCTGCTCGACCTCGGTGCCCCCGAGATCATCGTGAACAACGAGAAGCGGATGCTCCAGGAGGCGGTCGACGCCCTCTTCGACAACGGCCGTCGTGGTCGCCCGGTCACGGGCCCCGGCAACCGTCCGCTGAAGTCCCTCAGCGACATGCTGAAGGGCAAGCAGGGTCGATTCCGTCAGAACCTGCTCGGTAAGCGTGTGGACTACTCCGCGCGTTCCGTCATCGTCGTCGGTCCGCAGCTGAAGCTGCACCAGTGTGGTCTGCCGAAGGCCATGGCGCTGGAGCTCTTCAAGCCGTTCGTGATGAAGCGCCTGGTCGACCTGAACCACGCGCAGAACATCAAGAGCGCCAAGCGGATGGTCGAGCGCGGCCGCACGGTCGTGTACGACGTCCTCGAAGAGGTCATCGCCGAGCACCCGGTTCTGCTGAACCGTGCGCCCACGCTGCACCGCCTCGGCATCCAGGCCTTCGAGCCTCAGCTGGTCGAGGGCAAGGCCATCCAGATCCACCCGCTCGTCTGCACCGCGTTCAACGCGGACTTCGACGGTGACCAGATGGCCGTCCACCTGCCGCTCTCCGCGGAGGCGCAGGCCGAGGCCCGCATCCTGATGCTGTCCTCGAACAACATCCTCAAGCCGGCCGACGGCCGTCCGGTCACGATGCCGACCCAGGACATGGTCCTCGGTCTGTTCTTCCTGACCACCGACGGCGAGCTGCGTGACACCAAGGGCGAGGGCCGCGCGTTCGGCTCCACCGCGGAGGCCACCATGGCCTTCGACGCCGGCGAGCTCGCGCTGCAGTCCTCGGTCGACATCCGCTTCCCGATCGGCACCGTTCCGCCGCGCGGCTGGGTTCCCCCGGTCGCCGAGGAGGGCGAGCCGGAGTGGCAGCAGGGTGACTCGTTCCGTCTGCGTACGTCGCTGGGCCGCGCGCTCTTCAACGAGCTGCTGCCCGAGGACTACCCCTTCGTCGACTACTCGGTCGGCAAGAAGCAGCTCTCCGAGATCGTCAACGACCTCGCCGAGCGCTACCCCAAGGTCATCGTGGCGGCGACGCTCGACAACCTGAAGGCGGCGGGCTTCTACTGGGCGACCCGTTCCGGCGTCACCGTGGCCATCTCCGACGTCGTCGTTCCCGAGGCGAAGAAGGCCATCGTCGCGGGCTACGAGGCTCAGGACGAGAAGGTCCAGAAGCAGTACGAGCGCGGTCTCATCACCAAGGAAGAGCGCACTCAGGAGCTCATCGCGATCTGGACCAAGGCGACCAACGAGGTTGCCGAGGCCATGAACGAGAACTTCCCCAAGACGAACCCCATCTTCATGATGGTTGACTCGGGTGCCCGAGGAAACATGATGCAGATGCGTCAGATCGCCGGTATGCGTGGTCTGGTGTCGAACGCCAAGAACGAGACGATCCCGCGTCCCATCAAGGCGTCCTTCCGTGAGGGCCTCACCGTCCTCGAGTACTTCATCTCGACGCACGGTGCCCGTAAGGGTCTCGCCGACACCGCCCTGCGTACCGCCGACTCGGGTTACCTGACCCGTCGTCTGGTGGACGTCTCGCAGGACGTGATCATCCGCGAGGAGGACTGTGGCACCGAGCGCGGTCTGAAGCTGAAGATCGCCGAGAAGGGTGCCGACGGCATCCTGCGGAAGACGGACGACGTCGAGACCTCCGTGTACGCGCGGATGCTCGCCGAGGACGTCGTCGTGGACGGCAAGGTCATCGCGCCGGCCAACGTCGACCTGGGTGACGTGCTCATCGACGCCCTCGTGGGCGCCGGCGTGGAGGAGGTCAAGACCCGCTCGGTCCTGACCTGTGAGTCCGCCGTCGGTACCTGTGCCTTCTGCTACGGCCGTTCGCTGGCCACCGGCAAGCTGGTCGACATCGGTGAGGCCGTCGGCATCATCGCCGCCCAGTCCATCGGTGAGCCCGGTACCCAGCTGACGATGCGTACCTTCCACACCGGTGGTGTGGCCGGTGACGACATCACCCAGGGTCTGCCCCGTGTCGTCGAGCTCTTCGAGGCTCGTCAGCCCAAGGGTGTCGCCCCGATCTCGGAGGCGGCCGGCCGCGTCCGTATCGAGGAGACCGAGAAGACCAAGAAGATCGTCGTCACCCCGGACGACGGCAGCGACGAGACGGCGTTCCCGATCTCGAAGCGTGCCCGTCTGCTGGTGGGCGAGGGCGACCACGTCGAGGTGGGCCAGAAGCTCACCGTGGGTGCCACCAACCCGCACGACGTGCTGCGGATCCTCGGTCAGCGCGCGGTCCAGGTCCACCTGGTCGGCGAAGTCCAGAAGGTCTACAACTCGCAGGGTGTGTCGATCCACGACAAGCACATCGAGATCATCATCCGGCAGATGCTGCGCCGCGTGACGATCATCGAGTCCGGCGACGCGGAGCTGCTGCCGGGCGAGCTCGTCGAGCGCTCGAAGTTCGAGACCGAGAACCGTCGTGTGGTCACCGAGGGCGGTCACCCCGCCTCCGGCCGTCCGCAGCTGATGGGTATCACCAAGGCCTCGCTGGCGACGGAGTCCTGGCTGTCGGCCGCCTCCTTCCAGGAGACGACCCGAGTCCTGACGGATGCGGCGATCAACGCCAAGTCCGACAGCCTCATCGGCCTCAAGGAGAACGTCATCATCGGTAAGCTCATCCCGGCCGGTACGGGTCTGTCCCGCTACCGCAACATCCGGGTCGAGCCGACCGAGGAGGCCAAGGCCGCGATGTACTCGGCCGTCGGCTACGACGACATCGACTACTCGCCGTTCGGCACGGGCTCCGGCCAGGCCGTTCCGCTGGAGGACTACGACTACGGTCCGTACAACCAGTAAGCGAGTCGCTTGAAGTACCGCAGGGCGGTCACCCCCTTTCACCGGGGGTGGCCGCCCTGCGGCGTTGTCGGTACTACCGGCCGGCCAGCTCCCAGACCGCGAGCATCAGGCCGGCGCTCGCCGTCAGCGCGGCGATGCTGGCCAGGGGCCAGCGGGCGCGCTCCAGGGCGTCGAGCCGGGTCTCCATGTCGGCGAGCTGTTTGTCGGTCTGGTCGCTGCGCTGGACGAGCAGGGCGAGCGAGCCGTCGACGCGGGCGAACCCGGCCTCCAGCGTGCCGCGCATCCGCTCCAGCTCGATGGCGACGGTGACCGGGTCGTGCTGCTCAGACTCGGTCATCGGCCGCTCCCGGGGAGGTGCGCAGCCAGGAGGGCAGCAGGTGCTGCACGGCCGGTACCGCCATCACCCGGGTCAGGGCGCCGGCGGCGGCGAGCGCTCCGGCGACCCAGGGGAGTGTCGCGGGGATGCCGGAGGCGTCGACGATCGCGGGCAGGACCACGGCGAGGGCGACGGCGGTCTGGAGGACGGTACGGGCCGTCCGCTTGGCCTCGTCGGACATGGGGGCTCCTTGCGTGAGGGGGCGGGACTGCTTGGTGGGGCGGGACTACTCCGTGGGGTGGGACTACTTCGAGTACGGGACCTTGAGCGCGTTCCAGGACATGACGCCCGGCCAGCCGTCGGCGTCGGAGCCGCTGAAGCCGAGCTTGCGCTGCCACTTGGCGTAACTGCGCCGGTCCGCCTCCCCCCAGCGGGGGGACGGGCCGACGGCGTACGCGGAGCAGCCCTCGGCGACCAGCCGGCGGCCCATCGCGGTGACGATCGGCGAGCTGGGGTTGTTCTTGAAGAACGACGTGCCGGGGAAGGGCTGGTAGCGCGGGGCGGCCGGCTTCTGCGGGGCCGGGGGCTGCTTCACGGGGGCCGCGGCGAGCCGCTTCTGCACCCGGTCGCGCATGCCCGGCATCGCGAAGCCGCGCGGGTCGCTCTTCCAGTCCGACCACTCCAGGTGCCCGATGACGGACTTGGCGCCCCAGCCGTGGGCCCGGCAGAGCGCGGCGGAGGTCCGCTCGATGGCGTCGAGCTGGGCGGCGGGCCAGGGGTCGCTGCCGTTGCCGAGGTTGATGCACTCGAAGCCGTAGAAGCGGGAGTTGCCGTCGACGGCGCCGGCGCTGCCCTGGTGCTCGCGGGGGGCGGGCGGCCGGGCCCCGTACGTCTCGGTGATCACGGCCTGGAGGACGGAGGGATCGCCGCCGCCCGCGTGGTTGGCGCGGCCGTTGGCGACGAGATGGACCGTGCCGTCCTTGGCGATGACGCCGTGGCAGAGCGGGCCCGGCAGGCCGGTGTAGCCGTTGTAGCAGAGCTCGACGGACGAGGCCGTACCGCTGGAGACGGTGTGGTGGATCATCACGCCGGCCACCGGGCCCCAGGCTCCCGCCCGGTTGCGGTGGTGGGTGCGCCAGCCGTCGTGCTCGACGACCTTGACGCCTTCGGCGCGGAGCGCGGCGACGAGCCGGTCCGCGGAGAGGGGAGTGGCCATGGGTGACCTCCAGGCTTGCGGGGGCATGAAAAAAGCCCGCGCGAGGGCGGGCGTACGGGTGGGGCGGAGTCTCTTGGCCTCACGGAGCCGGGGCCGGCTCTGCGGGGCTGGGGCTAGCTCTTACGGGGCCGGGGCCGGGGCCGGGGCCGGCGCCCAGGTCGCGCAGAGCGCGGCGTAAGCGGCCCGGCGGTTCTCGAAGTCGGCGAGGGCCGCGGCGACGGCCTGCTGGGCGGCGGTCGGGTCGGGGACGACGGGGAGCCCGTCCTTGGCGTGGACGATGATCAGGCCGGAGCCGCGCAGGGCGGTGTCGTCCGTGCCTTTCTCGGTGAGCTCGGCGGTGACGTACACCGACGGGTACTGCCCGGTGACCGGGTCGATCTCCAGGGTGTAGCCGAGGTTGTTGTCGTGGACACGGATGTTGAGGGTATGGCCGTTCTCGGTGACGACGGCGCGGCCGGCGTAGTCGATGGCCACGCCCCACGGCTGGGTGGGGTCGATGTTCATGGGGTGCTCCTCGTACTGCTCGGGGGACGGATCAGGTCTGGGCGCCGTGGATGAGGACGGGCTGGGCGTAGACCGTGCCGCCGCTGGCCATGGCCTGGATCTCGATGGTCATGGTCTGGCCGAACCTGGTCTTCATGTCGCCGGGCAGCAGGCCGAGGTGGTCGTAGGTGGTGCCCGCGGTGACCGTGGGACCGAACTGGACGTTGTCGACGAGCACCCGCACCTGGCCGGTGGCGCCCGACGACGCCGCCGTGTTGACCGCGAGCCGCAACTTCGGCTGCCAGATGGGGTTGGAGGACCTGGCGATGGTCGTGAAGGCGGCGGCGGTGGTGGAGGGCCACTTGGCCGGATCGGTCGGCAGCGGTGGCATCAGCTGCAGCCAGGGCCGGGCGAGACCCCCGGTCAGGATGTCGTCCGCGAAGATCTCGTGGTTGTAGCCGTCGAAGATCCGGAACAGCGGCCGCGTGACGGTGACGCTGCCGGACTGCGTGGCCGGGCGGAACTCGTTGACCGGAGGACGGGTGTTGACGGCCGTCGACAGGGTCTTCAGCCGGCGTTCCATCTGGTTGAGCCGGTCGATGATGTCCTCGGGCAGCTGGGGCATCAGGCCTCCTCAAGGTAGAGCTCGGCGGTGTCGGGACGGCCGCGCTCCGGGGGAGTGACCTTGACGCCGATGATGCGGTAACGGGCGTCCAGGCCCCGCGCGAACCACTCGTCGTGGATCCGGATACGGGCGGTACGCCCGATGAGGGCCGGCGGGACCATCCCACCGAGGTGGATGGTGATCGCCGGGATGACCACGGCACCGCGGGCCTGGGCGAGTTCCGCGGCGGCCAGCGACTCCAGGGTGAGGTCGTCGGTGATCTCGTTGTGGTCCGTGGACAGGTCGATCAGCGGCCAGCCGTCGACGAGCAGCGAGGTGTCGTACTGCTCCTTGCCGTACAGCGGCCGCGACTCGGCGGCCGCGTTGGAGTTCACCGACGCGCCACGGGCGACGGCGGTGGTGCCGCCGCGGGTCGCGTCGTACGGGAAGGAGTACGACAGGATGACGCCGGGCCGGTCGAAGAGCAGGTCGGTGGCGCCATTGATGATCTTGGGTTCGCCGAGCCGGAGCTGGCGGACCCGCTGCCCGGAGATCGGGTCGCGGTAGACCAGGATCTGGTGCTCGAAGCCGTCCTGCATGCCGGCGATCTGGTTGAGCGCGTCCAGGTAGACGGTCTCGTCGCCTTTCCGCCAGGAGACGGTCCGCTTGATCTTGGCCGGCTCGTCCCCGTACGTGATCCCGAGGCGCTTGGGGTCCTGCTCCGGGGGGAGGCCGGGGTAGGTCTGGAGGTCCAGCTCCTGCCAGAGTCGGCGCGCGATCTCCAGCTGATACGTCGGGGTGTCGTACGTGATGTCCGTGCGGATGCGCCTGCGGCCCGCGTACGAGTCGAACGTGGCGGCCTGGATGCCGAGGGTCAGCACCCCGCGGCCGCTGGACTGCAGGGTGGTGGTCCAGATGATGCCGCCCCACCACAGATCCCCGCCGCGCTCCAGATAGACCGCGGTGCGGCCTTCCCGGACCTGCTTGACCCGCTCGGCGATGTCCTGGTTGGGGATGGGGATGGTTCCGGAGAGGGAGCCGGCCTTGCCGATGTAGTCGTCGAAGGAGACGTCCCGCAGAGGCAGGATGTCCAGCGTCTGGTCGGTGAGCAGATCGCAGAAGATCGCCCGGTAGGGCGTGTCGAGGCTCATCGGGCTCCCCTCAGAGGACGTAGGTGGCGGAGACGCGGACGTTGCGGCCGGTCATGAGCACGGCGGTGGGGGCCCAGGTCCGCAGGTTGACCTGCCCGTTGGCCCAGATGTTGGCGCCGCCGTTGGCGAAGCCGTCGCAGGCGGAGACCTCGACGTCGAAGGCCGGCCGCCAGCCCGCGGGCAGGGTGCACAGCTGCTCGTCGTCGATGTTTCCGGCGCTGTTGGCGGTGATGGTGGCGCCGCTGCGGGTGACGGACAGGAGCAGCGTGACGATGCCGCGGGTGCGGCGCGCGTTGAAGGACACCAGAGACCAGCCGGGCAGCATCGTGACGCCGCTGTTGAGGGTCTCCACCTCGACCGGCGGCTGGTAGTTCACCCAGGCGGTGCCGTTCCAGCGCTGGAGCACCCCGCCGGTCTCCCGGAACTGGCCCGGGTAGCTGCCGGTGGACAACGTGCCGCTGGGGGCGATGCCGCCGATCTCCTTGGGGTAGGCGATCCAGGTGGAGCCGCTCCAGCGCTGGAGGTAGTGCGAATCGTCGTTGTCCTGGTACTGGCCCGGGTAGGAGCCTTTCACCGTGGCGTTGTTGTAGGTGGGCAGGATGCCGCCGGCCGCGACGGTCGTGGTGCGCTTGTCGGTGACGGTGCCCGGAGTGCCCCAGGCGATGCCGCCGGTGCCCGCGGAGGCCCCGGCCTGCACCCGTACGGTGAACAGCGCCAGCGAGCGGGCCGGGGCGTCGGGCGGTACCGGAGCGGCCTTCGGTTCGCCCTTCACGATCTCCACGACGGCTTCGTACCTGCCCTGGAGGTCGGCGTCGTTGTCGTGCACGCGCAGGACGACGAGGTCGATGCGTGGGTTGAGCGGGTCGCCGTCGCCGAAGGTGATGGTCATGTCCTGGTCGAGGGCGACGGGGTAGGCGCCGTCGGAGTTGCCGCCCTGGATGACGGCCTTGCCGTGGTAGACGGTGGCCGTCATCGGGCCGGCCTGGCTCAGCCACAGGCCGCCGACGCGAAAGTCGCCGTTGTACGTTCCGGGCAGGATGCCGGACCGGACGCCGAGCGGGTTGACGGGTGTGGTCGCGCCGATGTTGGTGATACGGGTGTTCTGGCGGGTCTGGCCGTTGGGCAGCAGCCAGCCGGAGCGTACGGGCATGGGATCTCCTGGGGGAAGGATCGTTCGGGCAGCCGGTGGACGAGCGTGGCTCAGTGCTGCGGAACGACGTGGAGGAACGTGTTGTTGAACCAGGCCTGCAGGGCGGTGTTGGTGGTCCGGTAGTAGGCGGTGACCGTGTAGGTGGCGCCCGCCGTCAGGGTGTGCAGACGCTGGGTGGTGGAGACCGAGACGTTGCCGGGGGACTGGCAGACCACCCCCCACCCGTCGCCGTTGTCGCGGTGGACGGTCGTGCCCTGCATGACCTTCACGCTCATGAAGCCGACTCCGGAACCCGTGCCGACCAGCTGGATCCGCGAGCCGAAGGTGAGGATGGCCTGCCGTGAGGCCGGGGCGACGAAGGTGAGGGACAGCGAACCGGTCCGGTTGGTCAGCGTGTCCACCCAGGCCGTCGAGGTGGTGTAGCCGTCGTCCACCGTGTCGTTGAAGTACGGACCCGGGAAGGCCGGGGCCCACGCCGAGCCGGTCCAGCGCTCGAGGCGACCGCCCGCACCGTCCCGGTACTGGCCGGTGTACGTGCCCTGGGTGGAGGCGCTGACGGAGTTCGGGACGACGCCGCCGATGGCCTGCGGGTATGCCACCCACTTGCCGCCGTCCCAGCGCTGCAGCTGGGCGTCCGGGGTGTCCTGGTACTGGCCGGGGTAGGCGCCCGGCTGGATCGGACCCTCGACCGGGAGAATGCCGCCGACGGAGGAGACGGTCGTGCGCAGGTCCTTGAGGGCGGTGGCCCACGGGATGCCGCCGTTGCCCGCGCTGGCGCCGGCCGGGACGGTCACCTGGTACAACGGCAGGCTGCGCGCCGGAACCGGCGGGGCCTTCGGCGACTGCTCCGGAACACCCTGGAGGATCTCGATGACGGCCTCGTTGCTGGTGCCCTCGTACAGCTTGTCGTAGATCTTCAGGACGACGAGGTCGACCCGGTTGTACTGGGCGTTTCCCGGGGCGAAGGTGACGACCTCGGAGGCCGGCAGCGTCACCGGGTAGGCGCCCTGGGAGATGTCCCCCTGGATGACGGCCCGACCCTCGGAGACCGTCGCCGACATGGCGGAGGCGTTGTTCATCCAGAAGCCGGACAGTCGGTACTTGCCGTCGTAGGAGCCGGGCAGGATGCCGGAGCGGACCTGGACGGGGTTGAGCGGGTTGGTGGCGCCGATCTGGGTGAGCCGGGTGTCCTCGCGGGTCTGGCCGGTCTCGGCGACCCAGCTGCTGCGCAGGTTCATGGGGTTCTCCGTTCGAATGGTCGGTGGACGGATGAGGGGGCAGGGCGTGGACCGCCGAGGGTCAGGACTTGATCCACTCGGCGGTCAGGGTGCAGGCGTAGCCGGAGCCGCCGAGCGTTTTGACCGCGGCGGTGTGGCTCTGGTAGCCGGCCAGCTGGAGCGTGTTGCCGGCGGTGAGTTTGATCAGCCCCTGGCCGCCGACGGTGATGGCGCTGTTGGCCGCGGGGGTCAGCCAGGTCATGCGCTGCACACCGGCCCCGTTGACCAGGACGCGGGCGCCCCGGGCGCCGGTCTGGGCGTCGTTCTGCCAGACGGCGTGCGCGGCGATCCGCCACCAGCCCGTGCGCGGCACGACGAAGGTGTCGCTCCCGTTCCAGCCGGCGGCGTCGTCGGCGTCGACGGTGGGCAGGGTGATCACGGTCCAGGTGTTGGGCGCGACGCTCTGCTGCTGGGCCGCCAGGGTCTGCGAGGCGCTGAAGAGCAGGGACGACCTGCCTTCCGCGTACTGCCAGGCCGCGCCGTCCCAGCGCTGCAGGATCCCGTTGTTGTCCCGGTACTGGCCGGTGTAGCTGCCGTTCGAGACCAGGGAGCCGGGGGCGATCCCGCCCATCGCCTTGGGGTACGAGACCCAGGTCGTGCCGTCCCAGCGCTGGAGCATTCCGGCCGCGTCCCGGTACTGGCCGACGTACGCGCCCTTGAAACCGCTGGTCGGCAGGATGCCGCCGAGCGCCACCACCGGCCAGTGCTGCTGGGTGACTCCGGTGGTGGTCCAGGCGATGCCGCCGGTGCCGGCGGAGGTGCCCTTCGGCACGCGGATCGTGTACAGCGGGATGGTGCTGCCCTTGCCGCTCGCCGGCGTCACGGGGGTGGCGTGCGGGGTGCCTTTGACGAGCCGTACGACGGCCTCGGTTTCGCCCGTACGGTCGTAGAGGTCGTCGACGACGGCCAGTTCGACCAGGTCGATCCGGTCGTACTGCGGATCGCCGTCGGTGACGGTGAGGTTCGTCGGGGTCGTGACGGCGACCAGGTAGGCACCCTGGGCGGTGTCGTTGCCCTGCACGATCGCCCGGCCCGTGCCGATCGTGCACTGCATGGGGCCCGAGCCGGTCAGGAGCAGGCCGCCCGGCACGACGCCCGGCCGGGAACGGAGGGGGGTCTCCTCGGGGCTCTGTCCACTGGGGGTGAGCAGGGCGGCGAGGGTGAGGCGGGTGTCCTCGCGGGTCTGGCCGAGGGACTGGAGCCAGGCGGCCCGTACGGTCATGGGTTCACCTCTTCGTTGGGAGGAGCGGATCCGTCAGGAGCGGAAGGGGGCCTCGGTCACCACTCGGCGCTGCGCCAGCGGACCGTCATGAGTGCCTCCGGGGTTGCCTCGTCGGGCCGGAACGACAGCTCCGTACGGCCCGGTTCGAGCAGGAACAGCTCCTCCGGGCTGGAGTCCGCCATGGCGGTGTGGCGGCGGGAGGCGGAGTTGTTGAGCATGACCGTGCCGTTGGCGGTGTCGACGACCAGTTCGTCGCCGGAGGCCAGGTCGATCGCGTACCGCAGCCGGCGCTTGCTGACCCGCTCGGTGACGGTCGGCATGGAGCACGGGCCGCGGAAGGTGATCACCGGGTGGGTGGCGGCGGAGCCGGTGTTCTCGGCGATGGCGTCGCCGGTGCTCGTCGCCTGACCCCAGTCGAGCGGCCAGGTCAGCGGCCAGGTGAGGCCGGACTCGGGCTGCGGGGCCGTGGTGCCGGCGACCTGCTCGTTGACGACGTAGCGCCGCGGGTCGGCCGCCAGCCACTGGATGGACATCTTGGACGTGCCCTGGGTGGCGAAGCCCTGGTCGGCGGGGACCACGCGCTGGGCGATGCGGGCCCGCACGGCGAGCCGCTCTCCATGCAGCTGTACGGTCAGCCAGCGCTCCTCGTCGAGCAGGGCGAGTGCCTGGCGCAGGGCGCGAATGGCCTCGGGCGCCGCGCTGTACTCCGGCATCAGCACGATCGTGCCGCCGACCTTGCGCGGCTTGGCGTACCGGGAGCCCGGCCAGGCGCCGTGCGAGGTGGGGCGTTCGGCGTCGGAGGAGTCGTACTCGGGCAGGTCCTCCCAGCCGGTGAGCCCGGAGCGGTCGACGGCGAACGGGGTGCCGGGGCCGATGAGAAGCCCGGCCCACTGGATCTGCCCGTCCTGGGTGATCAGCGAGCCGGGCGCGACGTCGGCGGTGTAGCCGTTTCCGGTGGCGTATGCGGTTGTGGTCTCGGCCATGGGGGCCGTCACCTCACTTCTGAGAGGCTGTCAGATGGACGGTCGGCGCTGGGTGGTCAGCGGTGGGAGGCTGCGAGGAAGAGCAGGTCCTCGGCGGTCGACCGGGGCCCGGCGCCGGGCTGCTCGTAGAAGTCCCGTACGCGGTGCGGCGGTCGGGGCGGCTCGGTGATGGCCGGGACGCGGCGGTTCTCCAACTGGGAGAGCGAGTCGATGCGGTAGTCGTCCGCCGTGCCGGGCATGACGATGCCGCCCTCGGCGAGCATCGGGATCTTGTCGAGCTCGACGCCGAACTTCTTGTCGGTGAGAGGGATCTCGAAGCTGAGCTCGTTGAGCCCGTCGATGATCCAGTTGGCGAAGGCGATGAGTCCGTTGATCGGCCCCTTGACGACGCCGATGACGGCGCTCAGAGCCCCCTTGATGAGGTCGCCGATGCCGCGCAGAGCCTTGCTCACCGCGTCCTTGACGGTGCGGAAGAAGCCGGGGATCTTGTCGGTGATGAAGGACAGGACGGGCTTGACGGCGTCCTTGATCGCGCCCATGGTGCGGGAGGCGATCCCGCGCAGAGCGTTGGACGCCGAGGAGACGGCGGTCCGGACCTTGGTGATCCCGCTGATACCGGAACCGATGAGCTTCAGGGCGGTCTTGAACAGGGTCAGATACGCCTTGACGTAGGTCCCGACCGCCTGGCCGAGCACCTTCATGATCGGCTGGAGGAACTTCCAGACCGCCTGGAAGCCCTTGAGGGCCTGCTGGAAGACCTGCCTGATGATCTTCTGGCCGGTCTCGGAGTTCACCGCGAGCTCGATGAGGTACGCGGCGATGGGCACGATGATGCCGACGACGAAGCCGAGCGGGTTGGCCCTCATGGCGACGTTGATGCCGGTCATGGCGATCGAGGCGATCGTCATGACCGTGCCGTAGGTCTCCATCAGCTTGCCGATGACGTCGGTGATCGGGACCAGCGGCGCCAGGATGGCGAGGATGCCGCCGACGGCGGGACCGAGCCTGCCGGCGGCGGTCCTCGCCCTGGCGGCCGCGGCGCCGAACTTCTGGATGCCGGTGGCCGCCTTGGACCGCTGGATCCGGCCGACGGAGGTCGCGGCACCGGAGGCGCCGGTTCCGAGCGTACGGACGGAGGAGCCGGCGGTACGCGCCTCACCCGCGAACCTGGAGACGTTGCCGGCCGCCCGCTGGACGTCCTCCTTGAGCCGCTTGAGGGTGCCGCCGGCTCCCTCGGCACCCCGCCGCAGCGAGGTCATCACCGGAGTGACCGCCCCGAACCGCGGCATGGCGACGACCGCGGTACTCATCCGCGCGCCTTCGCCAGGTACATCAGCGCGTCCGCCGTCGACTGCGGGTCACTGCCACGGGCCGCGTGGTAGTGCTCGATGTGCAGCCCGGCACCCGCGCCGCCGGCGCCCTGGGGGTTCGCCGCCATGCGGGCGCGGCGGGCGGTGAGGGCGAGCAGTCGGTCCAGCTTGGAGAGCGGGAGGACGGCCTCGGCCTCGCCGGCCTCGGCGAGGATCGCCGGGACGCCGCCGGTGCGGGGCATGACGACACCGCCGGTGGCGAGCATGGGGATGGTCGGGATGTTGACGCCGAAGGTCTTGCCGCCGACGATCGGCACCCAGCCGGGGACGCTGACCTTGACCCCGTTGACGGCTCTGATCATGCTGTTGATCAGGCCGATGACCGCGTTGATCGGGCCCTTGACGCCGCTCTTGATGCCCTCGAACGCCCGGGACGCGATGTCCTTGAGGCCGTTCCAGATGGACGACATCTTGTCCTTGACGGCGCTGAAGGCCTTCGGGATCGCGGTCTTGATCCAGTTCACCACCGGGGTGATGACGGCCTTGATGCCGTTCCAGACGGTGCTGATGACCGTCTTGATCGCCTTCATGACCGTGGTGATGACCGTCTTCCAGATCTTCACGTAGGTCTTGATGACGGTCGCGACGGCCTTGACGACGGTGGAGATGGCCTTCTTGATGCCGTTCCACACCGTCTTGATCAGCTGACCGGCCGTCTTCATGATCGGGCCGATGGCCTTCATGACCGAGCTGATCACGGTCTTGATGGCACTGAAGGCCTTCTTCATGATCGTCTGCATGGTCTTCGAGCGCATCGCCATCTCGACGATCTTCTCGATAAGCGGCATGAACAGCTCGATCAGACGGGCGAGGATGTTGCCCTTCATGGACCGGTTGAGCTTGTCCTGGCCCTTGGCGGCCTTGCCGGCGCCGGACTCGTACTTGCCCAGCTTCTTGCCGGCGGTCTCGGCGGTCCGGCCGGCGTTCGCCATGGACTTCTCGGCCTGGTCCGAGGCCGTCTTGAGGTTCCTGAGCTGGGTGGTGGAGCCCTGGGCGTTGGTCTTGAGGGTCTTGAGCTGCCCGGAAGCCGACCTGCCGGCGTCACCGACCTTCTTGATCGAGCCGCCGGTACCGGATGCCTGGGTCTTGAGGCTACCGAGGGCGGTCGACGCGGTCTTCAGGGATCTGACGAGAGACATGGGTTACCTCCTTTCTTGGTGGGGTGGGGTCAGCCGGTCGCCGCGCCGATGACCTGGTCGAGGCTCTGGACCGTCCTCGCGAACTCCTGCATCTTCGTGCGCAGGGTGCCGGTCGCCTGGGCGAGGTCGCTCATCTTGGTGGCCGCGGCCCCCAGGTCGGTCGACTTGGGAAGCTTGGTCGCGTCGAAGCCGACCATGGCGGTCTTGAGCTTCTCGGTGGCCTTGGCGACCTTCGTGACCTTGCGGGGGTCGGCGTTCCGCATGGCGTTGTTGATCTTGTTCACGCCCTCGGCGACGGGCTGCATCCGCGAGTGGTCGACGCCCGTGACGGCTTCGGCGATCTTCTTGATCGCCTCCGCCGCCTTCTTTGCCTTGCTCTCGCTCGGCAGCTTGCGGAACTCCCTGATGAACGAGGGGGCGCGGTTGTTGAACTTGAGCAGTTCGGGGTTGATCTTTTCGAGCTGCTCACGGAGGGCGCGGATCGCGTCCGGGGGAATGTCGGCGATGGCGGTGGCGGTCGGGTTCGCGCGCTTCTGGACCTCGTCCTTGGGCTGGAACCCCCAGCCGTCACCGTTGGCGTTCTTGGCCCAGATGTGGTCCTGCTTGCCGGTCAGCCCCTTGAAGAGGTTGAAGAACCACGCCTGAAAGCCCTGCTGGATGGCGGTGAACCTGGTCAGCAGCACCAGGCCGATCCCAGCGAGGATCGCGGGGATGAGGAGGCTGGAGAGGGCCGCCACCCAGTACCTCCACGCATCCTTGTTGCCCTCGGCGACCTTCTCCACAGCGGCGCCGATCGTGTCGAAGCCGGCGGCCTCCCAGAGCTCGGTGGACAGCTCCTTCTTGAGCTCCTGGTGCATCTCGTTGAACCGGCCGACGAAGTCGAACGGCAGCATGGCGTCCGTGACGAGCTTCGGCTGCCCCTCGGTGAGAGCCTTCTTGAGCGCAGAGACCATGGAGTCCACCGGCTCCGGCTCCTGCTTCTTCTTGTCCTTCGACGCGTAATCGCCCTGATACTGC
The DNA here is from genome assembly GCF_042902595.1 of Streptomyces sp. NPDC012508. Classification (NCBI taxonomy): domain Bacteria; kingdom Bacillati; phylum Actinomycetota; class Actinomycetes; order Kitasatosporales; family Streptomycetaceae; genus Streptomyces; species Streptomyces sp. NPDC012508. Next base: position 209,524 of record NZ_JBIBEO010000003.1, read on the forward strand.
ACCTTGACGGGCACGTTGGACTCGAGGAGTGCCTTCCTGAGGCCTTCGATGTCACTGGCGACATCGTCGATCGTTTTTCCCATCGGTTGCTCCGCTTCCGGCCGGTGACGGCCAATCGCCGAAAAGCCCCTGCCGCAAGGAACTTCGGCAGGGGCTCGTGCGTAGGTGGGGCAGCTGGCGGCTAGGCGTCTTCGTCCCGGCGGGAGCCGCGCCGCACCGTCGAGAGGGCGTCGTTCCAGCCCGCCGCGTAGGCGACGGCCTCGCGGCGGTTGACCTCGGCGTACAGCGTGCCGAGCAACGCTCTCTTGTCGAGGGCGGCGGGTCCGTCGAGGAGCTGGCGGAGGCGGTCCTGAAGCGGGATGTGCGGTCGCGATGCCTCGGCCTGCTCAGTCATGGACGCCTGCCTTCCGTTGCTTGCCCGTGCGTGCGTGGCGGCGCCGCGGAGTGAGGCGGGGGCACCACATGTTCGAACTACTGTGCGAACAGATTGTGGAACACTTGTTCGGTGTTTGTCGAGCGCGAAACGCCTGACGGTGTGTCTTCCTGCGGGCTCCTGGGGAGGGTTGGTCCCGGATCGGAGCGTCTGTTCGACCGGGGTACTCTGGATGGCGCGTTCCCTGGACCTGACACAGTCGGGGGGCGGGGGACGCGAGGGGCGCGTGGGGACCCCAGGGGGTTTGGAGTGCTGACGCATGGACACGGAGCCGGGTGCTGACCGGCGGGAGCGAGCCGTCGACTGGCTCGAATCCCACCCGGATCTGCCTCATCTCTTCGCACGGCTCTCCGAACTGGTCCACGTGTACGGATACGCGCCCGAGGACCTCCTCGTGATACCGCGTGCCGAGGTCGACCGGCGTGAAGCCTCAGCCTTCACCGCCGGCTGGGCCGAGGCGATGTCGGAGGAACTCCCGCGCATACGACGCGAGTACGAGAAGCGTGTGGCCGACGCCTACGCCCAGGGCCAGGGTGACGCGCGTGGAGTCCGCCGTCCCCAGCGGCGCGTGGACGCCGGCGAAGGCGACGGTGCCCGCGTCATTCCTCTGCCGTTCGCGCGGCTCCTCACGCCTCCCATCGCAGTCGTCCAGGCCGAGGATCGGATGCGCAAGGAGCGCGAACTCCTCGACCGAAGGCCGGAGCACGAGCTTCCGTCGGACGAGCCCCAGCACGCCACCGCGGCTTCCCCGCACCAGGACGAGGAGGTCTCTCGCCCCCGCGCCGAGGAACCCGTCACCGATCCCGACGTCCTGCTGACCGCGCAGGAGAGCCGCACCCGCAGGAACGCCCAGTCCGTACGGAAGGTCGTCCGCGGCAAGGGCGGTCGCCCGATCGTGCCGCCGCTCGCCGGTGTGCCTGGTCAGTCCGGATCGGGCACCGAGCGTCGCGGCCCCGAGGCCGGCGAACCGGACGCGGGCGCGCGCAAACAGCGTCGGCTGTCGGAGCGGGCCAGGGCCCTGGAGGAGGAACTGGTCGCCGAGCGAGCACAGGAAGCGCCCCCGGAGCCCGCTCCCTGACGGGAACGGGCTCCGGGGGCCGTGAGGATGTGGCTCAGCCGAAGAACCGGGCGAGGGCTCCGGGGGAGATCGCCTCAGCGCCCTCCTCCGTGGAGCCCTCCTCCGGATCCTCGCCGTCCTCGTCCTTGACGCCTGGACGCGGCACGGGCTTCGGCGGTTCGGGCGTGTCGTCGTCCTCGCTGGAGTTGACGGCCTGGAACATCCAGTTGGCGACGGCCAGATGGTCCACCGTCGCCGCGAGGAGATGGTCGGAGATCGACCACTCCGCCGCCTCGCCGTGGATCTCGCGCTGTATGGCGCTGTCCTGCGGCAGGTTCTTGATCAGGATCATCAGGCGCCGGCTGGAGAACTCCCCCCGGTGCCAGTCGAGGAGATCGGCACCGTAGTAGCGGAGGAGATCCGCCTCAAGGGCCTCGGCGTGTTCTTCGACGAACTCGACGAGGCTCAGTCTTCCCCCAGGCCGAGCCCGGTCTCCTTGCCGTAGGCCTCCAGGATGGCGGCGATGTCCTGCATGGTGATGTCGTGCTGCTCGAACTGAGCGAACTGCTTCTCACCCATCAGGAGCGCGAGCAGGCCGTCCACGTCGTTGTCGTCGAGCTTGCGCAGTCCCTTGGCGGTCGCGCGGGAGAGCTCGGTGGGCAGGGTGAAGGACTCGCCGTCCAGCTCGAAGGACCAGGTGCGGCCGTGGGCCTCCAGGCGCTGGGCGCGGGCGGCGTTGACGTCGAAACGGGCCATGGTGATGCGTACTCCTTGTTCGAGTGAGTGAAGAGGAGAGGGGTGGGGCGGGACGGCGGTCGGCCGTCCCGCCCCGGGTGGGGAAAGGATCAGACGGTCGCGGAGTACTGGCTGTCCTTCATGAGGAAGGTCGCCAGCGGCTTGCCGTCGCCCTTCGACATCGCCGAGAAGGTGATGCCGAGCTGGGCCGCGGCCTTGCGGGCCAGCTTGATGTCGTCGGTCGCGGTGACCTGGCCGCGCGGGATGATGAAGCGGTACCGAACCGCGGTCGTGCCGCCGGCCTTGACGTCGGTGAACTCCAGGCCGAGGGCGCGGACGTCGGCGAACGGACGCTCGGCGATCTCGTAGCGGTAGGTGTCGACCGCCGGGGTCGGCTCGGCCTTGACCGCGTCGCCGCCCATGAAGAACGGGAAGGTGTCCTCGTTGAACTGGAGCAGCGAGAACTTCAGCGAGAGGTCACGGGCCGAGTAGATGTAGTGGATCGGGGAGACCGACTGCCACGAGTCGATGGCCTCCAGCTTGTCCTTCTTCGAGAAGGTGACGCCGTCGCCGGACGTGAAGCCCAGGTCCTTCCAGCCCGCGCCGGACCAGTCGGCCGCGGAGTCGGTGCCGAAGGTGGCCGGGGCGGAGGTGCCGGCGTCGGCCACGTAGAGCTTGCCGGTGCCTGCGACGCGGATCTCGGCCGAGTTGTTTCCTGCCATGGTGGGGTTTCTCCTTGGGTTGAGGGAGCGCACCGTTCCCGGGCATCGGGCCCGGGTACGGCAAAGGCCCCGCCGGATGGCGAGGCCTGGTCTGTGGGGTGAGCGTCCGTCAGGGAGCCGGGAGGGCTCAGAAGACGCTCAGGGAGAGCTGGATCACGCAGAGGTAGCGGTTGGCGCCCCGGTAGAGGTAGTCGGGCAGCCAGCGCGGCCCGTCCATCTCCTCCACGTCGTGGACGAGGTTGACGCCGATCTGCTTGCCCATCGTGGCGAGCAGCGCGCGCCGGGCCGCGTTGGCGAGGATGTGGGCCGCGTTCTTGGTCGGCCCGTACACCTCGAACTCGATCAGCGGCTTGTCGACGTGCAGGTCGCCGATCCAGGCGCCGCCGCGGCGGTTCACCAGGACGGCGCTCTGCGTGCCGTCGAAGCCGGCCGGCGCCTGAACGGCGACCGTGACGCCGGCCAGGGCCGGGTCGGCCTTGAGGACGTCGACGACCAGCTTCTCGACGTCCGGGAACGCACTCGGGGGAGTGGTCATGACGGTTCTCCTCGGTGGAAGGGGAGGCGGGACGGGGGCGGTGCGTGGGCGGTGCGGGGGCCGTCCGGGGCCGTCCGGGGCGCTCGACGCGGGGAAGGGGGCGGGGGCGCGGAGCGCTCCCGGACGGCGAACGGCGGAGCTGCGGCCCGTCTCGCGGGCACAGCTCCGCCGCTGCACCAACTGTGACAGAGAGCGTGCGCGCACGCAACTAGTTCGTCGATCTGCTGGGCTTTCCCGGCCGGGAGAGCCGGTGACGGCTGCCGAGGCCCCTCACCGGCTCGATCGGGCCACAGACGGCGGCTACCTCCGCAGCCGGCCCTTCCTGGGGGGATCGAGGGGGGCCGGCTCCTTCGCCATCACGAGCTCGGCGACGCAGACGCGCATGTGCTCGGTGATCGTCTCCGGGGCGCCGGAGCGCTCGAGCTGCATCAAGCGGGACTGCTCCACGAGCCAGCTCGTCGGGGATGTACGGAACACGAGGCGGCCCTGCTGATCAGGGAAGGCGCCGCGCGTATCGGTCCGGCTCATCTCCTCGGCCCGGGCGACGGCCGCTTCCCTGTCGCCTTCGACGGGGATCTTCGCCACCAGTTCCCATCTGCTGTCGCTGTACGAATCGTTGGCCTCCACCAGCACGTACCAGCTCATGACCCCGTACCCCCTGGGTTCCGTGTGCGCGTATCCGGCTGTCCGACGCTGCACCGGACTGTAGGGGTCAACCCCGGCGCATGACGAAGCGCCCCGTGTCTCTCCATGAGACACGGGGCGCTTCGTCATGCGGTGCTTACGGGCTACGGGCTACGGGCTATGCGGTACGAGGACGGCGGCGGGCGATCCGTTCCGCGGCGAAGACGTCCTCAAGGCGGAACAGCTGGGCCCTGCCCGCCTTGCCGGCCGCCCGCAGGTGGCCCAGCTGGACCCACTTACGGATCGTCGCCGGGGCGACCCCGGCCTCCTCGGCGGCCAGCGGGCCGGGGATCAGGGCCGGCAGGGGCAGGGACTTCAGCACGGGCTCTCCTCGGTTTCCTCGGAATCGGGTGTGCTGGCCGCGGTGGCTGCGGTGCTCGCGGTGCTCGCGGCGGTGTCCATCGCCGCTTCGATCTCCTGCATACGGGCGCCCGACGCGTCGGCGAGCTCGCCCCACCGCTCCTCCGGCCAGAGGTGCCGGTACGCCGGATCGTCCTGGCACCCGCACACCTCGTCCGTGCAGACGCACGCGGGGTTCACGCAGAGCACCGCCCGCCGGTCCGGGAACACCCGCAGCGACACCGAGTCGCACCACGGGCAGCGGCCGGAGACCCGGACGACCGTCTCCGTGTCCCCGAGCGTGCGCGCACAGCGCCGTGCCATCCGGCGCAGCTCGTCGCGCACGTGCCGGGCCAGGTCGGGGTGGCCCGCGATCTCGTCGAGCAGTGCGGTGGTCCGCCGCAGCCGCTCCACGACCGTGGCGCGGCCGGGACGGGAGAGGCCGAGCCGGGTGCGTACGGCCTCCTCCAGCTCCACCACGCCGTCCGTGATGTCGCGGATCGCGTCGGACACGTGCAGCCGGATCGGCGCGGCGCCGTGGCCCGGGACCACCAGTCCGTGCCGCTGCCGGAGCAGCAGCGCCTCGCGGCGCTCCTCGCGGATGAGCTCGTCACGGCCGGGGTGCGGGGCGGTGGGCGCGGCGCCGGTGGGGGAGCGGCGTCCGGGCGCGAGCTCCTCGGCGAGCTCGGGGAACTGCCGGGCGAGGGAGGCGGTCCACAGGGTGATGTCGGTGAGGATCCGTTCGACGGCGGGCTCAGCCACGGACGCCTCCGGCGGTGATCGGTCCCATGACCTTGGCCGTACGCGACTCGGGTACGGGGCGGCCGTTGCGCCAGAGACGGCCCGCGCAGACGCCGTCGAAGAAGCTCTCCGCCGGGGCCACCGCCGCCTCGCACTCGCGGCGGACGAGACAGGCGGCGCAGGCGCGCAGCGCCGGAGCCGCCTGCTGGGCGCGGCGGGCGAAGACGACGGACGGGGAGAGGCCGACGCACGCGGCGGCGGCCTGCCATGAGGACGAGTCGGGCAGGAGCAAGGTTCTTCTCCACGGTCCGGGCCACCGAACCCCTGGGGCCGGTGCGACTCCTGGGACTCATGAGGCCGACGAGTGCGACGGCGAGTGAGAGAGTGACATGTTGCGTGCGGGCGCGCAACAAGTTTGTGGAGCCCCCTTCACCGATTCGACACGATTGCGCGCTCAAAAGCACGTAATTCTTTGCGCGCAAGCACGCTAGAGTGTGGTCCCCGGAGGGTGGGGAGTTAGGGAGCGGTACATGAGCACTCAAGGGCTCGACGAGTTCGCAGGCTGGGTGGAAGGTCTGATGAGAGCGCGCGGCTACGACATCGACAGTCCGCGCGGTGGAGGAAAGTCCCGGATCGCGGACGAGGCCGGCGTGCACCGGGCTGCCGTGACCCGGCTGCTGCAGCGGCAGAGCATGCCCGACCTGGAGACCATGCGCAGGATCGCCCCCCTGCTCGGGGTCTCCGTCCGCGACATGCTGATCAGGTCGGGTCGGGTCACGCCCGACGAGCTGCCCCTGGCGGCGGACCTGCTGCCGCCCGGCGACTGGCAGCCCACCATGGAGGACTTCGCCCGCTGGCTCGGCGTACCCGACGAGCGGATGGGCGTGTTCGTCAAGGTCGTCAACCAGTTCCTGGAGCCCGGCGAGGAGGAGGTCGAGCCGCGAACCCCCGGCGAGCCGCGCCGCGCCAGCCGGGAGTGAGCCCCGCGCGACCGGAGCTCACGCCCGCGCCGCAGCCCCGCCGGAAGGGGGAGTCCGCCGGGGCGGCAGACTCCCCGTGGCGTCCGTCGGGGGGAAGATCCCGCCGGGTCCACAGGCTCTTCGTGACGCCCGTCGGGGGGAAGATCCCGCCGGGTCCACAGGCTCTTCGTGACGGCCGGCGCACCGACGGTTCCGGGATTCGTTCTCCCATGTCCGCCGGACCCTCGTACGCGTGGGCATTTGTTTTGACCGGAGTCCATGCGATAGGTACGCTCAGACCTTGTGCCTGGGGTGTGCCTGGGCTCGTGTGCGTGTCCTCAACCGCATGGCGAGTTCGTCAACGGCCACCGCAATCTGCGCTTTTTCCGCCCTCGGCGGAGGTCCGCAGTATTCGACACACCCGACCGCGTGGGTCGGACAGTGTTCCAGGTTAGTTTTACGACGGCACACAGAAACCGGAGAAGTAGTGCCTACGATCCAGCAGCTGGTCCGGAAGGGCCGGCAGGACAAGGTCGAGAAGAACAAGACGCCCGCACTCGAGGGTTCCCCTCAGCGTCGCGGCGTCTGCACGCGTGTGTTCACGACCACCCCGAAGAAGCCGAACTCGGCCCTCCGTAAGGTCGCGCGTGTGCGTCTGACCTCGGGCATCGAGGTCACGGCCTACATCCCGGGTGAGGGTCACAACCTGCAGGAGCACTCCATCGTGCTCGTGCGTGGTGGCCGTGTGAAGGACCTGCCGGGTGTTCGTTACAAGATCATCCGCGGTTCCCTCGACACGCAGGGCGTCAAGAACCGTAAGCAGGCTCGCAGCCGCTACGGCGCCAAGAAGGAGAAGTAAGAATGCCTCGTAAGGGCCCCGCCCCGAAGCGCCCGGTCATCATCGACCCGGTCTACAGCTCTCCTCTTGTCACCTCGCTGATCAACAAGATCCTGCTGGACGGCAAGCGCTCCACCGCCGAGCGCATCGTCTACGGCGCCATGGAAGGCCTCCGCGAGAAGACCGGCAACGACCCGGTCATCACGCTGAAGCGCGCCCTCGAGAACGTGAAGCCGTCCCTCGAGGTCAAGTCCCGCCGTGTCGGTGGCGCCACCTACCAGGTGCCGATCGAGGTCAAGCCCGGTCGCGCCTCCACCCTGGCTCTGCGCTGGCTCGTGGGTTACTCCCGCGCCCGTCGCGAGAAGACCATGACCGAGCGCCTCATGAACGAGCTCCTCGACGCCTCCAACGGCCTCGGTGCTTCGGTCAAGAAGCGCGAGGACACGCACAAGATGGCCGAGTCCAACAAGGCCTTCGCGCACTACCGCTGGTAGTCGCACCCCACATCGAGACCGAGAGAAGACTGAGCCGATATGGCTACCACTTCGCTTGACCTGGCCAAGGTGCGCAACATCGGCATCATGGCCCACATCGACGCGGGCAAGACGACCACCACCGAGCGAATCCTGTTCTACACCGGTGTTTCGTACAAGATCGGTGAAGTCCACGACGGCGCTGCCACGATGGACTGGATGGAGCAGGAGCAGGAGCGCGGCATCACGATCACGTCCGCCGCGACGACCTGCCACTGGCCGCTCGAGGACGTCGACCACACCATCAACATCATCGACACCCCGGGTCACGTCGACTTCACCGTCGAGGTGGAGCGTTCGCTCCGCGTCCTCGACGGCGCCGTGACGGTGTTCGACGGCGTTGCCGGTGTGGAGCCGCAGTCGGAGACGGTGTGGCGTCAGGCCGACCGTTACGGCGTGCCCCGCATCTGCTTCGTGAACAAGCTCGACCGCACCGGTGCCGAGTTCCACCGCTGTGTCGACATGATCGTGGACCGCCTCGGCGCCGTCCCGATCGTCATGCAGCTCCCCATCGGTTCCGAGATGGACTTCCAGGGTGTTGTGGACCTCGTCCGCATGAAGGCCCTGGTCTGGTCCGCGGAAGCGACCAAGGGCGAGATGTACGACGTCGTCGACATCCCGGCCACGCACACCGAGGCCGCTGAAGAGTGGCGCGGCAAGCTGGTCGAGACCGTCGCCGAGAACGACGAAGAGATCATGGAGCTCTTCCTCGAGGGCCAGGAGCCCACCGAGGAGCAGCTGTACGCCGCGATCCGTCGTATCACCATTGCCTCCGGCAAGGGTGGCGGCGAGAAGACGATCACCCCCGTCTTCTGTGGCACCGCGTTCAAGAACAAGGGTGTTCAGCCCCTGCTCGACGCGGTCGTCCGCTACCTCCCCTCCCCCCTGGACGTCGAGGCCATCGAGGGCCACGACGTCAAGGACGCCGAGGTCGTCGTGAAGCGCAAGCCTTCCGAGGACGAGCCGCTCTCCGCGCTCGCCTTCAAGATCGCGAGCGACCCGCACCTCGGTAAGCTCACCTTCGTCCGGATCTACTCCGGTCGCCTGGAGGCCGGCACCTCGGTGCTGAACTCCGTCAAGGGCAAGAAGGAGCGCATCGGCAAGATCTACCGCATGCACGCGAACAAGCGTGAGGAGATCGACTCGGTGGGCGCCGGCGACATCGTCGCCGTCATGGGCCTGAAGCAGACCACCACCGGTGAGACGCTGTGCGACGAGAAGAACCCGGTCATCCTGGAGTCCATGGACTTCCCGGCGCCGGTCATTCAGGTCGCGATCGAGCCCAAGTCCAAGGGTGACCAGGAGAAGCTGGGTGTCGCCATCCAGCGTCTCGCGGAGGAGGACCCCTCCTTCCAGGTCCACTCGGACGAGGAGACCGGCCAGACCATCATCGGTGGTATGGGCGAGCTTCACCTCGACATCCTCGTCGACCGTATGCGTCGCGAGTTCAAGGTCGAGGCGAACGTCGGCAAGCCGCAGGTCGCGTACCGCGAGACGATCCGCAAGGCCGTCGAGCGCGTGGACTTCACCCACAAGAAGCAGACCGGTGGTACCGGTCAGTTCGCCAAGGTGCAGATCGCGATCGAGCCCATCGAGGGCGGCGACGCCTCGTACGAGTTCGTGAACAAGGTCACCGGTGGCCGCATCCCGAAGGAGTACATCCCTTCGGTCGACGCCGGTGCGCAGGAGGCCATGCAGTTCGGCATCCTGGCCGGCTACGAGATGACTGGCGTCCGCGTCATCCTTCTCGACGGTGCCTACCACGAGGTCGACTCCTCCGAGCTCGCCTTCAAGATCGCCGGTTCGCAGGCCTTCAAGGAGGCCGCGCGCAAGGCTTCCCCCGTCATCCTTGAGCCGATGATGGCCGTTGAGGTCGTCACGCCCGAGGACTACATGGGTGAGGTCATCGGCGACATCAACTCCCGCCGTGGTCAGATCCAGGCCATGGAGGAGCGCAGCGGCGCTCGCGTCGTGAAGGGCCTCGTGCCCCTCTCGGAGATGTTCGGCTACGTCGGAGACCTCCGCAGCAAGACCTCGGGTCGCGCAAGCTACTCGATGCAGTTCGACTCCTACGCCGAGGTTCCCCGGAACGTCGCCGAGGAGATCATCGCGAAGGCCAAGGGCGAGTAACTCTCCCAAGTTCACGCTTTAGGCTTGACACCAGTCGCCGGGGCTCAGCCCCCGAAACCCGAGGATCGGGTCCCGGCGCCTGGCATCCCAGCAAAGATCACCTGGCGCCGATGAAGCAAGGCGTTCAGAACCACTCCAGGAGGACCCCAGTGGCGAAGGCGAAGTTCGAGCGGACTAAGCCGCACGTCAACATCGGCACCATCGGTCACATTGACCACGGTAAGACGACCCTCACGGCCGCCATTACCAAGGTGCTGCACGACGCGTACCCGGACCTGAACGAGGCCTCGGCCTTCGACCAGATCGACAAGGCTCCTGAGGAGCGCCAGCGCGGTATCACCATCTCCATCGCGCACGTCGAGTACCAGACCGAGTCGCGTCACTACGCCCACGTCGACTGCCCCGGTCACGCGGACTACATCAAGAACATGATCACGGGTGCGGCGCAGATGGACGGCGCCATCCTCGTGGTCGCCGCCACCGACGGCCCGATGCCGCAGACCAAGGAGCACGTGCTCCTGGCCCGCCAGGTCGGCGTTCCGTACATCGTCGTCGCCCTGAACAAGGCCGACATGGTGGACGACGAGGAGATCCTGGAGCTCGTCGAGCTCGAGGTCCGTGAGCTCCTCTCCGAGTACGAGTTCCCGGGCGACGACCTGCCGGTCGTCAAGGTCTCGGCGCTCAAGGCGCTCGAGGGCGACAAGGAGTGGGGCCAGTCGGTCCTGAACCTGATGGCCGCCGTCGACGAGGCGATCCCGCAGCCCGAGCGTGACGTCGACAAGCCGTTCCTGATGCCGATCGAGGACGTCTTCACGATCACCGGTCGTGGCACCGTCGTCACCGGTCGTATCGAGCGTGGTGTCCTCAAGGTCAACGAGACCGTCGACATCGTCGGTATCAAGACCGAGAAGGTCACCACCACGGTCACCGGCATCGAGATGTTCCGCAAGCTGCTCGACGAGGGCCAGGCCGGTGAGAACGTCGGTCTGCTCCTCCGTGGCATCAAGCGCGAGGATGTCGAGCGCGGCCAGGTCATCATCAAGCCCGGTTCGGTCACGCCGCACACCGAGTTCGAGGCCCAGGCCTACATCCTGTCGAAGGACGAGGGTGGCCGTCACACCCCGTTCTTCAACAACTACCGCCCGCAGTTCTACTTCCGTACCACGGACGTGACCGGCGTCGTGACCCTCCCCGAGGGCACCGAGATGGTCATGCCGGGCGACAACACCGCCATGACCGTCGAGCTGATCCAGCCCGTCGCCATGGAGGAGGGCCTGAAGTTCGCCATCCGTGAGGGTGGCCGGACCGTGGGCGCCGGCCAGGTCGTCAAGATCAACAAGTAATTGTCGATCGCTTGATCTGTGCCGCTCCTGACGGAGCGTCATGAAAGGGCCCCCGGCCCGCCGTTCGCGGCGGGGCGGGGGCCCTTTTCTTGCTTCTTCCCTGTTCTTCTCCGGTGCGGTCCCGCGCTCCTACTCGCCCTCGGCGAGCACGGACCGCTCCGTCGGCCGCCAGACCCACGGGTGGGCGTCCGCGCCCAGACCGACCGCGGCCGGGCCGCCCGGGAGCAGCCGCAGGGCCGCCGCCTGGACGGCCGCCGTTCCCTGCGTACGGGTCCAGAGCCGGCCGCCCCGGCGCAGCTGGATCCGGCCGCGCAGGTCCCGGCCGAGCAGAACGGTTCCGCCGGTCCCGGCCGCCGCGGCCACCGAGCCGTACCCGTCGAAGGACGCGTTCCCCCGCCCCGACAACAGCAGCTCCTTCGCCGCCGGCCCGCGGTAGTACACCTCGACCCCGTCGGAGCCCCGGGCCGGAACGGCGGCGACGGGGTCGCCCGCGACCGGGAGCGGGGCCGCGGGCACGCCGTCGATCCAGTGCAGGACGGACTCCCGGGCAGCGGCGAGGACGTGGACGCGGCCGGTCGCGTCGACCACGGCATCCAGGCCGTCCTGCACCTCCTCGGTACCGGTCAGGGACCGCCACGGGGACCAGACCCCGGCCGTGCTCCGTACCCGCGTCGACACGCCCTTGTCCGCGTTCCGTACGAAGAGATGGATCCGGCCGTCGCGGCCGGACACGGCCACCGGCACGCCGATCCGGCGGCCCCGGTCGTCGTTCCGCTCCGGATTGCCGAGGCCCCGCCAGGCGAGGAACGGACCGCCGGGGGAGCGCTGCTCCAAGAGGACGACCTCCCGCTTGTTGGGGGCGCCGTGGCCGCCGAACGCGACGAACCGAACGCCGAAGAGCAGGGTCCGGCCGTCGGGGAGCGTGGCCGAGCCGAGCGCGGGCGCGAGCGGACCGCCGCCGAGGTCCTCCGGCTCGCCCCAGAGACCCGAGCCCTTCTCCGTCTCCCGCCAGCGGACGGCCCGCAGTCCGAGCACCCCGAAGGCGTCGAGCCGCCCGTCGGGCCGCGCGACGACGGCCGGGCCGGTGCCCGGCCAGCGGTGGTGGGTGGACCTGACCCACCCCTTGCGGTTGGCGAGGGGCCGGTCGCCACCGACGCTGTAGTCGCCGCACCCGGCAGGGTTGCCGCACTCCCAGGCCGGATCACCGCCGTACGGGACGAGGTGGCCGGCCTTCTCCTCGAGGACCTGGGGCGGGAGGTTCTTGGGCCAGTGGCGGTTGTAATAGCCACGGAACGCGGTGGCGACGAACGCCGGTATCGCCCCCGGGCCCTTCTGGGCCTCGGCGACCCAGCGGATGAGCGCGGCCCAGGTGAAGCAGGCGGCGGCGGTGTGGTCGCCGTGGTCGGAGTAGCCGGGCTGCTCGCTGTCCCGCTTGCGGGTGGCCTCGTCGCTGACCTGGATGTCCGGGTCCGGGTCGAGGGTCTGCACGACGGTCGGCCGGTAGCGGTCCAGGAGGCCGACGAGGACGTCGATCAACTGGTCGTGGTCGTACGGGTCGGACCGCTCGACGGGGGAGCCGGCGGAGAGGTGCGTACGGAGTTCGAGCGCGCGGTCGTTCCAGAGGGCGGGCAGGGCCATGAAGCGACGGGGGGCGTGCATGGGCAGGTTGAGGAAGATCAGCTCCACGCGGCGTCCGCCGTGCACGAGCGTGTTGATCTCGGCGCTGCGCCCGCCGTGGAGGGTGGCGACGCCCTTCTGCCAGGGGGTGAACTTGTCGAGCCCGAGGAGCGTCGCGTACGTCTGGCGCAGGCCCTGGTGGCGGGCGGAGGAGTAGGCGGCCCGGTCCGGCGGGGTCTCGGGCATGCCCTTGATCCGGTTCACGCCCGTGTGCTCGCCGGCGGTGATGTAGACGGAGACGAGGGGGACGCCGGCGTCGAGCATGCGCTGGGTGTCGGGGTTCATGAAGTACAGGTCGTCGTCCGGGTGCGCGGCGAACTGCATGAGCTGCGCGCGCCGCGTACTGGCGATCGGCACCCCGGGCGCGGGGTCGGCGGTGGGCCCGGTACGGCGCGGGGCGGGTACGGAACACCCGGCGAGCACGGTCGCGCCGAGGGCGGCGGCGGTCGCGAGAACCCCCCGGCGTCCGGGCATGCCGAAGACCCCGCGCCTGGATATGTCGTCCACTGCTGCTTCCCCCGTACCGCACCGGTCTGCACCGGTCCCTGACCACCCCTGAAACGACGGATGGCCTGGTAGGGGCCGATTCCGCGTCTGGCTAGACGGGATTTCGGCGACGTGGGTTGCTGCACGGGCGTACGGACTTCGCGCACGGGAGCCCGCGGGGGGTCGACAGGGGCTGCGAGGCCTGCGGGGCCCGTGCGCCCTGAGGGAACCCCTGATCCCTTACGCGGCTCTCTCGGCGCCGGACTCCTCGGGTCGCCCTACCTCGCCCGTCCCCAGGCTCACCGTCGCCCGGACACGCATCGGGCCGTCCTCGCGGCGGGAGAGCAGGACCAGTTCGGCGACCCGGGCCGTCATGGAGCCGAGCAGGGCCTGGGAGGTGGTGGCCAGGGTGTGGGGGTCGTGGCTGCGGCCGAGGGAGAGGTGCGGGGTGAAGCCCTTGGCCTGCCCGCCGCACAGGGGGAACCGGGCTTCGAGGGCCTCCCGCAGGCGGATCCAGGGCCGGTCGCCGCCTGCGCAGGGGTCGAGCCAGACGGTGGCGTCCTCGCGGTGGCCGAACCAGTGGACGCCCTCCAGCTGTGCCCGGAACGGATGCGAGGTCCGGGCCGCGGCGGCGACGAGCGGGGTGGCCCGCTCGAACTCGGACTCCGGTACGAAGCCGAAGAGCATGTTGACGTGAGGGGGCCAGCGGTGGATCTGGCGGTCGTTCACGCGGCGGATGTGCTGGATCGGGGGCCAGAGCCGCCGGGGCGGGATCCAGGCCACGGCGGTCCGGCTCGTCGCGGGCACGGCGAGGATCTCCTCTGGCGGTACGTCCTCCTCGGCCGGCACCGTCTCGCCGAGCCGGTCCACGCCCGTCGCCCGGTCCCAGACCAGCTCCCCGTCGGCTTCGAAGAAGATCACCCGGTGCCAGGGGATCTCGCCGCCCGGCACGAAGTCGGACAGAGCGACTCGCGCCGGGTCGGCGCCGCGCTCGGCGATGCCCATGACGAAGCGTTCCGGGTCGAGGCGCGAGTCCCACAGCACTCGGTGGTAGATCTCGTCGCTCGTATGCACACCGGGCGACTGCCCAAGGGACGGTGTCCCACTCGCCGGTACCGGGCGGCGTGCCGCCCTGCCGCACGCGTGGATCCCGACGCGTCACCCGCTCCCAGCCGGGAAGCGCCAGGGTGCTGCGCCAGGCACGCGTCACCAGGACGGCCGTCACGACGGCGGCGGGCGCCGTCAGGGCGGGCGGCAGATAGCCGAGGAGGTGCCAGGCCGTCCCCGTCAGGGCCGGGACCAGCGAGGCCGCGACTCAGGGCCGGGACCAGCGAGGCCGCGACCGCCGCGTACAGGCCGGCGATCGCGAGGCGGGTGCCCGGGGACGTACGGCAGACGCCCTCCCAGGGGCGTGCATCAGCGCGGCCGCACCCCACCCACGTGTCCAGACCGTTGATCTTCGCACCGGCCGATCGAACCGTGGCCGCGCCCCTACGTGTACCCCCACGTGACGTGGGGTACAGTCTTGCGCCCCGATTGGCGGCCGGATGCCCACGTATGGCAGACTGTCGGGGTTGCTCGGTTGAGTGCCGATGCTGCACGCCTCCCGTCGGGAGGACCGGAAGCGAGTCCCACAGTACTCGTCGCCCCTTCTCAGGAGCGGACGTACGGGAATCTTCCGGGAAGTGTCAGCGGGGTACCGACCAGGCACTCGGTGGGTGTTCTGCCCCCGACTCGCGGTCACGGTGACCGCACCCCCTTGGTTGGGAAATCCTTCGGGATTTCTGCGTAGAGGGAGTGCGACACGCCCGACCGCGTGGGTCGGAGGCGGAGTCATGAGAGCCCCCGAGTCCAGAGCGTTACTACGAGACAGGACTACTGAGTAGCCATGGCGGGACAGAAGATCCGCATCCGGCTCAAGGCCTACGACCACGAGGTCATCGACTCCTCGGCGAAGAAGATCGTCGAGACGGTGACGCGCACTGGTGCGTCGGTCGCGGGCCCGGTGCCGCTGCCCACTGAGAAGAACGTGTACTGCGTCATCAAGTCGCCGCACAAGTACAAGGACTCGCGCGAGCACTTCGAGATGCGCACGCACAAGCGCCTCATCGACATCCTCGACCCCACGCCGAAGACGGTTGACTCGCTGATGCGTCTCGACCTGCCGGCGGGCGTCGACATCGAGATCAAGCTCTGAGGTGACGCGCGAGATGGCTAAGAACATCAAGGGCATCCTGGGCGAGAAGCTCGGCATGACGCAGGTCTGGGACGAGAACAACCGGGTCGTCCCGGTGACCGTCGTCAAGGCCGGCCCCAATGTCGTGACCCAGGTGCGTACGAACGACATCGACGGCTACGAGTCGGTCCAGATCGCCTTCGGCGAGATCGACCCGCGCAAGGTGAACAAGCCCCTCAAGGGCCACTTCGCCAAGGCCGACGTCACCCCGCGCCGTCACCTTGTGGAGCTCCGCACCGCTGACGCCTCCGAGTACACGCTCGGCCAGGAGATCACCGCCGAGCTCTTCGAGGCCGGCGTGAAGGTCGACGTCACCGGTAAGAGCAAGGGCAAGGGCTTCGCCGGTGTCATGAAGCGCCACAACTTCCGTGGTGGCAAGGCCTCCCACGGTGCCCACCGCGTGCACCGTAAGCCCGGTTCGATCGGTGGCTGCGCCACCCCGGGCCGTGTCTTCAAGGGCATGCGCATGGCCGGCCGCATGGGCAACGAGCGCGTGACCACCCAGAACCTGACCGTTCACGCCGTTGACGCGGAGAAGGGCCTGCTCCTGATCAAGGGTGCGGTTCCTGGTCCGAACGGCGGCCTCGTCCTGGTCCGCACCGCGGCCAAGGGGGCCTGAGGATATGAGCACCATTGACATTCTGTCGCCCTCCGGCGACAAGACCGGGACCGTCGAGCTCCCGGCCGAGATCTTCGAGGCCAAGGTCAGCATCCCGCTGATCCACCAGGTCGTCGTCGCGCAGCTGGCCGCCGCCCGTCAGGGCACGCACAAGGTCAAGACGCGTGGCGAGGTCCGCGGTGGTGGCAAGAAGCCGTACCGCCAGAAGGGCACCGGCCGCGCCCGTCAGGGTTCGACCCGCGCCCCGCAGTTCGCCGGTGGTGGCGTCGTGCACGGTCCCGTGCCGCGTGACTACTCGCAGCGGACCCCGAAGAAGATGAAGGCCGCCGCCCTCCGCGGTGCCCTCTCCGACCGGGCGACCCACTCCCGCATCCACGTCGTCTCCGGCGTGGTCGAGGGTGGCATCTCCACCAAGGCCGCGAAGTCGCTGTTCGGCAAGATCTCGGAGCGCAAGAACCTGCTCCTGATCGCCGAGCGCTCCGACGAGGCCGCGTGGCTGTCCGCCCGCAACCTGCCCCAGGTCCACATCCTGGAGCCGGGCCAGCTGAACACGTACGACGTGATGCGATCCGACGACGTGGTCTTCACCCAGGCCGCCCTCGAGTCCTTCGTGTCTGGCCCCAAGGCCGCTGACAACGAAGGGAGCGAGGCCTGATGTCCGAGGCCACGATCACCAGCAAGACCTTCACGGACCCGCGTGACATCCTCGTCAAGCCGGTTGTTTCCGAGAAGAGCTACGCGCTGCTCGACGAGAACAAGTACACGTTCATCGTTGCGCCCGGCGCCAACAAGACCCAGATCAAGCAGGCCGTCGAGGCGGTCTTCTCGGTCAAGGTCACCGGGGTCAACACGATCAACCGTCAGGGCAAGCGCAAGCGCACCCGCACCGGTTTCGGCAAGCGCGCCAACACCAAGCGCGCCATCGTGACCCTTGCCGAGGGCAACCGTATCGACATCTTCGGCGGCCCGACCGCCTGACGGCGGTCGAGTCGTCCGGAATCGGACGAGGACTGAGAAATGGGAATCCGCAAGTACAAGCCGACTACGCCGGGCCGCCGTGGCTCCTCCGTAGCCGACTTCGTCGAGATCACGCGGTCCACGCCGGAGAAGTCGCTGGTCCGCCCGCTGCACAGCAAGGGTGGCCGTAACAACACCGGTCGTGTGACCGTCCGTCACCAGGGCGGTGGCCACAAGCGCGCCTACCGCGTGATCGACTTCCGTCGTCACGACAAGGACGGCGTGCCGGCCAAGGTCGCTCACATCGAGTACGACCCGAACCGCACCGCTCGCATCGCGCTGCTCCACTACGCGGACGGCGAGAAGCGCTACATCATTGCCCCGCGCGGTCTCTCGCAGGGCGACCGGGTTGAGAACGGCCCCACGGCCGACATCAAGCCCGGCAACAACCTGGCCCTCCGCAACATCCCGGTCGGTACCACGATCCACGCGATCGAGCTCCGTCCCGGCGGTGGCGCCAAGTTCGCCCGTTCCGCGGGTGCCTCCGTGCAGCTGCTGGCGAAGGAGGGCACGATGGCCCACCTTCGTATGCCTTCCGGTGAGATCCGTCTGGTCGATGCCCGCTGCCGCGCCACCATTGGCGAGGTCGGCAACGCCGAGCAGTCGAACATCAACTGGGGTAAGGCCGGCCGCAAGCGCTGGCTGGGCGTTCGCCCGACCGTTCGCGGTGTGGCGATGAACCCGGTCGACCACCCGCACGGTGGTGGTGAGGGCAAGACCTCCGGTGGTCGCCACCCGGTCTCCCCGTGGGGTCAGAAGGAGGGTCGTACTCGCTCGCCGAAGAAGGCTTCGAGCAAGTACATCGTCCGCCGCCGCAAGACGAACAAGAAGCGCTAGGAGCGGGTTTAGATGCCGCGCAGTCTCAAGAAGGGGCCCTTCGTCGACGACCACCTCGTAAAGAAGGTGGACGCCCAGAACGAAGCCGGCACCAAGAACGTCATCAAGACCTGGTCCCGTCGCTCGATGATCATCCCGGCCATGCTCGGCCACACGATCGCGGTGCACAACGGCAAGACCCACATTCCGGTGTTTGTCACCGAGTCGATGGTCGGCCACAAGCTCGGCGAGTTCTCGCCGACGCGCACCTTCCGGGGTCACGTGAAGGACGACCGGAAGTCGAAGCGCCGCTAGTAGCGGGGTGGAATGACCATGACAGACACTGGAAGGACAACCATGGAAGCCAGGGCCCAGGCGCGGTACATCCGCGTTACGCCCATGAAGGCCCGCCGTGTGGTGGACCTTATCCGTGGCATGGATGCCACGGAGGCTCAGGCGGTCCTGCGTTTCGCCCCGCAGGCCGCGAGCGTGCCGGTCGGCAAGGTGCTTGACAGCGCCATCGCCAACGCCGCGCACAACTACGACCACAGTGACGCCTCTTCGCTGTACATCAGCGAGGCGTTCGTGGATGAGGGCCCGACCCTGAAGCGGTTCCGTCCGCGTGCTCAGGGCCGTGCCTACCGGATCCGTAAGCGGACCAGCCACATCACCGTGGTCGTCAGCAGCAAGGAAGGAACCCGGTAATGGGCCAGAAGGTTAACCCGCATGGGTTCCGGCTCGGCATCACCACGGACTTCAAGTCCCGCTGGTACGCCGACAAGCTGTACAAGGACTACGTCAAGGAAGACGTCGCCATCCGTCGGATGATGACGTCCGGCATGGAGCGCGCCGGCATCTCGAAGGTTGAGATCGAGCGCACCCGTGACCGCGTGCGGGTGGACATCCACACCGCGCGTCCCGGCATCGTCATCGGCCGCCGTGGCGCCGAGGCCGACCGCATCCGCGGCGACCTCGAGAAGCTCACGGGCAAGCAGGTCCAGCTGAACATCCTCGAGGTCAAGAACCCCGAGATGGACGCTCAGCTGGTTGCTCAGGCCGTTGCCGAGCAGCTCTCCTCCCGCGTCTCCTTCCGTCGCGCCATGCGTAAGAGCATGCAGGGCACGATGAAGGCCGGCGCCAAGGGCATCAAGATCCAGTGCGGCGGTCGCCTCGGCGGCGCCGAGATGTCCCGCTCGGAGTTCTACCGCGAGGGCCGTGTGCCCCTGCACACGCTCCGCGCGAACGTCGACTACGGCTTCTTCGAGGCCAAGACGACCTTCGGCCGCATCGGCGTGAAGGTCTGGATCTACAAGGGCGATGTCAAGAACATCGCCGAGGTCCGCGCCGAGAACGCAGCGGCCCGTGCGGGTAACCGCCCGGCCCGTGGCGCCGGTGACCGTCCGGCCGGTGGCCGTGGTGGTCGCGGTGGCGAGCGTGGCGGTCGCGGTCGCAAGCCGCAGCAGGCTCAGGCTGCCGAGGCCCCCAAGGCCGACGCTCCCGCCGCCGCTCCGGCTGCTGAGAGCACCGGAACGGAGGCCTGACCGAAATGCTGATCCCCCGTAGGGTCAAGCACCGCAAGCAGCACCACCCGAAGCGCAGCGGTATGTCCAAGGGTGGTACGCAGGTTGCGTTCGGCGAGTACGGCATTCAGGCCCTCACTCCGGCGTACGTGACCAACCGCCAGATCGAGGCGGCTCGTATCGCGATGACCCGCCACATCAAGCGTGGCGGCAAGGTCTGGATCAACATCTACCCGGACCGCCCGCTGACCAAGAAGCCTGCCGAGACCCGCATGGGTTCCGGTAAGGGTTCGCCGGAGTGGTGGATCGCGAACGTCAAGCCCGGTCGGGTGATGTTCGAGCTGTCCTACCCGAACGAGAAGATCGCGCGCGAGGCCCTGACCCGTGCGGCCCACAAGCTGCCGATGAAGTGCAAGATCGTTAAGCGCGAAGCAGGTGAGCTGTGATGACCGCCGGTACCAAGGCGTCCGAGCTGCGCGAGCTGGGCAACGAGGAGCTTGTCGCCAAGCTCCGCGAGGCCAAGGAAGAGCTGTTCAACCTCCGCTTCCAGGCGGCGACCGGTCAGCTCGAGAACCACGGTCGGCTCAAGTCCGTCCGTAAGGACATCGCCCGGATCTACACCCTGATGCGTGAGCGCGAGCTGGGCATCGAGACGGTGGAGAACGCCTGATGAGCGAGAGCAATGTGACTGAGAAGACCGAGCGCAACGCTCGTAAGGTCCGCGAGGGCCTGGTCGTCAGCGACAAGATGGACAAGACCGTCGTCGTCGCCGTCGAGGACCGCGTCAAGCACGCGCTGTACGGCAAGGTCATCCGCCGTACGAACAAGCTCAAAGCTCACGACGAGCAGAACGCTGCCGGCGTCGGCGACCGCGTCCTCCTGATGGAGACCCGGAAGCTTTCGTCGACGAAGCACTGGCGCGTCATCGAGATCCTCGAGAAGGCCAAGTAATCACTTGAAGGGGTAACCCTTCGAGTTCGTTCCGCCAGGCTCGGCAGGGGCACCTCGGTGCCCCTGCCGGGAACCGGCAGACAATCAGGAGATAGACGTGATCCAGCAGGAGTCGCGACTGCGTGTCGCCGACAACACTGGTGCCAAGGAGATCCTTTGCATCCGTGTTCTCGGTGGTTCCGGTCGCCGCTACGCGGGCATCGGTGACGTCATCGTCGCCACCGTCAAGGACGCGATCCCCGGTGGCAACGTGAAGAAGGGTGACGTCGTCAAGGCGGTCATCGTTCGCACCGTCAAGGAGCGCCGCCGCCAGGACGGCTCGTACATCCGCTTCGACGAGAACGCCGCTGTCATTCTCAAGAACGACGGCGACCCTCGCGGCACCCGTATCTTCGGCCCGGTGGGCCGTGAGCTGCGCGAGAAGAAGTTCATGAAGATCATCTCGCTCGCGCCGGAGGTGCTGTAAGCATGAAGATCAAGAAGGGCGACCTGGTCCAGGTCATCACCGGTAAGGACAAGGGCAAGCAGGGCAAGGTCATCACGGCCTTCCCCCGCGAGAACCGCGTCCTCGTCGAGGGTGTCAACCGGGTCAAGAAGCACACCAAGGCCGGCCCGTCGCAGGCCGGTGGCATCGTCACGACCGAGGCGCCGGTCCACGTCTCCAACGTCCAGCTGGTCGTTGAGAAGGACGGCAAGAAGGTCGTCACGCGCGTCGGTTACCGCTTCGACGACGAGGGCAACAAGATCCGCGTTGCCAAGCGGACGGGTGAGGACATCTGATGGCTACCACCACCACTCCGCGTCTCAAGACGAAGTACCGCGAGGAGATCGCGGGCAAGCTGCGTGAGGAGTTCTCCTACGAGAACGTCATGCAGATCCCCGGCCTCGTCAAGGTCGTGGTCAACATGGGTGTGGGCGACGCCGCCCGCGACTCCAAGCTGATCGAGGGCGCCATCCGCGACCTCACCACGATCACCGGTCAGAAGCCGGCCGTCACCAAGGCTCGCAAGTCCATCGCGCAGTTCAAGCTGCGTGAGGGCCAGCCGATCGGTGCGCACGTCACCCTCCGTGGCGACCGCATGTGGGAGTTCCTGGACCGCACCCTGTCGCTCGCGCTTCCGCGCATCCGCGACTTCCGTGGTCTGTCCCCCAAGCAGTTCGACGGGCGTGGCAACTACACCTTCGGTCTCACGGAGCAGGTCATGTTCCACGAGATCGACCAGGACAAGATCGACCGTGTCCGGGGTATGGACATCACCGTGGTGACCACGGCGACCAACGACGCTGAGGGCCGTGCCCTTCTCCGTCACCTCGGCTTCCCGTTCAAGGAGGCGTAAGCGAGATGGCGAAGAAGGCTCTCATCGCGAAGGCTGCCCGCAAGCCCAAGTTCGGCGTGCGCGGCTACACGCGCTGCCAGCGCTGTGGTCGTCCCCACTCCGTGTACCGCAAGTTCGGCCTGTGCCGCGTGTGCCTTCGTGAGATGGCTCACCGTGGCGAGCTGCCGGGCGTGACCAAGAGCTCCTGGTAATCCCCCACTTAAGGGATTCCGGAGTCTCTCGGTAAGCACTGGGTCGGCGGAGGCCCACCCCCGCATGCCGTAGGCTTGTGGGGTTGGGCGTCCGCCGCCCGTACGACTTACTACGCCGTAGGTCCCCGCGCCGCACCCGTCCCGCCCCTGTGTGGGGAGAGGGATGGCGCATACAGGAAACCCCGGCGAGAGAGGCCGAAGGCCAATTCATGACCATGACTGATCCCATCGCAGACATGCTCACGCGTCTGCGTAACGCGAACTCGGCGTACCACGACTCCGTGTCGATGCCGCACAGCAAGATCAAGTCTCACATCGCGGAAATCCTCCAGCAGGAGGGCTTCATCACGGGCTGGAAGGTCGAGGACGCCGAGGTCGGCAAGAACCTCGTCCTCGAGCTCAAGTTCGGTCCGAACCGTGAGCGCTCCATCGCGGGCATCAAGCGGATCTCGAAGCCGGGCCTCCGGGTTTACGCGAAGTCCACCAACCTGCCGAAGGTTCTCGGCGGCCTGGGCGTGGCGATCATCTCCACGTCCCACGGCCTCCTGACCGGCCAGCAGGCAGGCAAGAAGGGCGTAGGTGGGGAAGTCCTCGCCTACGTCTGGTAGTCGGGAACGGAGGAATAGCTAATGTCGCGTATTGGCAAGCTGCCTATCCAGGTTCCCGCCGGCGTGGACGTCACCATCGAGGGTCGCTCGGTCACGGTCAAGGGTTCCAAGGGCACCCTGACCCACACCGTTGCCGCGCCGATCGAGGTCGTTAAGGGCGAGGACGGCGTTCTCAACGTCACCCGTCCGAACGACGAGCGTCAGAACAAGGCCCTCCACGGCCTGTCCCGCACGCTGGTGGCCAACATGATCACCGGTGTGACCCAGGGTTACGTGAAGGCGCTCGAGATCAGCGGTGTCGGTTACCGCGTTGCCGCGAAGGGCTCCAACCTGGAGTTCCAGCTCGGCTACAGCCACCCGATCCTGGTGGAGGCGCCCGAGGGCATCTCCTTCAAGGTCGAGTCGCCGACCAAGTTCTCGGTCGAGGGCATCGACAAGCAGAAGGTCGGCGAGGTCGCGGCGAACATCCGCAAGCTGCGGAAGCCCGACCCGTACAAGGCCAAGGGCGTCAAGTACGCCGGCGAGGTCATCCGCCGCAAGGTCGGAAAGGCTGGTAAGTAAGCCATGGCATACGGTGTGAAGATCGCCAAGGGCGACGCTTACAAGCGTGCGGCCAAGGCCCGCCGTCACATCCGCATCCGCAAGAACGTGTCGGGTACGGCGGAGCGTCCGCGCCTCGTCGTGACGCGTTCGAACCGCGGTATCACCGCTCAGGTCATCGACGACCTCAAGGGTCACACCCTTGCGTCCGCGTCGAACCTGGACGCGTCGATCCGTGGTGGCGAGGGTGACAAGTCCTCGCAGGCCAAGCAGGTCGGCGCGCTTGTCGCCGAGCGCGCCAAGGCCGCGGGTGTCGAGGCTGTCGTGTTCGACCGTGGTGGCAACAGGTACGCCGGGCGCATTGCCGCTCTGGCTGACGCCGCCCGCGAAGCCGGGCTGAAGTTCTAAGCCCCGGTTCCGGGACTAACGGACGTAACAGAGAGAGGTAAATCCAATGGCTGGACCCCAGCGCCGCGGAAGCGGTGCCGGTGGCGGCGAGCGGCGGGACCGGAAGGGCCGCGACGGTGGCGCTGCCGCCGAGAAGACCGCGTACGTTGAGCGCGTTGTCGCGATCAACCGCGTCGCCAAGGTTGTCAAGGGTGGTCGTCGTTTCTCCTTCACCGCGCTCGTCGTGGTGGGTGACGGTGACGGCACCGTAGGTGTCGGTTACGGCAAGGCCAAGGAAGTTCCCGCGGCCATCGCCAAGGGCGTCGAGGAAGCCAAGAAGAACTTCTTCAAGGTTCCGCGCATCCAGGGCACCATCCCTCACCCGATCCAGGGCGAGAAGGCCGCGGGCGTCGTCCTGCTCAAGCCGGCTTCCCCCGGTACCGGTGTTATCGCCGGTGGCCCGGTGCGTGCCGTGCTCGAGTGCGCCGGCGTTCACGACATCCTGTCGAAGTCGCTCGGCTCCGACAACGCGATCAACATCGTGCACGCGACCGTGGAGGCCCTGAAGGGCCTGCAGCGCCCCGAGGAGATCGCGGCTCGCCGTGGTCTGCCCCTCGAGGACGTCGCCCCCGCGGCTCTGCTTCGTGCGCGTGCGGGAGCGGGTGCGTAATGGCTCGCCTCAAGATCACGCAGACGAAGTCGTACATCGGCAGCAAGCAGAACCACCGCGACACCCTGCGTTCGCTCGGGCTCAAGCGCCTGAACGACGTGGTCGTCAAGGAGGACCGCCCCGAGTTCCGCGGAATGGTTCACACCGTCCGCCACCTCGTGACGGTCGAGGAGGTCGACTGACATGGCGGAGAACAACCCGCTGAAGGTCCACAACCTCCGTCCCGCCCCGGGCGCCAAGACCGCCAAGACCCGTGTGGGTCGTGGTGAGGCGTCGAAGGGTAAGACGGCCGGTCGTGGTACGAAGGGCACCAAGGCCCGTTACCAGGTTCCGGAGCGCTTCGAGGGTGGGCAGATGCCCCTCCACATGCGTCTCCCGAAGCTCAAGGGCTTCAAGAACCCGTTCCGCACCGAGTACCAGGTCGTGAACCTGGACAAGCTGGCCGCGCTCTACCCGCAGGGTGGCGAGGTCACGGTGGCCGATCTGGTCGCCAAGGGTGCGGTTCGTAAGAACCAGCTCGTCAAGGTGCTCGGCGCCGGCGAGGTCTCCGTGGCGCTGCAGGTGACGGTCGACGCCGTCTCCGGCTCCGCCAAGGAGAAGATCGCCGCCGCCGGCGGCACCGTCACCGAGCTCGTCTGAGACGACTCGATGGCTTGAACATCCGACCGGGGATGCCTCTCATAAGGGGCATCCCCGGTTGGTCGTTCCTAGGGGGGCATGGTCGCCGGTAAGGTGGCGTGCACTGTCTAGGCTCCGTGCGGTATGCCCACACGGATTTCACGACTGTTACCTATTCGTCGAACCTCAAGACCGTCACCTCATGCGCATGGCGCGGGGGTCGCAGGAGGCACCGTGCTCACCGCGTTCGCCCGGGCGTTCAAGACGCCCGACCTGCGCAAGAAGCTGCTCTTCACGCTCGGCATCATCGTGCTGTACCGGCTCGGGGCACACATCCCCGTGCCCGGTGTCAGTTACCAGGCCGTACAGCAGTGTGTGGACCAGGCGAGCCAGGGCAACAACTCCCTGTTCGGCCTGGTGAACATGTTCAGTGGCGGAGCGCTGCTGCAGATCACCATCTTCGCGCTCGGCATCATGCCGTACATCACGGCGAGCATCATCCTGCAGCTGCTGACCGTCGTGATTCCGCGCCTCGAGGCCCTCAAGAAGGAGGGTCAGTCGGGCACGGCCAAGATCACGCAGTACACGCGTTATCTGACGATCGCGCTCGCCATCCTCCAGGGCACCGGTCTCGTCGCGACGGCCCGCACCGGCGCGCTCTTCAGCGGCTGCACGGTGGCCAACCAGGTCGTCCCCGACCAGTCGATCTTCGTGACCGCCACCATGGTCATCACGATGACCGCCGGTACCGCCGTCGTCATGTGGCTCGGTGAGCTCATCACCGACCGCGGCATCGGCAACGGCATGTCGATCCTGATGTTCATCTCGATCGCCGCCGGCTTCCCGGGCGCCCTGTGGGCCATCAAGGAGAGCGGCAAGCTCGCCAAGGGCTGGATCGAGTTCGGCACCGTCATCCTGATCGGCTTCGTGATGGTGGCCCTGGTCGTCTTCGTCGAGCAGGCCCAGCGTCGCATCCCGGTGCAGTACGCGAAGCGGATGATCGGCCGCAGGTCCTACGGCGGAACGTCCACTTATATCCCTCTCAAGGTGAACCAGGCAGGTGTGATTCCTGTCATCTTCGCCTCGTCGCTGCTCTACATCCCGGCCTTGATCGCTCAGTTCTCGAGCTCCACCGCAGGGTGGAAGACCTGGATCGAAGCCCACTTCGTCAAGGGTGACCACCCCTACTACATCGCTACGTACTTCCTCCTGATCGTGTTCTTCGCCTTCTTCTACGTGGCGATCTCGTTCAACCCCGAGGAAGTCGCGGACAACATGAAGAAGTATGGTGGCTTCATCCCGGGTATCCGGGCTGGTCGACCTACTGCCGAGTATCTGAGCTACGTGCTCAACCGGATCACTTGGCCGGGCTCGCTGTATCTGGGTCTGATCGCTCTTGTGCCGACGATGGCGTTGGCAGGCTTCGGCGGTGCCAATGCCAACTTCCCCTTCGGTGGGACGAGCATCCTCATCATCGTGGGTGTGGGGCTGGAGACCGTGAAGCAGATCGAGAGCCAGCTCCAGCAGCGCAATTACGAAGGGTTCCTCCGCTGATGCGAATCGTCCTCGTCGGACCGCCCGGGGCCGGCAAGGGTACGCAGGCTGCGTTCCTTGCCAAGAACCTGGACATTCCGCACATCTCCACCGGTGACCTGTTCCGTGCCAACATTTCGCAGGGCACGGAGCTGGGCATGAAGGCCAAGGCGTACATGGACGCCGGCGACCTCGTGCCCGACGAGGTGACCATCGGGATGGCCAAGGACCGCATGGAGCAGGCCGACGCCGCCAACGGCTTCCTGCTCGACGGGTTCCCGCGGAACGTGGCCCAGGCCGAGGCGCTCGATGTGGTGCTCAAGGCCGAGGACATGCAGCTGGACGCGGTCCTGGACCTGGAGGTCCCCGAGGACGAGGTCGTGAAGCGGATCGCGGGTCGCCGCATCTGCCGTAACGACAGCGCGCACGTCTTCCACGTCACGTACACCCCGCCGAAGAGCGAGGGCGTGTGCGACGTGTGCGGCGGTGAGCTCTACCAGCGCGACGACGACTCCGAGGAGACCGTCCGCCGGCGCCTGGAGGTCTACCACACGCAGACCGAGCCGATCATCGACTACTACCGGGCGCAGAACCTGGTCGTGACGATCTCGGCGCTCGGCAAGGTGGACGAGGTCACCGCGAAGGCGATGGCCGCGCTCAAGAAGTAACCCTGGTTCGTTCGACACGGCCGCGGTGCCCCTCGGGGGCGCCGCGGCCGTATCGTTGTTCTGTCCCGTGTACTCGCAAGGAAGGCCCCCGTCACGATGGTGCAGATCAAGACCCCCGAGCAGATCGCGAAGATGCGCGAGGCCGGGCTGGTCGTAGCCGCCATCCACGCGGCCACGCGTGAGGCCGCCGTGCCGGGTGCCACGACGAAGGACCTGGACGAGGTCGCGCGGAAGGTGATCGCGGACCACGGGGCGAAGTCGAACTTCCTCGGGTACGGCGGGTTCCCCGCGACCATCTGCACCTCGGTGAACGAGGTCGTCGTCCACGGCATCCCGGACGAGAAGACCGTCCTCAAGGACGGCGACATCATCTCCATCGACGCGGGCGCGATCGTCGACGGCTGGCACGGCGACGCGGCGTACACGGCGTTCGTGGGCTCGGGCCACGCCCCGGAGCTGATCGAGCTCTCGCGGGTGACCGAGGAGTCGATGTGGGCCGGCATCGCCGCGATGAAGAACGGCAACCGGCTCGTGGACGTCTCGCGGGCGATCGAGACGTACATCCGCCGCCAGCCGAAGCCGGGCGGCGGCAAGTACGGCATCGTCGAGGACTACGGCGGTCACGGCATCGGCACCGAGATGCACATGGACCCGCACCTGCTGAACTACGTCTCCCGCAAGCGCGGCAAGGGCCCGAAGCTGGTGCCCGGCTTCTGCCTGGCGATCGAGCCCATGGTCTCGCTCGGCACGCCGCGCACGGAGGTCCTGAAGGACGACTGGACGGTCGTCTCCACGGACGGCACCTGGTCCTCCCACTGGGAGCACTCGGTGGCCCTGACGGAGGAAGGCCCCCTGGTCCTGACGGCCCCCGACGGCGGCAAGGCGAAGCTGGCCGAGCTGGGCGTGGTGGCGGCGCCGGATCCGCTGGCGTAGTCGGCGGGCGTCCGTCTCCGGCCGGCGGACGGAGTCCGCCGCAGCGGTCCGAAGCCTGTGAGGCGCCCCCGGGGCGCCGAGCCCGCGAGGGCTGCGTCGGGAAGTGGGTCGGCGGCAAGGCGAAGCCGGCCGAGCTGGGCGTGGTGGCGGCGCCGGATCCGCTGGCGTAGCCGGGCTGGACCGCGGCGTGGCTGCTTGCGTAAGGATCTTCTCCGGTGGGCAGACTTCCCGGATTCGTCTTTTCCAGGGCCCTGACGTAGACTGATGCGTCGGCTCTCGTGTACCCGTGTGCCCGCACACGGATCGAGAGTCGATCAAGGTAGCCGATTCGAAAGGCGAAGCGTGGCCAAGAAGCAAGGTGCCATCGAAATCGAGGGCACCGTGATCGAGTCCCTCCCGAACGCCATGTTCAAGGTGGAGCTCCAGAACGGTCACAAGGTCCTCGCGCACATCTCCGGCAAGATGCGGATGCACTACATCCGAATCCTTCCGGACGACCGGGTCGTCGTGGAGCTCTCTCCGTACGACCTGACGCGTGGCCGGATCGTCTACCGGTACAAGTAGATCTTGCCCGCACCCCGGCTCCGCCGCGGGTGGTGGCACTGACCCGGAGAACCTCACATCCCATGAAGGTCAAGCCGAGCGTCAAGAAGATCTGCGACAAGTGCAAGGTGATCCGCCGTCACGGCCGGGTCATGGTCATCTGCGACAACCTGCGCCACAAGCAGCGCCAGGGCTGACGCACGCCGACCGACCTGCACCCGCAGTTCTTCGCGCGACGCAAGCAATTCGTACATACGCAGAGCCCGCCCAGCCCGCAAGGGTCGGCGGCACCTCCGGCGGGGGCCGGGGACCTGATTCGTACCTCATACGGCGACTCAGGAGCGGCTTTGCGGAAGACCCCCGAACACACAGGAGCCATTGAATGGCACGCGTTTCCGGTGTTGACATCCCGCGCGAAAAGCGTGTGGAGATCGCACTCACCTACGTCTTCGGTATCGGGCGTACCCGGTCCAAGGAGATTCTCGCCTCCACCGGCGTGAACCCCAACACCCGCGTTCGTGACCTGGCCGAAGAGGACCTGGTCAAGATCCGCGAGTACGTGGACGCCAACCTCCAGACCGAGGGTGACCTCCGCCGCGAGATCCAGGGCGACATCCGCCGCAAGATCGAGATCCAGTGCTACCAGGGCATCCGTCACCGTCGTGGCCTGCCCGTGCACGGTCAGCGCACCAGCACGAACGCCCGTACCCGCAAGGGCCCGCGTCGCGCCATCGCCGGTAAGAAGAAGCCGGGCAAGAAGTAGTCCTCAGCGGACGCTTGACCAAGCGGTCTTCGCTGTAGGACCGACCACCTCCCGTAGGAGTAATAGATGCCCCCCAAGGGTCGTCAGGGCGCTGCCAAGAAGGTGCGCCGCAAGGAAAAGAAGAACGTCGCTCACGGCCACGCGCACATCAAGAGCACGTTCAACAACACGATCGTCTCGATCACGGACCCCTCGGGCAACGTGATCTCCTGGGCCTCCGCCGGCCACGTCGGCTTCAAGGGCTCGCGCAAGTCCACCCCGTTCGCCGCGCAGATGGCCGCCGAGTCGGCCGCTCGCCGCGCGCAGGAGCACGGCATGCGCAAGGTCGACGTCTTCGTCAAGGGTCCCGGCTCCGGCCGTGAGACCGCGATCCGCTCCCTCCAGGCCACGGGCCTCGAGGTCGGTTCGATCCAGGACGTCACCCCCACGCCGCACAACGGCTGCCGTCCGCCGAAGCGTCGTCGCGTCTGACGCTCTGCGTCTGACGCACGACCGGCAACGGTTGTTCTGAGGGATGGGCGGTACGGCTCTTCGGAGGCGTGCCGCCCGTACCCTTGCAGTACGAGCAGTACCCGTCGGGCGTCAAATAGTGGGCGTCCACGACTGAAGGAACACACACCATGCTGATCGCTCAGCGTCCCTCGCTGACCGAAGAGGTCGTCGACGAATTCCGCTCGCGGTTCGTCATCGAGCCCCTGGAGCCGGGCTTCGGCTACACGCTCGGCAACAGCCTCCGCCGTACGCTCCTCTCCTCGATCCCGGGTGCGGCGGTCACGTCCATCCGTATCGACGGTGTCCTGCACGAGTTCACCACCGTGCCGGGCGTCAAGGAGGACGTCACCGACCTCATCCTGAACATCAAGCAGCTGGTCGTCTCCTCGGAGCACGACGAGCCGGTCGTGATGTACCTGCGCAAGCAGGGTCCCGGCCTGGTCACCGCTGCTGACATCGCCCCGCCGGCCGGTGTCGAGGTGCACAACCCCGACCTGGTGCTCGCCACGCTGAACGGCAAGGGCAAGCTGGAGATGGAGCTGACCGTCGAGCGCGGTCGCGGCTACGTCTCCGCCGTGCAGAACAAGCAGGTGGGCCAGGAGATCGGCCGCATTCCGGTCGACTCCATCTACTCGCCGGTGCTCAAGGTCACGTACAAGGTCGAGGCGACCCGTGTCGAGCAGCGCACCGACTTCGACAAGCTGATCGTCGACGTCGAGACCAAGCAGGCCATGCGGCCGCGCGACGCCATGGCGTCCGCCGGTAAGACGCTGGTCGAGCTGTTCGGTCTGGCGCGCGAGCTCAACATCGACGCCGAGGGCATCGACATGGGCCCGTCCCCCACGGACGCCGCCCTCGCCGCCGACCTGGCGCTGCCGATCGAGGAGCTCGAGCTCACCGTTCGTTCGTACAACTGCCTCAAGCGTGAGGGCATCCACTCCGTGGGTGAGCTCGTGGCGCGCTCCGAGGCCGACCTGCTCGACATCCGCAACTTCGGTGCGAAGTCGATCGACGAGGTCAAGGCGAAGCTGGCCGGCATGGGCCTGGCCCTGAAGGACAGCCCGCCCGGATTCGACCCGACCGCCGCCGCGGACGCCTTCGGCGCCGACGACGACGCGGACGCGGGCTTCGTCGAGACCGAGCAGTACTAAGAGCTCGGGCCTTCCGGTCCGTACTCGGGTGCGGGTGCGCTGTGCTTGATCGCGCAGTTCCCCGCGCCCCTTCCGGGCGCCCCTACGGGGGCAGCCCGGATCTCCGACGGGCGACCGCCCGCTCGGACACTGACACCGGTACCTCATACGGCCGGTGCAGATCACAAGGAGAAACACCATGCCGCGTCCCGCCAAGGGTGCCCGCCTCGGTGGCAGCGCCGCTCACGAGCGTCTGCTGCTCGCCAACCTGGCGAAGTCCCTCTTCGAGCACGGCCGCATCACCACGACCGAGGCCAAGGCCCGCCGCCTGCGTCCGGTCGCCGAGCGCCTGATCACCAAGGCGAAGAAGGGCGACATCCACAACCGTCGCCTGGTGCTGCAGACGATCACGGACAAGGGCGTCGTCCACACGCTCTTCACCGAGATCGCCCCGCGCTACTCCGAGCGCCCGGGTGGCTACACCCGTATCACCAAGATCGGCAACCGTCGTGGCGACAACGCCCCGATGGCTGTGATCGAGCTGGTCGAGGGCGAGATCGCCAAGAAGGCGACCGTCGCCGAGGCCGAGGCCGCCACCAAGCGCGCCGTCAAGGAGGCCGACGAGGCCGCCAAGGTCGAGGACACCAAGGTCGAGGACGCCGCCGAGGCCCCGGCCGAGGAGTCGAAGGACGCGTAAGCGTTCCGACGATCTTGTGTGCGGGCCCGTACCCCTAGGGGTACGGGCCCGTTCCCGTGATGTTGAGAGGATTGATCGCGTGAGCGACGACGTGCAGGACGGCTTCGTACGGGTTCGGCTCGACCTTTCGTACGACGGCAAGGACTTCTCCGGCTGGGCGAAGCAGGCCCAGGGGCAGCGGACCGTCCAGGGCGAGATCGAGGATGCCCTGAAGACCGTCACCCGCTCCAAGGAGACGTACGAGCTGACCGTCGCCGGCCGTACCGACGCCGGTGTGCACGCCCGCGGTCAGGTCGCCCACGTCGATCTGCCCGTCGAGCTGTGGGCCGAGCACCAGGACAAGCTGCTCAGGCGGCTCGCCGGGCGGCTCTCGCACGACGTACGGGTCTGGCGGCTCACCGAGGCCCCCGAGGGGTTCAACGCGCGCTTCTCCGCGATCTGGCGCCGCTACGCCTACCGCGTCACCGACAACCCCGGCGGTGTCGACCCGCTCCTGCGCGGCCATGTCCTGTGGCACGACTGGACGCTCGACATGGACGCCATGAACGCCGCCGCCGAGCGGCTCGTCGGCGAACACGACTTCGCCGCGTACTGCAAGAAGCGCGAGGGCGCGACGACCATCCGTACGCTCCAGGAGCTGCGCTGGGAGCGGCGGCCCGGGGGCGTCCTGGAAGCGACCGTGAAGGCGGACGCGTTCTGCCACAACATGGTCCGCTCGCTCGTCGGCGCGCTGCTCTTCGTCGGCGACGGACACCGTCCGGTGGAGTGGCCCGGGAAGGTCCTGGCGGCGGGTGTACGGGACTCCGCCGTGCATGTGGTCCGGCCGCACGGCCTCACCCTGGAAGAGGTCGGCTACCCGGCCGACGAGCTGCTGGGCGCCCGCAACCGGGAGGCCAGGAACAAGCGCACCCTGCCGGGCGCCGGCTGCTGCTGATCCGATCCTCCCTCTGGGGAGTTTCGGCGGGTACGCACGTCGCTTCGTACCCGACGGGGCACGAAGCGACGTGCCAGGGCTCGCGCGGGCGGCGCCCAGAGGCGCCCATGGCCCGCACGGGCGGCGCCCGCCTACTCCTGGGGGGCGCCCGCCGCCGCCGCGGCGGCCTGCGACTTGCCACGGGCGTAGATCTGGTTGAAGGCGAAGGTGCCCAGGTCGTCGCTGGCCTGGAAGACGCCCTTGTCGGAGGTGGTCACCTTCTTGCCGTCGGTGAAGCCGGCCTGCGTGAAGTACGCGTACCGGCCGATCGAGTTCGCCCGGCGCAGACAGACCGTCGCACGGCAGAAGTCCTTCACACCCGCCCCGGCGAGCGGGGCGATACCGCCGCTGGCCTGGTTCTTCGCCTTCAGCGCCGCCGCCTCGGTCGGGAACACGGCCACACCGACGGTGATGGCCACCCCGTCCTTCTCGTACGTGGCGCGGATCACCCGGTCGCAGCCGTTCTTCTTCAGGACCGCCCCCAGACCGCCCTGCGTGACGCTCGCGCAGTCGGTCGTCGAGGAGGTCGCGCCCTTCTTGTAGGCCCGGCCGCTCATCGTCAGCTTCTTGCCCGGGAAGAGGCCCTCGGCGCTCAGCGGCGCCTTGTCCTTCTTCTCGTCCGAGATGTAGTCCTTGGGGTTCGGCGGGGGCGGCGGCGCGACGGAGGAGAACGTCGGGCCGGGCGTGGGGGAGTCGCTGGGGGCGGCCGAGCCGGTCGGGGTGACCGTGCCGTTCTTGGCCGTGCCGGTGCCCTTGTTGCTGTTCACGACCGCCGTGGCGACGATCGCGCCGACCACGAGGGCCGCGAGCACACCACCGCCGATCACCAGCCAGCGCTTACGGCGCCGGCCGGCCGCGGAGGCGTCGGCGAGGGCACCCCAGTCGGGTGTGGGGCCGGCCTCCGCACCCGGGAACGGGTTCGGCTGTCCCCCTGGGCCCTGCGGCCCGGGCGGTACCCCCATCCCGAACTGGTTCCCGTACTGCTGCCCGTGCTGCTGCTCGTACGGCCCGTGCTGCTGTCCGTACTGCTCTTGTCCCGGCTGTCCTGGCTGCTGTCCGAACGGCTGCTGCCCCGGCTGCTGCGGCTCCTGCGGCCACTGGGGTCCCCCAAAGCTCATGCCGCGCATCCTAAACCGGTTGGGCCTGAGCGGTGCGGGCGGCGACAATGCCCCCCATGGGACATGTCGAGGCCGCGCATCTGGAGTACTACCTTCCCGACGGGAGGGTCCTGCTCGCGGACGCCTCCTTCCGGGTCGGGGAGGGCGCGGTCGTCGCCCTGGTCGGGGCCAACGGCGCCGGGAAGACCACACTGCTCCGGATGATCGCCGGGGAGCTCCAGCCGCACGGCGGCTCGGTCACCGTGAGCGGCGGGCTCGGTGTGATGCCGCAGTTCGTCGGATCGGTACGGGACGACCGTACGGTCCGTGACCTGCTCGTCTCCGTCGCCCAGCCGCGCATCCGCGAGGCGGCGAAGGCGGTCGACGCGGCCGAACACCTGATCATGACGGTCGACGACGAGGCCGCGCAGATGGCGTACGCGCAGGCGCTCAGCGACTGGGCCGAGGTCCAGGGGTACGAGGCCGAGACCGTCTGGGACATGTGCACGATGGCGGCGCTGGGCGTCCCGTACGAGAAGGCGCAGTTCCGCGAGGTGCGCACGCTCAGCGGCGGCGAGCAGAAGCGCCTTGTCCTGGAGTCGCTGCTGCGCGGCACGGACGAGGTGCTGCTCCTCGACGAGCCGGACAACTATCTGGACGTCCCCGGCAAGCGGTGGCTGGAGGAGCGGCTGCGGGAGACCCGTAAGACCGTGCTCTTCATCTCCCACGACCGGGAGCTGCTCGCCCGGTCCGCGCAGAAGATCATCGCGGTCGAGCCGGGCCCGGCCGGGTCGGACGTCTGGGTGCACGGCGGTGGCTTCGAGACCTTCCACGACGCGCGGCGGGAGCGGTTCGCCCGCTTCGAGGAGCTGAAGCGGCGCTGGGAGGAGAAGCACGCGCAGCTGAAGAAGCTGGTGATCAACCTGCGGCAGGCGGCGGCGGTCAGCCATGAGATGGCGTCGCGGTACGCGGCGGCGCAGACCCGGCTGAGGAAGTTCGAGGAGGCCGGCCCGCCGCCGGAGCCGCCGCGCGAGCAGGACATCCGGATGCGGCTGCGCGGCGGCCGTACCGGTGTACGCGCCGTGACCTGCGAGAACCTTGAGCTGACCGGTCTGATGAAGCCGTTCTCGCTGGAGATCTTCTACGGCGAGCGGGTCGCCGTCCTCGGCTCGAACGGGTCGGGCAAGTCACACTTCCTGCGCCTGCTCGCCGGGGACCCGTCCGTGTCCCACACGGGCGAGTGGAAGCTGGGCGCGCGGGTCGTGCCGGGCCACTTCGCGCAGACCCACGCCCACCCGGAGCTCCTGGGCCGCTCCCTCGTGGACATTCTCTGGTCGGAGCACGCGAAGGACCGGGGCGGGGCGATGTCGGTCCTGCGGCGGTACGAGCTGGAGGGGCAGGGCGACCAGCCCTTCGAGAAGCTCTCCGGCGGGCAGCAGGCCCGCTTCCAGATCCTGCTCCTGGAGCTCTCGGGCACCACTGCGCTGCTCCTCGACGAGCCGACGGACAACCTGGACCTGGAGTCGGCGGAGGCGCTCCAGGACGGCCTGGAGTCGTACGACGGCACGGTGCTGGCCGTCACGCACGACCGCTGGTTCGCGAAGAGCTTCGACCGGTATCTGGTCTTCGGCTCGGACGGTGTCGTCCGGGAGACGCCGGAGCCGGTGTGGGACGAGCGCCGGGTCGAGCGCGCGCGCTGACCGGGGGCCCCGCGGCGTTTTGACCCGTCGGGGGCGGCGCGGGTACTGTTGCGGTTTGTTATGCGTATTGGCTTCGTCGTTTTCACGCGAAGAACCCTTACGCAGGTTCCCTGGAGCAGTTACCAGTGGCTCGCATACGGGCGGTGTTCCCGGCAGTGCAGGCCCCAGCTGCATGATCGCTTCAGGTGTGTCTGGACTCCATCCACTGAAGAAGCGAAGGCTACGAAGTGCGTACGTACAGCCCCAAGCCCGGCGATGTCACTCGCCAGTGGCACATCATCGACGCGCAGGACGTTGTCCTGGGCCGTCTGGCGACGACGGCTGCGAACCTCCTGCGAGGCAAGCACAAGCCCGTCTACGCCCCCCACATGGACATGGGCGACTTCGTCATCATCATCAACGCTGACAAGGTCCACCTGTCCGGCAACAAGAAGACCCAGAAGCTGGCGTACCGCCACTCCGGCTTCCCGGGTGGTCTGCGCTCCGTCCGTTACGACGAGCTGCTGGACAAGAACCCCGAGAAGGCCGTCGAGAAGGCCATCAAGGGCATGATCCCCAAGAACACCCTGGGCCGTCAGATGCTCTCGAAGCTGAAGGTCTACGCGGGCGAGAACCACCCGCACGCTGCTCAGCAGCCGGTCCCGTTCGAGATCACCCAGGTCGCGCAGTAGTACCGGCCACACCCCCTAAGAACGAAAGAAATCTGAGGAGCATCGTGGCCGAGACCACTGTTGAGAACCCCATCGAGGGCGAGGAGACCTACGCCGAGGTCACCACCTTCGAGTCCGAGGTCCCCGTCGAGGGTGAGTACACCTCGGAGTCCCTGGCGTCGCGCTTCGGTGACCCGCAGCCGGCCGCCGGCCTGGGTCGTCGCAAGAACGCCATCGCCCGCGTCCGGATCGTCCCGGGCACCGGCAAGTGGAAGATCAACGGGCGTACGCTCGAGGACTACTTCCCGAACAAGGTGCACCAGCAGGAAGTCAACGAGCCCTTCAAGGTGCTCGAGCTCGACAACCGCTACGACGTCATCGCCCGCATCTCGGGTGGCGGCGTCTCCGGCCAGGCCGGCGCCCTGCGCCTCGGTGTGGCCCGCGCCCTGAACGAGGCGGACGTGGAGAACAACCGCGGTCCGCTGAAGAAGGCCGGCTTCCTCTCCCGCGACGACCGTGCGGTCGAGCGCAAGAAGGCCGGTCTCAAGAAGGCCCGTAAGGCCCCGCAGTACAGCAAGCGTTAATCGCCTGCTCGGTCTGCTTTGCACGTACGCCCCGGCGGCACTGCCCGTGCTGCCGGGGCGTACGTCTTTTCCTCCCCCTGGGCCCTTTCGGGCAGCTTTGATGCGAAAACGGGCATCACGCGTTCAGGGGATCGCACTTTTCGGAGCAGTTTCGGAGGACAGCTGTGGGACGACTCTTCGGCACGGATGGTGTGCGCGGTGTGGCGAACGCGGATCTGACGGCGGAGCTCGCGCTCGGCCTGTCGGTCGCGGCGGCGCACGTGCTCGCCGAGGCGGGGACCTTCGAGGGCCATCGGCCGACCGCGGTGGTCGGGCGTGACCCCCGTGCATCGGGAGAGTTCCTGGAGGCGGCCGTCGTGGCGGGCCTCGCGAGCGCGGGCGTCGACGTGCTGCGCGTCGGCGTCCTGCCCACCCCCGCCGTGGCGTACCTCACCGGAGCGCTCGGCGCCGACCTCGGCGTGATGCTCTCCGCCAGCCACAACGCGATGCCCGACAACGGCATCAAGTTCTTCGCCCGCGGTGGCCACAAGCTCGCCGACGAGCTGGAGGACCGGATCGAGTCCGTCTACGAGGAGCACCGCACCGGCGCCCCGTGGGAGC
Organism: Streptomyces sp. NPDC012508; assembly: GCF_042902595.1. Lineage (NCBI taxonomy): Bacteria > Bacillati > Actinomycetota > Actinomycetes > Kitasatosporales > Streptomycetaceae > Streptomyces > Streptomyces sp. NPDC012508. The sequence goes on from NZ_JBIBEO010000003.1 coordinate 246,609, forward strand.
GGCCGACCGGCGCGGGTGTCGGCCGGGTCCGTGACTACGACGAGGGCTTCGACAAGTACGTCGCCCACCTCATCGCCGTACTGCCCAACCGTCTCGACGGGCTCAAGGTCGTCCTCGACGAGGCGCACGGCGCGGCCGCCCGTGTGTCGCCCGAGGCGTTCGCCCGGGCCGGTGCCGAGGTCATCACGATCGGCGCGGAGCCCGACGGCCTCAACATCAACGACGGCTGCGGCTCCACCCACCTCGGCCTGCTCAAGGAAGCCGTCGTCGAGCACGGCGCCCACTTCGGCATCGCCCACGACGGTGACGCGGACCGCTGCCTGGCCGTCGACGCGGCGGGCAACGAGATCGACGGCGACCAGATCCTCGCCGTCCTCGCGCTCGCCATGCGCGAGGCCGGGACGCTGCGCGGCGACACCGTCGTCGCGACCGTGATGTCCAACCTCGGCTTCAAGCTGGCCATGGAGCGCGAAGGCCTCCAGCTGGTGCAGACGGCGGTCGGCGACCGTTACGTCCTGGAGTCCATGAAGGAGCACGGTTACGCCCTCGGCGGCGAGCAGTCCGGGCACGTCATCGTGCTCGACCACGCCACCACCGGCGACGGCACCCTGACCGGCCTGATGCTGGCGGCGCGGGTCGCGGCCACCGGCAAGTCCCTCGCGGAACTGGCCGGCGTCATGGAGCGGCTGCCGCAGGTCCTGGTCAACGTGCCCGACGTCGACAAGTCGCGGGTGAAGACCTCCGGCGAGCTGGCCGCCGCGGTCGGCGACGCCGAGCGCGAACTGGGCTCCACCGGCCGCGTGCTGCTCCGCCCCTCGGGCACCGAGCCGCTCGTACGGGTGATGGTCGAGGCCGCCGACATCGAGCAGGCGCGGGCCGTGGCCGGCAGGCTGGCCGACGTCGTGAAGTCGGCGCTCGGCTAGGACGCTTGCGCGTTACTTGCCTCGTGGCGCACCCGGCGGTCGGGTCATCCGACCCCGCTGGGTGCGCCACACCAGTTTCCAGCCGACGAGCGTGAGCACCCCGGCGACGATGATGCCGGTCAGGTTCAGCAGCAACTGCTCGGCGGAGCCCCACATCTGGGGCAGATCGCCGTAGCTGAGGGCCACGGCGGCGTTCGCGGCCGCCGGGACGGTCGTCACCGAGATCGCCACGCCGACAAGGACGCCCGCCTTCGACGAGGTCAGCGAGACCACACCGGCCACGCCCGCCAGCAGCGCCACGACGAACGAGAACGGGTCGGGCTGGAAGATGAAGCCCGTGTTCGGGCGCGGCGCGTCGAGCATGCCCTCCTCGAACTGGCCGAGGGCGTCCATCACCAGGCTGAACAAGGTCGTCGCGATGATCGCCGAGGCGAAGCCGACGACCAGGGCGACCGTGGAGCGCCAGACGGCCTTCGGCGCGCGCCGCACCAGCCCCGTACTGATCCCGGCGAGCGGGCCGAACTCCGGGCCGACCGCCATGGCCCCCACGATCAGGATCGCGTTGTCCAGGACCACACCGCAGGCCGCGATCATCGTCGCCACGATCATCAGGGCGGCGTAGGTGATCGTGAGCGTGGACTCCTCCTGGGCGGTGCCCGTGAGCTGCTCCCAGATGACCGCGTCCGCGGCCTCGCCGGGCGCCTCCTCCTCCGCCTTCTCGGCGCGGTCGGAGAGCGAGAGGTCGATGTTCTCGACGGCGACCGAACCGACCTTGTGGATGCCCAACTCGCGCAGCCCGTGCAGGAGTTCGTCCCCCGCCTCGCGCGCGACGTCGCACATCACGACATCACCCTCGGGTTCGCGGGCGACACCCTTGAGCACAGCGACATGCGTGGTGCCCACGGTCGTCCCGATCAGGTCGAGGACGGCGTCCGTGCGGGCGGGCGGAGTGATGATGCGCAGATGCAGCATCCTCAGAGCTTACGGAGACTCAGCCTCTGCACCTTGTGATCCGGACCCTTGCGCACGACGAGAGTCGCGCGGCCGCGCGTCGGAGCCACGTTCTCCAGCAGGTTCACCTTGTTGATGGTCCGCCACATCGTGCGGGCGTACTCCATGGCCTCGTCCTCGGAGACCTGGGTGTACTTCTGGAAGTACGAGAAGGGGTTCTGGAACGCGGTCTCCCGGAGCCGGCGGAAGCGGTTGAGGTACCAGCGTTCGATGTCCTCGGGCCGGGCGTCCACGTAGACCGAGAAGTCGAAGTAGTCGGCGAGACCGACCCGTGTCCGGCCGTCTTTGCCGGGCAGCGCCGGCTGGAGGACGTTGAGCCCCTCGACGATCAGGATGTCGGGGCGGCGGACCACGAGCCGCTCGCCCGGCACGATGTCGTAGATGAGGTGGGAGTAGACCGGGGCGGTGACCTCCTCCTTCCCTGCCTTGATGTCGGCGACGAAGCGGGTCAGGGCGCGGCGGTCGTACGACTCGGGGAAACCCTTGCGGGACATCAGCCCGCGCTCCTTCAGCTCCTCCATCGGATAGAGGAAGCCGTCGGTGGTGACCAGCTCCACGCGCGGGTGCTCCGGCCAGCGGGCGAGGAGCGCCTGGAGGAGACGGGCGACGGTGGACTTGCCGACGGCGACGGAGCCGGCGACCCCTATGACGAACGGGGTGCCGCGCTGCTCGGCGCGCTCGCCGAGGAACGTGTTGAGCGCGCCGCGCAGCCCGCTGGTGGCCTGGACGTACAGATTGAGCAGCCGGGAGAGCGGCAGATAGACGTCCCGGACCTCGTCGAGGTCGATGACATCGCCGAGCCCCCGCAGCCGCTCGACCTCCTCGGCGGAGAGCGGCAGGGGCGTCTTGTCACGCAGCGCGCTCCACTCGTCCCTGGTGAGGTCGACGTAGGGCGTGGCCTCGGGCCGGCGCTGGCTTCGTGGCGGCGAAGTGATCACACGGCCATTGTCTCGGCTGCGGGGCGGTTGTGGGTCGTGGGCTCGGTCACGTGGCGGACCGGCATGCTGAATGCTGATGCCGAAGGGGCCCCTGACGGTGTGATCCGCCAGGGGCCCCGCCTTCTGCTCGGCGCGGAGAGTGTCAGTCCTCCTGACCGGAGACGGTCAGGCGTTCCCGTGACAGTCCTCTGATGAGGTTTTCCAGCGCGTAGTCGCCTCGGCCGAGTGAAATTGCCCAGTTCATGAGGAAGTGGATCTCTCCTCTTTCGTCGATCCCCAAGAGGAACTCGCCGAAGTCCTCACCGCCGATCGGGAAGAAAGACCGGCCGAACATCTCTGAAAGGTGCATCCATCTGTCTTCCTCTCCGATTGCCAGCTCCGGGTCGATCTCGAACGGGGTCCGTCGGTGATTCTCCCCAGGGCCGGAAACCCGGACGTGCAGGCCTCCGAATTCCCGGAGGAATCGCTCGGCTGCGGCGTGCATGTGGAACCCCTGGAGGGAAGTCCGCCAGGACGTGACGTCGACCTCGCGGCCAGGGAACCAGCCGGCGCTCCGCAGCGCCGACTGGGTTTCATCTGAGAATCGTGATTCTGTCACCATTTGGTTTCGAAATTGATTTTGAAGTGGGAGACGAGAAACGCGCAACTGTCGCACGGCCCCATCTCTTGGAGGTAGTTCTTGTTCGAGGGTGATCTGATCATGAACGAGGCGGCGGATGCCCCTGTCGGATCCAGCCCTTGGTTGAGAGCGTCTGTGAGGCAGACGGGCAAACCACACCCGCCATGATTATCGGATCGCTGGGCACTGGGAACCGAGTCGAGAATATTCTGGACTGTCGCGTGGAGCGTACGCCCGCTTCCGCCCTTCCCTCCGTCACTGGTCCGCACGATGGGCTTGTGTCCCTTGATCACCAGGGCCTCGACTGCGCCTCCCGGCCTCTGCCTTCCAGACATTTCCCCGTACTCGACGGCCTTCGCCCTCGCGGCTTCGGTGGCAGGACCACAATCGGTGTTGTGAACCAGGACCGACGTGGTCCCCGCCAGCACGTAGTACGTGTGGAAGTCGGCGACCGTCAGGTTGCGGACGCTCGCCGTCTGGGTCCAGGCCTGGACCGCCGAGACCTGGACGTGGGTGCCCGCGCTCGTGCGGAGCCACTGGCCCGGCTTCAGGTCCTTCGCGTCGACCCACTTGCGGAGGGACAGGACCCAGAAGGGGTGGCCGTCCGTGGCCGTGATCGGGGCCGTCTCGGTGCCCTTGGCGCCGTCCGTGTCGATCGTGACGCGGACCAGGTGCTTCTCGCCCTCGCCGACGATCGTCGCGGCAACGTCCTTGCCGGCCGTCTCACCGGTCTTCTCGTCCGTCGCGAGGACCTTGTCGCCCGGCTTCAGGTCCTTGATCGCCTTGGCGGAGCCGTCGGCGAGGAGGACCTTCGTGTCGGGGGTGAAGCTGTTCCTGATGGGGCAGGAACCGCCCGGGCTGCCGCCGTCTCCGTCGGCCTTCTTCGCGGCGTCCGCGGCCGCCTCGTCGGCCTTCTTCGCCGCCGCCTTCGCAGCGTCCGCCTGCTTCTTCCAGCCTGCGTAGTCCTCGGTGTACTTCGCCAGGGCCGCGGCTTCGTCGTCCGCCCGCCTGAGCATGTTCGTGGCCCAGCGGACCTCGTCCTCCCAGCGGTTGTACATGGTCCAGGCGGTTTCGAGCGCCTTGAGAACCCGCTTGGCGCGTCCGGCGAACGGCATCGCCGCGTCGAAGGCCAGCGACGCACAGGCCCAGCCGTCGCCGCCGATGCAGGCCTGGATGTCGTCGACGCCGATGATGCCCTTGGCGACCTCCACAGCGATTTCGAGGACCACGTCCGCCTTGGACTTCTGCTTGATGTTCGTAGCCTTCTTGACGTCGTCCTCGCTGAGGGTCGTCGTCGGCTTCGTCGGCGGTGGGGGAACCGTGGTGGGAGCGGGACTGCCATCACTGGCGTCGCCGCCGCCGGTGGTCGGCGTCGTGCTGGGCTTGGGCGTGTATGTCTTCGTGCACCCCTCGTCGATGCAGAACGCCTCGCCCGACGGGTCCGAGAACGTGATCGGGCTGTTGTTCCCGTACGCGTACGGGTTCATCGTCTGCGACTCGGCGACGTCCATCTTCGGGTCGACCGAGATGAAGCGGCCCAGCGTCGGGTCGTACTCGCGGGCGCCCAGGTGGGTGAGGCCCGTGGACACGTCCTTCGTGCCGCCCAGGTAGCCCTTGTCGTCGGGCCACATCGACGGGGCCGTGCCGCGCTCCTCGCCGAACGGCGTGAACTTGCGGCGCGTCACCGCCTTCGTCGCCGTGTCGACCGAGGTCGTCGCGGTGCCGTTGCGGTCGGCGAGCAGGTACGACTTCTTGATCGCGACACCGGGCACCGCGACCTTGACCATCACCGGTCCGGCCGGGTGGGCGTAGTACCGGGTCGTCTTGGCGACGTTGCCGTTGGCATCGAGCTGGAGCTCGGTGCCGGGCAGGTACAGGGTCGTGCCCGTCGGATCCCGCTTGATGAGGCGGTTGCCGCCCGCGTCGTAGACGAAGGAGGTCTCCTGCGTCCCCGCCGTCACCTTCTCCAGGTGGCCCTCCAGGTCCCATGAGAGGGACTGGGTGTTGCCCTGGACGGTCCGCGAGGTGGTGTTGCCGACCTCGTCGTAGCCGAAGAGCTCGTGGCGCTCGCCCTGCGGACCCTTCGTGGTGACCTCGGTGAGCCTGCTCTTCGTCGGAAGGCCGGTCGCGTAGGCGTACGTGCGCTTGACGTCCTTCGCCGTGTCGCCGAGCGGATCGTGCTTCGTCTCGCTGAGACGGTTGCCGGCCGCATCGAAGGTGTACGAATGCCAGTACGCGTCCGGACCGCCGACCTTCGGGGCCGATCCGGGCCCGGTGGCGCCGGGCTTCTACAACTACGCGGTAGGCACCACGCGTGTCTTCAGCTTGTACGGCAATGAGAGCGGGACCGTCGACAAGCCGGCACCCACGTGGTACGCCCGGGCGGGAACCTGGTGACGTGCGTGAGTGACGCATTGACGCGTTGACCTGAGAACGAGGGCCGCATCCCTTTGAGGGGTGCGGCCCTTCGCATGTGTTCCGTTTGATCCGGCGTCAGCCGCTGCAGCCGACTGTCAGTCGGCGTTCGATGCGGTGCTCGCGGGCGGGGGTGCTGCGCGATCGCGTACCGGCTGGTAATCCGGTGTCGGCGCTGGGTCGGGCTCGCATAGGGTGCGCACGGAATCGCCGTTCTTCAGCAGAGAGTTGGACATGAGAACCACCGCCCTTCGCCGTACCGCCGTCGCCGTCTCCGCCGTTTCGCTCGTCTTCGGCGTCGCCGCCTGTGGCGGGGGTGGGGAGGGCGAGGACAAGGGGAAGGACGCGCCCAAGGGGTCCGCATCCGCTTCCGCCGCCCCCGACGCGAAGGCGCTGTCCGCCGCCGAGCTGGAGAAGCTGATCGTCGAGCAGGCCGACCTCAAGGGCTACCAGGTGCAGAAGGGCGAGGCCGCGGACGCCGCGAAGCCCGGTGACATCAGCACGGACAAGCCCGCCTGCAAGCCGCTCGCCGAGGCCATGTCCTTCATCGCGACCGGCGCCCCGGGCGCCAGCGTGCACCGCAAGGCCATCGAGATGCCGAAGCCGGAGGGGGCGACCGCCTCGCCCGAGGAGGCCCTGGGCATGCTCAGCGCGCCGGTGACGTCCGTGACGCTCGGCTCGTACGACGGCGGCGGCGCCCAGGAGGCGCTGGCCTCGCTGAAGACGGCGGGCACGGAGTGCGCGGGCGGCTTCACGCTCATCGGCGGCGGCGAGAAGACGAAGATCACCAAGGTCGCCCCGGAGACCGTGACCGCAGGTGAGGAGTCGCTCGCCTTCACCGTCACCACCGACGTGGAGGGGGAGGCGTGGGTCAGCAAGCTGGTGGCCTTCCGGAAGGGCAACACGCTGGCGTCGTTCTCCGTCATCAGCCTCGGGGGCACGGTCAAGGAGCTCCCGCAGCCCGTCATCGACGCGCAGGCGGCCAAGCTCGGCTGAGCGGGGTGAGTTGCGATCACGTACCGATCGGCAAAGGGCCTGATCGGTGCAGTGATCGTGTGCGTAAGGTGCGGCGAATTCGTGTGCAGTCAGCAGAGAGTTGAACATGAGAGCCACCGCCGTTCGCCGCACCGCCCTCGCCGCCACCACCCTCACCCTGGCGGCACTCGTCACCGCCTGCGGGGGCGCCGAGGAGGAGAAGGGCGGTACGGAAGGCAAGGCCAAGGCCCCTGCGACCGCCTCGGCTCTGCCTGAGGCCAAGGCGCTGAGCGCCGAAGAGCTCAGCCATCTGCTCGTGGAAGAGGGCGACCTCAAGGGCACGGGGTACCGGACCCAGGGGGACGTGGACCTGGATTTGCTGACGGCGACCGCCATCAGCACCGACAACCCCGCGTGCAAGCCGATCGCCGATGCGATGTCCGCCGCCCCGAGCGGTGCGACGGTCACCTGGCGGCGGATGGTGGTGACCGAGGCGAAGGGCGGGACTGCCACGGCGGTCGCGCTCGGGTCGTACGACGGTCGCGGAGCGCAGGAGTGGTTCGGCTCGCTCAAGGCGGCCGGGGCCGCGTGCGGGAACGGGTTCACGGCGACCGAGGCGACCGAGAAGACGAGGGTTTCGAAGGTCGTACCGGAGAGCCTGGCCGCCGGCGACGAGGCGCTCGCGTGGAGCATCACCGCGGACGTGAAGGGAGCGCCGGTGGTCACTCGGCTCGCGGTGGTCCGCAAGGACAACGTCATGGCGGTCTTCCCCACCGTCGGCCTCGTCGGGGATGTCAAGAAGCAGCCGAAGCCCCTCATCGACGCGCAGGCGGCCAAGCTCGGCTGACTCCGGGCCTCCGGGCGGGTTCGGTCGTAGGCTGCCGACATGTGCGGAATCGTGGGTTACGTCGGCGGGCAGTCGGCGCTTGATGTGGTGATCGCGGGCCTCAAGCGGCTCGAGTACCGGGGCTACGACTCAGCCGGCGTCGCGGTGCTCTCCGACGGGGGACTGGCCGCGGCGAAGAAGGCGGGCAAGCTCGTCAACCTGGACAAGGAGCTGGTGGACCGGCCGCTGCCGAGCGGCTCCACCGGGATCGGACACACCCGCTGGGCCACCCACGGCGGGCCGACCGATGCCAACGCGCACCCGCATCTGGACAACGCGGGGCGCGTGGCCGTCGTCCACAACGGGATCATCGAGAACTTCGCCGCCCTGCGCGCGGAGCTGGAGGAGCGCGGGCACGACCTGGCGTCCGAGACGGACACCGAGGTCGTGGCCCACCTCCTCGCCGAGGAGTTCTCCTCCTGCGGCGACCTGGCAGAGGCGATGCGGCTCGTGTGCCGGCGGCTCGACGGGGCGTTCACCCTCGTCGCCGTGCACGCCGACGAGCCCGACGTCGTCGTCGGAGCGCGCCGCAACTCGCCCCTGGTGGTGGGCGTCGGCGAGGGCGAGTACTTCCTCGCCTCCGACGTCGCCGCCTTCATCGCGCACACCCGCGCCGCGATCGAGCTCGGCCAGGACCAGGTCGTGAAGCTGTCCCGCGAGGGCGTCGAGGTCACCGACTTCGCCGGCACCCCCGCCGACGTCCGGGCGTACCACGTGGACTGGGACGCCTCGGCCGCCGAGAAGGGCGGCTACGACTACTTCATGCTCAAGGAGATCGCCGAGCAGCCGAAGGCCGTGGCCGACACCCTCCTCGGCCGGATCGACGGCGACGGCCGGCTCAGGCTCGACGAGGTGCGTATCCCCGACGCCGTCCTGCGCGAGGCCGACAAGGTCGTGATCATCGCGTGCGGCACCGCCTTCCACGCCGGCATGATCGCGAAGTACGCCATCGAGCACTGGACCCGGATCCCCTGCGAGGTGGAGCTCGCCAGCGAGTTCCGCTACCGCGATCCGATCCTCGGCCAGCGGACGCTCGTCATCGCGATCTCGCAGTCCGGCGAGACGATGGACACCCTCATGGCGCTGCGCCACGCGCGCGAGCAGGGCGCCAAGGTGCTGGCCGTGTGCAACACGAACGGTTCGACCATTCCGCGCGAGTCCGACGCCGTTCTCTACACGCACGCCGGGCCCGAAGTCGCCGTCGCGTCCACCAAGGCCTTTCTGACGCAGCTGGTGGCCTGCTATCTGCTCGCGCTGTACCTGGGACAGGTGCGCGGGACCAAGTGGGGCGACGAGATCCACGCCGTCGTACGCGAGCTCTCCCGGATCGCCGACGAGGTCGAGCGCGTCCTGGAGACGATGGAGCCGGTGCGCGCCCTGGCCCGCTCCCTCGCCGACAAGGACACCGTCCTCTTCCTCGGCCGGCACGTCGGCTACCCGGTCGCCCTGGAGGGCGCGCTGAAGCTGAAGGAACTGGCGTACATGCACGCCGAGGGCTTCGCGGCCGGCGAGCTGAAGCACGGTCCGATCGCGCTCATCGAGGAGGACCTTCCGGTGGTCGTGGTCGTGCCGTCGCCGCGCGGGCGGTCCGTCCTGCACGACAAGATCGTCTCCAACATCCAGGAGATCCGGGCGCGCGGGGCGCGGACGATCGTGATCGCGGAGGAGGGCGACGAGACCGTCGTCCCGTACGCCGACCATCTGATCCGCATCCCGGCAACGCCTACGCTGCTTCAGCCGCTGGTCTCCACCGTGCCCCTCCAGGTCTTCGCCTGCGAACTCGCGACGGCACGGGGCAACGAGGTCGACCAGCCGCGGAACCTGGCGAAATCTGTGACCGTGGAGTGAGTGAATGATCATCGGGGTGGGGATCGACGTGGCCGAGGTGGACCGCTTCGCGGCCTCCGTGGAGCGGACTCCCGGACTGCTCCAGCGGCTCTTCGTCGAGGGCGAGCTGCTGCTCCCGAGCGGCGAGCGCCGGGGCCCGGCCTCCCTGGCCGTCCGCTTCGCCGCCAAGGAGGCGGTGGCCAAGGCCCTGGGCGCGCCCGCGGGCCTGCACTGGACGGACGCGGAGGTCTACCTGGAGGCCAGCGGCCAGCCCCGGCTGCGCGTACGCGGCACGGTGGCGGCCCGGGCGGCGGAACTGGGCGTCCGCCACTGGCACGTCTCACTGAGCCACGACGCGGGCGTGGCCTCGGCGGTGGTGATCGCGGAGGGGTAGGCAGTCGTACGAGCTGGCGTCGAGCGTCCTTGAGGCCCTCAGCGGTTCGGCCTCGCGCGCCAGCCTCCGACGGCCCGGCGATCGAGTGGGTGCTCCGCGCGGCCGCCGTCCTCGCCCTGCTCGGGGGAGTAATCCTGCTCCGCCTGGTCCGCACCACCAGGCCGGCCAAGCCGCGGGAGGCCTGAGTCACCGGTACGGGGCTGCTCCTGCCGGCTCACGGCCGCCCACCGCGCCGCCCGCCACGCCGACGGGCGGCGGCACGGGCGGCGTTGAGGCCGGCTCGGCCGTCCGCGTCAACCCACGCTTCCGGGCGGGGGCTTGGAGGGTGCGGCAGACTGCGGGGCATGCGTATCGCTTACCGCGTGGAGACCGTACGGGCCGCCGAGGCCGAGCTGATGGCGATGCTGCCCGAGGGCACGCTCATGCAACGGGCGGCGGCGGGGCTCGCCGCCGCGTGCTTCTCGCTGCTCGGCCGCGGCCATGTGTACGGGGCGAGGGTCGTGCTGCTCGTCGGCAGCGGGGACAACGGGGGCGACGCCCTCTACGCGGGGGTGCGGCTCGCCCGGCGCGGGGCGGGGGTGACGGCCGTGCTGCTCGGCTCGCGGGCCCACGAGGCCGGCCTCGCCGCGCTGCTCGCGGCCGGGGGGCGGGTGGCGGAGGACCCGTTCGAGGCGCTCGCCGTGGCCGACCTCGTCCTCGACGGCATCACCGGGATCGGCGGGCAGGGCGGCCTGCGGCCGGACGCGGTCCCGGTCGCGCGGGCGGCGCGCGGATCGGACGCGGCCGTGGTCGCCGTCGACCTGCCGAGCGGGGTGGACGCGGACTCGGGGCAGGTCGCGGGGGAGGCGCTGCGGGCGGACGCGACGGTGACGTTCGGGGCGTACAAGCCGGGGCTGCTGATCGATCCGGCGCGCGAGTACGCGGGGGCGCTGCGGCTGGTGGACATCGGTCTCGCGGACCACCTGCCGTCCGTGCCGGACGTGGAGGCGCTGCAACACGAGGACGTGGCCGGGCTGTTGCCGGTGCCGGGCGCGGAGAGCGACAAGTACCGGCGGGGTGTGGTGGGCGTCGTCGCCGGCTCCGCGCGCTATCCGGGCGCGGCGGTGCTCGCCGTCACGGGCGCGCTGCGGGGCGGTGCGGGCGCGGTGCGGTACGTGGGGCCGGCCGGGGACGCGGTGATCGCGAGCCACCCGGAGACGCTGGTGCACGTGGGGCCGCCGGGGAAGGCGGGGCGGGTGCAGGCGTGGGTGGTCGGACCGGGCCTCGGCGACGGGCCGGGGGTCGCGGACGTCCTCGCCTCGGACGTACCGGTCCTCGTGGACGCGGACGGGCTGCGCGAGCTCGACGCGGAGGCGGTACGGGCGCGCAGGGCGCCGACCCTGCTCACCCCGCACGCCGGGGAGGCGGCGGCGCTGCTCGGCGCGTCGCGGGAGTCTGTGGAGGCGGAACGGCTTTCGGCCGTACGGGAGTTGGCGGCGCGCTTCGGGGCGACGGTGCTGCTGAAGGGCTCGACGACGCTGGTGGCGGAGGGTTCCGGTCCGGTACGGGTGAACCCGACCGGCACGTCGTGGTTGGCGACTGCGGGCAGCGGGGACGTGCTGTCCGGCCTCGCGGGGTCCCTGCTCGCGGCGGGCCTGCGGGCACGGGACGCGGCCTCGGCGGCCGCGTACCTCCACGGCTTGGCGGCCCGCCGCGCCTCGAACGGAGCCCCGATCGCGGCGAGCGACGTGGCCACGGCTCTGCCGGACGCGTGGCGGGACGTGGTGGCGTAGGACGGTAGGGCCCCGGGGCCCACGTGGGCGCTACGACATCCGGCCCGGGGCCGAGTGGGCGGCAGGCCGCGCCCGGGCGGACGCCGAGGCCGTCGGCGGTCAGGTAGGGGTGGCGGGCCGTTGGGGTCTGGCGCGGTGGGGCCCTGGGGCCCGTTACGCGTCCGGCCTCGGGCCGAGTGCGCCGCCGACCGCGCCCGGGCGGGCGTCGAGGCCGCGCGTGGTCGGCGGTCAGGTGGCGGGGCCCCGGGCCCCGCTGGGGCCTGTGCCGGCCGCCCCCGCGGCGGGGCTTCGCGTGTGAGGGTGATCGGGGCTACAGCCTGGGAAAGCGGTGCGGGGGCCGACACCTGAGAGACTGGGCGCGATGACTGAGACACCGCCGCCCCGCCGAGCCCGCGCCGAGATCGACCTCGGTGCGCTGCGTGCGAACGTTCGCACGCTGCGTGCCCGTGTCGCGCCCCACGTCCAGCTCATGGCCGTGGTCAAGGCGGACGCGTACGGACACGGCGCCGTCCGCTGCGCCCGCGCCGCGCTCGACGCCGGTGCCGACTGGCTCGGCACCGCCACCCCGCACGAGGCGCTCGCCCTGCGCGCCGCCGGGATCACGGACGCCCCGATCCTCTGCTGGCTCTGGACCCCCGGCGACCCCTGGGCCGAGGGTATCGAGGCCGGTCTCGACATGACCGTCAGCGGGATGTGGGCCCTGCGCGAGGTCGTCCAGGCGGCGCGGGACACCGGGCGGCGGGCCCGCGTCCAGCTCAAGGCCGACACCGGCCTGGGCCGTAACGGCTGCCAGCCCGCCGACTGGCCCGAGCTCGTCGGCGAGGCCCTCAAGGCGGAGAAGGACGGACTGGTCACGGTCACCGGCCTCTGGTCGCACTTCGCGTGCGCCGACGAGCCGGGCCACCCCTCGATCGCCTCCCAGCTCGACACCTTCCGCTCGATGCTCGACTACGCCGAGAAGGCCGGCGTGCAGCCCGAGGTCCGGCACATCGCCAACTCCCCGGCGACGCTCACCCTCCCCGAGACCCACTTCGACCTGGTCCGGCCCGGCATCGCCATGTACGGCGTCTCGCCCAGCCCCGAGCTCGGCGCCCCCGCCGACTTCGGCCTGCGGCCGGTCATGACGCTCAAGGCGAGCGTCGCACTGGTGAAGCAGGTCCCGGCCGGCCACGGCGTCAGCTACGGACACCACTACGTCACCGAGGGCGAGACCCGGCTCGGCCTCGTGCCGGTCGGGTACGCCGACGGCATCCCGCGCCACGCCTCCGGCCGCGGCCCCGTCCTGGTCGGCGACCGGGTGCGCCGGGTCGCCGGGCGGGTCGCCATGGACCAGTTCGTCGTGGACCTCGACGGGGACGACGTCGAACCCGGCACCGAGGCCGTGCTCTTCGGCCCCGGCGACCGCGGCGAGCCGACCGCCCAGGACTGGGCCGAGGCCGCCGACACCATCGCGTACGAGATCGTCACCCGCATCGGCGCGCGCGTCCCGCGCGTCTATGTGAACGGCTGAGCGAACAGGCAAGGCACCTACCGAACAGGGAGCGGCAGTGAGCGAGTCCAGCACCGACAACTGGCGGCGTGCCGGTCTCGCCGGTGCCGCGATAGGCGTCCTCGCCGCCGGCGCGGCGGCCGGCGTCGCGGTCGAGCGGCTCACGGTCGGGCGCGGCATGCGGCAGAAGGCACGGCTCGCCCTCGACACCTCCGCGCCGTACGGCTCCCTGCGCGGCACCCCCGGCAAGGCGTCCGCCGACGACGGCACCGAGCTGTACTACGAGACGGACGCGGTCGCCCCGGACGCGCCGGCGCCCCGCCGCCGCAGGCTCTTCGGCCGCAAGGCCCCCGCGCCCGTCACCGTGGTCTTCAGCCACGGCTACTGCCTCGGCCAGGACTCCTGGCACTTCCAGCGGGACGCCCTGCGCGGACTCGTCCGTACCGTCTACTGGGACCAGCGCAGCCACGGCCGCTCCGGCCGGGGCGTCGCCCAGTCCGGCCCCGACGGCGTGCCCGTCTCCATCGACCAGCTCGGCCGCGACCTCAGGGCCGTCATCGACGCCGCCGCGCCCGAGGGGCCGCTGGTCCTGGTCGGGCACTCGATGGGCGGCATGACGATCATGGCCCTCGCCGACCGCTACCCGGACCTCGTCCGCGAGCGGGTCGTCGGCGTCGCCTTCGTCGGGACGTCGGCGGGGAAGCTGGGCGAGGTCAACTACGGGCTGCCCACGGCCGGGGTCAACGTGGTGCGGCGGGTCCTTCCGGGCGTTCTGAAGGCGCTCGGCGCGCAGGCCGAGCTCGTCGAGCGGGGCCGCAGAGCCACGGCTGACCTGTTCGCCGGACTGATCAAGAAGTACTCCTTCTCGTCCAGGGACGTGGACCCGGCCGTCGCCCGGTTCGCCGAGCGGATGATCGAGTCCACCCCGATCGACGTGGTGGCGGAGTTCTATCCGGCCTTCGCCGAGCACGACAAGGCGGCGGCGCTCGCGGCCTTCCTCGACGTACCCGTGCTCGCGCTCGCCGGCGACCGTGACCTGGTCACCCCCAGCTCGCACACCGAGGCGATCGCCGATCTGCTGCCGGGCGCGGAGCTGGTCATCGTGCCCGACGCCGGGCACCTGGTGATGCTGGAGCACCCCGAGGCGGTGACGGACCGGCTCGCCGACCTGCTGGCGAAGGTCGGAGCGGTCCCCGCGACGGCGGCCAGGGCGGGCGCCGGCAGCAGTTAGGTTGGGCCGTATGGAAGAACCGCACTCCGCTGCCACCCTGGACATCGACTCCCCGGAGGAGATGCAGGAGATCGGCCGTCGTCTGGCGAAGCTGCTGCGCCCTGGCGACCTCGTGATGCTCACCGGCGAGCTCGGCGCCGGAAAGACGACGCTGACCCGTGGCCTGGGCGAGGGCCTCGGCGTGCGCGGCGCCGTCACCTCCCCGACCTTCGTCATCGCCCGCGTCCATCCGTCGCTGGTCGGCGGTCCGGCCCTGGTCCACGTCGACGCGTACCGCCTCGGCGGCGGGCTCGACGAGATGGAGGACCTCGACCTGGACGTCTCGCTGCCCGAGTCGGTGGTCGTCGTGGAGTGGGGCGACGGCAAGGTCGAGGACCTCACGGACGACCGGCTGCACATCCTGATCCACCGCGTGGTGGGCGACACGGACGACGACCGGCGCACGGTCGCGCTGCGCGGGATCGGCGCGCGGTGGGCGGACGAGGACCTCGCGCTGAGCTGAACGTACGTAGGTTCCGACAAGGTGTCGGGAAGATGTTGCGGCGACCGTACGAGCCGTGGTGACATGGATGCACGAGCTGGTTAGGTGTACCTAACCTACGGGAGGCATGCATGGCGACGCCAGAGCGCGACCGCGCGGAAGCGCGGATCTCGATGAGTGAGCTGCTGGCGTCCTGTGCCGCGGCGAACGTGGTGTCGACACCGCCGAGAGAGTCGGACCGCGCGGAGACCGTTCGACCGGACGACGTCGAGCGGGACATCGAGCGCGAGGCGGCATAACCCGTACGAGTGACGGTGTGGCGTTGCCCGGGGCGTGAGCCGTGCGCGTAGGGCGCGCACGGCGCACACGAAGACCCGGCGGAAGCACGCACAGTGCGCCGGACGCGCGCGTGTGTCGGCCCGATCCGTCTGCTGGACAGGCCGGTGTGGAGGCCGTTGCGCCTGCCGGGGAGGCCGCTGCGTGCGCGTCGGCCCACGGCGGGCCGATCACGGCGGGCCGAACCCGCGGGCGTCCTGCCGTCGCGTCGCGTCGCTACGCGACGACCACGACCTTCGCGCCGATCGACGCGAACGTCCACATCGCGGCGCCGTCCGCGCGCTTCATCCGGATGCCGCCCGTCTTCCGCGACGGGTCCGGCGTCGGGAGCGAGCCGTCGACCGCCGCGCTGAAGCCGACCGCCACGTCCTGCACGCTCGCGAACCGCACCACATGCTCGATCTTCACGCCGTCCGAGCCGGTCACCGCGCCCGAGCGCGAGGTCACCTTGTACGACCCCGGTGCCGGGTGCACCGTGCTCGGCATGACCGAGAAGGTGTGCGTGGCCTGGCCCTTCGCGTCCACGAGCCACACCCGCCGCTCGGCCAGCGCGTACACGACGCGCGTCCCGGTCCCCGAGTTCGCCGGCACGGCGAGCGGGTCCTTGACGGGCTTCTCAGGGCCACCGGTCGCGGCGGAGGAAGGGGCCGCGGTGGTCCTCGGCTTGGCCGAGACGTCCGCCGGCGCGTTCGCCGACGCCTGGTAGGCGAGGAAGGCGACCGCGGCGACCGCCGCCGCCGTGAGCCCGGCCACGAATCCCGAGCTGCTCCGTGCCACCCTGCTGCCCACCTTCCGCCCCCGGCGCCTTCGGCCCGGGAGGTACCCCTATACCTGTTCGACGTGACGGTAGCAGCCGCGGGCGACCGGGACGGGGCGCCGTGCGGACCGCCCGGGAGCCGTAGGCTGTTTGCGTGCTCTTGCTCGCCATGGATACCGCCACGCCCGCCGTCACCGTCGCCCTCCACGACGGCGACTCCGTCGTCGCCGAGTCGCGGCAGGTCGACGCCCGCCGCCACGGGGAGCTGCTGCTGCCCGCCGTCGACCGGGTCCTGAAAGAGGCCGGGCTGAAGCTCGACGCGGTCACCGGTCTCGTGGTCGGCGTCGGACCGGGGCCGTACACCGGACTGCGCGTCGGTCTCGTCACCGCCTCGACCTTCGCCTCCGTCCTCGGCGTGCCCGTGCACGGCCTGTGCACCCTGGACGGGCTCGCGTACGCCTCGGGGATCGAGGAGCCGTTCGTCGTCGCGACGGACGCGCGCCGCAAGGAGGTCTACTGGGCGCGGTACGAGAACTCCCGTACGCGCGCCACCGACGCGGCCGTCGACCGGCCCGCCGAGATCGCCGAGCAGGTCGCCGGGCTGCCGGTCGTCGGTGCGGGCGCGCGCCTCTACCCCGAGGTCTTCCCGGACGCCCGCGACCCCGAGCACCAGTCGGCGGGCGCGCTGGCCGCGCTCGCGGCGGAGCGGCTCGCGGCGGGCGCCGACTTCCTCGACCCGCTGCCGTTGTACCTGCGCCGCCCCGACGCGCAGGTGCCGAAGAACTACAAGGTGGTCACGCCCAAGTGACCGCCGTGACGTCCGCGACGCTGCGCGAGATGCGCTGGTGGGACATAGAGCCGGTGCTTGTGCTCGAACACGAGCTGTTTCCCGAGGACGCCTGGTCCGAGGGGATGTTCTGGTCCGAGCTGGCCCACGCCCGCGGGCCGCGGGCGACCCGCCGCTACCTCGTCGCGGAGGCCGAGGGGAAGATCGTCGGCTATGCCGGGCTCGCCGCCGCCGGCGGCCTCGGCGACGTCCAGACGATCGCCGTCGCCCGCGACCAGTGGGGGACCGGGCTCGGCGCCCGGCTGCTCACCGATCTGCTCCACCACGCCACCGCCTTCGAGTGCGAAGAGGTGCTGCTGGAGGTGCGGGTGGACAACACCCGGGCCCAGAAGCTGTACGAGCGCTTCGGCTTCGAGCCCATCGGCTTCCGGCGCGGCTACTACCAGCCGGGCAATGTCGACGCGCTCGTGATGCGACTGACCGTTCAAGGAACAGAGACTGATTCTGATGGCTGCTGACGAACCCCTCGTACTCGGCATCGAGACCTCCTGCGACGAGACCGGCGTCGGCATCGTCCGGGGCACGACGCTCCTCGCCGACGCAATCGCCTCCAGCGTCGACACCCACGCCCGCTTCGGCGGCGTCGTGCCCGAGATCGCCTCCCGCGCGCACCTGGAGGCGATGGTCCCGACCATCGAGCGCGCCCTGAAGGACGCCGGGGTCTCCGCCCGCGACCTCGACGGCATCGCCGTGACGGCGGGCCCCGGCCTCGCCGGAGCGCTGCTCGTCGGCGTCTCGGCGGCCAAGGCGTACGCCTACGCGCTGGGCAAGCCGCTGTACGGCGTGAACCACCTGGCCTCGCACATCTGTGTCGACCAGCTGGAGCACGGCCCGCTGCCCGAGCCCACGATGGCCCTTCTCGTCTCCGGCGGGCACTCCTCGCTGCTGCTCGCCCCCGACATCACCGCCGACGTCCGGCCGATGGGTGCCACCATCGACGACGCGGCGGGTGAGGCCTTCGACAAGATCGCGCGCGTCCTCGACCTCGGCTTCCCCGGCGGCCCGGTCATCGACCGGCTCGCGAGGGAGGGCGACCCGAACGCGATCGCGTTCCCGCGCGGACTGACGGGCTCGAAGGACCCCGCGTACGACTTCTCCTTCTCCGGTCTCAAGACCGCCGTGGCCCGCTGGATCGAGGCCAAGCGGGCCGCCGGCGAGGAGGTGCCGGTACGGGACGTGGCGGCGTCCTTCCAGGAGGCCGTCGTCGACGTGCTGACCCGGAAGGCCGTACGCGCCTGCAAGGACGAGGGTGTCGACCACCTGATGATCGGCGGCGGAGTCGCGGCCAACTCGCGGCTGCGGGCGCTGGCCCAGGAGCGGTGCGAGCGGGCCGGGGTCCGGCTGCGGGTGCCGCGGCCCGGGCTGTGCACGGACAACGGCGCGATGGTGGCCGCCCTGGGCGCGGAGATGGTCGCCAGGAACCGGCCGTCCTCAGACCTGGAGCTGTCGGCGGACTCGTCGCTCCCGGTGACGGACCCGCACGTGCCGGGCGCCGACGGCCACGGTCACGGTCACACCCACGACCACGACCATGTGCACGAGATCAGCAAGGAGAACCTCTACTCGTGATCCTCACGCTCATGTGGGAGGCCCGGGCGGTCCAGGGCCGGGGCGCCGAACTCCTGGAATGGGCGCGGTCGCGGGAGCTTCCGTACGAGCCGCTCCGGCGCGAGACCTTCCGGGCCCCGCAGGACCGTGTGCTCGTGCTGACCTGGTGGGACGCCCCGGCGCCGGACGCCGAGCTGCCCGAGCTGCCGGAGCCGGCGGCCGATCTGATCACCCGGCCGGTGCACCGCTGGCGCTTCGAGTCCGTGGACTGAGGCAACCTCCCGCACGGTTTCGACATCATCCACGGCGTGACTCACGGCGTGGACAAGAAGATCGTGACCTGGGCGGCGCTGACCGCCGCCGCGCTGCTCGTGTCGGGCTGCGGCGGCTCGGCGGGGGCGGAGCCCTCCGCCGCGAGACCGTCCGCGCCGGCGACGGCCTCCGCCGGGGACAAGGGGCCCGCCGAGGGCGGGGCCAAGGCTCCCGACCGGGCCGCCGAGGCCTCGGCCGCGTACCGGAAGTGGGGTCTGAAGCCCTTCGCCGCCCCGCCCGCGCCGCCGAAGGTCAAGCCGGTGCAGCGGCGGGCGGGCGGTCCCGTCCCCGTCATCAGCGAGATACCGACGAAGGACAGGATCGTCTTCATCACGATCGACGACGGGGCCGAGAAGGACCCGGAGTTCGTGACGATGATGGAGGAGCTCAAGGTCCCGGTGACGATGTTCCTCACCGACTCCGCGATACGCACCGACTACTCGTACTTCGCCCGGCTGGGCGCCCTCGGCAACGGCTTCGCCAACCACACCCTCACCCATCCGAACCTGCGCACCCTCGGCCGGGCCGCCCAGAGCCGGGAGATATGCGGCCAGCAGACGAAGCTGGAGAAGGAGTACGGCACGAAGCCGCGGCTCTTCCGCCCGCCGTTCGGCAACTGGAACGAGGACACCCGCGCGGCGGCGGGGGAGTGCGGCGTGGACGCGATCGTGCTGTGGCGCGAGTCCATGCAGATCAAGAACATGCAGTACCAGCGCGCGGACAGGAAGCTCCACCCGGGCGACATCATCCTGGCCCACTTCCGCGGTCCGGCCGAGCTCAAGGGCACGACGATGACCCGGATGACGGCCAACATGCTCCGCCACATCCAGGAGCAGGGCTTCACGGTGGCCCGCCTGGAGGATTACGTCTAGAAAGTTTCCGGCTCCCGGTGTCGATGCGGGCCCGGCCCGTTCGACGTATGAGTGGAAGGCGGGGAACGGCCCCGCCCGCCACGCAAGGAGACAGACCATGCCCCGCTATCTGACCATGATCCGTATCGAAGAGGGCGCGTTCCAGATGGAGGACGCCGACCCCGGCTTCGACGAGCGCATGTCCGCGCTGTTCGAGGAGATCACGAAGGCGGGCGTGATGCTGGAGACGGCCGGGCTCAAGCCGACCTCCGAGGCCACCCGCGTCATCTGGGAGAACGGGAAGATCGGCACGACCGACGGCCCGTTCACCGAGACCAAGGAGGTCGTCGGCGGCTACTCGATCAGCCAGTGCCGGGACAAGGCCGAGGCCATCGAGTGGTCCAGGCGGTTCCTGGAGATTCACCCGCCGCAGTGGAAGGTGACCTGCGAGGTCCGCGAGATCGAGGAGATGTAGGCGACCACCGGGGCGGGTGCTGTCATGGTGGACCCATGACCGCACCCGCCCCCGCCGCCGTCGAGACGGTCTTCCGGATGGAGTCGCCGCGGATCATCGCCGCCGTGGCGCGGATCGTGCGCGACGTCGGCATCGCCGAGGAGATCGCCCAGGACGCGCTGGTCGCCGCCCTGGAGCAGTGGCCGCGGACGGGCGTCCCCGAGCGGCCGGCGGCGTGGCTGACGGCCGCCGCCAAGAACCGCGCCGTCGATCTCGTACGCCGCCGGGAGACGTACGCGCGCAAGCTGGCCGAGGTCGGGCGGGAGCTGACCGAGGAGTCGTACGACCCCGAGCCGTCCGGGCCCGGCGACATCGACGACGACCTGCTGCGGCTGATCTTCACCGCCTGCCACCCGGTGCTCTCCGCCGAGGCGCGGACCGCGCTGACCCTGCGGCTGGTCGGCGGACTGCGCACGGACGAGATCGCCCGTGCCTTCCTCGTACCGGAGGCGACGGTCGCGCAGCGGATCGTGCGGGCGAAACGGACGCTGGCGACGGCGGGCGTGGAGTTCGAGGTGCCGTACGGGGAGGAGCGGGCGGCCCGGCTCGGCTCCGTCCTGGACGTCATCTACCTCATCTTCAACGAGGGTTACGCGGCGACCGCCGGCGACGACCTGCTGCGGCCGGCGCTCTGCGAGGACGCGCTGCGGCTGGCCAGGGTCCTCGCGGGGCTGATGCCGAAGGAGGGCGAAGTCCATGGCCTGGCAGCCCTGTTGGAGATCCAGGCATCACGGACCGCGGCCAGGACCGGGCCGGACGGACGGCCGGTCCTCCTCGCCGACCAGAACCGGAGCCGCTGGGACCGGCGGCTGATCCTGCGCGGCTTCGAGGCGCTCGGGCGGGCGGGCGAGGGCGGTACGTACGGTCCGTACGCCCTCCAGGCCGCGATCGCCGCCTGCCACGCGAAGGCGCCGGCGTACGAGGAGACGGACTGGCGGACGATCGCCGCGCTGTACGAGCGGCTCACGGCCGTCGCTCCCTCGCCGGTGGTCGAGTTGAACCGCGCGGTCGCCGTTTCGATGGCCGAGGGCCCGGAGGCCGGCCTCGCCCTCGTCGACGCGCTGGCGGAGGAACGCGCCTTGGTGGGGTACCACTTGCTGCCGAGCGTCCGCGGGGATCTGCTGGAGCGGCTGGGGCGGCCGGAGGAAGCGCGTGCGGAGTTCGAGCGGGCGGCCTCGCTGACCCGAAACGAACGGGAGCGGGAGCTGCTGCGGGAGCGGGCGGAACGGGCGGAGCCGCAGGGTCCGGCGGATCGGGTCGCACGGGCGGATGCGAAGAGGTCGGCGGATCGGGTCGAACAGGCGGATCCGGAGAGGCCGGCGGATCGGGTCGAACGGGCGGACGGGCGGGGCGCGTCGGAGGCTCGGTAGGGTCGGCGGCATGTCCTCACGCGCACCCCTGCCTCCGCCTCCGCCGCCCGCCGAGATACGGAGCTGGCCCGATCGTGAGGCCCGACTGGCCGACCGGGCGCGGGCGATGGCCGAGCTCAACCGCCTTCTGCTGGGCGGAGCGCGGCTGGCGGTCTTCCTGGCGTGGGCGGCCACCCTTCAGCTCGGCTGGGGGATCTGCGGCACCGGGTTCATCATGCTGGACCAGTCCAGCGACCCGTTCTCGGCCCTGTTCGCCTGCTTCTTCGTGGCCTTGGGGCTTCCTGCCGTGGTCCCCGCCGTCTTCTTCCTCGCCCGGGGCGTCCGCCGGGACCGCCAGGCGCGGGAGCGGCTGGTCCTGTGGGCCGCCCTCGACGGCGACCGCGCGGCCGACGCGCGGCTGCGCGAGCCCGTGCTGAGCGTGGTCTGGATGCTGGTCTCGCTCGCGATGTGCGCCGTCGGCCTCTGGCTCTCCCTGGCCGCGCCCGCGGAGGCGGTCGGCCCGGGGCGCGGCGGATACGGGACGGTGACCTACCTCATGGGGGCGGCGCTCGGCCTGTGGATCAACGGCCTGATCGGCGCGACGAAGGCGATCGACCACTACCGGCTGGCGGTACGGCTGGTGGCCTAGCCCTGGGCGTGGCCTCAGGCTTACGCTGGGTGGCCGATCAGCATCGTCGGGGCTCCCGCGACCCGGGTCAGGACGACCGTGGCGGCGTTGGGGCCCTTCGGCTTGACGCGGCGGCGGATCTCCTCGGGTTCGACCGCCGAGCCGCGCTTCTTCACCGTGAGCGTGCCGACCTCCCGCTCGCGCAGCAGCGCCTTCAACTTCTTGAGGTTGAAGGGCAGTTCGTCGGTGATCTCGTACGCCGTGGCGTACGGGGTGGGGGTGAGGGCGTCGGCGGTGACGTACGCGATCGTCTCGTCGATCAGCCCCCCGTCCAGCTCCTCGGCCACCTCGGCGACCAGATGCGCGCGGATGACCGCGCCGTCCGGCTCGTAGAGGTAGCGGCCGACCGGGCGGACCGCCGGATCGGGCAGGCCGCGGCCGGTCAGGCTCGCGCCGGAGGGCAGGAGGGTGGCGCGGCGGGTGCCGGGGGAGGTGCCGAACCACAGGACGGCCTCCTTCACGTCCCCGCCGTCAGAGATCCACTCGGCCTCGGCCTCCTCCGGCACCGCCTCGTGCGGGATGCCGGGCGCGATCTTCAGCGCGGCGTGCGGGGCCGTACGGGCGGCCTCGACCGCCCAGGAGAGGGGCGGTGAGTACGCCTCGGGGTCGAAGATCCGGCCCCTTCCGCCGCGCCGTGCGGGGTCCACGAAGACGGCGTCGTACGGGCTCGTGTCGATCTCGGTCACGTCCGCGCACCGCACCTCGATCAGGTCGGCGAGACCGAGCGCGGCTGCGTTGGCGCGGGCGACCTCGGCCGTCAGCGGGTCGCGGTCCACGGCCAGGACCGCGATCCCGGCCCGGGCGAACGCGAGGGCGTCCCCGCCGATCCCGCCGCACAGATCGGCCACGCCGCGCACCCCGAGCCCGTGGAGCCGCTTCGCGCGGTACGCCCCGACGGTCGCCCGCGTGGACTGCTCGACGCCGTGGGGCGTGAAGTACATCCGGTACGCGTCCTCGGCGCCGAACTTCGCCACCGCGCGCTGACGGAGCCGGGCCTGACCCAGCGCGGCCGAGACCAGCTCGGCGGGGTGCTCGCGGCGCAGCCGGGAGGCGACGGCCAGTTCCTGGGCGGGGTCGTAGTCGCGCAGGGCGGAGAGCAGCGTCTGGCCCTCGGGGGAGAGCAGTGCGGTGAAGGCGGCGAGGTCGGTCACCCGTCCCATTGTGGGCCAGCCGGGGGATGGTGGGCGCCGGGCGGCGGTGTCGGCGGCCCTGGCGGTCTCGGCGCTGACAGGATGCGGCGCCATGCAGCTAGTAAGACAAAAAGAACAGATGCGAGCAAAGCGATCCCTGCGTCTTCGCCGGTCGGTGGGTGCGGCGCTGGTCGTCGCCGCGCTCGGATCGGCCTGCGCGGGCCCCGCGGGCGAGAGCTCCGACAGCGGACGCAAGGCGCCCCCGCGCCCCGCCGCCGGTCAGCAGCAGCCCGAGGGTGCGGCCGCGGCACTCGACTCGTACGTCGAGAAGGTCCGCGAGCGGCGCGCCGCCAGGGTGCTCGCAGCCAAGAAGTGGGGCCTCGAACGGCCGCCCCTGGAGGCCCCGGCGCCGCCCGCGGTGAAGCCGAAGATCACCACGCGCAAGGGCTTCGAGACCGACGGCGAGGGTTTGCCGCCGGTCTTCACCACCGTGCCGACCAAGCAGAAGGTCGTCTTCCTGACGATCGACGACGGCGCGGAGAAGGATCCCGAGCTGCTGCGGATGATGAGCGAGCTGCAGATCCCTTACAGCGCCTTCCTCAGCGACTACGTCGTCAAGGACGACTACGGGTACTTCAGGAAGATGCGGGACTCCGGTGTCGCGCTGCACAACCACACCCTCAACCACCGCTATCTGCCCGGGCTTTCGTACAAGGCGCAGAAGCGGGAGATCTGCGGGATGCAGGACGTCATCGAGAAGCAGTTCGGCACACGGCCGCCGCTCTTCCGCCCGCCCTACGGCAACTACAACGAGGACACGCTGCGCGCGGCGCAGACGTGCGGGGTGAAGGCGGTCCCGCTCTGGGCCTCGGAGGCGTTCCCGGACCGGATGGAGTGGCGCGAGTGGGACCGGGACCTGCACCCCGGTGACATCGTGCTCACGCACTTCCGGGGCAAGGCGGACTGGAAGGGCTCGATGCCCGACATGATCCGCCGGGTGATGAAGACGATCACGGCCAAGGGGTACGCGGTCGCGAAGCTCGAGGACTACGTGTGAGGCGCGCGCGCCGGCCGGTGGCCGCCCTCGTGCTGGCCGGCGCGCTCCTGGGGGTGACGGGGTGCGCCTCGTCCGTGGACCCGATCGAGCGCCTGGGCCGCAAGGCGGCCGTGCGGGTGGGGGAGGTGGGGGCGGGGGACGGGACGCTCTCGCAGACGGCGGTCCGCGTCTTCCACACGCTGGCCGGGCTCGACGACGGGGGCCGGCTCACCGGCTGAGGGGGGCCAGGGCCCTGAGGGCCTCGATGCCGCCATAACCGCACCTTTGTGCGGAACCATCGGCTCCGTCGCGCCGTTGCCGGTACCGAGACCGAATCGCCACGCGCACTGTATTGGCACTCCGCTTGACCGAGTGCTAACCGCAGTCATAGTCTCGGCTCTGGCACTCCCCACTGGAGAGTGCCAACACAGCGACGGGCAGGTCCGGCACCCGCGACGACGGATCCACCTGGTCGCCACCTCAGACAGTTAGCCCCGTGAGATCTCCGAAGGGGGAGGTCGGATCGTGACGACCACCAGCTCCAAGGTTGCCATCAAGCCGCTCGAGGACCGCATTGTGGTCCAGCCGCTCGACGCCGAGCAGACCACCGCCTCTGGCCTGGTCATCCCGGACACCGCGAAGGAGAAGCCCCAGGAGGGTGCTGTCCTCGCCGTCGGTCCGGGCCGCTTCGAGAACGGCGAGCGCCTGCCGCTCGACGTCAAGGTCGGCGATGTCGTGCTGTACAGCAAGTACGGCGGCACCGAGGTGAAGTACAACGGCGAGGAGTTCCTCGTCCTCTCGGCTCGCGACGTGCTCGCGATCATCGAGAAGTAATTCACCGAAGTACCTGAAGCACATGCTTTGAGCTGCGCCCCTGACCCCGCACCGGGCGTCCGGGGCGCAGTTCGGTTTCACCAGTTTTTCGACATCCGAGAGGGCTGAATCGCTCCCATGGCGAAGATCCTGAAGTTCGACGAGGACGCCCGTCGCGCCCTTGAGCGCGGCGTCAACAAGCTTGCCGACACGGTGAAGGTGACGATCGGCCCGAAGGGTCGCAACGTCGTCATCGACAAGAAGTTCGGCGCTCCCACCATCACCAACGACGGTGTCACGATCGCCCGTGAGGTCGAGATCGAGGACCCGTACGAGAACCTCGGCGCCCAGCTGGTGAAGGAGGTGGCGACCAAGACCAACGACATCGCGGGTGACGGCACCACCACCGCCACCGTGCTCGCCCAGGCGCTGGTCCGCGAGGGCCTGAAGAACGTCGCCGCCGGTGCTTCCCCGGCCGCCCTGAAGAAGGGCATCGACGCCGCGGTCAAGGCCGTCTCCGACGAGCTGCTCGCGACCGCCCGTCCGATCGAGGACAAGTCGGACATCGCCGCCGTCGCCGCGCTCTCCGCGCAGGACCAGCAGGTCGGCGAGCTCATCGCCGAGGCCATGGACAAGGTCGGCAAGGACGGTGTCATCACCGTCGAGGAGTCCAACACCTTCGGTCTGGAGCTCGACTTCACCGAGGGCATGGCCTTCGACAAGGGCTACCTGTCCCCGTACATGGTCACCGACCAGGAGCGTATGGAGGCCGTCCTCGACGACCCGTACATCCTGATCCACCAGGGCAAGATCTCCTCGATCCAGGACCTCCTGCCGCTCCTCGAGAAGGTCATCCAGGCCGGCTCCTCCAAGCCGCTGCTGATCATCGCCGAGGACGTCGAGGGCGAGGCCCTGTCGACCCTGGTCGTCAACAAGATCCGTGGCACGTTCAACGCCGTGGCCGTCAAGGCCCCGGGCTTCGGCGACCGCCGCAAGGCGATGCTCGGCGACATGGCCACCCTCACCGGTGCCACCGTCATCGCCGAGGAGGTCGGCCTCAAGCTCGACCAGGCCGGTCTGGACGTGCTGGGCACCGCCCGCCGCGTGACCATCACCAAGGACGACACCACCATCGTCGACGGTGGCGGCAACTCCGAGGACGTCGCGGGCCGCGTCAACCAGATCAAGGCCGAGATCGAGTCCACCGACTCCGACTGGGACCGCGAGAAGCTCCAGGAGCGCCTCGCGAAGCTGGCCGGCGGCGTGTGCGTGATCAAGGTCGGCGCCGCCACCGAGGTGGAGCTGAAGGAGAAGAAGCACCGTCTGGAGGACGCCATCTCCGCGACCCGCGCCGCGGTCGAGGAGGGCATCGTCTCCGGTGGTGGCTCCGCTCTGGTCCACGCCGTCAAGGTCCTCGAGGGCAACCTCGGCAAGACCGGCGACGAGGCCACGGGTGTCGCGGTCGTCCGCCGCGCCGCCGTCGAGCCGCTGCGCTGGATCGCCGAGAACGCCGGCCTCGAGGGCTACGTCATCACCTCGAAGGTGGCGGAGCTCGACAAGGGTCAGGGCTTCAACGCCGCGACCGGTGAGTACGGCGACCTGGTCAAGGCCGGCGTCATCGACCCGGTGAAGGTGACGCGCTCCGCGCTGGAGAACGCCGCCTCGATCGCCTCCCTCCTCCTCACCACCGAGACGCTCGTGGTGGAGAAGAAGGAAGAGGAGCCGGCGGACGCGGGCCACGGCCACGGTCACGGCCACTCGCACTGACGCGCGTAACTGATCACTGAGGTCCGGTGCCCCTGAGGAGGGGGCACCGGGCCTCGGTGTTTTCCGCGGTGTTCTCCGGCGACGGCGGGAGTCGGACGGTCTTCCGACGGCGGGCCCTAGCCCTCCACGGCGCCGAGCTGCCCCATCAGCCCGAGCAGGTCGTACTGCCACCAGGTCTCGGCGATCTTCCCGTCCGGCCGGAACTGGTGGATGGTCGTGCCGGTCATGGAGACCTTCATGCCGGGGCCGGCGGGCTTGAGCCCCAGGAACTCGCCCGTGTGCGTCCCCACCCAGGTCCACCGGGTGCACACCCGGTCGCCCTCGGCGATCTGGTCGTTCACGGTGAAGTCGAAGTCGAACCCGCCCCGCCACATCTCCACCTGGTGGCGGATCGCGTCCATCCCGATGGTGTCCTGGACATTGGTCGGATCGTGATCGTGGCAGCCTTCCGCGAGGACCTCGTCGAGCGGCGGAAGCTCGCCCTCGGTGGAGACGAGCTCGAAGAACCGGCGGGCGTTGGACTTGTACAGCTGGACGTCCCGCACGATGTCGAGGTCCGTGAACGTCGGCATCTCGTCGCAGAGCGCCACCATCTCCCGGAAGATGCGGTCCGTCTCGGGGAGTTGCGAGTTGGTCATCGCCACCTCGTAGGAGGGGAACTCCACGATCTCCACGAGGTGCTCCGAGTCGGAGCGGTCCTTGCCGATGACGCTGTGACTGGCCGTCCGCTTGCCCTGGGTCTGTTCGACCCACTTGTCCATGAGCCGGTTCAGATCGTCGAACCGGCTGGTCTTGCAATCGATGATCTGTACGAAAGTCATGACACCTCCCGGACCGGGTGGGACACGTCCAGTCTAGGTCCGGGACCCGGGCAGCACGGGACCGCGCCGAGGTACCTCCGGTCAGGCCCGGAGCGGCTGCGCCGAGCGCCGGAGGTCTGTCGGCCGTACCGGAAGATCGATTGATCGAAAAAAGATCGGATCGATCAGTAGGTGCGGGCCTCCGGTGCCGCCCCGCAGGAGGAGCGCACCCGCAGTCGCGGCAGCAGGCTCAGATGGCGTCGCGCGGGCTCCTCGGCCGGGCCCTCCGGGGCCCCCCGCCCCTCCGTCAGCCGCTCCACCAGCAGCTCCGTGGCGTGCCTGCCCACCTGGCGCTTGGGCGGGGCGACCGCCGTGAGCGGGGTGTCGGCGAGAGCCGCGACCTCGTCGTCGTACGCGATCAGGGCCAGGTCCTCCGGCACCTTCACGCCCAGCTCCGCCAGGCGCTGGACGATCTCGATCGCGTCCACGTCGTTGTGGACCAGGGCAGCGCTGACCCGGCCCGAGCTCACCGCCTCGTACAGGGCCCGCACCGCGCGCTCGAAACCGGCCGGATCCTGGTCGGCCGGTACGGAGTCGATCACCGGGCCGGGCGCCGGCAGGCCCAGCGTGGCCAGCGCCTCCGTGTAACCGGCGCGCACCGCGAGCGCGGTCGGGCTGTCGCCGCGGGCGACGAGCAGCGGGGTGCCGTGGCCGAGGCCGAGCAGATGGCGCAGGGCGAGCAGGACGCCGTGGCCGTGGTCGGACACCACCCGGTCCAGGGCGTCCAGGGGGCTGCCGGGGTCGGCCCGGCGCTCCAGGAGCACGGCGGGCACGGGGAGTTCGGTGAGCCAGTTCCCGTACGCCGACCGGTCCTCCGGCACCCGCCAGCCCGGCGCGACCAGCACGCCCTCGGCGCCGGCCGCGAGCAGGCCTTCGGCGCGTGCGCGGTCCTCCTCGGGGCGGTAGTCGGAGATCCGCAGGATCAGCCGGGCCCCGGCCTTCGCCGCCGCCTCGTGCGCACCCCGGATGACCTCGGCGAAGTAGTACGTGGCCGAGGGCGCGAGCAGCCCCAGGACCAGGCCCTCGCCCGGACGCCGGGCACCCGCGCCGCCCGGGGCCGCGTGCCGCTCGGGCCAGGAGACCTGCCCGTGCACCCGGTCCAGCAGCCCCTTGGCGGCCAGCGCCTCGACGTCGCGGCGGGCGGTCACCGGGGAGACGCCGAGCCGGTCGGCGAGTTCGGCGACCCGGGCGGCGCCGCTCTCGCGCACCAGGGCCAGGAGTCGGTCGTGTCGTTCGGCGGCACTCTCGCGCACGGTGCATCCCCTCGCGGTCGGTTGGTCCGGCGGGCCGTCGGACCCGTATCGGAGCCTACGCCAGAATGATCGAACGGCAGGAGTTTCGATCATTCGCTCCGATCTCATTGACGTTCGATCGAAGCCTGTCCATGATTCCGGCGACGACGACGTCCGCCTCAGGGAGCATCATGCCCACGCCACCCGAGAACCGGGAGCTCAGTCCGTTCACCGGCTGGACCCGTGCTCACTGGGAGGACGCCGCCGACCGCCTCCTCCTCGCCGTACGGCCGTACGCCTCACCCCGCCACGGCCTCGTCGACCTGCCGGGACCCCGCCCCAGCTGGTCCGGCGCCCGCTCCGACGGCCTCGAAGGGCATGCCCGTACGTTCCTGCTCGCCGCCCTCCGCGTCGCGGGTGCCCGGGGCGCGGACCCGCACGGCCACCTGGCCCGCTACGCCGAGGGCCTCGCGGCCGGTACGGAGGCACCCGGCGGGGAGGAGCCCGAATCCTGGCCGCTCGTCACCGACGTGCGCCAGGCCGTCGTCGAATCCGCCTCCGTCGCCCTCTCGCTGCGGCTGACCCGTCCCTGGCTCTGGGACACCCTCGACGACCGCACCCGCCAACAGGTCGTCGACTGGCTGCTTCCCGCCCTGGAACCCTCCCCGGTCGACAACAACTGGTGGCTCTTCGGCCTCACCGTCGCCGGCTTCCTCCAGGACGCCGGCATCGAGACGGACCGCGCGGCCGGGACGATCGAGCGCGCATCCGCCGCCGTCCACCGCTCCCTCGACCGCATCGAGCCGTGGTACGTCGGCGACGGCTGGTACAGCGACGGCGACAACCGCGCCTTCGACCACTACAACGCCTGGGCCCTGCACCTCTACCCCGTCCTGCACGCCCACCTCTCCGGCGACCAGGACCTCCTCGCCCGCTACGGCCCCCGCCTGCGCGCCCATCTCGACGACTACGTCCACCTCTTCGACGCGAACGGCGCCCCCGTCCCGTACGGACGCTCCCTCACCTACCGCTTCGCCGCGGCCGCCGCCCCCTGGCTCGGCGCCCTCACCGGGCACACCCCGCTCACCCCCGGCGCCACCCGCCGCCTCGCCTCCGGCACGCTGCGGTACTTCCTCGACCGGGGCGCGTGCGACGAGCGCGGGCTGCTCACGCTCGGCTGGCACGGCCCGTACGCGCCGATCGTCCAGAGCTACTCGGGACCCGCCTCGCCCTACTGGGCTTCCAAGGGGTTCCTCGGCCTCCTGCTGCCCGCCGACCACCCGGCGTGGACCGACCCCGAAGAGCCCCTGCCCGCCGAGCACACCGACACCGTGCGCCCCGTCGCCCCGGCGGCGCTGCTCATCCAGACCACCGCCGCCGACGGACTCGTACGCCTGCACAACCACGGCAGCAATCACGTCGCCAGTGATCCGGCCGGCGAGGACGACTCCGGCTACGCCCGCTTCGCGTACTCCACCCGCACCGGCCCCACGGCCCCGACCGACCACGCCGACAACCACTTCGCCCTGGTCGTCGACGGCCGGGTCACCCGGCGCGGCCCGGCGACCCCGGCCGGCACCGGCCCCGGTTGGGCCGCCTCGCTCCACACCCCGCTCCCCGGGGTCCGGGTCCTCTCCGCGACCCTGGCCCACGGCCGTGCCGAGGTCCGCGCCCATCTCGTCCTCGGCGCCCCCGACGGAACCCCCGTCCGCCAGACCGGCTGGGCCACCACTCCGGACGGACCGACGGCGCAGCTCCACGCCGTCCACGGCTACCCGCGCGCCGCCGGAACCGTCGAACTCGCCACCGGCGCCACGCTCCAGAGCGCCACGCACCCCGGCGTCACGCCCCAGGGCGGCCCGCACCCCAGCGCCGCACCCCAGGGCGGCCCGCACACCCGCACCGCCGCCCTGCACGGCACCACGGGCGGACCCGAGTCCCTCTTCGTCGCCCTCGCGTCCCTCACCGCCGAACCGGACCCGGCCCCCGTCTCCACCCTCGCGGCCGTCCGGGTCACCGGCCGCACGATCCACGTGACCTGGCAGAACGGCACCACCGCACGACTCGCGCTCGACTCTCTCGAACCGGCGGCGCGTACGGTCGAGTAGCGCCTGAAGCGCCCTACTTGGGGCCGTACGTGCGCCCCGCCCTGGAGGAGACCCCGCCGAGCAGGCCGCGCGGCGTCAGCTTCACCACGCCCATCAGCGCCTTGTACCGGGGGTCGGGGATGGACAGCGTCTTCCCGCGCGACAGATCGGTCAGCGCCGTGGCCACCAGCTTGTCCGCGTCGAGCCACATCCAGCCCGGGATGTTGTCCGTCCCCATCCCGGCCCGCTCGTGGAACTCCGTCCGTACGAAGCCCGGGCAGAGCGCCATGAGCCGTACGCCGCTGTCCGCCAGGTCGCGCGCCGCGCCCTGGGTGAACTGCACGACCCACGCCTTCGACGCCCCGTACGTGCCCCGCGGCACGAACGCCGCCACCGAGGCCACGTTGACGACCCCGCCCCGGCCGCGGGCACGCATGGACTCCGCCGCCGCCGACGTCAGCCGGAGCACCGCCTCGCAGTGCACCGTCAGCATCTTCAACTCGTCGGCCATGGACACTTCCAGGAACCGGCCCTTGTTGCCGAAGCCCGCGTTGTTCACCAGCAGGTCCACCGGCTGCTTCGGGTCGGAGAGCCGGGCCTCCACGGCCGCGATCCCCTTCTCCTCGGACAGGTCCGCCGCCAGGACCTCGGCCTCGACGCCGTGCCGGTCGTGCAGTTCGGTCGCCTGCTCCCGCAGCCGCGTCACATCGCGGGCCACGAGCACGACATCGTGTCCGTCCGCCGCCAGCTTCCGCGCGAAGGCGGCCCCGATACCCGCCGTCGCGCCCGTAATCAGTGCAGTCGTCATACGCGGCACGTTAGTGCCCCGGGCCGCGGCCCCGGCGATCAGGAGCCGCTGCCGTACTTCTCCGTGTGGGTACGGGCCAGTTCGAGCAGTTCGGCGTCCATCCACGCGGCGGCGGCCAGGGTGCTCGGCAGCAGCGAGCGCTCGGTGGTCACGGCCCGGTGCAGCAGCGAGACCGTGACGGCGTGGTCGGGGCGGTGGACGACCTCCACCGGGTCGCCGACCGTGAACGCGCCCGGCTCGATCACGCGCAGCAGGGCCCCCGGACCGGCCGCCGACCGCGTGAAGCGCCGGACCCACCCCTTCTCCCCGAGGAAGCCACCGAACGTACGGCAGGGGATACGTCCGCCGGTCACCTCCAGGACCACCTCGGGGCCGACCCGCCAACGCTCGCCGATCAGAGCCCCGTTCACATCGAGCCCGAGCGTGGTGAGGTTCTCGCCGAAGGAGCCGTTGGCGAGCGGCCGGCCGAGCTCGCGCTCCCAGGCGTCCATGTCCTCGCGGGCGAAGGCGGAGACGGCGCGGTCGTTCCCCCCGTGGAAGCGCAGGTCGCACACGCTGTCCCCGGCGAGCCCGCCGCCCCCGACACCGCGCGGGCCCGGCGCCTCGACCCGTACCGGACCCTCCACCGGATGCTTGTCGATGCCGGTCATGCCGGACACCGCATCCGTGTAGTCCACGGCCATGGCGCGTCCGACATTCACGCTCAGAACCTTCATAACGGCACCATAAGCCCCCTTGAACTCAAAGATGCCGAGAGGTATTCGCAGTGAAGCCCAAGTATCGCTTATGCTCGACGTATGATCGAGGCCCGCCATCTCCGCGTCCTGCGCGCCGTCGCCGCGACCGGCTCCTTCTCGGCCGCCGCGCGCGAACTCGGCTGCACCCAGCCCGCGGTGAGCCAGCAGATGAAGGCGCTGGAAGCCTCCGCCGGAACGCCCCTGCTCATCAGGACCGGCCGCGAGATGCGGCTCACCCAGGCGGGCGAGGCCCTGGTCCGGCATGCCTCGGGCATCCTCGCGGGCCTCACCGCCGCCGAGGAGGAGGTGGCGGCGATCGCCGGGCTGCGCGCCGGGCGCGTCCGGCTGGTCTCCTTCCCCAGCGGCAGTTCGACGCTGGTCCCCACCGCCCTCGCCGCCCTGCGCGCGGCGCATCCGGGCACGCGGGTCTCGCTGGTGGAGGCCGAGCCGCCGCGCTCGGTGGAGATGCTGCGCGAGGGCGACTGCGACGTGGCCCTGGCCTTCCGGTACGGCGCGGGTCCGGCGGAGTGGGACGACCTGATCGTCCGGCCGCTGCTCGCCGACCGCCTGGTGGGCCTGGTGCCGGAGGGGCACCGCCTCGCCGGCGCGGACGCGGTGGGCATCGCCGAACTGGCCGAGGAGTCCTGGATCGCGGGCTGCCCGCGCTGCCAGCGTCAGCTGGTGGAGGTGTGCGAGGAGGCGGGGTTCACCCCGCGCATCGACTTCGCGACCGACGACTACCCGGCCGTGGTCGGGCTCGTCGGTGCCGGCCTGGGCGTCGCGGTCCTGCCGCAGCTCGCCATCGAGTCCGTACGCCCCAAGGGGGCGCGGACCGTGGTCGTGGAACCGGCCGTGGAGCGCGAGATCGTCGCCCTCACCCTGCCCGACCTGGCCCAGGTCCCGGCGGTCGCGGCGACCCTCGACGAACTGACCCGGGCGGCCGGACGCGCGACGACGTACGTGTGACGACGTACGCGTGACGACGTGCGGGCTACCCCGTACGCGGAACGACATACGTGTGACGACTACCCTGTCGCGCCGCACGCCCCCGGGCCGCATGCGGCGCGGCCCCCTGGGGCCGGGTGAGGCGCGGCCCCGGCCCCAATCAAGGGCAGAAACGTTCCTTCATGCCTTCGGGCGCTCAGAGTTTCAGGCGCGCCCTACGCCGGCCGAACCCGGCGCCGTGGCCGAAGCCGTGATCAGGCGGTTGCGGGCTCGTCCCATGAGCTCTTCGCGTTCGTCCTCGGTGAGGCCGCCCCATACGCCGTAGGGCTCGCGTACGGCGAGTGCGTGTGCCGCGCACTCCGCGCGTACGGGGCACCGCATGCAGACCTCTTTCGCCGAGTTCTCACGCGCACTCCGTGCCGCGCCGCGCTCTCCCTCGGGGTGGAAGAACAGGGAACTGTCGACTCCGCGGCAGGCCGCAAGCAGCTGCCAGTCCCAAAGATCGGCGTTGGGTCCGGGAAGGCGGGAGAAATCTGCCATTGCGCTTGTCCCCTTGAAACCGTGTCGAACGGATTGGTGGGCGGGTTGATGGCTGATGTGCCGGGGGCCCTTCACCCCCCGTGGGTCTCGCGTACCCGCTCTCGCGGATACGACCCGACCGTACAACTACTGTCTAAGTAGATGTAAATATGACTCATTGCGAATCTAGCCACAGACACCACAAAAAGGGAAGAAAACCCGCTAAATGGGGCATAGCGTCCAGTGAAGGACGAATGACCTGCGGCGCTCTCCTCCGCGCACGCTCCCTCACGTAGAGTGCCGAAGGCGGCCGTCCGACCCGTAACTCTTTCGAGTGACCGTCGTTGAGAGTGCGGAGGCGGTTGAAGGAACAAGCGCTCGGGCAGGTGTCCGAGAGCGTCAACCGCACAGGTGACGATACGTACCAGCCCTGGAGGCTCAAGGTGACGCGCATCAGCTGCGGAGGGCGGCCATGACATCCGTCCTCGTCTGCGACGACTCCCCGCTTGCCCGAGAGGCTCTTCGCCGTGCGGTCGCGACCGTGCCCGGCGTGGAGCGCGTGACCACCGCGGCCAACGGCGAGGAAGTCCTCCGCCGCTGGGGCGCGGACCGCTCGGACCTGATTCTGATGGACGTACGCATGCCCGGTCTGGGCGGCGTGGAGACCGTCCGCCGGCTGCTGTCCGCCGACCCCGGCGCCCGCATCATCATGCTCACCGTCGCCGAGGACCTGGACGGTGTCGCGCTCGCGGTCGCCGCCGGTGCCCGTGGCTATCTGCACAAGGACGCCTCGCGCGCCGAGCTGCGGGCCACGGTCACCCAGGCCCTCGCCGACCCGACCTGGCGGCTCGCCCCGCGACGGCTGCGGTCGGCCGAGATGGGCGCGGCGCCGACGCTCACCGCGCGTGAGATCCAGGTGCTCGAAGGCATGAGCCACGGCCGGTCCAACGCGGAGATCGGGCGCGAGCTCTTCCTCTCCGAGGACACGGTGAAGACGCACGCGCGGCGGCTCTTCAAGAAGCTCGGCGCATCGGACCGGGCGCACGCCGTCGCCCTCGGCTTCCGGTGGGGCCTGGTCCGCTAGGCGGCGCCGACCAGCCGTTTCCCCGTCCGCGGCGTGCGGACGGGGCGGTAGCCCGGGCCCCGTCACGGCGGCAGCTCGGGTCTCCGTCGCGGCGGCTTGTGTCACTTCCGCGCGGGATGACGCATCCTTGAGATGTGGAGTTCCTCGGGGACGAGTCGATCGAGCGGAAGGGGAGGGCGCAGGAGATGAGTTCCGGCGCACCTGCTCATAACGCTTCGGTGCACAACAACGGACGCGGTGCCGCGAACGCTCAGGCGTCAAGGCACCATGGAGCGATGCGCGACGACGAGACCATGGGGTCCCCCATGCCCGTAGGGCCAGGGGAGATCGGTGCGCTCGTCCACCGCGCCGTCGACGGCGACCAGCAGGCCACGCACGACCTTCTGGCGCGCGTGCACCCCCTCGCGCTGCGCTACTGCCGTACGCGGCTGAGCCGGCTGCCCGGTGATGCTCGCCACTTCGTCGAGGACCTCGCGCAGGAGGTCTGCGTCGCCGTCCTGATGGCGCTGCCGCGCTACAAGGACACGGGCAGGCCCTTCGAGGCCTTTGTCTTCGCCATCGCCGGACACAAGGTCGCCGATCTGCAGCGGGCCGCGATGCGGCACCCGGGATCGACGGCCGTGCCCTCCGACGAGATGCCCGAACGGCCCGACGACTCCCTGGGCCCCGAGGAACGCGCGCTGCTCAGCGACGATGCCGAATGGGCCAAGAAGCTGCTCGCCAATCTCCCGGAGAACCAGCGGGAGCTGCTGGTCCTGCGGGTGGCGGTCGGTCTCACGGCCGAGGAGACCGGCCAGATGCTCGGGATGTCACCGGGAGCGGTACGGGTGGCGCAGCACCGCGCGCTCAGCCGCCTGCGGGCACTGGCCGAGCAGTAAGGGTCGACGAGGGCCGGTGGCCCTCACGTATACGTACGAACGTCCAAAGCTGCTCTCTGATCTTGATCGTGGAATGAGACACCGTCGAGGCCCGTTAGCATGGACATCCGCACCGATCAAGGCCATTGGGGAAGGTGTCATGACTGCAAACGTCGACGGAGTGCCCGGTAAATTCGCGACACTCGGGCTGACCTACGACGACGTACTGCTGCTGCCGGGAGCATCCGAGGTGCTCCCCAACGCGGTCGACACCTCGTCCCGTATCTCCCGCAACGTCCGGGTCAACATCCCGCTGCTCTCGGCGGCGATGGACAAGGTGACCGAGTCCCGCATGGCCATCGCCATGGCCCGGCTGGGCGGCGTCGGTGTGCTGCACCGCAACCTGTCCGTCGAGGACCAGGTCAACCAGGTCGACCTGGTCAAGCGCTCCGAGTCCGGCATGGTCACGGACCCCATCACGGTGCACCCGGAGGCGACGCTCGCCGAGGCGGACGCCCTGTGCGCAAAGTTCCGCATCAGCGGTGTCCCGGTCACCAACCCGGACGGCAAGCTGCTGGGCATCGTGACCAACCGTGACATGGCCTTCGAGAGCGAGCGCAGCCGTCAGGTCCGCGAGGTCATGACGCCGATGCCGCTGGTCACCGGCAAGGTCGGCATCTCCGGCGTCGACGCCATGGAGCTGCTGCGCCGCCACAAGATCGAGAAGCTGCCGCTGGTCGACGACGAGGGCGTGCTCAAGGGCCTGATCACCGTCAAGGACTTCGTCAAGGCGGAGAAGTACCCGAACGCGGCCAAGGACGCCGAGGGCCGCCTGCTCGTCGGTGCCGCCGTGGGCGCCAGCCCCGAGGCGCTGGAGCGCGCCCAGGCGCTCGCCGCCGCCGGCGTGGACTTCCTGGTCGTCGACACCTCGCACGGCCACAACAGCAACGCCCTGAGCTGGATGGCGAAGATCAAGTCGAGCGTGAACGTCGACGTGATCGGCGGCAACGTCGCCACGCGTGACGGCGCCCAGGCGCTGATCGACGCCGGTGTCGACGGCATCAAGGTCGGCGTGGGCCCCGGCTCGATCTGCACCACCCGCGTGGTCGCGGGCATCGGTGTCCCGCAGGTCACCGCCATCTACGAGGCCTCTCTCGCCGCCCGTCCCGCCGGTGTCCCGCTGATCGGCGACGGTGGTCTGCAGTACTCCGGCGACATCGGCAAGGCGCTGGCCGCCGGCGCCGACACCGTGATGCTCGGCAGCCTCCTCGCGGGCTGTGAGGAGTCGCCCGGCGAGCTGCTGTTCATCAACGGCAAGCAGTTCAAGTCGTACCGCGGCATGGGCTCGCTCGGCGCCATGCAGTCCCGTGGCCAGGGCAGGTCGTACTCGAAGGACCGCTACTTCCAGGCCGAGGTCGCCTCCGACGACAAGCTCGTGCCCGAGGGCGTCGAGGGCCAGGTGCCCTACCGCGGCCCGCTCTCCAACGTCCTGCACCAGCTCGTCGGCGGTCTGCGCCAGACCATGGGCTATGTGGGTGCCGCCACCGTCGCGGAGATGGAGTCCAAGGGCCGGTTCGTCCGGATCACCTCCGCGGGCCTCAAGGAGAGCCACCCGCACGACATCCAGATGACCGTCGAGGCGCCGAACTACAGCAGGAAGTAACGCAGCGCGACGCGTGGGGCGGTTCCGGCATGTGGCCGGAACCGCCCCACGCGCTTGTGTCGGGGATACTGGTAGGCGCAGACGTAGAGGGAAAGGCCACACATCGTGACTGAGATCGAGATCGGGCGCGGCAAGCGCGGCCGCAGGGCGTACGCGTTCGACGACATCGCCGTCGTACCGAGCCGGCGCACCCGGGACCCGAAGGAGGTCTCGATCGCCTGGCAGATCGACGCCTACCGCTTCGAGCTCCCCTTCCTGGCCGCCCCCATGGACTCGGTCGTCTCGCCGCAGACCGCCATCCGCATCGGCGAGCTGGGCGGCCTGGGCGTGCTGAACCTCGAGGGCCTGTGGACCCGGTACGAGGACCCGCAGCCACTGCTCGACGAGATCGCGGAGATGGACGAGTCCACCGCGACCCGCCGTCTGCAGGAGATCTACGCGGCTCCGATCAAGGAGGAGCTGATCGGGCAGCGCATCAAGGAGGTGCGCGACTCGGGTGTGGTCACCGCCGCCGCGCTCTCCCCGCAGCGCACCGCGCAGTTCTCCAAGGCCGTCGTCGACGCCGGCGTGGACATCTTCGTCATCCGCGGCACGACGGTCTCGGCCGAGCACGTCTCGGGCGCGGCCGAGCCGCTGAACCTCAAGCAGTTCATCTACGAGCTCGACGTCCCGGTCATCGTCGGCGGCTGCGCCACGTACACCGCGGCCCTGCACCTGATGCGCACCGGCGCGGCGGGTGTCCTGGTCGGCTTCGGCGGCGGCGCGGCGCACACCACGCGCAACGTGCTCGGCATCCAGGTCCCGATGGCGACCGCGGTCGCCGACGTGGCCGCGGCCCGTCGTGACTACATGGACGAGTCCGGCGGCCGGTACGTCCACGTGATCGCGGACGGTGGTGTGGGCTGGTCGGGCGACCTGCCGAAGGCGATCGCCTGCGGTGCCGACTCGGTCATGATCGGCTCCCCGCTGGCCCGCGCCACGGACGCGCCGGGCAAGGGCCACCACTGGGGCATGGAGGCCGTCCACGAGGACGTGCCGCGCGGCAAGCTGGTCGACCTGGGCATCGTCGGCACCACCGAGGAGATCCTCACCGGTCCGTCGCACACCCCGGACGGCTCGATGAACTTCTTCGGCGCGCTGCGCCGGGCGATGGCCACGACGGGCTACAGCGAGCTCAAGGAGTTCCAGCGCGTCGAGGTCACGGTCGCGGACTCGCAGCACAAGCGCTGACGTCCGTCCGTCCCATGACGGAGAGGGGCCCCGCACCGTCCGGTGCGGGGCCCCTTCGCGTACGGCTGTTACTGGGACGCCTTCTTCGAGCCCGCGAATGCGGCGAACGCGGCCAGTGCGAAGAACACGAACGTCATGAAGTCCTTGCTCTCGTTCCAGACCTCCATCAGGAGGTCGAACTGCTCGAAGAACATGTCCGTCGCGGACACGTCCAGCTCCTTGCCGAAGATGATGGAGATCGCCAGGAGCTGGCCGAGGTAGACGGCCCCGAGGGACAGTGCGGCGCTGACCACCGGCAGGACCGGGTTGCGGCCGCCGACCTTGCCGGCGGCGAAGCCGACGAGGAAGCCGACACCCACGGCGGCGTAGCCGATCTCCCGGTCGACGGCCCCGGCGAGGCCGCCGTAGAGACCCGCGCCGACGAGAGCCGCGACCAGGGCGGCGACGAGGCCGAGGGCCACGTTGTCGCGGGCGGGCGCCGGCGGCGGAGCGGCCGGGTACGGGGTGGGCGCGGCGCCCTCGGCGAAGGGGTTGCCGGGCGGCGGAACGGGCTGAGACATGGTGCTGATCCCCCCAGGGACACGGGCGCACGGTTGTGCGATCAAGAGCCCGGAGAGTAACAGTCCGCTCCGACACTCCGCCCGGGGGTTTCAGAGCCGGTGGGCCGCGCCCGCCGGGGTGGCGCCGCGGGTGTCGAGGAGGAGCTGCGCCTTGACCGCCAGCCCCTGGAGGTCGTAGGTGCGGTGGTGTTGAAGAAGGACCGTCAGGTCGGCGTGGGCGGCGGCCTCGTAGAGGGAGTCGGCGCGGGGGACCGGGGTGTCGCGGACGCGCCAGTCCAGGACGTGCGGGTCGTGGTAGCTGACGACGGCGCCCAGGTCCATCAGACGGCGCGCGATCTCGTCGGCGGGGGAGCCCTCCCGGTCGGCGAGATCGGGTTTGTACGTGATGCCGAGCAGAAGCACCCGGGCTCCACGGGCCGACTTGCCGTGCTCGTTGAGGAGCGTCGCGCAGCGCTGGATGACGTACTGCGGCATGCGCTCGTTGACCTGGGTAGCCAGTTCGACCATACGGAGCGGGCGGTGGGTCCCCAGACGCTCCACGGGGACGCCGTGGCCCCCGACGCCGGGGCCGGGGCGGAAGGCCTGGAAGCCGAAGGGCTTGGTCTCGGCGCAGCGGATGACGTCCCAGAGGTCGACGCCGAGTTCGTGGCAGAGCACCGCCATCTCGTTGACGAGCGCGATGTTGACGTGCCGGAAGTTGGTCTCCAGGAGCTTGACCGTCTCGGCCTCGCGCGGGCCTCGCGCGCGTACGACCTTGTCGGTGAGCCGGCCGTAGAAGGTGGCGGCGGACTCTGTGCAGGCCGGGGTGAGCCCGCCGATGACCTTCGGGGTGCCGGCGAAGCCGTGCGCGCGGTTGCCGGGGTCGAGCCGGCCGGGGGAGTACGCGAGGTGGAAGTCGCGGCCCGCGCGCAGCCCGGAGCCCTCTTCCAGAGCGTCCCTCAGCACACCTTCGGTGGTGCCGGGGTGGACGGGGGATTCGAGCAGGACCGTGGTGTGGGGGCGCAGCCTGGCGGCGAGGGCACGCGCGGCGTCGAGGACGGCGGTGAGGTCGAGGGTCCGGTCGGGGCCGAGCGGGGTCGGGGCGCAGATGACGGCCGTACGGACCCTGCCGAGCTCGGCCGGGTTGGTGGTGGGCCGGAAGCCCCCCGAGAGCATCCGGCGGATCTCCGACGCGGTGAGCGAGCCGTCGACGGGCGGGCGGCCGGCGGCGAGTTCGGCCACGGGCCGGGGGTCGGTGTCGTATCCGATGGTGTCGACGCCGGCGGCGATCGCGGCCTGGGCGAGGGGGAGTCCGAGGTGGCCGAGGCCGATGACGGCGAGATCAGCGGGCATGAGGGTGGGCCGTCCTTCCCAATAGCCGGAGGGGACGAGACGCGCAAGCCCGGTGGACAGAACGGGGCGAGTGCAATGTCAGACTAGGCGTAAATATGACCGATATGCCGCATTGCGTGGTCAAAGGTCGCCGAGTGTTATCCACAGGCGGTGGCTGAAGTCGGAGGGGCGGGACAGAATCGAGTCTGAGAGCCCGATCACGCAGGGGGACGACGGGAGGCAGCGGTGAGGACAGCGACACTGGGACCGGCCGAGCGCGCCGAGGCGCTCGCGGACATGGCCGAGCGTGAACTGGACGTATTGGTCGTGGGCGCCGGCGTGGTCGGCGCCGGGACGGCACTCGACGCGGTCACGAGAGGACTCTCGACCGGCCTCGTGGAGGCCCGCGACTGGGCATCCGGCACCTCCAGCCGTTCCA
The DNA here is from genome assembly GCF_042902595.1 of Streptomyces sp. NPDC012508. Taxonomy (NCBI): domain Bacteria; kingdom Bacillati; phylum Actinomycetota; class Actinomycetes; order Kitasatosporales; family Streptomycetaceae; genus Streptomyces; species Streptomyces sp. NPDC012508. Next base: position 287,850 of record NZ_JBIBEO010000003.1, read on the forward strand.
GCAAGCTGATCCACGGCGGCCTGCGCTATCTGGAGATGCTGGACTTCGCGCTGGTGCGGGAGGCGCTGAAGGAGCGCGGCCTGCTCCTGGAGCGGCTCGCACCCCATCTGGTGAAGCCCGTCCCCTTCCTCTACCCCTTGCAGCACAAGGGCTGGGAGCGGCTCTACGCGGGCTCGGGCGTCGCGCTGTACGACGCGATGTCGCTCTCCTCGGGCCACGGCCGCGGACTGCCGGTCCACCGCCACCTCTCCCGGCGCAACGCCCTGCGGGTGGCCCCCTGTCTGAAGAAGGACGCCCTGGTCGGCGCCTTGCAGTACTACGACGCCCAGATGGACGACGCCCGCTTCGTCACCACGCTGGTCCGTACGGCCGCCAGTTACGGAGCGAAGGTCGCCAGCCGCGCCCGGGTGATCGGCTTCCTCCGCGAGGGTGAACGGGTCGTGGGTGCCCGGGTCCAGGACGTCGAGGCGGGCGGGGAGTACGAGATCCGCGCGAAGCAGCTCGTCAACGCGACCGGGGTGTGGACGGACGACACCCAGGCGCTCATCGGGGAGCGCGGTCAGTTCCATGTGCGGGCGTCGAAGGGCATCCATCTGGTCGTGCCCAAGGACCGGATTCACTCGAACACCGGACTGATCCTGCGGACCGAGAAGTCCGTGCTGTTCGTGATCCCGTGGGGACGGCACTGGATCGTCGGCACCACGGACACCGACTGGGACCTGGACAAGGCGCATCCGGCCGCGTCCAGCGCCGACATCGACTATCTCCTGGAGCATGTGAACAGCGTCCTGGCCGTGCCGCTCACCAGGGACGACGTCCAGGGTGTGTACGCGGGCCTGCGACCCCTGCTGGCGGGCGAGTCGGACGCCACGAGCAAGCTCTCGCGCGAACACACCGTCGCGCACCCGGTGCCGGGCCTCGTCGTCGTGGCCGGCGGGAAGTACACGACCTACCGGGTGATGGCCAAGGATGCCGTGGACGAGGCCGTGCACGGGCTCGACCAGCGGGTCGCCGCCTGCGTCACGGAGGACGTCCCGCTCCTGGGCGCCGAGGGGTACAGGGCCCTGTGGAACGCCAGAGCGAGGATCGCCGCCCGGGCCGGACTCCATGTCGTCCGGGTCGAGCATCTGCTCAACCGGTACGGCTCGATGACCGAGGAGCTCCTGGCGCTCATCGCCGCCGACCCCGGCCTTGCCGAGCCCCTGGCGGGTGCGGAGGACTATCTCCGCGCCGAGATCGTCTACGCCGCCTCGCACGAGGGCGCCCGGCACCTCGACGACGTCCTGACCCGGCGCACCCGGATCTCCATCGAGACCTTCGACCGCGGGACGCGCAGCGCGCGGGAGTGCGCCGAGTTGATGGCGCCCGTGCTGGGCTGGGACACGCACCAGATCGAGAAGGAGGTGGAGCACTACGAGAAGCGGGTGGAGGCGGAGCGGGAGTCGCAGCGGCAGCCGGACGACCTGACGGCGGACGCGGCCCGGCTCGGCGCCCCCGACATCGTGCCGATCTGACCCGTCCGACGGAGCCGTCGGCGTGCCTCGGACGAACTCGGCTTCGGGGAGGGGACGTTGAGAGGCGTCTGCGGCATCCTGTTCGTACGGGTACGGAACCCGAGGGGGATGCTTCGGCGTCGGGTGCCATGACGGCAGCGCTTTCCCGCGAGGCCCTCTTCTCGGAGTGCGGACCCCGGAGCGGGATCGGTCCCGGGGTGAGAGACAATGGGCTCTCTTCCAGGGCGGGTTACCGCATCGCGGGAAGCGGCAGACGCGGGCGAAGATCAGGGATCGCAGAGGGGACGCATGTCGGAGGCGGAGCAGTCGCGGGACACGGCGCGGGACCCTCGGCGGGACGCCGGCGCGGGTGCCGGAACCGACGGCGACCGAGGTGTGGTTCCCGCGGCACGTGAGGCGGAGCCGGACGGTAAGTCGGGCACGGAATCGGCCGCGGTGGCGGGTGCGGCCGGGCCGGCCGGGACCCGCGGTACGGCCGAGGCCGGTACGACCGGCGGGCCGGAGAAGTCGTCCGGGGCCGCGAGGGCCGGTGCGCCCGGAGCTTCCGGTGTGCCCGGAGCGTCCGGTGCGTCGGGAGCGTCCGGAGCGGAGAAGGCGCCGGGGGCGGAGAAGTCGACGGCCTCCGCGCCGTCGGACGCCGTGCCGTCCGGGGCCAAGGGCGCCGGTTCCGGTGCCCAGCGGGCCGGCGCCGAGCCGTCCGACGCCGTGCCCGGTGCGGCGTCGAAGGCCGAGGCGCCCAAGCTCAGGAAGCCCGCCGGTGGCGGGCGTTCCGGCTCGGCGGAGCGCGCCGGGGCGACGACCGAGGGCCGGTTGCTCGCCGGGCGGTACCGGCTCGACGGCGTCCTCGGGCGCGGCGGCATGGGCACCGTGTGGCGCGCGGTCGACGAGACCCTCGGCCGCACGGTCGCCGTCAAGGAGCTCCGCTTCCCCAACAGCATCGACGAGGACGAGAAGCGACGCCTCATCACCCGGACCCTGCGCGAGGCGAAGGCCATCGCCCGGATCCGTAACAACGGCGCCGTGACCGTCTACGACGTCGTCGACGAGGACGACCGGCCGTGGATCGTCATGGAGCTCATCGAGGGCAAGTCCCTCGCCGACGCCGTCCGCGAGGACGGCACGCTCACCCCGCACCGCGCCGCCGAGGTCGGTCTCGCGATCCTGGACGTGCTGCGCTCGGCGCACCGTCAGGGCATCCTGCACCGCGACGTGAAGCCGTCCAACGTGCTGATCGCCGAGGACGGCCGCGTCGTCCTCACCGACTTCGGTATCGCGCAGGTCGAGGGCGACCCGTCGATCACCTCCACGGGCATGCTCGTCGGCGCGCCCTCGTACATCTCGCCCGAACGGGCCCGCGGCCACAAGCCCGGCCCGGCCGCCGACATGTGGTCGCTGGGCGGACTGCTGTACGCGAGCGTCGAGGGCAGCCCCCCGTACGACAAGGGTTCCGCGATCGCGACGCTCACCGCCGTGATGACCGAGCCCGTCGACCCGCCGAAGAACGCGGGGCCGCTCCTGGAGAAGGTCATCTACGGCCTGCTCGCCAAGGACCCCGACCAGCGGCTCGACGACGCCGGCGCGCGCGTGCTGCTCAGGGCCGTGCTCGACGCGCCCGCGCCCGCCCCGGTGGTGCCCGAGCCGTCGCCCGAGGCGACCCGTGTCGTGCCGCTGCCCCCGGTTCCGCCGGAGCCGCCGAAGGGGTCGGCGACCGCCCCGAAGGAGAAGGCCGCGGACGCTGCCGAGCGGATGCGCGGCGCGCTGAAGTCCGTACGGAACGCGGCCGCATCGGTCCGGCCCGAGCAGAGGCCCAAGCCGCGCCCCGAGCCGCTGCAGGGCGGGAGCAGGCCGGCGCAGCCGCGGGCCTCGCTGACCGACGTCGTACCGCGCCGCACGCTCGTCATCATCGCGGGGATCGTGGTCCTCGCCCTGCTCGGCACCATCCTCGCCGTCGCGCTCGGCGGCGGTGACGACGGCAAGGACGGCACGGCGGGCAAGGGCACCGACAAGACCACCTCGGCCGGGGCCACGGCGGGCGACGGCGACACCGAGGGCAAGGGCGAGACCCCGAGCGACCCCGGTCAGCAGGGCGGCGACCAGCCGTCCGGCTCGGGTTCGGACCCCGGTTCGGGCTCGGGTTCGGGTTCGGGCGGGCAGACCGGCAAGCCGTCGGGGAAGCCGAGCACCGGCGCCCCCGGCACGCAGCTTCCCGCCGGGTACGTCATGGTGACGAACAGCCGGTTCCACTTCGCCATGGCGATGCCGTCCTCGTTCAAGCTCGCCGGCATAGCGGGCCGGAACTCGGGCGGGATCTTCAACGCCGGCGGCGGGTACCCGCGCGTCCAGGTCGACTACAACGGCAGCCCCAAGGACGACGCGGCCGCCGCATGGGCGGCGGCCGTGGCCGGCGTCTCCGCGTCCAGCAACGGCTACCGTCACATCGGCATCAAGGCCGTCTCGTACAAGGGGTACCCGACGGTCGCCGACTGGGAGTTCGAGCGCAATGAGAACGGCATGCGCGTCCGGATACTGAACCGGGGTTTCAAGGTGGACGCCACGCACGGCTACTCGATCATGGTCAGCTGCAAGGCGGACGAGTGGAACGCCACGGCGTGCAAGACGCTGCGGGACACCGCGTTCGCCACGTTCAGCCCCAAGGACTGACCGGCGCCACGTATCGTGAGAGGACGTGGACCGTACGCAGCCGAAAAGCATCGTCAACTGTACGGGCCAAGACCGGAATTGACGGTTTCGCGTATTCCGTGCGATTCATGAGCTGAACGGGATCCGTGCGACCCGGGGGACAGCGCGCTCGGTGGGGAGGCGTCGTGGACGACTACGCGGGAAGGGTGCTCGCCGACCGCTATCGCCTGCCCGTACCGCCGCAGGACGCGTACGAACTCGTCGAGACCCGCGCCTTCGACACGTACAGCGGACAGGAGGTCCTGGTCCACCAGGTGCCCCTGCCCGAGGTCATCGACGCCGAGGTCGTCGACGAGGACGGCACCGGCTTCACCCCGCACCGACCCGCCTCCGGCCGGGCGACCAGGCGGCCCGCCGACCCCGCGGTGCGGCGCGCCGTCGAGGCGGCGCAGGCAGCCGCGCAGATCCCGGACCACCCGCGACTCGACCAGGTCTTCGACGTGTTCGCGGAGGCCGGTTCGCTGTGGATAGTGAGTGAACTGATCGCGGCCAGGCCGCTCGCGGCGCTCCTCGCCGAGCGCCCGCTGACCCCCTACCGCGCCGCCGAGATCGGCTCCGACGTCCTCACCGCCCTGCGCGCACTGCACGCGCACGGCTGGACCCACCGGAACATCACCCCGCGGACGGTGCTCGTCTGCGACGACGGACGCGTGCTCCTGACCGGGCTCGCGGCGGGCGCCGCGGAGGAGGCCCTGTGCGGCTACGCCCCGGTGCCGCTCGCCGAGGACGACGAGCAGGGGTACGACGACGAGCAGGGCTACGAGGGCGGGCAGGGGTACGAGGGCGGGCACGGCTACGAGGACTCGCCGCGGCACGGGGACGAGCAGGCCTACGGGGACGGGCAGCGGTACGCGTACGAGCAGGGACACGGGGACGAGGACGGCCCGGGGGGTGCGCGTACCGGTACGGATGACGACGACGGCGCGCCTCCGGCGAACGAACCGGCGGCACGACCCGAACTCCCGGCGGGCGGCGCCCCTCCGGCCACGGACGTGCGGGCGGCCCGCGCGGGCGCCATCGCCGCGTACCGGGCGGGAGCGCGCGCCGCGGCGCACATCGGCGAGACCGGGGCCGCCGTCCCCGTGCAGCGGCCGGCGCCCGAGCCCGCCGCCGAGTCCGACCCCCGGGCCGCCCACGACCCGGAGCCTCCCGCCGCCCTTCCGACGCCCCCCGCGCCGGTGCCCGCGCAGGGGCTCGGCCCGGAGCCGCGCTGGTGGTCCCAGACCGGCGACGACGAGGACGAGGACGACACCGACGACGAGTACCCGGCCCCGTACCGCAAGGGGTACGGCAGCGAAGGCGGCGGACCGCCCCGCGCGTTGCTCGCCGGTACCTGGAGCGACGGCCCGCACGCCTCGCGCGACGCCTCCGGACCCGTCCCCGCGGGCGGCGGCCACGCGCTGCCCGCCCTCCCCGCCGGCTACGCCCCGGCCCCCGTCCCCGAGCACGTCCCCGTACCCGCCCCCGCCTCCGGCGGGTGGGACGGACCGGCCGAAGCGGGCGCACCGACGTCCGTCTACCGCGGCCCGGCCACCCGGCTCGCCGCCGAACGGGCCCGCCAGGCCCGGATCGCCGTCGTCGGCGCGGTCACCGAGCGCTGGGCGCCCGAGCAGGCGGGACCGGTCCACGAGAACTGGCGCCTTGCCCCGCCCATCGGCCCCGCCACCGACCTCTGGGCGCTCGGCGCGCTTCTCTACCGGGCCGTCCAGGGCCATGCCCCGTACCCCGAGGACAACGCCGCCGAACTCGTCCAGCTGGTCTGCGCCGAGCCCCCGGCCTTCGCCGAGGAGTGCGGCCCGCTGCGCCCCGTCGTCGAGTCCCTGCTGCGCCAGGACCCCACCGAGCGCCCCGACTTCGAGGAGCTGCGCGGCTGGCTGCGCTCGCTCGTACGGTCCGCCCCGGAGCCGGAGGCGGGCATGGGGATCGTCCCTCTGCCGTCCGTGGACGCGACGCGGCTGCCCGTCGTACGGCGCCGTGGCGAGCTGGTGCGCAGGCGCCGCGGCGGAGCGGCGGGGGGCCGGCACCGGCACCGCAAGGGCAGGCGCCACCAGGAGCTGCCCGCCCACGACGAGCCTCAGGCCCGACACGAGGCCCAGGCCGTACGGCACGAGCGCCAGGGCGTACGCCATGAGCCCCAGGCCGTCCGACGCGAGCCCGGGCAGCGGCAGCCGCGCCAGGACTTCGCCCAGGAGCGCTTCCACGAGGAACTCCCTCAGCGGGCGCCCCGTGCTCCCCGCCCGCCCCGAGCGCCGCGGGGCGCGGGCGGAGCCGGCCGTTCTCCGCGCTCCCTCGGCCTCACGCTCCTGCTCCTGGTCCTCCTCCTGCTCGTCGGAGCCGTCGCGTACGCCGTGCTGTTCCTGCCCAAGGACGGTGCCGACGGCGGGCAGCCCGCCGCCCACACGGGGGCGCCCACCACCGCGCCCCAGTCCCCGCCGTCCGGCAGGCCCAGCCCCGGGCCGAGCACCAAGCCCGGCACCACGCCCGGTCCCACGAAGACGAATCCGCCGGCCGCCACCCCGAGCGCGCCCGCCCTCGCCGCCGGGTACACGCTCCGGAAGGACCCGGAAGGGTTCGAGGTCGGTGTCCCCAAGGACTGGCGCCGCAGCCCGATCAACGACGCCGGGCAAGTCCGCTACACCGGGGGAGATTTCACCCTGATCGTCGTTCCCGGCCGGGACACCGTGCAGGCCAACGGCTCGGACCCGATGGCGTACCAGCGGACCAAGGAGCGCGAGCTCCAGCCGTGGCGGGACTCCAGCTGGTCCGGTGCCACCGGTCTGCGGCGGATCGACGTGGGGCAGCAGTCCATGGCGGTGGGCCAGTTCACCTGGCAGGACAGCACGGGCCGCGATGTCTTCGTCCGTAACCTCGCCCTGATCGAGGACGGCCGCTACCACGTCGTCCAGGTCATCGGTCCGGAGAGCGAACGCGACAAGGTGTCGGAGATCTACGACCAGGCGGTGAAGGTCTACCGCGCCACCCGCTGACCGGGCCCGGCGGTGACACGTCGGCCCCCGCGAACAGGCCTTCCGGTCAGGTGACGAAGCCCCCCGTCGGCCACCTGAACAGGCCACCTCGGTCACCTGGAGCGGCCCTCTGCGGTCACGTGAACGGGCACCCGTCGGTCACGGTGCGGTTCCTTTGCCAGCCCCGAGGTTCCGTCCTCCGTGCCCCCCTCCGTAACCTGGCATCCGAAGGAACAGGCGGGGGACAGTGGAACATTCTCAGGGTGCGGACACGGGCGCGGGACTTCTGCTCGCGGGGCGGTACCGGCTGGGCGAGGCCATCGGCCGCGGCGGCATGGGCAAGGTCTGGCGCGCGCACGACGAAGTACTGCACCGGGTGGTGGCGGTCAAGGAGTTGACGGCGGGTCGGTTCGTGGCCGAGGCCGACCGCCTCGTCCTGCACGCCCGTACGCAGAAGGAGGCCCGCGCGGCCGCGCGGATCACCCATCCCGGCGTGGTCACCGTGCACGACGTCCTGGAGCACGACGACCGGCCGTGGATCGTCATGCAGTACGTCGACGGACCCTCGCTCGCGGACGCCGCGAAGGAGGCCGGCACGATCGAGGCCCGCGAGGCGGCCCGGATCGGCCTGCACGTCCTTGGTGCCCTGCGCGCCGCGCACGCCGCGGGGGTCCTGCACCGGGACGTCAAGCCCGGCAACGTCCTGCTGGCCCGCGACGGGCGGGTGCTGCTCACCGACTTCGGTATCGCGGCCATCGAGGGCGACTCGACGATCACCCGGACCGGTGAACTCGTCGGCTCCATCGACTACCTGGCGCCGGAGCGGGTACGGGGCGGCGACCCCGGCCCCGCCTCCGACCTCTGGTCGCTGGGCGCGACGCTGTACTCGGCGGTGGAGGGGACCTCGCCGTTCCGGCGGACCTCGCCCATCAGCACCATGCAGGCCGTGGTGACCGAGGAGCCGCCGCATCCGGCCAAGGCGGGCGCGCTCGCCCCCGTCATCGTGGCGCTGCTCCGCAAGGACCCGGCGGAGCGGCCGCGCGCGGACGAGGCCGAGCGGATGCTGCTCGACGCCATGGAGGGCCGTTCGCCGCAGGCCGCGCAGGCGTACGTGCCGACGCGGCGGGTGGGGCAGGAGGAGCTGGTCTCCGCGACCGCCGAGCTCCCGGCACAGCAGCCCCCCGGTCCCACGGCCACCCCCGTCTCGACCCCTGTTCCCCCGCCCGTCCCCACCCCCGCCGCCGGGCTCCGCCCCGGGGGACGCGAGCCCAAGGGCCGCGGCCGGTGGCGTTCGGCGGTCCTGGCGGCCGTTCTCGCCGGCCTGGTCGCCGGTGGAGCCGTCTTCGCCGCCATGCACTACTCCGGCGGAGGCGGCAAGGCCGGGAACGCCGGTCACACCACGCAGCCCGAGGTGACGAAGGCCGCCAAGGACACCCTCCCGGACGGCTGGCACCGCGTCGAGGACGAGAAGGGCTTCAGCCTGGCGGTGCCGAAGGGCTGGAAGCGCCAGACGGAGGGCGACAGCATCGACTACACGCCGGACAACGGACGGCACCGGATCCGGATCAGTGTCGACCCCACTCCCGACTTCGAGAACCCGTACGTGCACGTGCTGGACCTGGAGAAGACGCTGAAGAGGCGGCTCCAGTACAAGCGGATCAAGCTGAACCAGAACACCTACCGCGACCAGGTCCGCTCCGCCCGGTGGGAGTTCACCTGGTACGAGAAGCAGGAGTTCCCGGGCCCGAGACACGCCATCGACCAGCTGTACTTCGCGGACGACGGCACCGAGTACGCCGTGTACATGTCCTCGCCGGAGTCGAGCTGGGAGACCACCCGGGAACAGTTCGACGTCGTCCTGAAGTACTGGCGGGCGCCGGGCGAGCAGACGGGCTGAGCAAGCGGGATTCGCACTCCCGGCCGACCGTAAGCCGCTGATCAGGGCTTATGTGCCAGCGATCGCTGGCGCGATTGTGCGCACCCGGTGAAAACGCGTTACCGACGGGTACCCAAAGGGCGGAATGCGGCCTACTCTCGCCCTCATGACGGACTCGCAGGCACCCACCGCCCTGGCCACCGCCGCCCTCGGCACGAACCCCCTCGCGCCCTCGCCGGCCGGTGCCCGTACCGCCGCCGACGTGGTCACCCCCGAGGTGGTCGCCCAGCTCACCCGCGGTGTCGCCGGTTCCGGCCGCACCTCGAACCACACCCCCTTCACCGGGGAGAAGCTGGCCGACCTGCCCGAGTCCACCCCCGAGGACGTCGCCGAGGCCTTTGCCCGCGCCCGCGCCGCCCAGGCCGTCTGGGCCGCGACTCCCGTCAAGGCCCGCGCGGCCGTCCTGCTCCGCTTCCACGACCTGGTCCTGGAGCGCCAGGGCGAGGTCCTCGACCTCATCCAGCTGGAGACGGGCAAGGCCCGTCTGCACGCCCACGAAGAGGTCCTGGCCGTCGCGGTCGCCGCCCGCCACTACGGCCGCAAGGCCCCCGCCTACCTGCGCCCCAAGCACCACACCGGCGTCGTACCGACCCTCACCAAGGTCACCGAGCTGCGCCAGCCGCGCGGTGTCGTCGGCCAGATCGCACCCTGGAACTACCCCCTGGAGCTGTCGGTCGGCGACGCGCTGCCCGCCTTCGTCTCGGGCAACGCCGTCGTGATGAAGCCGGACACCGAGACCGCGCTCACCGCGCTCTGGGCCCGTGACCTGCTGATCGAGGCCGGGCTGCCCGCCGAGGTCTTCCAGGTCGTCCTCGGCGAGGGCCCGGTCGTCGGCCCCGAGGTCGTGAAGCACGCCGACTACGTCTCCTTCACCGGCTCCACCCGTACGGGCCGCCAGGTCGCCCAGGGCGCCGCGGCCCGGCTCGTCGGTGTGACCCTCGAACTCGGCGGCAAGAACGCCATGCTGGTCCTCGAGGACGCCGACATAGAGAAGGCCGCCGCCGGCGCCGTCCGCGCCTGCTTCTCCTCCGCCGGCCAGCTCTGCATCTCCATCGAGCGGCTGTACGTCCACGAGTCGGTCGCCGACGACTTCGTCGCCCGCTTCGCCGCCCGTACGAAGGCGATGCGGCTCGGCAACTCCCTCTCCTACGGCGCCGACATGGGCTCCCTCGTCGGCGAGCGGCAGCTGGAGACGGTCACGAAGCATGTGGAGGAGGCCGTCGCCAAGGGCGCCAAGCTGGTCGCCGGAGGTGTCGCCCGCCCGGACATCGGCCCGCTCTTCTACGAGCCGACCATCCTCGACGGCGTCGAGGCGCCCATGGCCGTCTGCACCGAGGAGACCTTCGGACCGGTCGTCTCGATCTACCGCTTCAAGGACGAGGGCGAGGTCGTCGAGCTGGCCAACGCCACCCCGTACGGACTCAACTCCTCCGTCTGGACGAAGGACTCGCGGCGCGGCCACGCCATCGCCGCCCGGCTGCGCACCGGCACGGTCAACATCAACGAGGGGTACGCGCCGGCGTACGGCAGCGTCCAGGCACCGATGGGCGGCATGAAGGACTCCGGGCTCGGCCGGCGCCACGGCTCCGAGGGCATCCTCAAGTTCACCGAGGCCCAGACCGTCGCCCAGCAGCGGCTGATCCCGCTCGCCCCCTCCTTCGGGATGGACGACGAGAAGTACGCCGCGTTCATGAGCCTGTCCCTGAAGGCGATGAAGGCCCTGCGCCTGCGCTGACGCCCTGCCTGCCCCTTCCCGCCCCTTTTCGCACGAGGAGAGCCATGACCGCGGTACCCCCTGCCCAGAATCAGGACGAGGACGACCTGGACTCGGCGTACGACTACGACGTCATCGTGGTCGGCTCCGGGTTCGGCGGCTCGGTCACGGCCCTGCGCCTGACCGAGAAGGGCTACCGGGTCGGCGTCCTGGAGGCGGGCCGCCGCTTCACCCGTACGGAACTGCCCAGGAACTCCTGGGACCTGAAGAACTTCCTCTGGGCCCCCGCCCTCGGCCTCTACGGCATCCAGCGCATCCACCTGCTGGGCAACGTCATGGTGCTGGCCGGCGCGGGCGTGGGCGGCGGCTCGCTGAACTACGCCAACACCCTCTACGTACCGCCCACGCCGTTCTTCCAGGACCCGCAGTGGAAGGACATCACCGACTGGCAGGAGGAGCTGGCGCCGTACTACGACCAGGCCAAGCGGATGCTGGGCGTACGGCTCAACCCGACCATGACCCCCTCGGACGTCCACCTCAAGGCGACCGCGCAGGCCATGGGCATCGGCGACACCTTCCACATGGCGCCGGTCGGGGTCTTCTTCGGTGACGGCGAGGACGCCGGGGGCGCGGTGAAGGCGAAGCCGGGCACGGAGGTCGCCGACCCGTACTTCGGCGGCGTCGGACCGTCGCGCACGGCGTGCACCGAGTGCGGCGAGTGCATGACGGGCTGCCGCCACGGCGCCAAGAACACCCTCAACGAGAACTACCTCTACCTCGCCGAGAAGGCTGGCGCCGTCGTCCACCCGATGACCTCGGTCGTCGCCCTGACCGAGGACTCGCGCGGCGGGTACGCCGTCAAGACGCTGCCCACGGACGACAGGAAGAGGGGCAGGGGCCGGACGTTCACGGCGCCACGGGTCGTCGTCGCGGCCGGTACGTACGGGACGCAGTCGCTGCTGCACCGGATGAAGGACACCGGGCTGCTGCCCCGGATCTCCGCCCGGCTCGGCGAGCTGACCCGTACCAACTCGGAGGCGCTGGTCGGCTCGCAGACCACCGACCGGCGCTACCGCAAGAAGCACGGCGCGGCGAAGGTCGACTTCACGCGCGGCGTCGCGATCACCTCCTCCATCCACCCGGACGAGAACACCCACATCGAGCCGGTCCGCTACGGCAAGGGCTCCAACGCCATGGGCGGCATGACGGTCCTCCAGGTGCCCTACGGCGCGCATCGCGTACGGAACTGGCTCCTGGAGATGGTCAAGCACCCCACCCTGGCCCTCCGCGCCCTCTCCAACCGCCGCTGGTCGGAGCGGACGATCATCGGTCTCGTCATGCAGTCCCTGGACAACTCCCTGACGACCTACCGCAAGCCGGGCGGCGTCGGAAAGGGCCTGCTCACGGCCCGCCAGGGGCACGGCGCGCCGAACCCGAACCAGATCCCCGAGGCGACCCGCGCGGCCTCCCTGCTCGCCGAGGAGATCAACGGCTTCGCCGGCTCCAACATCGGCGAGCTGATGGGCACCCCGCTCACCGCGCACTTCCTGGGCGGCTGCCCGATCGGCGCGGACGCGGAGACCGGTGTCATCGACCCGTACCACCGGCTCTTCGGCCACCCGGGCATCTCGGTCGTCGACGGGGCGGCGGTCTCGGCCAACCTCGGCGTCAATCCGTCGCTGACGATCACGGCGCAGGCCGAGCGGGCGATGTCTCTGTGGCCGAACAAGGGCGAGGAGGACCCGCGCCCCGGCCAGGGCGAGGCGTACGTCCGCGTCGCGGCCGTCGCCCCGAAGTCCCCGGCGGTCCCGGCGGACGCCTTCGGCGCGCTGAAGCTGCCGTTCCTGGGGATGCCGGCAGTTCCGCCGAAGAAGGCGTAGCCGGTTCCGGACACGGAAGAGGCGCTGCACCCCCCTCCGAGTGCAGCGCCTCTCCAGCTTCTGGGTGGTGCTGCATACATGACCTGTGTCCAGAGGGATTGGTTGTAGGCGATCGGAGAAATCTTCATGTGACGCGCGTCACGTGCTCCGGAGGGTGCCGTTCCCGGGCAGCGCAAGGGCCCCGTGGCGCGATTCCGGTCGCGGCACGGGGCCCTTGGCGATCGGCACCGGTGTCAGGGCGGCGGCGGTGCCGGGGGAGCGCGGCGCCCGGGGGTCGCGCCGCGAGGGTGGCGTGGGGTGGAGGGACGGGGAGGGGTGGGAGGTGTTCGTGCTGGACGGACGCCGGCGCATCCGTCTGGACCGGTTGCGGTCGGCCCCGGGCGTCCCCGGGGCCGACCGCCCTTTATGGGTGACCGGGCTGCTGTCCCCTGCCGTCCGGTCACGCGCGCTGGGGCGAGGTCCCACGACGTACTTGCGGTACGTCACACGCCCCAGCGAAGCCACGCGTGGTTTTTTCGGGCCCGCCCCTGGCTGGCACGGACACCGGGACCAACGAAGGGGTCCGCGAGGCGGTCACGCGCCGTACGGGTGAGAGCGGGCCCGAACTCAGGTCCGTCACCCCGCCCGCGGGGGGCACCCGGGTACGCGGATCGGACGTGCGCGTGCCCTCGGGTCGGACGGGCGCGTGTCCTCAGCTCGGACGTGCGCGTGTCCTCAGATACGGCCCCGGCAGAGCTCCAGCATCGTCATCGCCAGGGCCGTGCCCGGCTTGCCCAGCGCGTCCCTGAAGTGTCCGAGCACCTCCATCTCGCGCGCGAGGTTCACCCGGCGGCCGCCCGAGCCGATCCGGGCCTCCTGGATCACGGCCGAGACGGCCATCCGTTCCTGGATCAGGCCGATGATCCGGTCGTCGAGCGCGTCGATCCGCTCGCGCGCGTCGCCGATGAGCGCGGCGGCCTCGTCGGTGCGGGCGCCGGTCTTCTCGGTCGGGGTCGCGGGGGTCTGGGTCATCGCGGTCATGGTGGGCTCCTTTTTCGTGGGGTGCCCCGGAGCGGCAGGGCCCGGAAACGACAGAGCGCCCCGGGCCTTGTCGGCCCGGGGCGCCTGGGAAGTCGCTTGTCAGTTGCTCAAGCAGCACGACCATGGCAGCCGGACGGGCCGGTGCCATAGGTAAAGACGAAGGTCGTGAGCTTGCGCATGCGGACAGTATGGACCCCGCCGCCGCGGCCGGGACAACCCGGGTTCGGATGGTGAGACGAAAAGCGAGCCCGGCGCGCCGGTAGAATCGACAAATAGCCCCCTTCGGGGGAACCCCTCCCTACCGCCGGAAGGCCGCCGTAGTGTCATCAGCGACTCCCGCTGCCGCGCCCGACGTCTCCAACCCGGACGTAGTCCTCGTTGTCGACTTCGGCGCCCAGTACGCCCAGCTCATCGCCCGACGCGTCCGTGAGGCGCGGGTCTACAGCGAGATCGTCCCGTCCACCATGCCGGTGGCCGAGATGCTGGCCAAGAAGCCGAAGGCGATCATCCTCTCCGGCGGCCCGTCCTCCGTGTACGCGGAAGGCGCCCCGCGCCTCGACCGCGCGCTCTTCGAGGCCGGTGTCCCCGTCTTCGGCATGTGCTACGGCTTCCAGCTGATGGCGACGACCCTCGGTGGCACCGTCGACAACACGGGCGCCCGCGAGTACGGCCGTACGCCGCTGCACGTCTCCAAGGCCGGATCGACCCTCTTCGAGGGCACCCCGACCGAGCAGTCCGTGTGGATGTCGCACGGTGACGCCTGCTCCGCCGCCCCCGAGGGCTTCGCCGTCACCGCGTCCACGGACGTCGTACCGGTCGCCGCCTTCGAGAACGACGAGAAGAAGCTGTACGGCGTCCAGTACCACCCCGAGGTGCTGCACTCCACGCACGGCCAGCAGATCCTGGAGCACTTCCTCTACCGGGGCGCCGGCATCGAGCCGACCTGGACCACCGGCAACGTCATCGACGAGCAGGTCGCGGCCATCCGCGAGCAGGTCGGCACCAAGCGCGCCATCTGCGGTCTGTCCGGTGGCGTCGACTCCGCCGTGGCGGCCGCCCTCGTGCAGAAGGCCATCGGCTCGCAGCTCACCTGCGTGTACGTCGACCACGGTCTGATGCGCAAGAACGAGACCGAGCAGGTCGAGAAGGACTTCGTCGCCGCGACCGGCGTCCAGCTGAAGGTCGTCGACGCGCAGGAGCGCTTCCTCGCCGCCCTCGCCGGGGTCTCCGACCCCGAGCAGAAGCGGAAGATCATCGGGCGCGAGTTCATCCGTGTCTTCGAGCAGGCGCAGGCGGAGATCGTCGCCGAGTCGGCGGGCGCCGGCGAGGACGTCGCGTTCCTCGTCCAGGGCACGCTCTACCCGGACATCGTCGAGTCCGGCGGCGGTACCGGCACCGCGAACATCAAGTCCCACCACAATGTGGGCGGCCTCCCCGAGGACCTGGAGTTCGAGCTCGTCGAGCCGCTGCGCCAGCTGTTCAAGGACGAGGTCCGCATGGTCGGCCAGGAGCTCGGCCTGCCGGAGGAGATCGTCCAGCGACAGCCGTTCCCGGGCCCCGGCCTCGGCATCCGTATCGTCGGCGAGGTCACCAAGGAGCGCCTGGACCTGCTGCGCGAGGCCGACGCCATCGCCCGCGAGGAGCTGACGGCCGCCGGTCTCGACCGCGAGATCTGGCAGTGCCCCGTCGTGCTGCTCGCCGATGTGCGCTCGGTGGGCGTGCAGGGCGACGGCCGGACGTACGGTCACCCGATCGTCCTGCGTCCGGTCTCCTCCGAGGACGCCATGACGGCGGACTGGACGCGGATGCCGTACGACGTCCTGGCGAAGATCTCGACCCGCATCACCAACGAGGTCGCCGATGTGAACCGTGTGGTGCTCGATGTGACGAGCAAGCCGCCGGGCACCATCGAGTGGGAGTAGTACCGCCGGTCACTCCCGTAGGCGTGTGAAGCCGCCGCCCCCACCATCCGGGGGCGGCGGCTTCGTCGTCCCGGCGTCTTCGGCGTGCTCGGCGGCTTCTTCGTGTGATCTCTCTGGTCAGTTGTACGGCCCGGCGTTACCTTCCCGCGCATGAGCGATGCACCGGCACCCGTACCCTCCGAGCACCTCCATGTCGCCATGCCGCCCGTCCACGAGACCGTCGACGAGGAGCGGACGTACCGCAAGCGGAGACTCGCGGGCGCACTCAGACTCTTCGGACAGTTCGGGTACGAGGAGGGCGTCTCCGGTCATGTGACCGCCCGGGACCCCGAGTACGCCGACTGTTTCTGGGTGAACCCCTTCGGCGCGCCCTTCGCCGAGCTGACCGCGAGCGACCTGGTCCTGGTCAACGGGGACGGGCAGGTGGTGCTGGGCAGGGCACCGGTGAACCAGGCGGCCTTCGCCGTCCACGCCCAGGTGCACCGGGCCCGGCCGGACGTCGTCGCCGTCGCGCACAGCCACTCCACCTACGGGCGGGCGCTGGCGGCGCTCGGCGAGCTGATCGAGCCGATCACCCAGGAGGCCTGCGGGTTCTATCAGGACCACGCGCTCTACGACGCGTACACCGGCGTCACCGTCGACCCGGAGGAGGGGCGGCGGATCGCCACCGCCCTCGGCCCGTACAAGGCGATCGTGCTCCGCAATCACGGGCTGCTGACCGTCGGGACCTCGGTCGACGCGGCCGCGTGGTGGTTCATCGCCATGGAACGGTGCGCCCGGGTGCAGCTGACCGCGCGGGCCGCGGGGAAGCCGGTGCCGATCGGGCACAGGGACGCGGTCGCCACCCGCGAGCAGCTCGGCACCGACCTCGCCGCCTGGATCAACTACCAGCCGCTGTGGCGCCGAATCAGCCGCGCCGAGCCCGGACTGCTGTCGTAGAAGGTGGCCTAACTGTCCTTAACTGTCTTTAACTGTCCTTACGTCAATGTGATGACGGTTCAATCACTCTCGCGCGGGGCGCACGGAGCAGGCCGGAGGCTCTCGGGTGCGACACAATTCCCAGTACTCAACGGTCAGTTGACGGGTAGATCGGGAAGTGGGCGCCGTGGCGGTGCAAGAGGCGAGACAGTGCGGTGACCACGCGGGATGCGCGGAGGGCGGGCGCGCGGGTCACCGGCGAGCGGTCGCCGCCTTCCTCGCCCGACGGGACGAGCTGGCGGCGGGCCAGGGTGTGCCCGCGGCCGTCGCCCACTCGCCGGGTGCCTCGCGGCAGTGGGTCTCCGACGCGCTCGCCCAGTCCGCGCGCGCGGTCGCGGCGCGCGGCCGCGCGGCGGGCGACGCCTGGCTCCGCCGGGTCCGGTACGCGACGCTCGGCGCCGTCTGGGGCGGGATCCTCGCCCTGCTCCTCGGTCAGGCGCTCACGGCGCTCGGCACCGGATGGACCGGATCGCGCACGGCCGGACTCGTTGCCGCGCTCGTCCTCGCCGTCCCGCTCACCCTCGCCGCGCACGCCCATCGCGCCCGCGGCGGCGTCCTCGCCCCGCTGATCGGGGAGGACAACCGGCTCTCCACCTCCCGCGCGGTAGCCGCCTGCTGGCTGCTCTTCGCCGTCTACACCGTGCTCTTCCTCGCGCTGCGCCTGGTCACCGGCGCCGAACGGGTCGGCCTCGGCATCCGCCAGGGCGCAGGGCTGCTGACCGTCTTCGCGCTGACGGCGGCGGTCGCCGTCGCCGCCCGCCGGATCGTGTGGGCCCGCGTCGTGGGGCAGCGGCTGCAGAAGGTCCGGGCCGACCGGCCCCGCGCCGCCGATCTGCTCTGCGACGACAACGGCCGCGCCTGCCTCACCGACGTCGCCCACGTCCTGGTCTCCGGCGCTGTCCTCGTCGTCGCCGCCGTGCGGCTGGGGCGCGCGCCCGACCGGCTGCCCGAGGTGCCGTGGTCCCTCGTACTCCTCGTCGCCGTGGCGGCGGCCGCGTACCTCGCGGCCAAGTTCACGGAGGGCGGCAGGCCCGCGATCCTCTCCGTCGTCCGGTCCCGCGAGGCGGGCGACCTGGACGCCGCGATCCGCATCGGCGACGACATCGAGATCCGGGGGACCGGTTTCGTCCCGGCCGGGGCCTCGGCACCTGACCCGTTGACCCGATTGGTCGTGCGCGTCGGTCCGGTTCACGCGCACGTCCCCCTGGTCCCCGTCCCGGGCGGCTTCGCCAACCCCACGGACACGGTCCTGACCGTTCCGCTGCCGGTCGACGTGGAGCCGGGACGGGTCGAGGTGTCGGTGGTGACGGCCTCCGGTGTGGAGACCAACCGGGTCACGATCGACGTCGTCGACTGAACCATCCGCGTGTCCTCCACGTATCCACGGGGAGGGGGTCCGGGGACAATCGATTCCGCGGACAGTGGCGTGGAGAGGCAGGCCGACGATGGCACAGCACGGCAATGGAACGTCCGGGACGCCCGGGGGTTCCGGCCCGACCGGCTCGACGGGCTCGACCCGTCCGTACGGAGCGCCGGGCGGTGGCCATGGCGGGCGCGGGGGTCACGGCGGTCACGGCGGGTCCGGCCGGTCCGGCGGGCTCACAGCCTGGAAGGCGGCCGCCTCGCACTACGCGCTGCTGCCGCTGCGCATCTTCCTCGGCGTCACCTTCGTCTACGCCGGGCTCGACAAGCTCACCGACTCCGCCTTCATGTCCGACACCGGCAGCGGGTCCATCGGCGAGATGATGCGCGGCGTCCGGGACACCTCGGCCATCCCCGCCCTCGTCGACCTGGCGCTCAAGAGCCCCGTCGGCTTCGGCTACGCCATCGCCTTCGGTGAACTGGCCGTCGGCATCGGCACCCTGGTGGGCCTGTTCGCCCGGGTGGCCGCGCTCGGCGGGGCGCTGATCTCCCTGAGCCTGTGGCTGACGGTGAGCTGGCAGGTCGACCCGTACTACTACGGTAACGACCTCGCCTATCTCATGTCCTGGCTCCCGCTCGTGCTCGCCGGCGCCGCGTACTTCTCGCTCGACGCCGTTCTCGCCGAGCGGCGGCGGCGCACACCGTAGGCGATCCAGGTCGCCACGGCGGCCAGGGCCAGGCCGCCGAAGAGGATCGGGATCACTTCGTACCAGGGCGTCTCCCAGGCTTCCGCGGCGTCCCCCGCGTACAGCACGGCGAGGCCGAGGGCGGTCGCGCCGACGATCAGCCGGCCGGGCCGGAACTCATGAAGCAGCACGGATGACCTCCACCTGTCCGAGACCGACCTCCAGCGAGAGGTCGACCGTTCCCCCGGGCGTGGTGCCTTCGACGGGGGGCAGCGTCCGGCGCTCGTCGCGGTCGGGCGCGATGTCGATGTCCTCGGGGCGCTGCTGCGGCAGCTGCAGATCGCCCAGACCCACCTGGGCCCGCAGCTTCACCGTGACGTTCTTCGGCACGATCACCTCCAGCTTGCCGGCGCCGACCTCGGCCTCGGTGTCGACCGTCGTACCCGCCGGGACGGCGAGCCGTGACAGATCGAGCGTGCCGACGCCGGTGCCCAGTTCGTACCGGGGCTCCACGGTGGCGACCGACGCGGGTCGCCAGGTCGTACGGACCCACTCCGTGGAGATCTCCTTGGGCAGCGCCGCCGCCACCGCGAGCAGGCCCGCGGTGACCACGGTCAGGAAGAGCGTGCCGAACCCGGTCCGGCCGAGGAAGCTGCTGATCACCAGACCGAGACCGAACACCCCCAGGGCGGCGACCAGTCCGATCTGCAGGCTCGTGCCGAACGGATGCGTCTCCCAGGACAGCCCCGTGCCGAGTCCGCCCGCGAGCAGCGCGAGGAGGAAGACCAGGCCGCCGATGGAGCGCGGCCCGCGCCCGACCGCCGACGCCTCCGGCCGACGCCCGGCCGCCGGGCCGTCCGAGCCCCACTGGCTGCCGGGCACCGGGATCTCCCCGTTCCGGAGACGGCCGTCCGGTCCCGCGCCGTGCGGGCCCCAGAGGTAGCCGATGGCGACCTTGCCCGTCGAGCCGTCCTTGACGATGGGGTCCTTCCACCAGGAGGGGAACTCCACGAGCGGGGGTGCCTTCGTCTCGGGCGGTGCCTCCGCGACCGCGGCCGCCGTCGCCGCGTCCATGCGGCTCTCGGTGTCGCCCGCGGTGGCCTGCACCCGCCGCCGGGACCAGACCGCCGCGCCGCACACCGCTATCGACAGCATCATCGCGAACGCGAGCATTCCGCCGTTGCGCAGCATCGACAGGAAGACACCGCATCCCACCAGGGCCATCAGCACGGCCGCGAGCGCGGCCCCGTCGACCCGGCCCGAGAGCAGTCTGCGGCCCTCGTTCTCCTCCTCGCCCGAGAGCGGCAGGAGCAGCCACGCGAAGCCGTAGAAGATCAGTCCGAAACCGCCGGTCACGGCCAGCACGCCGATCGCGATACGGAAGATCACCGGATCGAGGTCGAAGTGCCGGCCGAGGCCACCGCACACACCGGCCACGACCCGGTGCTGCCGCGAGCGGCGCAGGGGCGCGGCAGGGGGAGCCTCCGCCGGCGGCGGGGCCTCGTGCGAAGAAGGCGTCGAACTCGTCATGCGTCCATGGTGACGGCCGCCGTCCCGCCGCGGCACCGGGGCCGACCCTGGCCCGACCCTGATATTCCGGGGGCGGTCCACCCCGAGAAGTTCCCAGGGGCCGCTTCCTAGGGGCGATCTCAGGGATCGACCCTGATGTACCCGCCCGGCCGCACGTGTGACGATCGGTGCATGCCAGCAGCCGCCCAAGCCACCGAGACCGACGAACCGCCCGTGCGCAAGCTCTACCGCAGCGCCGACGGACGGTGGCTCGGCGGTGTCGCGCGCGGCCTCGCGGGTCATCTCGGACTGCCCGTGGTCTGGGTCCGCGTCCTGTTCGCGGCCCTGCTTCTCGCGGACGGTCTGGGCGCTCTCCTGTACGCGGTGTTCTGGATCGTCGTCCCGCTCGGTGTCGGCGGCCGGAGCGCGCCCCGCCCCGTCTTCGAGACCACCGCCGACGGAAGACGCCGGCTGCGCAAGCCGGACCGGGGCCAGGTCTTCGCCCTGATCGCGCTGGGGATCGGCGCCGCGGTCTTCGCGGGCAACATCAACTGGGGCAATCAGACAGACCGCTATGTCTGGCCCACGCTCCTCATCGGCGTCGGCGTCGTCCTCGTCTGGCGGCAGGCGGACAACGCCCGCCGCGCGAGCTGGACCGAGCCGGGCCGCCGCCGGCGCACCCTCCAACTGGCCCGCGGGTTCGCGGGCGTCGCCCTCGTCGGCATGGGTCTGACGGTCTTCATGGTGGTCCGGGGATCCGCCGCCCAGCTGGGCACGGCGCTCACCGCCGCGATAGCCGTGCTCACCGGCATCGCGCTGCTCGCCGGTCCGTGGCTGGTGCGGATGTCGCAGGACCTCTCCGAGGAGCGGACCATGCGCATCCGCGCGCAGGAGCGCGCCGAGGTCGCGGCCCATGTCCACGACTCCGTCCTGCACACGCTCACGCTGATCCAGCGCAACGCGGACGAGCCGGGGGAGGTGCGCCGGCTGGCCCGGGCGCAGGAGCGGGAGCTGCGGAACTGGCTGTACAAGCCGGAGGGCACGGGCAAGGACGAGAGCGAGGAGCCCGAGACGCTCGCCGAGGCCGTGAAGCGGGCGGCCGCCGAGGTCGAGGACAAGCACGGCGTCCCGCTGGAGGTCGTGGTCGTGGGCGACTGCCCGCTCGACGAGAAACTGGCCGCACAGATGCAGGCCGCGCGCGAGGCGATGGTCAACGCCGCCAAGTACGGTGGCGAGGGAGGGGCGGTGCAGGTCTACGCGGAGGTCGAGGGCCGTACGGTGTTCGTCTCCGTGCGGGACCGCGGCCCCGGCTTCGACCTCGACGCGGTGCCCGCCGACCGGATGGGCGTACGAGAATCGATCATCGGCCGGATGCAGCGCAACGGCGGTTCGGCCCGGTTGCGGTCCGTGCCGGACGGGGGCACCGAAGTGGAGCTTGAGATGGAGAGGGCGGACGGATGAGCGACGAGACCGGGACCGGGACGACGGCGGCACCGACCACGGAGCGTCGGGTGCGGGTCGTGCTCGTCGACGACCACCGGATGTTCCGCACGGGCGTGCAGGCCGAGATCGGCCGGACGGACGTCACGGGCGTCGAGGTCGTCGGTGAGGCCGCCGATGTCGACCAGGCGGTCACGGTGATCACCGCGACCCGCCCCGAGGTCGTCCTGCTCGACGTGCACCTGCCGGGCGGTGGCGGGGTGGAGGTGCTGCGCCGCTGCGCGAACCTGATGACGGCGCCCGAGAACCCGGTGCGGTTCCTGGCCCTGTCGGTCTCGGACGCCGCGGAGGACGTGATCGGGGTGATCCGGGGCGGCGCCCGCGGCTATGTCACCAAGACGATCACGGGCACCGATCTGGTCGACTCGATCTTCCGGGTCCAGGAGGGCGACGCCGTGTTCTCGCCCCGGCTGGCGGGCTTCGTGCTGGACGCCTTCGCCTCCACCGACGCCCCGCCGGTGGACGAGGACCTCGACCGGCTCACCCAGCGCGAGCGCGAGGTGCTCCGGCTGATCGCCCGTGGATACGCGTACAAGGAGATCGCCAAGCAGCTCTACATCTCGGTGAAGACGGTCGAGTCGCATGTCTCGGCGGTGCTGCGCAAGCTGCAGCTGTCCAACCGGCACGAGCTGACCCGCTGGGCGACGGCCCGCCGGCTGGTCTGAGCCGCGGGCCGCGCGCGCCCTCACGACACGCGCGTCGCTCCCGCGAAGGGCATCTCGTCGATCGGCGCGACCCGCACCGGCGCGCCAGGGCGGGGCGCGTGGATCATCTGTCCGCCGCCGATGTAGAGCCCGACATGGCTGATCCCCGAGTAGAAGAACACCAGGTCGCCCGGGGCCAGTTCGGAGCGGGAGACCCGCTGCCCGGCGTTGATCTGCGTGTACGTCGTCCGGGGCAGCGCCACCCCGGCCGAGCGCCAGGCGGCCTGCGTCAGCCCCGAGCAGTCGTACGCCGACGGCCCCGTCGCGCCCCACACGTACGGCTTGCCGATCTGGGCCCGGGCGAAGGAGATCGCCTGTGCGGCGCGGCTGCTCGGCGCCGTGACCGGACCGCGCGCCCCCGAGGCCCGGTCCGCCCGGCTGCCCGACGTCCCCGTGGAGGAGCCGCCGGTGTCACCCCGCCCGGACCCGGCCGCCACCGCCTCGTACCGCGCCCGCTCCTCGGCGGTCAGCCGGGCCAGCAGCGAGCGCGCCTCGCCGAGCTTGCCCTGCACGGCCGCCTTCTGGCGCCGCAGATCGGCCTCGTGCCCGCGCAGCTGGGTCAGTCGCTCGTCCGACTCGGCCCGCACCTGTCTGATCCCGGCGAGCTCCCGCCGCACCGAGGCGACGGTCGCCGCCTGCCGCTGACCGGCCTTCTCGGCCAGCGCGGCGCGCTCCAGATACTGCTCGGGGTCGGAGGTGAGCGCGAGCTGCACGGCGGGGTCGAGGCCGCCGGAACGGTACTGGGCGGCGGCGACCGAACCGAGCCCGTTGCGCGCGGTGTTGAGCCGGTCGGTCCTCCGGGCGGCCTCGTCTCGCAGCCGGTCGAGCGCGTCCCGCGCCGCGTCCGCCTTCTCCTTCGCGCCGTTGTACCTCTCGGTGGCCACCTCGGCCTCCTGGTACAGCCGGTCGACCTTCGCCTTGACCTGGGCGGCGGTGAGCCGGGGCTCGGCGTGCCCGGACCCCTCGAAGACGGTCGCCGTCGCCGCGGAGGCGAGGGCGAGCGTGGCGGCGGTCCTTACCGCCTGGCCACCGAGGGGGGAGTTCCTGGGCTTCCGGTGCGATGCCACGAGGGCGGGTCACATCCTCTCCCTGTGGGGGTCGATGCCCACCGGGTCCGGCGATGGACCGCACAGGGGAGACGGCCCACCGCCGGATTCTCGGCGGGGGCGGCCGGCTGCCGCCGGAGGACCGGCGGTGGTGGGAAGCCGGCCACCTGGGGGAGGACGCTAAACCTGCCCGTCACGGGGCGGCGGGGCCTTGACCGTTATTGGCGCCAGTTGTCCCTTCGGGACCGTTCCTCTCCGGCCGCGGCGACAGGTGGGCGGCGCATTCCGGCGCGGGCATGACCGAAGGGCCGGACAAGCTGCACCCGGCCGAACGAGGGTGCTAAGGCCCCGGTTAGGCTCCGCCCCATGGACGTACTCATCAATGTCTTCGTCGCCCTGCACATCATCGGAATCGCCTCGCTGCTCGGCGGATTCCTCACCCAGATGAAGGCGATGGGCGCGGGTACGGCCCGCTTCACGCCCGCCATGCTCCACGGCGCGCTCACCATGTTGGTCACCGGCATCGCCCTGGTCGGCCTCAATCAGGCGGACGACCAGAGCGTCAACAACGTGAAGATCGGCATCAAGATGGCGGTGCTCGTCGTCATCCTCGCCCTCGTCTATGTGAAGCGGGACGAGGAGACGGTCGACAAGGGCCTCTTCGGCGCCGTCGGCGGCCTCACGGTCGCGAACATCTTCATCGCGACCCTCTGGACCTGACGGAACCGGCTCAGGCCGGGCGGACGCCGCCGTAGATCGGCATGTAGTAGATCGACTCCTCGCGGACGTTCGCGCCCGGCTTCGGTGCGTGGATCATCTTGCCGCCGCCGATGTAGAGACCGACGTGGCTGATGTCGTCGTAGAAGAAGACGAGGTCCCCGGGGAGCAGATCGGCCGTCGCGACCCGGGTGCCCACCTCCACCTGGTCCCAGGTGGTACGGGGCAGGTCGACGCCGGCCGCCTTCCAGGCGCCCTGGGTGAGCCCCGAGCAGTCGTACGAGCTCGGACCGGTCGCGCCCCACACGTACGGCTTGCCGATCTGGGCGCGGGCGAAGGCCATCGCCTTCTCCGCCTTCGCCGCGTACGTCGAGCCGGCCGAGCCACCGGTCGATCCGCCGGGCGCCGGCTGCGTGGGCTGCTGCTCCTTCGCCGCCTCCTCCTGCCTGCGCCGCTCGGCCTCCTCCGCCGCCGCCCTTGCCTCGGCCTCGGCCTTGGCCCGCGCCTCCGCCTTGCGCCGCGCCTCCGCCTCCCGCTTGCGCTCCAGCTCCGCGAGCCGCGCCTTCTCCTCGGCCGTCAGCCGGGCCAGCAGTGTCCGCGCCTCGCCCAGCTTCCGCTGGACGGTCTGCTTGGTCGTACGGAGCGTCGCCTGCGACTCGGTGAGGGTCTCCAGGCTCTTCGTCGCCTTCGCGCGCTGCTTCGCCGCCTCGACGCGCTTGCCCTCGTACTCGTCCACCGCGCTGCGCTGGCGCTCGGTGAGCCGGTCCATGAGGTGGGTCTGGTCGAAGTAAGACTGCGGGCTGTCCGCGAAGATCAGCGCGGCGGTCGGGCCGACGGCCCCCGCCCGGTACTGCGCTGCCGCGTACGAGCCGAGTGCCCGCCGCGACTCGTTGATCTCCTGCGTCCGCTTCGCCACGTCGTCCAGGAGCCCGTCGACCTTGCGACGCTGCTGGTCGGTGGCCTCCTTGGCCCGGTTGTACTCCTGCGTCGCCGTGCCGGCCTGCCGGTAGAGGTCGTCGACCTTCTTCTGGATCTCCTCCACCGTCGGCTTCGACGGGGCGGCGGGTGTCGCCTGGGCGCTCTGCGTGGTCAGCAGCGTGACCCCGGCGAGTGCGGCCGTCGTGACCCCGACGGCGGGGGAGTGCGAACGGTTGCTGCGCGGCTTGCGATGGGACGCCAAGACCGGCATCTCCTTCCGTGGCCGCCGAGGGGAACGACCGGCGACAACTGCCGTGGGGCAGGGCCGGTTTCGGCGTGAGCGGCCCGCTCGGCGCGTTTCGCCGTCGGAGCGGACGGGCTGCCTGGGCGAGCACGCTAGCCAACCGGTGAGGGTGCTGTGAAGGCCGATGTTCGATATGCCCGATACATTTCCGTGACCTGAAGCGGACTGTCACCCTCCGTGATATTTCTGTCACTTCGGGAGGTGGGGACTCGCTGTCGGTGCGGCGGCCTAGACTCGTTAGGCGATGAGCAGCCTCTTTGACGACAGCTTCCTGGCGAGCCTCCAGAACCACTCCTCGGAGGAGCCCCCGCCCCCGCCCGAGGACGACGAGCACCACGCCCACGGCGCCCCGGCCGCGGACGAGGTCCCGCACGACCTCTTCGAGGGGCGCTTCGACGCGCCTCCGGCCCGGGACGGGTACTACCGCGACGGAGCCGCCCGCCCCGTCGTGGACCCCGCCGCGCTCCTGGACGGGCTGAACGAACAGCAGCGCGCCGCCGTCGTCCACACCGACACCCCGCTGCTCATCGTCGCGGGCGCCGGCTCCGGCAAGACCCGGGTGCTCACCCACCGCATCGCCCACCTCCTGGGCACCCGGCACGTCCACCCCGGCCAGATACTGGCGATCACCTTCACCAACAAGGCCGCCGGTGAGATGAAGGAGCGCGTCGAGCACCTCGTCGGCCCGCGCGCCAACGCCATGTGGGTCATGACGTTCCACAGCGCCTGCGTCCGCATCCTGCGCCGCGAGAGCAAGAAGCTCGGCTTCACGTCCTCCTTCTCGATCTACGACGCCGCCGACTCCAAGCGCCTGATGGCGCTGGTCTGCCGCGACCTGGACCTCGACCCGAAGAAGTTCCCGCCGAAGTCCTTCAGCGCCAAGATCTCGAACCTGAAGAACGAGCTGATCGACGAGGAGACCTTCGCCGACCAGGCCGTCGACGGCTTCGAGAAGACGCTCGCCGAGGCGTACCGGATGTACCAGGCACGGCTGCGCGAGGCCAACGCCCTGGACTTCGACGACATCATCATGACGACGGTCCACCTGCTCCAGGCGTTCCCGGACGTCGCCGAGCACTACCGCCGCCGCTTCCGCCACGTCCTCGTCGACGAGTACCAGGACACCAACCACGCCCAGTACACCCTCGTACGAGAGCTCGTCGGCACCGGTTACGAGGACCTGGACCCGGCGGAGCTGTGCGTCGTCGGTGACGCGGACCAGTCGATCTACGCCTTCCGCGGCGCGACCATCCGCAACATCCTCCAGTTCGAGGAGGACTACCCGAACGCGACGACGATCCTGCTCGAGCAGAACTACCGCTCCACGCAGACGATCCTCTCCGCCGCCAACGCCGTCATCGAGCGCAACGAGTCCCGCCGCCCCAAGAACCTGTGGACCAACGCGGGCGCCGGGGCGCAGATCACCGGCTATGTCGCCGACACCGAGCACGACGAGGCCCAGTTCGTCGCCGACGAGATCGACCGGCTCACGGACGCGGGCGACGCAAAGGCCGGCGACGTCGCCGTCTTCTACCGGACCAACGCCCAGTCCCGGGTCTTCGAAGAGATCTTCATCCGCGTCGGCCTGCCCTACAAGGTCGTCGGCGGCGTGCGCTTCTACGAGCGCAAGGAGGTCCGCGACGTCCTCGCCTACCTGCGCGTCCTCGCCAACCCCGAGGACAACGTCCCGCTGCGCCGCATTCTGAACGTGCCCAAGCGCGGTATCGGCGAGCGCGCCGAGGCGATGATCGACGCCCTCTCCCTCCGGGAGAAGATCACCTTCCCGCAGGCGCTGAAGCGGGTCGACGAGGCGTACGGCATGGCGGCGCGGTCCGCGAACGCGGTGAAGCGCTTCAACGCCCTCATGGAGGAGCTGCGCACGGTCGTCGACTCCGGCGCCGGCCCCGCCGTCGTCCTCGAAGCCGTCCTGGAGCGGACCGGATACCTCGCCGAGCTGCAGGCCTCCACCGACCCGCAGGACGAGACCCGGATCGAGAACCTCCAGGAACTGGCGGCCGTGGCCCTGGAGTTCGAGCAGGAGCAGGGCGAGGAGGGGACCGGCACCCTGGCCGAGTTCCTGGAGAAGGTCGCGCTCGTCGCCGACTCCGACCAGATCCCCGACGAGGACGAGGAGGGCTCCGGCGTCATCACGCTGATGACGCTGCACACCGCCAAGGGCCTCGAATTCCCGGTGGTGTTCCTGACCGGCATGGAGGACGGCGTCTTCCCGCACATGCGCGCGCTCGGCCAGGCCAAGGAGCTCGAGGAGGAGCGGCGCCTCGCGTACGTGGGCATCACCCGCGCCCGCGAGCGGCTGTATCTGACCCGCTCCTCGATGCGCAGCGCGTGGGGCCAGCCCTCGTACAACCCGGCCTCGCGCTTCCTGGAGGAGATCCCGGCGACGTATCTGGAGTGGAAGCGGACCGGTCCCATGGTCAAGCCCGCCGGGCCGACCTCGGGGATCACCTCCTCGCTCTCCTCCTCCCGCGCGCGCTCGGGCCCCTCGGGCTTCGCCACCCGCCGGACCACCGACAAGCCGGTGATCACGCTCCAGGTCGGCGACCGGGTCACGCACGACCAGTTCGGCCTCGGCACGGTCATGCAGGTGACGGGCGCGGGAGCCGACGCGCAGGCGACGATCGACTTCGGTGACGAGAAGCCCAAGAGGCTGCTGCTGCGGTACGCGCCGGTCGAGAAGCTGTAGCGGTACGTACGCGAGAGGGGCCCCGGCTTCGGCCGGGGCCCCTCTCGCGTACGTCCGTACGGAATCGTCAGCCGGTCGGGTTGAGGCCGTGACTGCGCAGCCATGCCTCCGGGTCGATCGCGGCCCCGCCACCCGGCCGGACCTCGAAGTGGAGGTGCGGACCGGTGGAGTTGCCCGAGTTGCCGGAGTACGCGATGACGTCGCCGGCCTTGACCTTGCCCGAGCGGATCTTGGTGCTGCTCAGGTGGCAGTACCAGGTCTCGGTGCCGTCCGGGGCGGTCACGATCGCCATATTGCCGTAGGCGCTGTTCCACTGGGTGCGGACGGTGCCGTCGGTCGCGGCCATCACCTTCGTGCCGTACTGCACGGGGAAGTCGATGCCGGTGTGCACGGACATCCAGTTGACGCCCGCCTGGCCGTAGCTCGCGCTGAGCTGGTGCAGCTTCACCGGGAGCGCGAACTTGGGGCGCATCGCCTCCTTGCGGGCCGCCTCCTCCTCGCGCTTCTTCTTCTCCGCCTCCTGGCGCGCCTTGAGGTCGATGCGCTCCTGGGTGCGGCTGGCGCGGTCGCCGAAGTCGCGGGCGTCGGCGCTGAGCGCCGCGAGCTGGGTGTCGAGCTTGTTGTTGGCGGCGACCGGCTTGACCGAGGAGGGATCGGCGGCGGCGAGCGCCGTCGTGTCGTCCTTCTTGTCGGCGCCCGGGTCCGTGAGCCCGCCGACGGAGGCGGCGGCGATCCCGGCAACGCCCATGACGCAGGCGGAGGGAACGGCGACGGTCAGGAGCGCGGAGCGCTTGGCGGGCGTACGGCGACGGCCTCGGCTGCCACCGGAGGAGCGGCGCACAGGGCGGCCGACGGGGGCGGCGGCGGGTTCCGGGACGGCCGGAGACTCGTCGAGGAGCTCGGCGGCCGGTTCCCCGGACTCCGCGGGGGGCTCGTAGTCGTACTCGTACGTGTCCTCGTAGGGCGCTTCGTACGGAGCCTCGTAGGGCTGCTCGTTCGTGTCCTCGTACGGGGTTTCGTATGTGTCCGTCTGCTCGGCCTGCGGCTCGGGCGCGGGGACGAACTCGTACTCAGGGGTGTACTGCTGCGGAACCACGGGCTCGGCGACCAGGACGTCCTGCTGCGGCGCGGCGTAGTTCCAGGCCGTGGCGTCGTACGTACCCGTCTCGAAGGCGGGGGTCGTCCACTGGCCGGTGGTGTCGTACGAGGCGAAGTGCGCGGTCTCGTACTGACCCGTCTGCTGGGCCTCGTTCCAGGCGGAGGCGTCCCACTGTCCGGTGGTGTCGTACTGGACGCCGGTGCCGTACTGCCCGGTCGTGTCGTACTGACCGGTGGTCTCGTACGCGCCGGTCTCCCACTGGTGGCTGCCGCTCCACTGCGTGGTGTCGTACTGACCGCTGTGACCGGCGTCGTAGCCGCCCGGGAGGGCGCCGAAGAGCGGGTCCGTGGCGAAGCTGCCGGTGCTGTGGGCGTCGTCTCCGACGTACCCGGCGTGGGGGTGCTGGTCGTTCACCAACTTCTCTCTCGCCTCGGCGGCAGGACCAGTCCGGGGCGGGCCCGTCGAGGGTGTCCCGGGGTAAAGCAGTGGCGCGACTGTACCCGGCGGTATACGCGACCGACAATCTTCCTAGGGTTTTGGTTCCACAGGAAACGGGCAATCGGCCGTGTTTCGGCGGCCCCGGGACAGAGCTTTGGCTTGTGTTCGAGGAACGTTCGAAGAACAGACACCTTCTGATGGGGCGTCAGACGTCCTGACGTCATGCCGGGGCGCCGGGCCGGTTCAGGCTACGGACGCGGCCCCCGGTTCGGCTTCCGGTGCGGTGTCGGGCTCGTCGATGTCCAGCGCCTCGCAGATCCCCGCCGCGACGGCCGGATGCACCGGCAGGGCGAGATGGCCGATCCCGCTGACCTGAACGTTGTGCACCCGTAGATCGGGGTGGTCGAGGCGCGCCGTCTCCACCGGGACCATCACCTGGTCCAGATCGCTCCAGAAGCTGACGCAGCGCGTCCGGCACCCCTGCGCGGGCTCGGCGAGTTCCTGCAGGACGTCGGAGCCGGGGCGCATCTGGCGGACCAGGGGGTGGGCGCCCGCCCACGGGACGGCGGTCGTCCCGGAGTGCGGGGTGCCGAGCATGACCAGCGTGCGCACCCGCGCGTCACCGCCCAGGCGCTGTACGTAATAACGGGCGATGAGCCCGCCCAGGCTGTGCCCGACGATGTCCACCTCGTGGTGGCCGGTGCGGGTGCAGACCTCCTCGACATGGCGGCCGAGGAGCTCGGCGGCGGCGCGCAGGTCGCAGGTGAGCGGAGAGTAGTTGAAAGACTCGACCGGGTGACGGCCGTGCCGGACCAGGGAGCGGCGCAGCAGGACGAAGACGCTGCGGTTGTCCACGAAGCCGTGGAGGAGGACCACGGGGCGCCCCGTCCCGGCGCGGGTCCCCGGCGCGGCGTCGGGGTCGGGGGCGGCCTCGGGGCGCTCGGAGACGATGCCGGAGGGGTAGAGGAGCAGATGGCCGGTGAGGATCGCCAGCTCGAGGGCGTTGGCCTTCAGTGCAGTGGTGACCTTGGTGAGCCGGGTGAGCTCCATCGGCGACCTCCGAGCGGCACGCGGGCGCCGAACGGTAGTCCGGTGAGCCGTACGTCCGGGCCGCCGGCTGACGGCCCGGACGTACGGCTACCCCGTTGCGGCTCCCTTGCGCACGACCCTTGCGGCTGGTGGGCCCAGGAGGAGGGCCCGGGGGTCCGGCGCAGGCGAACAATGTCCCACCGTGTGATTTCCCCCTCGGTGCCCAC
The DNA here is from genome assembly GCF_042902595.1 of Streptomyces sp. NPDC012508. Lineage (NCBI taxonomy): Bacteria > Bacillati > Actinomycetota > Actinomycetes > Kitasatosporales > Streptomycetaceae > Streptomyces > Streptomyces sp. NPDC012508. The sequence goes on from NZ_JBIBEO010000003.1 coordinate 318,723, forward strand.
CGCGAAACAGCGGCGTGCGGGATGCTGGCGATAACGTTCGTTCACCTCCCCGGCAATCAGGCGCGGGGGTCGCATGTGGAGGCAGTGATGGGTGTGACCGGTCCGATCCGCGTGGTGGTGGCCAAGCCGGGTCTCGACGGCCACGATCGCGGGGCCAAGGTGATCGCGCGGGCACTGCGCGACGCCGGCATGGAGGTCATCTACACGGGTCTGCACCAGACGCCGGAGCAGATCGTGGACACGGCGATCCAGGAGGACGCCGACGCGATCGGCCTGTCGATCCTCTCGGGCGCCCACAACACGCTGTTCGTGAAGGTCCTGGAGCTTCTGAAGGAGCGCGACGCGGAGGACATCAAGGTCTTCGGCGGCGGCATCATCCCGGACGCCGACATCGCGCCGCTGAAGGAGAAGGGTGTGGCGGAGATCTTCACGCCGGGCGCGACGACGGCGTCCATCGTGGAGTGGGTCAACGCGAACGTCCGCGTCGCCGCGTAACCCCCGGGGTGGTGGGGCGGGGCTGAGCGCACGGCGGGCCCTGACGCGGGCCGCCGAGGCGCCGGGAAGCGCCGGGAAACTGTGACGCTCTATCACCCGAACGGCCCAGTCCGCCGCCCGCCGGGGCGCCGGCCGCGCTCCCTTTCGGCTACCCCGGTGGGGTGTCGGCTGCCGTCCGCTACGGCGTCGGCTCCGTCAGCTCCGTCTGCATCTGCGCCCGCAGGCGGAGGGTGGACACCAGGCGCTGGAACGCCTCCGACCAGTACCCGCCGGCGCCCGGGGACGCGTCCTCCGGGTCCGTCGTGAGGGCGGTCAGGGACTCCAGCTGGTTGGCCGCGTCGGGCGAGAGGCAGCGTTCGGCGAGGCCCATCACCCCGCTGAAGCTCCAGGGGTAGCTGCCCGCGTCCCGGGCGATGTCCAGGGCGTCGATCACCGCCCCGCCCAGCGGATCCGACCAGGGCACCGTGCAGACGCCGAGGAGCTGGAAGGCCTCCGAGAGGCCGTGGGCCGCGATGAACGAGGCGACCCAGCGGGCCCGCTCCTCGTGCGGGAGGATCGAGAGCAGCTTCGCCCGTTCCGCCAGGGATGACGTGCCCGGGCCGGTCGCCGGCGGGGCGGACGGGGCGCCGAGCAGCGCCCGCGACCAGTCGGCGTCCCGCTGGCGGACGGCTGCCCGGCACCACGCCGCATGCAGCTCGGCCGCCCAGTCGTCCATGACCGGCAGCGCGACGATCTCCTCGGGCGTACGCCCTCCGAGCCGCTCCGGCCAGCAGGCCAGCGGCGCCGACTCGACGATCCGGCCCAGCCACCAGGACCGCTCGCCCCGGCCCGTCGGCGGGACGGCGACGACTCCGTCCCGCTGCATCCCGGCGTCGCACTCGTGCGGCGCCTCCACGACGATCGTCGCGCGCCCCGCCGTACGGTCCAGGGAGACGCAGGACGACGCGCGGTCCGCCATCCGGTCGGCGAGGGCCGACGAGGGCAGGGCGGAGAGCAGTTCGGCGGCGGTGGACCGCACGTTACGACTGCGGTCGGACAGGGCCTCCTCCAGAAACTCCTCGTCCGCGCCGGAGAGCCCGGCCCGCAGGGAATCGAGGAACATCAGCCGGTCCTCGGCACGCTCCGCCGTCCAGGTGGAACGCAGGAGGGCCAGGCCGGCGGCCGGATCCTCGGTCCGTACGGAGGCGAGCAGCGCGACCCGCTCGGCGAACAGGCCCTCCTCCCAGAGGGCCTCGACCGCCTCGCGGTCCCGGGCGTCGGGGAGGGTGGTGCTGCCTCCCGCGCCGCGCAGGGCGAACTTCCAGTCCGGGTTGAGCCGGGCCAGCCAGAGTCCGCGCGGCCCGGCGAGGGTCAGCGCCTGGGGCCGTAGATCCGTACGGGCGCGGGCGGCGTCGAGAAGAGCGGGCAGGGCGGAGGCAGGTGCCCTGTAGCCGTGTTCGTTGGCGGCGGCGAGCCACTGGGGGAGCAGCTCGGCGAGGTCGGGCGCCGCCCCGCGCCGCCCGCCGGACGGGGCGGGGGCGGCACGGCCCGCGAGCAACTGGCCGAGTCGGCGGCGCGCGGCGTCGGGCAGGGGGCGGCGGTGGTCCTCCGGCGCGGGCTCGGGCGCCGGAGCGGCGGGCCCGGGCCGCAGGCCCGCCCTGCGTCGCACGGTGTGCAGCGCGGCGGCGTCGAGCAGGGCGACAGGCGCGCCACCGGCCGCCGTCGCGGGGAGCGCGGGCGGCCGGCGATCCGTGCCGAGCAGCGCCGAGGTGACGAGTTCTTCCCAGGCGTCCATGGATCCTCCAGGCTGTCGTCGGGCGGTCGTACGGCGTCGGGTGTATGGAGCCGGTCGTACGGCGTCGGGTTTGTCGAGTCGGCTGTACGGAGTCGGGGCGTACGGGGGCGGTCGTACCAGGGCAGTCGTACGGGGGCGCGCGTGACGAGTCGGGCGTACGGAGTCAGTGCAGCGGGACCGTCTCGCCGGGGGCGTCGGCCGACCAGGCGGCGAGCGGCGTGAACCCGCGGTGTCCGCACTCGCCGAAGACGGTCACCGGGCCGCCCCCGGAGAGCGCGGCGAGCCGCCACAGGCCGGGCCGCCCGAGCGCGGGTCCGCTGAGGGGCAGCGCCGCGCCGCCGTCCGCGGCCGGGGCCGCGTCGGCGAGCTGCCAGCCGTGGTCCGTCGGTATCGGTACGACGTCGGAGAGCGTCACCGGCCAGGAGTCCAGCCAGGGGTCCTCCCGCAGGGCGTGGCCGTAGGCCGTGAGCGCGTCGCCGACGGTGCCGCCGCGGGGCGGGGCGTCGAGCGGGGCCGGAGCGGCGAACTGCTCTCCCAGCTCGGCCCTGAGCGCCCCCGCGCCCGCGTGCGGGACGAGCGCGGCGTCGATCACCACGCCTACCGGAAGCGCCAGTCGGGGTGCGCGACCCACCGCTCCGAAGGAGAGCAGCAGGGCCGTGCGCCCGGTGTCGCGGCCGTGCAGCCAGATGCGACGCGTCGTCAGCTTGCCGTCTCCGCTGTCGTACTGGGCGAGGACGAGCCAACGGTCCCGCACCGAGGGGCCCTCGGCGGGGGCGGTCAGGCCCACCCGGGTCCGTACCGTCGCCGCGAGGGGGCCGGGGAGCCGGTCCACGGAGAGCCAGGCCCGGTCGAGGAGATGGGTCAGCGCGCACTCCTCCAGGAGCCGGACCGGCCAGCCGGGACCCGACCCCGGTATGGCACCCAACTCCCTTACACGGCCCGCGAGTCCCGGCGCCTGGGCGTCGACCATGCGGGCCGCGGTCTCCTCCCACAGGCCGTAACCGGACTGCTCGGCCGAGGCCAGGCCGCCGCGCAGCAGATCGGCGAGCCGCTGCTCCAGCTCCTCGGCGCCCGAGGTGATCCGGGCCGACCGCCGCTCCGCTCTGCGGCGCGCGGCCTCGGGGTCGGCGGTGACGGCCGGACCCGCACCCTCCGCGCCCTTCGCGCGGACGGCGGCGCGCTCGCGTCTGCCCTCCAGCCACCCGGATGCCCAGTCGGGTACGTCGGCGTCCGCGACGGCCGCCGTGTCCGTCGCCCACAGGAGCAGCAGCCCCAGCGCGTGCTTGCACGGGAACTTCCGGCTGGGGCAACTGCACGAACTGGCCGGGCCCGTGGTGTCGACGACCGTCCGGTACGGCTTGCTGCCGCTGCCCTTGCACAGGCCCCACACGGCCCCGTCGCCCGCGCTGCCCGTACCGGACCAGGGTCCGGCCGTGCCGAGCTTGCTTCCCGCTCTGCGCGAGGCGTCGTCAGGAGCCAGTGCCAGCACCTGATCCGCCGTCCAGCGCACCCCCTGTGTCTTCATGCCCTCGACGGTAGGGGGCGCCACTGACAATGGACTTGACCTGCTCCAACGGCTCCGGACGCGCATCGCCAGGTATTTGACTTTGCCAGTCCTTTACGGTTTTCTGCCGAGGCCTGCCACCGACCATCGCACCAGGGGGATCCCTCATGAAGCGCACCATCCGCACCGCCGTCGCGTCGCTCGCCGTCACCGGCCTCGCGTTCGGTCTCGGCGCCTGCTCCGCCGCCGACAAGGCCGCCGACCAGGTCGACAAGGCCGTGAACGACACCTACGAGGTCACGTACGAGGTCACGGGGAAGGGCATCGAGACGATCGACTACCACGGCGGCAGTGGCACGGCCATGGAGCCGAAGCTCGAGAAGGAGACGAAGCCGACCACGCCGTGGAAGAAGACGGTGACGCTGAAGGGCATCATGCCGCCGGCCGTCATGCCGATCTCGCTCACCCCGGCCGACCTCACCTGCAAGGTCATCCACGAGGGCAAGGTCATCAAGGAGGCGAAGGGCGAGGAGGCGATGACCGGGGGCTGCGTCGCGGTCTCCCCGATCGCCGGCTGACGCCCCGAGCGCATCCTGATTCAGCCTCTGACCTGCGGCGACGGCCGACTGTCAGTGGCATGGTGCACGGTGGATCCCACATCAGGTCGAACGATCTGGAGGGGGATCCATGACCGTGTCCGAAACCATCGCGAGCGCCGTGCCCGGTGCCGGTAGCGACACCGGGGCGGGCGCCGTCCCGGCCGCGGCAGGCCTCGGTTCCGAAGTCCTGCGCCCGCACGCCGAACACGCCTTCGCGGACGAGCTCAAGGCGCTCGCCGCCGCCGCCGACCGTCCGCGGCCCGCCCGTTGGCAGCTCTCGCCGTGGGCCGTCGCCACCTATCTCCTCGGTGGGACGCTCCCGGACGGAACGGTGATCACACCGAAGTACGTCGGGCCGCGCCGCATCGTCGAGGTCGCCGTCACCACACTCGCCACCGACCGGGCGCTGCTGCTGCTCGGCGTGCCCGGCACCGCCAAGACCTGGGTCTCCGAGCACCTCGCCGCCGCCGTCAGCGGTGACTCGACGCTGCTGGTCCAGGGCACCGCCGGGACGCCCGAGGAGGCGATCCGGTACGGCTGGAACTACGCCAAGCTGCTCGCCCACGGCCCCAGTCGGGACGCGCTCGTGCCCAGCCCTGTCATGCGCGCCATGTCCGAAGGGCTGACCGCCCGCGTCGAGGAACTCACCCGCATCCCCGCCGACGTGCAGGACACACTCATCACGATCCTGTCCGAGAAGACCCTGCCCGTGCCGGAGCTGGGTCAGGAGGTCCAGGCGGTACGGGGCTTCAACCTCATCGCCACCGCCAACGACCGGGACCGCGGGGTCAACGACCTCTCCAGCGCGCTGCGCCGCCGCTTCAACACCGTGGTGCTGCCGCTGCCCGCCACCCCCGAGGCGGAGGTCGACATCGTCGCGCGCCGCGTCGACCAGCTCGGCCGCTCGCTCGACCTGCCGGCCGTGCCCGAGGGCGTCGAGGAGATCCGGCGGGTCGTCACCGTCTTCCGCGAGCTGCGCGACGGGGTCACCACCGACGGCCGTACCAAGCTCAAGTCCCCTTCGGGGACGCTGTCCACGGCCGAGGCCATCTCCGTCGTCACCGGCGGCCTCGCGCTCTCCGCCCACTTCGGCGACGGCGTGCTGCGCCCCGCCGACGTCGCCGCAGGCATCCTCGGCGCGGTCGTCCGCGACCCGGCCGCCGACCGCGTCATCTGGCAGGAGTACCTGGAGACGGTCGTCCGGGAGAGAGACGGCTGGAAGGACTTCTACCGCGCCTGCCGCGAGGTGAGCGCATGACAGCGCCTCAGGCGGAGGTCGCACCGGTGAGGGTGACGACACCTCAGGGGGCCGGCGTGGGGGCGCCTCAGGAGGTCGGGGCACCCACGCCGACGCCCACGACCACCACGGCTGTGGCGGCTGCCGGAGCCGCACCCTCCGTGGCGGCGCCCTCCGGCGCGGCCGGGCCCGCCGTCCGGGCGTCCGGGCCGCTCTACCTCGGGGTGCGGCATCACGGGCCCGGGTCCGCCCGGGCCGTGCGGGGGGCGCTGGAGGCGCGGCAGCCTGCGGTCGTGCTGATCGAGGGCCCCCCGGAGGCCGACGCCCTTCTCCCGCTCGCCGCCGACGACGGGATGCGACCGCCGGTCGCACTGCTCGCCCACGCCGTGGACGACCCCGGCCGGGCCGCGTTCTGGCCCTTCGCCGAGTTCTCGCCCGAGTGGGTGGCGATCCGCTGGGCCCTCGCCCACGGCGCCGCCGTCCGCTTCATCGACCTCCCCGCCGCCCACACCCTCGCCGCCACCGACCCCACCTGGGGCGACGGCGAGGAGGACGAGGCCGACCAGGGAGTGCGGATCGACCCGATCGCCGAGCTCGCGCGCGCCGCCGGCTACGCCGACCCCGAGCGCTGGTGGGAGGACGTGGTCGAGCTGCGCGGCGCCGCCGACCCCGTCACCCCCTTCGAGGCGCTCGCCGACGCCATGGGCGCCCTGCGCGAGACGTACGGTCACGGCGGTCACGCCCGCGACCTGGTCCGCGAGGCGTACATGCGGATCCAGCTCCGCGCCGCCCGCAAGGAGTTCGGCGACGACGTGGCCGTCGTCTGCGGCGCCTGGCACGTGCCCGCGCTGATCCGGAGGACGACCGCCACCGCCGACCGCGCCCTGCTCAAGGGCCTGCCCAAGGTGAAGACCGAGATGACGTGGGTGCCCTGGACCCACCGCCGCCTCGCCCGCCGCTCCGGATACGGCGCCGGCATCGACGCCCCCGGCTGGTACGGACACCTCTTCGACGCCCCCGACCGCCCTATCGAGCGCTGGATGACGAAGGTCGCGGGCCTCCTCAGGGCGGAGGACGCGATGGTCTCCTCCGCCCATGTCATCGAGGCCGTGCGGCTCGCGGAGACCCTCGCGGCGATGCGCGGCAGGCCGCTGGCCGGGCTCGGCGAGACCACCGACGCCGTACGGGCCGTGATGTGCGACGGCTCCGACATCCGGCTCGACCTCGTGCGGGACCGCCTCGTCGTCGGCGACGTCCTCGGCGAGGTCCCGGCCGCCGCCCCCGCCGTACCCCTCCAGCGCGACCTCGCCCGGCTCCAGCGGAGCCTGCGCCTCAGACCCGAGGCGCAGGAGCGGGAGCTGGAGCTCGATCTGCGCAAGGAGAACGACGCGGCACGCAGCCGCCTGCTGCACCGGCTCGGCCTGCTCGGCATCGGCTGGGGCACCCCCATCGCCGGACGCGGCAGCACCGGCACCTTCCGGGAGAGCTGGCGGCTGCGCTGGGAGCCCGAGCTGCACGTCCGCGTCGCCGAGGCCGGCGTCTGGGGCACCACCGTCGAATCCGCCGCGACCGCCAAGGCCGAGGCCCGCGCCCTGGAGGCCACCGCGCTCGCCGACGTCACCGCGCTCGCCGAGCAGTGCCTGCTCGGCGGACTCGGCGGCGCCCTGCCCGTCGTCATGACAGCCCTCGCCGACCGCGCCGCGCTCGACACCGACGTCGCCCACCTGGCCCAGGCCCTCCCCGCGCTCGCCCGCTCCCTGCGCTACGGAGACGTACGTGCCACCGACACCGCCGCGCTCGGCGAGGTCGCGGCCGGGCTCGCCGAACGGATCTGCGTCGGCCTGCCGCCCGCCTGCACCGGGCTCGACACCGACGCCGCCGTCGAGATGCGCGGCCATCTCGACGGCGTCCACGGCGCGCTCCAGCTGCTCACCGACAACGCGGGGCTGACCGGAAGATGGGCCGGCGTCCTGCGCGGGCTCGCCGCACGCGACAGCGTGCCGGGCACCATCCGGGGCCGGGCCGCCCGACTGCTCCTCGACGAGGGCGGCCTGGACGAGGACGAGGCCGCGCGGCTGATGAGCCTCGCCCTGTCGCCCGGGACCCCGCCCGCCGACGCCGCCGCCTGGATCGAGGGCTTCGTCGGCGGCGCCTCCGGCGGAGGCATGCTCCTCGTCCACGACGAACGGCTGCTCGCGCTGGTCGACACCTGGCTGACGGGCGTCACGGCGGACGCCTTCACCGATGTCCTGCCGCTGCTGCGCCGCACGTTCTCGGCGTACGAGCCGGGCGTGCGCCGCACGCTGGGCGAGCTGGTCGCCCGCGGCCCGTCCGCCACCGCCGACCGTGCGGAGGCCGGCCTGCCCGGATTCGGTACCGGCCTCGACGAGGAGCGGGCCGACGGAGTCCTGCCGGTGCTCACGCTGATCCTGGGAGACATCGACATGGTGGGGGTGGACCGATGACCGGCACGATCGACGGCACGGGGCACGACGAGCGGCTGCGCCGCTGGCGCATGGTCCTCGGCGGCGGCGAGGCGGACGGCACCGGCTGCTCCCTCACCGGCACGGACGCCGCCATGGACGGCGCCCTGACCGCGCTCTACGGAGGAGGGGCGAGGAAGCCGGGGGAGAGCGGCACCGGGCGCGACAGGTCCGCCGGTCTCGGCGCCTCCGCGCCCTCCGTCGCCCGCTGGCTCGGCGACATCAGGACGTACTTCCCCAGCTCCGTCGTCCAGGTCATGCAGCGCGACGCCATCGACCGGCTCGGGCTCTCCACCCTGCTCCTGGAGCCCGAGATGCTGGAGGCCGTCGAGGCCGACGTCCACCTCGTCGGCACACTCCTCTCCCTCAACAAGGTGATGCCCGAGACGACCAAGGAGACGGCCCGGGCGGTCGTACGCAAGGTCGTCGACGACCTCGAGAAGCGCCTCGCCACCCGCACCCGGGCCACCCTCACCGGCGCGCTCGACCGCTCGGCCCGCATCAGCCGCCCCCGGCACCGGGACATCGACTGGGACCGCACGATCCGCGCCAACCTCAAGAACTATCTGCCCGAGTACCGCACGGTCGTCCCCGAGCGGCTCATCGGCTACGGCCGGGCGGCGCAGTCGGTCAAGAAGGACGTGGTCCTCTGCATCGACCAGTCCGGCTCGATGGCGGCCTCCGTCGTCTACGCCTCCGTGTTCGGCGCCGTCCTCGCCTCCATGCGGTCGATCGCGACCCGGCTCGTCGTCTTCGACACGGCGGTCGTCGATCTGACCGACCAGCTCGACGACCCGGTCGACGTGCTCTTCGGCACCCAGCTCGGCGGCGGCACCGACATCAACCGGGCCCTCGCCTACTGCCAGTCCCAGATCACCCGGCCGGCCGACACCGTCGTCGTCCTCATCAGCGACCTCTACGAGGGGGGCATACGCGACGAGATGCTGAAGCGGGTCGCGGCCATGAAGGCGTCCGGCGTGCAGTTCGTCGCCCTCCTCGCGCTCTCCGACGAGGGAGCCCCCGCCTACGACCGCGAGCACGCCGCGGCCCTCGCCGCGCTCGGCGCCCCCGCCTTCGCCTGCACCCCGGACCTCTTCCCCGAGGTGATGGCGGCGGCGATCGAGAAGCGGCCGCTGCCCGTCCCGGACGCGGCGGAGGCGCTACGGAATCCGTAGCCGATCCACCACCCGAGCGGGCGTGTCCGGGCGCACTGAGGCCCATATCACATCCGGGTCCGCAGGCCCCTCACCTCGCATCCTGGCGCGCCGTGAGGCCCGTACACCCCTGTTCCCACCTGTGTCAGGGCCCCGGAGCCACCCTAGGGGCCCCCTACGGACCGCCCCGGGACCCCTACGATCTGTGACTCGTATCACCGCTCCGGTGTGATCTGCGATTTAGGGACCCACGGCCTGCGGGGATAACCTGCGAGACGGACATGCCGCGTCCACGGACACCGTGTACGCCTCCCTTGTGACAGCGCAGTCACGTTGCCCTTCGCGGCACGCCCACGCAGACAACGAACCGCGATCATCAGAAAAGGGACGGACGCGCGTGGACCTGTTCGAGTACCAGGCGAGGGACCTCTTCGCCAAGCACGGTGTACCGGTGCTGGCCGGTGAAGTCATCGACACGCCTGAGGCGGCGCGCGAGGCCACCGAGCGTCTTGGCGGCAAGTCGGTCGTCAAGGCGCAGGTGAAGGTCGGCGGCCGCGGCAAGGCCGGCGGCGTGAAGCTGGCCGCCACCCCGGACGAGGCCGTCGCCCGCGCGACGGACATCCTCGGGATGGACATCAAGGGCCACACGGTCCACAAGGTGATGATCGCGGAGACCGCTCCGGAGATCCTCGAGGAGTACTACGTCTCGTACCTCCTCGACCGCACCAACCGCACCTTCCTCGCCATGGCCTCCGTGGCCGGTGGCATGGACATCGAGGAGGTCGCCGCGACGACCCCCGAGAAGCTCGCGAAGGTGCCGGTCAACGCCGTCGAGGGCGTGACCATCGAGAAGGCCCGCGAGATCGTCGCCCAGGCGCAGTTCCCGGCCGAGGTCGCCGAGAAGGTCGCCGAGGTCATGGTGACCCTGTGGGACACCTTCGTCGCCGAGGACGCGCTCCTCGTCGAGGTGAACCCGCTGGCCAAGGTCGCCTCCGGCGACATCCTGGCGCTGGACGGCAAGGTGTCCCTGGACGCCAACGCCGACTTCCGCCAGCCCGGGCACGAGGCGCTCGAGGACAAGGACGCAGCCAACCCGCTCGAGGCTGCGGCCAAGGCCAAGGGCCTCAACTACGTCAAGCTGGACGGCGAGGTCGGCATCATCGGCAACGGCGCCGGCCTGGTCATGTCGACCCTGGACGTCGTCGCGTACGCGGGTGAGAACCACGGCGGCGTGAAGCCGGCCAACTTCCTCGACATCGGCGGCGGCGCCTCCGCCGAGGTCATGGCGAACGGCCTGGAGATCATCCTGGGCGACCCGGACGTCAAGTCCGTGTTCGTCAACGTCTTCGGTGGCATCACCGCCTGTGACGAGGTCGCCAACGGCATCGTCCAGGCCCTGGAGCTCCTCGCCACCAAGGGCGAAGAGGTCACCAAGCCGCTGGTCGTGCGCCTCGACGGCAACAACGCGGAGCTGGGTCGCAAGATCCTGTCGGACGCGAACCACCCGCTCGTGCAGCGTGTGGACACCATGGACGGCGCGGCCGACAAGGCCGCCGAGCTCGCGGCTGCGAAGTAAGGGACGAGGTCAAGCACACCATGGCTATCTTCCTCACCAAGGACAGCAAGGTCATCGTCCAGGGCATGACCGGTGCCACGGGCATGAAGCACACCAAGCTCATGCTGGGTGACGGCACCAACATCGTCGGTGGCGTGAACCCGCGCAAGGCCGGTACGTCCGTCGACTTCGACGGCACGGAGGTCCCGGTCTTCGGCTCCGTCGCCGAGGCGATGGAGAAGACGGGCGCCAACGTCTCCGTCCTCTTCGTCCCGCCGGCCTTCGCCAAGGCCGCCGTGGTCGAGGCGATCGACGCCGAGATCCCGCTCGCGGTCGTCATCACCGAGGGCATCGCCGTCCACGACTCCGCCGCCTTCTGGGCGTACGCGCAGTCGAAGGGCAACAAGACCCGCATCATCGGCCCGAACTGCCCCGGTCTCATCACCCCGGGCCAGTCCAACGCCGGCATCATCCCGGGCGACATCACGAAGCCGGGCCGCATCGGCCTGGTCTCGAAGTCCGGCACGCTGACGTACCAGATGATGTACGAGCTCCGTGACATCGGCTTCTCGTCCGCCGTCGGCATCGGTGGCGACCCGGTCATCGGCACCACGCACATCGACGCCCTCGCGGCGTTCGAGGCCGACCCCGACACCGACCTGATCGTCATGATCGGCGAGATCGGCGGCGACGCCGAGGAGCGTGCGGCGGACTTCATCGCGAAGAACGTCACCAAGCCGGTCGTCGGCTACGTCGCGGGCTTCACCGCGCCCGAGGGCAAGACCATGGGCCACGCCGGCGCCATCGTCTCCGGCTCCTCCGGCACCGCCCAGGCGAAGAAGGAGGCCCTCGAGGCCGCCGGCGTCAAGGTCGGCAAGACGCCGACCGAGACGGCCAAGCTGGCGCGCGCCATCCTCGCGGGCTGAAGCGGAATCGTCTGACCGCACAGGTGGGCCCCGCCCCCTCCCGGGAAACCGGGCAGGGGGCGGGGCCCACGCGCGTACGCGGGGTCCGCGCTCTAGTGCGGGTCCGGGATCAGCCGCTCCGGCCCGTTGTGGGGCTGGGAGCGGAGCGTGTCGCGGAGCTTCACGTCCTCCGGGGTGAGCTGCGGCGAGCCGCCGCGGACCGGCACGCCGTTGACCGTCTCACCGGGGTGGATCAGCGGCAGGTACTGCGTCGGCGCGGTCGCGGCCGTGATGGCGGTCACCGCGATGAGCGCCGCCGTCACCCCGATCACCGCCCGCGTCCACATCCGGCTGCTCCGCTCGCTGCCGGTCCGTACGGACCGCGCCTCCGGGAGCGTCGCCGTCGGCGCCTCCGTCGCCAGCGCGCCCAGCGTCCGATGGAGGACGTCGGGGTCGGCGAGCTCGGGTACGCGCTGTCCGATGACGGTACGGGCGTGCAGCACGCGGTTGGCTGCGGCGGGGGTGCTCGCCTCGGTCTCGGCCGCCGTCTCGGGCAGGTCGAGGCCGAGACCGTCGTAGAGCAGGACGGTACGGCGGTACGGCGGCGGCAGCTCCAGGAGCGCCGCGAGCAGCTCCCGCCGCCTCGCCTCGGTCGGCGGGGCATCCGGGTGCTTGTGGGTGCGGCGCAGCCGGTGCCAGGGGGAGAGCGCGTACTCGTACGCCGCCGCCCGCACCCAGCCCACCGGGTCCCGGTCGACCGCGACCTCGGGCCAGTGCTGCCAGGCGTGGTGGAAGGCGTGCTCGACGGACTCCCGGGAGAGCCGGCGGCGGCCGGTGAGCAGGTACGTCTGGTGGAGGAGACCGGGCGCCGCGTGCGCGTAGAGCGCGTCGAAGGCCTCCTCCGGGGTGAGGGAGGGCTCCGCGAGAGCCTCGGGAGGCGGCTCGGTCGGGAACTGCTCAGGGGCCGCCGTCGGCTCGGCGGGGAACGGCTCGGCGGGGGCCTGCCCGGCGGGGAACTGCTCGGCCGGGGCCTGCTCGGCGGGGAACGGCTTGGCCGGGACCCGCCCTGCCGGGAACGGCTCGGCGGGGACTTGCTCGGCCGGGAAATACCCGGCCGCCGTCGGCTCGGCCGGGACTTGCCCTGCCGGGGCCTGGTCGGCCGGGGCCTGCTCGGCGGGGAACGGCTTGGCCGGGGCCTGCTCGGCCGGGAACGGCTCGGCGGGGACTTGCTCGGCCGGGAAATACCCGGCCGCCGTCGGCTCGGCCGGGACTTGCCCTGCCGGGGCCTGCTCCGCCGGGGCGTGCAGGGGCCGTGGGGGAGTCTCCACCGGTTTCAGCTTCTCCAGGGGCTGCTGGGCGCCCGGGGCGCCCGCTCGGACGGCCCGTGGGGGCTTGTGGCCGCCGCCGATGCCACCGAAGGCGGCGATGCCGCCGCCGATGCCGAGGGCGGCTGCCGCGGGGGCCTTGGGCGGCTTGGCCGCGCGTTTGGTCGCGGCCCGCGGACGGGTGTTGGCGGTCGCGGCCCCGGCGCCCACGGAGGGCTTCGGGGGCTGGACCGGCGCCGTCGGCTCCGGCGCCCCGGCGGGCGTCGGCTCCGGCGACGGATCGGACGGCGTGCGCTGCTCGTCGTACGCGCCGATCAGCTTCGCGTACGCCTCCTGCTTGCGCCCCCGTGGTGTGGTGCGGCCGGTCTCCCAGGACCGGACCGTGGCCCGTGTGACACCCATGGCCTCCGCGACCTGGTCCTCGCTCAAACCTCTGGCCTCGCGCAGTCTGCGCCGCTCCTTGGGGGAGGGCATGCTCCGGTTCATGGACGTCGACCTCCCGAAGCGTTCCGGGCGGAAAAGTACATAAACGTATCTTGAGCGACACAGCGGCGTTTTGCCTGTTACGCGAGAAAAGCGCGTGTCGTTGGCAGCATGGGCGCGTGACCCAACTGACCGAACGGCCCCTCTCACCGGCGGCCGGGACCGTGGTCCAGGGCGGCCGGTCCGCCGCCCTGGCGACCGCCTTCGTGCGCGGCGCGGTCGCGGCGGGGCTCGGCCTCGGAACCCTTGCGGTGCTCGTGACGGGGCTGTGGATCAGCTCGCCGTACCCCGACAGCGGCCCAGGCGGCGCCCTGCACGCGGCCGCCGGGCTGTGGCTGCTCGCCCACGGCGTCGACCTGATCCGCACGGAGGCCCTCGCCGGGGTGCCCGCGCCCGTCGGTATGGCGCCGCTGCTGCTCATGGTCCTGCCGGGCTGGCTCCTGCACCGGGCCGCCCGGGACACGATGGAGCCGCACGCCATGGAGCCGTACGCCCTCGGGCCCGACGTCGAGGAGGAGGCCGGGTACCAGTCGTCCGCGAGCGCCGCGAGCGCCGCGGTGGCCGCCGTGGCCGGCGGATATCTGCTGGTCGCGGCCGCTGTCGTGGTCTACGCGGCGAGCGGCCCGCTGCCCGCCGACCCGCTGGCGGCCGGCCTGTGGCTGCCCGGGACGGTGGCGGCGGCGACGGGTCTGGGCGTCTGGACGTCGGCCGGGCGGCCCCTGCCCAGGCAGGAACAGACGGCGGTGGCTCTCCGCTCGGCGGGACCGGCGTTCGTGGCCCTGCTGGGCGGCGGGGCGGCCGTGTTCGCCGCCTCGCTGGTCTGGCACGCGGGTGCGGCGCACGATTCCTACACCCGGCTCGCGGGCCCTTCGGGCGAGTGGTCGGGGCAGGTGTCGGTCCTGCTCCTGGCCGCCGCGCTGGTGCCGAACGCGGCGGTGTGGGGTGCGTCGTACGGCCTCGGGCCCGGATTCGCACTCGGTACGGGCGCATCGGCGACCCCGCTCGGCCTCACCGGCGCCGCGGCGGTCCCGCCCTTCCCGCTGCTGGCGGCCCTCCCCGCCGAGGCCCGGGGCAGCTGGCCGCACTGGGCCGCCGCGGCGGTCCCGCTGGTGGCGGCCGTGGTCCTGGGGGCGGGCGTGGGCCGGTCGGCGCGTACCTGGACGGCCCGGGAGACGGCGCTGACGGCCCTGATCGGCGCCTGGGTGTGCGGGGCGGCGACGGCACTGCTGGCGGCGGCCGCGGGAGGCCCGCTCGGCACGGGCCGGCTGGCGGAGTTCGGGCCGGTGTGGTGGCAGGCCGGCGCGGCGGCGGTGCTGTGGTGTGCGGCGGTGGGGGTGCCGGTGGCGCTGGGGGTACGGGCCTGGTCGCGGCGCGGCATGGAACCGGCGCCCAGGCCGAAGGCGACGACGGAGCCGCGGGCCGGTGCCGCCATGGCGCCGGGACCCGTTCCGGATTCCGTACCGGCGCCCGCTCCCGTACCCGTGCCCGTACCCGTGCCCGTGCCCGTACCCGTCCTGCTCCCCGAGGAGGCGGAGCAGGACGACGACGGCGAGTACGAGCCGTACGACTACCTGCCGGCGGCCTGGGAACCGGCTTTGCCCCCTCTGCCCCTGCCGCCGCCGGCGGCCCAGTCTCCGGCGGCCCAGTCTCCGGCGGGTCCGGACGGCGAGGCGTAGGGCCGGCCGCCCGGGCCTACTGGCCCTCCCGTGCCTACTTCGGTACGCCGAACGGCTCCCGCAGCGGTTCCGGCAGCAGGTCGTTGCAGGCCAGCTGGCCCGACCTGGTCAGAGCGTCGTCGCGGCAGGTGTAGAAGTCGCGGTAGACCATCTGCAGGGTGAAGCCGCCCGCGACGATCAGCAGCGACAGGACCGCGGCGACCAGTCCGCTGACGGCCGCCGTGCGCTGGGCGCGGGCCGCGACCCGCGTGCCTCCCGGCTGGGCGGGCGGCTGCGGGCCGCTCGCGGACAGGGGCTGCGGCGGGGCAGGGACCTGACCCGGCGCCTGCCCCGGAGCCTGCCCCTGCGTCTGAGCCTGGGCCTGGGCCTTCGGCTTGGACCGCAGCGCGCTGATCGACCAGTACATGCCGAGCGCGCCGAGCAGCAGCGCCAGCTCCTGGATCTCGAAGATGGCGAAGAAGAACGCCCACATGCCCGCGAGCAGCGCGTACCGCGCCCGCCGCTGCGTCGGGTCCGTGGGGTCCCACCTGGGGCCCGGCCCCTGGCCCTGGCCGTCGGGGCCGCCGGGGCGCTCCGGGCGGCGGCCGAAGCCGTCGGAGGAGCGGCCGGGCTGGCGGCTGCTCCAGCGGCCCGGGGCCCCGGAGCGGTCGGAGCCGTCGGAGGATCCGGACGACCCGGACGACGTGTCGTCGTCCGAGCCCTCCGGCCGCCGCGGCTGCCACGGCTGGTCCGGCTGCCCCTCGGGCGGCGGCGCGAACGGGTTGTTGTCGTCCGTGGACTGGCGTTCCGGCATCTGCTGAACGTCTTCCCTCTGTCGTCTCAACTGCTGTCTCAACTGCTGTCTCAACTGCCGTTTCCACTACTGGCTCGGCCACTGGCCCAACCACCGGCTCGGCCACGTGCTCAACTGCTCTTTCCACCAAGGGTCGACCACGGGCCGAACTGTCGTCGAACCCCGACGCTACCCCCCGGCCACGCCCCCGTCCCGTGGGGGCCTTCCCGTGTGCCGGTATCGTTGCTGACGGTCGGGCCCTTCGTAGGGTTCCCCGTATCCAGAGGCACGATTCGTTCGTGCGACCGTACAAACACCACGGAAAGAGTGACCCAGTGGCCGCCGCCCGCCTCGTCGTCCTGGTCTCCGGCTCCGGCACCAACCTTCAGGCGCTGCTCGACGCCATCGCCGCCGACCCCGAGGGGTACGGCGCAGAGATCGTCGCCGTCGGCGCCGACCGCGACCACATCGCCGGCCTGGAGCGGGCCGAGCGTGCCGGACTGCCCACCTTCGTGTGCAAGGTGAAGGACCACGCGACCCGCGAGGAGTGGGACCGCGCCCTGGCCGAGGCCACCGCGGCGTACGAGCCCGACCTCGTCGTCTCCGCCGGCTTCATGAAGATCGTCGGCAAGGAGTTCCTCGCCCGCTTCGGCGGCCGGGTCGTCAACACCCACCCGGCCCTGCTGCCCAGTTTTCCCGGTGCCCATGGAGTGCGGGACGCACTCGCGTACGGCGCGAAGGTCACCGGATGCACCGTCCACTTCGTCGACGACGGCGTCGACACCGGTCCGATCATCGCCCAAGGCGTGGTCGAGGTCCGGGACGAGGACGATGAAGCCGCTCTCCATGAGCGCATCAAGGAAGTCGAGCGTTCGCTGCTCGTCGAGGTCGTGGGGCGTCTGGCCCGGCACGGCTACCGCATTGAGGGACGAAAGGTAACAATCCCGTGACCGCCGAAGGTACGAAGCGCCCCATCCGCCGCGCACTCGTCAGCGTCTACGACAAGACCGGCCTTGAGGAGCTGGCTCGCGGCCTGCACGAGGCGGGTGTCGCCCTCGTCTCCACCGGCTCCACCGCCTCGAAGATCGCCGCCGCCGGTGTCCCGGTCACCAAGGTCGAGGAGCTCACCGGCTTCCCCGAGTGCCTGGACGGCCGGGTCAAGACCCTCCACCCGCGCGTGCACGCCGGCATCCTGGCCGACCTGCGCCTGGAGGACCACCGCAACCAGCTCGCCGAGCTGGGCGTGGAGCCCTTCGACCTGGTGATCGTCAACCTGTACCCGTTCAAGGAGACCGTGGCCTCCGGCGCCACCCCGGACGAGTGCGTCGAGCAGATCGACATCGGCGGCCCGTCGATGGTCCGCGCCGCCGCCAAGAACCACCCGTCCGTGGCGGTCGTCACCAGCCCGGCCCGGTACGCCGACGTCCTCGCGGCGGCCAAGGACGGCGGCTTCGACCTGACCACGCGCAAGCGCCTGGCGGCCGAGGCCTTCCAGCACACCGCCGCGTACGACGTGGCGGTCGCCTCCTGGTTCACCGACAGCTACGCGGCCGACGAGGACGCGGAGCTGCCTGAGTTCCTCGGCAAGACGTGGGAGCGCAAGTCGTCCCTGCGCTACGGCGAGAACCCGCACCAGAGCGCCGCGCTCTACACCGACGGTCTGCGCGGCGGGCTGGCCAACGCCGAGCAGCTGCACGGCAAGGAGATGTCCTTCAACAACTACGTGGACACCGAGGCGGCCCGGCGTGCCGCCTTCGACCACGACGAGCCCTGTGTCGCGATCATCAAGCACGCCAACCCGTGCGGCATCGCGCTCGGCGAGGACGTCGCGGAGGCGCACCGCAAGGCGCACGCGTGCGACCCGCTGTCGGCCTTCGGCGGCGTCATCGCCGTGAACCGTCCGGTGTCGGTGGCCATGGCCGAGCAGGTCGCGGAGATCTTCACCGAGGTCATCGCCGCCCCGGACTTCGAGGACGGCGCGGTCGAGATCCTGGCCCGCAAGAAGAACATCCGGGTCCTGAAGGTCGACGGCTTCCCGGCCGCGATGATCGACGACATCAAGCCCATCTCGGGTGGCGCGGTCGTCCAGCACCTCGACCTCTTCCAGGCCGAGGGCGACGACCCGGCGAACTGGACGCTGGCGGCGGGTGACGCGCTGTCCGCGGAGGAGCTGACCGAGCTCGCGTTCGCCTGGAAGGCGTGCCGCGCGGTCAAGTCCAACGCGATCCTGCTGGCGAAGGACGGCGCCTCGGTCGGCGTCGGCATGGGCCAGGTCAACCGCGTCGACTCCGCGAAGCTCGCGGTCGAGCGGGCGGGCGAGGAGCGGGCGCGGGGCTCGTACGCGGCCTCGGACGCGTTCTTCCCCTTCCCGGACGGGCTGGAGATCCTCACGGCGGCGGGCGTGAAGGCGGTCGTGCAGCCGGGCGGCTCGGTGCGGGACGAGCAGGTCGTCGAGGCGGCGAAGAAGGCGGGCGTGACGATGTACTTCACGGGCACGCGCCACTTCTTCCACTGATCCGAACGGATACGACGGACGGCCCGCCGGTACGCCCTGTACCGGAGGGCCGTCCGTCCGTACGGGCCCGACCCCGGCCGTTCGTCCGTGTGCGCCGACCCGGGCCGTCCGTCCGTACGGGCCCGACCCCGGCCGTTCGTCCGTGTGCGCCGACCCGGGCCGTCCGTCCGTGTGCGCCGGCCCGGCCCGGGCCGTTCGTCCGTGTGCGCCGACCCGGGCCGTCCGTCCGTGTGCGCCGACCCCGTCCGTCGCAGCCGGTGGTCCGGCAGAGGGCCGGTGGACGAGCGCGGAACGCCGTCGGGCCGTGGGGCGGGCCGGAGCGCTCTGGTCTAATGGGTTGCTCTTTTGTCGGCGGCTGGTAGGTGGGGGCGCGGTGTTGGATGTACAGAGCGGGGCGGTGGAGACCTCCGCCCCGGAGACCGGCCGCGCCGAGCCGCCGGAGCGCGGGCTCGGCGAGGCGCCCATACGCCCGTACGCCCTGGTGGCGGTCGTGCTGTGCGCGCTCTACTTCCTCTACTCCTGGGTCCAGTACACGCACTTCCGTACGCCCTCCTGGGACCTCGGGATCTTCAACCAGTCCGTACGGGCCTACGCCGAGTTCCGGGCGCCGATCGTCGACATCAAGGGCCCCGGCTTCCTCATACTCGGGGACCACTTCAGTCCCGTGACGGCGCTGCTCGCGCCCCTGTACTGGATCTGGTCCTCCCCGCTGGCCCTCCTCTTCGCCCAGGCCGCGCTCTTCGCCGCCTCCGCCGTCGTCGTCGGCCGCACCGCCCACCAGGTGCTCGGCAGCCGCGCCGCCGGACTCGGGCTCACCGTCGCCTACGGCCTGTCCTGGGGCCTCCAGGAAGCGGTCAAGTCCGACTTCCACGAGATCGCCTTCGCCGTCCCGCTGCTCGCCCTGACCTGCCGCGCCCTGCTCCTCGGGCGCTGGACGGCGGCCGCCGCCTGGGCCGCGCCCCTGGTCCTGGTCAAGGAGGACATGGGGCTCACCGTCGCGATGGTCGGCGCCGTCCTCTTCCTCAAGGGGCAGAAGCGTCTCGGCGCCTCACTGGCCGCCTTCGGCGCCGCCTTCTTCGCCCTGACGGTGCTGGTCCTCATCCCGGCGGCGAGCCGGGTCGGCCAGTACGACTACTGGGCGAAGATCGAGAAGTCGAGCGAGGGCGCCGACGTCTCCTTCGTCCAGGTGCTGCTGGGCTCGCTCGGCTCCGGCGTGAAGTGGGAGATGATCTTCTTCCTCGCAGGCGTCACCGGCTTCCTGGCCCTGCGCTCCCCGCTGATGCTCCTCGTGCTGCCGACGCTCGGCTGGCGTTTCCTCTCCCAGGACCCGAACCACTGGGGGATGCCCTGGCACTACAGCGCCATCCTGATGCCGATCGTCTTCCTCGCCCTCGTCGACGCCGTCCGCGCCGTCCGGACCTCCCCGCGCGCGTGGCTCGTGGCGTACGGCAAGGTCGCCGTCCCGGTCGTCACGGCGATCGCGATCGTGATCGCCCTGGACCTGCCGCTCCGCGAGCTGCTGCGCTCGGAGACGTACCGCACGGACGCCCGGACGCTGGAGGCCCGGCAGGCGGTCGACGCGGTGCCGGAGGGGGCGAGTGTGGAGACGAACGTGACGCTCATGGCCCACCTCACCGCGGACCGCAAGGTCTACTGGGTGGGCGGGGCGAAGGGCGTCAGCCCGGACTACCTGGCCCTCGACCTCGCCTCGGGCTGGTCCCAGCCGGTGACGGACCCGGTGCAGCTGGCGTCCCAGCTGCACCCGGAGGCGCGGTACGAGGTGTCGGCGCGGTCGGGACAGTTCGTGGTGCTCAAGCGGAGCTGAGACGCGCCGAAGGGGCCCGGTTCCGTGCGGAACCGGGCCCCTTCGGTGTAGCTGGCGCGTGATCAGTACTGAGCGCGCTGACGGTTGAACCAGGCCGAGCCGTCACCCTTGCCGACGAAGACCGCGACGAGAATGGCCATCACGGTGTGGGCCAGACCGATGATCACGAAGGGGTAGATGCCGAGGATCGCGGTGATGATGCCGAAGACCAGGGCCGTGACGCGCACACCATTGCCGCCGCTGCCGAACTTGGCACCGAGCACGATCGCGAGGACACCCCAGGCGAGGATCAGCACGGTCACGCCCCAGACGGCGCCCACCGACCAGTCGGCCACCTGCTGGAACTGGACGTCGTCCTTGAGCGCCGGGTCGTCCTTGGCGGCGCTGACGCCGACCGCGGCGAGCGCGGCGAAGATGGCGCCGAGGATCTGGAGACCGCCGATGACGAAGAGCATCACACGGGCCGCCTTCACACCGCCCGGCATCTCCGTGACCATGCCCTGGTAACCGCCGCCGCCGTACGGCTGCTGGACCGGGGGAGCCTGGGGGTAGCCGTAGCCGGGCTGCTGGCCCTGCTGCTGGGGGTAGCCGTACCCCGGCTGCTGACCCTGCGGCTGGCCGTAGGGGTTGTTCGGTTCGCCGAAGCTCATCGCGGGATTCCTCCGTTGGTCTGTGCGGGGACGACGCGGCCCGCGACGGAGGAGCTTTCACACTTATGAGCGATTTGCCCCCCGGCACTGCCCGCGGCAGTTCGCGGACATCGTCGTCGTAGCGTCGACTTTTTGTCCAGTCGGTTCGCACGGGCGTTGTGCGAGTGCAACTTTTCCTTCCGGTTCCGCGCGGTCCGTGTGGTCCGCGCGGACGCGAATTGGAACAAGCGAGGGGTCATCCGGGAGGATGGGCCCATGAGCGCCCAGATTCTCGATGGCAAGGCCACCGCAGCCGCGATCAAGTCCGATCTGACCGCCCGCGTGGCGGTCCTGAAGGAGAAGGGCGTCACGCCCGGCCTCGGCACGATCCTGGTCGGCGACGACGCAGGCAGCCAGAAGTACGTCGCGGGCAAGCACCGCGACTGCGCGCAGGTCGGCATCGCCTCGATCCAGCGTGAACTGCCCGCGACGGCCACGCAGGAGGAGATCGAGGCCGTCGTACGGGAGCTCAACGAGGACCCCGAGTGCACCGGCTACATCGTGCAGCTCCCGCTGCCCAAGGGCATCGACGAGAACCGCGTCCTGGAGCTGATGGACCCGGCCAAGGACGCCGACGGTCTGCACCCGATGAACCTGGGCCGTCTCGTACTGAACGAGCCGGCGCCGCTGCCATGCACCCCCAACGGCATCATCACGCTGCTGCGCGGTCACGGCGTGGAGATCAAGGGCGCGGAGGTCGTGGTCGTCGGCCGTGGTGTCACCATCGGCCGCCCGATGCCGCTGCTGCTCACGCGGCGCTCGGAGAACGCGACGGTCACGCAGTGCCACACCGGGACGCGCGACCTGGCGGCGCACCTGCGGCGCGCGGACATCATCATCGCGGCGGCCGGCGTGCCGCACCTGATCAAGCCGGAGGACGTGAAGCCGGGCGCGGCCGTGCTGGACGTCGGCGTCTCGCGCAACGGCGAGGGCAAGATCGTCGGCGACGTGGACCCGGGGGTGAACGAGGTCGCGGCCTGGATCTCCCCGAACCCGGGCGGTGTGGGCCCGATGACTCGCGCACAGCTGCTCGTCAACGTCGTCGAGGCCGCGGAGCGCGCGGCCGAGGCGCTCTGACGATGACATCGCGCGTGACGGGGGACGACACCTCGGACGCCTCGGACGCCTCGGACGCCCGGGGCGCGTCGGGTGCTCAGGGCGCTTCGGGCGCTGCGGCTGCCTCGGGCAGGTCGCGAGCTTCGACCGGCTCGGGCGCTGCGACCGCCCCGGGCAGGCCGGGCGTTTCGGGCGGCTCGGCTGCCGCGGGCGCCTTGGGCGCGTCGGGAGCCTTGGACACCTCGGGTGCTTCGGGCGCCGAGGGCCTGGGCGCCGAGGGCCTGGGCGGGGTGCCGCACGCCGCGGAGGCCACGGACGCTGCGGTGCAGGGCGGCTCCACCACCTCCGGCGACTCCGCCATCTCCGGCGAGTCCGGGGCCGAGTCGGTGGCCACGGTGGGGTCCGGGGCCGAAGCCGGTACGGAGGCGTCCGGTGACGCCGCCGGGCGGTCGCGGCGGCCTCCGGCGCTGACCACCGACACCGCACGGCCCGAAGGCGGCGGGCGGGCCGCGGCCGGCGGGGCCTCGGCGCCCGCGCGCCAGTGGCCGCTGCTGACCGTGCTCGGGCTCGCCGCGCTGGGGCTGCTGGTCGTCGGTACGGATCTCTTCCCGCAGTCGTTCCGCGTCGGGACGGTCCTCGTCGGCGTCGCGCTGCTCGCCGGCGCGGCGCTGCGGCGCGCGCTGCCGTCGGTGGGCATGCTCGCCGTACGGTCGCGGTTCACCGACATGGTGACGTACGGCGTCATGGGCGGGCTCATCGTGCTGCTCGCGCTCATGGTGCAGCCGGACCCCTGGCTGAAGATCCCGTTCCTGGAGGACATCCTCCATCTGACGATCACCTAGGCCGCACGGCTTGCGGAAACGGCGCCCGTCCTCTCCCCCGAGGGAGGACGGGCGCCGTTCCTCTTCGAGGATCATGTACGCGCCAATGCGGTTCAAGCGCCGCCCGTGCCCTGTGGCACGGAAGTGACCATTCCGCTACTCCGTCACGCTCCGGGGGCGCGCGCTCGTCACGTACGCACCCCTGCGCCCCTGCCCCGGAGCTGTCATCCTGGCCGGAGCATCTTCCGGGGGTCGTCAGGGGTGACGAGGGGGAACCGCACATGGCTCGCGGCAAGGCGCCGCCCGGTGAACTCGACCCGCGCGTAGGTGAGTTCGTCAGCCAGTTGCGACGCCTCGTCGACCGCAGCGGGCTCAGCGTCGCCGCCGTCGCCGACCGCACCGGCCACAGCAGGGCCGCCTGGGAGCGGTATCTCGACGGACGTCTCCTCGCGCCCCGCGGCGCCGTCGTCGCGCTCGCCGAGGTGACCGGCGCCGACAGCGGCCGACTCACCGCGATGCGGGAGCAGGCCGAGCGCGCCTGGAGCCGTACCGAGGACCGTCGCGACCCAGCCGCGGAGGCCCAGCGCCTCTCGCAAGCCCGTTCCGCCCACGGCACGAACGTCTCGACGGAGACCAGCGGCAGCAGCGGGGGCGGTGGACACGGTGCGGGTACGGGCGCCAGTACGGCCGCCGGTACGGGCTCCGTATCACCGCGCCGTACCACCGCCCCCGCGAGACCGGGGGACGAGCCGCCGCCCGCCTCCCCACCGCCCCGCCGCCGCGCAGTCCTGCTCCTCACCGGGATCCTCGGCGCGCTGCTCGTCATCGCCGCCGCCGTCCTCCTCACCGACCTCGGCAGAACCGGCAACGGCGGCACCGACGGCCGCGGCGGCACGACCGCGAACCCCTCCGCCGGCGCCACCACGCCGCGTGCGACGCTCCCCGCGGGAGTGAAGTGCACCGGCGCCGGCTGCACCGGCCAGGACCCGGAGGCCATGGGGTGCGGCGGCACGTTCGCCACCACCGTCTCCCGGACCCCGGTCGGCGCCGCAGGACTGCTCGAGGTGCGGCACAGCGGGACCTGCGGTGCCGCCTGGGTCCGTGTCACCGGGGCCGCCCCCGGCGACACCCTGAGCATCACCGCCGGTACGGGCGCCGGCGCGAGCCAGGGCACCACCGTGGGCGCCGACCCCGACGCGTACAGCCCGATGGTCGCCGTCACGAACACGGCGGACGCGACCGCGTGCGTGACGCGGACGAGCGGCGCGCGGGTGTGCACCGGCGGCCGCTGACCCCGGTCGGGTGGCAGTGAGCCGGACCACAAGGGGGTGGGGGTTGAGCGGGTCCCGGGTCGGATAGCCTGACCGCTGGATATCTCTTCACGTCGAGACATCGGGTCGACCGATCGATCGTCGATCAAGAGAATCCGACACCAGGGGCAGGGACCCCCACCGCCAGCTGTCTTACGGAGATCGCCATGACCCGCACTCCCGTGAATGTCACCGTCACCGGCGCGGCCGGCCAGATCGGCTACGCGCTGCTCTTCCGCATCGCCTCCGGCCACCTGCTCGGCGCGGACGTGCCGGTCAAGCTGCGCCTCCTCGAGATCCCGCAGGGCGTCAAGGCCGCCGAGGGCACCGCCATGGAGCTCGACGACTGCGCCTTCCCGCTGCTCAAGGGCATCGACATCTTCGACGACCCGAGCCAGGGCTTCGAGGGCGCGAACGTGGCCCTGCTCGTAGGCGCCCGCCCGCGTACCAAGGGCATGGAGCGCGGCGACCTGCTCGCCGCCAACGGCGGCATCTTCAAGCCGCAGGGCAAGGCCATCAACGACCACGCCGCGGACGACATCAAGGTCCTCGTCGTCGGCAACCCGGCCAACACCAACGCCCTGATCGCCCAGGCGGCGGCCCCGGACGTCCCGGCCGAGCGCTTCACCGCGATGACCCGCCTGGACCACAACCGCGCGCTCTCGCAGCTGGCCGCCAAGACCGGCGCGTCCGTCGAGGACATCAAGCGCCTCACCATCTGGGGCAACCACTCGGCGACCCAGTACCCGGACATCTTCCACGCGGAGATCGCCGGCAAGAACGCCGCCGAGGTCGTCGACGACGAGCAGTGGCTGGCCGACACCTTCATCCCGACCGTCGCCAAGCGCGGCGCCGCGATCATCGAGGCCCGTGGCGCGTCCTCGGCCGCCTCGGCCGCCAACGCCGCCATCGACCACGTCCACACCTGGGTCAACGGCACCGCCGCGGGCGACTGGACCTCCATGGGCATCCCGTCGGACGGCTCCTACGGCGTCCCGGAGGGCCTGATCTCCTCGTTCCCCGTCACCTGCAAGGACGGCAAGTACGAGATCGTCCAGGGCCTGGACATCAACGAGTTCTCCCGCGCCCGCATCGACGCCTCGGTGCAGGAGCTGGCGGAGGAGCGCGACGCCGTCCGCGAGCTCGGCCTCATCTGAGACCACCGCGGGTCGCGCCCGGCGCACTGACGCACTGACGCGCTGACGCACCGGCACATCGGCGCACTGACGCATCGACGACCGCCCCCGGCCTGCTCGGCCGGGGGCGGTCGTCTCGTTCGGAGCGGAACTACGGGAGTTCCGCCGCCAGTTCTCCGGCCAGCCCCGCGACGCCCTTCAGCGTCCGCAGCAACAGCCCGTGCCCGAACGTGATCCGGGTCGCGCCCAGTCGCCCCAGTTCGGCGGACGACGGTCCGTCGGGCAGGGCGAGGGCATTGACCGGACTGTCGATCCCGGCGCGCAGCAGCGGAAGATGCGCCGCGGGCGCCATGATCGGATAGACGCAGTCCGCGCCGGCCGCCGCATAGAGCCGCGCCCGCTCGATCGTGTCGGCCACGTCGTCCACACCGCGCACGTACGTGTCCACGCGCGCGTTGACGAAGAGCAGCGGCCCGGCCTCCGCCCGTACCTCCGCCAGCCGGTCGGCCTGCTCCCGGGGGTCCTTCAGCCCGCTCGACCGGTCGCTGTCCTCCAGATTCACCCCGGCCGCGCCCGTCTCCAGCGCCCGCTCCACGAGCTCCTTGGGCGGCAGACCGTATCCGTCCTCCAGATCGGCCGTGACCGGTACGGAGACGGCCCGGACGATCCTCGCCACGGCCGCGAACATCTCCTCGGCCGGGGTCGCGCCGTCCTCGTACCCGAGGGCGGCCGCGATCCCGGCGCTCGGCGTGGCGAGCGTCGGGAATCCGGCCTCCTCGAAGACCCGGGCGGAGGCCGCGTCCCACGGCCCAGGGACGATCAACGGCGCTCCGCCTGCCCGCCCGGCGTGCAGGGCGCGCAGTGTGCCCACGGCCGCCTCGGGGGTCACTTCGCGTACTGCCCGGGGGTGTAGTGGCCGGGGGTCATGCGGGTGGTGACGGCGATCCGGTTCCAGGCGTTGATCACGGTGATGGCGCCGATGACCTGGGCGAGCTCCGTCTCGTCGAAGTGGGCGGCGGCACGCGCGTACACCTCGTCGGGGACGAAGCCGTCGGTGAGGACGGTGACGGCCTCGGTCAGGGCGAGGGCGGCGAGTTCGCGCTCGGTGTAGAAGTGCCGCGACTCCTCCCAGGCGGACAGCTGGACGATCCGCTCGACCGACTCGCCGGCCGCGAGCGCGTCCTTGGTGTGCATGTCGAGGCAGAACGCGCAGTGGTTGATCTGCGAGGCCCGGATCTTGATCAGCTCGTAGAGGGTGGGGTCGACGTCCTTCGCCGCGGCCTGTTCGAGCCGCAGCATCGCCCGGTAGAACTCCGGAACCCGCTCGGCGAGGTTGAGGCGGGGGGCGTGCTCTTCGGCGTGGGCGATCTTCGCGAGGTCCTGCGTCGTCGTGGTCATGCCTCTCACCGTACGAGCGTGATGGCGCAGGAGTATGGTCCATTTACATGGCAGAAGACTGGGCCACTCTCGGGGTCGACCTCCATCTGGACCTGCGCGGACCCGGCCTGCGTACGGGGCTGATGGACGCGCTGCGGGAGGCGGTGCGCAGCGGGCGTCTGAAGGCGGGCGTGCGGCTGCCCTCCTCCCGCTCGCTCGCCGCGGATCTGGGGATCGCGCGCAACACCGTCGCCGACGCCTACGCCGAGCTGGTCGCCGAGGGCTGGCTGACCGCACGGCAGGGATCCGGGACCCGGGTCGCCCGGCGGGCCGTGCCGCGCCGACCGGTCACGTCCGGAGTCCGCCGCCCGGCGGCGGCCCGGCCGGGCGCCGTACGGCCGGCGTACGACCTGAAGCCGGGCAGCCCCGACCTCGCGTCCTTCCCGCGCGCCGAATGGCTCAAGGCCTCCCGGCGCGCCCTGACGGCCGCGCCGAACGAGGCCTTCGGGTACGGCGATCCGCGCGGCCGGATCGAACTGCGCACGGTGCTCGCCGAGTACCTCGCGCGGGCGCGGGGTGTGCACGCGCGGCCCGAACGGATCGTGATCTGCTCGGGGTTCGTGCACGGGCTGATGCTGATGGCTCAGGTGCTGCGGGCGCGGAAGGTGTGGGAGGTGGCGGTCGAGTCGTACGGACTCGACGTGCACTGGGAGCTGCTGACCCGCGAAGGGCTGCGGCTGCCCGCCCTGCCCTTCGACGAACTCGGCACCCGGACCGAGGGGCTGCCCGGGATGAAGGGCGTGGGGGCGGTGCTGATGACGGCCGCCCACCAGTTCCCGATCGGCGGGGCGCTGCACCCCGACCGTCGGGCGGCGGCGGTCGACTGGGCGCGGGCTTCGGGCGGGCTGGTCCTGGAGGACGACTACGACGGGGAGTTCCGTTACGACCGCCAGCCCGTGGGCGCGCTCCAGGGCCTCGACCCCGAGCGCGTGGTCTATCTGGGCACCTCCAGCAAGTCCCTCGCGCCCGGTCTGCGGCTGGCGTGGATGGTGCTGCCGGAGGACCTGGTGGACGAGGTGGTCGCGGCGAAGGGCCATGTGGACTGGGTGTCCAGCTCGTTGGACCAGCTGACGTTCGCGGAGTTCCTGGGCTCGGGGGCGTACGACCGTCATGTACGGGCGATGCGGCTGCGGTACCGGCGGCGCCGGGACGAGCTGGTGGCGGCGGTGGCCGAGCACTCCCCGGGGACGCGGGTGAGCGGGATCGCGGCGGGGCTCCACGCGGTCCTGCGACTCCCGCCGGGCCAGGAGCAGGAGGTTCTGCGCTCGGCGGCGTGGCAGGGCCTCGCGCTCCGCGGCCTCAACCACTTCCGCCACCCGGACGTTCCGCGGACGCAGGACGGCCTGGTGGTCGGTTACGCGACACCGCCGGACAGCGCGTGGTCGGGCACGCTGTCGGCGTTGTGCCGCGTCCTGCCATGACCGCGGCCCGGATGCCCGCGCCCGGCCGAGGTCACCCTCGCGCGGCCGGGCGCCCCGGTGCGGGCAGCCACGCCGCGACCCAGTCCCGTGGGGGGCACCGCGCCGCGACCGTGCGCCCCCGCGCGGGCAGGCGCCCGCACCCCACCCCACCTGCGTGTGGGCAATCGCCCCGCTGGGGCGTGGGGGTCCCCCCCCGGACGGAGTCTGGGGGAGGGTGGGCACACGAGACAGCGCCCCTGCGGGCGCGTCCGCTCCGAGCACCCCCGCACCACGAGGCACGTCCACGCCTCAGGACCCTGGGCCTGCCGGGCCCAAGAGGCAGAGGCGCCTGCTAGGGCGCCGTCCGTTGTGCCCACCCTCCCCCAGACTCCGTCCGGGGGGACCCCCACGCCCCAGCGGAACAGTTGCCCACAACGGGGTGGGCGGCGTCGGGCAGGGGCCCCGGGGCTCGGGGCCCGGGGGCAGAGGTCCTGCAAAGGGCGTCGTGCGACACGGAGGTCGGGGCGCGCGGCGCAGGGGGTGTTCATAGCGCAGGGTTCTCGTTGGGCTCCGGGGTCGGCGGTTCTCCGAAGCGCGCCAGGACCAGCGCCGCCGCCACCGCGACCGTGAAGCCCAGGATCGCCAGCCACGCGTACCCCTCCCGCGTCCGGTCACCCAGCCAGATCACGCCCACCAGCGCCGGGCCGATCGTTTCGCCGAGGACCGCGCCGGCCGTCGCCGTCGTCACCGACCCCCGCTGGAGCGCGGACGTCAGCAGGACGTACGCCGACCCGCCGCCCAGGAGCAGTGCGTACACGGCCGGGTTCGCGAGGTCCCAGCTGTCGATCAGCCGGACCGCCACCTCCACCACCCCGAAGCCGAAGCCGGCGCAGAGTCCGAGCGCCAGCGCCCGCGGTCGGCCGGGCAGCCGCCCGGCGGCCGCGCCGAGCGCAAGCACCGAGAAGGCCGCCGCCAGCATCGCCCACCGCAGCGCTTCCGACGAGCTCTGCTCGCCCTCGGCGCCCGAGGCGAGGGCGAGCATCGCGAGCCCCACGCACACCACGGACACCGCCGCCCACTCCATCCGGTGCAGCCGGACCTTGAGCAGCCAGGAGGCGGCCACCGCCGTGACCGCCAGACTCGCGGCGAGCGCCGCCCCCACCACGTAGATCGGCAGGGTCAGCAGGGCGACGACCTGGAGCCCGAAGCCGATCCCGTCAAGGGAGAGCCCGGCCAGATATCGCCATTGCCGCATCACCCGCATTTGCAGGGCCACATCGACTCCGGCGCCCGTCCCGGGCGTCGCCGCCCGCGCGCCGAGCGCCTGCAACACCGATGCCATGCCGAAGCAGACCGAGGAACCCAGAGCGCAGATCATCCCAAAGAGCACGAATGGACTCTAGTGCGGGGGCGCTCGGCCACCGGCCTAAACTGTGCGGTCGCGACCACGGGATGGGGAGGCTGTTTCATGCGCAGGCTGAGGTCGAGCACGGTCGTGCTCGGAGGTATGGGGGTGCTCGCGGCGACGATCACGTCCTGCGGCTCCGAGCCCGACAAGCGGTGTGTCGACCCGCTGACCCGCGAGAAGCTGCCGAGCTACGAGTGCGAGAGCGGAAGCGGCAGCGGCGGCACCACGGCCCGCGGCTCGTACTACTACGGCGGCAGCGTCAGCGACAACCGCGTCAGCGGCGGCAGCTTCGACAAGAAGGCCGTCGACACCGGAGGCTTCGGCTGCTCCGGTTCCAGCGGCGGTTGAGCGGAGAGACTGCGACATGCGGCGGCACACGATCGACCCCCGGCCCGGGTGGCAGCAGACGGTGGAGGAGCAGGGGCTCGTCTACCCCCTGACCCGCTACCCCGACGGCGCCCTGCGCCCGTACTGGGACGAGAGCGCGTACTACTCCTTCACGCTGCCCGAGGTCGAGGCCCTGGAGGAGGTCGTCGAGGAGCTGCACGCGATGTGTCTCGCGGCGGCCGCGCACATCGTCGAGAAGGATCGTTTCGCCGATCTCGGTCTCACCGATCCGCGGCTCGTCGCGCTCGTCGCCGAGTCCTGGCGTCGCCGGGCCGAACTGCCGTCGCTCTACGGCCGGTTCGATCTCCGCTACGACGGTACGGGTCCGGCCAAGATGCTGGAGTACAACGCCGACACGCCGACCTCGCTGGTCGAGGCCGCGAGCCCGCAGTGGTTCTGGATGGAGGAGCGCTTCCCCGGCGCCGACCAGTGGAACTCGCTCCACGAGCGGCTCGTCGACGCCTGGAGGCGCCAGGCGAAGCTGCTGCCGCCGGGCAGCCCGGTGCACTTCGTCCACTCCGACGGCGACGAGCTCGGCGAGGACCTGATGACGGTCGCGTATCTGCGCGAGACCGCCCAGCAGGCCGGGCTCGACACGGAGGCGCTGTCGGTCGAACAGATCGGCTGGGACCGGTTGTCGGGGCGGTTCGTGGACGACCGGCTGCGGTTCATCCGCAGCTGCTTCAAGCTCTACCCGTGGGAGTGGCTGACCACCGACCGCTTCGGCCCGTACGTCCTGGACACCCTCGACAACGGCGGCGGCACGGGCACGACCTGCTGGATCGAGCCCGCCTGGAAGATGCTGCTCTCCAACAAGGCCCTCCTCGCGATCCTCTGGGAGCTCTACCCGGGCCACCCGAACCTGCTGCCGGCGTATCTCGACGGCCCGCGCGAACTCGCCGCGACCGGCGGCTACGTCGCCAAGCCGCTCCTGGGCCGCGAGGGCGCGGGCGTCACGGTCCACGAACCGGGCGCGGCGGCCGTCGTACGTGACGAACCCTGTTGCTACCAGGCGTTGGCCCCGCTCCCCGACTTCGAGGGCAACCGTGTCGTGCTCGGCGCCTGGGTCGTCGAGGACGAGGCGGCGGGGCTCGGCATCCGGGAGTCCGCGGGCCTGATCACGGACGAGTACGCCCGCTTCCTGCCGCACGTCATCCTCTGACCGCCACCGCCACCGCCACCGCCACCGCCACCGCCACCGCCACCGCCACCGCCACCGCCACCGCCGCTCCCTGGGCCGCTACTCCGGTACGTACTCCCTGAGCGGCGCAGGCTTCAGGCCGGCGGCCTCGGCGGCGGCCAGGGCGCGCGTCAGGTCCTGCTCCAGGGTCTCGTTGAAGTGCAGCAGGATGATGTCGCCGGCCTGGAGCGTCGGCGTCGGCGGGCTCCACTGCCCCCAGGTGGTGAGGTCGTACGTCCAGGTCACCACAGCCTTCGCCCCGCAGGCGCGGGCGGTGGTACGGGTCGTCTCGTCGTACGTCCCGTAGGGCGGGCGCAGCAGACGCGGGCCGTCGCCGAACTCGGCGAGATGCCGCTCGCGCGCCCCGCAGAGCTCCGCCTTCTGGCCGGCCGCGTCGAGCGTTGTCAGGTCCGGGTGGTTGACGGTGTGGTTCTCGACGCGGGAGCGGCCCTGGTCGAGCAGGGTGTGGAAGTAGCCGGAGTCGTACGAGTAGGCGCCCGGGAGCAGGAAGAGCGAGGCGGGCACGCGGCGGTCGATGAGGACCTTCGCGGCGGCCGGGTCGTGGAACCAGCCGTCGTCGATGGTGATGAAGACGACCGGGTCGGTGGTCGCGACACGGGAGACGACGGGGACGGGCTCGGGCCAGGCCGCCGCGGGGGCGGCGTGCGCCGGGCCCCCGAACGCGCCGAGCAGCGCGAGCGGGACGAGGGCGGCGACGGCGCCACGCAGCGCGCGGCGGGGGCGGGGTCTCGGCATGGCCGCATCATTGGCCTAGACCAACTGTGCTGTCAATGCCCCGAGTTGCCGCCACCGCCACCGCCACCGCCACCGCTCTCAAGCGGACCGGGTCACTCCGAGAGAACCGCCCGCAGCTGCTCCAGACCCCAGTCCAGATCCTCCTTGCCGATCACCAGCGGAGGCGCGATCCGGATCGTCGAACCGTGCGTGTCCTTCACCAACACCCCCCGCTCCATCAGCTTCTCGGAGATCTCCCGGCCCGTGCCCTTCACCGGCGCGATGTCCACCCCGGCCCACAGACCGCGCCCTCGCACCGCCTCCACCGCGCCCCCGCCCACGAGCAGGCGCAGCTCCGCGTGCAGATGCTCGCCCAGCTCCGCCGCCCGCTGCTGGTACTCGCCCGTCCGCAGCATCGCGATCACTTCGAGCGCCACCGCGCACGCCAGCGGATTCCCGCCGAACGTCGACCCGTGCTCACCCGGCCGGAACACCCCGAGCACATCCCGGTCCGCGACCACCGCGGAGACCGGGACGACACCGCCGCCCAGCGCCTTGCCCAGGACGTACACGTCCGGCACCACACCCTCGTGCTCGCACGCGAACGTCCGCCCGGTCCGCCCGAGGCCCGACTGGATCTCGTCCGCGATGAACAGCACGTTCCGCTCACGGGTCAACTCCCGTACCCCGCGCAGATACCCGGCCGGCGGGACGAGGACCCCCGCCTCGCCCTGGATCGGCTCGATCAGCACCGCCACCGTGTGCGCGGTGACCGCGCGCTCCATCGCCGTCAGATCGCCGTACGGGACGATCTCGAACCCCGGCGTGTACGGGCCGTAGTGGTCGCGGGCCTCGTGGTCCGTGGAGAAGCTGACGATCGTCGTCGTCCGGCCGTGGAAGTTGTTCGCCGCGACCACAATCTTCGCGTGCCCGTCCGGGACGCCCTTGACCTCGTACCCCCACTTCCGGGCGGTCTTCACCGCCGTCTCGATGGCCTCCGCGCCCGTGTTCATCGGCAGGACCATCTCCTTGCCGCACAGCTCGGCGAGCCGTGTGCAGAACTCCGCGAACCGGTCGTGATGGAACGCCCGCGACGTGAGCGTCACCCGCTCCAGCTGCGCCCGCGCGGCGTCGATCAGCCGCCGGTTGCCGTGCCCGAAGTTGAGCGCCGAGTACCCGGCGAGCATGTCGAGATAGCGGCGCCCCTCGACATCGGTCATCCAGGCCCCGTCCGCCGTGGCGACGACGACGGGCAGGGGGTGGTAGTTGTGCGCGCTGTGCGCCTCCGCGGAAGCGATCGCGTCTTGCGTACTCGACACGGGATCTCCGTTCGTCCTGCGGGCAGGGGCGGGTGTGCCCCCTTCTTATCGTCGCTCGGATGCCGGACGAGGAAACCTGTGTGACGGCGCGCCCGCTACTCTGGAAACACGCACGGCGACTGGCGTACGGGGAATCGACCCTGGGGGAGCCGTGCGCGGCAGACCACACGAGATGCCGCCCGCCTGGGCATCTTCGGGACCGAACATCCCGAGTGGTGCCGCCCAGCAGGTCTGAGCCGTACCCCGGGATCCACCGAACGCCCGGAGGAACCGCCATGACCGCCACCCCGCAGGCCGCCGATCTCGCCGCCCGCCACCCCGCCCTCGCCGCAGCCGACCCCGAACTCGCCGCGCTCGTCGGAGCCGAGGAGGTGCTGCAGGCCGAGACCCTGCGGCTGATCCCCAGCGAGAACTACGTCTCCCGGGCCGTCCTCGAAGCGTCCGGGACCGTGCTGCAGAACAAGTACAGCGAGGGCTACCCGGGCCGCCGGTACTACGAGGGCCAGCAGAACATCGACCAGGTCGAGACCCTCGCCGTCGAGCGGGCCAAGGCCGTCTTCGGCGTCGACCACGCCAATGTGCAGCCCTACTCCGGCTCGCCCGCCAACCTCGCCGTCTACCTCGCCTTCGCCGAGCCCGGCGACACCGTGATGGGCATGGCCCTGCCGATGGGCGGCCACCTCACCCACGGCTGGGGTGTCTCCGCCACCGGGAAGTGGTTCCGCGGCGTGCAGTACGGCGTACGCCAGGACAACGGGCTCGTCGACTTCGACCAGGTCCGTGAGCTCGCCCTCAAGGAGCGCCCGAAGGTCATCTTCTGCGGCGGCACCGCGCTGCCCCGCACGATCGACTTCGCCGCCTACGCGGAGATCGCCCGCGAGGCCGGCTCCGTGCTCGTCGCCGACATCGCCCACATCGCGGGCCTGATCGCGGGCGGCGCCCACCCCTCCCCGGTCCCGCACGCCGACGTCATCTCGACCACCACCCACAAGACCCTGCGCGGCCCGCGCGGCGCCATGCTGATGTCCCGCGAGGAGCACGCCAAGGCCCTCGACAAGGCGGTCTTCCCCGGCCTCCAGGGCGGCCCGCACAACCAGACCACCGCCGCCATCGCCGTCGCGCTGCGCGAGGCGTCCCAGCCCTCCTTCCGTGACTACGCGCACGCGGTCGTCGCCAACGCCAAGGCCCTCGCCGAGGCGCTTCTCGCCCGCGGCTTCGACCTGGTCTCCGGCGGCACCGACAACCACCTGATCCTGATGGACCTCACCCCCAAGGAGGTCCCCGGCAAGGTCGCCGCGAAGGCCCTCGACCGCGCCGGGATCGTCGTCAACTACAACACCGTCCCCTACGACACCCGGAAGCCCTTCGACCCCTCCGGCATCCGCATCGGCACCCCCTCCCTCACCTCCCGCGGCCTCGGCGCCGCGCACATGGACCTGGTCGCCGACTGGATCGACCGCGGTGTCGCCGCCGCCGGCGCGGGCGACGAGGACGCGCTGCGCACGATCCGCGCGGAGGTCGCTGAACTGATGGCCGCCCACCCGGCCCCCGGCCTCCCGACCTGACCCCCACCGGGCGCCGGCCCGTCCCCGCGGGGCCCTGGCCGACCTGACCCCCACCGAACACCCGCCCGACCCCGCAGGGCCCTGCCCCGGCCGCCCGGCCGAGTACGGCCCTGCGGGGTTCCGACCCGGCCGCTCCCGGCCGAGTGCGGCCGGCCCTGCGGGGGTCCGCTCTCGACCCGGCCGCTCCCGGCCGCTCCCGGGCGAGTGCGCCCTGCGGGCTGAGCCGGTGCCCCTGTCGAGCGCGGCCTGCGGGCGCAGCTAGTGCCCCCGGCAGGGTGCGGCCCCGCGGGTCCTGACCCGGCCGCTCCTGGCCGAGTGCGGCCCTGCGGGGTCCTGAGCCGGCGCCCCGGCCGAGTACGGCCCCGCGGGGGTTCCGACCCGGCCGCTCCCGGCCGGGGCCGAGCCCCTTCGCGGGCTGAGCCCGCCGCCCCGGCCGGTGCGCCGCCCCGCCGGGACCCGGCCCCGCCTCGCCGGGGCCCAGCCCCCGCCCCGCCGGGACCCGCCCCCCCGACTCACCGGTGGCGCGCCCCCGCCTCCCGCTCAGTCCGTCGACTCCGCCACCGCTCGTGCCCGGGGCAGGGACGGTTCGCCCTCCAGGCGCAAGGTCAGGGCTCCCGCGTTCCTCGTCCAGAGGAGCGTGGGGCCCGCCGTGCGTATGGAGTGCGTCCAGGTCCGCCCGCCCGCGTCCGTCATCGGGAAGCGCAGCAGATGCGGTTCGGCGAACCAGTAGCCCTCCGCGCCGTCCGGCAGGTCGACCCAGTCCGGGTGCGTCTGCACCTGCTTGGCGAAGCCCGCCTCCAGCCGCGCCGGGAACTCGTCCAGCCGGACCGTCCCGCCGTCCGTCCCGTGCCAGCACAGGCTGATCACCGCCCGGCCCCGCTCCGCCGAGCCGGTCACCGAGACCGCGTCCGGGACACCGAGCGCGCTCGGTATCAGCGGCTCGAACCCCGCCTTCCGTCCGGCCTCCTGCAGCGGCACGGCCGGGGAGCACCCCGGAACCGCCGCGCCCGGCGCCGGACGCGCACCGGGGTCGTACCGGACCTCGACCCCGCCGAAGCCGAACCAGTCCGCCACCGTCGCCCGCACCGGCGGTGTGAGCACCATGACCACCAGCAGCCCGGAGAGCGCCGCGAGCAGAGCTTTCCAGCGCCGGCGCAGACCTTCGAAGCGGCGCCGCCGCACCGGCGCCGGCACCTGTTCCGCCAGGAGCTGAGCGAGCACCCGCTCGGCCATGGTCTCCCCGCCCACATCCGGCACCTTCAGATGACGCCCCAGCTCCCGCAGCTCCTCCGGGAGCCCGTCGCCGTCACTCGTGTCCTTCATGCTCGTCACCTCCCTCCAGCACCAGCCCGAGCTTCTTCAGGGCCCGGCTCAGCCGGGACTTCACCGTCCCCCGCGGCCAGCCCAGCGCGGCCGCCGTCTCCGTCTCGTCCAGCTCCAGCAGATACCGGTGGACCACCACCTGCCGGTGGTCCTCGCTCAGTCCGTCGAGCGCCGCGAGCAGCTGACGGCGTCTCTCCTGCTCCTCGGCCGCGACCACCGGGTCCGCTCCTTCCGGTATCCGCGGCTCTGCGGCCAGCAGCTCCGCCTCCCGGCCCGCGACCGCCCGCTGCCGGCCCGCCGCGCGCACTGTGTTCCTCGTCTCATTGATCACGATCCGCAGCAGCCACGGCCGGAACGCCGCCCCTTCCTTGAAGCGCCCCAGCGACCGATATGCCTTGAAGAACGCCTGCTGCACGACGTCCTCGGCCTCCGCGCCCGCCCCACACGCCACCGCCGCCCTCAGCGCGACCGCCGTGTGCGCGCGGACCAGCGCCGCGTATGCCTCCGCCTCCCCGGCGCGTACGCGTGCGATCACCGCCGCCTCGCCCGCCGGTCGCCCACCGCCACCCTTGAACGAGGCTCCCCCGGAATCCGGCCCAGGGGACCCCCGGCGCGCCGCCCCGCTGAATTCCAAGACCCGGCCCCCCTCCAGCGTCCTCACACCTTTGATACACCGGCAGAAGCGGATCGGTTCCCAGTCCGGGATCGGTTCCGACACCTGAGAGAATGTGGGACATGGCCTCTGACAGTCCCCGTGTGCTCTCCGGAATCCAGCCCACCGCAGGCTCGTTCCACCTCGGCAACTACCTCGGCGCCGTGCGCCAGTGGGTCGCCCTGCAGGAGACTCACGACGCCTTCTACATGGTGGTGGACCTGCACGCGATCACGGTCCCGCAGGACCCCGCGGAGCTCCGCGCCAACACCCGGCTCGCCGCCGCGCAGCTGCTCGCCGCAGGACTCGACCCCGAGCGGTGCACCCTCTTCGTGCAGAGTCACGTCCCCGAGCACGCGCAGCTCGGCTGGGTCATGAACTGCCTCACCGGCTTCGGCGAGGCCTCCCGCATGACGCAGTTCAAGGACAAGTCCGCCAAGCAGGGCGCCGACCGGGCCACCGTCGGCCTCTTCACGTACCCGATCCTCCAGGTCGCCGACATCCTGCTCTACCAGGCCAACCAGGTCCCGGTGGGCGAGGACCAGCGCCAGCACATCGAGCTGACCCGCGACCTCGCGGAGCGCTTCAACGGCCGCTTCGGCGAGACGTTCACGATCCCGGCGCCGTACATCCTGAAGGAGACGGCGAAGATCTACGACCTGCAGGACCCGGCGATCAAGATGAGCAAGTCGGCGTCGACGCCGAAGGGTCTGATCAACCTCCTCGACGAGCCGAAGACGACGGCGAAGAAGGTCAAGAGCGCCGTCACCGACACCGACACGGTCATCCGCTTCGACCCGGAGACCAAGGCCGGCGTCTCCAATCTGCTCACGATCATGTCCACGCTCACCGGGACGAGCATCCCCGACCTGGAGAAGAGCTACGAGGGCAAGATGTACGGCGCTCTGAAGACCGACCTGGCCGAGGTCATGGTGGACTTCGTCACTCCGTTCCGGTCCCGTACGCAGGAATACCTGGACGACCCGGAGACGCTGGACGCGATCCTGGCCAAGGGCGCGGAGAAGGCCCGCGCGGTCGCCGCGGAGACGCTGGCGCAGACGTACGAGCGGATGGGCTTCCTGCCCGCGAAGCACTGAGTCCAAGGACTCTGGCCTCAGGGGTGGTGCAGGCCGCACACTGGCGGCTGCACCACCACCGTCCCGATATGACACGACTATGGAGGAGAACGACGTGGGGACCGTAACGCTCGGCGTTTCGATCGCGGTCCCGGAGCCCTACGGCAGCCTGCTCCAGGAGCGGCGCGCGGGCTTCGGGGATCCCGCCGCGCATGGCATCCCCACGCACGTCACCCTCGTGCCGCCGACCGAGGTGGACGAGGAGCGGCTGCCCGCGATCCAGGCCCACCTCGCCGAGGTCGCCGCGGGCGTCCGCCCCTTCCCCGTGCGCCTGAGCGGCACGGGAACGTTTCGCCCGCTGTCCCCGGTCGTCTACGTGACGCTCGCCGAGGGCGTCTCCGCCTGCGCCTGGCTCCAGGAGCGGGTACGGGACGAGTCCGGGCCGCTCGTGCGCGAGCTGCAGTTCCCGTACCACCCGCACGTGACCGTCGCGCACGGCATCGCCGAGGAGGCGATGGACCGCGCCTACGCGGAGCTGGCCGACTTCGAGGCCGCCTGGACCTGTGCGTCCTTCGCCCTGTACGAGCAGGGCGCGGACGGGGTGTGGCGCAAGCTGCGCGTCTTCGAGTTCGGCGACGGCCGCCACGTCCCCGGCGTCCCGGCGCAGGGCACCTCGGTGGACACCCCCACCCCGACCTGCTGACCCCGGCGACACCGTCCCGTCGGACCCGGCAGCCGTCCCCGGCGGACCTGGCAGCCGTCCCGTCCGACGGGCCGATGGCGTCCCGACGGGCCGGTGGCGTCCCGACGGGCCGGTGGCGTCCCGTCGGACCGGCAGCCTCCCGTCAGACCGGCAGCCGTCGGAACACCGGCCTCGGCACGTGCCGCAGCGCCGCCATCACCATCCGCAGCGCCCCCGGCACCCACACCGTCTCCGAGCGCCGCCGCAGCCCCAGCTCGATCGCCGTCGCCACGGCCTCGGGCGTGGTCGCCAGCGGGGCCTCCTCGAGACCGGCCGTCATCCTTGACCGTACGAAGCCGGGGCGTACCACCATCACATGCACCCCGGTCCCGTGCAGCGCGTCCCCGAGCCCCTGGGCGAACGCGTCGAGACCGGCCTTGGACGAGCCGTAGATGAAGTTCGCGCGGCGGGCGCGCTCGCCCGCGACCGACGACAGCACCACCAGAGAGCCGTGGCCCTGCGCCTGCAGCGCACCTGCACAGATCAGCCCCGCCGAGACCGCGCCCGTGTAGTTGGTCTGGGCGACCTTGACGGCGGCGAGCGGATCGGCCTCGTCGTGCGCCTGGTCGCCCAGGATCCCGAAGGCGAGCAGCACCATGTCGATGTCGCCCTCGGTGAAGATCTTGCCGAGCCGCTCCTCGTGCGACTCGGTGTCGAGCGCGTCGAACGGCACCGTCCGCACGTCCGCGCCGAGCGCCCGCAGCGAGTCCGCGGCGGCCGTCAGGGCGGGCGAGGGGCGTCCGGCGAGCCACACCGTACGGGTGCGGCGGGCGATCAGCCGGCGGGCCGTGGCGAGCCCGATCTCGGAGGTGCCGCCGAGCAGGAGCAGGGACTGCGGGGTGCCGAAGGCGTCCTTCATGACGATCAAACTCCTCGGAGAGTGCGATTCAGAGGGCGAGGCGACGGGAGAGGTCGGACGTGAAGACGGACCGGGGGTCGAGCGTGGCCCGCAGCGCGCGGAAGTCGGCGAGCCTCGGGTACATCGCGTCCAGCAGTTCGGGCCGCAGCCGGGAATCCTTCGCGAGGTAGACCCGGCCGCCCGCGTCCGCCACCTCCTCGTCGAGTTCGTCGAGGAACGCGCCGAGACCGGAGAGCCGGGCCGGGATGTCGAGCGCGAGCGTCCAGCCGGGCACGGGGAACGAGAGCCAGCCCGGGTCGCTCGCGCCGAAGCGCTTCAGCACGGCGAGGAACGACGGACAGCCGCGGCGCGCGATCCGCTTCACCACCCGGCGCAGGGTCTCCTCGTGCCCGTGACCGACGACGAACTGGTACTGGACGAAGCCGCCGCGGCCGTAGATCCGGTTCCAGTGCGGGACGCCGTCCAAGGGATGGAAGAAGGTGGACATCCGCTGGAGTTCGCCGGTGCGGCGGCGGGGCGCCCTGCGGTACCAGAGCTCGTTGAAGAGGCCGACGGCCGTGCGGCCGAGCAGCCCCTCCGGGACCAGCGCGGGCGCGGCGGGCAGTTGTCCCGGCCGGAAGGCGAGGGGCGCGCGGCGGGTGCGGCGGTCCCCGACGGGGATCGCGTCGTACGGGGCGTGGTCGCCGCGGGTGAGGACGGACCGGCCGGTCGCGGCGCCGCGCGCGAGCAGGTCGATCCAGGCGACCGAGTAGCGGTAGCGGTGGTCCGTGGCGGTGAGCCGGGCCATCAGCTCGTCGAGGTCCGCGGCGCGTTCGGTGTCGACGGACATGAGGGAGGTCTCGACGGGGAGCAGCCGGAGGGTGGCGGAGAGGATCACGCCCGTCAGGCCCATGCCGCCGGTGGTGGCGTCGAAGAGGTCCGTGCCGGGGACGACGGTGTGGATCTCCCCGTCGGCGGTGAGGAGTTCGAGGGCGGCCACATGGCGGCTGAAGGAGCCGGAGACATGGTGGTTCTTGCCGTGGATGTCGGCGCCGATCGCGCCGCCGACCGTGGCGTACCGGGTCCCGGGGGTGACGGGGACGAACCAGCCGAGCGGAAGCAGTACCTCCATCAGCCGGTGCAGGCTGACACCGGCGTCGCAGACGACGACGCCGGCGACGGCGTCGACCGAGCGGATGCGGTCGAGACCGGTCATGTCGAGGACGGAGCCGCCGGCGTTCTGCGCGGCGTCGCCGTAGGCACGGCCGAGGCCGCGCGCGATGGAGCCGCGGGCGCCGCAGGCACGGACGGCTTCGGAGGCCTCCTCGTACGTACGGGGGCGGTGCACGCGCGCGAGGGTGGGGGCGGTGCGGCCCCAGCCGGTGAGGGGCTCGTCGTCGGTGTGGGCAGCCATGAAGGCGACCGTATCGCCCGATCTATGCGTTATGACTGGTTTGCTCTCGGTTCGCCGAAATGGGTGATTAAAGGAGTGTCAGGAAAGATTGCCGTGCGGTCGCCGGGCCGCCGGGTCAGAGTCACCCCCGGGTCGACGGAGGAGTCCGTCGAGAACCGGGGAGGCGGAGTCGATGCGAAACGCGGACTGGGCGGGTGCCGAGAGGAGACTCCTGGCCGTCCTGCGCGGCTGCGGACGCCGGGCGCCCGTGGCCACCGCGGCCCGCGCGCTGTCCTTCGGCGGCGAGCACGGCGCGCTCTGGCTGGCCGCCGGGCTCACCGGCGCGGCGGTGGACCGTGAACGGCGAACGGGCTGGCTGCGCGGCACGGCCCTGGTCGCGGGCGCGCATCTGGCGAGCATGGGGATCAAGCGGGTGGTGCGGCGGCCGCGACCGGGGACGGCGGAGTACGAACCCTTGGTCCGCACGGCCGGCCGGCACTCCTTCCCCAGCTCGCACGCGGCGTCCGCCGCCGCGGCGGCCGTCGCCTTCGGCGCCCTCCGTCCGACGGCCCGTCGCCTCGCCGCCCCCGCGGCGGCCGCGATGTGCGTCTCCCGCCTGATCGTCGGCGTCCACTACCCGACGGACGTGGTGGCGGGCGCCCTCCTGGGCGCGGCGACGGCCGCCCTCGGCCGAGCCTGGCTCCGGACGCCGGTCACCGCCGTCGTGCCGCCTCACGCGCGCGTGGCGCCCCTGCTGCGGGCGCCCGCAGTGCCGGGGTCCGCACTGCCGGGGTCCGCAGTGCCTGGGCCGGCACTGCCTGGGCCCGCGCTGTCGTGGCCCGCAGCGTCCGGGCCCGCCACCCGAGGGGCCCCACGCGCGCGTGACACCCGCGGGGCCCCACGCGCGCGTGACACCCGCGGGGCCCCACGCGCGCCTGGGGCGACCGCCGTCCGGGCCGTGTTCCTCGGCGGTCGCCGTGGCTGAGCGCACCACC
The DNA here is from genome assembly GCF_042902595.1 of Streptomyces sp. NPDC012508. Lineage (NCBI taxonomy): Bacteria > Bacillati > Actinomycetota > Actinomycetes > Kitasatosporales > Streptomycetaceae > Streptomyces > Streptomyces sp. NPDC012508. The sequence continues at coordinate 360,487 of NZ_JBIBEO010000003.1, forward strand.
GGCGCCGCCGTGCTCGACAAGCCCGTCGCCGTCCAAGAGCACCGGCGCGGCCACGGCAGCCGGCAGGCGTACGCGGTCGCCGCCGGGCTCGTCAGGACCGCGCGGCCCCGGCAGTGGGTCAAGAACGTGCTCGTCGTCGCCGCGCCCGTCGCCGCCGGGCAGCTCGTCTCCTGGCACACGGCCGCCCGACTCGCCCTGGTCTTCGCCCTCTTCACGGCCGCCGCCTCCGCGGTCTACCTGGTCAACGACGCCCGCGACGCGGCCGCCGACCGCGCCCACCCAGTGAAGCGCCGCCGCCCCGTGGCCTCCGGCCTCGTCCCCGTACCCCTCGCGTACGCCAGCGGCACCCTGCTCGGCCTCGGGGCCGCCGTCGCCTGCGCGGTCCTGTGCAACCCCATGACCGCCGCGCTCCTCATCGCGTACCTCGTCATGCAGATCGCGTACTGCCTGCGCCTCAAACACGTCCTCGTCGTCGATCTCGCCGTCGTCACCACCGGATTCCTCATGCGGGCCATGATCGGCGGGGTCGCGCTCGCGATCCCGCTCTCCCGCTGGTTCCTGATCACCACGGGCTTCGGCGCGCTCTTCATGGTCGCCGCCAAGCGCTACTCCGAGGCCGTCCAGATGGAGGACGCGCGCGGTGCGACCCGCGCGCTGCTCACCCAGTACACGACCGGATACCTACGGTTCGTCTGGCAGTTGGCTGCCGGAGTCGCCGTCCTCGGCTACTGCCTGTGGGCCCTGGAGAGCGGCGGCGTCGCCACCGGCAGCCTGCTGCCCTGGCGCCAGCTCTCCATGATCGCGTTCATCCTCGCGGTCCTGCGCTACGCCGTCTTCGCCGACCGCGGCTCCGCCGGCGCCCCCGAGGACGTCGTCCTGCGCGACCGTCCGCTCGCGATCGTCGGCCTGGTCTGGGCGGCGATGTACGGCATGGCGGTCGCGGACCTGTGAGGCCGCCGGAAGCACGCGGTATCGGTACGAGATCGAGGGGTACGCGTACGACATGGACTGGCTGACCAAGCTCCCCGTCATCGGCCCCTGGGTCACCAGGCTCATGAAGACGCACGCCTGGCGTTCGTACGAGACCCTCGACGCCGCCCACTGGACCCGGCTCGCCGCCGCCATCACCTTCATCAGCTTCCTGGCGCTGTTCCCGCTGATCGCCGTCGCCGCGGCGGTCGGCGCCGCGCTGCTCAGCCAGGAGCAGCTGGACAAGATCGAGGACAAGGTCTCCGACCAGGTCCCCGGCATCTCCGATCAGCTCGACATCGCCGGGCTCGTGGAGAACGCGGGCACGATCGGCCTCGTCGCCGGCGCGCTGCTGCTCTTCACCGGCATCGGGTGGATCGGCTCGATGCGGGAGTGCCTGCGCGCGGTGTGGGGGATCGACGACCAGGACGAGGGCAACCCCGTCGTACGCAAGGGCAAGGACGCGCTCGTGCTGCTCGGGCTCGGCGCGGTCGGGCTCTGCTCGCTCGCCGCGTCCTGGCTCGGGTCCACCGCCGTCGGCTGGAGCGCCGACCGGGTGGGGATCTCCGGCGAAGGGGCCACCGGGATCCTGCTCCAGGCGGCCTCCGTGGCCGTCGCCGCCGTCGCGGGCTTCCTCGTCCTGCTGTACCTGCTGACGCTGCTCCCCGGCGTCCACCCGCCCCGCCGCCGCCTGGTGGTGGCGGCGGTGATCGGGGCGATCGGCTTCGAACTGCTCAAGCTGCTGATCGGCGGCTACATGCGGGACGTCGCGGGGAAGTCGATGTACGGCGCGTTCGGCGTGCCGGTCGCGCTGCTGCTCTGGATCAACTTCACCGCGAAGCTGCTGCTGTTCTGCGCCGCCTGGACGGCTACGGGGTCACGGACCGATCCGGCCCGTCCGGAGCGTCCTGACGCGCAGGACCCTCACCAGGACGCTGAGACCCGCCAGGACCCTCAGAGCCCTGAGACCCGCCAGGACCCTCGGAGCCCTGAGACCCGCCAGGACCCTCAGAGCCCTGAGACCGGCCAGGACCCTCGGCGCCGTCGGTCCGGGGGCGGCGACGGACCAGCTCCGGCAGCGGCCAGCGACGGTTGACGAGGAGCACGGCGCCCGCGAGCAGCACCAACACCCCGCCGACGATGCCGAGGGCGGTCCCGACGCCACCGGACTTCTCCCCGGCGGCGGCCTTCTGCACGGCGCCCGAGTCCGGCGCGTTCTCGCCGGGCGCCGGCGACGAGCCGTCGGTCTCGGTCCCCTGGTCCGTACGAGCGGACTTCGGCGGGACGAGCTCACCCACCGGCTGCACCTTCCCGGCCGCGGCGAAGCCCCAGTCGAGGAGCCGGGCGGTCTCCTTGTAGACCGCGTGCTGCTCCTTGGACGACGGGTTGAGCACCGTCACGAGCAGGACTTTGCCGTTGCGTTCCGCAACGCCGGTGAATGTCGAGCCGGCGTGCGTGGTGTTGCCGTTCTTGACGCCGGCGATGCCCTGGTAGGGCGCGACGCCCAGGTCGCCGGTCAGCAGCCGGTTCGTGTTCTGGATCTCGAAGGTCTCGCGCTTCTTCCCCGGCTTCTCCTCGCCGGGGAACTTGGCGCGGGCGGTCGCGGCGTACTCCCGGAAGTCCGCGTTCTGCATACCGCTGCGGGCGATCAGCGTCAGGTCGTACGCGGACGAGACCTGGCCCGGCGCGTCGTAGCCGTCCGGCGACTCCACGTGGGTGTCGAGCGCCTGGAGCTCGTCGGCGCGGTCGTTCATGTCCTGCACGGTCTTCGCGATGCCGTTGTTCATCGCGGAGAGCACGCGCACGGCATCGTTGCCCGAGCGAAGGAAGACCCCGAGCCAGAGATCGTGGACGGTGTAGGTCGACTTCTCCTTGATCCCGACGAGGCTGGAGCCCGCGCCGAGGCCGGCCAGATCCTGGGACGTGACCGTGTGGGTCGTCGTCCGCGGGAACTTGGGCAGAACCGTGTCCGCGAAGAGCATCTTGAGCGTGGAGGCCGGGGCGAGGGGCCAGTGGGCGTTGTGCGAGGCGAGCACCTGGCCCGTCTCCGCGTCCGCGACGATCCACGACCGCGCGCTCAGCTCCCTGGGCAGCACCGGGGCCCCCGGGCCGAGCCGTACCTGCGTACCGGGCACGCCGAGCAGCGACCCGCCGACGGACGACATCTTGGCGGGCGGCTTGGGCTGCTTCTCCTCCTTGTTGTCCGCCGTGTCCGCGTGGGAGGGGGCGGCGGTGAGGAGCGGGAGCAGCGCAGCAGCAATGACCGCCCAAGCGGTCTTCTTCGAAGCAGACACGATCGAAAACGTACAGGCACGGCCCAGCGATCCGAACCCCGCCGGGCGGTTCCCGCGGTGACCACCACTCGGGTGCCCGGGCCGCCCCGGAGACGAGGCGGCCGGGGCAGGTGGTGATACTGAGGGTATGAAGCTCAGCCGTCCCGTCTCCTGGTTCCTGCTCGCTTTCGGGGTGTGGAGCTGGTTCATCTGGGTCACTTTCGTCAAGAACCTGTGGAACGACGGGAGCGGTCTCGCCTTTGACGACGCGGGCGACCCGACGGCCTACTTCTGGGTTCATCTGCTGCTCGCCATCACGTCCTTTGTTCTGGGGACGGTGGTCGGCGTGATCGGGTTGCGTGGAGTGCGCGCGTTGAGACGCGAGCACGGATAGGGGTTGGGACGCGTGCTCGTCTTTCTGCTCGTGTTCGTCGTGATTCTCGGCCTCCTGGCCACGGTCCACTGGTACGTGTGGCGGCGCCTGGTGCGCGATGTCACCGCGCGGGGGAGCGTGGCGCGGCGGCTGGGGACCGTCGCGGCGTTCGTGCTGCCCGCGCTGTCGATCGCGGCCCTGGTCTCCGCACGGGCCGGCGCCCCCTTCTGGCTCCAGCAGGTCGTGGCCTGGCCCGGCTACCTCTGGCTGGCCCTGCTGTTGTACGTGACCCTCGCCCTCGTCGTCGGGGAAGCCGTCCGCCCGCTGCTGAGGCGGGCGCTGGAGGGCAGGGCGGCCGCCCAGGCCACCCCCGCCCAGGCTCCCGCCGAGCCCCTGTCCCAGACGCCGGACCCCGTCCCGGCCACCGTCCCGCCTTCCGTTCCCGCTCCGCCGCCGGCCGCCCCCGCCCCCGCCGCGCCCGCCGACAGCGGCGAGGACGCGAACGTCGCCGGAGCCACCGCCGTCTCGCGGCGCCTGTTCGTCTCGCGCGTCGTCGGCGGGGCCGCCGCGGCCGCCGCCGTGGGGACCGTCGGGTACGGAACGTACGGCGTGCTGCGCGGGCCCCGCGTCAAGCGGGTGACCGTGCCGCTGGCCAAGGTGCCCCGGGCCGTCCACGGGTACCGCATCGCCGTCGTCTCCGACATCCACATCGGGCCCATCCTGGGCCGCGCCCACACCCAGCGCATCGTGGACACGATCAACAGCACCCAGCCCGATCTGATCGCCGTCGTCGGCGACCTCGTCGACGGCAGCGTCGAGAACCTCGGCGCCGCCGCCGAGCCCCTCGCGCAGCTCAGGGCCCGGCACGGCTCCTTCTTCGTGACCGGCAACCACGAGTACTTCTCCGGCGCCGACGCCTGGGTCGACCACGTCCGCGAGCTCGGCCTGCGCCCGCTGCGCAACGCCCGTACGGAGATCGCGGCCGGATTCGACCTCGCCGGGGTCGACGACATCGCCGGCGAGAGCGAGGGCCAGGGCCCGGACTTCGCCGCCGCGCTCGGGGACCGCGACCGCGCCCGGGCCGCCGTCCTCCTCGCGCACCAGCCGGTCGTCATCCACGACGCCGTACGCCACGGCGTCGACCTCCAGCTCTCCGGCCACACCCACGGCGGTCAGCTCTGGCCCGGCAACTACCTCGCCGAGCTCGCCAATCCGACCGTCGCCGGCCTCGAGCGGTACGGCGACACCCAGCTCTACGTCTCCCGCGGCGCGGGCGCCTGGGGCCCTCCCGTCCGGGTCGGCGCGCCCTCCGACATCACCATCGTGGAGCTGGCCTCCCGGCAGGCGTAACGGGGCATGTCCGTCATAGGGGGACTGGGTAGCGGAACGGGTCACTCATCGCGCCGGGGCCGATACATGCCGTTCAGTCCCCCGAAGTCGCTCATCACGGACATATACCTGCACTGTGAAGGTTTCCTCTTCCACTTGTGAAACTCGTGTGATTGGGTGACGCCATCGCGGCATGGCTGGGTGCCGCCGCGCCAGGGGTGGGCTCGAAAAAAGGAAGCACGGCGATGCGGTCGAAGGTCCGTCTGCGGATCCTCATCACTTGTGGAGTTCTGGTGGCCGCCGGGGTGGGAGGCTGGCAGCTGCTGCCTTCCGACGACGTCCGGACCGACCCGATCACGGTCGGCACCACGGACGAGGTCACCTCGCTCGACCCGGCCGGAGCGTACGACGCCGGCTCGTGGGCCATGTACAGCAACGTCTACCAGTCGCTGCTCTCCTTCAAGCCCGGCTTCACCACGCCGGTCCCGGACGCCGCCGACAACTGCAAGTTCATCGGCACCCGGCTCACCACGTACCAGTGCGTGCTCCGGGACGATCTGACCTTCGCCAACGGGCGCAAGGTGACCGGCGAGGACGTCAAGTACTCGTTCGAGCGCATGCTCGACATCAAGGCCGACGTCGGCCCCGCGCCGCTCTTCGCGACCCTGAAGAGCGTCGTGGCCGAGGGCCAGACGGTCACCTTCAACCTGGCGAGCCGGGACGCGACCTTCCCGCTGAAGCTCGCCACCGGCGCCGGTTCGATCGTCGACCGCGACCAGTACCCGGCCAAGAAGCTGCGCGAGGGCGACACGGTCGAGGGCTCGGGGCCGTACGTCCTCAAGGAGTACAAGCCCGGCGAGAGCGCTCGCCTGGAGCCCAATCCGAACTACCGGGGCTCGGTGGGCAAGCGCGGCGGCACGGTCGTCGTGAAGTACTTCACGGAGTCCGAGGAGCTCGCCGACGCCTGGAAGAGCAAGCAGGTCGACATCGCCCACCGGCAGATGCCGCCGGAGTTCCTCTCCACGGTGCAGAACAGCAAGGACACCGCCCGGATCACCGAGGCGCAGACGGCCGAGATCCGCAACCTCTACTTCAACGTGAAGTCCGGCTCCCCGATGGCGAAGAAGGCGGTCCGGCAGGCCGTCGCCGCCGTGATCGACCGCCCGGCGATCGTCACCGGCGCGTACCACGGCACGGTCGAGCCGCTGTACTCCCTCATCCCGCAGGGTTTCAACGGCCACAGCACCTCGTTCTACGACGCCTACCCCGAGCCGTCCAAGAAGACGGCGAAGGGCCTGCTGAAGGACGCGGACGTCGAGACGCCGGTGAGCTTCACGCTCGGCTACCGCAAGGACGCCACGTACGGTGCCGAGGCGGCCGAGCTGAAGAAGCAGCTGGAGGCGAGCGGCCTGTTCAAGGTGAAGCTCGTCGAGGCGGAGTGGAAGGAGTTCCAGAAGGGGTACGTGAACGGCGACTACGACGCATACCCCGTCGGCTGGCTGCCCGACTTCCCGGACTCCGACAGCTTCACCGCCCCGCTGGTGGGCACGGACAACGCGATGCACAACGGCTTCGCCAGCAAGAAGATCGACTCGCTGATCTCCGCGACGCAGCAGTACAGCGACCGGGCGGCGGCGGCCAACGACTTCGAGGACATCCAGACCGAGGTCGCCAAGGACGTCCCGCTGATCCCGCTCTGGCAGAAGAAGGACTACGTGCTGGCGACGACCGAGGTCGCCGGTTCCCAGTACCTGACGGACGGCACCGGCATCTGGCGCCTCTGGGAACTCAGCTGGATCTGACGCCGCGCTCGTGGCCCCGGGCTCGCGCCTGGGGCCGGGCCCGGGGCCACCCCGTGGCCGTGGCCGTCAGCCCTTCGGGGTCTTCGCGCGCTTGGGCTTGCCCGAGGCCGCCATGCCGGCCGCCGTCGGCATGAAGTCGGCGAGGAGGTCGTGCGTCTCACGCACGAGGGGCCGCAGCAGCCGGAAGCGCGAGAGCGAGATCGCCCGGGCGGTGACCGGTGAGAGGCGCTCGACCAGGCGGCGGCTGTTGGCGCAGCCCTCGGAGCGGTCGTACACCCAGAACAGCACCAGGCCCATCTGCTGGAGCCAGAGCAACTGGGGGAGCGGCTCCGCCAGTTCGGGGTCGACCTTGACGTCGGCCCCCGAGATGACCCTGCGGTGGACCTCGATCGCGGCCTCGCGCGGACCCTCCGACTCCGGGGAGAAGGGGCTGAGCGGGCTGTCCGGGTCGGCCGCGTTCTTGAAGAACTGGGCCGCGAACTCGTGGTACGGCTCGGCGATGTCGAGCCAGCCGAGGAGGACCCCGCGGATGCGCGCCGTGAGGTCCTTCTCGCCGCCGTCGAGGATGTCCGCGACGGCGGCCTGGTGCTCCTCGGCGATCCGGTCGTAGAAGCCCTGGACCAGGTGCTCCTTGGAGGCGAAGTAGTAGTACGCGTTGCCGACGGAGACCCCGGCCTCCTGGGCGATGGCCCGCATGGTCGTCTTGTCGTAGCCGCGCTCCTTGAAGAGCCGGAGCGCGGTTTCGAGGATGAGCGTGCGGGTCTGTTCGCTCTTGGCGGCCTTGGCCGGGGCCTTGGCCCCGGCGGCGGCCGTGGTGGGCTCGGCGCCCGTGGGCCCGGCCCCGGTGGGCTCGGGCTCGGTGGGCTCGGCGGGCTGCACTTCCTTCACGTCCTTCACAGTGCCCGAGCCTAGCCGGGCGTGCCGGGCGCTTCGCAGCGCCCGTCCTCGCAGGCCGGCCCTTGGCCCTTGATCGCCTCGCGCCACTTGGCGGCGGCCAGGACGGTCGCCCGGGCGAAGGGCTGCCCGGCCGGGGTGGCCAGCCAGTGGGCCTTGGGCCGGTGTTCGGCCAGGGCCCAGAGGCAGACGATCCACGCGGAGGTGGCGCGGTAGACCTGTCCCCGGTCCCCGATCACGGTGATCTCCTTGAGGGTGGACTCGTGGTCGAGGCCGGGGAAGCGGCGCCTGGCCTCCTGCGAGGCGGCCGGGACGAGGTCGAGCGGGACGAGCTGGCGCTGCCGCAGCAGCCAGTGACGCAGATGGACGCAGAGCGAGCAGTCGGCGTCGTACAGCACGGTGAGGCGGTGTACGGGGGTCACGGGCCGGCTCATCCGTCTCTCCTCACGCTCCGGTGACGGGCGGGGCCCAGGGTCCCTTGGCGGGGTCGGTCCAGCCCTGCGGCGGCACCGGCGGAACCTGCTCGCGCTCCATCACGCCGCGGCGGCGGATCTTGTTGAGGACGTAGACGTTGCCCAGGTGCATCACGCCGAGGACGAGGAGCACCACGCCCTGCTTGACGGACAGGGCCTCGAAGAGTCCCCGGGCGTCGGCGACGGTCTCGTCCTGGCTGAGGTAGAGGGCGACGAAGCCGAAGTTGACGAGGTAGAAGCCGACCACCAGGAGGTGGTTGACGGCCTCGGCGAGTTTCTCGTTCCCGTGCAGGACGTCTGCCAGGAAGATCCTTCCGTTGCGGCTGAGTGTGCGGGCGACCCAGATGGTCAGAGCCACGCTGATCAGCAGATAGGCGATGTACGCGACGACAGTGAGGTCCATGCCCCACCCTCCCTTGAACGCGTTCAAAAGCTGGCAGTCATGACTGTAGGCCCTCGTTTGAACATGTTCAAGCGAAGGTCGGGGGAGGGATGCGGAAATCCCTAGGTGATCGGGCGCCGGGCGCCTAAGGTGACGCCTGATGCTCTCTCATGACGTGGCCGGTGAAGGCCCTTCCACAGTTGTCCTGCTCCACTCCGGCGTCTGCGATCGGAGGATGTGGGACGCGCAGTTCGCGGCTCTGGCCGCCGCCGGGCACCGCGTGATCCGCTGCGACCTCCGCGGCTTCGGCGAGACCCCGATCGACCGCCCGCACACCCACTGCGACGACGTCGCGGAACTCCTCGACGCCCTCGGCGTCGAACGGGCCGCGCTCGTCGGCTCCTCCTTCGGAGGTGAAGTCGCCCTGGAGACCGCCGTCCGCCACTCCGGGCGCGTCTCCGCACTCGCGCTGCTCTGCTCCGGCATCCCCGACTTCAACCCGAGCGACGACCTGCGCGCCTGGGGCCGGCGCGAGGACGAGCTGCTCGAAGCGGGCGACGTGGACGGGGCGGTCGCGCTCAACGTCGACACCTGGCTCGGCCCGGAGGCCGACGACGAGGCGCGCGAGCGGGTACGGGTGATGCAGCGGCGCGCCTTCGACGTACAGCTCGCCGCCCCCGAGGAGGTCCACCCGGTCGACGCCGGTGTGACGTCGGCGGAGCTGACCGGGATCGACCTGCCCTGCCTGGTCGTCTCCGGGGCGCACGACCTGCCCGACTTCCGGGCGATGTCGGCTCGGCTCGCCACGCTGCTGCCCGGCGCCCGTCACCTCGAACTGGAGTGGGCGGCCCACCTTCCCGCCCTGGAGCGCCCCGAGGAGACGAGCGCGCTGCTCGCCGGCTTCCTGGCGGAGGTCACAGCCCCCGGCGTATCCGTGAGCTGATCGTGCGGTCGGTGATCCCGACGTCGGCGGCGAGCAGGAACGCCTTCGAGAGGATCACCGACATCATCCCGCCGTCCTCCTCGAACGGCAGGAACACCTTCTCCGGGGCCTGTGGGAAGCGGTCCGGCTCGATGGGCAGCGGGGCGTCCTCCGGCTCCATCAGGACGTGGCCAGAGCCCAGATGGATCCGGTACGCGCGCAGGTCGCCCCGCACCCGCAGGAACCGTTCCGTCAGCTCCGTACGGTCCGCGATCGCGGTGCGCGGGAGCAGCCGGGCCAGCGTCTCCCGGCGGATCCGGGCGGAAGCGGTCAGCTCGCCGTACGACCAGCTCTCCCAGTACCCGTCGTACGCCCGCTCCTCGCCCCTGTCCCGCCAGTCCGGGTCCGCGCCGATGGACGCCACTCCGACGAACAGATCGACGTCCCGCAGCGCCTCCGACAGCACGAGCGCCGGTACGTCGGCCGGTGCGACCCGCTCCCAGACGCCTCGCGCCCCGGCCGAGGCCACGCGGCGCTCGAAGCGGACCTGGTCGGTCGAGCAGAGCACGGCGACCCCGTCCGCGGAGCTGCCCGCCTCGACCAGCCCCACGAAGAACCGGGCCCGCCAGAACACCCCCTCGCCGACCGGCAGATCACCGGGGCGCGGCAGCTCCCGCACCATCTCGGAGGAGCCGCCTGACCCGAAGTACCCCAGGTGGTCGCCGGTCCAGCCGCGCTCCGCCATCAGGGCGCGCGCCTGGCCGTAGCGCAGGATGTGCCCGGCGAACCGGTTCGAGTACGAACCGGTCGCCACCTCGGCCGGAGTGAGCGGGTACACCTCGCGGAACACCTGCTTGAACGGCTGGCGAAGCTCCCGCTCCGTCAGCTCGGCCCGCCATTCGGCCACTTCGTCGGCATCCGCCCGGATCGGGTGCCACAGACGCAGCCGGGAGCCGGGGGAGACGGGGATCGCCGTGCCGTCCGCGCCGGCCAGCGCCCAGCCGCCGCCGGTCCGCTCCGGCACCCCGGCCGTCCAGCGCTCGTCGGTTTCCGGGGCGACCTCCCACAGCAGCGCGCGGGCTGCGGACCCGGTCACGGGGTGGTCGATGTAGTACCGCTCCCAGTCCTCCGCAGGCCAGGTCGTCCCCGCCGCCAGATGGTCCTCCAGCCGGGCCCGTTCCAGAGCCAGCAGGGTCCGGAGCTCCTTCGACGCGGCACGGATCGAGGCCAGCCGCTCGCCGTACCCCTCCCGGGCCGCCTTCGGCGCCGACCTCAGCACCCGGCCCTGGGGTCCCCGGAACGACAGCGAGGCCACGCCGGGCTCCTGCACGGAGAGCACCGCCGTGTACTCCCCGAGCGGCTCCTCCCGCATCCCACGCCCGTCGAGCCCGTGCGTCGGGGTGCCGCGCTCGCGCAGCATCGACGGCGTGAGCCCGGCCCGCCCGGCGACGGCCTCCAGGGCCTTGGCGATCGCCTTGAGCACCGTCCGGTTGCGGACCTTCCCCTTGAGCCGCCCGAGGTACTGGACGGCGCCGGTGGCCCGCTCGCCCTCGCAGGCGCCGAGGAACGCGACCCCGGCCGCGGCGAGCCTGGCGTTACGGCAGATCCCGCCCGAACCGCCCGTGCCCGTACCGGCGTTCAGCGCCACGGCCCCGACCGTGGGCACCACCCACGCGCCGGGCAGCCCGGCCGCCGCCCACAGGACCCCGCGCACGACCGCCGTGTTGCGCTCGCCGGCCAGGCCCCGTTCGCGGTACACGCCCATGGGGTGGGGCGCCACGACCAGGTGCTCCGTCTGTCCGGCGGCACCGTCGAGCAGCGCCCGTACGAGCGCGTCGCCGCGGTCCACCGCCGCGAGCAGCTCCCCGGCGGTCTTCTGCCACTTCTTGGTCGGCCGGGCCGCGCCGAGCGCCGCGCAGTGCTCCAGGAACGCCGCCACGCCGGTCGCCGCGAGCAGCTCCGGGTGCTCGGACCGCATCCGGGGCCCGTACGCGTCCTCGTCGTCCAGGAGTGCCCACGGCAGCCCGGTGGCGTCGGGCACGTCGGGGCCGATCAGCCGGTCCAGGACGTCCCGTACCGCGGCGTTCTCCGAGCCCTCCGCCTGGTCGCCCCAGGCCGACAGGGAGGCCTTGCGCGCGGCCCGCAGCAGCGCTCGGTCGCATCCGCCCGCCTCGCGGGCGGCGGCCAACGGGAGCTGCATCAGCGGTCCGTACTCCTGGAGCAGCTGCATCGGGTCGACCATGGCCATCACGCCCACCAGCCGTTCGAGCAGCTCCTCCGCCTGGGACACCGACCACCCCAGCCGCCGCCCGGCCAGCCAGGAGACGCTCCAGTCGGTGACCGCGTCCGCGCCACCCCGGCACTGGTTCCGGTGTATCCACAGGGCGGCCCGGCGCAGCTCGTCGGGCGCCAGCTCCTGCAACAGCTCCTGGACGGCCGCGCCCCCCTGGGTCCGCTGCCGCACCCCCGCCTCGTACAGCCTGACTTCCAGACGTGTCGTCCCCACCATGCGTACGACGGTAGGGGACGCCACTGACAGCGCCACCCCGGCCCTCAGCCGAACTTCCGCACCCCCGGAACCAGTGCCGTCCCCAGGCAGCAGCCGCCCACCACGACCGCGGCGGCGATCAGGGGGACCTCCGGGCCCCAGGCGGACGCGGCGAGGGGGGCGAGGGCGTAGCCGAGCGGCATGGCGGCGAGGGAGAGCAGCCAGTCGTAGGAACCGACGCGGGCCAAGGCGTGGGCCGGGACGGCCCGTTGGACGGCGGTCTCCCAGACCGGGGTGAGGAAGCCGAGGCCGACCTGGGCGAGCCCGTAGGCGGTGATGGTCACCGGCGCGGGCGCGGGGACGGCCAGCAGGACGAGCGGCAGGGCGTACACGGCGAGACCGAGGTTGGCCGTCAGGATGGGGCGCCGGGGGCGCAGTCGGTCGGCGAGCAGCGCACCGAGGAGGAAGCCGACCGCGCCGACCTGGAGGAACACCACCCAGACGGTCGTGCCGCCGAGGTGGGTGAGGGCGATCGCCGGCCCGAGGGTCATCAGGACGGCGGCGGCGCCGTTCCAGGCGCTGTGGCCGATGAGGCTGGTCCAGTACCAGTCGCGGGACCTGACCTCCTGCCAGCCCTCCTTGAGGTCGGCGAGCATCGAACTGCGGGGGACGGTCACGCGCTCGGCCCGTACGCCGAGCAGCAGCAGGGCGCTGAGGGCGAAGGTGGCCGCGTCCAGGACGAACGCCCAGCCGGCGCCCACGGTGACGATCAGCGTGCCGGCGAGGGCGGGTCCGGCGAGGCGGGTGACGCTCTTGGCCACGCCCATGGCGGCGTTGGCGCGGTGCAGGGCCTCGGGGGCCACCGTCCCCGTGATCAGCGGGGAGCTGGTGGGCATCGAGAACGCGCTCGCCGCGCCGCCGGCGACTTCGGCGGCCGCGATGACCCAGAGGGACGGGTCGCCGCTCAGCAGCTGGGCGCCGACGAGGAGTTGGGTCGCGCAGCGGACGAGGTCGGTGGTCAGGGCGACCGTACGGGCGTCGAAGCGGTCGCCGACGACTCCGCCGATGGGCAGCAGGAGCAGCTTGGGGACCATCGCGCAGGCCAGGACGATCGCGAGCGCGGAGCTCGATCCGGTGGCCTCCCAGACGGCGATGGCGAGCGCGGCGGGGATGGCGGCGTCGCCGAGGAGCGAGAGGGCGCGGCCGGTGAAGAGGAGCCGGAAGGAGCGGGTGCGCAGGGGATGGGGGACGGGGACGGGTGGGGGCGTGGGCGCTGTGGTCGTGCCGGAAGAGGCGGTGGGCATGACAGGCACGCTATTTCGGTACCGAATGATTCGTCAACGAAATATTTGATACCGAATAATCATGGAGGGCGACGTACGATCGACCCATGGAGCCGACCGAACCCACCGGGCCCACGGCGCGGGACTGGACCGACGAGCACGTGGCCCGCTGGCAGCCCGTCCTGCCCGGCCTCGACCCGGTGGTGGAGGGCGCCGTCACCCGCATGAAGAAGCTCTCCGTCCATCTGCGGCGGGTCCGCGAGCAGTCCCTCGTCGACTTCGAGCTGGAACGCCACGAGTTCGACACCCTCCACAAGCTGGCCGGCCGCGGCGGCAGCGCGGCCCCCTCCGAACTGGCCCAGGACCTCGACCTCGCCCCCGCCTCGGTCACCGGCCGCCTCGACGCCCTGGAGAAGCGGGGCTTCGTCCGCCGTACGCAGTCCACGGCCGACCGCCGCCGCGTCGTCGTCCAGCTCACGGCCTCCGGCCGGGAGACCTGGCTCGGCGCGATGGACGTCCTCGGTCACGAGGAGGAGCGGCTGCTCGGCGTCCTCGACGTCAAGGAACGGGCCCTGCTCAACGACATGCTCCGCCGGATCATGGTCGTCGCCGAGGAGCCGGACGTCACCGGCGCTCCCGGTGCCCCTTGGGCGGAACGGCGCGCCCGCTAGGGACGGCCTCCTGATCGGCGCCGCCCGCGCGGCGGGGCGCAGCAGCCTGCCCCGGGAAGCCCCTGGTCGGACCCGGCCGCCCCGGGCAGGCCCCTGACGCGATCCCCTAGAGGTTCACTTCGACCCTCGCCCCGGCGCTCACACGCTCAGCGAGCGCGCGAAGTTGACCTGGTTCATCACCCAGTGGAAGGTGTCCGGGCCCGTCGCGGGGATCATCGTGGAGTGGTGCCGGCCGCCGCTGGTCACCGAGACCTGGATGAAGCCGGTCGTCTGCTTCTCCTTCATCAGCAGGAACAGCAGGCCCAGCAGACAGAAGATGAAGAAGACGACGGCCAGCACGATCGCGACCGTGGGCATCTTCTCCTCCGTCCGCGACATGTCCATCGCGTTCCACACGGCGCCCTTGAGCGGCATCGCACCGGCCGGCGTGATGATCTGGTCCCCGACGACGGTGATGTCACCGAGGCTCAACATCGGTGCCCCGCCGCCGCCCTGAGCCACCGGCGGATACTGCGGCGGCACCGGCAGGCCCGGGAGGGTCGGCTCGTACGAAGGACCGGGGGCCGCCTGGGGATACCCGTAACCCGGCGTCCCCTGCGGATATCCGTAGCCGGGCGCCCCCGGCTGGTCGGGCCCCCACTTGTACTCACCGTCCGCGTAAGGGTTCGGCTCGCTCATCAATCCCCGCTCTCCCCGAAGTGTTTCGGACACATGATCCGGACAATGGAAAGCCCGAAGGCCCGTTCCCGCACGCCGCAGCGTACAGAAACGGGCCTCCGGCCGTGGAAACGCTCAGAAGCGACGCGTGATCAGCGCGCGCTTCACTTCCTGGATCGCCTTCGTGACCTCGATGCCACGCGGGCAGGCGTCCGTGCAGTTGAACGTCGTGCGGCAACGCCACACGCCGTCCTTGTCGTTCAGGATCTCCAGGCGCTGCTCGCCCGCCTCGTCACGCGAGTCGAAGATGAAGCGGTGCGCGTTGACGATCGCGGCCGGGCCGAAGTACTGCCCATCGTTCCAGAAGACCGGGCAGGACGACGTGCACGCGGCGCACAGGATGCACTTGGTGGTGTCGTCGAAGCGCTCGCGGTCCTCGGCCGACTGCAGACGCTCACGCGTCGGCTCGTTGCCCTTGGTGACCAGGAACGGCATGACGTCCCGGTACGCCTGGAAGAAGGGCTCCATGTCGACCACGAGGTCCTTCATCACCGTGAGGCCCTTGATGGCCTCGACGGTGATCGGCTTCTCGGGGTTGATGTCCTTGATCAGCGTCTTGCAGGCGAGCCTGTTCTTGCCGTTGATCCGCATCGCGTCCGAGCCGCAGATGCCGTGCGCGCACGAGCGGCGGAAGGTCAGCGTGCCGTCGACGTCCCACTTGATCTTGTGAAGGGCGTCGAGCACACGCTCCTTCGGGTCGATCTCGATCTGGAAGTCCTCCCAGACCGACGCGTCCGACACCTCGGGGTTGAAGCGGCGGATCCGCATCGTGACCGTGATGTACGGGGAGGCGGCGGACTCCGCCTCGACCTTGTCCAGTACGGGGGTAGCCATCAGTACTTACGCTCCATCGGCTGGTAGCGGGTCTGGACGACCGGCTTGTAGTCGAGACGGACGGTCTCGGAGCCGTCGTCGCCGACCTCGCGGTACGCCATGGTGTGGCGCATGAAGTTGACGTCGTCGCGGTTCGGGTAGTCCTCGCGGTAGTGACCGCCGCGGGACTCCTTGCGCGCCAGGGCCGAGACGGCCATGACCTCGGCCAGCTCGAGCAGGTTGCCCAGCTCGATCGCCTCCAGGAGGTCCGTGTTGAAGCGCTTGCCCTTGTCCTGGATGGACACGTTCTCGTAGCGCTCGCGCAGCTCCGCGATCTTCTCGACAGCCGTCTTGATCGTCTGCTCGGTGCGGAACACCATCACGTTGGCGTCCATCGTCTCCTGGAGCTCACGGCGGATGTCGGCCACCCGCTCGCTGCCCGTGGAGTTGCGCAGCTTCTCGATCTGCGAGACGACGAGGGACTCCGGGTTCTCCGGAAGCTCGACGAAGTCGTTCTTGGCGGAGTACTCGGCCGCGGCGATGCCCGAGCGCTTGCCGAACACGTTGATGTCGAGCAGCGAGTTCGTGCCCAGACGGTTGGCGCCGTGCACGGAGACACAGGCGACTTCGCCGGCCGCGTACAGACCCGGGACGACGGTGGTGTTGTCCGCCAGGACCTCACCCTCGACGTTGGTCGGGATGCCGCCCATGGCGTAGTGCGCGGTGGGCTGGATCGGGATCGGGTCCGTGTAAGGCTCGATGCCGAGGTACGTACGGGCGAACTCGGTGATGTCCGGGAGCTTGGCGTCGAGCTGCTCCGGCGGGAGGTGCGTCAGGTCGAGGTAGACGTGGTCGCCCTCGGGACCGCAGCCACGGCCCTCGCGGATCTCCGTGTAGATGGAGCGCGAGACGACGTCACGGGACGCGAGGTCCTTCATGACCGGCGCGTACTTCTCCATGAAGCGCTCGCCGTCCTTGTTGCGGAGGATGCCGCCCTCACCGCGGGCGCCCTCCGTCAGCAGGATGCCCATGCGCCAGATGCCCGTCGGGTGGAACTGGAAGAACTCCATGTCCTCCAGCGGCAGACCGCGGCGGTAGCAGGCCGCCTGGCCGTCACCCGTGAGGGTGTGCGCGTTGGAGGTCACCTTGAAGAACTTGCCCGTGCCGCCGGAGGCGTAGATCACGGCCTTGGCCTGGAAGATGTGGATCTCACCGGTGGCCAGCTCGTACGCGACCACACCGGCGGACTTCTTGACACCGTCGACCTCGGTGATCAGCTGGTCCAGGACGTAGAACTCGTTGAAGAACTCCACGCCCTCCTTGACGCAGTTCTGGTACAGCGTCTGGAGGATCATGTGACCGGTGCGGTCCGCGGCGTAGCAGGACCGGCGGACCGGCGCCTCGCCGTGGTTGCGGGAGTGACCGCCGAAGCGGCGCTGGTCGATGGTGCCGTTCGGGGTCCGGTTGAACGGCAGGCCCATCTTCTCCAGGTCGAGGACGGCGTCGATGGCCTCCTTCGCCAGGATCTCGGCGGCGTCCTGGTCGACCAGGTAGTCACCACCCTTGACCGTGTCGAAGGTGTGCCACTCCCAGTTGTCCTCCTCCACGTTGGCGAGCGCAGCGGCCATGCCGCCCTGCGCCGCGCCCGTGTGGGAGCGGGTGGGGTAGAGCTTCGTCAGGACGGCGGTGCGGCTGCGCTTCGTCGCCTCGATGGCGGCGCGCATGCCGGCGCCACCGGCGCCGACGATGACGGTGTCGTACTTGTGGATCTTCATGACGTGGATTACCTCAGCCCCGTGCCTAGCGGATGTTCGGGTCGAAGGTGAAGATCACCAGCGTGCCCAGAAGGATGGTGAACACCGTGGCGGTGTACAGCAGGCCCTTGAGCCACAGGCGCGTGTTGGCCCGCTCCGCGTAGTCGTTGATGACCGTACGGAGGCCGTTGGCGCCGTGCAGCATGGCGAGCCAGAGCATCAGCAGGTCCCAGACCTGCCAGAACGGGGACGCCCAGCGGCCGGCCACGAAGGCGAAGCCGATCTTGGAGACGCCGCCGTCGAGGAAGAGCTGGATCAGCAGGTGGCCGAGGACCAGGACGACGAGGACGATGCCCGAGAGGCGCATGAAGAGCCATGCGGCCATCTCGAAGTTGCCTCGCGTCGCCTTCGGCGTCTTGCCGGTGCGCTTGCGGGGGGCCTCGATGTACGGGGCCGGGTTGTCCACGTCGTAGGAAGCGCCCTCGACGGGACCGATCGCGGAAGTGGTGTCAGCAGACATGTCTGGCGTCAGCTCCCGAACAGTTCACGTGCGGCGTGGCCGAGGACGGGGTAGATGGAGCCCGCCATCAGCACGACCCAGATGCCCACGACGGTCCAGAGCATCTGCTTCTGGTAGCGCGGGCCCTTGGACCAGAAGTCCACCGCGACGACCCGCAGGCCGTTCAGCGCGTGGAAGAGAATGGCGGCGACCAGGCCGTACTCGAGGAGTGCGACGATCGGCGTCTTGTACGTGGCGACCACGTCGTCGTACGCCTCGGGGGAGACGCGGACGAGAGCGGTGTCCAGCACGTGTACGAACAGGAAGAAGAAGATGAGGACGCCGGTGACTCGATGAGCCACCCAGGACCACATTCCTTCCCGGCCGCGGTACAGCGTTCCAGCCGGCACGGAAAAACCCTCCGGGAGCGGGGATCAGGGTCGGCCGGCTTCAGTGTCGGTCTGACCCGGCCGGGTACGGTCCACCGGCCCCGGTCATCGTAGCGACGACTTGTCGGTTCGCTCGCGCGGGGTCCATAGGTGTGATCAAAGTGGCACGGACGGGCTATCGCGACGGCCCGAATCACCGCATTCCGGACGCCTGTACGGAAAGGGGCGCCGCGCCGGAGGCGCGTGCCGGATCGGGGGCGAGCGCCGCGCCGATGTGGTGGGCGAGGCGGGCGCGGGCCAGCCGGCGCAGCTCGTCGGCGGCGACCACCCGCTCCTCGTCCGGCTCGTTGGCGAGGCGCGACCGGATGCCCGCGAGCACCTGGTCGAGGCGCTCGCCGGGGCGTACGCCGTCGAGGCTGATCACGAAGGCGTGCCCGAACCGGCTCTCGTACGCGGCGTGGGCGGCCCGCAGCGCGGTGTGCGCGGCGGCCGGGGCGTCGGGGTGGGGCGCGGCGGAGGACTCGGCGGCCAGAGCCTCCTGGCGATCGGTGGCGGACAGGTCGTAACCGGCCTCGTCGGCGGCGGCGAGCAGCGCGTCGAGTGTCGGGTACGGGCGGTGCGCGGTCACCCGTTCGGCCCAGCGGGGGCTGTGGCAGCAGGAGAGGAGCAGCTCCTCGGCGACGGCGGCGGGGGCGGCGTTGAAACGCGCGAGACCCTCGGGCGTGGCGGGACCCTCGGGCGTGGCGGGACCGCCGGGCGTGGCGGGACCGTCGGGCGTGTCGCACGCGGCAGGGACACCTGGGGCGCCGGTCACCGTGCGCGTCGCCGGCGTGGCGCGCGCGGCGACGTGCCGGGGGTCGCCCTGCTGGGCAGGTATCGCGGGGCGCGCCGGGCTCGCGGGCGTCGGAGAGGTCGCGGGCGGCGCGGCGGGTGTCCCGGGGGTCGCGGCGGAGCCCAGGTCCCGGTTCCGGGACGGGGTGCGGGTGTCGCTGGTCAGCGTGGACTCCGGGAAAGATGGGGTGGGTGTGACGCAACGTTATCGACGGGGTGAAGGAACTGTCCGACGGATGCACGAATTTCACCCGGAAGGGAGAGTTTCGGGACGCGTCCGTGACGTTCCGGGGTCGAGAACCTGCCCCGAATGGCCGCACGCGACGGTCTGAGGGAGGATTCCGAATGATGCGGTACGCCATACGAAGGCCCCACGCGGGCCCCACCCTCGTCGCGGCCGCGGTGGCACTGGCCACCGTGACCTCCTGCTCCGGCGGTGCTTCCTCCGGCCCCGGCGGCCCCACCTCCGGCGCCGGTACGCCGTCCGCCGTCACCAGCGCGCCGACGAGCACGCCGCCGCCCAGCCCCACGCCCACCCGGACGTACCCCCTCTCCTCCGCGCCGCTCACGGTCCCCGCCGTCAGATCCCACGAGGCGGCGCGCGGACCCGGCTGGCGCCCCACGCCCGAGGCCGGAGTCGTCGTCGCCGCGGGCAGCGAGGGCCTCGCCGACGAGGGCCGGCTGCTCGCGGGGGAGCTCAAGATCGCCTACCGGGGGGCCGTCGCCGCCCGCGCGGGCGACATCGAGCTGGCCCTCGGCGGCAAGGGCGCCCCCGAGTCGTACACCCTCACCACCCGTGACGACCGGGTCAGGATCACCGGGCCCGACCAGGCGGGGGTCTTCTACGGGACCCGCACCCTCAAGCAGTCGGTGAACGGCTCGGGCGCCATGCCCGAGGGCACCGTCACCGACGCGCCCGCCAAGCCCCAGCGCGGGCTGAACCTCGACATCGCCCGGAAGTTCTTCACCGCGGAGTGGATCGAGGCGCGGCTCCGCGAGATGGCCGACCTCAAGCTCAACCAGTTCGGTCTGCACTTCTCCGACGACCAGGGCTTCCGGATCGCCTCGGACACCCACCCCGAGATCGTCTCGGCCCAGCACCTCACCAAGGCCGAGGTGCGCCGGATCCTCGCCCTCGCGCAGACCCTGCACATCACCGTCGTGCCCGAGATCGACTCACCCGGACACCTCGGCGCCGTCCTGCGTGCCTACCCGGACCTCCAGCTGCGCAACGTCCAGGGGGTCCCGCGCCAGGGCGCCATCGACATCTCCAAGCCCGCCTCGGCGAGACTCCTGGACGAGCTGCTGCGCGAGTACGCGGGCCTCTTCCCCGGCGGCTGGTTCCATGTCGGAGCCGACGAGTACCAGGCGCTGACCGTCAGCTCCCCGGAGACCTCCTATCCGCAGCTGGCGACGGCGGCGCGTGAGAAGTACGGCCCCCAGGCGCGCGTGCAGGACCTTGCGGAGGGCTGGCTGAACGACCGGGCGGCGGTCGTGCGGGACGAGGGCAAGGTGGCGAAGGCCTGGAACGACGGCTTCTTCCGGGGCGGGGTCGTCCACGCCGACAAGGACATCGAGGTCGAGTACTGGACCGGCAAGGAGATCGGCGCACGGCCGCCGACCGAGTACCTGGCCGAGGGCCGCAAGGTCGTGAACCTCAACGACGAGTTCCTGTACTACGTCCTCGGCGAGCCGAACGAGTTCACGTACCCCACCGGCCGCCGCATCTACGAGCAGTGGACCCCGCTGGTGCTGAGGGGCACGACCCCCGTGCCCGCGCGGTACGGACCCCAGATCCTGGGCGGCCGGTTCGCGGTCTGGTGCGATCTGTCCCAGTCGCAGACGCAGGCGCAGGTGGCTGACGGGATCCGGATGCCGCTGACGGCGACGGCGCAGAAGCTGTGGGACGCCCGGACACCGACGATGAGTTGGGCCCAGTTCCAGGAGCTGGCGGTGAAGGTGCGCGGCTGACCAGCGGTTTCCCCGTGGACGGGAAGGTCCCGTGGGACGTACGGTCCCGTTCGCGCCGGCCGCTCAGCCGCGCCGGCTCCTCGGGGAGGGGAGCCGTTCACCCGTGGGGGTCGCTCAACCATGCTCCGTAATCCGAACGGTCTTTCGTATGCCGTCGTAGTCCTGCTCGTGGGGAACATCCTCTTCGACGTCCTCTTCGGCGCGATCGAGGTCCGCTATCTCACCACCACCGGGGAGTTCCTCTACCCGGCCGTGATCGGGGCCCTCGACCTGAACGTGGCCTACAGCATGGGGTTCACGCTGTTCGTGGCGACCGGGATCGTCTTCATCGTCTGGTTCCACCGGCTGCGGCGGAACGCCGAGGTCTGGGCCGGTGACCTGCAGAGCCGGAAGCCCGGCTGGGCCGTCGGCGGATGGCTCGTCCCGATCGGCAATCTGTGGATTCCGCAGGGGGTCGCCGCCGACATCTGGCGGGCCAGCCGCTGGCGGCCGTACGCCGCCGACGGAGCCCGGGAGCTGGCTCTCCTCAACGCCTGGTGGACGGTGTGGGTCGCCGACATCGTGGTGAGCCGGATCGCCTCGCTGCTGTACAAGCGGGCCGAGACCCCCGACGCCTACGTCACCGCGTCCTCGTGGTCCCTGACGGGCTACGTCCTCGACATCTTCGCCGCGGTCCTCGCGATCCTCTTCGTCCGGCGGCTGACCTCTATGCAGCACGCCAAGGCCACTGGCATGATTCCGGCCGCGTAGTGACGTAATCGCGCCAAGTGACGCAGTAAGGGAAGTACTGCGTCCGCAACGGGAGGCCCCGATGAGCCTGCTGGAACTGATCGACCGCGCCGACGAACGGAGTCTGGCGGCCGCCGGGCTCGCCTGCCTGGACCGGTGTCTGCCGCTGCTCGCACCCGAGGGCGGCGAGGTGCTGCGACCCGTCTGGGCGGCGGTGGCCCGCGGTGACGGCGGGGCATGGGGCGAGGCGGTCGCCAAGGCCCGGATCGAGCTCGACGGTGCCGGCACCGAGGAGGGTGAGGCGGCCGGGCTCGTACGCGAGATGCTGGGCGCCGCGCCCGCCGAGTGGGCCGACGGGCCGCTGCGGGCGTGGGCCTCCGGATGCTCCGTCACCGCGCTCGCCCTGCACGGCCGGTACGACGCGGCCGAGGTCACCGACGACTCGATCGCGCGCTGCCGGGCGGGGGACGGGGCCGGTGCGGGCCCGCTCCTCGCGGGCGAGCTGCGCCGGCAGGAGACCGTCCTCGAATCGGTCGCCCACGGGCCGACCGGTCTGCGCCGGGCCCGCGAACTCTCCACGGAGGGCGGCCGGGTGCTCCGTGCGGTGGTCTCCCGCCGGGCCCGTACGGCCTGAGGGCCGCCGCGCACGGTCTCGCACGGTCTCGTGCGGTCCCGTACGGCCCGTCCCATGACGGACGAGTGGCCGGGTGCCCCTGGGGGCACCCGGCCACAGCCGTCATCGCCTCGCCGTCACTCCGCCGGCTTGATCGCGATCTGCTCGAGCACCGCCGCGATGTCCGCCTCCGCCCGCGCCTTGTCGAGGCCGAGGCCCGTGAGCGGGCCCTCGCCGTCCTCGAACTCCAGCAGCGCCAGCAGGATGTGCTCGGTGCCGACGTAGTTGTGGCCCAGCCGGAGCGCCTCGCGGAAGGTCAGTTCCAGGACCTTCTTCGCCGCCGCGTCGTACGGGATGAGCGCGGGCACCTCGTCGGCCGCCGGCGGCAGCGTCGGGGTGACCGCCTCGCGCAGCGCCTCGGGCGTCACGCCCTGTGTGGTCAGCCAGTGCACCGCGATGCCCTGGGGCTCCGCGAGCAGGCCGAGGGCCACGTGCCCCGTGCCGATCTCGGCGTTGCCCGCGGCCGCGGCCTCGTTCTGGGAGGCCACGACCACGTTCCTGGCGCGGGGGGTGAAGCGGCTGAACCCGGCGCTCGCGTCCATCTTCTCCGTATCCGGGTCCTTGGGGACGAAGCGCTTCTGGGCCGCCTGGCGGGTGACGCCCATGCTTCTGCCGATGTCGGTCCAGGAGGCGCCGGAGCGCCGGGCCTGGTCGACGAAGTGGCCGATCAGATGGTCGGCCACGTCGCCGAGGTGGTCCGCCGCGATCACCGCGTTCGACAGCTGGTCGAGCGCGTCGGTGTTGGTCTTCTTGATCGCTTCGATGAGGTCGTCGAGCCGGACGGGGATGGTCTTGCCGACTGGGTTCGTCATAGAGGCAACCCTAGGTTGACAGTGCGAGGGTGTCAACCTTCGGTTGACAGTTCGACGGACGTCATGATGATCGCCATGACGACGACGAGCGACCCCACCGCACCCGGCATCACCGCCGACGATCTTCAGCACGCCGTCCGCCTCTCCCTCGCCGCCCTCCGCGGCGCCGCCGCCGCGACCACCGCCGCCGACTGGCAGCGCCCCGCCGGCGGGCTGACCTGGAGCTGCTGGGAGACCGTCGAACACCTCGCCGACGACCTCTTCGCCTACGCCGCCCAGCTCGGCCTCGACGCGCCGGCGCTCGGCACCGAGGTGCCCTTCCTCTGGGAGCGGCGCCGTGAGGGCGGCCCCGCCAACGTCACGTACGCCGATCCCAAGGCCGGGACCGCGGGGCTGCTCCAGGTCCTGGAGTCGTGCGGCGCGCTGCTGACCGCCGTCGTCCGCACGGTTCCGGCGGACCGGCGCGCCTACCACTGCTTCGGTCTCTCCGACGCCGAAGGCTTCGCGGCCATGGGCATCGTCGAGACGCTCGTCCACAGCCATGACATCGCCACAGGCCTCGGCGTTCCGTTCCACCCGCCGGCCGGCCTGTGCGGTCAGGTGCTCACCCGGCTCTTCCCCGGCGCCCCCACGGACACGGACCGCTGGCCGACCCTGCTGTGGGCCACCGGCCGCGGCGAGCTCCCGGGCCGCGAGCGGCTCACGTCCTGGCGCTGGTTCGCCGCACCGCGGGCGGAGGGGGAGGCGGTCACCGATCTGACGGTGTGACCAGCGCCACCTCCGCCACCTGTGACACTTGCGCCCCACCGGTCGCTTGGTTGGGCATGTACCGGGAATCCGACAACGCGCCGGCCATGCCGTCCGCCGACGGAATGCGCGCCTACGTGTCCCAAGTCGTCGAGCGGCTCACAGCCCGAAACCGGCTGCCGCTCGACTACTCCGTGGCCAGCCTCCGTCTGGTCGACCTCATCGTCGACGGATTGCGCCGCGACCATCCCGACCGCGACCGGGTCGATGGCATCCTCCAGGGCCTCGGCGCCTACACCGGCGAGGTGATCGTGCGCCGGGCGGGCGCGCGGTGGGTGGACTTCGACGAGGGGCAGCGGGAGTTCTTCCGTCAGCCCGTGGGGATACGGATGCCCGACGGGCGTGCCTGGAACCCGCTCGGAAAGGTCGTCAACCGATTCGAGACAGGTCCGGAGGAATCCGTACAGCGTTTCTATCTGCTGCTGCACGGGCGGGCCAGGACCCCTGTGCGGTGTCTGTGAACCAGTGACGTTTCGACGGGTCCGCGCGCTGAAGGAAGGGGGGACGGCGCCTCGCGCCCTGCCTCACGAGGGGCATGGGCACGGTGTGCGGTGCCGAGTCGGCACGAAGAGGGAAGTGTGGGCGCGTACGACGCGGAACTGGGCATCCTGGTCGAGCGCGCGCAGCGCGGGGACGAGGACGCCTTCGCGGAGGCCTACCGTCTTGTCCACCCCGGACTGCTCGGTTACGTGCGGGGCCTGGTCGGGGAGGACGCCGAGGACATCGCCTCCGAGGCCTGGCTGGAGATCGCCCGTGACCTCGGCCGGTTCCGTGGTGACGGGGCCGGTTTCCGCGGCTGGACCGCGGCGATCGTCCGCCACCGGGCGCTCGACCATCTGCGCCGGCAGCGGCGACGGCCCCGCACCTCCTTACTGGAGCAGGACGTACTGGAACTGCCCGGCGGTCACGACACGGCGGAGGCCGCCCTGGAGAGGCTGTCGACGGAGCAGGCGCTCGCCCTGGTGCGCGGCCTGCCGCGAGACCAGGCCGAGGCCGTGCTGCTGAGGGTGGTCGTCGGCCTGGACGGACCGGCGACGGCCCGCGTCCTGGGCAAGCGCCCGGGGGCGGTCCGCACGGCGGGCCACCGGGGGCTGAGAAGACTGGCGGCACTGCTCGCCGCCGCGGAGCCGCCGCGACGGCGGAAGGATGGGACATGACACGCGAACCGGACGCGCTCGCCGCCGCGCTGAGCGCGGCGCTGCGGCGCGAACAGGGCGGTGCCGACGCGGGCGAGGCCCGGGCGCGCGAGGCCTTCCGGGCGGCGCGGGCCGCCGAAGAGACCACGGCGCGCCGGACCAGGCGGCGGGACGACTGGCGTCCGGCGCCGGTACGGGGACGGTGGCACGCCTCCCTGCGGACCACCGCGTTCGGAGTGGCCGCGACGGTCCTGCTCGGCGGTGTCGCGGTGGCCGCGTCCGGCACCCTCGACCCCGCCCCGCCCGCTCCGCCGAGACCGGCACCGGCGCGGGATATCCCCGAAACCTCCGGAACCTCCGAGGCCCCCGAAGCTCCCGACACCGACCGCGGTGCGCCGGCAGTGCCGGCATCGGGGGGCGAGGCGGCGGACCGGACGTGGAGCGAGGGTGCGGGCAGGACCCGAGGCGCGTCTCAGGGCAAGGGCAACGGCCGGGACAAGGGCGCGCCTCACGGCAAGGACCAGGGCAGGACCAAGTCCAAGTCCCCGTCGCCGTCCCCGTCCTTGTCCACGTCCACGCCCAAGGACGAGGACAAGGACAGGAACAAGGGCGAGCGTGCCGCCGAGAACAGGGTCAGGGGTCTGGGCGTGAACAGCCCGGCCACAAACGGGCGGAACCCCTGAGTCAGAAGCCCTGAAAAGCGGGCGAAAAGGAAGACGACCGGGGCCGCCACCCCCCACAGGAGAGGCCCCGGTCGTCGTCCGCCGGAGCCGCAGCACGGCCCCGTACTCCCTTCAGCGCCGTACAAGCGTTTTCTGTCACACCACCGCCCATGTCCCAAGTTGGTTGCAAGTTGCACAATCAGAGGACGAACGTGGACGGGGCGCCGCAGAAGGACGTAGCGTGCTGCTGCGTGCCGGATGGTGCGGCGGTGGTGACCAGCCGTGATTGACGAACAGGGTGGGGAGTGCTGGGGGAGGACGCGGAGCTGACGGCCGCGCTGCTCGCTGCGCAGAACGGAGACGAGGACGCCTTCCGTACTGTGTACCGCGCCGTGCACCCACGGCTTTTCGGCTATCTGCGCTCGCTCGTCGGTGACGCCGACGCGGAGGATGTCGCCTCCGAGTCCTGGCTCCAGATAGCCCGCGATCTCGACCGCTTCAGCGGCGACGCCGACCGGTTCCGCGGCTGGGCGGCCCGCATCGCCCGCAACCGGGCGCTCGACCACATCCGGATGCGGGGCAGGCGCCCCGCGGCCAGTGGCGACGAGACCGAACTCACCGACAAGCCCGCCGACTCCGACACGGCGGACGAGGCACTGGAAGCATTGACCACCGGCGACACCATGCATCTGATCGCCCAACTTCCCCAGGACCAGGCCGAGGCCGTCGTGCTGCGGGTCGTGGTCGGCCTGGACGCCAAGAGCGCCGCCGACACCCTGGGCAAGCGCCCCGGCGCGGTCCGCACCGCCGCGCACCGCGGCCTCAAGCGGCTCGCCGAACTCCTCGGCGCCGACGGCGACGCCGCCCAGGCCTCCCTGGGGGGCGTACCACCGCAGCGCGGTCGCAGGCCGGGGGCTCCGGCCCCCGGTGGTGTGACGCAATCGCGCGCGCGGACGCAGAAGGACATGTGATGGCCGACGAGCGGTACCAGTGGCTCGACCAGGACGCCGCGGAGCGGTTGCTGCGCGGCGAGCCGGTCGACGCCGTCGACGATCACGCGCGTGCAGAGGCGCTCCGGCTGGCCCAGGCCCTCGCGGCGGCCCGCCCCGCCCCCCTGGCCCACGCGGCGCAGACCGAACTCCCCGGTGAGGCGGCCGCCCTGGCGGCCTTCCGCGAGGCGACGGCCGAGCGCGCCCTCGCACCGTCCTCCGCGGTCTTCGGGCCCACCGCCGCCGAACTCGGCGCGGTACGGATCGGAGCGGTGCCCGCCGCGCGGCGCTGGGGCCGCTCGCTGCGGTACGGACTGGCCGCCGCGGTCGCCGCCGTGGCGGTCGGCGGGGTCGCCGTCGCCTCCGGCACGGGCCTGCTGCCCTTCACCGCGGAACGCCCTGGCCCCGCCGGTTCCGTGTCGGCCGTGGACACGCCCGAGCCGATCGCCTCGCACGACTCCTCGGAGCGCCCGGACGTCCCGGAGGCCTCGGCCTCCCCGGAACAACCCGGCCTCGGTACGGGTACGGCCTCGACGCCCCCCACCGGCGACGGCGCCACGCCGGACGCGGCCACCTCGACGCCCGCCCCTCCGGCCACCGCCGGAAACGGCGGTACGGGCGACGAGGGCGGCACGGGTGACGCCACCCCCGAGCCGGGGAAGAGCACGGGCGGCCCCGGGAAGGACGGCGCGGATTTCGGCGCCAAGATCGTCAACGCCTGCGAGGACTACCGGGCCGGCCGCCTCGACGACACCGCCAAGAGCCGGCTGGAGAAGTCCCTGCGCGGCGGCGAGACCGTACGGCGCTTCTGCGACCGTGTCCTGGGCGGTGGCTCGGCCGGCGGCAGGGGCGACGGTGCGGGTGACGGCAAGGGCGACGACTCGTCCGGAGAGGGCGAACGAGCGGGCTCCGTCGGCCGCACCGACGACTGGAGCGGTGGCGGGAACACCCGTACGTCCGATCCGGACACCGGTCACGCCGACGGTCCCGCCCCCGGCGAGGACCCCTCCGAAGACGGCTCCGCAGACCGCGCCCCGGTCCCTGCCGGCCTCCGCGCACCCGCCACGGAACTCGTCGAGGCCCACGCCCTGGGGCCCGTCGAGGACGTCCGGACTCTGGCCGGAAATCTCCTCCAGGACCTGGCCCGCATCCCCGTGACGAACGAGGTGTGACACTTTTCGGCCCGTCGGCGCAGTACTGAGTGAGCCGACTGGTCATCGGCCGCGCGTGAGCCGAGGTTCCCCCCGTACCTCCGGCTCCGCGCACGGCGCGGGTGGGACACGTTCCCCCGGTCCCACCCGCGCCACTCTCACTCGTCCCTGGTGACTACCAGTGCACGACGACCTTGTCGCCGACCTTCACCTCGTCGAAGAGGGCCGCGAGCTTCGCCCGGTCCCTGACGTTCACGCAGCCGTGCGAGCCCCCGTTGTAGCCGCGGGCCGCGAAGTCCGCCGAGTAGTGCACGGCCTGGCCGCGGCTGAAGTACATCGAGTACGGCATCGGCGTGTGGTAGAGCTTCGACCAGTCGTCGCGGACCTTGCGGTCGACGTTGAAGACGCCCTCGCGGGTCGGGGTGTTCTCCGAACCGAAGCGGACGTCCATCGACGAGACGACCTTGCCGTCGATCATCCAGGCCAGCGTGCGCGTCTCCTTGCTGATGCAGAGCACGCGCCCCGTCATGCAGCGCGGGTCCGGCGTGTCCAGCGCGTTGGAGGTGGACGGCTTCAGCTCGGCGGCCGTCGGCTCACGCGTCATCCCGACCAGCCGCTGCCAGGTCACCTCGTCCACCGAGCCGGTCTGCGGCAGCCCCCGCTTCTTCTGGAAGGCCGAGACGCCCTTGCCCGTGATCGAGCCGTAGAAGCCGGTGGGCGCGCGGTCGAAGTAGCCGATCTGCCGCAGCCGCGCCTGCAGCTCGCGCACCTGCTTGCTCTCGTCGCCGTCCTTCATCAGGACCTTGCCGGCCGGCTGCGCGGAGGTGGGGGAGGAGCTGGGCGTGGAGGACGGCTTGTCGTCCGACGTCGGCGAGGCGCTCGGGGAGCCGGAGCTCGGCGCCGGCGTCGCGGGCGCGGCCGGGGCGGAGCTCGACGGTCCGCTCGTCGCGGGCGACTGGCCCCCGCCCGCCGCCTGGGCCGTACAGCCGGTGGCGAGTGCCACCGCGGCCGCGGCCATGAGTGCTCTGCGTATGACGGACGATCGGCGCATCTGTGCCCCCCGGGAATCTGCGTGTGTACCTATTGGATGCTTCCCGTGCGCCCTTGGTTGCGCACCCGGCGCAACAACGGAGCATCCTTGTGAGGAAGGTCCCAGCGGGTGGCTCTCCACCCGTCGCACGGCCGCCACTACAGTCCGTCGCGAGAGTCCGTACCAGCCAGTAGGTTTCAATCGGGAGGCACACCAGATGGCGCGCGAGTCGGAGTCGGGGCTGCCCATCG
Source organism: Streptomyces sp. NPDC012508 (assembly GCF_042902595.1). NCBI lineage: Bacteria > Bacillati > Actinomycetota > Actinomycetes > Kitasatosporales > Streptomycetaceae > Streptomyces > Streptomyces sp. NPDC012508. Next base: position 389,560 of record NZ_JBIBEO010000003.1, read on the forward strand.
AGCCGGTCTACGGACCGGACGCCCTGGACGGATGGGAGCCCGCCGAGAAGCTGGGCGAGCCGGGCTCGTACCCCTTCACGCGCGGTGTGTACCCGTCGATGTACACCGGCCGGCCCTGGACCATGCGGCAGTACGCGGGCTTCGGCACCGCGGTGGAGTCCAACGCCCGCTACAAGCAGCTGATCGCCAACGGCACGATGGGGCTCTCCGTCGCCTTCGACCTGCCGACGCAGATGGGCCACGACTCCGACGCCCCGATCGCGCACGGCGAGGTCGGCAAGGTCGGTGTCGCCATCGACTCGATCGACGACATGCGCGTCCTGTTCGGCGGGATCCCGCTGGACCAGGTCTCCACCTCGATGACCATCAACGCCCCCGCCGCCCTCCTGCTGCTGCTCTACCAACTCGTGGGCGAGGAGCAGGGCGTCCCCGCCGACCGGCTGACCGGCACCATCCAGAACGATGTGCTCAAGGAGTACATCGCGCGCGGCACGTACATCTTCCCGCCCAAGCCCTCGCTCCGGCTGATCGCGGACATCTTCAAGTACTGCAAGGCCGAGATCCCGAAGTGGAACACCATCTCGATCTCCGGCTACCACATGGCCGAGGCCGGTGCCTCGCCCGCGCAGGAGATCGCGTTCACCCTCGCCGACGGCATCGAGTACGTCCGTACCGCCGTCGCCGCCGGCATGGACGTCGACGACTTCGCCCCCCGCCTCTCCTTCTTCTTCGTGGCCCGTACGACGATCCTGGAGGAGGTCGCCAAGTTCCGCGCGGCCCGCCGGATCTGGGCGAGGGTGATGAAGGAGGAGTTCGGCGCGGAGAACCCCAAGTCGCTGATGCTCCGCTTCCACACCCAGACCGCCGGTGTGCAGCTCACCGCCCAGCAGCCCGAGGTCAACCTGGTGCGCGTCGCCGTCCAGGGCCTGGCGGCCGTCCTCGGCGGTACGCAGTCGCTGCACACCAACTCCTTCGACGAGGCCATCGCCCTGCCGACGGACAAGTCCGCGCGCCTGGCGCTGCGGACGCAGCAGGTCCTCGCGTACGAGACGGACGTCACCGCCACCGTCGACCCGTTCGCCGGCTCGTACGTCGTCGAGAAAATGACGGACGACGTCGAGGCCGCCGCGCTGGAGCTGATGCGGAAGGTCGAGGACCTGGGCGGCGCGGTCAACGCGATCGAGCGCGGCTTCCAGAAGAACGAGATCGAGCGCTCCGCCTACCGGATCGCGCAGGAGACCGACAGCGGCGAGCGGGTCGTCGTCGGCGTCAACCGCTACACGGTCGACGTCGAGGAGCCGTACGAGCCGCTGCGCGTCGACCCGGCGATCGAGGCCCAGCAGGCCGAGCGGCTGGCCAGGCTGCGCGCCGAGCGCGACCAGGCGGCCGTGGACGCGGCGCTCGCCGAGCTGAAGAAGGCGGCGGAGGGGACGGACAACGTGCTCTACCCGATGAAGGACGCGCTCAGGGCGCGGGCGACGGTCGGCGAGGTCTGCGACGCGCTGCGCGAGGTGTGGGGCACGTACGTCCCGACAGACGCGTTCTGATTCTCCGCGCGTTCCGGCCCTCCGCGCGTTCCGGCCCTCCGCCCGTCCGATCTTCCGCGATGCGAAACAGCCGGGCGGAGTGTCGTACCCACGTGCGACACTCCGCTTCATGCTGGGTGTCACCGATCTTCCGACCTACCTCGTGGGCCTCGTCCTCATCATCCTTCTGCCGGGGCCGAACTCGCTGTACGTGCTGTCCGTCGCCGCCCGCAAGGGCACCCGGACCGGGTACAAGGCCGCCGCCGGCGTCTTCACCGGCGACGCGGTCCTGATGACGCTGGCCGCGCTCGGCGCGGCCTCGCTGCTCCAGACCACGCCGCTGCTCTTCATGATCGTGAAGTACGCGGGCGCGGGCTATCTGGCCTGGATGGCGTACGGGATGATGCGGTCGGCCTGGGCGATGTGGCGCTCCCGCGGGGAGACGGCGGACGAGGAGACCGAGCGGACGCAGGCCGCGCCGGGGGAGAACCCGTACCGCAGGGCCCTGGTCATCAGCCTCTTCAACCCGAAGGCGATCCTCTTCCTCATCTCGTTCTTCGTGCAGTTCGTGGACCCGACGTACGCCTACCCGGCGCTCTCCTTCCTGGTGCTCGGCACCCTGCTGGAGATCGGCAGCTTCCTCTATCTGACGATGCTGATATTCGGCGGGACGCGGCTCGCCTCGGCGTTCCGGCGCCGCAGGCGGCTCTCGGCCGGGGCGACCTCCGCCGCGGGCGCGCTGTTCCTCGGCTTCGCCGCGAAGCTCTCCCTCAGCAGCGCCGCTTGACCCTCACACCGTGTGAGGCCGTTCCGTAGGAGTCGTCATGTTCACCATCGGAGACTTCGCACGGCACGGGCGGGTGTCGGTCCGCATGCTGCGTCACTACGACGCCATCGGACTGCTGCGCCCGGCCCATGTCGACCCGCACAGCGGCTACCGCTTCTACGAGGCGGACCAGCTCGCCCGCCTCAACCGCGTCATCGCGCTCAAGGAGCTCGGCTTCACCCTCGAACAGGTGGGGTCGATCCTCGACGAGCAGATCGGCGCGGAGGAGCTGCGCGGCATGCTGCGGCTGCGCCAGGCCGAGCTGGAGACGGCCCTGGCGGAGGCAGCGGGACGGCTGGCCCAGGTCGGCGCGCGGCTCCGAGCCATCGAGAGCGAGGGGCACATGCCCACGCAGGACGTCGTGATCAAGAGGATTCCGCCGGTACGGCTCGCCGAGCTGAGCGGCGTGGCGGCGGGCTTCGGCCCCGGCGAGATCGGCCCGGTCATCCAGCCGCTGTACGAGCAGCTGTGCGCCCGCCTGGAGGCGGCGGGCGTCACGGGGTTCGGCCCCGGGATCGCGTACTACGAGGACGCGGGGCGGGGCGACGGCTCGGTCGTCGTCCACGCGGGGATGACGGTCCCCGCGGGCACGGAGGAGGTGGCCGGCGTCGACGTCGTCGTGCTGCCGGGCCTGGACGAGGCGGCGACCGTCGTCCACCGGGGCCCGATGGAGGACCTCCTGCCGACGGTCCAGACCCTGGCCACCTGGATCGACGCCAACGGCTACCGCTCGACGGGCTACTCCCGCGAGCTGTATCTGGAGTGCCCGGACGACCGCACGAAGTGGGTGACGGAACTCCAGGAGCCGGTCACCCGGGCGTAAGGCACCGCGGAGCGGCCCTCCCGGACTCCACACGTCCGGGAGGGCCGCTCTCTCTCACTTCGCCAGCGCCCGCCTCAGCTTCAGCGCCCGCCGGGCCAGGCGGCGGACCTTCGGGTGGCGGGGAACCGGGATGCCTCCCGGGAGGCCCAGGACCGTGAGGCGGCGGCGCTTGAAGTAGTGCCGCGTCCTCTCCGCGAGCGGGCCCGACAGGTGCCGGACCGCCGCGCCCCGCAGATCCGGGCGGATCTTGGGCTGCATCGCGAAGCCGACCGCCGCGACCAGGCCCGCGAGGGACTCCGCGTCCCAGGCCGTGGCCGGTGCGGTGCCGTCCTCCAGGTCGGGGACGAGCGCGTCGACGAGGGTCGCCGGGATGCGGTTGCTGTTCTGGTACGGGGTCAGCTTCTCCAGGATCGTCTGCGTGCCGACCCGGGCCACCGGGATCCCGTAGAAGGCGTGCGCCGTCATCAGCGCCGTGGAGAAGCAGCCCACCACCAGCGCGGGACGCTGCTCCCGGTACACGACCTCGGCGAGCACCGGGCGGTCGAGGACGGTCAGTTCGGCGCCGAGCGCCTCCGCCTCCCGTGCGAGCCGGCGCGTCCAGGCGTCCGGCGCCGTGGGGTGCGGCTTGAAGACGAGCCGACGGTGCCCGCGCGCGATCGCGCCGCGGACCATCCGTACGTGCAGCTCCTCCTCCTCGTCGGGGGTGAGCAGCGAGAGCGCCGCGAGGTACTGGCCGAGCAGCAGCGCCGGGCCCTCCTCCTCGGCGGCGGGACCGGCCGTGTCCGCCAGCTCCGCGACCACCTTGGTGAAGGCCTCCGTCGGCACCACCTCGGCCGTGGGCCCGAACTCGCCCAGCAGCAGCGGCGCGAGGCCGGGCACCAGGTCCAGATGGAGCAGCCGCCGCACCCGGTCGCCGACCAGCGGGTCGATCTTGTTACGGGTCGGTCCGTAGCTCATCAGGCCGTCGGCGTACACGTCGAGCGCCGCCTCAGGGAAGAGCCGCGCGATCGTCAGCGCCGGAGCGACCTGCACCGACTCCAGGGCGATCTCGATCCGGTCGTCGCCGAGGTCCCACAGCCGCCGCAGATGGCGTTCGAGCATCGGCACGTCGTCCCCGCGGGGCGACCAGCCGGCCGGGTGGAGCGGCGAGATCGCCTCGTTCCAGGACAGCACGGCGTCGAACCGGCCGCGCAGCCGCTCGAAGCCGGGCATCTCGTCGAGGGCGGGCGTGGTCTCGGGAACCGCCGCGTTGTTGCCGACGAGCAGCAGCCGCCGGTCGGCCGGGCCGAAGCAGCCGCTGTCCAGGGCGGCGGCCAGCGTCGTCGCGCCGTAGAGGGTGGAGGCGTAGAAGATCTGGGTGGTCCTCACGCGGCGACCCCCGCGCCCGCGTCCTGGCCGAGAGAGCCCGCGCGGCGGCGGCGCAGCTTGCGCAGCCCGCCCGCGCGCTCCTCGTCCATCGAGGACAGCGCCTCGTCGAGCACGTCCTGCGGCATGCGCCGCAGCGCTCCCGAACTCATCGAGCGCAATTTCTTCGCCACCGCCGGTTCGAATCGTTCAATGGAGGAGACGTGGTGCGAAATGAGCGCGCAATAGGTACGGACGGCTTTCGGAAGAAGCCGGTCCGCGTCCACGTCGACGGCCGTTTCCTCGATCACCTGATCGAAGGCGCGGATGAAATCGAGTTGGCGGATATCGCCGATCTGCGTGAGTGAGGTGGAGACACCGCGCCGGTAGAAGATCCCGAGTGTGCTCACCGCGGCGAAGGAGTCCGCCTCCCGGTGCAGCTTCCAGATCCAGGGCCGGTCCTCCGCCGTCCGCAGCCCTGGGGTGAAGTGGAGCAGCCCGCGGTCGAGCAGCCGCCGGTGGTACATCCCCGCCCAGGCGTACGGATAGTCGACCGAGGTCGTCCGGTGCGCCGGCAGGATCGCGTCGCGGGGGCGGAGCAGCTCGCCGCGGCGCGCGATCGGGGCGCGCTTCACCGACCGGCTCCGGTTGGTGTTCACCACGTGGTCGGTGCGCAGGAAGTCGCAGCCCAGCTCGTCCATGGCCGTGACCAGCCGGGAGAGGTGGCCGGGGGCGAGCCAGTCGTCCCCGTCGAGGAACGCGAGATACCGCCCCTGGGCGGCGTCGAGTCCGGTGTTGCGCGCGGTGGCAAGACCCTCGTTCTTCTCGTGCCGGAGCAGGACGGCCCCCGGGATCTCACGCGCGGCCCGCTCGAGGATCTCCGGCGTTCCGTCCGTCGAACAGTCGTCGACGAGAAGGAATTCGAAGTCCTCGCGGGCGTTCGCACGCAGGCTTGTCAGGGTGTCGGGGGCGTATGTCTGCACGTTGTAGAACGGCACGACGACGGAGAGCTTGACCACCCGGCCGACGCTAGGCGCCGCCCCGGCATTCGTTCTGACCGGCAGAGGGATGTTCGGTGAACACAAAGAGGCGGGCGGCTTAACCGCCCCCGATCCCGGCCGTTTTCAGCGTGCGGAGAGGCTCTGTTCACCGTTTGTTGTGTCTCAGTTGGGCCAGCACACGAAATGCCTCTCTAGCGTCCTCGACGTGCCAGCAAGTACCCATGAACGAGTACGCGTCGCCGTACTCGCCGACTCCGACACCCGGTGGAAATGGGGCGCGCTCACCGCGCGCCGTATCGCGGCTGCCGAACCCACCGGTTTCGTCCTGCGCGGTCGGGCCACCCCCACCGCGCGTCAGCTCGCCGAGACCGGTGTGTCCACCACACCCCCGCGCGAGGTGACGGGCGCGGAGTTCCTTCGTGAGGTACGGGACGGGGAGTACGACCTCGTCGTCCTCTCCCTCGTCGGCGGCACGGTCCGCGCGGTCCTCCAGGGGATCGCCGACCTGGCCCTGGAGCGCCGCCCGGTGATCGTCACCGGCTATGTCGGAGTCGTCTACGAGAAGCTCGCGGACGGTCTCCTGCTGCGCCACGGCGCGGACGTCGTCCTCGCCAACTCCCGTCACGACGCGGAGCGTTTCCGCGCCGTGTACGAAGGAGTGGGCGCCGACGCCTCCTCGGTGGTCGAGGCCGCGCTGCCGTTCCTCGGTGGCGCGCCCTACGCCCCCGAGGCCGGCCGGAACACCCTCGTCTTCGCCGCCCAGCCGTCCGTGCCGGTCACCCGCGCCGACCGCGCGTACCTGCTCCGCAGGCTGGTCGAGCACGCCCGGTTGCACCCGCGGCGGGAGGTGCTGCTCAAGCTCCGCTCCAAGCCGGGCGAGCACACGACACACCTGGAGGAGCTGCCGTACCAGAAGCTGGTGCGCGACCTGGACACCCCGCCCAACTTCCGTCTTGTGTACGGGCACATGGGCGAGGTCCTGGACCGCACCGACCTGCTGGTCACGGTCTCCTCGACGGCCGCGCTGGAGGCGCTGCACCGGCGGATCCCCACGGCGATCCTCACCGACATGGGTGTGCGCGAGGTCCTCGGCAACCACCACTTCATCGGCTCGGGACTGCTGACCTCCTTCGACCGGCTCGACGCGGACGACCGCCCGAAGCCGGACGAGGAGTGGCTCGCCCGGCAGGGCGTCGCGTCCGACGGCGGGTACGAGAAGGCCTTCGACGCCGCGCGCGCCCGGGTAGCCGAGCTGCTCGACGGGCCGGCGCTGCCCCCGATCACCCCCTACTACACAACGGAGACGGCCCCCGGATACCTGCCCGGGATCCTCGCCCGCCACCGCCTCGACGTGACGGCGCCGGAGACCCGCGACAGCGGACTGCGCCGGATCGTCCGGGAAGCGGCGCGGGGCGCGTACCGCCACGGCGTCCAGCGCGTGGCCCCCGTCATCCGCCGTCTTGGAGAACTCTGATGACCACGACCGTGCTTGCCGTCATCCCGGCGCGGGGCGGTTCCAAGGGCGTCCCCGCCAAGAACCTCGCCCCGGTCGCGGGCGTCCCGCTGGTCTCCCGCGCGGTCCGCGCCTGCCTCGGCGCCCCCCTGGTGACCGATGTCGTCGTCTCCACGGACGACGCGGCCATCGCCTCGGCGGCCCGCGCGGCCGGCGCGGAGGCGGTCCACCGCCCGGCGTCGATCGCGGGGGACACGGCGACCAGCGAGTCCGCGGTCCTGCACGCGCTGGACGCCTTCGAGGCGACGAGCGGGCGCCGCGTGGACGTGATCCTCCTCGTCCAGTGCACGAGCCCCTTCATCACGGCGGCCGAGGTGAACGAGGCGGCCGAGCGGGTCACTTCGGGCGCGGCGGACACCGCCCTGACGGTGGCCCCGAGCCACGGCTTCCTGTGGCGGGAGACCGCCGAGGGCGGCACGGGCGTCAACCACGACAAGGCGCACCGCCCCCGCCGGCAGGACCGCGAGGCCGAGTACCTGGAGACCGGCGCCGTCTACGCGATGTCCGCCGAGGGTTTCCGTACCCACCGGCACCGCTTCTTCGGCCACACCGCGCTCGTCGTCACCGACCCCGCCCGGGTCCTGGAGATCGACGACCCGCACGACCTGGCCCGCGCCCGCGCGCTCGCGCCGCTCCTCGACACCCCGATCACCCCCGGCTTCGACGACATCGACGCCGTGGTCCTCGACTTCGACGGCACGCAGACCGACGACCGGGTCCATCTCGACGCCGAGGGACACGAGTTCGTCTCCGCGCACCGCGGCGACGGCCTCGGGATCGCGGCCCTGCGCCGCGCCGGGATGCCGGTCCTGATCCTCTCGACGGAGCAGAACGCCGTCGTCGCCGCCCGTGCCCGCAAGCTCAAGATCCCCGTCCTGCACGGCATCGACCGCAAGGACCTCGCCCTCAAGCAGTGGTGCGAGGAACAGGGCATCGACCCGCAGCGCGTCCTCTACGCCGGCAACGACGTCAACGACCTTCCGTGCTTCCACCTCGTCGGCTGGCCCGTCGCGGTGGCGAGCGCGCACGACTCCGTACGGGCCGCCGCCCGTGCGGTGACCCTCACCCCCGGTGGTTCCGGAGCCGTCCGCGAGATCGCGGCCTGGCTTCTCGGGCCCGAGCTCCACACCCCCAACCGCTAAGGAACACCAGAACCATGACCTCTCGCCTCCGCACCTTCGGCAGCAAGACCGCGGGCCCCGGCCACCCCGTCTACGTCACCGGTGAGATCGGCATCAACCACAACGGCGAGCTCGAGAACGCCCTCGCGCTCATCGACGTGGCCGCCGAGGCCGGCTGCGACGCCGTGAAGTTCCAGAAGCGCACCCCCGAGATCTGCACCCCGCGCGACCAGTGGGACATCGAGCGGGACACCCCCTGGGGCCGCATGACCTACATCGACTACCGCCACCGGGTGGAGTTCGGCGAGGACGAGTACCGCGCCATCGACGAGCACTGCAAGAAGCGCGGCATCGACTGGTTCGCCTCCCCGTGGGACACCGAGGCCGTCACCTTCCTGGAGAAGTTCGACGTCCCGGCCCACAAGGTCGCCTCCGCCTCCCTGACGGACGACGAGCTCCTGCGCTCGCTGCGCGCCACCGGCCGTACGGTCATCCTCTCGACCGGCATGTCGACGCCGAAGCAGATCCGTCACGCGGTCGAGGTCCTCGGCTCGGACAACATCCTGCTCTGCCACGCCACGTCCACGTACCCGGCCAAGGCCGAGGAGCTCAACCTCAACGTGATCAACACGCTGAAGGAGGAGTACCCGAACGTCCCGATCGGCTACTCCGGCCACGAGACGGGCCTCCAGACCACGCTGGCCGCCGTCGCTCTCGGCGCCACGTTCGTCGAGCGTCACATCACCCTCGACCGCGCCATGTGGGGCTCCGACCAGGCCGCCTCGGTCGAGCCGCAGGGCCTGCAGCGCCTGGTCCGCGACATCCGCACGATCGAGACCGCGCTCGGTGACGGCGTCAAGAAGGTCTACGAGTCGGAGCTCGGCCCGATGAAGAAGCTGCGCCGGGTCCAGGGGTCTGTCGCCGCATGACCGGCCAGCTGGCGTTCGTCGAGAGCCCGGTCCAGCTCCTGAACGTCCTGGAGTGGGCACATGCCCAGTCCCTCGCCGTCGGGGGCACGACCGCCCCCGACGGCCGGGGGGCCGCGATACACGCGCCCGTGCACCCCGGGGACCAAGCGCCCCCGCCCGCCGCGGCCCCGCGCCCCGCGACTCCCGCCGGCACCCCTGGACCCGACGGCGGTGCGGTCGGTGACGCGCCGCGCGTCACCTCCGTGCCCGGCCGGGGTGATCTCACGGTCATCGTGCTCTCGCCGACCGACCCGATGTCGAGCGGTCAGCTGCGCCGGATGGCGCAGCTGGCCCGCGACGACGGGTTCTCCGTGCACTGGCAGGAGGCCCGCGGCGCCCGCGGCTCCCTCGCGCGGACACTGCGCGAGCTCGCCCCGCTGCTGCGGGCGGCCGAGCGCGTGATCGTCGGGGACCCGTTCTCCCGCTACGTCCAGCTCCTGCTCACCCTCTTCGCGCCCAAGCGCCTGACCGTCGTCGACGACGGCACCGCCACCATGGAGTACGCCGCCCAACTGGCGCGTGGTGAGCGTCTGGTGCGCTGGCACCGGCGCGGCAGCCGGGGTCCGCGCGAGCTGGTGCTCGCTCCGGTCACCGCCGCCGCCCGCCGCAAGCTCGCCCCCACGTCCCGCCGTACGGTCGAGATCTTCACCTCGCTCCCGGTCGAGCCCCCGCCCGGTACGACCGTCACCGAGAACACCTTCGCCTGGACCCGGTCCCGCTTCGGCCCGCCCCGTATCACCAAGGGCGCGGACCTGGTCGGCACCTCGCTGGTCGAGACCGGCGTGGTCGACCCCGACCAGTACGCGGCCGTCGTCGCCGAGCTGGCCCGCGCCCACGGCGCCACGCGCTACTTCGCGCACCGCCGCGAGGCCACCGAGAAGCTGCACCGGATCGCGGTGGAGACCGGTCTGGAGATCGTCCGGCCGGATCTGCCGCTGGAGCTGATCGCCCGGCGCGGCCCGATCGGTCGTACGGTGGTCAGTTTTCCCTCCACCGTCGTGCACACCCTGCCGTTGGCCCTGGCCGGCACGGGGGTCAAGGTCGCCGTCTGCGAGATCGCGCCGGAGTGGCTCAAGGAGAACGCCTCACCCCGGGCCCAGGGCTTCCTGGCCGGAGTCGCGGGAACGGCGGCCCATGAGGTCGACCGGCTGACGGCCCAGGCGGCTCAGGCCGCCCCGTCCCCACAACGGCTCGAATTCGGGTGAGCTTACCCACAAGGGATGGTCGTCAAGCCTGGTAAACCGAGATTCTTTCCCCTATCGGGCTGAACTTTTCGTGATCAACGGGCAGTTGATCTCTGAAGGGGCCTACCCTTCAAAAGGTGAACCAGTTGAAGTCCCGTGAGCCCGGCTCCGTCGCTCTGCCCGGAACGCTGTCCGCGCCGCTGCGCGCCGAACTGATCGCGTTCCGCCGCGACTTGCACATGCACCCCGAGCTCGGCAACCAGGAGTTCCGTACGACCGCGGCCGTGAAGGCCCGCCTGGAGGCCGCGGGACTCGCGCCGAAGGTCCTCCCGACGGGCACGGGGCTGGTGTGCGACATCGGCACCTGGGACAGGGGCCGCCCCATGCTGGCGATCCGCGCGGACCTCGACGCGCTGCCCATCCCGGACGTCAAGACCGTTCCGTACCGCTCCACCGTGCCCAACCGGGCCCACGCATGTGGACATGATGTCCACACCACCACCGTCCTGGGCGCCGGGCTGGTCCTCGCCGAGCTCGACCGGCAGGGGCTGCTCCCCAACGCCGTACGGCTGATCTTCCAGCCCGCCGAGGAGGTGCTGCCCGGCGGCGCCGCCGATGCCATCGAGGCCGGAGTCCTGGACGGGGTCGGCCGGATCATCGCCGTGCACTGCGACCCGAAGGTGGACGCCGGCCGGATCGGCCTGCGCCCCGGGCCCATCACCTCCGCCTGCGACCGTCTCGAGGTCACTCTCGACGGCCCCGGCGGCCACACGGCCCGCCCGCACCTCACCACGGACCTGGTCACCGCCGCCTCCCGGATCGCCGTCGACGTCCCGGCCCTGCTCGCCCGCCGCGTGGACGCCCGCTCGGGCCTCGCGGTCACCTGGGGCCGTATCGAGGCCGGCCACGCCTGCAACGTGATCCCGCAGCACGCCGAACTCTCGGGCACCGTCCGCTGCCTCGACCTGCCCGCCTGGCGCGAAGCCCCGGACCTGATCCACGCGGCGATCGACGAGATCGCCACCCTGCACCGCGCCAAGTCGACCATCACCTACGTCCGCGGGGTCCCCCCGGTCGTCAACGACCCGGTCATCACCGAACTGCTCCGGGACGCCATGACCGTCCGCAGGGGAGCGGAGCAGGTCGAGGACACCGAGCAGAGCCTCGGCGGCGAGGACTTCTCCTGGTATCTGGAACACGTGCCCGGCGCGATGGCCCGCCTGGGCGTCCGTACGCCCGGCGACACGACACGCCGGGACCTGCACGCGGGCGACTTCGACGTGGACGAGCGAGCCATCGCGGTGGGCGTCGAGCTCTTCACCGCGGCGGCCATGCTCGACGCCGCTCCGAGGCTCTGACACCCCGAATCGCAGTTCATCCGTCCGGCGCAGCGGGCGACACGCGTTCGGCCCAGCGGCCCGCGCGTCGCCGCGCGGGCCCGGCTCGAACGCCCGCACCAGCGTGTATAACCGGCCGTGCCGGGGCGGACGCCGTCGGTCGCCCTTCTGGCCGGTTCGCGACGATCCGATAACGACTCATGAACGGGTCTTTAACTGACATCTACGCGCGTTACGATCCACGCGAAACCAGCGCCGGAAGAGGCGCTTTCGGTCAGTCTCGAAGGGACCCTCCTCTTGCGCCGGGTATCCAAGATCGTTTCCGCGTCCGCAGTGACCGCGGCCCTCGCTCTCACGGCCACCGCTTGTGGTGAGTCGTCCACCGACTCCGGTTCCGACTCGGACACCATCAAGGTCGGTATGGCCTACGACGTCGGCGGTCGTGGCGACAACTCGTTCAACGACTCCGCCGCCCGCGGCCTCGACAAGGCCAAGGCCGACCTCGGTGTCGAGACCAAGGAGCTCACCGCCAAGACCGGTGAGACCCCGGCCGACCGCGAGCAGCGCCTCACCTCCCTCGCCGAGGGCGGCTTCAACCCGGTCATCGGTGTCGGCTTCGCCTACAAGGACGCGATCGACAAGGTCGCGGCCAAGTTCCCGAAGACCACCTTCGGCCTGGTCGACTCGGTCTCCGAGGCGAAGAACGTCGACTCGATCGTCTTCACCGAGGAGCAGGGCTCGTACCTCGCCGGTGTCGCGGCCGCGCTGAAGTCCAAGGACGGCAAGATCGGCTTCATCGGCGGTGTCGACACCCCGCTGATCAAGAAGTTCGCCGCCGGCTTCCAGCAGGGCGTCAAGGACACCAAGCCGGACGCCTCGGTCACCATCCAGTACCTGTCCACCGGTACGGACTTCTCCGGCTTCGGCGCCCCGGACAAGGGCAAGGCCGCCGCCAAGGGCATGCTCGACAAGGGCATCGACGTCATCTACGCCGCCGCGGGCGGCTCGGGTGCCGGTGCCATCGAGGCCGTCGCCGCCAAGCCGGGCACCTGGGCGATCGGCGTCGACTCGGACCAGGCCAAGGACCCGGCCCTGTCCAAGTACGCCGGCTCGATCATGACCTCGATGGTCAAGAACGTCGACACGGGTGTCTTCGAGCTCGTCAAGTCCGTCCAGGACGGCAAGCCGGCGACCGGCACGCACGTCTACTCGCTGGCCGAGAACGGTGTCTCGCTGACCACCACCGGTGGCCACCTCGACGACATCCAGGCCAAGCTGGACGAGGCCAAGAAGAAGATCATCGACGGCCAGATCAAGGTCAACACGACCCTCTGACCTCCGTCGGACAGGGGCCCGGAGAGCGGCTTCGGCCGACACTCCGGGCCCCCTTCACACGTCTGCCCGCGGGCAGTTGAACGATTTTCCAAAAGCTACGCGCGTAGCGTGCGCCGTACAGGGTATTTTTCGCCACCGACAGCGCCTGCGCACCGCCTCATCCCCTCCTCACGCTCCCTGCCTAGGAGAGTGCGTCATCAAAGCCTCCAGCCCCAGCAGTCCCAACGCCGTAGAACTCCGCGGCATCACCAAGCGTTTCCCCGGAGTCGTGGCCAACCACGACATCGACATCACCGTGCGCCGCGGCACCGTGCACGCCCTCGTGGGCGAGAACGGCGCGGGCAAGTCGACCCTGATGAAGATCCTGTACGGCATGCAGAAGCCGGACGAGGGCACCATCACGGTCGACGGCGAGCTGGTGACGTTCAACAGCCCCGGCGATGCCATCACCCGCGGTGTCGGCATGGTGCACCAGCACTTCATGCTCGCGGACAACCTCACGGTCCTCGAGAACGTCGTCCTCGGCTCCGAGAAGCTGTACGGCATCGGCGACAAGGCCCGCGCCAAGATCAAGGAGATCTCCGGCGCGTACGGCCTCGGCGTCCGTCCCGACGTGCTCGTCGAGGACCTCGGTGTGGCCGACCGTCAGCGCGTGGAGATCCTCAAGGTCCTCTACCGCGGCGCCCGCACCCTGATCCTCGACGAGCCGACCGCCGTGCTCGTGCCGCAGGAGGTCGACGCGCTCTTCGACAACCTGCGCGAGCTCAAGGCGGAGGGTCTGACGGTCATCTTCATCTCGCACAAGCTGGGCGAGGTCCTGTCGGTCGCCGACGAGATCACCGTCATCCGGCGCGGCACCACGGTCGGCACCGCCGACCCGAAGCACACCACGACCAAGCAGCTCGCCGAGCTGATGGTCGGCGCTGAACTGCCCTCGCCGGAGACCCGCGAGTCGACGGTCACCGACGTGCCGATGCTGACGGTCCAGGACCTGTCGCTCAGCGCCGTCGACCCCGACGGCGTGGTCCGCGCGGTCCTCGGCGGCATCACCTTCACCATCCACAAGGGTGAGGTGCTCGGCATCGCCGGTGTCGAGGGCAACGGCCAGTCCGAGCTCGTCGACACGATCATGGGCATGCGCAACGCCGACCGGGGTGTCGTGACCCTCGACGGCGCCGACATCTCGTCCGCCCCGACGCGCAAGCGGCGTGAGGACGGCATCGGCTGCATCCCCGAGGACCGCCACCGGCACGGTCTGCTCCTGGAGGCCCCCCTCTGGGAGAACCGCATCCTCGGCCACGTCACCGAGAAGCCCAACTCCAAGGGCGCCATCCTCGATCTCAAGGCCGCCCGCAAGGACACCGAGCGGATCGTCCGCGAGTACGACGTCCGTACCCCCGGCATCGAGGTCACCGCGGCTTCCCTCTCCGGCGGCAACCAGCAGAAGCTGATCGTCGGCCGCGAGATGAGCCACGACCCCAAGCTGCTGATCGCCGCCCACCCCACCCGTGGTGTGGACGTCGGCGCGCAGGCGCAGATCTGGGACCAGATCCGCGCGGCGCGCCGCGAGGGCCTGGCGGTCCTGCTGATCTCCGCCGACCTGGACGAGCTGATCGGCCTCTCCGACACCCTGCGCGTGATGTACCGCGGGCGTCTGGTGGCCGACGCCGACCCGGCGACCATCACCCCGGAGGAGCTGGGCTCGGCCATGACCGGCGCCGCCGCCGGCCACCTTGAGCACCCTGAGAGCCCTGAGGGCACCGACGGCCCGGAGGACGAGGCCCGATGAAGAAGTTCGACAAGGAGCGGCTGCTCCTCGGCATCGCGGCACCGCTGCTCGCGATCGTCGCCGCCTTCCTGATCACCGCCCTGGTGCTCGCGGCCACCGGCAAGGAGCCGTTCAGCGCCTTCGGCATCATGTTCGACTACGGCATCAAGTCGGACAGCCAGGTCTACATCATCAACAAGGCGACGACGTACTACCTGGCGGGCATCGCGGTGGCCATCGGCTTCCGCATGAACCTGTTCAACATCGGTGTCGACGGCCAGTACCGTCTCGCGGCGTTCTTCGCCGCCGCCGTCGGTGGCGCGCTGACCCTTCCCGGCATCGTCCAGATTCCGCTGATCATCATCACCGCGATGATCGTCGGCGCCATGTGGGCGGGCATCGCCGGTGTCCTCAAGACCACCCGGGGTGTCAGCGAGGTCGTCTCCACGATCATGCTGAACTTCATCGCGACCGCGATCATCGGCTACCTGCTCCAGCCCGGCCGTCTCGGCCACCTGGACGCGGCCGGTACGAAGGTCGCGACGACCCCGCTGCCGGAGTCCTCGCACTTCTTCGAGTTCCCGACCACGCCGACCCCGGTCTACGGCTTCGTCGTCGTCGCGGTCATCGCGGGCATCGGGTACTGGTTCACGCTCTCCCGCACCCGCTTCGGCTTCGACCTGCGCACCGTCGGCCAGTCCGACACGGCGGCCGCGGCCTCCGGCGTCAACGTCAAGCGGATGGTCGTCACCTCCATGCTGATCTCCGGCGCCATGGCCGGCCTGATCGGTATGCCGACGCTGCTCAACGACTCGTACGAGTTCGGCGGCGACTTCCCCGTCGGCATCGGCTTCACCGGTATCGCCATCGCCCTGCTGGGCCGCAACCACCCGATCGGCATCGCGCTCGCCGCGATCCTCTGGGGCTTCCTGGAGCGCGGCGGCCAGCAGCTGGAGTTCGAGGACTACGACCGGGAGATCGTCGGCGTCATGCAGGGCGTCATCGTCCTCTGCGTCGTCATCGCCTACGAACTCGTCCGCCGCTACGGCCTCAAGCGCCAGCAGCGCCAGGTCGGCGAGAAGCTCGCGGCCCAGGCCCGTTCCAACAACTCGACGGAGGTGTCGGCGTGACCGCCACGGCGACTTCCACCCCGCCGCCCGCCGCGCCCAAGGCGGCCGGTGGCAAGGGCGGCCGCACCCGCCTCTCCCTGCCCTGGATCCTGCTGATCGTGGCGGGCGGGCTCATCGCCCTCTCGGCCGTCCGCGCCATCACCGGCGCGCAGGACCTCACCTCGGCCGGCCAGATCGGTGCCGCGCTCTCGCTTGCCGTGCCGATCGGCCTCGCCGGTCTCGGCGGTCTGTGGGCCGAGCGCGCGGGTGTGGTCAACATCGGCCTCGAAGGCATGATGATCCTCGGCACCTTCTTCGGTGCCTGGGCCGGCTGGCAGACCAGCCCGTGGCTCGGCATCCTCGCCGGCATCGTGGGCGGCATGCTCGGCGGTCTGCTGCATGCGGTCGCCACGGTCACCTTCGGCGTCGACCACATCATCTCCGGTATCGCGATCAACATCCTGGCGGTCGGCTTCACCACCTACTTCGCCAAGCTGTGGTTCAACTCCGGCGAGGCGGCGACGAAGGGCGGCAGCCCCAAGCAGTCCCCGCCGGCCGAGGAGATCACCTCGGTCACGGTCCCGGGCCTGTCCGACTGGCTGGCCGACATCGAGAAGCACCACTGGTTCCTGGTCTCGGACATCGCCGGCATCCTCGGCGGCCTGGTCACCAACGTCTCGGTGGTCACGATCATCGCCGTACTGCTGGTGATCGGTACGTTCTTCGTGCTGTGGAAGACCTCGTTCGGTCTGCGCCTGCGCTCCTGCGGTGAGAACCCGATCGCCGCCGAGTCGCTCGGCGTCAACGTCTACAAGTACAAGTACATCGCCGTGATCGTCTCCGGCGGTATGGCCGGTCTCGGCGGCGCCTTCCTGTCGCTGGTCACCTCGCACATCTACAACGAGGGCCAGACCGGTGGCCGTGGCTACATCGGCCTCGCTGCGATGATCTTCGGCAACTGGCGGCCGGGCGGCCTGGCGATGGGCGCGGGCCTGTTCGGCTTCGCCGACGCGCTTCAGCTGCGCAGCGGCGGCGAGTCCGTGCACGCGCTGCTCCTGCTGCTGTTCGCGGTGCTCGTCGCGATCGCGGCCTGGAAGGCGTACAAGAAGCGCTGGATCACCTCCTCGATCGCCATCGTCATCGGTGTCGGCGTGTTCATCTGGTACCTCGGTACGGACACGGTTCCGGTCGAGTTCGTCAGCGCCACCCCGTACGTCGTGACCCTGCTGGTGCTGTCGCTCTCGGCGCAGCGTCTGCGGATGCCCAAGGCGGACGGCATGCGCTACCGCAAGGGCGAAGGCAAGTGACACCCGGCGACCGCGAGCCCGACTGGGAGCTGCTGCGGGTGGCGGCCCGGGACGCCATGTCCCGTGCCTACGCCCCGTACTCCGGCTACCCGGTCGGCGCGGCCGCCCGGGTCGACGACGGGCGCGTGGTCTCCGGCTGCAACGTCGAGAACGCCTCGTACGGCCTCGGGCTGTGCGCGGAGTGCGGGCTCGTCTCGCAGCTCCAGGCCACCGGCGGCGGCCGGCTGACCCACTTCGTCTGCGTGGACGGCCAGGGCGAGTCCCTGGTGCCGTGCGGACGGTGCCGGCAGCTGCTGTACGAGTTCGGTGGCCCCGAGCTCGTCCTGGAGACCCCGGCCGGGTTCGTCACGCTGGCCGAGATGCTCCCGCAGGCCTTCGGCCCCGGCCACCTCGCCAAGTAAGACCGCGGAGCGGCCCTTCCGGCACGATGGGAAGGGCCGCTCCTCCTTTACCCCTCTATGCGCGTAGAAAGAGGCACCACCATGGACGTCATCTCCGTCATCCGCACCAAGCGGGACAAGGGCGAGCTGAGCCCGGAGCAGATCGACTGGGTCATCGACGCCTACACCCGCGGCGAGGTCGCCGACGAGCAGATGTCCGCCCTGGCCATGGCCATCCTGCTCAACGGCATGAACCGTACGGAGATCGCCCGCTGGACCGCCGCGATGATCGCGAGCGGCGAGCGCATGGACTTCTCCTCGCTCTCCCGTCCCACCTCCGACAAGCACTCCACGGGTGGCGTCGGCGACAAGATCACCCTTCCGCTCGCCCCGCTCGTCGCCGCCTGCGGCGCGGCCGTGCCGCAGCTGTCGGGCCGGGGCCTCGGCCACACCGGCGGCACGCTGGACAAGCTGGAGTCGATCCCGGGCTGGCGCGCGCTGCTCTCCAACGAGGAGATGCTGCACGTCCTGGACACGACCGGCGCGGTGATCTGTGCGGCGGGCGACGGCCTGGCGCCGGCGGACAAGAAGCTCTACGCGCTGCGTGACGTCACCGGCACGGTGGAGGCGATTCCGCTGATCGCCTCCTCGATCATGTCGAAGAAGATCGCCGAGGGCACGGGCTCGCTCGTCCTGGACGTGAAGGTCGGCTCCGGCGCGTTCATGAAGAACCTCGAGGACGCCCGTGAACTGGCCTCGACGATGGTCGGCCTGGGCACGGACAGCGGTGTGAAGACGGTCGCGCTGCTCACCGACATGTCGACCCCGCTCGGCCTGACCGCCGGCAACGCCCTGGAGGTCCGCGAGTCGGTCGAGGTCCTGGCGGGCGGCGGCCCGGCGGACGTCGTCGAGCTGACGATCGCCCTGGCGCGCGAGATGCTCGACGCGGCCGGGATCAAGGACGCGGACCCGGCGAAGGCGCTGGCGGACGGTTCGGCGATGGACGTGTGGCGCCGGATGATCGCGGCGCAGGGCGGCGACCCGGACGCGACCCTCCCGGTCGCCCGCGAGCAGCACGTCGTGACGGCGGCCTCGTCGGGCGTCCTGACCCGCCTCGACGCGTACGACATCGGCATCGCCGCCTGGCGCCTCGGCGCCGGCCGCGCCCGCAAGGAGGACCCGGTCCAGGCGGGCGCGGGCGTCGAGCTCCACGCCAAGCCGGGCGACACGGTCACGGCGGGCCAGCCCCTGCTGACGCTCCACACGGACACGCCGGAGAAGTTCGACTACGCCCTGAAGTCCCTGGACGCCGCCTGGGACATCGCGGCGGAGGGCACGGCGTTCACCCCGAACCCGATCGTCCTGGACCGCATCGCCTGACCAGGCCAGGCGTATGCCAGTGGCCTCATTCGGGTGAACGGGACCGGTGGACCTCCACCGGTCCCGTTCGGCGTGCCGGGACCTCCGCCGTCGGCGCCGCCGACAGCAGCCCCGGCAGTTCCCGCATGTCGTCGAAGACCACCGTTCCCGCGCCCCTCAGCCGGTCCGCCCGCGTCAGGCCCCCGCAGTAGCCGAAGGCCCGCATCCCGGCCGCGCGGGCCGCCTGGACGCCGTATGGGCTGTCCTCGACCACGGCGCACCGCTCCGGGGTGACGCCCATGGAGGCCGCCGCGTGCAGGAAGAGGTCCGGGGCAGGCTTGCCGCGCGCCACGTCGCGGGCGCTGAACATCCGGCCCTCGAAACGGTCGAGGAGGCCCACCCGCGTCAGGTTCCTGCGGATCGAGCGGTGGCTGCCGTTCGATGCCAGACAGAAGGGCACCTTCAGCCGGTCGAGCACGTCCGTGACACCCTCCACCGCCGTCAGCTCCGCGTCCAGCGCCGTCTCGTACAGGTGCTTGTACGCCTGGTGCCAGTCCGGCTCCAGGAGCCGCCCGAGGCGCTCCTCCAGGATCGACGTGAGCATCTCGTTCGACGAGCCCACGAACCGATCGACGATCTCGGCCTCCGTGAACTTCGCTCCGAGGGTGGCGAACACCTCGCGATCGACCCGGCAGTAGATCCGCTCACTGTCCACCAGGACGCCGTCGCAGTCGAAGATCACCAGTTCCGTCATGGGCCGCAGCCTAGGGGGCCGATGAGTTCCGGCCGTGGTGAGGGTCTTCCTGGTGTGGACATCAGTCAACCGCTCGTACTGACCCTCGCCGCCCGGGCCACCCCCGACGAGGTCGCCCGGCTGTGCGCCGTGCTCGAAGAGGTGGCGCCCACCGACGTGGTCTGCGACGTCGGCGGGCTGGCCCATGCCGATCTCGCCGCCGTGGACGCCCTCGCCCGGCTGAAGCTCACCGCCGGGCGGGCCGGGCATCGGTTGCGGTTCGAGGGCGCCGGTGGTGAGCTGCGGCTCCTCCTCGGCCTGGTCGGGCTTGCCGACCTCCTCGTCTGACTAGGCGTCCAGCCGCTCCGGAAGGTCGAACAGCGGGAACCACCGCTTGGTGTCCAGGAAGAAGTCCATCCCGCCGACCTTGCCGTCCCGCACCTCCAGGACGATCAGGGCCCACGGGCTGTACCCGCCCTCCGGGTCCGGGTGGTAGTGCGCGAACGCCGGCGAACCGTTCGCCACGGTCGGCACCAGCTTCGATCCGCGGCAGACGTCGCCGACCCCGAGCATCCAGCCCACGATGTCGTCGTGGCCGCGCAGCCACAGGTCGTACGGCGGCATGGACATCGTCGCGTCCTCGTGGAGGAGCGCGGTCAGCGCCTTCATGTCGTACCCCTCGAAGGCCGCGACATAGCGCTCCAGGAGCTGCTTCTGCTCCTCGTCCAGCGGGTCCGCCGGGTCCGAGACCGTCGGCTCGTTCTCCGCGATCGTGGCGCGCGCCCGCTGGAGGGCGCTGTTGACCGAGGCGACCGTGGTGTCGAGCAGCTCGGCGACCTCGCTCGCCTTCCAGGCCAGCACCTCGCGCAGGATCAGCACGGCCCGCTGCTTCGGCGGCAGGTGCTGCAGGGCGGCGACGAACGCCAGCCGCACGGTCTCGCGGGAGACCGCGGTCTCCGCCGGGTCGGCCACCGACGGCAGCACGCGGCCGTCGGGGACCGGCTCCAGCCAGGTGATCTCCGGCCGGGCGTTCAGCTGCGCCTGGGCGACCGGCGTCGCGGCCGTCAGATCCATCGGCCGCGCGCGCCTGTTCCCCGCGTTGAGCGAGTCCAGGCACACGTTCGTGGCGATTCGGTAGAGCCAGGAGCGCAGCGACGAGCGCCCCTCGAAGGAGTCGAAGGAGCGCCAGGCGCGCACCATCGTGTCCTGCACGGCGTCCTCGGCCTCGAACGACGAGCCGAGCATCCGATAGCAGTAGCCGGTCAGCTCCGTGCGGTACTTCTCCAGCTCGGAGTTCCGGTCCTCGGTAGCCAGGTCACTCATGCAGGTCCACCCCAGTCGCCCCTCATCGGCACCGGTGCTGTGCCGATGAGGGGAAGCTACCGCAGCCCACTGACACCGGGGGTCAGGTTCCCGGCTTCCGTCCGTAGACGTACACGTCGTCACCGTTCCTGAGCAGGTTCCAGTAGGCCTTGGCGTCCGCCGGACGCATGTTGACGCAGCCGCCCGAACCCGGCGGGTTCCACATGGACTTGGTCGTGGAGTGGAACGCCTGCCCGCCGTCGAAGAACTGGGAGTACGGCATCGAGACGTGGTAGATCGTCGACCAGTGGTTGATGCTGCGCCAGTAGATCTTCTTGGAGCCCGTACGGGTCTCGGTCCCGTTCTTGCCCGTACGGACCGGCACCGGGCCGTACTTCAGCTTCTTCCCGTCCTGGATCCAGCTCAGCTGCCGCGTCAGGTCGACACAGGCGATCCGGCCCTTGTTGGTCGGGCACTTGCCGGCCTTGTTCGGGTTCTTCCCGGCGGCCTTCTGCTCCAGCATCGTGTTCATCGTCCGCCAGGTCAGCGGCCCCGCGTAGCCCATGGTCGGGGTGATGCCGTGCTTGCGCTGGAAGGACTGGATGGCCTTGCAGTCGGCGAGCGACTGCTTCCCGTCCACCGTCCGCCCGAGGAACCTCTCCACCTGCTTCTGGTGCGGCCCCGTCGTCACGTTGCACGACGCCGCCTGGGCCGTCCCCGCGCCGAGGGCGACCGTCAGCGGCACCACCATCGAGGTGATGCCGAGGACGATCCCGGCCCGCTTCCTTATCCCGTGCATGATCACCAACTCCCCCTTGAGTCCTATGACTCAGAGGACGAGCGGGGACGCGTTCTGGTTGTACGGATCCGGTCTCGATTCAGTGCGCGGTACGCAGCGGGATCCTCCGGGCCTGAACCCGCGCGCTGTGGCTGCCGTAGAGCGTGATCGACACGACGCCGAGGACGGCGACGAGGCCCAGGAGGACCGTGCCCGCCCAGCCGCCGGAGTGGAAGGCGATCGCGCCGAGCGTGCCGCCCACGCTGCTGCCGATGTAGTACGCGGACTGGTAGAGCGCCGAGGCCTGCGCGCGGCCCGTCGTCGCGGTCCGGCTCACCGACGAGGAGGCGACCGCGTGCCCGGCGAAGAAGCCGGCCGTGATCAGGACCAGGCCGAGCAGGACGGCGGCGAGGGCGTCGGAGAGCGAGAGCAGCAGACCGGCCGCGGTCGTGCCGACGGCCAGGTAGAGCGCCCCGCGCCGGCCGAGCCGGCCGACCAGCTTCCCGGCCGCGGCCGAGGAGACCGTACCGACCAGGTAGACCAGGAAGACCGAGCCGATGACGCCCTGGGGGAGCGAGAACGGGGCCTCGACCAGGCGGTAGCCGATCACGGTGTAGACCGCGCCGAAGACCGTCATGAACAGGGCGCCGATGGCGTACAGACGCATCAGCAGCGGGTCGGCGAGGTGGGTGCGGACCGTCGCCGCGAGCGCCTTCGGGTTGAGCGAACCCGGCGTGAAGTGGCGGGCCTTGGGGATGAGGACCCGGAAGGCGACCGCGCAGGCCACCGCCATCAGACCGACCGCGAGGAGTCCGGCGCGCCAGCCCCACATCTGTGCCACCCAGCCGGTGACGATCCGGCCGCTCATGCCGCCGATCGAGTTGCCCGCGACGAAGAGCCCGATCGCGGCGATCAGCGCCTTGGGCCGTACCTCCTCGGCGAGGAACGCCATCGCGGAGGCCGGCAGGCCCGCCAGCGCCGCACCCTGGACGGCGCGCAGGGCGACCAGCCACTCCAGGCTCGGGGCGAAGGGGACGAGCAGCCCGACGGCGACCGCGACCGCCAGCGAGGCGGTCATCATCGTGCGCCGCCCGAAGCGCTCGGAGAGGGCGCTCATGGGGAGGACGAGGAGGGCGAGCGCGCCGGTCGCGGCGGAGACGGTCCAGGAGGCCGCGGAGGCGGTGGCGCCGAACTCGGCGGAGATCGCGGGCAGGAGGGCCTGGGTGGAGTAGAGGAGTGCGAAGGCGGCGAGGCCGGCGGCGAAGAGCGCGAAACTCATCCGGCGGTGACCGGGGGCTCCGGGGGCGAGACGGGTGTCGGCGACCGTGCTGGTGGCGGCCGCCTTGGTACTGGCGGAAGGCATGTCTCGAACGTAGGACGATTCGTTTCATGCGTCCAATGCATGGAACTGCTGTAATCGTTCCCATGGTGCATGAGTACAGGTCACAGGGTCGGCTGTCACCGAGTAGTTACGAAGAAGACATGGGGCTGCTGCTCGCGCCACGGCTCGCGTACTTCGCGGCCGTGGCCCGGCACGAGCATGTGACCAGGGCGGCGGCCGAGATGGGGGTGCCCCAGTCGACGCTCTCGCGGGCGATGGTCCGGCTCGAACAGGACCTGGGGGTGGCTCTCTTCGCCCGCAGGGGCCGGACGGTCTCGCTGACCCCGGCCGGCCGGACGTTCCTGGCCTCGGCCGAGCGGGCCCTCGCGGAGGTGGAGCGGGCGGCGGACTCCGTACGGGCGGACGCGGACCCGGCGGCGGGGCGGGTGGCGTTCGGGTTCCTGCACACCATGGGCTCCGAGACCGTCCCCGGACTCATCCGCGCCTTCCGGGTCGACCACCCCAGGGTCCGCTTCACCCTCGTCCAGAACTACGGCGAGGCGATGATCGAGCGGCTGCGGGCCGGGGACCTGGACCTGTGCCTGACCTCTCCCGTCCCGGACGCGCCCGACCTCGTGGCCCGCCGCCTGGACGAGCAGCGCCTGCGGCTCGTCGTCCCCGACGACCACCGGCTCGCCTCCCGCAAGCGGGTCCGTCTCGCGGAGGCGGCCGAGGAGACCTTCGTGACCCTGGAGCCCGGCTACGGGCTGCGGCGCATCACCGACGACCTGTGCGCCGAGGCCGGATTCACCCCGCGCGTCGCCTTCGAGGGCGAGGAGGCCGAGACCCTGCGCGGCCTGGTCGCGGCGGGTCTGGGCGTCGCGCTGCTGCCGCCGCCCGCGGTCCCGCGCCCCGGCGTCGTCGAGCTCACGGTCACGGCCCCCCGCGCGGTCCGCGAGATCGGTGTCGCCTGGCTCGACGGCCACCCGGACACGGCCCCGGTGGCAGCCTTCAAGCGCTTCCTGCTGAGCAAGCGCGGCTCTCTCCTGCCGGAGTGACGCCGGCCCCTACCGGCGCAGCGCGCGGCCGAAGCCCGCCGCCAGCGGCATCCGCAGCCCCAGCGGCGGCGGAGCCGCGAGCGCGTCCGCGACCGGGCGGGCGTAGGACCGGGCGAAGAGCGAGCCGAGGACGAAGTCGGCGGCCAGGGCCTGGATTTCGTCGTGGTACTGGCGCAGCGCGTGGCCGTCGGAGTGCACCTCGAAGCGGCACGTGTCGCGGTTCGCCTTCTTCGCCCGCTCTGCCAGCCGGTACGACAGCTCCGGATCCGTCCGGGCGTCGTTCGTGCCGTGCACGATCAGGATCCGGCGCCCGACCAGCTGCCGTACCGGCTCGGGCTCGGCCGCCACGTCGTCCTCCGGCAGCCACGGCGCGAGCGCCAGGACCGCGTCGACCGCGGCGTGTCCGGCCGCCCGCAGCGCGGCCCGCGCACCCATCCCGTGGCCGGCCAGGCAGACGGGGACGTCGCCGTAGCGCCGTACCGCCTCCGCCACCGCCCAGGAGGCGTCCGAGGCCAACTGGGCGTCCGTGCCGTTCCACCCGCGCCCCCGGTAGCGCACCACGTGCGCCACCAGACCCTCCCCGCGTCCTGCCCTGACCAGCCGGCGGCCCAGCGGCAGCAGCGCCGCGTGCGCCCGGAGCGAGGCGCCCCGCGCGGACGCCACCTCGCCGTCGGGAAGGAGCAGGACCACACCGCCCACCGCTGTACCGGGGTGCGATGCGCCGACGGGCCGTCCGAGCCGGGGTGTCCGACTGCCGGCAGTCCCTACGAGTGCGGAGTGCGCCATGGCAGAACAGTCTCAGAAGCCGAGGTGTACGCCATCCGTACGCGCGGTCACTGTTACGTATCGACAAGCGAGTTGAGGAGGGGCGCTCTACGCGCGTAGGGGCTAGAGTGCGGAAATGACGAGCCAGACCCCCAACGTCCCCACCGCGGACCAGATCCGCCGCGCCCCGAAGGTGCTCCTCCACGACCACCTCGACGGCGGACTGCGCCCCGGCACGATCATCGAACTCGCCCTCGCGCAGGGCTACGACAACCTCCCCGAGACCGAGCCCGACAAACTCGGCATCTGGTTCCGCGAGGCCGCCGACTCCGGCTCCCTGGAGCGCTATCTGGAGACCTTCGCGCACACCTGCGCCGTCATGCAGACCCGCGAGGCCCTCGCCCGGGTCGCCGCCGAGTGCGCGGTGGACCTCGCCGAGGACGGTGTCGTCTACGCGGAGGTGCGCTACGCCCCCGAGCAGCACCTGGAGGCGGGGCTCACGCTGGAGGAGGTCGTCGAGGCGGTCAACGAGGGCTTCCGCGAAGGCGAGCGCCAGGCGCGGGCGAACGGCCACCGCATCCGCGTCGGCGCGCTGCTGACCGCCATGCGGCACGCCGCGCGCGCCCTGGAGATCGCCGAACTCGCCAACCGTTACCGCGACTCCGGCGTCGTCGGCTTCGACATCGCGGGCGCCGAGGCCGGCTACCCGCCCACCCGCCACCTCGACGCCTTCGAGTACCTCAAGCGGGAGAACAACCACTTCACGATCCACGCCGGCGAGGCCTTCGGGCTGCCGTCGATCTGGCAGGCCCTCCAGTGGTGCGGCGCCGACCGGCTCGGCCACGGGGTGCGCATCATCGACGACATCGAGGTCGCCGACGACGGCTCGGTGAAGCTCGGCCGGCTCGCCGCGTACGTACGGGACAAGCGCATCCCGCTGGAGATGTGCCCGACCTCCAACCTCCAGACCGGCGCGGCGGACTCCATCGCCGAGCACCCCATCGGCCTGCTCCGCAAGCTGCACTTCCGTGCCACCGTCAACACCGACAACCGGTTGATGAGCGGTACGAGCATGAGCCGGGAATTCGAGCAGCTGGTCGAGGCCTTCGATTACACGCTCGACGACATGGCGTGGTTCACGGTCAATGCGATGAAATCAGCGTTCATTCCTTTCGATGAACGTCTGGCCATGATCAATGACGTCATCAAGCCCGGATATGCCGAGCTCAAGTCCGAATGGCTGTTCCGGCAGACCGCTACGACCAGCGAGTCTTCCCCGCAGGCGGACTGAGGGAGGGCTTCGGGGAATCGCCGGGGCGGCCGGGGAACATGTGCTCGGCCGCCTTTCGGTGTTTGCGGGAGCGTCATCCGGTGGCTAAGTTGCAAAGCCGCTCTGCATTCCCCGAATTCCCTGCTTTCCTCGAAGCTCAAAGATCCCCAAGATCCCCAAGGATGATTTTCTGATGAAGCAGTCTGCCGCCAAGACGCTCGGTGTCGCCGCTCTCGGTGCCGCTTTCGCCGCTGCCGCCGCCGGCACGGCCACCGCCGCACCGTCGCTGCCCGCCACCCCGGACGCGCTCGGCCTGGTCACCCAGACCGTGCCGCTGGGTGACGGTCTCACCGAGCTCCCCGACGGCGCCGCCGAGTCCCTCCTCTCCGGCGAGGCGTCGGTCGACCAGGGCGTCAAGACCCTTCCGGCCGCGGCCGGTGCCGCCACCCAGCACCTCCCGCTCGACGCCGCCAACGGCCCGCTGGCCAACACCCCGGTCGGCGGCCTGCTCGGCGGTCTGCCGCTGGGTGCCCTGCCGCTCGGCTGATCCCCTCCCGCCGTACGCACGCCGATGGGGCGCCCACCCGGCCCGGGTGAGCGCCCCATCGGCGTACGTACGTCCTGTGCCATTCCCCGGCCGTGCCGCTACCAGGCGGTGCTCGCCGACTTCTCCTGCGGGAGCAGCATCCAGAGCGCCAGGTACAGCAGGAACTGCGGACCGGGCAGCAGGCACGAGACGAGGAAGATGACCCGCATGGTGGTGGCCGAGGTGCCGAAGCGCCGTGCCAGCGCTGCGCACACTCCGCCGATCATGCGTCCGTCACGGGGGCGGGCAAGTGCGGCCATGGTGGGCTCCTTCGGAAAGCGTCTTCCGGAAGCCGCTCCGTCGGGCTTCCGATGACTCCATACTCGCCCGGGCCGAGGGGACAAAGCGTCGGTCTACGGGGCGATCCCGACCCTGGGAATCGTCGGGGTAGGCCCCTGAGAACCCTCGTCCCTCAGCAGGGCCGAACCCCGGCCCTGCCTGCTCCCCGAGGAGGACCGGCCGGCGGCCCCGGTTCTCCTGCGGCGCAGCCGCGCCCGCCCGGCGGGCACGAGCAGCACATGGGCGAGCGCCACCCCGGCGGTGTTCAGGAGCAGCGAGTCCACGTCCACGACCTGGCCCGGCACGGCGGTCTGCAGCAGCTCGACGGCGAGCGACACGAGCGCCCCGGCCGCGACGGTACGGGCCAGGGAGGCCCACGGCGACACATGGAGCCGTCCGTCCGCCATCGGGAGCAGGACCCCGAGCGGCGCCAGGAGCAGCAGGCCCTCGCCGATCCGCCGGGCAGCCTCGACCGTGCCGAGCGCGAGATCCGCCTCGATCCCCGCCAGCGGGGTCAGGTTCGGCGCGGTCACCCAGGCCACGTCACGTGGTCGGAGCGCGACCCAGGCGACGAGCAGCAGATGCGCGAGGAGGAGGACGAACCCCGCCACGCGTACGACCACGGCGGCACTGCCGCCCGAACCTTGACGCTGCACGCCCCCCAAGACGCGTCCCGTCCCGGAATCGGTTCCGCCGCGCGGCGGAACACCCGCTTCAGGACGCCGAAGGCCTGGGCAGACCCACCGTCGGGGCCGCCGACTCCGGGCGCTCCTTCAGCCCGGTCGTGCAGGCGTACCGGCGCGGCGGATAGGGACCGGGCCCGCCGAGGACCACGCTCGCCTCGCCCGCGCCGGCCGAGCTGTGCGCAAGGGTGCAGACGATCTGCGACAGCGCGGTCGGCGTCAGGTCCTCCGGCTGCCGGCTCAGGCGCAGCGTGGCCGCCGGATCACTCCTGTACCCGCCGGTGACGAGCAGCGGCCCCTTGACGGCCGTGGAGAACCCGGCCTGCCGCTCGCTCTCCGACGGCTCGGCCAGCAACTGCGCGAGCAGCGCCGACGCGGTGGGCACCCGGTCCCCGTTCGCCTTCTCCTCCGGCAGCGGCGCGCGCCGGTCCACCGGCTCCAGCTGCGACCCGCACAGCAGGAAGACCCGGACCGGGACGTCCGTCGTCCGCGTGGCGTCCTCGTCGCCCATGACGCTGCACGGCACCCGCGAAGGGGCCGGTCCGGCGTCCACGGGCACCGACGTCGTCCTGATCCCGCACCCGGAGGCGAGCGCGGCCAGCACGAAGGCCGCCGCCACCCCTCCCGTACGTACTCCCGCACGGCGAAGCCGGCTCAACTCTCCTCCACCTCGCCCTGCTCGTCGTCCTGCGGAAGCCGCAGGACGAACACCGCGCCGTCGCCGTCCGGCGAGTTCGCGGCCGTGATCGAACCGCCGTGGATCAGCGCGTTCTCCATGGCGATCGACAGACCCAGACCGCTGCCCTCCGACCGGGGCCGGGACGCGCTCGCCTTGTAGAAGCGGTCGAACACATGCGGCAGGACCTCCTCCGGGATGCCCGGGCCGTGGTCCCGTACCTCGATCACCAGCTCGCCGTCCTCCGTGCGGATCGCCACCCGCACCGGCGAACCGCCGTGCTTGAGCGCGTTGCCGATCAGGTTCGCCAGGATCACGTCGAGCCGGCGCGGGTCGAGCCGCGCCATGATCCCGCGCTCGGCGTCCAGCTCCACGGCGTCCAGCCAGGCCCGGGCGTCGATGCACGCGGTGACCTGGTCGGCGACGTCCACGTCGTCCAGGACGAGCCGGGCGGTGCCCGCGTCGAAGCGGGTCACCTCCATCAGGTTCTCCACCAGGTCGTTCAGCCGCCGCGTCTCGCTCACCACGAGCGCCACGGCCGGCGCGATCATCGGGTCGAGGGAGTCCTGCTCGTCCTCCAGGACCTCGGTCACGGCCGTCAGCGCCGTCAGCGGCGTACGCAGCTCGTGGGACATGTCCGCGACGAAACGCCGGCTGGACTCCTCCCGCGCGCTCATGTCGGCGACCTTCTTCTGCAGGGACTCCGCCGCGCTGTTGAACGTCCGTGACAGATCGGCCAGTTCGTCCGTGCCCGAGACCCGCAGGCGGGTGTCGAGCTTGCCCTCGCCGAGCTGCCGCGCCGCCTCGCCCAGGCGGTGCACGGGCCGCAGCACCGTCGTCGCCGCGGCCTGCGCGAGCAGGGCCGAACCGACGAGCGCGAGCGCCGTCGCGATCCCCAACGACCAGGCCAGCGAGTTCAGATCGGCCCGCTCGGCCTCCAGCGACTTGAACATGTAGCCGGTGGGTCCGCCTCCGGCGATCCGCGTCCCGCCGACCAGATACGGCGTCTGACCGCGCTGCGTCCGCTGCCAGAACAGGTGGTACGGGCTGGTGTCGCCCTCCTTGACCGGCCGCTCGGTGTCCACCGCGACACGCAGCGACTGCGGCACGTCGGCCAGCGTGAAGGTGTCCGGGTTCGAGGCCCCGATGATCGGCTTGCCCGCGTCCCGCTCACCGAGCAGCAGCACGCTGTACCCGGCGCTGCCGCTCGCCATCTGCTCGGCGGTACGCCGCAGATCGTCCTCGGTGGGACGCAGGGGAAGCGTCGCGGCCCGGTTCTGCATCTCCTGCCGGAAGTCGTTCAGCGACCCGTCCTGCGTCCTGGTGAGCACCGCCTCGCGGTTCAGCCAGTACGCGATCCCGGACGCGGACACCGCGGCGGTGAGCGCCACGAGGGCGAAGACGACGACGAGCCGCAGACGCAGACTGGTGAAACGCAGCCCGGCGAACATCCCTCTTCTCACGCAGGGACGTCCAGCCGGTAGCCCACGCCGCGCACGGTACGGATCAGGGTCGGCGAGGACGGCACGTCCTCCACCTTGGCGCGCAGCCGCTGCACACAGGCGTCGACCAGGCGCGAGTCGCCCAGGTAGTCGTGCTCCCACACCAGACGCAGCAACTGCTGGCGCGACAGGGCCTGTCCGGGCCGCCGGCTCAGTTCGAGGAGCAGCCGCAGCTCGGTCGGCGTGAGCTGCAGGTCCTCCCCGTTCTTCGTCACCGTCATTGCGGAACGGTCGATGACCAGCGAACCGAAGGTCGCCGAGTCGGTGGACTCCCGCTCGCCGCGCCGCAGTACGGCCCGGATACGGGCGTCGAGCACCCGCCCCTGGACCGGCTTGACGACGTAGTCGTCCGCGCCGGACTCCAGACCGACGACCACGTCGATGTCGTCACTCCGCGCGGTGAGCAGGATGATCGGCAGCTGGTCGGTGCGCCGGATGCGCCGGCACACCTCGAAGCCGTCGATCCCGGGCAGCATGACGTCCAGCACGACCAGGTCCGGCCTCTGCTCCTTGAGCAGCTTCAGGCCGTCCTCGCCCGTCGCCGCGGTGGCCACTCGGTGGCCCTGGCGTGACAGGGAGAGTTCGAGGGCCGTGCGGATGGCGTCGTCGTCCTCGATCAGCAACAGGAAAGGCACGGACGCCATTCTGTCGCATGCGGCCACCTGAGTTCGACTGTGTGGCCGGACCGATGCCTGTGACAGGGCTGTGACAGTCGGCGGACACCGCGATGAACTGGCCCGGGCAAGCTTCTTGGCACACGGACAGAAACACACTCCAACCGACGGGGGGCGCACGATGAACGCACTGCACAGCACCACCTCAGGCGCAGTTGTCACGCGTCTCCACGATGTCGTCGTGCGGAGCGCGGAGAAGTCCGGCGCGGTGAACGGGCGGGGGTGCGTTCGCAGCGCCGGGCGTCAGCACAAGGCGCCGTACATGGTCGCCGTGGCTGACGGGGGAGCGGCGTACGGGGAGGTCACGGGGGAGCGGCAGTCGGTGTCGGAGGCGGAGTTCACCGCCTACGTCCAGGAACGCCGCGCCTCCCTGTACGCCACCGCCTACCACCTGACCGGTGACCGGTTCGAGGCCGAGGACCTGCTGCAGAGCGCGCTGTTCTCGACGTACCGGGCCTGGGACCGGATCAGCGACAAGGCGGCGGTCGGCGGCTATCTGCGCCGCACCATGACCAACCTGCACATCAGCGCGTGGCGCCGGCGGAAGCTGAACGAGTACCCCACCGAGGAGCTGCCGGAGACGGCGGGCGACACGGACGCGATGCGGGGGACCGAGCTGCGCGCGGTGCTGTGGCAGGCGCTGGCCCGACTGCCCGAGCTCCAGCGCACGATGCTGGTGCTGCGCTACTACGAGGGCCGTACGGATCCGGAGATCGCGGAGATCCTGGACATCAGTGTCGGCACGGTGAAGTCGAGCATCTGGCGCTCCCTGCGCCGGATGCGCGAGGACGAGGTCCTGAGCTTCGGCCGTGACGAGGAGGAGTCCTTCGGCGAGCTGGTGGCCTGAAGGTCGGGGGGCAACGGGGGAAACACGGGGGACGTACGGGGGTACGGGGGAAACAGCGCGGGTCGGACAAGCCGGGGGGGCTTGTACGACCCGCGTTTCTCGTCGTCCTGATCCTCGTTACGCCCGCGCCGCCGGTGTCCGGTGCCGGCCCGCCGCCGCGGCGGCCAGGCGTCCCAGGGCCTCCTGCTTGGCGCAGGGGTGGGCGCCCAGCGCCGTCTGCCGGGCCACGATGGAGCGCTCCGAGCGCATCAGGCGCCAGCCGCGGCGCAGCAGGAACGGGACCGACTTGCGGCCCTCCTTGAGATCGCGCAGCAGGCGGCGGCGGAACGTCGTCGAGGGGCGGCCGCGCAGACACAGCGCGTCGGCGAGGACACCGAGGTCCTGGCAGCGCTCCACGATCTCCGCCGCGAAGATCCCCTCCGCCACGAAGAGCGGGGTCCGGCCGATGTCCAGGGCGTCGCGGCCCACGCGCGAGCTGGTCGCGATGTCGTACACGGGGATGTCCGTGCGGCCGGTGCGGCACAGCTCCACGATCGCGGTGACGGCGGTGTCGGCGTCCCAGGAGTACGGGGAGTCCCAGTCGATGTCGGCGCTGCCGGCGACCAGCGGGAGCGTCGGGTCGTCGGCCTCCTTGTAGAAGTCGTCGAGACGCAGGACCGGGAGACCGGCGAGGGCGGCGAGCGACGACTTGCCGGAGCCTGAGGGGCCCGCGAGCAGGACGACGCGGGTCGGGATCGGTTGGGAACTCACGGGACACCAGTGTGAGGCATTCCCCCGGGCAGGGGACCCCCGAGGGAGGCAGTTGGTATCGAGCATCACACCTCAACTACGCTCGGTGTCTCTGTCGTTACCCAACGTCGAAGGATTCTCATGGCGCGTCACAAGCAATCCAGGACCCCCGGCCGCGGCGCCCTGCTGAAGGCCGGGCTGACCGCGACGGCGGCGGGAGCGGCGGTCCTCGGCATGGGCGCGACGGCGCAGGCGGCCCCGGCCGCCCCGCTGCCGCTGCCGGTCGGCTCGCTCGCCGGCAGCGACGCCGTCGCGGCCCTCGGGGCCACCGGCCACGCGGTGGGCCCGCTGACGAGCCTCCAGCTCGACCCGCTGGCGAACACCGGGGTCGACCCGCTGGACAACGGGATCGGCACGCAGGTCGCCGACTTCAAGCCCGTGGGCACGAACCTGGTGACCGACCACGTCACGAAGGGCGGCGGCCTGGACGACCTGCCGGTGGTCGGCGAGGTGACGGGGCTGCTGCCGACGACGTAGCGGCACGCGTAGGCCCCCGGGCGTACCCGGGGGCCTACGCTTCGGTGCGCCGAGCGGTCAGTACGACGAGCCGCTCGCGCCCAGGGAGCCCGTGGGGTGCCAGACGGTCTTCGTCTCCAGGAAGGCCGTCATCCGCTCCGTGCCCGGGGACTCCGCGAAGTCCACCGCGCGCGGCCGCAGGACGCGCTTGAGGTTGTCCGCCGCCGCGACCTCCAGCTCGCGCGCCAGCTCCGCGTCCGCGCCCGTCAGGTCGATCGCGTTGACGTCCTGGTGGGCCGCCAGGTGCGGGCCCATCTCCGCGGCCTTGCCGGAGAGGATGTTCACGACGCCGCCCGGCAGGTCGGAGGTGGCGAGCACCTCGCCCAGGGAGAGCGCCGGCAGCGGCGCCTTCTCGCTCGCGATCACGACCACGGTGTTGCCGGTCGCGATCACCGGGGCGATGACCGAGATCAGGCCGAGGAAGGACGAGTCCTGGGGGGCCACGACCGTCACTACGCCCGTCGGCTCCGGCGTCGACAGGTTGAAGTACGGGCCCGCCACCGGGTTCGCCCCGCCCACGATCTGGGCGATCTTGTCGGTCCAGCCCGCGTACCAGACCCAGCGGTCGACGGCCGCGTCGACGACCGCGGCCGCCTTGGACTTCGACAGGCCCTCCGCGTCCGCCACCTCGGCCACGAACTGGTCCCGGCGGCCCTCCAGCATCTCGGCGATGCGGTAGAGGATCTGGCCGCGGTTGTACGCCGTCGCGCCCGACCAGCCGCCGAACGCCTTGCGCGCGGCGACGACCGCGTCACGGGCGTCCTTGCGGGAGGAGAGGGGAGCGTTGGCCAGCCACTTGCCCTTGCTGTCCTGCACTTCGTACACCCGGCCGCTCTCGGAACGCGGGAACTTCCCGCCCACGTACAGCTTGTAGGTCTTGAAGACGGAAAGACGGTCAGACATCGAGGTACGCCTCCAGGCCGTGGCGACCGCCCTCGCGGCCGAAGCCCGACTCCTTGTAGCCGCCGAAGGGCGAGGTCGGGTCGAACTTGTTGAACGTGTTGGCCCAGACGACACCCGCGCGGAGCTTGTTGGCCACGGCCAGGATCCGCGAGCCCTTCTCCGTCCAGATGCCGGCCGACAGGCCGTACTGGCTGTTGTTGGCCTTGGCGACGGCCTCGTCCGGCGTACGGAAGCTCAGCACCGACAGGACCGGGCCGAAGATCTCGTCGCGGGCGATCGTGTGCGCCTGCGTGACACCCGTGAAGAGCGTCGGGGCGAACCAGTAACCGGCGGCCGGGATCTCGCACGCGGCGGTCCAGCGCTCGGCGCCCTCGGCCTCGCCGCGGTCCACAAGCGAGGTGATGCGGGCCAGCTGCTCCGACGAGTTGATGGCGCCGATGTCGGTGTTCTTGTCGAGCGGGTCGCCCAGGCGGAGCGTGGAGAGCCGCCGCTTCAGGCTGTCGAGCAGCTCGTCCTGGATCGACTCCTGGACCAGCAGGCGCGAGCCCGCGCAGCAGACCTGGCCCTGGTTGAAGAAGATGCCGTTGACGATGCCCTCGACGGCCTGGTCGATGGGGGCGTCGTCGAAGACGATGTTCGCGCCCTTGCCGCCCAGCTCCAGGGTGACCTTCTTGTGCGTGCCGGCGACGGAGCGGGCGATCGACTTGCCGACCGCGGTCGAGCCGGTGAAGGCGACCTTGTTCACGTCCGGGTGCTCGACGAGCGCGGCGCCCGTGTCCCCGTAACCGGGAAGGATGTTGACGACGCCCTTCGGCAGCCCGGCCTGGCGGCAGATGTCCGCGAAGAACAGGGCGGAGAGCGGGGTCGTCTCGGCGGGCTTCAGGACGACCGTGTTGCCGGTCGCGAGCGCCGGGGCGATCTTCCAGGCCAGCATGAGCAGCGGGAAGTTCCACGGGATGACCTGGCCGGCCACGCCGAGCGGGCGCGGGTTCGCGCCGTAGCCCGCGTGGTCGAGCTTGTCGGCCCAGCCCGCGTAGTAGAAGAAGTGCGCGGCGACCAGCGGGAGGTCCGCGTCGCGCGTCTCCTTGATCGGCTTGCCGTTGTCCAGGGTCTCGAGGACGGCCAGCTCACGGCTGCGCTCCTGGATGATCCGGGCGATCCGGAAGAGGTACTTGGCGCGCTCGGAGCCGGGCAGTGCCGACCACTTCTCGAACGCCCTCCGCGCCGCCTTCACCGCGCGGTCGACGTCCTCGGCGCCGGCCTGGGCGACCTCGGCGAGGACCTCCTCGGTGGAGGGGGAGACGGTCTTGAAGACCTTGCCCTCGGCCGCGTCGACGAACTCGCCGTCGATGAAGAGGCCGTAGGAGGGGGCGATGTCGACGACGGACCGGGACTCGGGCGCCGGTGCGTACTCGAATGCAGATGCCATGATGATCAGTCCACCGTCACGTAATCGGGGCCGGAGTAGCGGCCGGTAGCCAGCTTCTGACGCTGCATGAGCAGGTCGTTGAGCAGGCTGGAGGCACCGAAGCGGAACCAGTGGTTGTCCAGCCAGTCCTCGCCGACGGTCTCGTTGACCAGGACCAGGAACTTGATGGCTTCCTTGGTGTTGCGGATGCCGCCGGCGGGCTTCACGCCGACCTGGACGCCGGTCTGCGCGCGGAAGTCGCGCACGGCCTCCAGCATCAGGAGCGTGTTGGCCGGGGTGGCGTTGACCGCGACCTTTCCGGTCGAGGTCTTGATGAAGTCGGCGCCCGCCATCATGCCGAGCCAGGAGGCGCGGCGGATGTTGTCGTACGTGGAGAGCTCGCCGGTCTCGAAGATGACCTTCAGGCGGGCCTCGCCGGAGGCCTCCTTCACGGCCCGGATCTCCTCGAGGACCTTCATGTAGTTCCCCGCGAGGAAGGCGCCGCGGTCGATCACCATGTCGATCTCGTCGGCGCCCGCGGCGACGGCGTCGCGGGTGTCCGCGAGCTTCACGGCGAGCGCGGCCCGGCCGGCCGGGAAGGCGGTGGCGACGGAGGCGACCTTGACGGCGGAGCCCTTCAGGGCTGCCTTGGCGGTCGCCACCATGTCGGGGTAGACGCAGACCGCGGCGGTCGTCGGGGTCGTACGGTCGGTCGGATCGGGGTTGACGGCCTTGGCGGCGAGCGCCCGGACCTTGCCCGGGGTGTCCGCGCCTTCGAGCGTCGTCAGGTCGATCATGGAAATGGCCAGGTCGATGGCGTAGGCCTTGGCCGTGGTCTTGATCGAGCGGGTGCCGAGGGACGCGGCGCGCGCCTCCAGGCCGACGGCGTCGACGCCGGGCAGCCCGTGGAGGAAGCGGCGCAGCGCACTGTCGGACGCGGTCACGTCGGCGAAAGCGGGTGCTGCGGATGCAGTGGTGGGCATGGTCACCAGTCGAGCATATCTACGCGCGTAGCGGCCTGTACAGCCCCAGGGTTCCGGAGGGGAAATCGTGGCCGCTGTCACAGCGCCGTGACATGGAGCGGACAAGTCCCCGATACAAGATCACTAACGTTCTTTCTGCAGCCAGCCAGAACTCACCGGCCCCAACCGAACGAGATGTCAGCGGCATGCGGCTCTTCCTTATCCGACCTGTACTGATTCACAGGAGTCGTTATGCGCACCGCCCTCCGTACCGCCGTCGTCACCGCCCTCCTGGCGGGCGTCGCCGTCACCCCGGCCCTCACCGCCGGCACGGCCTTCGCCGCCGACGCGAAGCCCGCCACCGGGGCCGAGCCCACCGTGGGCGCCAAGCCCGCCATCGACGACGACGGCACCCTCGTTCGCACCGAAACCCTCACCGACGGCACCATCGCCAAGATCTACAGGTTCAACGCGAACCACCACCGGGCCGAGCTGTTCGTCGACGGCTACAAGGTCGGAGCCTTCGAGACCGCCAACCGCCCGGTGGCCGGAAACAACAACGGTGCCTTCTTCGTCCTCTACGCGGACGGCCGCACCCTCGACTGGACCGGCAACTACCTCTCCGGCGCGGATCTCGGCACGTACGAGCTGGCCGACGGCACCCG
Organism: Streptomyces sp. NPDC012508; assembly: GCF_042902595.1. NCBI lineage: Bacteria > Bacillati > Actinomycetota > Actinomycetes > Kitasatosporales > Streptomycetaceae > Streptomyces > Streptomyces sp. NPDC012508. The sequence goes on from NZ_JBIBEO010000003.1 coordinate 426,178, forward strand.
CCTCGAGCTGGGCAGGGCGAAGGACGGGCGCTACGGCCTCCAGCTGATCGAGAACGGCAAGGGCCGCGGTTTCACCTACCTCTACGCGGACCGGTCGGTCTGGACGTACGGCAAGGCCGTGGTCGTCCTGGAGAGCGACGGCGGATTCGCCGCCCACATCCCCGGCTCGAAGGTCCAGGCGGCCCCGAAGCCCGTGAAGAACGACACCCCGGCTCCGGAGCCGGAGCCCACCCCCACCGAGGAGGAGTCGGAGTGGCTCGGCGACTTCTCGGGCTGGCAGGTCCTGGGGCACGGCTACAAGGGGATCGCGCACCGCAAGGGCGGTGACATCACGGCGAAGATCTTCAAGGGCGACAAGGAGGTCGGCCGGCTGTCCACCGAGCAGGCGGTCAAGACCTTCGACAAGAAGGTCTTCGGTGACGAGATCGAGGTGACGCTCTCCTGGAACGGCGAGCTGCGCGCGGACTGGCTCGCCGACCGGCAGCAGGGCAAGACGCCGCAGACCACGAAGCCGACGAAGACCACCACGACCACGCAGACCACCGTCGTCCCGCAGGGCGGCGTCGCCGCCGGGGCCGACCTGGACACCGGCACCGACCACACCGCGCTGATCGCGGCCGGCGCGGGCGCCGCGTCCCTGGCCGCCGCGGGCCTCGGCTTCGTCGCCCTCCGCCGCCGCACCGCGGGCGCCCGCGGCTGACCGCCGTACCCACGCCTCCTCACACCTGCCACTGACCCGAGCAGGAGCACCACCCCACCCTGGCCGGCCGTCGCACCCACACCCCGTGCGACGGCCGGCCGCACCCCGTTCGGAGCCGCCCCGTGAACCGCCGCCGTACCGCCCCCGCCCTGCTCGTCCTCGCCGCCCTGGCCGCCCTCACGGGCTGCGCCGGCACTGCGCCGCCCGCCGCCGGCCCGGCCGCGAAGGTCACCGAGACCCGGGCGCCCGCGCCGAAGGCGTCCGTCGCCCCGTTGCCGCGCTCGGAGCCGGTCCGGGTCCGGGTGCCCGCCGCCGGGGTCGACACCGGTCCCGTGCTGAAGCTGGGGCTCGCCGGGGACGGGACCGTCGAGGTCCCGTCCGAGGCGGACGCGGAGCGCATCGGCTGGTACGACAAGGGCGTGACGCCCGGAGAGACCGGCCCCGCCGTTCTGATCGGTCACTTCGACACCGCCCGGGGCCCCGCCGTACTCAAGAACGTCGCGAAGGTCCGCGTCGGGGACGAGATCACCGTCGCGCGCGCCGACGGCACCGAGGCCGTCTTCCGCGTCCGCGAGCTGGAGCAGGTGGACAAGAAGGCGTTCCCCACCCGGAAGGTCTACGGGGACACCGAGCGGCCCGAGCTGCGGCTGATCACCTGCGGGGGAGAGCTGGTCGACGGCCACCGCCCCGACAACATCATTCTCTACGCCGATCTGGTCACCCGAGCCGCCTGAGCCCGGCGGCGGGGGCTGAGGCAGAATCGGCACCATGACGAGCCCCCAGCCGCCCGCCGAGCCGGCCTACGCCGACCGTGTCTTCCGTTCACCCCTCGGGATCACGGGCGGTGTCCTGCTGCTCGGTCTGACCGTCTGGTTCTGCGTCGACGCGATGGTCAGGGGCGCGGGGCGCACGCCGTGGCTGGCGCTCGCGAGTCTGCTGCTCGTGGTGCCGCTCGTCGTGGCGTTCACGATCCGCCCGGCGGTGTACGCCAACGAGGACCGGCTGCGCATCCGTAACCCCTTCCGGTACATCACGCTGCCCTGGGCCTCCGTCGCGGACGTCCGCGCCGGGTACTCCAGCGAGGCGCTCACCCAGGCCGGGGGCAAGTACCAGCTCTGGGCCGTCCCCGTCTCGCTGCGGCAGCGCAAGCGTGCGGCCCGGGAGCAGGCGCGCGCCGCGTCCGACGATCCGCACGGCCGTACCTCGGTCAACGCGCGCGGGGACGACGCGGCGCGGCTCGCTCCGGCCGACCGGACGATCGCCGATCTGCGGGAGCTCGCGGAGCGGTGCGCGGGGCGCCCTGAGGCGCAGGGAGAGCCGCGCGTGCGCTGGGCGTACGAGATCATCGCGCCGGCGACGGCGGGCCTCGTCCTGCTCGTCATCCTCCTCGCGACCGGCTGACCCCGGAGTCCCGCAGGTCCTCCTGGGTCTCGTAAGCCTCTCGGCTCGGCCTCGCTCTCCGGCCGGGTGCTCCTCGACAGCGAGGACATCCACGACCGGAGTCGCCGCATCACCCACGCTCGCCGCGAGATCGGCATGGTGTTCCCCAACCCGTTCCCGGCCATGTCCCTGTACGACCACGTCCTGGCCGGTCTGAAGCCCAGCGGCATCAAGGCGACCCGCGACGGCCGGGACGACCTCGTCGAGGATGCCTCACCAAGGCCGGGCTCTGGCGGGAGGACAAGGACCGGCTGCGACAGCCCGGTGGCACCCACACCATGCAGCAGGCCGCACGGGTCTCGGACTCCTGTGCCTTATTCCTCGCGGAGCAGGGCACCCCGGGCGTGATCGTCGAGCGCGGCCCGACGGAGGCGATGTTCGGCTCGCCGCAGGACTCCCGTACGGCCGACTACGTCCACGGCTGCTTCGGCTGGCTCCAGCCGGACTTCGCAGGTCGCGACCGAGGGGCGGCCGGTCGGTGTCCCTCTGGGCCCGGCTCCGAGGAGCGCCACCGCCGACAAGACTTCTGGTGGGAGCTGGAGGATCATTGTGAGGGTAACGGCGCCGCGTAGGTTCCGCCTTCGGCCGCAGTGAACCCCCTTTGCCTGGTCCTCCATTGGTAACCGTGGTGCGACATGCGCCGTCTCTGTTGAAACCGTTTATAAGGCGGGGCCGGCGCGTGGCCTCGCCCTACGCGGCCGTCGTGGCATCGGGCGACCTGACCCCAGCCATGCTGGTGACCCCAGAACGCGGCAACAGCAACTCAAGTCGCCTGTTGGTATCTGGCGGCTCTTCTGGGGACGGCGCACCCAAGGTCTCGGCGGTGTCACCAGGTCGGTCTTCCCGATGGCCGCGAACAACGAAAGATGTTGGTGAAAATGTCCAACTCGGAAAATCCATGTGTCGTTTCCACCATTCCCGTGGGGACGGGGCCGGTCGCTGTGGCGGCGGACGTCCATGACCACGTCTTCGTCACCAACAGCGGTCAACGCACGGTCTCGGTGATCGATGCTGTGACCAACACGGTGACCGCCACCATCAACGTCGGACTCCGCCCGGAAAGCGTGGCCACCGATCCTCAGTTCGGCGTCTACGTCGCCAATGGCGGTATGGGCACCGTTTCGGTGATCGACAGACTCAACACCGTGATCGCCACCATCAACGTCGGAGGCCCGCCTTCGATTTTCGACCCTTCGTCCCACGAGGCGGGGGTGGCGGTCGATCATTTCCTGAGCCGTGCCTACGTGACGAGCCGCAGTCGTCACAGGGTGGCCGCGATGGGCATCAGTGGCGATATCCCCACCGTCGCCCACGACTTCATCGACGTCCAAGGTCCCCTGGGCGTCGCGGTGGATCCTCTGAATCACCGCGTGTACGTCACGCAACCTGACTTCAACACCGTGTCGGTGATCGATGCCGGGACCCACGGGGTTGTCGCGACCATCCCGGTTCGGCAGCATCCCATGGGAATTGCGGTCGCCCCCCAGAGTCATCGTGTTTATGTCGCCAACTCCGGCTTCAAGACGGTGTCCGTGATCGACAGCGTGACGGGCGCCGCCGCCGATGTCGACGTCGGTGTGAGGCCGTTGGGTGTGGCGGTCGATTCCCGAGGCGATGCATACGTCACGATTTCCGACGGCACGGTGAAGGTGATCGATGCCGGCTTCAACGGCGTGAGCGCCACGATCCCGGTCGGATCCCAACCGGAGGGTGTGGCATTCGAGCCCCACAGCAATCGTGTCTATGTCGCCAACAGGGGCGACGGCACCGTATCTGCGATCGACCTCGCTCGCGGTTAGCGGGAATGCGGGGTCATCCTGCCGGAGGTACGCTGAATCAGGGGGAGTTGAAGATCCTACCCGACGCGGCCAGTAAACAGCGATGCTCCAGATCGCACGGCCTGCGAGGCGATCACACCATGCTCGAAGTGGAACTCGACATATTCTCAGGCATGCCCAACCCCAGATGGGTCCTGTCGCCCCAAGAGGAGCGGGAGCTGACGGAGCGGGTAGAAGCGGACGTGAGCCAGCTCTCCGAAGTCACCTCCCCCGACGAGCTGTTGGGTCTGGGGTACCGCGGATTCATCGTGCGTTCGGTGAAGTCGGACGACGGGCCGTGGGACACGTGGCGCGCGGCGTCCTCCGCCCGTATCGGAGCTGAGTTCCGGGTAGGGGTCCGAACGGCCACCGGAGAGGCCGACTCCGTCGCGCCCTGGCTTCTGGCAGCGCCGGCCGTCCGTATGGGTATCGACGACGAACTCCTGGCGGTCGCCGGGATGGGGCCCTCCATCCTCCCGGCCGAGCGGGAGGAGCAGTACCCGCCCAGTCCTGACTCGTTCGATGATTCCCCGGACGCCGAACGAGGGGTGCTATGGCATCGTCCGTGTCCCAGCACGCTCTATGCCGATAACGCGCATATCTTCAACCTCGCCGGAACAGTCGAGAAGAACAACTGCTACTGCTTTGCGTCGAACCACGTGGCGAACATTCGTTATGCCTTGCCGGGACGTAGAGGGGGAAAGCCGGCCGCCTCCCCGACAGTCGACAACATCCGGGGCGGTCTCTACGCCGACGGCTGGGCTGACAACTGTCAGCCGAATACTCTCGTGATCGCAGCCCACGTCTGGCCGGGTTGGGACTATCACTTCTACAGGCTCGTGTCCCCCGGACCCAACTGGCTCTGGTATCACAAGACCGGTGGCACTCCGGTGGTGTACCTCGACGGCGCGGGCTACCCGATACGCCGAGTGGTGACCAGCGGTGGTTCGGTGATCTGGCGCCATCCCCAGAACTGCGTGAAGGCGGCTCCCGACCCCAGCGTACCCGTGTACACCGAGTTCGTCGGCTGGTTCTACCAGAGAAATGCAACCGCTCTCGTCGCTTGACCGGTCATTGTCGGTCGCGCGTGCGTAGCCGTAGGAGTTCTCGTGTCAGGTGCCGTCAAATACCGAAGCAAGGCGATCGTCGAGCTCATGGAGATGCCTGCGGCAGAACATGACGAGACGTGGCTGAAGGACGCGCTGCAGCAGGCCGTCATGCTGGAGCTCGCAACCCTTCCACCCTATTTGTGTGGCCTGTGGTCGATCCAGGAAGCGGACAGCGGATCGGACGTGTCCGAGACGATGCATGAAATCGTCTTCGACGAGATGTCACACATGGGCTTGGTCTGCAACATGGTCACCACCGTCGGAGAGGTGCCTCGCATCGCCGACAGCGACCTCGTGCCGAAGTACCCGGGTCCGCTGCCCGGTGGTGTTCAGCCGGATCTGACGGTTTCGCTCACCGGGCTGAGCAAGCCGGCGCTCGACATGTACTCCCGTATCGAGAGGCCCGACGACCCCGTGGTCGAGGAGCGGGAGACGCACACATCCATCGGCGCGTTCTACACGGCGATTCTCGAAGCCTTCCGTTCCCGGCCGGAGCTGATCAAGGGCACCCGACAGCTGACCAAGATCATGGCCGGAGCCCACGGACAGGGGAACAACGTCATCCCGCTGAGAACGCTCGCAGATGTGGAGGCTGCCCTGCGCGTCATCAAGGAGCAGGGCGAGGGCACCGCGGCCTCCCCGGAGAATCCGTTCCCCGGCGAGGCCGGAGAGTTGGCCCACTTCTACTCCTTCCGGCAGATCTTCCACGGGCGGAAACTGATCCGCGTATCGGACGATCCACCACGGTTCGATTTCCTGGGTGACGAGATTCCCATGCCCCGGACGCACCCGATGGGAACGGTGCCTGCAGGCGGCTGGGTCGCAGGCGGGGTACCCGTCTCCGCCACCGTTCAACAGGACCTGACCGCATTCAACCGTCACTACAGCTCGCTCCTTCGGTTCCTCGAACGTGCCTGGCGGGCGGAGCAACCGGCCGTGGCCACGCAGATGCTGAATCGGGCAGTCGTGGAGATGTTCAACATGCAGGGGCCCGCCCAGGCGTTGATGGCAACGCCCTTGCCCGGCGGGAGCGGAATGACGTACGGACCGGAGTTCCTCTACGTCGCGGAAGATCCGTGACGTGAGAAACGTGCCTCAGCGCACCTAGGGAGAAGCAAGGAGAGTCGGCATGGCATTCCGCGTCACGATAGAAATCTACTCGGGCCGGCCCAATCCCTCGTGGATGGTCACCGACCCCGATCAGGTGCAACGCTTCCTGCGGCTGTTCCTGCGTCATCGCGCAGGCTTGGCGGTGACGCCCGGCGGCCTCACGGGGGTCGACTTCCGGGGGATGAGGATCGACTTCGCCAGTGACACCGCGCAGACACTCGGCCTGCCGCCGACCGTCGAGATCGCAGGCGGCGGAGCTGCAGATCCCTTCGCCAGCGCCGAGCTGGCGGAGGAGCTGCTCGAGACGATGCCGGAGCCTGCTGAGCAGGAAGAGACGGGCGGCTACGGGGCGGGGGTCCTGCGCGACGCCTTGCGTCAGGCAATCCAACGATCTGTCAGAGAAGGGCTGGGAGGGACGGAGACGATCGAGCCCGGGGAGCCACCGGACGCCGAACTCGCGGCCGAGGTCGAAGAGCAGCTCCGACGCATCGAGCTGCGTATGAACGCGTGCCCGTTCGACACCGGCCCCTTCGAGCCCAACTTCTGGAACCATTTCGCCGTCATTGGGCGCAACAACTGCTACAACTACGCCGTGGATCAGCGTACGGACTCCTTTGCTCAGCCCGGATGGCATCACGGTTACAGAATCCCGCGCTCAGTGACCTGTACGGATGTGCGCACGGGAGCATTGCGGGACGGGCTGCGGGTCTGGGGCAACTGTCAGCCGGCCGGCTTCGAAAGGCACTTTGTCGCACTCGCCACCGGAACCATGGCGGACGGTACCCGTGACTATCACTGGTGGCGACGGCACCGCGAGGGTTTCTGGGGGCACAAGCCAGGCGACTCCGCCGCCAGGAACGTGGACTACTCCCAGAACCTGATCACCAATCCGTTCTCGTGCAACCGGGGCCGCTACACGGAGTGGTGCGGGTTCTTCCAGTCGCACAACTCGGTGATCATTTCAGGGCCGTTGTGACGTCCGACTGACCGGCGAAGGGAATGGAAAATGCCTGTCACTTACGGAGTCCACTGGAACAGCGTGGCGCCCGCCCCCGAAACCAGCTGCACGTTCGTCGCCATTCCCGCAGTAGCCTCGGTGGCGTCCGGGGTGGTCTCCGTCATGCAGAGCATGGGCCACATACAGCGCTTCGTGCGTGCCAACGAGCATGCCTGGGCGTCGGATTACGAGCACCCCGAAGTCGCGGCGACCGGCCAGTCCCTCACCGAGGACGGCATCGACAGCGTCGGGCTCATGTACTACGCCGGCCACGGGCTCCCGGAAGTCTCGGTATCCCTGGCGTCGAACCATTTCGGCTGCCGCGCCTTCTACAGCAACATGCGTCTGGGAGTGAGGGAGCTGCGCTGGCTGGTGCTCGACCTCTGCGGTGGAGTGGCGGGACCGGACGTCAGCGCGAGCGTGAACATGGTCTGGTCCGAACCGACCAACGGAGACAGTGCGCGTCCGCTCGAGTCGCTGCACGTCCTGTGCACGTTCGTCGACGAGTCCTTCGCCGGTATCGACACCGGCCGCGGCGGGGAGTTCGCCACCTTCGTCTCCCACGGTGCACCGGTCGGCAGCGCATGGCTCGACGCAGCGTTCGCGCGGTCCGGGGAGCAGGCCAACATACCCATCGCGATCGCCTGTGGCAGCGATGAGGCGGACGCACGATTCCGGCTCGACAACGGCCGTCTGGCAGACGGCGCCGGAGGGCCTGTCCCGTCCTTCAGTCTGGCCTGGAAGTGGCGTACGTGACCTTCACGCGATGCAACGGGAGCAACGGGAGACGCGGTCGCAATGGACTTCAATACGCTGAGACAACGCTGGGACGCGCTCGAGGCGCCGGCCGGCATCTACGAGGTGGATCCGTCACTGGAGCCGCTGGATGACACGGTCGAGCTCGCACGGCGGGCCGGTATGGCGATCCCGGCAGGGGAGCCCTCCTGGTCCGAGGACGCCGTGTCCATGAGGCTGGAGCACGATGCCCATACGCTCACCGTCTACCGGCCCTCAAGAGCGGTGCAGTGTGTCGACAGCACCCGATGGCAGGCGGATGACGGAACGTCCGACATGCGAATGTCGGACACCGAGGCCTTCGATGCGGCGGTACGAGAAGCAGGCCGTGTGGGACTTCTGGAGCAGGACGACTTCACTCCGTTCCGAGTGACCCGCCTGCGTGCGTCGTCCGTTGTCCGGGGGCAGAGCCCCAGGGAGCCACGGGTGATCGACGTCGGGGTCGTCCTCAAGCGGCGGCTGGACGGCCTCGGTTTCGAGGGACAGGGCGGCAACGTGGTCATGTACTTCGGCCCCGACGGGAGCCTCACCGGCTTCGAACGCGTTGCCAGGCGAGTCGCCCAGGTGCGTACCGCGGTGTCCGGCTGGCGCTCGGTGGACGACGTGCTGGCCGAGACCGAGGACCACCTGCACCTGCGCCGCGGCAGCGATTTCACTGTCGAGGAGGCCCGGTCCGGCTATCTCGAGCTCGGCCGTCTGCAGGAGCAGACGGTGATTCAGCCCGTTTACGTCCTGGCATTGCGGCTGGGCGGGCGTCTCCGGGAACGGGGAGAGCCGGAGCGCCGCATGGAACACGCGGTTCCCGCCGCTCTCAACAACGCCGGCCCCGTGATGCCCAGCGTCGAACCGGACGTACCCCAGACGCCGAGATACGGCGCCGGCTGAGCCACGACGGCTGAACGAGGGAGAACGAGACCATGGGTGACTTCGTCGTGAACACGTCCACCGCCGGCGGCCAGTCGCAGTCCTGCGCCGATGGGCTGATCAGCCACTCGCTGTTCACGGCGCTCTGGGCGGACTCCGCCGACGCCGGCATCAAGGGGCAGCGGGTCGACACCGCCGGTACGAAGGTCGGTACGGAGTTCCTCGCCAGCGAGGCGACACCACCAGGCGGCAACACCGACCGGCGGTGGCCCTTCGTGGACTCCGTCGGCTCGAACACCTTTGCCGCCTGGATCGAGCGGCCTTTCAACCTGCCCCCGCCAGCCCCGCGTGTGGTCCTGCGACGCTTCTTCGACGGGCAGCCTGCCGGCCTTCCGGTCCAGGTCAACACCGACTCCATCGATCTCGACTTCCCGCCCACGGTCACCCGCATGATCGACGGCGGGTGCCTGGTCACCTGGACGGGGAGCGGGACGCAGCAGCGGGTCCGCGCTCAGCGCTTCACCCCCGAGGGGCAGAAGAAGGGCCCCGAGATCGCTGTGAACACCACCGAGGCGTTCCATCGCCATCCCGCGGTGACGCTGCTGAGCAACGGGGACTACGTGATCGCCTGGACCGACGGCTCGGCCGTGGGCGGCGGTGGGCTCGTCTACAGGGTCTTCGGCTTCGACGGCGTCCCCCGAACGGGCGAGGTCCGCCCCAACGTCTCGGGGTTCGCGGGCCGGAGCGCGCTGACGGCGCTCGACAACGGGCGGTTCGTCGCCGCGCACATCAACGCCACGGTGCAGAGCCCCCTCGGCGTCATGCAGACCACTGCCGTGGCCAGCGTCTTCCACCCGGGCGGAAGCGGTCAGGTCATCGCCAGCGCGTTCGCGGGCTCACCGAATCACTTCCACCGGACCTCGCCCGCGCTGACGGCCCTGCCGGGCGGGCGTTTCGTACTCGCCTGGGTGGAGAAGAGCGCGGACACCGTCGAGACCGTGCCGACCGTGAGGGCACAGTTGTGCTCGGACTCCGAGCTCGAGATCGGGCCCAAGGCCGTCGCCAGCTCCGGCACCGGTGGCAACCGCTTCCACCTCAGCGCCGCCGCCGTGTTCGGCGACGGCAGCCCGGGGAGCGTCTTCCTGTCATGGGCGGACATGGTGGACGGTGGCGACACCACCATCCGCGGACGGGTCCTCGCCGTCGGCCCCGGCGGGCTGACGGGTTGACGGGTTGACCACGGGCCTCACGGCGCGCCCGCCCACACGAGCAGCATGTACGGGCCGAGCCACGCCGACGAGAGCGCCGCCGCGCCGAGCACCAGGGCGGCGACATGGCGGCGGGCCCGTCCGACCGCGAGGGCGAGCGGGAGCAGCAGCGGGAAGCCGGGCAGCAGGAACCGGGCGCGGGGGAAGTACACGCCCCCGCTGCCCAGGACCACCAGGAGCAGCACCCCCGTGAAGACCAGGAGCGGCAGCGGCTGCCGGTCGGCGACGCAGAGCGGGAACAGCGCGGCGGCGACGATCAGCACGAGCGAGACCATGACCAGGAAGAGCTGCGGATCCTGGGCGTAGACGAGATGCCTGCGCAGTTGACGCAGCGTCAACGATCCGCCGTCCCAGGTGTTGCTCCAGGACCTCTGCACCGCGAAGTAGCCGTCCCAGCTCCCCACGCGGAGCCCCACCCAGCCGACGTAGCCCAGCCAGCCCAGAGGAGCGACGAGCGCGGCGACGAGCGCGGGCCGGCTGCCGCGCCGGGCCGCGAGCAGCCCGGCCGCCGTCACCGCCGCGGCGACGGCGACCCCGGTCGGCCGGGTGAGCCCCGCCCCGACGGCCAGACCCGCCGCCCAGGCCCAGCGCCCGTCCAGGGCCGCGTACAGCGCCCAGGCGGCCAGCGCGGTGAACAGCGACTCCGTGTACCCCATCCACTGGACGACGGCGACCGGCAGCGCGCCCCAGAGCACCGCGAGGACCGTGCCCACCCGGCGCCCGTACAGCCGGTCGCCGACCGCGAAGATCCCCCAGGCGGCGGCCACCGAGCAGAGCACCGCGAGGACCAGGCCGACGGAGGCGCGCGACCCGGGGGTGACCGCCGCCACCGCCTTGATCAGGGCCGGGTAGAGCGGGAAGAAGGCCATCGTCCGATGACCGGGCGGCTCCCCGGGCGCGGCGTCGTAGCCGTGGTCCGCGATCCCGAGGTACCAGCGCGAGTCCCAGGACGTCGCCAGCACCGGCCAGATCCCGTGCCCCCGCATGTGCACCCAGCGGCCCAGCACGAGCAGCCCCAGGAGCCGTACGGCCAGATAGCCGAGGAGCGCGGGAGCGGCGTGCCGCAGCGTGCCGCGCACCCGCTCCGGCAGGCGCTCACCGGGCGGGGACGGTGGCTTCCGGGAGGCGGGGACGGTCGGTCGGACGGTCAGGACCGGGGGCACTGAGGCGGCTCCAGGAGGCTCGGCGGGACACCGGGTCACCCTGGCCGGAGCCACCTGATCGCGGGACGCGCGTTGGGCCGACCGCCGTACCGATTTCACCCGTACGGGAAACGGCAGGAGGCCCGTACGGAAGCGATTCCGTACGGGCCTCACGCGGACCACGGGCGGCTACAGGCCGGCCGCCTCCGACAGGTCACGCTTGATCGCGGCGAGGATCTCCGCGCCCTTCGCGCGCGCCGTCGTCAGCTCGCTCGCGTCGGCGACCGGGACCACGACCTCCAGGTAGCACTTGAGCTTGGGCTCGGTGCCGGACGGGCGGACGATCACGCGTGCCTTGTAGTCGCCCTCCAGGTAGTACCGCAGGCCGTCCGTCGGGGGCAGCGACTCCGTGCCCTTCGTCAGGTCCTCGGCCGTGGTCACCGTCAGGCCCGCGAGCTGGACCGGCGGCCGCGAGCGCAGCGCGCTCATCGCGTTCGCGATGATGCTCAGGTCCTCGACCCGCACCGACAGCTGGTCCGTGGCGTGCAGCCCGTGGGCCACCGCCAGGTCGTCCAGCAGATCCGTGAGCGTACGGTCCTGCTCCTTGAGCACCGAGGCCAGCTCGGCGACGAGCAGCGCCGCCGTGATGCCGTCCTTGTCGCGGACGCCCTCCGGGTCGACGCAGTAGCCGAGCGCCTCCTCGTAGCCGTAGCGCAGGCCGTCCACGCGGGCGATCCACTTGAAGCCGGTCAGCGTCTCCTCGTAGCCGACGCCCGCCGCGTCTGCGATCCGGCCGAGCAGCGAGGACGACACGATCGACTCGGCGAAGACGCCCCGTGCCCCCTTGTGCACCAGGTGCGCGGCGAGCAGCGCGCCCACCTCGTCACCGCGCAGCATCCGCCAGCCGCCCTGGACCGTCGGGTCCGGCACGGCCACGGCGCAGCGGTCGGCGTCCGGGTCGTTGGCGATCACGATGTCGGGGTCCACGGCGCGGGCCGCCTCGAAGGCGAGGTCCATCGCGCCCGGCTCTTCCGGGTTCGGGAAGGCGACCGTCGGGAACGCCGGGTCCGGCTCGGCCTGCTCGGCGACGAGCGCGGGCGGCGGGAAGCCGGCGCGGGCGAAGGCGGCCGTGAGGACGTCCTTGCCGACCCCGTGCATGGCGGTGTAGACGGTGCGGACGGACCGCGGGGAGCCGGGGCTCAGGACGGCGTCCGTACGGGCCAGATAGGCGTCCAGGACCTCGTCGCCGAGGGTCTCCCAGCCGGTCTCCGGGCGCGGGACGTCGTCGAGGGAGCGCACCGCGTCGATCTCGGCGGCGATCTCGGCGTCGGCGGGCGGCACGATCTGCGATCCGTCGCCCAGGTAGACCTTGTAGCCGTTGTCACGCGGCGGGTTGTGGCTCGCGGTCACCTCGACACCGGCGACGGCGCCCAGATGCCTTATGGCGTACGCGAGGACGGGCGTCGGCAGCGGGCGGGGGAGCACCGCCGCGCGCAGGCCGGCACCGGTCATCACGGCGGCGGTGTCGCGGGCGAAGTCGGCCGACTTGTAGCGGGCGTCGTAACCGACGACGACGAGCCCACCGGTCTGGCCCTTGGCCTTCAGGTACGCGGCGAGTCCGGCGGCGGCCCTGATGACGACCGAGCGGTTCATACGCATCGGACCGGCGCCCAGCTCGCCGCGGAGTCCGGCGGTACCGAACTGGAGGGTGCCCGCGAACCGGGCGGCGAGTTCGTCCGTCGCGCCGGCCTCGATGAGCTCGGCGAGCTCCTCGCGGGTCTCACTGTCGGGATCCTCGGCGAGCCAGGCCTGGGCCCGGGCGAGGAGGTCGTCCTGCGTCACGGTGTGCCTTTCGGGGTGTGCGGGTGGGTGAGGCCGGGTGGGCGGGGGTGGGGCGCGGGTCGGTGGGTGCCCGCTGCGCGGAGCCTTCCCCCGCCCCGCCCCTTCCCGAAACCGGGCCGTCGCCCCGGACCCCGCTCCTCACGGCCGCGCCGCTCAGGGGTCTGTGGGGCTTGCCCCCCCGGGTCCGGGAAGGGGCGGGGTGGGGGACGAAGCCCCGCGCGGGGCCGGCCCCCGCCCCGCCACACCTCAGATCCGGTCCAGGACCCGCGTCAGGAGCTCGCCCATCCGGGCGGCCGAGTCGCGGCCCGCCTGGAGGACCTCTTCGTGGTTCAGCGGCTCGCCCGAGAGGCCTGCCGCCAGGTTGGTGACCAGGGAGATGCCCAGGACCTCGGCGCCCGCCTCGCGGGCCGCGATGGCCTCCAGGACGGTGGACATGCCGACCAGGTCGCCGCCCATGACGCGGACCATGTTGATCTCGGCCGGGGTCTCGTAGTGCGGCCCGGGGAACTGCACGTAGACGCCCTCTTCGAGGGTCTCGTCGACCTCCTTGCACAGCGCGCGCAGCCGCGGCGAGTACAGGTCGGTGAGGTCCACGAAGTTCGCGCCGACGATCGGCGAGGCGGCCGTCAGGTTGATGTGGTCGCTGATCAGGACCGGCTGGCCGGGGCGCATGCCCTCGCGCAGACCGCCGCAGCCGTTGGTCAGGACCACGGTCTTGCAGCCGGCGGCGACGGCGGTGCGCACCCCGTGGGCGACGGAGGCGACGCCCCGGCCCTCGTAGAAGTGGGTGCGGCCCAGGAAGACCAGGACGTGCTTGGCGCCGATCTTGTACGAGCGGACCTTGCCGCCGTGTCCCTCGACGGCCGGCGGCGGGAAGCCGGGCAGCTCGGTCACGGGGAACTCGGCCTCCGGAGCGCCGAGCGCGTCGACGGCCGGCGCCCAGCCGGAGCCCATGACGAGGGCCACGTCGTGGGTCTCGATTCCGGTCAGCTCGCGAAGACGCGCGGCAGCGGCCTCGGCGGCCTCGTACGGGGTGGCAGTTGCGTTCACTGACTCTCTCGCCTCGGGGAGGGGGGTCCGAGGGGAGCCCCGGACGGATTTCGTACCCGCAGAAGCGTAGCCCGAGAATTCCTACGCGCGTAGATGACAGTGCGGACGGACATGCGATCGTTGTCTTGTCGTTTCCGACAAACGCCCCCGCCGCCACCCCGCTCTGCGCGCGGAGGACGCCCTCGGACCTCGTCGGTCCGGCCCCGTCAGCACGGGCGCTTGCGCAGCTCCATCACGTAGTCGTGGGGGGCGCCCGCGGACTCCGCCGCGTCGGCGACCTCGCCCAGGTAGCGGGCCGACGGCAGGCCGCCCTCGTAGGCGTTCAGCACGTACACCCAGGCGGACTCGTCGCCGTCCAGGGTGTGCACGCGCACCCGCATCCGCCGGTAGATGTCGAGGCCGACGCCCTCCCAGCGGTCCATCGACTCCTCGTCCATCGGAGCGATGTCGTACAGCGCGACGAAGACCTGGGACCGCGGGGCCTCGACGATGGTGGCCAGCGCCCCCTCCCAGCCCATCTGCTCGCCGCCGAAGGTGAGCCGCCAGCCGTTCAGCCAGCCGGTGCCGCGCAGCGGGGAGTGCGGGGCGCGGCGGGTCATGAGCCGCGCGTCGAGGTTGCCGGCGTACGCGGCGTAGAGCGACATGGGGTCGAGGGTACGGGAGGGGAGAGGGTGTCCGTGGAAGTCCCTGACCGGGACCGCGGCGCGGGCCGTACGGAGGCCCCGGGGAGAGACCACCGCCGGCGTACGGGACAATGGGGTACGCACTTGAAGCGTGCGGGACAATGGCGTACGCACTGCAGCCCAGCGGGGGACCCCCCGGCAGAACGAGAGCGCGAGGCGTAGATCCCAGTGACCCGGATCGTGATCATCGGCGGCGGACCCGGCGGATACGAGGCTGCCCTGGTGGGCGCCCAACTCGGCGCGGAGGTGACCGTCGTCGACTGCGACGGTCTCGGCGGCGCGTCCGTCCTGACCGACTGCGTCCCCTCGAAGACGCTCATCGCGACGGCCGAGGTGATGACGACCTTCGACTCCTCGTACGAGGAGCTGGGCATCATCGTCGCCGACGACACCCCCCACGTGGAGCAGGCCGCCCGCGTCGTGGGCGTCGACCTCGGCAAGGTCAACCGACGGGTGAAGCGCCTGGCGCTCGCCCAGTCCCACGACATCACCGCCTCCGTCACCCGGGCCGGCGCCCGGGTGCTGCGCGGCCGCGGCCGGCTCTCCGGCCGCCAGGCGACGGACGGCTCGCGCCAGGTGATCGTCACCGCCGCCGACGGTTCCGAGGAGACCCTGACCGCCGACGCCGTGCTGATCGCGACCGGCGGCCACCCGCGTGAGCTCCCCGACGCCCAGCCCGACGGTGAGCGGATCCTCAACTGGACCCAGGTCTACGACCTCAAGGAGCTCCCCGAGGAGCTCATCGTGGTCGGCTCCGGTGTCACCGGAGCCGAGTTCGCCGGCGCCTACCAGGCCCTCGGCTCCCGGGTCACCCTGGTCTCCTCCCGCGACCGCGTGCTGCCCGGTGAGGACCCGGACGCCGCCGCCGTCCTCGAGGACGTCTTCCGCCGCCGCGGCATGAACGTCATGGCCCGCTCCCGCGCCGAGTCCGCCAAGCGGGTCGGCGACCGGGTCGAGGTCACCCTCTCCGACGGCCGGGTCATCTCGGGCACCCACTGCCTGATGGCCGTCGGCGCCATCCCGAACTCGGCCGGAATGGGCCTGGAGGAGGCCGGGGTCCGGCTGAAGGACTCCGGGCACATCTGGACCGACAAGGTCTCCCGCACCTCCGCCCCCGGCGTCTACGCGGCAGGTGACGTCACCGGTGTCTTCGCGCTCGCCTCGGTGGCGGCCATGCAGGGCCGGATCGCGATGTACCACTTCCTCGGCGACGCGGTGGCCCCGCTGAACCTGAAGACGGTCTCCTCGAACGTCTTCACCGACCCGGAGATCGCGACCGTCGGTTACACGCAGGCCGACGTGGACGCGGGCAAGATCGACGCCCGGGCCGTCAAGCTGCCGCTGCTGCGCAACCCGCGCGCGAAGATGCAGGGCATCCGGGACGGCTTCGTCAAGATCTTCTGCCGTCCGGGCACAGGGATCGTGGTCGGCGGCTGTGTCGTCGCTCCCCGGGCGAGCGAGCTCATCCACCCCATCTCGATCGCGGTCGACAACAATCTGACGGTCGAACAGATCGCAAACGCTTTCACCGTGTACCCCTCCCTGTCGGGCTCGATCGCGGAAGTGGCACGGCAGTTGCACACCCGAAAGGCGACGGGCGAGGGCTGACCCGCCCTCCCGCCTGGGGGTATCTGGACAACCCCCGGCAAGGCGGGGCATAGAACGATCAACGACGGGGCCTCCCATACCACTTGGAGGCCCCGTCTGTGCGCATCTTCTGCAATTCGGCGCATAGTGCTGAAAAGTTCCGGCCGGTCAGGTTACTGTCAGTTTCGTGTTCGCTGCAGAACGTCGTCAGTTGATCCTCGAAATGGTGCGCGCCAACGGAGCCGTGTCGCTCCGGGAGCTCGCCCGCGTCGTCCAGACCTCAGAAGTGACCGTACGGCGAGACGTGCGGGCACTGGAGGCAGAAGGACTCCTCGACCGCCGGCACGGCGGTGCGGTACTCCCGGGCGGGTTCACCCGGGAGTCCGGGTTCCCGCAGAAATCCCATCTCGCGACCGCGGAGAAGACGGCCATCGCCGATGTCGCCGCGAGCCTCGTCGAAGAGGGCGAGGCCATCGTCGTCGGCGCCGGGACCACCACGCAGGAGCTGGCGCGCCGGCTCGCCCGCGTGCCCGGCCTGACCGTGGTCACCAACTCCCTGCTCGTCGCCCAGGCGCTGGCCCACGCCAACCGGGTCGAGGTCGTCATGACCGGCGGCACGCTGCGTGGCTCCAACTACGCGCTGGTGGGCAGCGGGGCCGAGCAGTCCCTCCAGGGCCTGCGGGTCTCCCGGGCCTTCCTCTCCGGCAGCGGGCTGACCGCCGAGCGCGGGCTCTCCACGTCCAACATGCTCTCCGCGAGCGTGGACCGGGCGTTGGTGCAGGCGGCGGCGGAGGTCGTTGTCCTGGCCGATCACACCAAGCTCGGCACCGACACCATGTTCCAGACGGTGCCGACGGACGTGATCACCCGCCTGGTGACCGACGAGCCCCCGGCGCACGACGACCGGGCCGCGACGGAGCTCCAGGCGCTGGCCGACCAGGGCGTCCAGATCGCCGTCGCAGGTACCGGCGTGGGTGGTGAAGCGGTCCCCCCGCCCGGACGCCCCCGCCGCGACGTCCCGCTTCCGGGCCAGCGGGGCCGCCACCCCGGCGGTCAACTCCGCAGCGCGGGAGGGGCGTTGACGAGTGAGGTGCTCGCCCCCGAGCGTGCGGCGCGGGTGGCGGACATGCGGAGGCGCTAGCCACGATCCGGTGGCCCCTCCCCCAGGGGGCCGAGCGGCTCAGGCCCAGCACCCCGTGCTTCAGGCTCAGCGCTTCAGGCTCACTGCTTCAGGTTCGGCGTTTCAGGTTCGGCGTTTCAGGCCCTGCAAGCCCGTGCTTCATTCAGGCTCAGTGCCTCAGGCCCCGCAGGGTCAGGGCAAGAAGGCGGTCGGCCAACTCCTCGTCCTCCGGGGACTGTTCGGCGGCCAGCGCGATCGCGTTGGTGAGCTGCATCAGATCGCCGATCGACACGTCGCCACGTACCGTGCCCGCCTCCTGGGCCCGGGACAGCAAGGTCTCGCCCGCCGTGCGCAGCGGCACTCCGCACTGCGCGAGCGCCGAACGCGCATCCCGCGAGCCCGACATGGCCGTCATCAGCGCCCGCGACAGTCCGCGGTACTCACCCGCATGAGTGATCAGGGAGCGCAGCCACTCGACGAGCGCCGGGCACGGCTCCTCGGCCTCCGCCAGCTCCCGGCCCCGCTGGAGCAGCGCCGCCAGGGCCTCCTGGAACACGGCGTTGATCAGCGCCTCGCGCGTGGGGAAGTGGCGGTAGAGCGTCCCGATACCGACCCCCGCACGCCGGGCGACGTCCTCCAGCGAGGCGTCCGTGCCGTGTTCGGCGAAGACGGCACGGGCCTCGGTCAGCAGCCGCTCGTGGTTGCGGCGCGCGTCGGCGCGCATGGGTCTCCCTCCGGATACGGGCGAAGGGCCCGCAGGTGGTGTGCCTGCGGGCCCTTCGTACCGTACCTGTGTCCAGCTCTGCGACAGGTGCGGTGATCAGTCCTTGATCTCGCAGATCGCCGCGCCGGACGTCACCGAGGCGCCGACCTCCGCCGACAGGCCCTTGATGGTGCCGGAGCGGTGGGCGTTGAGCGGCTGCTCCATCTTCATGGCCTCCAGGACGACGATCAGATCGCCCTCCTTGACCTCCTGGCCCTCCTCCACCGCGATCTTCACGATGGTGCCCTGCATGGGGGAGGCGAGGGTGTCGCCGGAGGCGGTCGGGCCGGACTTCTTCGCGGCGCGGCGCTTCGGCTTGGCGCCGGCGGCCAGACCCGTACGGGCCAGGGACATGCCGAGCGACGACGGGAGGGAGACCTCCAGGCGCTTGCCGCCGACCTCGACGACGATGGTCTCGCGACCGGACTCGTCCTCGTCGGCCTCGGCACCGCCCGGCGCGAAGGGCTTGATCTGGTTGTCGAACTCGGTCTCGATCCACCGGGTGTGGACGCGGAACGGGTCCGCGGTGAATGCCGGGTCGACCACGACGGCCTGGTGGAACGGGATGGCGGTGGCCATGCCCTCCACCTTGAACTCGGCGAGCGCGCGGGCGGCGCGCTGGAGCGCCTGCTCGCGGGTGGCGCCGGTGACGATCAGCTTGGCCAGGAGCGAGTCCCAGGCCGGGCCGATCACGCTGCCGGACTCGACGCCGGCGTCCAGGCGGACACCGGGGCCGGTCGGCGCGTCGAACGTGGTGACGGTGCCGGGCGCGGGGAGGAAGTTGCGGCCCGGGTCCTCGCCGTTGATACGGAACTCGAAGGAGTGACCCCTTATGGCCGGGTCGTCGTAGCCCAGCTCCTCGCCGTCGGCGATCCGGAACATCTCCCGGACCAGGTCGATGCCGGTGACCTCTTCGGTGACGGGGTGCTCGACCTGGAGGCGGGTGTTGACCTCGAGGAAGGAGATCGTGCCGTCGAGACCGACGAGGAACTCGACCGTGCCGGCGCCGACGTAGCCGGCCTCCTTCAGGATCGCCTTCGACGCGGCGTAGAGCTGCGCGTTCTGCTCCTGGGAGAGGAACGGCGCGGGCGCCTCCTCGACGAGCTTCTGGTGGCGGCGCTGGAGCGAGCAGTCGCGGGTGGAGACGACGACCACGTTGCCGTGCGAGTCGGCCAGGCACTGGGTCTCGACGTGACGCGGCTTGTCGAGGTAACGCTCGACGAAACACTCCCCGCGGCCGAACGCGGCGACGGCCTCACGGACGGCCGAGTCGTAGAGCTCGGGGACCTCTTCGAGGGTGCGGGCGACCTTCAGACCGCGGCCGCCACCACCGAACGCGGCCTTGATCGCGATCGGGAGACCGTGCTCCTGGGCGAAGGCGACGACCTCGTCCGCCCCGGAGACCGGGTCGGGCGTGCCGGCGACCAGGGGCGCACCGGCGCGCTGGGCGATGTGACGGGCCGCCACCTTGTCACCGAGGTCGCGGATGGCCTGCGGCGGCGGGCCGATCCAGGTCAGGCCGGCGTCGAGAACGGCCTGGGCGAAGTCGGCGTTCTCGGAAAGGAAGCCGTAGCCCGGGTGGATGGCGTCCGCGCCGGAGTCCTTCGCGGCCTGGAGCACCTTGGCCATGTCCAGATAGCTGGCGGCCGGGGTGTCACCGCCCAGGGCGAACGCCTCGTCGGCCGCGCGGACGTGCAGCGCGTCCCGGTCCGGCTCGGCGTAGACGGCTACGCTCGCGATCCCCGCATCCCGGCACGCCCGGGCGACGCGGACAGCGATTTCGCCACGGTTGGCGATGAGCACCTTGCGCACGATGGCTCCCTCCTTGAAAACAAGCTGAGTTTAGGGACTGCCGACACGTCTTTTCGACCCGTCCCCAGTGGTGAGCTTGCCCACACGGAGCGTGATACGAGGCGTTCGGGCTCGTGAAATCCCTTGTCGCACCACGGTACGCAGGGTTCCTCTACGGCACAGTAGCTCGCTCGTGTGGCACAGGTCTCTGTTAGGGCGATCAGTCGCTGATACGGATTCTTTGTGGAGTCCCTACGAATGGCGCAATGATTCTTTGCCACGGCTTCGTCCGTCGCCGACCCTTGTCCGCGGGTTTACCCGGCAGTAGCCTTCGCGCAGTCGTACGTACTGTCGGTAACAGCCGTATACAGGGGGTGGCCGAAGTGGCCCGCAGACCGATAGCGCTCGTGACGGCGGGGGTGCTGTTCCTGGAGGCGCCGGGCATCGTCGCGCTCAACGCCGTCATGGCACGGTTCGTCGAAGCCCAGTCGATGTCCCTCGACGGACTCGACCCGGACGCCATGGTCACCGGCACATGGGTGCTCGGGATCGTCTCCGGCCTGCTGCTCGCCCTCTGCGCCACCGTCGCGCTGCTCGCCGGCGTCCGCGACAAGCGCCCCGGGCGCGCCGGCCGGGCCCTGCTCATCGGCTGCGCCGTGGTGCACGGCCTGCTGGGCGCGGTGACGGTCGGTCTGATCGGCTGGGGCGCCTTCGCGTTCATGACCGTGGTGCTCGGGCTGATCGTGCTGACGCTGGTGGCGTACGGCAAGGGCGTCGACGCCCCCGAGGGGGAGCCGGCGCCCGCCTAGGGGTCCCCCCTGGCCCCCCTGGGCGCCCTTGGGTCCCCCTGGGCCCCCTTGGGTCCCCCTGGGCCCCCTTGGGTCCCGCGTGGCTCAGTGCCACAGGTCGGTGATGGAGATCCCGAGCTTGCCGAGCAGCGTCCGCAGCAGGGGCAGCGACAGGCCGATCACATTGCCCGGGTCGCCGTCGATGCCGTCGATGAACGGCGCCGAGCGGCCGTCGAGGGTGAACGCGCCCGCCACGTGCAGCGGTTCGCCGCTCGCCACGTACGCGGCGATCTCGGCGTCGGTGGGCTCGCCGAAGCGGACCACGGTGGAGGCGGTCGCCGACTCGTAGCGCTTGGCGGCCGTGTCGTACACGCAGTGACCCGTCTGGAGGATGCCCACCCGGCCCCGCATGGCCTTCCAGCGGGCGGTGGCCTCCTCGGCGTCGGCGGGCTTGCCGAGGGCCTGGTCGTCGAGCTCGAGGACCGAGTCGCAGCCGATGACGAGTGCGCCGAAGACCTCGGGGCGGGCGGCCACGTGGGCGGCCTTGGCCTCGGCGAGCGCGAGGGCGAGTTCGGCGGGGGTGGGGGCGTGCACCTTGTCCTCGTCGACGCCGCTCACGATGACCTCGGGAGCGAGTCCGGCCTGCCGCAGCAGTCCGAGACGGGCGGGCGAGGCGGAGGCGAGCACGACACGGCGGCGATCAGCAGTCATGGGGGAAGCGTAGCCAGTACGGACGCTCCCCGGCGGCCGTCGCCCCGAAGAGGGCCGGTGTGCCCGCCACCCGTACCCGTGACGCGGCGTCCCCCCCCGACGCGCGCCCGCCGGTCAGTGGACGCCGACCACGAACATCGCCACCACCATCGCCAGGGCCAGCAGGATCGACGCGCGACGCAGCATCGCCTGCATGTCGCGCATCTCCTTCGGCGGCTCGTTCTCGGGGTCGGACCACAGCATGCCTCCGATCCTGCTCGCGCGAGGGCCGGGGCGCCTGAGTACCCGTACTCAAGCGACCCGTGCCGACGAACTAGTCACGTCGCGGTGAACACCCCCGCGCCTGCCGCCGTCAGCGCCGCCCGGACCGCTCGCTCTGCGTCCTCCGGGCCCAGCGGCTCGCGCGTGATCATGAAGCGGTAGTAGAGCGGCGCCGAGACCGCGCGCAGCAGCTCCAGCGCGTCCGTCTCCGGCGGGATCTCGCCGCGCGAGGCGCCCCGCTTGACCACCGGGGCCCACTCCTCCAGGCGGGCCCGGTAGAAACCGTTCAGGGCCTCGGCACACTCCTCGTCGCAGGCCGCTGCCGCGATGACCGCGCGGAAGACGCCGCCCATCCGGGGGTCGGTGAGGGTCCTGGTGACGAGCGCGGCGTTGGCCCGGAGGTCCCCGGCCAGGCTGCCGGTGTCGGAGGCCGGCAGGGACTGCTCCGCCATGTCGCGCAGGAGGTCGGCGACGAGGCCGACAGGGGAGCCCCAGCGCCGGTAGACGGTCGTCTTGCCGACGCCCGCGCTCGCGGCGACGTGGTCCATGTTCAGCCCGTGGAAGCCCGTGGCGGCCAGGGCGTCCTCGGTCGCTTCGAGGACGGCCCGGCGCACCTTCGCGGTACGGCCCCCGGGACGCACGGTGCCGGGCACAGCCGGCTGGCTCTCGCTCAAACGGGTCTCCTGTTCCATTAACGCTTCCGAGTCTGCTACGGTACGGGACATCTTAACGGAACCAGAAGCCCATTAAGGGGTCCGCTCATGGTTGCCACCGATGTCCGGCCTCAGGCCGACACCCCGTCCGCCGCCCGGATGGACGGACGGATGCGGCTCGTCCTCCTTATCCTTCTCGTCGCCCAGTTCATGCTGGCCGTCGACTTCTCGATCCTGAACGTCGCGCTGCCCGTCATGGGCGAAGGACTCGGCTTCTCGCTGGCCGGCCTCCAGTGGATCGCCACCGCCTTCGCCCTCGCCGCGGCCGGATTCACCCTCCTCTTCGGGCGCGTCGCCGACCTCGTCGGCCGCCGCCGGCTCTTCCTTGCCGGCATGGCGCTCCTCGGGATCTCCTCCCTCGCCGGAGGCCTCGCCACCGACCCCACGGTGCTGATGGCCGCGCGTGTCGCCCAGGGCCTCGCCACCGCCGCCGTCACCCCTGCCGGGCTCTCCCTGCTCACCTCCTCCTTCCCGGAGGGCCCCCTGCGGGCCAAGGCGCTCGGGCTCAACGGCGCGCTGATGTCGGCCGGATTCACCACCGGCGCGATCCTCGGCGGAGTCCTGACCGATCTGCTCTCCTGGCGCTGGGCGTTCTTCATCAACGTGCCCGTCGCCCTCGCCGTCCTCCTCGTCGCGCCCGCCGTGCTCAAGGAGAGCCGCCCCGAGGTCCGCCCGCGTCTCGACATCCCGGGCGCGATCACGGTCACCGGCGGCCTGCTCGCCCTCGTCTACGGCCTCACGACCGAGCCCCTGGCGCTCCCCGTCGGCGTCGCCCTCCTCGTCGCCTTCTGGTTCGTGGAGCGACGCGCCGCCTCACCCCTCGTCCCCGTACGGATCCTCACCCGCCGCACGGTCGTCTGGGGCAACCTCGCCGGGCTCGTCGCCTTCGTCACCGAGACCTCGCTGGTCTTCCTGATGACGCTCTACCTCCAGGACGTCCTCGGCTTCTCGCCGCTCGCCGCCGGTCTCTCCTTCGGCGTGCTCGGCGCGGGCACCGTCCTCGGCGGAGTCCTCGCGTCGCGCTTCATCGGCCGGTACGGATCCCGGGCCGCACTCGTCGCCGGCGGACTCCTCCAGGCGACCGCCACGGTCTCCCTCTACGCCCTCGGCGACGACCGGAGCTGGCTCTGGCTGCTGCTCGTCGCCACGTTCGCGGGCGGTGTCGGCAACATGCTCGCCATCGTCGGCTTCATGGTCACCGCCACCTCCGGACTGCCCGACTCCGAGCAGGGCATGGCGACGGGCCTCGCCACCATGACCCAGCAGATCGGCATCACGATGGGCACGCCGATCATGAGCGCCGTCGTGGTCACCTCCACCACGGTCCTCGACGGCATCGGCCTCGCGGTCCTCGTCAACGCCGCGATCGTGCTCGCGGGCGCGGTCCTGGCGGGGATCTTCCTGCGCCGGGCGTGACGACGCCCGACGCCCTGCGGGTACGCGGGGTACGCGGGTACGCGAAAGGCCGGACCCCCCGCACACGGGGTCCGGCCTTCGGTGTACTGGTCTCGCAGTACAGGTCCTGCTGTACAGGTCCTGCTGTACGGGTCCTGCTGTACGGGTCTCGCTACGCGGGCCAGTAGGAGCGCGCCCACGAGCGCGGCCCCGGCCGAGGACGTACCGAACGCGCGATACGGGCCGGGTCCGACCAGCCCTCGGGGGCGACCGGGCCGCCGCCGGACGCGGACGCCGCCGCCGTCGCCGCGGCCCGGGCCTGGACCACCGCCAGTGCGGCGGCCAGCTCCTCCGGGGTCGGGTTACCTCGTACGACCTTGATCATGTCGACTCCCAGAGGCCTAGAGGGGGATGTTGCCGTGCTTCTTCGGGGGCAGGGATTCCCGCTTCGTACGCAGCTGACGCAGGGCCTTGACGATCTGCGGGCGGGTGTCCGAGGGCAGGATCACGCCGTCGATGTAGCCGCGCTCGGCCGCCGTGTACGGGTTGAGCAGCGTGTCCTCGTACTCCTGGATCAGCCGGGCGCGCTCGGCCTCCTGGTCCTCGGCCGCCGCGATGGTGCGGCGGTGCAGGATGTTGACCGCGCCCTGCGCGCCCATGACCGCGATCTGCGCGGTGGGCCAGGCGAGGTTGAGGTCGGCGCCCAGGTGCTTGGAACCCATGACGTCGTACGCGCCGCCGAACGCCTTGCGGGTGATGACGGTGATCAGCGGGACCGTCGCCTCGGCGTAGGCGTAGATCAGCTTGGCGCCGCGGCGGATGATGCCGCCGTACTCCTGGTCGACACCGGGCAGGAAGCCCGGGACGTCGACGAAGGTGATGACCGGGATGTTGAAGGCGTCGCAGGTGCGGACGAAGCGTGCGGCCTTCTCGCTCGCGTTGATGTCCAGGCAGCCGGCGAACTGCATCGGCTGGTTGGCGACGATGCCGACCGGGAAGCCCTCGACGCGGCCGAAGCCGGTCAGGATGTTCGGCGCGAACAGGGCCTGGGTCTCCAGGAACTCACCGTCGTCGACGACGTGTTCGATGACGGTGTGCATGTCGTACGGCTGGTTCGCGGAGTCCGGGATGAGGACGTCCAGCTCGCGGTCCTCGTCGTTCACCTCCGTCTCGGCGACCTCGGGGAAGGCCGGCGGCTCGGAAAGGTTGTTCGACGGGAGGTACGACAGCAGGGACTTGACGTACTCGATCGCGTCCTTCTCGTCACCCGCCATGTGGTGCGCGACACCGGAGGTGGTGTTGTGCGTCCGCGCGCCGCCCAGCTCCTCGAAGCCGACGTCCTCGCCGGTGACCGTCTTGATGACGTCCGGGCCGGTGATGAACATGTGCGAGGTCTGGTCCACCATCACCGTGAAGTCGGTGATCGCGGGCGAGTAGACCGCGCCGCCCGCGCACGGGCCGACGACCAGGGAGATCTGAGGGATCACACCGGAGGCGTGGGTGTTGCGGCGGAAGATCTCGCCGTACATGCCGAGGGCCATCACGCCCTCCTGGATCCGCGCGCCGCCCGAGTCGTTGATCCCGACCACCGGGCAGCCGGTCTTCAGCGCGAAGTCCATCACCTTCATGATCTTCTGGCCGAAGACCTCGCCGAGCGCGCCGCCGAAGACGGTGAAGTCCTGGGAGAAGACGGCGACGGGACGGCCGTCGACCGTGCCGTAGCCGGTCACCACGCCGTCGCCGTACGGGCGGGTCTTGTCCAGACCGAAGTTGGTGGACCGGTGCCGGGCCAGCTCGTCGAGCTCCACGAACGAGCCCTCGTCGAGGAGGAGCGCGATCCGCTCGCGCGCGGTCAGCTTGCCCTTCGCGTGCTGCTTCTCCACCGCCCGTTCGGAGCCGGCGTGGGTCGCCTCGTCAATGCGGCGCTGCAGATCCGCGATCTTGCCCGCGGTCGTGTGAATGTCGATCTCTTGCGGCTCTACCGACTCGGACATCGGGATGCGGCTCCCTGCCTGGTCACGGGGGTTCGTTGGGTACGAATGGGCTACTGCCCGGCTACTGATCCGTAGGGTATCGACGCCGATACGGTTCGGCACTGCGGTGTTTGCCACACCTAGTCTGGCTTGCATGACGTCCTCCGATGCCTCAGGAGCGCGGTGGTCCGACCTGGACCGGCCCCCGCTCAACGCCGCCGCGATGCGCCGCGCGCTCGTCCACCCCGACGGTCTGTGGACCTCGCTCGACCTCGTCACCACGACCGGATCCACCAACACCGACCTGGCCGCGCGCGCGGACGAGCTGCCCGAGGGCGCGGTGCTCGTCGCCGAGGAGCAGACCTCGGGGCGCGGCCGCCTCGACCGCGACTGGGTGTCGCCGCCGCGGGCCGGGCTCTTCTTCTCCGTCCTGTTCAAGCCGGACGTGCCGGTGCACCGCTGGGGCTGGCTCCCGCTGCTCGCCGGCGTCGCCGCGTCCAGCGGGCTAGCGAAGGCCGCCGGCGTGGACCTCTCCCTCAAGTGGCCGAACGACCTCCTGGTTTCGGTCGGGGGCGAGGAGCGGAAGACCGGCGGGATCCTCGCCGAGCGGGCCGGCGCGGACGGCATCGTCGTCGGCATCGGGGTCAACGTGACGCTGAAGGAGGACGAGCTGCCGGTGCCGGGGGCGGGCTCCCTGCTCCTGGCGAACGCGATCTCGACGGACCGGGACACGCTGCTGCGGGCGGTCCTGCGGTCGCTGGAGCAGTGGTACGGGGAGTGGGTGCGGGCGGACGGCGACCCCGAGGCGTCCGGCCTGCAGGCGGCCTACACGACCGGCTGCTCGACCCTGGGCCGCCACATCCGGGCCGACCTCCCGGGCGAACGGATGCTGGAGGGCGAGGCGGTGGCCGTGGACGGCGACGGCCGCCTGGTGGTGGAGACGGAGGGCGGCGGTACGGAAGCGGTGGCGGCGGGCGACATCGTCCACGTCCGAGCCACACCCTGACGCACGGTTGCGGACGTCCGCCCCGCCGGGGCCTCGGGGCGGGCGCCGCACGGCGGGTGGATGTGCGCGGTGGGCGTGAGCTGGCACACACCTGTCGTATCGTGGAGCGCGATCCATGGCGACAGATCGGCAGGGCAGTGGGCAGGGAACGGGCAGGAGGCGGCCGGTGACCGTCGACGACGAGCACAACGGCGGCGAGGCCGAGCCACCGGCGTACCCCACCCCGCACCACCACGTCGACCATACGGCGGAGCCGACCGACGATCCCCTCGCGATCCGCCTCGAACAGCTCATCCTCGGCGCGGACCGCCGCTACACCCCGTTCCAGGCCGCCCGCACCGCCGGCGTCTCCATGGAGCTGGCCTCCCGCTTCTGGCGCGCCATGGGCTTCGCCGACATCGGTCAGGCCAAGGCGCTGACCGAGGCCGACGTCCTCGCCCTGCGCCGCCTCGCCGGTCTGGTCGAGGCCGGGCTGCTCAGCGAGCCGATGGCCGTCCAGGTCGCCCGGTCCACCGGTCAGACCACCGCCCGGCTCGCCGAGTGGCAGATCGACTCGTTCCTGGAGGGCCTCACCGAGCCGCCCGAGCCCGGGATGACCCGTACCGAGGTCACGTACCCCCTGGTCGAGCTGCTCCTGCCCGAGCTGGAGGAGTTCCTGATCTACGTCTGGCGCCGCCAGCTCGCCGCCGCCACCGGCCGCGTCGTGCAGGCCGCGGACGACGAGGAGATGGTCGACCGGCGGCTCGCCGTCGGCTTCGCCGACCTCGTCGGGTTCACCCGGCTGACCCGCCGCCTGGAGGAGGAGGAACTCGGCGAGCTCGTCGAGGCCTTCGAGACCACCTGCGCCGACCTCGTCGCCGCCCACGGCGGCCGGCTCATCAAGACCCTCGGTGACGAGGTGCTGTACGCCGCCGACGACGCCGGCACCGCCGCCGAGATCGCGCTGCGGCTGATCGAGACGCTCAGTCACGACGAGACGATGCCCGCCCTGCGCGTCGGCATCGCGTTCGGCACGGTGACGACCCGGATGGGCGACGTCTTCGGTACGACGGTGAACCTGGCGAGCCGGCTCACCTCGATAGCGCCCAAGGACACCGTCCTGGTCGACGGGGCGCTCGCCGAGGAGCTGACCCGCACCGGCGACGCGCCCGTCTCCGAGACGCAGGCCGCCGAGGAGGCCGCCCGCGCCGAGAAGGAGGGCGAGCAGGCGCCGACGTACCGCTTCGCGCTCCAGCCGATGTGGCAGCGGCCCGTGCGTGGTCTCGGCGTCGTGGAGCCCTGGCACCTGACCCGCCGCCCCACCTAGGATCCCGGTGAACAGTCGTTAACAGGCGTTAACCGGGAGGGTGCGGTCATGTCCGAGCAGTCCGAGCAGCGTTTTGGTGAGTTCGTCGCGGTCCGGAGGCACGAGCACGTCGCCGAGCTGGTCCTCGACCGGCCCAAGGCGATGAACGCGGTCTCCCTGGAGATGGCGCGCTCGATCAGCGCGGCCTGCGCGGCGCTCGGCGCGGACGACACGGTGCGCGTGACGGTGCTGACGTCCTCCAACGACAAGGCCTTCTGCGTCGGCGCCGACCTCAAGGAGCGGAACTCCTTCACGGACGCCGACATGGTCCGTCAGCGGCCCGTCTCGCGCGGTGCCTACGGCGGCGTGCTCGACCTGCCGATGCCGACCGTCGCCGCGATCCACGGCTTCGCGCTGGGCGGCGGCTACGAGCTGGCGCTCGCCTGCGACGTGATCGTGGCCGACGCGACGGCCGTCGTCGGGCTTCCCGAGGTGTCGGTCGGCGTGATCCCGGGCGGCGGCGGTACGCAGCTGCTCCCGCGCCGGGTGGGCGCGGCGCGGGCGGCCGAGCTGATCTTCACGGCGCGACGGGTGGAGGCGCCGGAGGCGCGCGAGCTGGGACTCGTCGACGTGCTGGCCGAGGACGCCCGTACGGCGGCGCTCGAGCTCGCGGGCCGGATGGCGGCGAACTCCCCGGTCGGCCTGCGTTCCTCCAAGCGCGCGCTGCGGCTCGGCCAGGGCCTGGACCTGAAGGCGGGCCTGGAGGTCGAGGACGCTGCGTGGCGGGCTGTGGCGTTCTCGGGGGACCGGGCGGAGGGTGTGGCGGCCTTCAACGAGAAGCGGAAGCCGGAGTGGCCGGGCGTCTGAGAATCCTCGGATTCCTCCTGGATTGTCACTTTCCGTGATGCTCCACACGTAAAAACGGACGAAACGTCCCTAAGCTGGAGGAATGGGAGAGGACGTGCGGCTGCGGGCCGTAGTGGCGCTGGCGCAGGCGATGGCGGCGGCGCACACCCCGCGCGAGTTCTGGCGAGCCGCGGCGCTGGGCGCCCGCGACGCGCTCGGCGGGAGCTTCGCCGCACTGTCGGTCTGGGAACGCGACCACGGCCGGCTGAAGGTCCTGGTCAACGCCGGGGAGCGGGCGGTGGGGGAGGAGGAGTTCCCCGACGCCGAGACGTATCCGGTGCACCAGTTCCCCGAGATCACCGAGTTCCTCCACGCGCGGTGGGCGGGCGGCGGTGAGCCGGACGCCTGGGTGGAGACCGCGGGTGACCGTGTCTCGACCGGCCGCGTCACCGGGCTGCGCCGGCGCGGGCGCGGCTGCTGCGTGGTCGCCCCCGTCGTGCTGCACGGACGGGCCTGGGGCGAGCTGTACGTGGCACGCCCGGCCGGGGTGCCGGTCTTCGACCGTGACGACGCGGACTTCGCGGCGGTGCTCGCGGCCGTGGTCGCCGCGGGGATCGCCCAGGCGGAGCGCCTGGAGGAGGTCCGGAAGCTGGCTTTCACCGACCCGCTGACCGGTCTCGCGAACCGGCGCGCGGTCGACACCCGGCTCGACGAGGCGATCGAGCGCTACCGGGCGGACGGGTCCGTGGTGAGCCTGGTGGTCTGCGACCTGAACGGTCTGAAGCGGGTCAACGACACCCACGGGCACGCGGTCGGCGACCGGCTGCTCGAACGGTTCGGCTCGGTGCTCTCCCGGTGCGGGGCGATGCTCACGGGAGCCCTGTCGGCGCGCCTCGGCGGTGACGAGTTCTGCCTGCTGTCGGTCGGCCCGACGGCGGACGAGGTGGTGGCGGTCGCTGACGAACTCTGCGTACGGGCCGGGGAGCTGGAGCTCGGCGAAGGCGTCGCCTGCGGGGTCGCCTCCACGGGCGACCCCATCGGTCCGGTCAAGTCCGCACGGCGTCTCTTCCGCCTGGCGGACGCGGCCCAGTACCAGGCCAAGGCGGCGCGCTCGCGGAAGCCGGTGGTGGCGGGGCGTGACGGCACGGTCATCCGCCTCGCCGACGCCCCGCCCGGAGCGCGCGACCGCAGGCGCTTCCGCGACGCCCCGCCGGTGTAGCACCGGGGCGGCGCGGGTCCGTCACGCGGCGGGGCCTCGCTCGCGGGGGCCCCGTTACGGACGCCGTGCGGACCCGTGCGGGCCCGTACCCCGTGCGGACTGTACGGACCCCGAACCCGTGCGGGCCCGGACGGGCCACCGAACCCGTGCGGACCCGTAAGGACCTCGTGCGGGCCCCGGTAAGGACCCGTCCGCCGGTCGACTAGTGACATGCCGGTCTTCAGTCCGTAGGGTGCTGAATATGGATATGCACTCAGTCGTCCTTGGCACGTCCGGAACCACCTTCCAGGACGTCATCGACGTCGCCCGCCACGGCGCCCGCATCGAGCTGTCCCCCGAGGCCGTGCAGGCACTTGCCGACTCCCGTGCCGTCGTCGACGCGCTCGCCGCCAAGCCCGAGCCCGTCTACGGCGTCTCGACCGGGTTCGGGGCCCTCGCCACCCGGCACATCAGCCCCGAGCTGCGGGCGCAGCTCCAGCGCAACATCGTCCGCTCGCACGCCGCCGGCATGGGGCCGCGTGTCGAGCGGGAGGTCGTGCGGGCGCTCATGTTCCTGC
Source organism: Streptomyces sp. NPDC012508 (assembly GCF_042902595.1). NCBI lineage: Bacteria > Bacillati > Actinomycetota > Actinomycetes > Kitasatosporales > Streptomycetaceae > Streptomyces > Streptomyces sp. NPDC012508. Next base: position 457,010 of record NZ_JBIBEO010000003.1, read on the forward strand.
GGCTCAAGACCGTCGCCTCCGGTCACACCGGGGTCCGCCCCGAGGTCGCGCAGACCATGGCGGACGTGCTGAACGCGGGCATCACGCCGGTCGTGCACGAGTACGGCTCCCTCGGCTGCTCCGGCGACCTCGCACCGCTCTCGCACTGCGCCCTCACCCTCATGGGCGAGGGTGACGCCGAGGGCCCCGACGGCGCCGTGAAGCCCGCGGGCGAGCTGCTCGCCGCCGCCGGGATCCAGCCCGTCGAGCTTCGCGAGAAGGAGGGCCTCGCCCTCCTGAACGGCACCGACGGCATGCTCGGCATGCTGATCATGGCCCTCGCCGACCTCGACACCCTCTACAAGTCCGCGGACATCACCGCGGCCCTCTCCCTCGAAGCCCTCCTCGGCACCGAGAAGGTCCTCGAACCCGAGCTGCACGCGATCCGCCCCCACCCGGGCCAGGGCGCCTCGGCCGCCAACATGCTCGCCGTGCTCAAGGGCTCCGGGCTCACCGGCCACTTCCAGGAGGAAGAGGCACCGCGCGTCCAGGACGCGTACTCCGTGCGCTGCGCCCCGCAGGTCGCCGGCGCCGGCCGCGACACCATGGCCCACGCCCGTACGGTCGCCGAGCGCGAGCTCGCCTCCGCCGTCGACAACCCCGTGATCCTCGCCGACGGTCAGGTCCGCTCCAACGGCAACTTCCACGGCGCCCCCGTCGCGTACGTCCTCGACTTCCTCGCGATCGCCGCCGCCGACCTCGGCTCCATCGCCGAGCGCCGCACCGACCGGCTCCTCGACAAGAACCGGTCCCACGGCCTGCCGCCGTTCCTCGCCGACGACGCCGGCGTCGACTCGGGCCTGATGATCGCCCAGTACACCCAGGCCGCCCTGGTCAGCGAGATGAAGCGGCTGGCCGTCCCGGCCTCCGCCGACTCCATCCCGTCCTCCGCGATGCAGGAGGACCACGTCTCCATGGGCTGGTCCGCCGCACGCAAGCTGCGCACGGCGATCGGCAACCTCAACCGGATCATCGCCGTCGAGCTCTACGCCGCCACCCGCGGCATCGAGCTCCGCCGCGGCCTCACCCCCGCCCCCGCCTCGCAGGCCGCCATCGAGGCCCTGCGCGCCGCGGGCGTCGAGGGCCCTGGCCCGGACCGCTTCCTCGCCCCCGACCTGGCGGCGGCCGACGCCTTCGTCCGCGAAGGGAAGCTCGTCGCCGCCGTCGAGCCGGTCACCGGCCCCCTGGCGTAACGGACGCGCGCGACAGCGGAAAGGGCCGCAGCCCCCGGGTCGGGGAGCTGCGGCCCTTTCCGTCGTACGTCTCAGTAGGCCCGGCCGCCGCGTCTCATCGCCAGCGCCACGAACCCGGCCCCCACCGCGAGGAAGCCCGTCCCGCCGATCACATACGGCGTCGTGTCCGGGCCGCCCGTCTCCGCGAGCCGCGCCCCGCTCGCCGCGTGCTCCTGTTCGGAGGCGGTGACCCGACCTTCGTCGGTGGCGTTCGCGGACGGCACGAACCAGAGAGCGAAGAGCAGCGCCCCGGCCGCCGTGGCGGTCAGCAGCGGGCGTCGAGCGACGGACACAGAGATTCGATCCCCCTTGCGGAAACCGCGAATTGGTAGGTGCGCCGATGCTAATGAAAACAGCGGGTCGCAGGAAAGTCGGGAGCTCGGGCGGCCTACTCTCCGACCTATGAGCACTTCTGAGACATCACGCTATGTACGGCTTCGGGTGGAGGTCGTCCTGGAGATCGCCGGACCCGAGGAGCTGACAGGGGCGGCCGTCGGACGGATCGAGACCGACGAGTTCATGCCCGAGGAGGAGCGCGTGCACGCCCGCTCCGCCGTCCACGAGGACAGCGCCGAGGCGCTGGCGTACCTCATCGAGCCCTTCGACCTCGTCCGGGACGTCCCCGGCGTCGACCTGGTCCAGGCCTCCTGGACCAGCGAGGAGATCGACTACGACCCCGATGCCCAGGAGTGGGACCTCGACGAGGAAGATGGGGACGAGGAAGACGACGAAGAATCGGCCTAGCAGCGCTGACGCCCTGCTCGGAGCCCCGGGGCGATGTCGTGAGACATCGCACGCCCCGGGGCTTTCCCGTGGGGAATCCGTGCGCGGATCCCGGGTACGGATCCCCGTGCGGACCCGGGTACGGAGCCGTGTGCGGAACCGGACGGGCCGTACGCGCGTGTCGATCAGTGGTGTTCCCCACAAAGCCCCCGCTTCCGGAACCGGGCGGGGTGTCATGGATGTTCAGGCAAGTGTTGGCAGGGATTCGGCGACGATGGAGAAGCGAGTGATGACGGACAGCAAGCGTCGCAAGAGCCTGGCGGCCGCTGCCGCGGTGCTCGGTGGCGTATTGGTGCTCTCGGCGTGCAGCGACGGGGACAAGAGCGGCGCGGCCGACAGCTCCAAGTCGCCGCAGTCACAGGCTCAGGTCGACGAGGCCGCTGCGCAGAAGACGTCGAAGGCCCAGATATCCATCGCGCCCAAGAACGGCGCCGACAACGCCTCGATCAACAAGGACGCCAAGGTCACCGTGACCGACGGCACGCTGACCGAGGTCACGATGACCACCCAGGACGGCGCGACCGTCAAGGGTGAGATGTCGGCCGACAAGCTGAGCTGGCAGCCCACCGAGCAGCTCAAGCGCGCCACGGTCTACAAGATCGCCGCGACCGCCAAGGACGCGGACGGGCTGGAGGCGCACGAGAACTCCTCCTTCACCACCGTCTCCCAGGCCAACAGCTTCATCGGCAACTTCACGCCCGAGGACGGCTCCACCGTCGGCGTCGGCATGCCGGTCTCGCTCAACTTCAACAAGGCCATCACCGACAAGGCCGCCGTCCAGGGCGGCGTCAAGGTGACCTCCAGCAGCGGCCAGGAGGTCGTCGGGCACTGGTTCAACTCCCAGCGCCTGGACTTCCGTCCCGAGAGCTACTGGACCGAGGGCTCGACCGTCACGCTGAAGCTGGACCTCGACGGCGTCGAGGGCGCCCAGGGTGTCTACGGCGTCCAGCAGAAGACCGTCACCTTCAAGATCGGCCGCAACCAGGTCTCCACCGTCGACGTCGCCACCAAGACCATGACGGTCAAGCAGGACGGCAAGACGGTCAAGACCATCCCGATCTCCGCCGGCTCCCCGGAGAACCCGACCTACAACGGTCAGATGGTGATCTCCGAGAAGTTCAAGGAGACCCGGATGAACGGCGCCACCGTCGGCTTCACGGACGACGACGGCAAGGGCGAGTACGACATCAAGGACGTCCCGCACGCCATGCGCCTGTCCACCTCGGGCACGTTCATCCACGGCAACTACTGGGGCCCGGACTCGATCTTCGGCTCGGCCAACACCAGCCACGGCTGCGTGGGCCTGAACGACGTCAAGGGCGCGGGCGACCCGAAGCAGCAGGCCGCCTGGCTCTACGACCACTCGATCGTCGGTGACGTCGTGATCGTCAAGAACTCCAAGGACAAGACGATCGCCCCCGACAACGGCCTCAACGGCTGGAACATGAGCTGGTCGGCGTGGAAGGCCGGCTCGGCGGTCTGACGGCCTGCCGGTCCGACCGCCTGACGGTCGGACTGCATGACGGTCGGACGGCCTGACGAACCGACTGCCTGACGGCCTGACGAACCGACTGCCTGACGGTCGGACTGCGCCCCGTACGTACGACAGCGGCGGCCCCCCTCCCGGCATGGGAGGGGGGCCGCCGCTCTCGTCTCGTACGCGTCCGAGCAGGAGCTACCGGACGACCTCCTCCTCCACGCCCCACTGCGCGAGCAGCCGCAGCGCGTCCGCCGAGGCCGTCCCCGGCTCCGCCTGGTACGTCACGAGCACCAGGTCCGGGTCCGTCCCGGAGACCCTCAGCGACTCGTACTGCAGCGTCATCTCGCCCACCAGCGGATGCCGCAGCCGCTTGCTGCCGTGCCCCTTGTCCGCGACCGTGTGCGCCGCCCACAGCGAGCGGAACTCCTCGCTCTTCACCGACAGTTCGCCGACCAGCGCGAGCAGCGCGGGATCGTCCGGGTAGCAGCCCGCGTACAGCCGCAGCACACTCACCACCTCGGTCGCCTTGCACTCCCAATCCAGGTACAGATCACGCGTGTTGGGCCCGAGGAAGACCAGCCGGGCCATGTTGCGCTCCTCCGGCTCCATCGCCGCGAAGTCGCCGAGCAGCGCCCGCGACAGCCGGTTCCAGGCGAGGATGTCGAGGCGTCGGCCGAGGAGGACGGCCGGAACCGAGTCCATCGAGTCCAGCAGATGCTGCAGGCCGGGCCGCACGTGCTGGGGCCGCACGATCGCCGCCCGGTGCTGCTTCTTCTTCGCCGTCGGCTTGGCCAGATGCGTCAGATGCGCCCGCTCGGAGTCGCTCAGCCGCAGCGCCCGCGCGATCGAGTCCAGGACCTCCATCGACACATTGCGCCCGTTGCCCTGCTCGAGCCGGGTGTAGTACGCGACGGAGACGCCCGCCAGCTGCGCGAGCTCCTCCCGGCGCAGCCCCGGTACGCGACGATGGCGCCCGAACTCCGGCAGGCCCACGTCCTCCGGCTTCAGCCGGGCCCGGCGCGAGCGCAGGAATTCACTGAGTTCGGCACTGAGATCCATGCGGCGATCCATGCGTCCCGATTATCCCAGGTCGTACGCCCGGACGGACAGATGTTCCTGACCCTGCCAGTGGTAGGCACGCTGGACGTAGGCAGAACAGAGGTCTGGGTGAGCCGCGGACTCTCCGGCAGGCTGGTCGCCATGACCACGAACGTCTCCCTCGTCCCCGCCTACGCCGCCCCCGCCGCCAACGCCCCGCTGGAGCGCACCACCGTGCCGCGCCGCCCGGTCGGCGAGCACGACGTCCTCATCGAGATCAAGTACGCCGGAATCTGCCACTCCGACATCCACCAGGCCCGTGACGGCTGGGGTGAGGGCATCTTCCCGATGGTGCCCGGCCACGAGATCGCCGGCGTCGTCGCCGAGGTCGGCCCGGGCGTCACCAGGCACAAGGTCGGCGACCGTGTCGGCGTCGGCTGCTTCGTCGACTCCTGCCGGGAGTGCGAGTACTGCCTCCAGGGCCTGGAGCAGTACTGCACGGGCGGCTCGACGGCCACGTACAACGCCCTCGACAAGAAGGGCGAGCCCACGTACGGCGGCTACTCCACCCACGTCGTCGTCGACGAGAACTACACCCTGCGCATCCCCGAGGGCATCGCCCTCGACGAGGCAGCCCCGCTGCTCTGCGCCGGCATCACGCTCTACTCGCCGCTCGCCCACTGGAAGGCCGGTCCCGGCAAGAAGGTCGCGATCGTCGGTCTCGGCGGCCTCGGCCACATGGGCGTCAAGATCGCCCACGCGCTCGGCGCCGAGGTGACCGTGCTCAGCCAGTCGCTGAAGAAGCGGGAGGACGGCCTCAAGCTGGGGGCCGACCACTACTACGCCACCAGCGACCCGGCGACCTTCACCGAGCTCGCCGGCTCCTTCGACCTGATCATCTCCACCGTCTCGGCCCCGATCGACTTCGGCGCCTATCTGAGCCTGGTCAGGACGGACGGCGCCCTGGTGAACGTCGGCGCCCCCGAGGAGCCGATCGCGCTCAACCTGTTCTCGCTGATCGGCGGCCGCAAGACGCTCGCCGGCTCGATGATCGGCGGTATCGCCGAGACGCAGGAGATGCTCGACTTCTGCGCGGAGCACGGCCTGGGCGCGGAGATCGAGCTGATCCGCGCCGACCAGATCAACGAGGCGTACGAGCGGGTGCTCGCGAGCGATGTGCGGTACCGCTTCGTGATCGACGCGTCGACGATCTGAGGCGCTGGGAGTCGGCGCTCCGGGTGGGCCCGGGGCGGCCCGGGGTCGCCCGGGGCGGGTGCCGGGGCATGACGTGCGGGGTAATCGACCCGTACGGCATGCCCCGGCACGCTTGCGTCATGACCGCTTACGCACTCGCGAACCTCAGCCCGCAGACCGTCCTCCACGAGGAGGTCTTCGTGTACATCGAGCGCATCCAGTCCACGCTCGACCCCTTCGGCGGCCGCTTCCTCGTGCACGGCGCTCCCGAGCGGGAGGTCCGGGAGGGCGAATGGCCCGGTGACCTCGTCATGATCGCCTTCCCCTCGATGGACGACGCCCGTGCCTGGTACGACTCCGCCGCCTACCAGGAGCTGATCCCTCTGCGTGCCCGCCACATTCCGGGCGACGTGCTCCTCGTCGACGGCGTCGCCCCCGGCTACGACCCGGCGGCGACGGCCGCGACCCTGCGCGCCGCGTCAGGCGGCACGGCCTGAGCGCAGCTCCAGCCGCGTGCCGCCGAAGCCCGAGCGGAAACGGTGGTCGTGGGAGACCGCGACCACCGCGCCCTCGAAGGCGGCGAGAGCCGCCTCCAGCTCCTCGACCAGGGAGAGCGCCACATGGTTGGTCGGCTCGTCCAGGACGAGCAGCTCGGCCGGCCGGGTCACCAGCCGGGCCAGCTCCAGTCGGCGCTGCTGCCCCACCGAGAGCCGGGCCACGGGCACCGTCAGGTCCTCCTCCCGGAAGAGCCCGAGGGCGAGCAGTTGCTCCGCGTGCTCCTCGGGCAGGCCGGGGAGGCCCGCCGCGTACGCCGTGAGCAGCGGCTTCGGGGAGGGAACGGCGGGCAGCTCCTGGGCCAGGTACCCGACCCGGCCCGACCGGACGACCGTGCCGCTGTCGGGCCGCAGATCCCCGGCGAGAACCCGCAGCAGGGTCGTCTTGCCCGCGCCGTTGGGCCCGGAGACGAGCAGCCGGTCGCCGGGCGAGATCCGCAGCTTGTCGATCCGCAGCCGCTCGCCGACGACGACGCCGGCGAGCTCGGCGACCAAGCCGTCACGCCGCCGGAGGCCGCCATCCCGCGCGAGGCCGCCTGCCGGTCGGATGCCGCCTCCCGGTCGGGGTCCGCTTCCCGGTCCGGGGCCGCCATCCGGGCGGGTGCAGCCTCCCGACGCGAGGCCGCCTTCCGGCCCGAGGCCGCCTCCCGACGCGAGGCCGCCATCCGGCCCGAGGCCGCCTTCCGGCCCCGCACCGGAGGCCTCCGGTGCCGTGGGGTGGGGGGCGGCTGTCGTCAGTCGGGCCGTGAAGCGCAGCGGCTCCGGTGGGGGCGGGACCGGCGTCCTCCGCAGTTGTTCGAGCCGTACACGGGCCGCCCTGACCTGCCCGGACAGCTTGTTCTCGTGCGAGCGGCGGTGCTTGCCGAAACCCTGCCGGGGGTCCTTCCCCGCCCCCGCGAGCCGCTGCCCGGCCGCGGCCACCAGCTCTTCCGTACGGGCCAGTTCCTCCCGCCACTCCTCGTGCTCCTGCGCCCAGCGGCGGCGGGCCGCCGCCTTCGCCGCGCGGTAGCCCGCCCAGCCGTCGCCGTACCGGGTCACCGCGCGGGTGTCGCGGTCGACCTCCAGGATCGTGGTCGCCATCCCCTCCAGGAACCCGCGGTCATGGGTGACCGCCACGACCGTGCCGCGGTGGGCACGCAGCCGTTCCTCCAGCCATCCGGCGGCGGCCCGGTCGAGATGGTTCGTCGGTTCGTCGAGCAGCAGCAGCTCGGCGCCCGAGGCCAGGACGCAGGCCAGCGCGAGCCGCGACTGCTCCCCGCCGGAGAGCGTGCCGACGCGGCGCCCGTACGGGACGTGGCCGAGGCCCAGCCCGTGCAGCGCGGCGTCGACCCGGGCGTCGGCCTGGTAGCCGCCCCGCTCCTCGTACCGGGCGGCCAGCTCGCCGTACGCGGCGAGCTCTTCGGGGGTCGCCGAGCCGAGTGTCTCCTCGGCGGCCCTCATCTCGCGCTCCATGGCGCGGAGTTCGGCGAGCGCCGCGTCGACGGCGTCGCGCACGGTGTGCTCGGGCCCGAGGCCGAAGGTCTCGGCGAGGGTCTGCGCGAGATGCGCGACGCCCCCGGGGAAGCGGACCGTCACCTCCCCGCCGTCGGCAGCCTCCGCCCCGGCGAGCAGCCGGAGCAGCGTGGACTTCCCGGAGCCGTTCTCGCCGATGACGGCGGCCTTCTCACCGGGGCGGACGGTGAGCGTGAGCTGTTCGAGGACAGAGCGGTCCCCATAGGACTTGGAGACGTCTTTCAAGGTCAACTGGGCGCGGTCGCGCATGGGATCTTTCCCTGAGAGCTGGGGTGCGTTCGGGCCGGAGAGGGGACACCGGGGCCACCGCCGCCGCGCCCCTGGGGCGCCGGATCAGCGGGTCAGACCGTGTCCGCGGCCGGAATCAGAGAAAGAAGTAGAACGAACAACCCATCATGCGATCGAGTGTAATCAGACGGCTTGTGGCCGGCGCGGCCTTTTCCGGGCCGCCCCGCTTCACGTCTTCTTCTCGTACTTCGGCGTCCGGTCCGCGTTGAGCTGTTCGACCAGCTTGAAGACGGCGACGGCCAGCGGCTTCAGCTGACCCGTCCGTACGTTGTCCTGCATGCGCCGCAGCTCGGCGACGATCGCCTCCTGGTCGCCCTGCGGGCCGACGAGGTTCTGCTCGCCTCCGAGGGCGCCGAGCGACTTGTGGACGGCCTCGGCGCTGTCCTGGTCGACCATGGACCGCTCGGGCTGGGTCAGGTGCTCCCAGTTCTTGAGCAGGTCGTTCCCGGCCGGCAGCGCGTCCAGCCATTGGCCGCGGGTCAGGGTGACGGTGGTCCGGGTACGGTCGTTGGCCAGCCCACGCTCGACCTCGCTGCCGAAGACCCGATCGCCGTCGGTTCCGGTCATTCCGGCGGCCTCCAGGACGAGAGCGGTGAACGCGGGCGGGGCCGCCTGGAAGTGGTTCCTCAGGTCCTGCGACAGCAGGCCGAAGGAGCGGGCGAAGTCCGTGCGGGCCATCAGGGCCCCGGCGATCGACTTGGCGTTGGATCCCGGCTGGAGCTTCTGCCCTTGGAGCAGGTAGGCGGCGAGGTGCATGACGAGACCCGTGAGCGCCTTCCTGTCGGTCCCCGGCACCTCGAAGCCGAGCGTCGGAATCAGGGCGGCGACCGCGGCGCCGGCACCGGCGCGTGCCACCGGAAGGTCGCCGAGCCCGCCCGCCGACAGGTCGGCGGACGCCTGCCGGCGGCCCTTGACCCGGCCCGCGCCCAGCAGGGGGACGCGCTCCAGGGCACTCATCGGCTTGCGGTTCTCGAGGTAGTCGATCAGCTTCGGCAGCCGCTCCAGACGCGCCCCGAGCGTCGCCTGCGGGGCGAAGCTGAGCGCGTTGCCGTCCGGATAGATCCGCAGCCCGGTCCTGGGCTCCCCGCCGCCCGCCCGGACGTCCTCGGAGGGGATGTACTCGTCGCTCCTTCGGCCGTCGAGATAGCGGGCCATGGCGGTCACGTTGTCCATGACCGTCCCGACCTCCGCGACCGAGGTGAGCGGATCGGTGATCCACTCCAGGTTGGAGCCGCCGGTGGGGCTGGCGTCCGCCGTCAGGTCGAACTTCGCGCCCTTCACGACGAGACCGTGGACGCGCCCCTTGCCGAGGTTCTCGCCCGCGAGGGGCGCCTCGGACACCTCGCCCCTGTTCAGCAGGGTCGTGATCAGGCCCGTGCGCTCGCTGTCCTTCACGTCGAGGGCGGCGAGGCGCTGCGCGCCGGCTTCGTTCAGCATGCCGTCGGCGCCGAACCACCGTGCGCGCAGGGCGTCCTGACCGCCCGCGGCGATCTCCTTCCGCTCGCTCTCGTCGAGGCGGGCGTGGTACGGCGAGTACGGGGAGAGGAAGATGCCCAGGATCCTGGCGTCGATCAGCCGCAGTCGCTCCGCCGCGCGCCGGTCGCGGACCGCTTCGGAATCGGCCTCCATCCTGCGGACGTTCCACTGCGCCTCGAACTCGAAGCCGACGGCGCGCTGCACGGCTCCTTCCCCCGCCTGTGCACGGGGTCCCGCGGTGTGCCCCTCGGACTCTTCCCCGTGCTGGTGGGGGTGCTCGTGCGCGGTCGGCGCCGGTCCTGCCATCACCCGCGCCGCGTTCGCCTCGGCGGCCCGCTCGAAGCGGTCGGACGGGTCGCTCACCCGCAGCCCGTCACCACTGTCGGTCCCGGAGACGGGGCCCTGCCGCTGCTGGATGACATGCGTCAACTCGTGGGCGAGGGTGTGCTTGTCGGCGCCCCCGGAGCCGATGACGACGTGCTCTCCCGAGGTGTACGCGCGGGCACCGAGCTCCGATGCCGAACGCTGGGCGGCGGCGCCGGTGTGCAGCCGTACGGTGGAGAAGTCCGCGCCGAGACGGGCCTCCATCTCGCTGCGCAGCGGCGCGTCCAGGGCCGAGCCCCGCGAGCGCAGCACGGTGTGGGCGGCGGCGCGCTGCACGGGGGGTGCCTGTTCCCGCTCCTGACCGCCGCCGAGCATCGCGGTGACGGCCCGGTTGCCGACACTGCGCTGGAGCGCGTGGAGGTGCTGCGGGGAGAACACGCCCGGGGCGCGCCCGGAGCCGCCGGTGGTGGGTGCGGACTGACGTGTCGACCGCTCGGGTTCGTGGTGATCCCGGCCGCCCGGCTCCTGAACGCGCATGGCATCTCCGGCGATTCCGACAGCGAAGCTCCGTCCGCGACCCACGATGACCGGAGCCGGGCAGTCCCGGAAGTCCCCCGGGGGCAACGTCCGGGCACGCCGGCTGCCCCCGGGGGATCAGGCTCTCCTACGCGGCCCGCGCGGTGCGCCGACGCGTGCGCGGCCTGCGCGGCGCCCCGCCGCATGCGCGGCCCGTGTGGCGCGCCGCCCGGCCTACGCGGCCTGCGCTGCGCGCCGCCGGCCTACGCGGCCTGCGGGGCGCCGCGGCCTACTCGGCCTTCGCGACGCCGATCGGGCAGGAGACTCCCGTACCGCCGATGCCGCAGTACCCGGCCGGGTTCTTGTCCAGGTACTGCTGGTGGTAGCCCTCGGCCGGGTAGAAGGTGCGGCCCTCGGCCGGGAGGATCTCCGTGCTGATCGTGCCGTAGCCGGAGCCCGTCAGGACCTTCTGGTACGCGACGCGGGAGGTGTCGGCGGCCGCGGCCTGGGCGTCGGAGTGGGTGTAGACCGCGGATCGGTACTGCGTGCCGACGTCGTTGCCCTGGCGGAAGCCCTGGGTCGGGTCGTGGGACTCCCAGAAGAGCTTGAGCAGCTGCTCGTACGAGACCTTCGACGGGTCGAAGACGACCCGGACGACCTCGGTGTGGCCCGTGAGGCCCGAGCAGACCTCCTCGTAGACCGGGTGCGGCGTGAGGCCGCCCTGGTAGCCGACCAGGGTCGTCCAGACGCCCTCGGTCTGCCAGAACTTGCGCTCGGCGCCCCAGAAACAGCCCAGGGCGAAGTCGGCCACCTCAAGGCCCTCGGGGTACGGGCCGAGCAGCGGGGTGCCCAGCACGGTGTGGCGCTCGGGGACCGCGAACTCGGACTCGGACCGACCCTTGAGCGCCTGGTCGGGCGTGGGGAGGACGGGGGTGCGTGACAGGAACATGCGGCATCTCCTCGACGGTGGGCGTTACGCACAACGCCCGAACTCCGGGAGGGATTCCCCCGGGCCCCGGGCGTCCGGTCACGCGCGCGTGCCGCCAGGGAGTGCCGCCACGGGCCGCAGCGCAGAGGCCCGTGCCCCGCCGCGTCAGTGCGGCAGGGTCGCCGGGCTTCCGCCGTTGGCCTCGTAGCCCGCCACCGCCAGGTTCCGGTACACCGTGTACTCCGCCGCCGGGTCCCCGCTCAGCGTCCACGGCAGGGCGCCCACATGACCGTCGACGTGGACCAGTTGGTTCATGGCCTCCGACCAGCGCTCCCCGCGGACCAGGAAGAGGACCAGCAGGTGCCGGACGTGCGCCAGCATCGGGTCGTCGGCGCGCGCCGAGTGGACGGCGTACAGCGCGCCCTCCATCGCCTTCCGCACCACCTCGGTCCGGAAGAAGTCCTGGACGAGCACGATCTCGGGCAGGTGCTCGTAGACCGCGAAGAGCGGCAGCGCGGCGAGCAGCGAGCCCTGCGGGGCGCGGGCCGCGGCCGCCGTCGCGAAGCGGTCGGCGTCCTCGCGCGAGCCGTGCCACTTCTCGCACCAGAAGTGCAGCGCGGCCAGGTGCGCGCCCATGTGCTGGGGCGCGCGGTCGATGATCTTCGCCCAGACCTGGTCGAACTCCTCGTGGCTGTAGCCGAGTCCCCGCGCGACCGCGAGCTGCACGATGTACGGGACGGGGTCGCCGGGGGCGAGCAGCGCCGCCTCCTCGCTCACCTTCTTCGCCTCTTCGAGGATGATCCGGAAGTCGTCGCTGCCGGCCGAGGACGAGCGCCACGCCTGCTGCACCAGGAACTCGGCGTGCACGGCCGCCCCGCCCGGGTCCTTCGGCGAGTCTGCCCGCCACGCGCGCAGCCACGCGCCGCCCGCGCCGGGCTTCTGCTGGAGCTCCAGCGAGGCCGCGCCCGCGAACGCCTGGACGCGCTGCCAGCGGACCTCGCCCTCCTTCTCCGTGCCGGCGAGCAGCTGCGAGGCGGCCCGCCAGTCCTGGGTCGCCTGGACCACGTCGAGCACGTCGAGCAGATCCCGGTCCGGCCCCGGCATCCGTACGTCCTGCTCCTCCTGGCGCAGGAAGCCGTACGCCTCGGGATCGGCGGCGTCCGGCGAGCCGGGCGCGACCTGCCGGATACCGACGCCGGACCGCCGGCGCCTCACATACGGGGTCACGATCGCGATCAGCAGCGCCATCGCCATCAGGAACCAGAGAATCTCCATGTGTCCATTGTCCAGGACACTCCCTGAGACATGAGGCGGCGGTCCCCGGCGCTCGGGACTACGCTCCTGACCCATGAGCGATGAGCACATCCACCAGAGCTTCGAGACCCGCGCGATCCACGCGGGCAACACCGCCGACCCGCTGACCGGCGCGGTCGTCCCGCCGATCTACCAGGTCTCCACCTACAAGCAGGACGGCGTCGGCGGGCTGCGCGGAGGTTACGAGTACAGCCGGAGCGCCAACCCCACGCGCACCGCGCTCGAGGAGAACCTCGCGGCCCTCGAAGGCGGCCGCCGCGGACTGGCCTTCGCGTCCGGTCTGGCCGCGGAGGACTGCCTGCTGCGGACCCTGCTCGCCCCCGGCGACCACGTGGTGATCCCCAACGACGCCTACGGCGGCACCTTCCGCCTCTTCGCCAAGGTCGTCCAGCGCTGGGGCGTGGACTTCTCCGTGGCCGACACCTCCGACGTCGAGTCGGTGCGCGGCGCGGTCAACGACCGTACGAAGGTGATCTGGGTCGAGACCCCGTCGAACCCGCTGCTCGGCATCACCGACATCGCGGCGGTCGCGGCCGTGGCCCGGTCGGCCGGCGCGAAGCTGGTCGTCGACAACACCTTCGCCTCGCCCTACCTCCAGCAGCCGCTGTCGCTGGGCGCGGACATCGTCGTGCACTCGCTGACGAAGTACATGGGCGGCCACTCGGACGTCGTGGGCGGCGCCCTGGTGACGGCCGACGAGGCGCTCGGCGAGGAGCTGGCGTACCACCAGAACGCGATGGGCGCGGTGGCCGGTCCGTTCGACTCGTGGATCGTGCTGCGCGGCATCAAGACGCTCGCCGTCCGGATGGACCGGCACAGCGAGAACGCGGAGAAGATCGCGGAGATGCTGACCCAGCACCCGAAGGTCACCCAGGTCCTGTACCCGGGTCTGCCGGAGCACCCCGGTCACGAGATCGCCGCCAAGCAGATGAAGTCCTTCGGCGGAATGATCTCCTTCCGGGTGGTCGGCGGGGAGGAGGCGGCGGTCGAGGTCTGCAACCGCGCCAAGCTCTTCACGCTGGGCGAGTCCCTGGGCGGCGTCGAGTCGCTGATCGAGCACCCGGGCCGGATGACGCACGCGAGCGTGGCGGGCTCCGCCCTGGAGGTCCCGGCGGACCTGGTCCGGATCTCCGTGGGCATCGAGAACGTGGACGACCTGCTGGCGGACCTGCGCCAGGCCCTGGGCTAGTACCGCCGGGGGCGGGCCCGAGCCGTACGGCCGGGTGCCCGCGTCCTCGACGTACCCGGCCGGGCGGCCCTCCGAGGGGCGCCCGGCCGCTGTCACCGCTCGGTCAGGCCGGTACCTTCTCGTCCTCCAGCGATTCCCGGACCATCGCGCGCAGCTCGGGGCTGTCGTCGTGCCCGTGCACGGAGATCGCGTGTTCGGAGGCGGCCCGGACGACTTCCTCCTCCTCACCGGTGATGGTGAGGGTGCAGCCCATCACGCTCGGGGTCTTGCGGCAGTCGGCGACTTTCCTGGTCATGGGTCCTCCTCGACTCGCCCGCTCCTTCCAGGCTAAGGCCGCCGTCACCAGCCTTCGAGCGGTGGCGTCGTCTCCGCGGGCGGCACGCTCCAGGGCTCGGCCACCGTCGCCCAGACCGCGAACGCGAGCACGGCCGCGACCAGCAGCACCCACAGGGCCCGGCGTACGGCACGGTCGCGGTGGAGCAGCCGGGCACCGCGCGCCACGGCCCGCGCGACCAGCTCGGCGGGGACCTGCGGGTGCGGGGATTCCAGCATCCGCCGGACCTCGTCCTCCTTGTCCTCGTGCCGGCTCACGAGGCGAGTCTCCCGCCGCGCCGGTCCCGCAGCGCCGACACGGACCGGGCGCAGATGGCCCGTACGCGCTCCTCGGCCAGTCCGAGCAGGGCCGCGGTCTGCTCCTCGGCCACCCCCTCGTACAGCCGCAGCACCACGACGAGACGTTCCTGCGGGGTGAGCGCGGAGAGGAGGCCGCCCCGGCCGCGGTGGTGCCGCCAGGCGGTGCGCGCGAAGCGGGTGGCGAGGTCGGCGCGGGTGCGGTCGTACGGGTCCTCCCCGCGCAGACGGTCCCAGTGGGCGTAGGTGTGGGCGAGGGAGGCGGTCAACAGCCCCTGGGCGCGCGGGTTGGCGTCCCGCGTCTCGGCGGTGAGCAGCGTCGCGGCATGCAGCAGCCGTCCCGCCGCCCCCGCCACGAACGCCTCGAACTGCCGGGCGCGGAAGCGGTTCTCGCCCGACGGGCCGTCCTGTCGATCTCGCACGTCCTCATATGAGGACAGGGGACGGCCGGGGTCAAGAGGTCGCGGCGGACTCCGTGTCGGTGGCGGGCGGCAGGCCCGACTGCCGGGCGGAGAGCGCGGAGTTGAAGCGGGTGAGCAGGGTGCAGAACGATTCGCGCTCCGCCGGCGTCCAGCCGTCGGTCACCTGCGCCATCAGCTCGCGGCGCGAGGCGCGGACCTCCTCCAGGCGGGCCAGGCCGCGCGGGGAGAGCTGGAGCACGACCGCGCGCCCGTCCTCGGGGTGCGAGGTGCGCTTGACCAGGCCGGTGTCGACGAGCGGGGCGACCTGGCGGGTGACCGTGGACGAGTCGATGCCCATGCCCGCCGCGAGCGCCTTGACGCCCATCGGACCTTCCTGGTCGAGCCGGTTCAGGAGCAGATACGCCGCCCGGTCCATCGAGTTGCGGAGCTGTCCGGTGCCGCCGAGACGGGTCTGTTCGGCCCGGCGGGCGAAGACGGCCACCTGGTGCTGGAGGGCATCGAGGAGACCGGGGTCAAGCTCAGTCGTCATGTCCTGAGATGTGGGCATGGCTGTGGGGGCTCTCTCGTGCGGTGGTCGGTTGGTGGGGGACAGAGTACGCGGACCCGCGAGAGTCCGTACCTGCGCTGCGCAAACCGGCTGCGACGGGCGTTCCCCGGGCGGCCACCAGCCCCTTGAGCTGCGAGACTTGCTGTCATGAGCTTCCGTAGGCCAGACCCCTTGCACCCGCTGATCCTCGACGATGTGCGCGGGGCGCAGAAGATGCTGTCCGGGGTGGCCCGAGTGACCGCGATGGAGGGCAGCCGCCATCTGTCGTCGCTGGTGGGAGCCCCGGTCCACCTCAAGTGCGAGAACCTTCAACGAACGGGTTCGTTCAAGCTGCGCGGCGCGTACGTACGGATCGCGGGGCTGCGGCCCGAGCAGCGGGCGGCCGGAGTGGTCGCCGCCTCGGCGGGCAACCACGCGCAGGGGGTCGCTCTCGCCTCCGCGCTCCTCGGGGTGCACTCCACGGTCTTCATGCCGGTCGGCGCCCCGCTGCCGAAGGTCGCGGCGACCCGCGAGTACGGCGCCGAGGTGCGGCTGCACGGCCATGTCGTGGACGAGACGCTGGCGGCGGCGGAGGAGTACGCGGCGGAGACCGGCGCGGTCTTCATCCACCCCTTCGACCACCCGGACATCATCGCGGGGCAGGGCACGGTCGGCCTGGAGATCCTGGAGCAGTGCCCGGAGGTCCGCACGATCCTGGTGGGCGTCGGCGGGGGCGGTCTTGTGGCCGGTGTCGGTCTCGCCGTGAAGTCCGTACGCCCCGATGTGAAGGTGATCGGTGTGCAGGCGGAGGGCGCCGCGGCCTATCCCCCGTCGCTGGCCGCCGGGCATCCGGTGGCGATCGAGTCGCCGGTGACGATGGCGGACGGGATCAAGGTCGGCCGGCCGGGCGATGTGCCGTTCGCGATCGTGCGGGAGTACGTGGACGAGATCCGTACCGTCTCCGAGGACGCGCTCTCCTCGGCGCTGCTGCTCTGTCTGGAGCGGGCGAAGCTGGTGGTCGAGCCGGCCGGCGCGAGCCCGGTCGCGGCGCTGCTGAGCGACCCGACGGCGTTCCAGGGCCCGGTGGTCGCGATCCTGTCGGGCGGGAACGTCGATCCGGTGCTGATGCAGCGGGTCCTGCGCCACGGCATGGCGGCCGGGGGCCGCTATCTGAGCCTGCGGCTGCGGGTGACGGACCGGCCGGGCGCGCTGGCGACGCTGCTCGCGGTGCTGACGGTGGTGGACGCGAACGTCCTGGACGTGAGTCATGTGCGTACCGATCCCCGGCTGGGTCTGACGGAGGCGGACGTGGAGCTGCACCTGGAGACGAAGGGTCCCGAGCACTGCCGGGAGGTCGAGGCGGCGCTGCGGGACGCGGGGTACGTGGTGCTGACGTAGCGGGTGGCGAGGCTCGCCGACGGCGGCGCCGGGGATCGGTCTTCGATCCCCGGCGCCGCTTTTTTCGTCCTGCGCGGGCCTGTGCTTCTTCCGATGTGCGCGCAGGGCTTGTGTATCGCGATATGTCGCGTTAGTTTTGTGGGTCAGATCACACATTCGGTGGGCGGCGGATGCCGTTCAAACCTAAACTTGGGTGGAAAACGCCCAAATCCCTGGGAGAACCCACATGCCAGGCGCGATCTACGCCGAAGGTCTGGTGAAGACCTTCGGCGACGTACGAGCTCTGGACGGCGTCGACCTCGACGTACCCGAGGGCACGGTCCTGGGCCTGCTCGGCCCGAACGGCGCGGGGAAGACGACGGCGGTGCGCGTGCTGACGACGCTGCTCCAGCCGGACAGCGGAAGGGCGCTCGTCGCCGGAATCGACGTGCTGAAGCACCCCAACGAAGTCCGGCGCTCGATCGGCCTGTCCGGGCAGTTCGCGGCTGTCGACGAGTATCTGACCGGCCGCGAGAACCTCCAGATGGTCGGCCAGCTCTACCAGCTGAGCGCCAAGCGGGCGAAGGCCCGGGCGGGAGAGCTTCTCGAGCGTTTCAACCTCGCCGACGCGGCCGACCGCACAGCGAAGACGTACTCCGGCGGCATGCGCCGCCGCCTCGACCTCGCCGCGGCGCTCGTCGTCTCCCCGCCGGTGATGTTCATGGACGAGCCGACGACCGGCCTCGACCCGCGCAACCGCCAGGCCCTCTGGGAGGTCATCCAGGAACTCGTCGCGGGGGGTACGACCCTGCTCCTGACGACTCAGTACCTGGAGGAGGCCGACCACCTGGCGCACGACATCTGCGTCATCGACCACGGCAAGGTCATCGCCCGCGGCACCGCGGACGAGCTCAAGGCCCAGACGGGCGGCGAGCGCGTCGAGGTCGTCGTCCACGAACCGGAGATGATCGACCCGGCCCGCACCGTCCTCGCCCGCTACGGCGTGGCGGGCATCGGCCACGGTGAGGTCTCCGTCGAGAACCACACCCGCAAGCTCACCGTCCCGGTCACCGGCGGCGCCAAGCTGCTCGCCGAGGTCATCCGCGACCTGGACACCGTCGGCGTCGAGATCGACGACATCGGTCTGCGCCGGCCCACACTCGACGACGTCTTCATCTCGCTCACCGGCCACGCCGCCGAGCGGCGGGAGGAAGAGGAGAACGGCGGGGAGCCGCAGGACGCCAAGGGCCCGAAGCGCGACCGGAAGGAGGTGGCGAATTGAGCACCATGAACGACTCCCTGGTCATCGCCCGGCGGAACCTGATTCGCATGACCAGGATTCCCGAGATGATCCTCTTCGGACTCATCCAGCCAGTGATGTTCGTGATCCTCTTCACTTACGTCTTCGGCGGCTCGATGAGCATCGGCGGCACCACCGACCCGGACGTCTACAAGAACTTCCTGATGGCCGGCATCTTCGCCCAGACGGTCACGTTCGCCACGGCCGGCGCGGGCGCGGGCATCGCCGACGACATGCACAAGGGCCTCATCGACCGCTTCCGCTCCCTGCCGATGGCCAGAGGCGCGGTCCTCACCGGCCGCACCCTCGCCGACCTCGTGCAGACCG
Source organism: Streptomyces sp. NPDC012508 (assembly GCF_042902595.1). Taxonomy (NCBI): domain Bacteria; kingdom Bacillati; phylum Actinomycetota; class Actinomycetes; order Kitasatosporales; family Streptomycetaceae; genus Streptomyces; species Streptomyces sp. NPDC012508. The sequence goes on from NZ_JBIBEO010000003.1 coordinate 475,459, forward strand.
CGCTGACTCTGCTGGTCCTCGCGGTCGTCGCGCTGATCATCGGCTGGCGGCCCGGCTACGCGGAGCCGACGACCTTCGGGAAGGTCCTGGCAGGCTTCGCCCTGCTCCTCCTCCTCGGCTACGCCTTCACATGGATCGGTGCGCTCATCGGCCTGTCCGTGCGCACGCCGGAGGCGGCGACGTCCGGAGGACTGATCTGGCTCTTCCCGGTCACGTTCATCTCGAACGCGTTCGTGGACTCCAGCCAGATGCCGTCCTGGCTCCAGCCGATCGCGGAGTGGAACCCTTTCAGCGCCACGGTGCAGGCGTGCCGCAAGCTCTTCGGCGACCCGGGTCTGTCCCCGTCCGACGCATGGCCGATGCAGTACCCGGTGTGGGCGTCGCTGATCTACTCGGTCCTGATCATCGCCATCTTCCGGACGCTGTCCGTCCGCAAGTACCGCCGCGCGGACGGCTGACGGCCCTGCGGACCGGCGCCTAGGGCGCGTAGCCCGACACGATCTGGCCGTCGAAGGTGGTGACGAAGAGCGCCCCTCCGGCGGCCAGAACGCTGCTCGCGCCTTGTGTCGCGAAGCTGCCCTCCGCCGTCTCGAGGTCGATCGTGTTGCCTCGGTCGTCCGACGCCCCGGGGTCGTCCAGCGGCATCGACTCGATCTGCGTCCCCTCGGTCACCAGGAGCCGGTCGCCGGCGAAGGCCAGCTCCTCCGCGCCCGCGTGCTCGGTGTCCTTCCAGCGCTCCTTGCCGGTCGCCAGGTCGTACAGACGGAAGGTCTCCCGGTCGCTGAGCGCCACGACCCCCTGCCGGTTCACCGCGAAGCCGCCCCAGCCCTGGGTGTCCATGGCGAACGTCCGGACGCTCTTCAGCGTCTTCCCGTCGAAGACGGCGATCCCGCGGCCCTCACCGGCCTGACAGAGCACGGACTCCTCGTGCACGACCAGGGAGAAGCAGCCCGTCGCCCCCGCACCCCGCGCGGTCTCCTTGCCGGTACGGGCGTCCAGCGCGACGGGCATGCCTCCCGCCGGTACGTACACCCGCCCGCCGGCGGCGACCGGCACCTCCGGGATCGACGCCAGCGAAGTGCGCCACAGCTCCTTGTCGGCCTCGCCCAGCCGCACCGCCGTGACCAGACCGGAGGTCTCGTCGGCCACGTTCAGGTACGTCGTGTAGAGCACGTCGTCCAGCAGGTCGGTGCCCTTCACCGCCCAGCCGCCCTCGGGCCCGGCCGTCCGGCGGTGCTCCTTGCCGTCCTTCAGGCCGTACACCGTCACACCGTCCGCTCCCGTGACGTACACGCGGTCCCCGACGACCGCCGGATGCTGCGCCGGCGGCCGTGGCAGCTCGCCGCTCCCCGGCCGTGACCACAGCTTCGTGCCGTCGGCCGCCTTGAGCGCGACGACCGCGCCGCCGTCCCCCGAGCAGACCAGGACCTCGGGGGAGAGGGCACACGGACCCACGCCCTCGTCCGCCTTCACCGACCAGGGCGACCACCCCGCCGGGCGCGCGGCGCGGTCCACGCCCTCCTTGCCGTAGTCGTTGACGTGCCCCTCGCCGCCGTACGGCTGGACGACGTGATCGAGCGTGGCGGGCTTGCTCCCGGTCGTCGGCTTGTCTCCTCCGCTCGGAGTGGACCCGCCCGAGCCGGAGCCGCCCCCTGCCGCACCCCCGCCGGCCGAACCGCCCTCTCGCTCCCCGTTGTCGAGCAGGCTCATGCCCACGGCCCCCAGCACGGCGATGGCCACCGCACCCGCCGCGACCGCCGCCCAGGGACGACGGCGCTTCGCCGCGCCCGGGGCGGGGGCCGCGTCGGGCCGGGCCGTCATCGCCGTCGGGGAGTACGGAACCTGCGGGCCGAGCGTCGGCAGGTCGGCCACGCCCGCGCCCGAGGCCGCCGCCTCACCGATCCGCCGCGCCGAATCCCCGTACTCGGCAAGCAGCGAGAGCACCCCGCCCGGCCACGGGAAGGCCGCCGGGACCTCGGCCCCCAGCAACTCCACGAGCTCAGCGGGCGACGGGCGTTCCGCGGGGTCGAGTCGCAGGCACCTCTCCACCGCGGGCCGCAACTCCAGCGGCACACCGTCGAGTTCGGCGTCCGCCCGGCTGATCCGGAAGACGACCGACGCCATCTCCTCGTCGTGGAACGGTCCGCGCCCGCTCGCCGCGAAGGCGAGCACCGCGCCGAGACAGAACACGTCCGAGGCCGGCACGACAGCCCGGCTGCCGATCAGATGCTCCGGAGACATGAACCCCGGCGAGCCCACGACCAGACCGGTCGAGGTGAGCGCCGTCGCCTCGAAGGCCTGCGCGATGCCGAAGTCGATGAGCTTCGGCCCCGAAGCCCCGAGCAGCACGTTCGCGGGCTTCAGGTCCCGGTGCAGCACCTTCGCCCCGTGCACGGACGCCAGGGCACGCGCGAGCGCCGCGCCCAGCGCCCGTACGGCGTCGACCGGCAGCGCGCCCGCCCGTGTGACGGCCTCGGCGAGCGAGGGCCCGGGCACGTACTCGGTCGCCAGCCACGGAACGGCCGCGTCCGCGTCGGCGTCGACGAGCAGTGCCGCGTACGGGCTGTTCACGGCCCGCGCCGCCGTGATCTCGCGCCGGAACCGGGTCCGGAAGTCCCCGTCGACCTCCAGGTCCTCCCGCACGGTCTTCACGGCGACCATCCGGTACGGATCGGCCGTCGGCGCGTCCGCCCGGCACGCCAGATGGACCTCGCCCATGCCGCCCGCCCCCAGCCGGGCGAGCAGCCGGTAGGGGCCGACGAAGCGCGGGGGCTGCCCCGCGGGCAGTGCTACCAGCACGGAAGGGGGTTCCTCTCGGTTCTCGGCCGGTCACTTCGGTCTCGGCCGTCACTTCGGCAGCTCTACGGAGGCGACGACGCCCTTGTCGAAGACGACATGGGCGATCCCGCCGATCGGCAGGACCTCAGGCTCCCGGGTCGCCTTCGCGAAGCTGTGACCCCAGTCGGGGTCGTACGTCTCCTCCGGGACGCGCGGACCGGGCGCGCCCGGCACGGTCGTGGTCGTGAGTCCGGCCGGCTTGCCGTCCTTGCCGAGGCGCACGGTGTACAGCGCGCTGTAGTCGGCGTAGACGACCTGGTCACCGGCGATCAGCGGGGTGGACCAGTTCTGCCGGAGGCCCTTCGGGGCGGCCTTGGCCGCGTACGTCCCCAGCGGCTTCCCGTCGCGCAGATCGAGGACCTTGAGCCCGCCGTCGAACGTGACGGCGGCCGTCGGGCCGATCACGGCCGGACGCAGCTTCTCGACCGGTCCGGGCAGGCTGCCCTTGAGGGCGAGGGTGGCGGAGTCCAGGACCCGCAGCCGCGATTCCGCACCCCGGCCGAGAGGGCTGTCCACGCAGTACGCGGTCGCCCCGACGACATTCACCGACCAGCAGTTCTCGGCGTCCTTGTCGGCCTGGCCGCGCACCTCCCCGGTCTTCGCGTCGTACGCGACGAGTCCGCCGTCGCTCAGCGCGTACACCCGGCCCCCGGCGAAGGCCACCGGCTCGTAGGGGCGCGTCTCGGACCTCGGGGTCGTGGCGTTGGTCAGCTCCTTCTTCCACAGTTCGGTGCCGTCGGCGAGGGAGTAGGCGGCCATGCCGACCCGGTCCATGGTGAGTTCCGTGGTGGTCTCCGTGGCGGCGAAGACGACGCCGTCACCGACGATCGGGCGGGAGCTCGTGCCCTGCGCGCCCCAGGCCGGCTTCTCCCAGCGGACCCTTCCGGTCCGGGCGTCGCGCACCTGGAGCCGATCGGGGGCGGAGAGGACGACGGCGTCGTCGTGGACGGTCGGCCGGGTCGCGCTGTCCGCGACGAACACCCCACCGGAAGGGCTGGTCCAGCTGTCGTCCGAGTTCGTGACGCCGAGCGTCGCCGACCACAGCTTCTTGCCGTTCGCCGGGTCCAGCGCCTCGTACCGCCCGTTCGTCATCCGGCAGACCAGCACCGTCGTGCCCGCCGCACAGCCGAAGGCGGGCGCGGAGAGCTTCGTCGTCCAGCTCTTCCAGCCGGCGGGGCGCTGGGCGGGGTTCTGCGGCACGATCCCGGAGGAGTCCGCGAGGCCCTTGAAGTCGACTCCGGCGATCTCCGGTCCGGCCTGCGACACCGGCGGCGCCGCCGCGACCGGGGGCTTCTTCTCGTCCTCTGGCCGGAGCAGGTAGGCACCTACGCCACAGGCCACGACCGCGAGCGCCACCGCACCCGCGATCAGCGCCCGGCGCCGCTTCCCGCGCGGGGGCTCCGCCGGAGCGGTCGGTGCCACCGGCGGCATCGTCGGCAGCTGGTCCATCCCCGGGGCCGGGGCGGGCGCGGCCGCCGGGACTTCGACGAGCGGACCGCCCGACGCGACCAGCTGCGCGAGCTCCCGCCCGTACTCCCCGATGTGCTCCCGCACGCTCTCCGGCCACGCGGGCCGCCGTTCGCCGCCCAGGAGCTCCACCAGCTCCGCCGGTGAGGGCCGCTCCGCCGGGTCCGCGTGCAGACACGCGGCGATCACCTCCCGCAGCTCCTCCGGCACGCGGCCGAGATCCGCCTCGGCCTGGGAGACGCGGTAGAGGACGGCGGCCAGGGGGCCGTCCCCGAAGGGGTCCTCGCCGGTCGCCGCGTAGCAGAGCAGCGAGCCCAGGCAGAAGACGTCCGAGGCCCCCGTGACATGACGGGCGCCCGCGACGTGTTCGGGTGACATGAACGCCGGGGTGCCGACCATCACCCCGGTCGCGGTCATGGTCGTGGCGCCGTTGCTGCGGGCGATGCCGAAGTCGATCAGGCGCGGCCCGTCGACGGACAGCATGACGTTGCCGGGCTTGAGGTCCCGGTGCAGCACCCCCGCCGCGTGCAGATCGGCGAGCGCGCGGGCGATCCCGGCGCCCAGCTCCCGTACGGTCGCCACCGGCAGCGCGCCGCCGCGCCGCACGGCCTGCGACAGACTCGGCCCGGGAACGTACGCGGTGGCCAGCCAGGGCACCTCGGCATCCGCGTCCCCGCCCTCCGGAGCGGCGGCGTACGTGCTCCGCACCAGGCCCGCGACCTTGATCTCGCGGCGGAAGCGGTCGCGGAAGGCGGGCTCGTTCGCGACATCCCGCCGTACCGTCTTCACCGCCACGTAGACCCCCGCGGCGGGCCCGTTCGACCGGCCGAGGAAGACCTCTCCCATGCCGCCGGCCCCCAGCCGCGCCAGCACCTCGTACGGTCCGATCTGCCGTGGCGCGCCTGCGCGCAGCGGTCCCAGCACGTGCTTCTCCCCCGTGTGACGCGACGTCAGCCCGCATCATGACATGTGCGCGCAGAACGAAGGGCCGGACCCCCGAGGGGGTCCGGCCCTTGATCGTCGCTACGGCTCAGCCGGTGTACGGCTTGGCGCTGAGGATCTTCACCGTGGCCTTGTTGCCGTTCGGCAGTTCGTACTCGGCGTCCTCGCCCGCCTTCTTGCCGTTCACGCCCACGCCGAGCGGCGACTGCGGCGAGTACGTCTCGATGTCGCTGCTCGCGTACTCGCGCGAGGCCAGCAGGAAGGTCATCGTGTCGTCCTCGTCGCCGTCGAACGCGATCGTGACGACCATGCCGGGGGCGACGACGCCCTCGTCGGCCGGGGCCTCGCCCACCTTGGCGTGTTCGAGGAGCTGGGTCAGCTGGCGGACCCGGAGCTCCTGCTTGCCCTGCTCTTCCTTGGCCGCGTGGTACCCGCCGTTCTCGCGCAGGTCGCCCTCCTCGCGCGCCGCGGCGATCTTCGCGGCGATCTCGGTTCGCGCGGGACCAGACAGGTACTCCAGCTCGGCCCTGAGCTGGTTGTACGCCTCCTGGGTGAGCCAGGTGACGTTGTCGCTGGTCTGGGTCACAGGTGCTCCTCGTAGGTACTGGGAATACAAAGCATCGCCCTACCCAGAAGGATTGTCCTCCCTGAGTGGGCGAAACCACGAGCCTAACAACGAGTGGAGAAAAGGGGGAGGACATAAACCATCAAGATGGCGTCACTCCTGGTCAGCGCGTGATCCTGTGGCGCGCCACACGGTGCCTACCCACGGCTAACGGGCGGTACACCCGATGAGCTCGGCGCTGGTCGCCCGCGCGGTCGTGCGGATGGACACGACGCTGTCGATCCTCCCGGCCGCCTCGTCGAAGCGGACGTCCTTCCGGCCGACCTCCGCCCCGTCCTCGGAGCGCGAGCGCAGGGTGCAGACACCCTGGACGTCGGCGTCCTTGCGCACCTCCAGGTGCACCTGCACCTCGGTGTCGCTCACCACGTCGAACTTGATCGTCTCCGCGCTGATCTTGCTGTCGACCACGTGGAACCAGCCGAACCAGCCGAGCAGCCCGAGGAACAGCACGCCGAGCACGGCGCCGACGATCTTGAGCTTGCGGTCGGCGCGCTCGTCCGCGGAACGCCCGTAGCGCCCCTCGGGCAGCTGCTCTCGCACCGCGCTCATGATCGTTCCTCTCGCCGCGGGGGTGGGAATTTTCCGCCCCCCGGTTCCGTCACTATAGAGACCTCCCTCCACGCCACATCACAGAGGATCGAGCCTTGACTGAGCAGCTGCGACTGATGGCCGTTCACGCCCACCCCGACGACGAGTCGAGCAAGGGCGCGGCGACCATGGCCAAGTACGTGTCCGAGGGGGTGGACGTGCTCGTGGTCACGTGCACGGGCGGCGAGCGCGGCTCCATCCTCAACCCCAAGCTCCAGGGGGACGCCTACATCGAGGCGAACATCCACGAGGTGCGCCGCAAGGAGATGGACGAGGCCCGGGAGATCCTGGGCGTCGGGCAGGAGTGGCTGGGCTTCGTCGACTCCGGCCTGCCGGAGGGTGACCCGCTGCCGCCGCTGCCCCAGGGCTGTTTCGCCCTGGAGGACGTCGACACGGCCGCCGGCGCCCTGGTCCGCAAGATCCGGGAGTTCCGTCCGCAGGTCATCACGACCTACGACGAGAACGGCGGATACCCGCACCCCGACCACATCATGACCCACAAGATCACGATGGTGGCCTTCGACGGCGCGACGGACACCGAGAAGTACCCGGAGGCCGAGTTCGGCCCGGCGTTCCAGCCCCAGAAGCTCTACTACAACCAGGGCTTCAACCGCCCCCGGACCGAGGCCCTGCACCAGGCGCTCCTCGACCGGGGCCTGGAGTCGCCGTACGGGGAGTGGCTGGAGCGCTGGAAGGAGTTCGAGCGTACGGAGCGGACGATCACGTCGTTCGTGCCCTGCGCGGACTTCTTCGAGATCCGCGACAAGGCGCTGATCGCGCACCGTACGCAGATCGACCCGGACGGTGGCTGGTTCCGGGTGCCGATGGAGATCCAGAAGGAGGTCTGGCCGACGGAGGAGTACGAGCTCAGCAAGTCGCTGGTGCCCACCTCCCTCCCCGAGGACGACCTCTTCGCGGGCATCCGCGACAATGCCTGACATGAGCGCACACCTGGCACTGACCCAGCTTGTCCCCTTCGCCGCCGAAGAGCTGGACAAGAACAAGGTGACCCCCGGCGTCCTCGGCTTCGTCGTCTTCGCGGTGATGGCCGTGGCCGTCTGGATGCTGATGAAGTCGATGAACCGCCACATGGGCAAGGTCTCCTTCGAGGAGGCCCCGGACCCGAAGGCGCCCGCCGCCGCCCAGAGCACCAAGGCGGCAGCGCAGGAGTAGCGGCGGCACACGCCGGTGTGCGGGCCCTCAGCGGAGGGCCCGCACACCGGCGTCCCCGTGCTCACGCCGCGCCGGCCCGGCGGCCACGGCGGCCCGGCGGCTGAGGCGCCCCGGCGTCTGGGCCGCCTCGACGTCTAGGCCACCTCCACCGGAACGCCCATCACCTCCCGGGCGTGGCGGTTCGGCACCATGCCCAGGTCCCAGGCCTGCCAGCCGGCGTCCAGATGGACGCCCCGCTCCAGGACCAGGGCGTACGCCTCGGCGCAGTCCTCGACCTTGCCGTCCCGCGTCGGATGGCGGTCCTGGCGCAGCAGGGCCAGCTCCTCCCGCGCCACCGCCGTGCCCACCTCCACGCCGCCGGGGGAGGCGTACGGGAGCAGCGTGCAGCGCAGGAAACGGGCCCAGTCGGCGCCCCTGCGGTCGTCGTACGACAGGAAGAGCCGCTCCGACTCCCCGCACAGCTCCAGGGCCTGCGCCGCCTTCCCGTTCCCCGCGTCCACGATGGCCAGCTCCAGGCAGGTCCAGGCCTCGCCGTGGGCCACGCCGATGCGGTGGAAGTCCGCGCGTGCGTCCACCAGGAGCTGCCGGGCGAAGCCGGAGTTGCGCAGGTTGCCGGTCTGGGCCGCCCGCTGGTCGCGGGTGACCCGCCCCGAGTGGTGCCGGGCGCAGGCGAGCCCGTACACGTCCCGCATCCGGGAGAACATCGTGCGGGCCCGCTCCAGCTCCCGTACCGCCTGATCCAGGTCGCCCCGCTCCTCCAGCGCGTGTCCCAGGTAGTACAGCGTCCAGGCCTCGCCCCGGGCGTCCTCCTGGTCGCGGTGGCGGGAGAGCGCCTGGCGCAGGCCCTCGACCGCCGGCCCCACCTCGCCCTCGACGAGCCGGGCGCGGGCGAGCTGAGTCAGCGCCCACGCCTCGCCCCGCCCGTCGCGGGTCCGCCCGTACAGCTCCAGCGCCCTCCCCAGCTCGGCGTCGGCCCGCTCCACGTCGCCCATGCGCAGGCAGACCTGCCCCAGCTGGAAGTGCGCCCACGCCTCGCCGTGCACGGACTCGTTCTCCCGGTGCAGCTCCAGGGCCGCGTGCAGCAGGGTCAGCGCCTCGGCCAGGTTCGCCCGGTCCCGCTCGACGGCCGCCAGGGCATGCAGGGTCCACCCCCGGTCGGCCGCGAGCGACTCCGCCTCCTGGAGCACCAGGGCCTCCCGCAGTCTCGCCGACGCCTCGGACAGATTGCCCTGGTGGTGCAGCGTGATCCCGAGCGAGCAGAGCGCGAGCGCGGCCCCCGCGTCCTGGTGCGCCTCCTGGTAGAGGGAGACCACCGAGGTCAGCGTGGTGCGCGCCTTGTCGAGCTCGCCGAGCTGCCGGGCCGCGATACCGGTCCGCCACTGCACCGACCGGGACAGCAGCCCCTGCCCGACCGCGTCGGTCAGCTCGTTGATCTCGCCGAGCCGGTAGAGGTCGCCGCGCAGCAGGCAGTAGTCGCAGAGCGCGCCGAGCAGATTCAGTACGGCCTGCTGGTCGACGCCCTCGGCGTGCCGCAGCGCTGCCGTGATGAAGCTCGACTCGTCGTCCAGCCAGCGCAGTGCCGCTTCCAGCGAGGCGAAGCCATGCCCGTCGAACCGGTCCGCGCGGGTCGACATCTTGCCGTCGACCATCCGGATCACCGCGTCCGCGAGCTCCGCGTAGTTCTGGATCAGGCGCTCCTGCGCCGCCGCGATCGCCGCCGCGTCCTCCTCGTCCTGGAGCCGGGCCGCCGCGAAGCCGCGCACCGCGTCGTGCAGCCGGTACCGCTCTCCCCGGACATGGTCCAGGAGCCCGGCCCGGGCCAGCTCCGCGAGCAGCCGCGCCCCCTCCTGCCCGCTCGCGCCGAGCAGCGCCCCGGCCGCCGCCGCTCCCAGCGAGGCCCGCCCGGCGAGCGCGAGGCGCCGCAGCAGCCGTCGGCCGTCCTCGTCGAGATCGGTGAAGTACCGTACGGAAAGCGCCCGTTCGAGCGGTGTCGAGCCCCAGTCGGGCCGGGCGAGCAGCCGCGCCAGATCGCTCATCGAGCGGTGGCCCAGCGAGGACCCGGCGACCCGCAGCGCCAGCGGCAGCCCGCCGCACCGCTCCCGGATCTCCTCGCAGGCCTCGGCGTCGTACGGCCCCGGGTCCGTCGCCCCGGCGGCCTCCCGCAACAGCTCCTCCGCCCCCGCCGTGTCCAGAGCGGCCACCGGCAGCCGGTGCACCGACGCCGGTACGTCCTCCCCCAGCTCAAGCGGCTCCCGGCAGGTCACCAGGACCAGGCTGTCCGAGCGCTCGGGCAGCAGCGTGCGGATCTGCTCCGCCTCCACCGCGTCGTCCAGGATCACCGTCACCGGCAGTCCCGTCAGATGCTGGTGGTACAACTCGGCCAGTCTGCGCACCTGTTGCTCCGCCGAGGACCGCTCGCGGAACAGCAGCTGCTCGCGCGGCGCGCCCAGCCGGTTCAGCAGATGCAGCAGCGCCTCCCGGGTCGTCAGCGGCTTCTCGCCGGGTGTCCCGCCCCGCAGGTCCACCACGCACGCCCCGCGGAACTGGTCCCGCAGCGCGTGCGCCGCCCGTACGGCGAGCGCCGTGCGGCCCGCGCCCTGCTCCCCGTGGAGCATGACCACCGTCGGCCGCGTCCGGGTCGACGCCCGCCCGGCCTGCACCCACTGGGTGATCTGGGCCAGCTCGGCCCGCCGGCCCGTGAACGGCCCTCCCGTGTCGGGGAGATGGCCGAAGGACTGCTCCAGGACGGTCCGCCGGCGGGCCGCCGCGCTGCGGTCGGCGCCCCGCAGCTGGGACACGACCTTCTGCGCGGGCTGCTGCGTGGTGGCGAGCAGCACCCGCTGCTGATCGATGAACGGCCTCACGCCCCGTACGTCGAGCGCCGTCAGCCACTGCAGCCGCAGCTGCTCGGGGCCGCCCGGCTGGCCGAGGGCGCCCGCCCGGCGGTGCGCTGCTGGCCAGTGCCCCGCGGTCACCTTCAGGACGGTCGCCGCCGCGCCCGCAACCGCCACCACGGCCCCGGCGGCCAGCGCCGTCCCGGCCGCCGTGCCCAGCGCCAGGTCCGCACCGAAGGCCGCGACCGCGGCGACGGCGGTGACCAGCGACGGTGCTCCGACGGCGGCTCCGCTGAATCGATCCCGCAGGGACCGGTGGCTCGCCTCCGCCTCCTCCAGGGCCCGTAGATAGGCCGAATACTCCTCGCCCGCACTCGCCGCCATGGTGTCCAGCGCGGTCCGGCCGCGTGCCAGCAGGGCCGTGGCGTCGAGGCGGCCGCCGGAGCGCCGCACCTCTTCCTCCACGACGCGTGCCAACAGCCGTTCGGCTTCGGCCCGGTGGCTGTCCCGCATGTACGTCCCCCTCCGAGAGCGTCCGCTTCCGGCCCCAAGTGTCCTGCGGGACGCGCGTCGGCGCGAGGGAGCGGGTGCGACCGGAGTCCCGAACGCCTGCCCCTCGACACGGCGTCCGATGGCGTTCATCTGCGTAATAGCGCGTCCGAGTGATGCCCCGGAACCAATCGTTCTGAGGGCAGTTGATCAGCGTGCTTCGGCTAACGGAGCATTCCAGGGCCCTCGAGCTCAAGAAGGAAGACTCGTGATCAAGAAGGTTCTTGCTACGGCGGCAGTTGCGGCCTCGGTCGTCGGCGTTACGGCGACGGCTGCGTCGGCGGCCGGCAACGACGGCGGCAGCGCCAACATCATCGGCAACACGTCGAAGCAGTCGATCGGCAGCAACTCGACCGGTGGCTACATGAGCCCGAACTTCGGCCTCATCAACGGTGGCGTCCTGCACTGCTTCGACGTCCAGAAGGTCCAGGCGCAGGTCCCGATCGGCGTCATCGCCGTCCCGGTCGCGGTTCAGGACGTCCTTGGCAACCCGGTTGCCAACCAGACCTGCAACCAGAACGCGGTGCAGCAGAACGGCGACAACGCCCTGTCGCACATCCTGGGCGAGGTTCTGTCCCAGAACGGGAACGTCGGCGGCTGACTCCGACCGTACCGCTGAGAACGGCCCCGTTCCTCGCATTCGACCTGCGAGGAACGGGGCCGCTTTCCGTAGGGGTATAGCTGCCCCGTTCGCGCGCCGCCACCCGTGGCGTACGACCGGGGCCTTGTCGTGTGCGCGAGGATGGAGACATGCCGAACAGACTGGCCCATGAGACGTCCCCCTATCTCCTGCAGCACGCCGACAACCCGGTCGACTGGTGGCCGTGGTCGGCCGAGGCGTTCGAGGAGGCGCGCCGCCGCGACGTTCCCGTGCTGCTCAGCGTCGGCTACAGCAGTTGTCACTGGTGCCATGTGATGGCCCACGAGTCCTTCGAGGACGAGGCCACCGCCGCCCAGGTCAACGAGCGCTTCGTCGCCGTCAAGGTCGACCGTGAGGAGCGCCCCGACGTCGACGCCGTCTACATGGAGGCCGTGCAGGCGGCGACCGGTCAGGGCGGTTGGCCCATGACCGTCTTCCTCACCCCCGACGCCGAGCCCTTCTACTTCGGTACGTATTTCCCGCCCGAGTCCCGGCACGGCATGCCCTCCTTCGGTGACGTCCTCGACGGCGTGGCCCGCGCCTGGGCCGACCGCCGTGAGGAGGTCGGTGATGTCGCGGCGAAGATCGTCGAGGATCTCTCCGCCCGCTCGCTCGCCTTCGGCGGCGACGGCGTGCCCGGCGAGCAGGAGCTGTCCCAGGCGCTGCTCGGCCTGACCCGTGAGTACGACAGCCGCAGTGGCGGTTTCGGCGGGGCGCCCAAGTTCCCGCCGTCGATGGCGCTGGAGTTCCTGCTGCGCCACCACGCCCGTACCGGCGCCGAGGGCGCCCTCCAGATGGCCGTCGACACCTGCGAGGCGATGGCCCGCGGCGGGATCTACGACCAGCTCGGCGGCGGCTTCGCCCGCTACTCCGTGGATCGTGAGTGGGTCGTCCCGCACTTCGAGAAGATGCTCTACGACAACGCTCTGCTGTGCCGGCTGTACGCGCACCTGTGGCGGGCCACGGGCAGCGACCTGGCCCGCCGGGTCGCCCTGGAGACGGCCGACTTCCTCGTCCGGGAACTGCGCACCCCGGAGGGTGGATTCGCCTCCGCGCTCGACGCGGACAGTGATGACGGCACGGGCCGGCACATCGAGGGCGCGTACTACGTGTGGACCCCGGCGCAGCTCGCCGAGGTGCTCGGGGAGGAGGACGCCGTCTACGCCGCGCGCTACTTCGGTGTCACCGAGGAAGGCACCTTCGAGGAGGGCGCGTCCGTCCTCCAGCTTCCCCAGGACGCCGGAGTCGCCGACGCCGAGCTGACCGCCTCCGTCAAGGAGCGCCTGCTCGCCGCCCGTGACCGGCGCGAGCGCCCCGGGCGTGACGACAAGATCGTCGCCGCCTGGAACGGTCTCGCGATCGCGGCCCTCGCCGAGACCGGCGCCTTCTTCGACCGGCCCGACCTGGTCGAGCGCGCCACGGAGGCCGCCGACCTGCTCGTACGGCTCCACATGGGCGAGGGCGCGCGGCTCTTCCGTACCTCCAAGGACGGCAAGGCCGGAGCCAACGCCGGGGTCCTTGAGGACTACGCCGATGTCGCCGAGGGTTTCCTCACGCTCGCCGGGGTGACCGGCGAGGGCGTCTGGCTGGAGTTCGCGGGCTTCCTGCTCGACATCGTCCTCGACCAGTTCGTCGCCGAGGGCGGGGCGCTGTACGACACGGCCCACGACGCGGAGACGCTGATCCGCCGGCCCCAGGACCCCACCGACAACGCGACGCCCTCCGGCTGGACGGCCGCCGCGGGCGCGCTTCTCTCGTACGCCGCCCACACCGGTTCCGAGGCGCACCGCACCGCCGCCGAAGGCGCGCTCGGCGTGGTCAAGGCGCTCGGCCCGCGCGCGCCGCGGTTCATCGGATGGGGCCTGGCCACGGCCGAGGCCCTGCTCGACGGGCCCCGCGAGATCGCGGTGGTCGGCCCCGGTGGTGACGACGCGCTGACGCGCGCACTGCACCGCACCGCGCTGCTCGGTCCGGCGCCCGGCGCCGTGGTCGCCGTCGGCGCCCCGGACAGCGAGGAGTTCCCGCTGCTCAAGGACCGCCCGCTGGTGGCCGGCGGAGCCGCCGCGTACGTCTGCCGCCACTTCACCTGCGACGCGCCGACGACGGACCCGGCCGACCTGGCCCACGCGCTCTCGCGCTGAGAGCCGCCGACTGCGGACTGCCGACAGCCGTCACGGACAGATGAGGGAGGCGCCTCCGGCCGGCCGGTACTCGCCCAGACCCCGCGGGATCTCGCTCGTGGAGTCGGGGCGGGCCTTTGGCAGCGGCCGGTCGGAGCGCAGCGCCTCGAAGACCTCCTCCGCACGCTCGTGGTCCACCGCGACGGAGGACCCCACGCCCGTGATGAGGGGGTTGAATCGGCGGATCGGCACCATCGCGAACTCCGTACGGTCCGGGGTGATGTGCCGCAGCCGGGCTCCGAGGATCAGCATCTCGGTGACGGTCAGGGAGCGCTCGTCCGGTGCCGTGCCGCGCAGGGTCGACGCGAGCAGTCGCAGCCGGGTGGGGGCGGCCAGATCCGTCCGGATCGTCCGCAGCATGTTGGCGACGAACCGCTGCTGCTTCTGGATCCGCCCGAAGTCCATCTTCCCGTCGGCGCGCCGCGACCGTACGTACTGGAGTGCCTCGCCGCCCCCGACGTGGCGGGTCGTGCCCGCCGGCAGGTCGAGCCCGGTGACCGGGTCCTTGAGCGGTGCGTCGGTGCAGATCGGCACGCCGCCCCGGACGCGGTTCACGCCGTCGACGAAGCGCCGGAAGTCGATCTCCAGATAGCGGTGGACGGGCGTGCCCGTCATCCGCTCGACGGCGTCGACGGTGAACGCGGGTCCGCCCTCGGTGTGCGCCGCGTTGATCTTCGCCGGATGCGCCTTGTGCGTCTTGCCCGTCCGCTGGTCGACGTGGTTCGCGGGGAACTCGGTGAGCGAGTCGCGGGGCAGGCTCACCACACTGACCCGGTCGTTGGCGGCCGAGATGTGCACCAACATCAGCACGTCGGTGCAGTCGCACCCCTTGCCGCCCGCGTGGTACCGCTTCAGCTCGGCGGCCGTGAGGCCCTCCCGGCTGTCCACCCCCGCCACCAGGACGGTGAGCCCGTGCCGGGGGGCCGGCAGGGCGGGTGCGCCGGCGATCGCCCCGGACGCGAGGGTGACGAGCGCCGCGGAGGCGAGCACGAGCCGACCGGGGCGGCGGAATTTCCTGACGGTCACGGGGCACACCACCTGACTGCGAAAATGGGATGAGCGCACAGTAGGCCGATATGCCTCGCACACAGGTTCGCGACGCGACATGGCGCGGACGAATCACCCGGCTGCGGGGTGTGTGTAATGATGCGAGAACCGCTGTGGATGGGAGGGAAGATGGCGCCCGATCCCGGGAAATGGGAACGGATGGCCTTCATTCCGAAGAGCCGTTATGTGGCGGACCCGCCACCTGTCGACCGGGGACCCTTCCCCGTCTATTCCTCGTTGGTCCAGCAGTGGGCCCAGGCCGGGCGCACCGTGCCGGGGATGCCGGACCGCGAGTGGGAACGGCTGGTCTCGATGCCGGTCTGGCCCGACGACGTGCGGACGCGATGGAGCCGGGGCTCAATGGAGTGAATACCGGCCGGTCGGCGATAAGCCGGTTTCCTTTTCGGGGCATGGTCGTTGTGATGTGTGCGGCGGAGGTCGGAAGGCTTCTATGTCCACCGGCGATTCGCGAAATCCGTGAAATTCCGTCCGCCGCGGAAGGGACGTAAGAGAAATGAAGTGCAAGAAGGCCGCGGTCGTCGTCGCCGGACTGTTCATGGCCCTGGGTGCGGCCGCCCCCGCGATGGCGGACTCCGAGGCGTACGGCGCGGCCATCGGTTCGCCGGGTGTCCTCTCGGGCAACGTCGTCCAGGCTCCGATCCACATCCCGATCAACGTCTGCGGCAACTCGGTGAACGTGATCGGGGTCCTGAACCCGGCCGCCTTCAACACCTGCGTCAACGCCTGACGCACGCTCAGGGCCGGCCCCCGGAGTGTCCTTCGACGCCCCGGGGGCCGGCCCTTCGTCATGCCCGCCCGGCCGGCGTCCGCGCCGCACCCGTACGAGGTCGGCCCACCGCGCCACGGGACGACGTGGCCCGCAGGTGCTGCCGGACCCCGCGCACCAGCCGCCCCGCCGTGTAGCCCGCGCCGAACACGAACCGCATCGAGGGGCCGTACGACGGTGCGGTGAGCAGCCCCGCGAGGAACAGGCCCGGCCAGGACGACTCGAACAGCGCCCCCACCTCCGGCGCCCCGCCCGCGCGCCCGCCCGCGCCGACCGTACGCAGCGACTCGCGGAGCACGGGGGAGAGGACCTCGGCCCGGTCCAGGCTCGGGGTGAACCCGGTCGCCGCGATGACGTGGTCGGTCTCCACGACGGACGGACCGTCCGGTCCGGTCACGTCGAGCCGCAGCCGTCCGTCGGCGGTCGGCGCCGCCGTGACGACCCGCCGGCCGAGGCGTACGTCCGTGACGGCCGCGAACCGCTCGCGCAGCCACCACGCGCCCGCCGGGCCGAGCGCCGAGTCGAAGATCCGCTCCCGGGTGGGCGCGGGCAGCCGCCGGAAGAGCCCGGGGGTGTCCGCGTACAGCCGGTTGTGCCAGCCGCAGCCCAGGCCCGTGTGCGGGGCGCGCAGCGACTGCCACAGGCCGCGGTCGAGGGCCGGCGGGAGGGTGTTCCAGTTCAGCCGGTCCGAGCGGGCCAGGATGCGGGTGCGCGCGCCCTGTTCGGTGAGGATCGCCGCCGTCTCCAGGGCGGCCTGTCCGGCGCCGACGACGGTGACGTCCCGCCCGGCGAAGCCGTCCAGTTCGCCGTGGTGGCTGCTGTGGGTGACGTACTCACGGGGGAGCCCGCGCAGGGGGGCGGGGATCTCCATGAAGGGCAGGACGCCGACGGCCAGGGCGACCGTGCGCGTACGGAATCGCTCGCCGTCCTCCGTGACGACCTCGAAGCCGTCCGCGCACGGGGCGACCGAGGTGATCAGGCGCTCGTCGAGGGCGGGGACCGTCCGGCGGGCGAACCAGTCGCCGTACTCGGCGAAGAAGCCGACCGGGAGCGGGACGCCGTGCTCGGCGCGGGCGCCGCGCGTCGCGGCGTAGGCGTCGAGCCCGAACGCGCCGCGCGGGTCGGAGAGGTGGGAGGCCCACGGTTCGGACTTCAGGAACATGCCCGAGGGCATGGCGTGCCAGGAGGCCATCGAGCGGCCGAAGGTCCGCAGGTTCAGTCCGCGGGCCGCGGCGTGGGCGGCCACGGAGAGGCCGTAGGGTCCGGCTCCCACAATCACCAGGTCGTACATCGTGCCTTCCGTCTTCATCGTCGGGTCGTACGGGCGGAGGCGGTACGGGCCGGGGCCATCGGCGGCGACGACACGGTCGCCGTCTTCCTGGCACGGCCGGACCGGAACGGTCGACGGAGCGTCATCAGGCCCTTGCGCAGGGCGTGGAGAAGCCAGGCGCCGGCCATCGCGAACGCGGGCGCGAGGTCGTCGGCGGCGAACCAGGCCGTCTCCGTCCGCCCGCGCGGGGCGCCGCCGGGTTCGGCGCCGTGCCGTCGGCGGGGCGAGGTGAGCACGGAGAGCGTGGCGTAGTTCTCGACCACGAACCGGCGCCCGTACGAGGGGGAGTGCGCCGGGATCCGACGGCCGGTCAGGTCCAGGTGCATGGCGCGGACGACGTCGATCCCCGCCGGGTCCGCGAAGAGCCGGAACTGGGCGCCGGGCCGCGGGTTGAAGTCGAGCAGGTGGTACGCCCCGTTGGCGCGGTCGAGCCGGAAGTCGAGGTCGAACACGCCCCGGTAGCCCAGCGCGCGGAGCAGCTCGCCCGTCATCCGTTCGATCGCCGGGTTCGCGGTCCAGCGGCCGACGGCCGTGAGTCCTGCCCCGTCCGGCCACGCCCGCTCCTTCCGCCCGGCGGCCATCGTGGCGCAGCGCCCGGCGGCGTCCGCGTAGCCGTGGACGAACCAGTCCAGGTCGCGGCCCGGGGGCAGCAGCCGCTGGAGCAGCAGCCGGCTGCCGGCCTCCGGTGTACGGGAGTACAGGGCGCGGACCTCGGCGGGCGACCGGACGATCGACGTACTGCGCAGCCCCGCGCCGGGCGGGAGCAGCCACGGACGGCTCCACTTGGCGACGACCGGAAGCCCGAGCGCCCGGGCCATGGCCGCGGCCTGGTCGGCGCTCTCCGGGAGCTCGGTCGGGGGGTGAGGGAGGCACAGGGCGCGGCAGGTCTCGGCGAGGGCGGCCTTGTCGGCCACTCTGGCGAGCTGCTCGGCCGACTGGTCGGGCAGGAGGTAGCGGTCCGTCAGTTCGGCGCGGTGCTCGGCCAGGGCGAGGGCGCCGAGGTCGTCGAGGGGAACGAGGAGCGCGGGCGTCGTGTGCTCGGCCGGGAGCCGCAGCAGGAGGTCGGCGAGGGCGGCGGGGAGAGCGGTGGGGGAGGCGGGCGCGGGGCGGGTGTGGACGGAGCGGACGTAGCGGGAGCGGGCGGCGGGGCTCGTGGGCGACTCCAGTACCGCGTGGACCGGGATGCCCGCCCGGCCCAGGGAGCGGGCGGCGCCCAGGGTGCCGTGATGAAAGGGGTTCCGGTCGAGCCGTACGAGGACGGCGGGGACGCGGGTGTCAAAAGTCGGCACGGCTTTCCTTCATCTCGGTGCCCCAACTGGGCGATGAAATACACCAATGGACTACTGATCAGGTCGGAGCAGCGTTCACGGTCGGCTTATTAGGAATACTTTCTGAGTATCGGACTGACGGTGCATCACGCGGCGCAGATCGTGAAGGAGTGGCCATGACCAACAGGAAGCGGAAAGCATCGAGAATGTGGCTGGGGGTGTTCACCGCAGGTCTCCTTGCCTCAGGTTCCGTCGTGCTGTCCTCTCCCGTTCACGCCGCCGAATCCGTAACGACACGAGACCCCGAACCGACTCTCTCCACCGCACTGGGCGCGTTTCTCGAATCGGGGCCGCCCGGCGTCGGCCGGATCGGTCAGCTGGAGCGGTGGCTCGGCGGTCGGGAGCTCCGCGTCGGCCACACCTACCTCCCGGGCGACCTGTGGTCCAACATCGAGAGCCCTCCCGGCTTCCTGGACGCCTGGGCGGCCTGGCGCAACCAGCGGGCCGACCGGCTGTTCGTCCTGAACGTGCCGATGCTGGAGCGGAACGAGGCCGGGGTCTCCGACCGCGAGGTCCGCCGCCAGCTCCAGCTCGGCGCGGCGGGGTACTACGACCACCACTTCAAGAAGCTGGCCGAGCGGCTCGTCGCACTGAAGGCCACGGACACCGTCATCGTCCTCGGCTGGGAGATGAACGGAACGACCTACACCCACCGGTGCGCGCCCGACCCGACGTCGTGGAAGAAGTACTGGACGCGGATCGTCACCGCCATGCGGTCCGTTCCCGGTCAGGAGTTCCGCTTCGACTTCAATCCGAGCCGGGGCAGGGACGCCATTCCGTGGACGGAATGCTATCCGGGTGACGACGTGGTCGACATCATCGGCATGGATTCGTACGACCAGCCTGCGGGGTCGGACTTCGACCGGCACATCGACGAGCCGTACGGGCTGCAGAAGCAGGTGGACTTCGCGGCCGAGCACGGCAAGGAGATCTCCTACCCGGAATGGGGTCTCTTCCGGAACGGGGACAATCCCGAGTACATGCGGCGGATGCTCGAATGGATCGACGAGCACCAGCCGCTGTACCACACGATCACGGACTACTGCCCGCACGGCGTCTGGCAGTGCGACAACAACCCGAAGTCCTCGCAGGTGTTCCGGCAGATGCTGATGGGTGTCGAGCCGGAGGTCCCGGAGGTCCCGGAGGTCCCGGAGGTGCCGGAGGTCCCGACGGAGCCCGAGCTTCCTGAGGTTCCTGAGGTTCCTGAGGTACCCGAGATCCCGGCCGAGCCCGAGCTGCCGGAGCTTCCGGAGGAGCCCTGGTTCCCGGAGATTCCGGACGTACCCGAGTTCCCGGAGATTCCGGAGTTCCCGGAGTTCCCGGAGATTCCTGAACTCCCTGACGAGCCCGAGCTTCCCGAGCTGCCGTCGGAGCCCGAGGACCCGGCGGTCCCCGAGCCCAAGCCGGAACCGAAGCCGGAACCGAAGCCCGAGCCCAAGCCGGAACCGAAGCCCGAGCCGAAGCCCGAGCCCAAGCCCGAGCCGAAGCCGGAGGTCCCGCCGAAGCCGGAACCGAAGCCCGAGCCCAAGCCTGAGCCGAAGCCGGAACCGAAGCCCGAGCCCAAGCCCGAGCCCAAGCCTGAGCCGAAGCCGGAACCGAAGCCCGAGCCCAAGCCCGAGCCGAAGCCCGAGCCCCTGCCCGTCCCGGCGCAGAACTGCTGGACCGTGAATCTCGGTCCGTGGGTCCAGAGCTGGATCGGTGACCAGGTCTGCGTCCCCAAGGTCGACATGAACTGGAAGGACGAGGTCGAGGCCGAGGTCAACGACGCCTGGGAGAACGTCCTGGACAGCGACTCCTGGCCCTTCTGACGACAACCCCGCGCGGCGGCGGAGGAGATCATCCTCCGCCGCCGCGCGGCCGTACCGGCAGCCGTTCGAGCACCCGCCCCACCCACGCCCGCTCCCGCGCCTGCCGCGCCGCCCAGCGCCTGCCGTCCGCCGCGCCCGCGCGCAGCCACAGCAGCGGAGCCGTACCCGGGCCCGTCAGCATCAGCCGCTGATTGGGGACCGACTCCGGCCGCCAGTGCTGCTTGTACGGCTCGTTGCCCCGCAGCATGCTCAGCGTGGCCCGCCCGCTCGCGCTGGTCTCCCGGGCCCCGTGGCGCAGCAGCATCGTCGCCACGTCGATCTTCCGCGCGCGCAGCACGGGATCCGCGCCGTAGAGGTATCCGCCCGCGAGCCGGGGCGACATCAGGGTCAGGTCGGCCGCGACGACGTCACCACCCAGCCGGAACTCCGTGACCCGCGCGTCCCCGCGCTCGACCATCGGCCGCACGGCCCGCGCGAGATGCTGGGCGAACCGGTCGCTGGTGTGCTCGGCGGTCACGCCACGCCCCTGCCACTGGAGCTGATGCAGCCTCAGAAGTCGGCCGAGCGCGGCCGGCACCTCGTCCCCGGGCACGATCCGCTCGTCGATCCCGAGCGCGTCCAGCTTGCGCAGCTTCGCCCGCACCCGCTGCTGGGCCTTGCCCGTGGGGATCCGTGCGAGAAGGGCGTCGATCGGCAGGGCGGGCAGCTCCAGGCAGAGCGAGTCCGGGAGCCGTCGGCGCGGCCCCCGCCAACGGGCGAACACCCGCTCGGCCGACGCCCCCGGCCGGACCTCGCGGAGATCGACCACCGCGCCACGCGCCGCTGCGGCCATCGCCCTGGCCAGCGCGGTAGCGGCCTCGGGGCAGGCGTCGTCGAGCAGGACGTCCGTGAAGTCGGTGATCGCACCACCGAGCTGGGTGAGGACGGGCAGCGGGCCCGGGGCGCGCATCAGGGGCGCCGCCGCGACCAGTTCGCCGTCCTCCCGCCGTACGAGCACCACCCGCAGCGCGCCGTGCGTCCCGTACGACACCCACCAGGAGTGCAGCCAGGAGTGGGACTGGAAAGGCGTGGCCGTCGAGCAGCGGGCGTACAGCGACGCCCACCGCTCGCCGAGCCTGCCGAACTCCGCACCGTCCCGGCAGACCTCGCTTCTCCAGCCGTCCCCCGTCACACCGCCCCCCGTCCCGCCGTCTCCGGCGCCGGTTCCGGCTGGGTCTTGCCGACCGCCGGGCCGGGGACGGAGGCCGAGGCGGGCCGGGAATGCCGGGCCTCGGTGCGCGCCGCGCGCTGCGGGCGTACGAGCAGTGCCAGACCGCCGAGCAGACCGCCCGCGCAGCCTCCGACCAGCGCCGAGAGCGGGGCCGAGGGAGAGACGGGCTTCACGGGCTTGGTCGCCCGGGAGAACTGCACGACCTTCACGCCCGTGCTCCCCGAGACGTGCGTGCTGTTGAGGATCAGGGCGCGGGCGACACCGTCCGCCATGGCGACGGCCTTGCCCGGCGTGGCGGACCGCGCGGTGAGGGAGATCATCGGGGCGTCGGGGGAGGTCTCGGCCTGCACGCTGTCGCGCAGGGTCGCGGCGGGCACGCCCGCCCACACCTGTGCGTCGCCGGTCACCGCGATGTCGGTGGCGACTCTTCCGTACGCCTGGGCGAAGCCGAGCGCGGCGGCCGGGTCGGACTTCTCGCCCGGGACGACGATGACGTAGCTCGTGGCCGCGTACTGCGGGGTCTTCACGGCCCCGTATCCGCCGCCGAGCACCGCGCCGATCAGCACGGACGAGGGCAGCACCCACCAGCGGCGGGGGGTGCGCAGGACCGTCACGAGACGGGAGCGTTGGGGACTCAGGGAGCTCATCGGTGACTCACTTCGCGAGGAGAGGGGTGCCGTGGACGGCCTGTTCGTAGAGGGACATCAACTGCCGGGCGCTGTGCGCGATGTCGTAGCGGCGTGCCGCGGCGGGCTGCGGCAGCCGGGCGAGCCGGGCGTCGCGGATGCCGCGCAGCGCCGAGACCAGCTCGGGTACGGACTCGCCGACCCGCCGGGCCCCTGGGGCCGCGTCCGGCGGCAGGTCGTCGACCGCCGGGCACGCCACGTACAGCGCCGGCAGCCCGGCGGCCAGCGCCTCGACGACCGCGAGCCCGAAGGTCTCGTCGGGGGAGGTGGAGACGAAGACGTCCATCGCCGCGAGCAGCGACGGAAGACCGGGGTCGGCCGAGTCCGCGGACGGCGGGTCCTCGCAGGCGCCCGTGAGGAGCACCCGGTCCGCCGCCCCGCACTCGCGCGCCACGGCGAGGAGCCGAGCACGCTCCTCGCCCTCCCCGACCAGCAGCAGCCGGGCCCCGGGCACCGACGCCACCGCCCGTACGAGCCGGTCGAAGCGTTTGCCCGGCGCGAGCCGGCCCACCCCGCCGACGACGAACGCGTCCTCCGGCAGGTCGAGCAGCTTCCTGGTCATCCGGCGCGCGTCCTCGTCGAAGCCGAATCGGGCCCGCTCGATGCCGTTGGGGACGACCTGGATACGGGACGGCGCCACCCCCCATGTCTCCAGCCGGCGGGCGACGCTGGGCGAGACGGCGACCGTCGCCGAGCCCAGCCGCTCCGTGGCCAGATAGAGCGCGCGGGTGCCCGCCGACAGCGGCCTGCCCTCGATCTGCGTGTCCCCGAGGGAGTGTTCGGTCGCCACGACGGTACGGACACCGCCGAGGCGGGCGGCGATCCTGCCGTACACGCAGGCCCGGTACAGGTGGGTGTGGACGAGGTCGTACCCGCCCCGGCGGACGAGCCCCGCGAGGCGGGGGAGCGCGCCGATGTCCCGGTTGCCGGTCATGCCGAGATCCGTGACGGGGACCCCGTCGGCCTCGAGGCCACGGGCGACCGGGCCCGGGTTGGTGAGCGTGACGACCTCGCTGCGGACGGGAAGATGACGCAGCATCAGCCGGAGCTGCTGCTCGGCGCCGCCGATCCCGAGACCGGTGATGATGTGGAGGACCTTCATGTCATCTCCCGGACGGCGTCGCGGCCGGACGCACCGGCGAAACCGGCATCGAGGTCGCGGGGGTGGCGGCGGCGCAGCGGGTGCAGAAGACGCTTCGCGGTGAGGCGCCAGGAGGTGTCCTGCTCGTCGATGTGGACCCGGGGCAGCGCGTGCGCGCAGGTCAGCGGGCCCGGGTCGATGGCGCAGCCGTACCGGTACCCCGCCTCCCGCACGGACCGCACCGCGCGGGCGTCGATGTCCCCGTACGGGTAGCAGAAGCCGTCCACCGGGCCGCCGGTGATCTCCTCCAGGAGCTCACGGCTGCGCCGGGTCTCCTCGGCGAGCGTCCCGGCGTCGACCGTGGGCAGCGAGACGTGCCGCAGTCCGTGCGAACCGATCTCCATGCCCGCCTCGGCGACGGCCACGATGCCGTCCTCCGTCAGCAGGGGCTTGCGCGGGCCGTCGTCGTCCCAGGCGTTCTCGCCGCCGATACGGCCGGGCAGGACGTAGACGGTGGCCGTGAAACCGTGGCGGCGCAGCAGGGGCAGGGCCGAGTCGGCGAAGTCGGCGTACCCGTCGTCGAAGGTGAGACCGACGAGCCCCTTCGCGCGGCCCGCGGCTCTCGCGGCGAGCAGCTCGCGCACGGAGACACCGCGCAGCCCCCGGTCGTTCAGCCAGTGCAGCTGCCGGGCGAAGCGCACCGGCGAGACGGTCACCCGGTACGGATCATCCGTGGTGTCGGCGATCGAGTGGTACATCACCACCCACGGGGGCGGCTTCGGCAGCAGTCGACGGATCGCGGCGGTGCGGGGCGCCGTGGCAGCGGGCATGGGCGAGCCTTCGTGACGCGGTACGGGTGAGGGGAGGGATGTCCGGCGCACGGGCGGCGCAGGCGAGGAAGAGCAGGAAGACGGCGACCGAGACCACGCTCGCGACGGCGAGGGAGAGCACCGCGGGCTCGATCAGGACCGAGCACAGCCAGCCGGCGGCGGTGGCCCACGCGGCGGCGGTGGCCAGCCGCAGCAGCCCCTCGCCGAGGTAGCGGATCCGGACCGGGATGGCCTGGCGGCGGGCGCCGAGCAGCATCATCACGGCGGTGAGCGTGATCCCGAGGGCGTTGGCGGCGGCGATGCCGACGGCGCCCCACAGTCCGGCACCGAAGACCCCGGCGACGGCCGTCACCGCGAGACCGGCGGCCATGGCGGCGGCCGGGTACCAGAGCGGGCGGGAGGCGGAGAAGTAGCAGCGGACCAGCGTGCCGACCGTCGTCTGGCCCAGCAGGCCGAGGGCGTAGACGCGCATCACGGCGGCGGTCGCGGCGGTGTCGGAGTGGTCGAAGGCGCCGCGCTGGAAGAGGACTTCGACGATCTGGGGGGCGGCGGCGATGACGATCGAGGTGCCGACGAGCACGACGACGGCGGCGAGCAGCAGGTCCCGCTCCACTCGGCGGCGCGCACCGTCCGCGTCGCCCGCCGCCATGGCGCGGGCGACGACGGGGAAGCTGACCGTGCACAGCATCAGCGAGAGGATCATCGGCATCTGCGCCACCTTCTGCGCGTAGTTCAGATGCGAGATCGCGCCGGAGGGCAGGGGCGAGGCGAGGAACCGTTCGATGAGGATCTGGGACTGGCGGGAGACCGTGAAGGCGATGACCGGGGCGATGAGGCCGAGCACGAGGAGCCGCCCGTCGCCGGTCGGCTCGCCGTGTGGCCCCCGCTGCCTGCCGCGCAACTCCCGTACGAGGTAGGGCGCCTGTACCGCGACCATCAGTACGCCCCCGACGGCGACCCCGGCCGCCGCCGCCCGTACGCCGAAGGGCTCGCGCAGCGCCACGATCGTGCCGATGATGCCGACGTTGTACGCGACGTAGATGGCGGCCGGCGGGAGGAAGGAGCCGTGCGCGCGGAGCGCTGCGGAGCAGTAGCCGGCGAGTGCGAAGGTCAGGACGCAGGTCGCGGTCAGCCGGGTGCAGTCGACGGCGAGCCGCGGGTCGGGGAGACCGGGCGCGAGGGCGGCGACGAGGAGCGGCGCGGCGAGGATCAGCACCCCGGCGAGGGCGGACATGACGAGCGCGAGCCGGGGCAGCGTGGAGCGTACGAGGGCGCGGACGGCGCCCCGGCGGGTGAGGGCGCGGCTGAACGCGGGCACGAGGATGAGGGCCATCGCGTCCTCGATGAGCAGCGTCGACGCGAACTCGGGCACGGTCCAGGCGACGAGGAACGCGTCGGTCTCGGCCCCGGCACCGAAGTAGCGCGCCAGGCTCTGGTCCCGTACGAGACCGAGCACGGCCCCCGCCGCGGTGAGCCCGGCCGTCACGGCCGCGGCCCGAGCGAGGAACCCGCGGGAACCGGCGGACTTCGGCGCCTTGTGCCGCGCCCGGCCCGGGGCGCGGCCGCCCGTGTCACGTGGGGGACGGGGCCGCCAGTCCTCGGGATACTCCACCACCGCCGGAGCGTCCGCCGCCCGGTGAGCCGGCGGCTGGAGGGCCGTCGCGGCCGCACCGGGGCGGGTGCCGACGGGGCTCGTGGCCGCCGGGCGACCGACGGGACGTACCGCTGCCGGGCCCGCGGCCCCGCCGTGGGGCCGACGGGCCCGCGCGTCGGTCTGCGGCTGGTGCCGGACGAACCGCTCGTGCGCGTCCGCCGGTCCGGTCCGCAGGGTGCTCGACGCCGAGTCGTCGGCTCCGCCGTACGGCGGGTGCGGCGGCACCGGGGGGACGGACGGAGGGAGTTGCCCGCCGGCACCCGTCGTGCCGGGTACGGCGGCTCCGCCGTAGGGCGGCGGGGCCGACGGGGCCGGGCCGGCGCGGTGGCCGGACACGGACCCGAGCCGCGGAGCCGCCGCGGGCCCGCCCGCGGGGTGGCTCCGGTCGGTACCGGCTCGGCCCGTAGGGCCCTCGGCGGACCGGGCCACCGGGCCACCGGGCGAACGGCCGGCCACGGCCCCCGGGCCCTCGCCCGCGGTGGGGGCAGGGCCCGGGCCGGTCCGGGCCGCGAGGCCGTCCGGGACCGGGGACGTCGTGCCCGCCCAGCGCCGGCCGCCCGGCGCGAGGTCGGGCGTGGACCAGGGGTCCGCCCACACGGGCGTACCGGTGGCCCCGGAGCTCTCCGGAGGCGGCACCCGGTCCGTGGACTCGGGCTCCCCGCCCCACGGGTCACGCACGTTTCACCTCCGCCAGCGACCACCAGGCCGCGAGACCGAGGACGACCGACATCAGGACCGTCGAAGGCCCCCCGATGTCCGCGTAGAAGAAGTCGATGAGCTGCCACGACAGCAGCCCGATCGCGACGAGCCCCAGCCGCCGCACCGCCCCCACCAGCAGCGCCGCCCAGCTGCCCGCGAGGGCCAGCAGACCCAGCAGGCCCTGCTCGCTGAGGACCAGCAGATACATGTTGTGCGGGGAGAGCAGCGGCTGCCGGCGG
Organism: Streptomyces sp. NPDC012508; assembly: GCF_042902595.1. Taxonomy (NCBI): domain Bacteria; kingdom Bacillati; phylum Actinomycetota; class Actinomycetes; order Kitasatosporales; family Streptomycetaceae; genus Streptomyces; species Streptomyces sp. NPDC012508. The sequence goes on from NZ_JBIBEO010000003.1 coordinate 501,994, forward strand.
AACGCGGCGCCCGCGCCCGCCGTGTCGCTGCCGGACGACAGCGCCACCGAGGCGTGCGAGTCGCGGTACGCGGGAAATCCCTTGAGCCCCACCCCGGTCAGCGGATCCGACCGCCACATCTCACCGGCCGCCGCCCACATCGTGTACCGGTCCGTCACCGACTGGTCCGGAGCCCCCGCCACCTGCGTGATGCTGGCGACCCGCTCCTTCACCATGGCCGAACCGACCCCGAGACCGCCGACCAGGACCACCGCGAGGGCGCCCACCACGAGCGCCACCCGCCCTGCCCGCCGCAGCCCCGACAGCACCAGCTGGATGGCGATCGCCAGCACCGTCGCGATCCACGCGCCCCGGCTGAAGGAGAGCACCAGAGGGAGGAACAGCAGCCCGGCGCAGACCAGCGCCGCCGTCCGCGCCCGGCCCCGTCCGCTCCCCAGCGCGATCCCGGTGACGATGACCAGGCCGTACGAGACGACCGTCGCCATCCCCATCACGTCCGTCGGCCCGAACGTCCCCACCGCCCGGATGTCCTCGCCCTGGTACGACGCGCCCGTCCCGGTCAGATACTGCGTGACCCCGACCGCGCCCTGGAGCAGCGCCAGACCGACCAGCGCCCACGCGACGACCGCGAAGTCCCGCCGGTCGCGGATCATCAGCAGCACGGCCGCCGGGACGAGCACGAAGACCTGGACGTACCGCGCGACACCCGGCAGGCTCGCCGCCGGATCGTTCGAGGTGATCGCCGCCAGACAGATCCCGAGAACCGGCAGCCCGATCACGACCGCCGCCGCGCGGCTCAACGGCCGCGCCCCGCTGCGCACCACGCGCACCAGGCAGATCAGCACGAGCAGCCCCGAGGCCGCGTCCGCGATCGTCCCCGTACCGCCGGTGCCGCCCTCGGCGCCGCCGCCGCCCGGTACGAGCAGCAGCGCGATCACCGCCAGGACCGGGGACAGCGCCCCGGCCCGGCGCGCCCAGTCCCGTACGTCGGTCCCGGCCGCCCCGGGCAGCACCCAGGCCGCCGTCGCCATCATCAGCTCCCCGCCGGTCGGACCAGGCCGGCCGCGGTGCGCAGCAGGATCCGGACGTCCTGCCAGAGCGACCAGTGGTCGATGTAGTGGTTGTCGAAGCGGCAGCGGTCCTCGATGGACGTGTCGCCGCGCAGCCCGTGCACCTGCGCCAGGCCCGTCAGCCCGACCGGCATCCGGTGGCGGTCCGCGTAACCGGCGTGGATCCGGCTGAACTGTGTGACGAAGTACGGCCGTTCGGGCCGCGGCCCGACGAGGCTCATGTCCCCGCGCAGCACGTTCCACAACTGCGGCAGCTCGTCGAGCGAGGACTTCCGCAGGAAGCTGCCGACCGCGCCCATCCGCCGGTCGTCGGCGACGCTCCACCGGGTCGCCGACTCGGTCTCGTCGGCCGGGCGGATCGTGCGGAACTTCAGCAGCGTGAACAGCCGCCCGTTCTGCCCCACCCGCTCCTGCCGGAAGAGCACCCCGGGCCCGTCGGAGAGCCGTACCGCCAGCGCGCACAGCAGCAGGACGGGCAGCGCGAGGGCGAGCGCCGGGCCGGCCAGGACCACGTCCAGCGCGCGCTTCGCCCCCTGCCCCGGCCGCTCGGCCAGCGGGACCAGACGACGGCAGGCGTACCCCCAGAGATGGTCGCCCATCGGCCCGTCCTGGTCCCGGCCGCCCACCCGCCAGGTGGCGCAGCCGTAGTGCTGGAAGAGCGTCACCAGACTGCTGTCGTCCGTCAGGAAGACCGCGTCGCGGACCGTGTTCTGGATGACCGCCCGATGGATCTCCTCGGCCGACGAGAGCACCGGAAGCCCGGGCTCCCCGTCCGGCCGCGACCCGACGATCCCGACCGGCCTGATGCCGTACTCCGGATGCTGCGCGAGCGCCGCCGCGAACCTGCGCGCGGCGGCGGGACCGCCGACGACCAGCGCCGAGCGCGGATGCGTCCGGGCCCTGCGCCGCCTGAAGGCGTGCACCACGGCACGGGCCAGGCAGACGGCGGCGAGCTGTGCCGCGTACGCGGAGCAGAGCGCGCCCGGACCGAGGGCCAGGGCCGGGGCGTACGCGGCGACGGCCGCCGCGGTCACGCACCAGGCCACCCCGGCGCGCCAGGCGAGTGCGGGCAGTTCGTCCAGTACGGAGGTGAGGCCGCCGGACGGCCGGTGCAGGCCCGCGTGGGCGTTGAGGACGAGCACGCACGCGGCGACCAGCAGGAACAGCCGGAGCCCGCGCTGCGGCTCGGGCAGCAGCGCGGCCGCGAGCAGCACGGCGAGACCGTCGGCCGCGATCAGCGGTACGGCGGTGAGCCGTGGCGGCGCGGGCCGGCGCGGCGGCAGCGCCAGCCGGTCCGGCCTGCCGCGCTGCGGTGCGAGGGAGGCGAGTCCGGGGGCCGGGCCCTGGACCGCCGAGGGCCAGGGGCCCGGTGAAGGAGGAACGCTGGTGCTTTCCGTAGTCACGGCGAAATCGGCTCTCTGTGCTCGGTGCACCGCACTCCGGCCAGCTCGCGGTACACGCCCGCGACGGCCGCGCCGGTGCGCCGCACATCGAATCTGCTGAGTACGTGCTCGTGGGCCTCGCGGCCCAGGGTTCGCCGCAGCTCCGGCCCGCCGAGCAGGCGGCCGACGGCGGCGGCGAGGGCGGCCGGGTCCTCGGGCGGGACCAGGCACAGGGGCTCGTGGCCGGGCGGCAGGCTCTCGCGCGCCCCGTCCACATCACTGACGACCACCGGGCGTCCGCTCGCCATCGCCTCCAGGGGCGCGAGCGCCATGCCCTCCCAGCGGGACGGCAGGACGACGAGATCGGCCGCTTGGTACCAGGGCGCGGTGTCGTCGACGTTTCCGGTGAACCGCACCGACGGCGGAGCCGCGGCCCGCAGCCGCTCCCCGTCGGGCCCGTCGCCGACCAGCACGAGCCGGGCGGCGGGCACCTGCTCCAGGACGGCGGGCCAGGCTGCGAGCAGGACGTCCTGCCCCTTCTGCCGGCAGAGCCGCCCGACACAGACGACGGTGGGCCCGTCGGCCGAGCCGTCCGCGACGAGGTCCGTCTCGGCGAGCGCCGGCGCCCCGAACCGCGCCACGTCCACACCGTTGTGGATGACCGACCAGGGCGCGCGGATGCCGGCGGCCTCGCCGGTACGGCGTTCCGCCTCGCTGACGCAGATGATCCGGTGCGTCCAGCGCGCCGCCCACCCCTCCCAGCGCCGGGCCGCCGCGGCGACCGCGCCGTCGACCGCCTCGAAGGACCAGGCGTGCGGCTGATACACCGTCGGGATCCGCCCGCGCACAGCCAGTCGGGCACACAGCCCGGCCTTGGCGCTGTGCGCGTGGACCAGGGCGGGACGGGCCGTACGGATCACCCGCCCGAGGTCGCGGGTCTCCCGGACGAGGCGGGGACCCGGGTCGCGCCCGGCCCGCCACTCGAACAGGTCCGCTCCCTCGGCCCGGACGGCCGCGGCCAGCGGCGTGCCCGGCGGACACGCGACGGCGACCCGCAGGCCGGCGTCGAGCTGGGCGCGCACGAGGTCGACGACGACCCGCGCGACCCCGCCGTCACCGGGCTGGACCGCGTGAAGAACGGAGAAGGACAGCACGTCAGAGCCGGACGTCCGCCTGGAGGAAGAGCGCCCCGAGCCAGACGGTGTCCTGCCGGGCGCCGATGCGGACGTGGAAACGGTCGGCTCCATGGCGCAGCGCACCCCCCAGATCGAAGACGTCGGAGTCGTACCCCAGGGTGTTCTGATGAGCGGGAAGTCGTTCGATCCGACCGGCGCCGAAATCGGTGATGCTGGAGTTCATCACGTCGTCCGCGGAATTGGCGGAATCCGAGAGCGCGACGCTCTTCGAGCGGCTCGTCTCCACCGCGAGGTAATCCCCGGAAGTACCCCGGTCGCCGTCATAGGCGACGACTCCCAGTTGTCCGGAAGCACCCTGCGGAACGTCCGTCTCACCCATCGCGACCCGCAGCTCACCGCTGTTCGGACCGACCGTTTCGAAGCCGTCCCAGAGCGCCAGCCGGCGCAGCGGCTCGTCGGCGTTCTCGTACGCGACGACCAGCGTCCAGCCGCCCCAGCCGCCCACTGCCGAACGGCCCATCGCCACATTGACCTGGGCCACCGTCCACATCCCGTCCCCGGCCGAGCGGACGAGGTCGGTCACGTCCGCGGAGGCCTGGAAGGCGTCGGCGCCGTCCGCCGTCCGGTGGCCGATCGTGGAGTCCGCGAGGACCGCCTTGTACCGGCCTCCCGGCTCGGCGACCAGGACCCGGCCGTTGTCCTTGTGCGGCTTCTGCTCGCCGACCTTCAGGTTCCCGCCCCAGTAGAGACGGGCGTAGCTGACCCGGGAGCCCTCGGGAACACGGACCTCGGCGCTGCTGGAGTTGTAGGTGTTGGGGTCGCTGTCGACGTCGACGTACCCGATGGGGAAGCCGTCGTTGCGCGTGCCCGTGTCGGTGGCGTTCCTGGCGGCCGTGGCCGAGGTGTTGGCGGCGCGGACGATCCCCCCGTGCTGCACCGCCTGGTACCGCGGGGCGAAGGCAACGCGGGGGGCTTCCTTGGGCTGGGGCGCGGCGGAGGCGGCCGGCAGCGCGGCGGACAGGGCCGCACACGACAGGGCGCACAACAGGCCGCGGCGCACAGCACGAACCGCTGAATTCCGCATACAGGTTCTCCGCTTTGATGAGAGAAGCAAGGGAACACCCGTGAAGACCGGGGGAGAAGAAGATGTCGACCGTGCGAAAAGGGTGTCCGCGCGGCTGGACCGTAAGCGACGCTCGGGAACGTTATAACCCCGACGTCGGGCGATAGTAAGCATTAGATGCTCACAAACGCTAACTCCCGTACCTGTTCGGCAGTTTCCTCGTTGTGCGTGTTGCGCCATTGTTCGGCCACTCGCTCGAATGGCCCTCTTATGGCCCAAAGATCGGTTGAACGTCACCCGTTCGGGAGAGCAACCGATGAATTGCGGCAGCGTTGTTGAAGGAGTCGGGCGAATCCGTCCGCGCCGTCTCTGTGGTCTGTCAACAATCGAGGAGCGCTTCTCCATGTCCCGTATCGCGAAGGCTGTAGTCCTGTCCGTGGGTGTCGCCGCGTCCGTCGCGGGTGCCACCGGTGTCGCCGCTGCCGACTCCCTGGCCGAGGGCGCGGCCGTGAAGTCCCCGGGCGTCCTGTCCGGCAACGTCGTCCAGGTCCCGATCCACATCCCGCTCAACCTGTGCGGCAACACCGTCAGCGTCATCGGCGCCCTGAACCCGGCCTTCGGCAACACCTGCGCCAACTTCTGATCTCGCACGCCGGATCGTGGTCCTTCCGAGGCCGGCGCGCCGCCCCATTTCCCGGGGCGGCGCGCCGGCCTTCTGCATCATTCGGACGCACCCTCGTGCGCCGCCCGGTGCAACGGCGCACGCCCCTCGGAGGACCAGGTCAGGGCAGCGGATTCACCCGAACGGAGGGGGTGGCGCTCCGTAGTCTTCGTGTTGCGGAGCGCTATGTGTGCAGCGCACGGTGGCGGAGATGTTGTCCGACGCATAAGGAAAAGGAACACATATGCGTCCCCTCGCTTGCAGCCGCCTCACCGTCCTGGCGATAACCGCCGCCCTCACCCTCGGCGCGGCCGGAACCGCCGTCGCCGACGAACACCACCCGTCCCGCGTCTCCGCCGTGACAGCCGAGACGCCTCACTCCGAGATCGAGGCGCTCAAGGCGAAGGTCGCGACGGCGGTCGACGCCGCCAAGGGCATCACGCCGGCATCGCGCCCCAAGGCCTCGGCCGACGTCGGAACGACGTCCGCGAAAGCGGCGCCCGCCGATGTCATCTCCGACGCCCTCGCCACCGTCCAGCAGGCGGTCTCCGGTCTGCTCGCGGCGGTCACCGGCGGTGTCGGCGGCCTCGTGCCGCAGGTCACCGCGACCCTCACCTCGCTGATCAACTCGGTCCTCTCCGGGGTGCTCGGCGGGCTGCCGGCGCTGCCGACGCTCCCGGCGCTCCCCGTCGAGCTGCCGGCGCTGCCGGCCGAGCTGCCGGAGCTGGAGGTGCCGGAGGTCGAGCTGCCCGAGGTCGCACCGCCGGAGGTGGCCCTGCCCGAGGTGGCCCTGCCCGTCCTCTGGTAGTCCCGCCTCACCACCCGTCGCCGTGCCGCCCGGTTTCCCCCGGACGGCACGGCGTCCGGGTATCCGATCCGGAAATAGCACCGGGTCCAGTCATTCGAGTGCAGTGAAGAGAAATCCCTCCTCTCGGAGTTTCCGGCGAGCGCACCTCTCGTTACAGAAGGCAGAACGGCGTACAGGAATCAGCCAAGAGGCCTGTACAGCAAGCGACTTGCTTGCACAGTGACGCCAAAGAGGAAGGACTCGATTCATGAAGCCCACCAAGGTCGCCGCGATCGTCGCCGGTTCTGTGATGGCTCTGGGTGCCGCCGCGCCCGCCATGGCCACCGAGGCGATGATGCCCACCAGCCTGAACGGTGGTCTCGGTACCCTCGCCAGCGAGGGTCTGAAGACGGACGCGCTGAGCAGCACCACCGACGGCTCCGTGGTCAAGACTGTGGGGGACACCGCCAACCAGCTGAACAAGACGACCCAGAACGCCCCGCTGCTCGGTGGCCTCCCGGTCGGCTGACCAGCCCTCGGCAGGACTGCTTGACCCGCGCCGTTCTCCGGCGCGGCGGATCGCGTACGCGGTCCCGACCCTCCTGGATGGAACCCTCGCTCCGCCTGGCCCGGGCGGACGCTCTCGCCAGGCGCATGCCGCTACCCACAGTGATCGGCTGATCGAATGATTTTCAGATCGGCTGCCGTGTGGTCAAGGCTTCCTCGGTGTGCCGCTCCCTAGGCTCTCGCCGACCCCTCACGGAAGGTCGGCCCATGGAGAGACCGAGGGCGGCTGCGCTCGACCTCGCGCCGCTGTCCGCGGCGCCGTTGCCTGGTGTCCCTGAGCCTGACGTTCCGTAACCAGTCCGTCAGTCACTGACGCACTGAGTGCGTGGACAGGCCGGTCGGAGCGAGGGGGGTCCCCGCCGGTCTCTCCCTTCTCCAGAGGAAGATCGGTATGCGATCCATCATCAGCCGGAAGCTGATCACCGCGGTGGCGACGACGGGCATCCTGTCACTGACGGGAGGCCTCGCCCTGGCGGCGAGCTCCCTGAGCAGTGCGGGTGATTCGCCCGAACCCGACTCGGGCCACCACCTTGAGATCCCCCTCCCCGAGGACCTGTGCGGCCATTCCGTGCAGCTCGGCGACCTGTGCGCGCAGCCGGCCGAGGACGAGCCCGGCGGTTACGGGGACGACGACGGTGGCACCGAGCCGCCGACGACGCCTCCGACCAAGCCTCCGACGACTCCGCCTACGAAGCCGCCTACGAAGCCGCCGACGACGCCTCCGACGAAGCCTCCGACCACTCCGCCTACGAAGCCGCCGACGACGCCTCCGACGAAGCCGCCGACCACTCCGCCTACGAAGCCGCCGACGACGCCTCCGACGAAGCCGCCGACCACTCCGCCCACGAAGCCGCCGACGACGCCTCCGACGAAGCCGCCGACGACGCCTCCGACCAAGCCGCCGACGACTCCGCCCACGAAGCCGCCGACGACGCCTCCGACGAAGCCGCCGACGACTCCGCCCACGAAGCCGCCGACGACGCCTCCGACGAAGCCGCCGACCACTCCGCCCACGAAGCCGCCGACCACGCCGCCGACCACGTCGCCCAGCCACCCCGGTGGGCCCGGTGGGCCCGGTGGGCCGGGGGAGTCGCACGGTCCCGACAAGCCCCACCTCCCCGACACCGGCAGTGACTCGGTGACGATGGGTGCGGCGGCGGTCAGCGCCGCTCTGATCATCGGCGGTGCCATCGTCTACCTCCGCGCCGGGCACATCGTCGGCACCGGGCGCGCCGGACGGCGTGAGCGCCGGCACTGACGTCCCGTACTGACGACACGTCAACCAAGACCCCCACTGTCACCGGTGGGGGTCTTCGACGTTGCTGCACTCAGGGGAATTTCGCGACGTTCTCTCCGTCGTGCTCGTTCTCAGGGCGCAGTACCTCAGTACCGTCGACACTTGCTCTGAAGGGCCTACGCAGTCATGAATCTGCGCTCTCACGCCGGCATGGGAATCCTCATGACCGCTCTCGCCTCCGCGGCCATGGCCTCCCCCGCCGTCGCCGCCGACGCGCCGGTCGTCGTTCCGCTCCAGGGACTGGAGCCGGTGATCCCGATGGACGCCCCCACGGTCGCCAGCGGGGTGCCCCTGCCCGTGCCGGGAGGCCCCACCGGCTTCCAGGAGGGACAGGCCGGCCTGCTGCCGGACGTCAGCCTGCCCCGGGTGCCGTTCACGAGCACGCTCCCGCAGACCGTCCTCGCCGCCCCGCTGCCCGAGGTCGTCGAGGGCAGCGAGCCCGGCAAGGCCCTCTTCACCACCCCGCGCTCGGAGATGGCGGCGTCCACCCCCGGCGCCACGGTCGGCAACCCGGTCGTCGCGCCGCGCGGCGACCGGCTCGGGCTGCCGGACCTCGCGGTGCCGGAGGTCGGTGTCGTCGCTCCGATGCTGCGCGGAGCGCTGGACTCCCAGCTGGGTCTGGCGCAGCCGACGGCCTGACGGCGTTCTTTCGTACGACCAATGGCCCGGCGGGTGAAGACACGATTCTTCCCCGCCACCCGAGGGGTCGTTGCTCGTTACAACGGAAGGCTGGTCGCATGGCCGTGGCCCGCAGATCCGGGGCCCGTTCCGTCGTATCCGACGGCGGGCGGACCCACCGGGTCTGCGGGCCTTCCCTCACTTTCAGTCCCGTCCGGCGTAAAGGCCGTGACCCGTGCGCCATTTCGGCGTTGAACGGGAATGTCGGCCGTCATTCTCGCGGTCGCCTTTCCACGTCCAAGGAGTTCTTGATGTCTCGCATCGCGAAGGCTGCCGCTGTTCTCGCCGGCACGGGTGCCGTTGCCCTCAGCGGAGCCGGCATGGCCGTCGCCGACTCGGGCGCCCACGGTGTCGCCGCCCACTCGCCCGGCGTCGGCTCGGGCAACGCCGTCCAGGTCCCGGTTCACGTGCCGGTCAACCTGTGCGGCAACACCGTCACGGTCATCGGTCTGATCAACCCGGCGTTCGGCAACCAGTGCGCGAACGTCGACGGTCACGGTGACCACCGCGACGGCGGCTACGGCGGCTGAACCCCCTCGCGCGTCAACGACGTCCCCCCGGCCCAGTGGCCGGGGGGACGTTTCTGTCACGCGTACCGGTAGATCGCGCTGTGGTCGAGCATCTCGGCCGGGGTGACCTGCCAGGGCCCCATCTTCTCGTCGCGGGCCGCGATCCGGCGGTACTGGGACTCGCCCAGCTGCGGCGGGTGGGTGGGGAGGTAGCCGGCCCGCGGGTTGCGCTGCTGCCAGCGGGACCAGAGGAGGTCCACGAAGGAGTGGTGGAGCCAGAAGACCGGGTCGTTGACGGAGGCGCCGCCGAGCATCAGGCCGCCGACCCAGCGGTGGACGCGGTTGTGGATGCGGAAGCGCTCGTTGCCCCGGCCCGGGGCCCAGCCCTCCAGCGCGTTGCGGAACCCCGCCCCGCTCGTGGAGTTCCAGGGCGCGACGTCGTACACGGTCTCCCGCATCACCTCGTCCAGCTGCGCCTTCGTGGGCAGCGTGATCGGGTCCCGGGGGCGGCCGAAGTCCCTGGTCAGGAAGCGGCCTTCGGTCATGCCGTGCTTGACCGTCCACCGCCCGCCCCCGTAGGCGAAGGGGCCCGTCATCACCTGGAGGTCCTCGCGGCGCCCGTTGCCACCCAGGAAGTCCTCGCTCCAGAGGGAGGCGGCGGGGGTGTTGTCCCGGGTCCAGTCCCAGTACGGCACGGTGACGGTCGGGTCGATCCGGCGCAGCGCCCGCTCGAACTCCAGCAGGAACTTGCGGTGCCAGGGCAGGAAGCTGGGCGTCATATGGGCCACGCGCAGGCGGTTGTCCCCGTCGGCGACGTAGTAGTCGATGTGCGTACGGACGAAGTCGTCGTACGTGCCGGCGCGCTTGAGCTCCAGGACGGCCGCGACGAACTTCTTCCGCTCGGCGCTCGTCAGATCGCGCTGGTTCTTACGTGTGTACGCCACGCGGGCTCCCTCCCTGGTGGACGCCGTGGGCGGCGGCGTAGCGGGTCAGCGGTTCGGACCCCAGTCCGTCCACCGCCGCCCGGGCGGCCGCCAGTGGTGTCGCATGGGACTCGTAGTGGTCGATGGGGGTGAGAAAGCCGCCGTCGGCGCGGCGCATCAGATGGAGCGGCCGGCCGTCGACGAGGACCAGGGGCTCGCCCGAAGGGCCGGATAGGCTCCGGATGTGGCGCCCGCGGTACATCTCGTCGAAGGGCGCCCCGAACGGCTGCTCGGCCGTGTCGCCCGAGGCGGGGGGCCGGCCCTCGCGTGGTGTGGCGGCGATGCGGGCCAGGGCGCCGCCGGTGAAGGCGGCGACGGCCAGGGTGAAGAGGGACCGCAGTGCGACGCGGCGCGGGACGATCATGAGTGATCTCCAAGTGGTCGGAGAATGCCCTCAGGGCACAACGATGGAAACCCGACTTCGTTGCGAGGGAAATGCCAGCGGGTGGAATGTCGGCCGATCGAGTGAATTCAGCGCGGGAAGGCGGCTGTTCGACGACTAGCATCCGGGTCCATGACTTCTCCCTCCGCCGTTTCCGCGGCGCGCAGCGACAATCCGCTGGGAACGCTCACCGTCGTTCCGTGGACCATCGGTCCCACCGACGACACCCCCGTCACTCCTTTTCTGATGGTGTATTCCCTCGGGGACGGCCGTGACGGCCCCGAGGCCGGTGAGGAAGCCATGCGGGCCGCCCTCGAAGGCATGGGGCTGCCGCTCGGGGACCGGGTCGTCGACGCCTCGCTGGAGCGCTCGACCGGTGCCCATCTGCTCGTCGAGGCCCAGCGGGCCGTGCTCACGCTGCCGTTCATGAAGGCGCAGTGCCCGGTGCCCGTGGAGTGGGAGACGGCCGCCAAGGAGAACGGGCACGTCTATCTGATCTGCTCGGTGCGCCCCTGGCCCGACGCCGTGCCCGGCGAGGCGGTCACCGAGGAGCGGCTGAAGAGCTTCGTCACCGACGACCAGGTCGTCGGCGCCGCGGCGCACGTCCTGCTGCCGGTGCGGCGTCTGCAGGGCTGAGCGGAGAGCGGCGGAGAGGGGGTGGCGGCATGGCGACGGTGAACGTACGCGGCGGGGTTCCCGGCCAGCGGCAGGAGGATTCCCCGGAGAGCGCCGGGGCGGTCGGCGCGAGCCGGGCCCTCGGCCTGCTGCTCGTGATCACCGGGGCGGCCGGGGTGCTGGCCGGCTGGGTCATCACGATCGACAAGTTCAAGCTCCTGGAGGACCCGGACTTCCAGCCGGGCTGCAGCCTCAACCCGGTCGTGTCCTGCGGCAACATCATGAAGAGCGAGCAGGCGGCGGTGTTCGGGTTCCCGAACCCGATGCTCGGTCTCGTGACGTACGGGATGGTCGTCGCGATCGGGGCCGGGCTGCTCGCCGGGGCCCGCTACCGCGGCTGGTTCTGGCTCGGGCTCAACGCCGGGATGCTCTTCGGCGTCGGGTTCTGCACCTGGCTGATGCAGCAGTCGCTGTACGAGATCAACGCGCTCTGTCTGTGGTGCTGCCTGGCCTGGACCGCCACGCTCGTCATGTTCTGGTACGTGACGTCGCACAACGTCCGTACGGGCGTGCTGCCGGCGCCCGCCGCGGTGAAGGGGTTCTTCGAGGACTTCACCTTCGCGCTGCCGGTGCTGCACATCGGGATCATCGGGATGCTGATCCTGACCCGGTGGTGGGACTTCTGGACCAGCTGACGTGACCCTTCCCTCCTGGCCGCGGGCCGCACTGACGGTGCTGCTCGCGGCCGTTCTCGCGCTCGTCCTCCTGCCCACCGACCGGCTCGCGCCCGGGGGCCGCGCGCCCGCTCCCGTGCCGGAGCGGCCGGACGTGCCGTCCGGGTTCTTCACCGGCTCCGACGCGGCCGGGGTGCGGCGCATCGCCGAGGTGCAGCGCTGGCTCGGCGGGACGTCGCTGACCGTCGGGCACACCTATCTGCCGGGCGACCGCTGGTCGAACATCGAGGGGCATCCCGCGCTCTTCGAGCCCTGGGCGCGGTGGAAGGAGGAACGGCCCGGGCGGCTCTTCGTCCTGAACGTGCCGCTGCTCGACCGCAGCGAGGAAGGGCTGCCGGACGAGGAGGTCAGGGCGGGTCTCAGGAGCGGGGCGGCGGGCGCGTACGACGGGCACTTCCGCACCCTGGGGGAGCGGCTCGTCGCGCACCGGCTCTCCGACGCCGTCCTCGTCCTGGGCTGGGAGATGAACGGCACCACCTACAGCCATCGCTGCGGGCCCGACCCGGAGGCCTGGAAGGCGTACTGGAGGCGGGTCGTGGGCGTGCTGCGGGATGTGCCGGGGCAGCGGTTCCGCTTCGACTTCACCGCGAGCCGGGGGCGGGACGCCGTCGAGTGGCCGCGGTGCTACCCGGGTGACGCGTACGTCGACATCATCGGGCTCGACGCGTACGACCAGCCCGAGGGGATCGGGTTCGAGGAGCAGGTGACCGAGGAGTTCGGGCTCGCGCACCATGTGCGGTTCGCGGCGGCGCACGGCAAGCCCGTCTCGTACCCGGAGTGGGGGCTCTTCCGCAACGGAGACAATCCGGGCTACGTACGGGGGATGCTCGACTGGTTCGCGCGGCACCGGCCGGTCTACCAGACGTTCACGGACTACTGCCCGCACGGGGTGTACGGGTGCGCGGACAATCCGGAATCGGGCCAGGTCGTCAGGGGTGCGCTCGGCGCGCCGGGAGCACCCTGAGGGTGCTTGCGGCCCGTCGGCTCAGGCGTCGTAGGCGACCAGCGAGATGCCCACGTAGTGGACGATGAAGGCCGCGAGCGTCAGGGAGTGGAAGACCTCGTGGAAGCCGAACCAGCGGGGGGACGGGTTCGGGCGCTTCAGGCCGTAGATGACCCCGCCCGCGCTGTAGAGCAGGCCGCCGACGATCACCAGGACGAGGACGGCGATACCACCGGCTCGCATGAAGTCGGGCAGGAAGAAGACCGCCGCCCAGCCCATCGCGATGTAACAGGGCGTGTACAGCCAGCGAGGGGCGCCGACCCAGAAGACCCGGAAGGCGATGCCCGCCGCCGCGGCGATCCAGACCGCCCACATGAGCGGGCGCCCGGTCGAGTCGGGCAGGAGCAGCAGGGTCAGGGGGGTGTAGGTGCCCGCGATGATCAGGAAGATGTTGGCGTGATCCAGGCGCCGCAGGATCGCCTCGCCGCGCGGTCCCCAGGTGCCGCGGTGGTAGAGCGCGCTGATGCCGAAGAGCAGGCAGGCGGTGAGGACGTACACGCCACACGCGATCCGGGCCCGTGGCGAGTCGGCGAGGGCGACCAGGATCACCCCCGCGACGATCACGGCGGGGAACATCCCGGCGTGCAGCCAGCCTCTGAGCCGTGGCTTCACGAACTGCTCGATCTCGTTCACCGAGGGCATGGCTGAAGTCATGAGACGAATGCTACCTACGCACCCGTAGGTCCCCAACGGGAGTGGCGATGCTCACGTGGGCGGCCCTCTGGACATATGGGCACTTGCGTCGGATGATCAAATGAGTGTGGTCGGCACCGGATGAGCAGCTACGACGCATCCGGGTCGCAGCCCCCACGGGGCAGACATCTAAAAACCCCTCATCAAGGAGCAATCGTGGCGCGCGAGAACGCGGCTCCCACCACCGCCGTCCCCACCCAGCACCAGGAACTGGTCGCCTGGGTGAACGAGATCGCCGGGATCACGCAGCCGGACAGCATCGTCTGGTGCGACGGATCCGAGGCCGAGTACGAGCGCCTGTGCGAGGAGCTCGTCGCCAAGGGCACGTTCAAGAAGCTCGACCCGACGCTGCGCCCGAACTCCTACTACGCCGCCTCCGACCCGTCCGACGTCGCGCGCGTCGAGGACCGGACCTTCATCTGCTCCGAGAAGGAGGAGGACGCGGGCCCGACCAACCACTGGAAGGCCCCCGCGGAGATGAAGGAGATCTTCGCCGGTGAGCAGGGCATCTTCCGCGGTGCGATGAAGGGCCGCACCATGTACGTCGTGCCCTTCTGCATGGGCCCGGTCGGCTCCCCGCTCTCCGCCATCGGCGTCGAGATCACCGATTCCGCGTACGTCGCCGCCTCGATGCGCACCATGACCCGCATGGGACAGGCCGTCCTCGACGAGCTCGGCACCGACGGCTTCTTCGTGAAGGCCGTCCACACCCTGGGCGCTCCCCTGGCCGAGGGCCAGGAGGACGTGCCGTGGCCCTGCAACTCCACCAAGTACATCTCGCACTTCCCCGAGACCCGCGAAATCTGGTCGTACGGCTCCGGCTACGGCGGCAACGCCCTGCTCGGCAAGAAGTGCTACGCGCTGCGCATCGCCTCCGTCATGGCGCGTGACGAGGGCTGGCTCGCCGAGCACATGCTGGTCCTGAAGCTCACCCCGCCGCAGGGCGAGGCGAAGTACGTCGCCGCCGCCTTCCCGTCCGCCTGTGGCAAGACCAACCTCGCCATGCTGGAGCCCACGATCTCCGGCTGGACGGTCGAGACCATCGGCGACGACATCGCCTGGATGCGTTTCGGCGAGGACGGCCGCCTCTACGCGATCAACCCCGAGGCCGGCTTCTTCGGCGTGGCCCCCGGCACCGGTGAGCACACCAACGCCAACGCCATGAAGACCCTCTGGGGCAACTCGGTCTTCACCAACGTCGCGCTCACCGACGACGGCGACGTCTGGTGGGAGGGCATGACCGAGGAGCTGCCCAAGCACCTCACCGACTGGAAGGGCAACGACTGGACGCCGGAGTCCGAGACCCCGGCCGCCCACCCGAACGCCCGCTTCACCGTCCCGGCCGGCCAGTGCCCGACCATCGCCCCGGAGTGGGAGGACCCGAAGGGCGTGCCGATCTCGGCGATCCTCTTCGGTGGCCGCCGCGCCTCCGCCGTGCCGCTGGTCACCGAGTCCTTCACCTGGCAGCACGGTGTCTTCCTCGGCGCGAACGTCGCCTCCGAGAAGACCGCCGCCGCCGAGGGCAAGGTCGGCGAGCTGCGCCGCGACCCGTTCGCCATGCTGCCGTTCTGCGGCTACAACATGGGCGACTACATGGCGCACTGGATCAAGGTCGGCGCGAACGCGGACCAGTCCAAGCTCCCGAAGATCTACTACGTCAACTGGTTCCGCAAGAACGAGGCCGGCAAGTTCGTCTGGCCCGGTTTCGGCGAGAACAGCCGCGTCCTGAAGTGGATCGTCGAGCGCCTGGAGGGCAAGGCCGAGGGCGTCGAGACCCCGATCGGCATCCTCCCGACCGCCGACGCGCTCGACACCGAGGGCCTGGACCTGCCGGCGGAGGACCTGGAGTTCCTGCTCAAGGTCGACCGCGACGTCTGGCGCGAGGAGGCCGCCCTGGTCCCCGAGCACCTCAACACCTTCGGCGACCACACGCCGAAGGAGCTGTGGGACGAGTACCGCGCGCTGGTCGAGCGCCTGGGCTGAGCCCGTACCCCCAGTAGGTACCACCCCTGAGGTACCACCGAAGACTCGTGGCGAGTCGCCCCGAACACCGCCCTGACCAGTGGGGTCACGAACGGCTCGCCGCGACGCACACCGGCCCCCGGAGCCCCCTCACGGCTCCGGGGGCCGGTGCATGTCCGCGGGGTCCGCCTCAGAGCAGCGGCTGACCGGCCTCGACCGTCGCGATCGCCCGGCGGCACGCGTCACGGAACTTCACGAAGTCGCCGTTCCAGCTGCTCGCCCGGCCGCCCCGGCTGTCCGGGTCGTCGAAGAGGCTCTTGCGCAGTTCGGTGGTGAGCTCCAGCTGCGCGCCCATGCCGAGCATGGTCCGGTTGCACGGGTTCGCCGCGTGGTCTCCGTTGTACTCCGTGAGCAGCGTGGCCCAGGCGGGCGCGAGGGAGTCGATCGCCGGGAAGCCGGCCGCGTTCAGCTCCGTCACCAGTGCCGTACGGAAGGCCTTGTTGCGGCCGCCGACGACGGCCATCCGGCGGTCGCCGGCCGGGGGGTACGTGGCTGTGGGCAGCTGCAGCTGGTCGAACGTGCAGCCGTGCAGGCTGAGTACGTTGAGATGGCCCGCCGCCGTCGCCAGGGCGACATGGTCGTCGCAGTTCTTCGAGGTGACGTGCAGGTCCCTGTTGCCGGCGGAGAGCAGGCCCTCGAACATCCAGTAGTCGTGCGTGGTCGGCAGGACCGGGGCGCCCGCGGCGTCGGCCGGGCTGTAGCCGGCGATGCCCAGGCAGAGTTCGCTGGTGCCGACCTCGATGCCGCCGCCGTGCAGCGCGAGGATCGCGGTGCGCCGGAACGGGGCGACGGTGGTCGTCGAGGTGTCGAACTGCTCGTGGCGCCGGAAACGGCGGCTGAAGGTGGTGCCCTCCTGGCCGGCCAGCTCGCGGTAGAGCGCGGTGTTCGAGGGGTACTCGGTCTCCACCGCGTTCGCCGGTGGCGGTGGCCAGTTGGGCGAGCAGCGGGGAGCCCGCCGTCGCCGCCGCGGCCAGGGCCGTGAGGACCGTGCGGCGGGAGGCGGAACGGGGGGAGGAAGCATGAGCCATGGTCATGGCCGGAACATAACCGATCGTGACGGGCTGATGTGGATCTTTCCCCGGTCATGCCACGGAGACGTGTCAGGTCAGGACTTTCCGCGTTCCTCCAGATAGCGCGTGTGCGTCTGCTGCCGGATCGCCTCCGCGTCCTGAAGGGCGGCGGCGATCACCGATGCCTCCTCGTGGAGCGCGGCCAGCTGGCGTTCCAGATGGGTCTCGGGAGCCTCGGAACCCGGCGTGACCCGGTGCCACCAGCGGGTCCGTACGAACGTGTCCACCGCCTCCGGAATGTCCTGGCGCACCGCGCGCGCCAGGACGTGCAGGTGCTCCGGGTCGCTGACCCAGCCCGGCGCGAGGAGCGCCTCGACCAGCTCGTCCAGCCCGGCGAGACGGTCGGCCGCCGCCGGCGGCAGCTCCACCTCGGTGAGGTACTCCCGCAGGGTCGCGAAGTCCGTCCGCAGGGCGTCGAGCTGCTCCGCCGCGTCCGGGAACGCCGGGGCGGGCGGCCGTTCGGGCGGGGCGATCAGCGCGCCTGCGGCGTACAGGCCGACGACGACCAGCGGCCACAGCGACCCGGCCGCACCGGTGAGGGAGAGGGCGAGCCCCACGATGCCGCAGGCGCTGCCGGTGAGGTTCTTGCGGGACTCCAGGAACCGCAGGACCGGATTACTGGTAGCCACGGATCTCCTCGAACGCTCCGTCCAGCGAGCCCTTGTTCGCGTCGAAGAGCCGGCCGCCGGTGAGGGTCGCGATGTGGTCGAGTTCGGCGCGGTCGGAGTCCCCGAAGAGGATCGGGAAGACCGGCGTACGCTGCTGGGCGGGCGACTGGCTCCTGAAGAAGGCGTCGAACGCGCCGGCCGGGTCGCCGTCGGTGTTCTCGCCGTCCGTCATCAGCACGATCGATGTGAACGTGTCGTCGCCGGTGCCGCTGCCGAGCTGGGAGTACGCCTCCTTCAGGCTGGAGTAGATCGCCGTGCCGCCCGAGGCCGTGAGCCCGCTCGCCTGCGCCCGCATGGCTTCGATGGCCTTGTCCGGGGCGGCCGGGTCCACCGTGTACGTACGGACCTCGTTCCGCTTCACCGAGGAGCCGAAGGGCATCAGGGTGACCGTCTCGCGGTCCCGGAAGTCGCCCGTCAGCTCGGCGAGCGCCGACCTCAGCCGGGGGAGCCGGTCGCCCGCCATCGAGCCCGAGGTGTCGAGGACGTAGACCGTGCGCGAAGGGCGGCGGAGCTTGTTCTCGTACGCGTCGAGGAGGCCGTCGGCGACGGCGCGGCTGCCGGGGAAGGGCAGCTCGCGGCGCTGGTCGGCGGTGAGCGGCTCGGCGAGCTCCACACCGGGGACCACCGGACGGCGCAGAGTCCGGTTGGTGATCATGCGCTGGGCGGTGGGTGTGCGCAGATGCGCGGTCAGGCGCGCGGCCGCCTGCTTCGCGTCGGCGCTCGCGGAGGTGAGGAGGGTGAAGGGGTAGTCGGCGGTGACCACACCGTCGGCGGGGCGGACGACCGTGAGCTTCTCGGGCGAATTGAGCAGCACCGACTCGTAGTTGATCAGCGCGTCGACGTCGGTGCGGCGGGACCAGGCGGTCGCCAGCCACCCGGAGGAGCCCGAGGTCAGCTTCTGGCCGCCGAAGAACTCCTTGAGCTTCGGCGTGGCCGCGGCGACGTCCTTCTCGGTGAGCGCGGACTGCGCGCCGGAGAGACCGGAGGCGATGGAGACCAGGGCGGAGAAGCCCGAGTTGGACCGTGCCGGGTCCGTCATGCCGTACCCGAGCCTCTTCTCGGCGACGGCCTGGTGGATCTGCGACCAGGTGACCTTCGCGGATCCCAGCCGAGGCGGGTCACGGCCGCCGGGCGGATGCCCAGCGCGACCGGCGAGGTCATGACCGGCGTCTCGCCGGTGATCTTCTTCGCGGTGTCGGGGCGCAGCCGCAGATAGTCGTTGGAGGAGAGCCAGACCGCGTCGTACGCCTTCTCGGCGTCCCCGGACGCGATCTGCTCGACGGCGTCGAGCGTGCCGACGTAGGTCGGCTCGACGGTGACCCCGGTCGCCTTCCGGGCCTCTTCGAGGACCGGCTCCATGTCGGCGAGCTCGGAGGAGGCCAGGACGCGCAGCGTACGGGGGGAGGCGGCGCCGTCGTCCCCCGTACCGCCGGGGGCCGTGCCGTCGGCGGTGCAGGCGGCCATCGTCAGGGTGGCCAGAAGGGCGAGGGCGGCCGTGGCACGGCGGCGGAGGGATCTCATCCGAGGCCGCCTTCCAGGGCGCTCGTGCGGCGGGTACGGTCCAGATACGAGCCTGCCGACCGGAGTTCGGCGGTCAGGGACTCGACCGTCGCCGCCATGGACTCGGTCGCCTGGACCTTGTACGTGTCGATCGCGTCGAGCGTCCGGTAGATCTGCTGGAACGCCGCGCGCAGCGTCTCCGCGCCCACCGCCGGGTCCGCCGCGATGCGCTGGATCTCACCGCTCTGCGTCGCCAGCATCTCCGCGTTCCCGCGGATCAGGTCCTCGGTCGTCGAGCGGAGCACATCGACCTGCTCGGCCACCTTGCGCTGGTTCTCCAGCGCGGAGGAGAGCATGACCGCGATCCGCAGCGCCGAGACCGTGGTCGTCGCCGCCCGCTCGACGCCCTTGATCAGCTCGTCGTTGTTGCGCCGGACCACGTCCATGGCCAGATACCCCTGGGCGCAGACGGCAAGCTGGGTCAGCAGGTCCTGGTGCTTCTGGCGGACCGGGAAGAGCACGTCCGAGCGGAGCGCGTCCGCCGCGGCCGGGTCCGTGGTCAGGGCGATGCGCTCCTCGACGGCCCCGTCGAGGGCCTCGGTGAGCACCGCGTACTCCTGGAGCTTGCCCATGGTCTCCCAGAGCCGGGCCCGCTCCGTCTGCAGAGCCGCGTTGTCGCGGCGCAACTCGTCCTGGCCACCGCGCAGCGCGCCCACGATCTTGGTCAGCGTCCCTTGGGACGAGGCGTACCTGGCGACGTGGTCGCGCAGCTTGTTGCCGCCCGGCAGCTTGGACAGGAACCGGCGCGCCCCCTTCCCGGAGGTGTCACGCGGGTCGAGGTCCTCGACGGTGCGGCGCAGCTCGACGAGCGAGGTACCGACCCGGGACCGGGCGTCCCCGCCGCCCTCGCCGAGCGAACGGACCGTCCGGTCGAGCATGCGGTTCGACTGGGCGGCGGCGCTGCGCATCTCGCCCGCCCCGAGCGCCGCGATCTCCCCGATACGGCCCGCGAACTCGGGCGAGCGGGTGTCGAGCCCGGCGAGCGAGCCGACGTACTCGACCGCGCGCCGGCTCATCTCCGTGACGACGGACTCGTCCAGCGGGACCAGGCCGGAGGCCTGCTCGGTACGGACCGGGGGCACCGGCTCCGGCGGGGTGAGGATCAGTTGCGCGGTGGCAGGGTCGTTGGGCGTGGTCATGCGGAGTCCCCCTGGTTGCGGGCCCGCTGTGCCATCTCGTGCAGCACCTCGCTGGTGGGCACGGGCGCCTGGCGGACCCCGGTCAGTGTCTGGTTGAGGCGGTCCCTGAGGTCCGCGGTCGCGGCCGTGAACTCGGCGGCCGCGCCCTGCGGGCGGAAGCCGTGACGCACCGCGAGCTTGCGCAACTCCGGGTCGGAGGTGAGGAGTTCGCCGAGGGTCCGGCCGTTGTCGGTGAGTGGTACCAGCGTGTGGTCGCTGATCACCGTGGTGTCCGGGTAGAGCACCACGAGATCGCCCATCTGCTGCTTCGCCAGGAGCGGGGAGGCCACCTGGGACTCGTACACGAGCACCAGCGGATTGCCGACGCCGCTGACGAAGTCCCGGAAGGGTGCGTCGGAGCTCGACTGCTGGGCGCCCTGGACCCCGATCAGCTTCCGCAGCAGCGGCGCCGTGCGGTCCACGGCCGCCTCGTCGCCGGCGACCTTGCCGCCGTCGGCGACATAGCTCGCCGCGGCGAGGTAGAGGGCGCCGGAGTTGGAGGCGACGGGGTCGGTCGAGGTGATGAAGACCGTGCCGCTCAGCTCCGGGTGGCCGCTCGCGCCCTTGAGCTGCTGCCAGGTCCTGTCCGCCTTCGCGGCCTTCAGGTAGGGGTCCATGAGCAGGGTGCCCGTCTGGCCCCCGGAGCCGAGCTCGGCCAGGCCGTTGTCGGCGAGGACCTCGGCGGCGGCGCGATGGGCGACGACGACCAGCGGCGAGTAGAAGGGCCGCAGCGCGGCGCCCTTCACGTTCTGCCGGGAACGCAGCTCGTCGGCGGGCGCCTTGGAGGACGGGAACGCGAAGTCGTAGCCCGTGAGGGGCAGCTCCTCCATGTCCCAGGACCCTGAGGTCTCCGTCCGTACGGTGAAGCCCTTGTCGGCCAGGGCCTTCACGACCTTCGGGTCGGCGAAGAACTCCGCCTTCTCCGACCCGATCACTCCTCGCACGGTCTTCGTTGCCGTGCCCTTGTCCTTGTCGCCGCCCGCCACGAGGACGGCGGCCACGCCGCCCAGGAGCAGGACGGCGAGGACGATTCCCAGGATGCGTCTCACGGGGGCAGGTTGCTCGCGGAAGCCCTCATTCCAGGGGGAGTTGGGTGGACGGTGGGTGAAGTGGTGATCCCGGTACAGAACCGGATGCGGCGGCCCCCATGTACGGTGATCGCCTCTGGGGAGGGGGTGGCGGGATGCCGCGCTGGGCGATCGTGCTGCTGGTGACCGTGGGGGCGGCCGTGGTGCTGGTCCCGCTGGGGATGCTGGGGCTCTTCATCCATGCGTACGGGGAGAACCACCGTGACATGCGGTTCCCCGCCGACGACGTGGCGGTCTCGCTCTGCCGGACGGACCCGGGGACCCGCAAGCCGGTGGCGGAGCTGCTGGTGACGAGCCGGGCGGAGGCGAAGGGCAGCTACCTGGTGACCGTCGAGTTCCTGGGTGAGGACGGGACGGTCGAGGCGAGCGGGGCGGCGTTCGTCGACGACCTGGCGCCGGGCGGTACGGCGACGGCGGCGTCGGTCGGCGGGGCTCCGGTCGACGGCGCCGTCGAGTGCGTCGTGGCGGACGCGGTGTTCACGGCGTCCTAGCCCGGCCACCGGGCTCGCCCCCGCGCCGGTGCGTCGCCCGCGCCGCCCCGTCGCCCGCGCCGCCCCGTCGCCCGCGCCGGTCCGACAGGCCCGCACGGCGGGAACGCACAGGTCGGCGGTGTGATGACGGGTGCGGCGGCCACTTCACCCGATGGCCTTCGCGACAGCGCCGGAGTGGAGCACGGACGCCCCCTCACGCACGGAAAGGCCCCTCGTGGTCGAGGGGCCTTCGAATGCAGGAGCTCGGCTGCTGAGTGTGGCACCCGGGCCGCGCGCCTCCCCGGCACGCGGCCCGGGGCCGTCAGGGGGCGCTGACCAGTTCGGGCGAGGTCAGCGCCGCGGTGTGCGCGTCCATGCGCTCGGCGGCGAGGATCGCGGCGGCCGTGTCGGCCCGGGAGGCGGCGACGACCAGGGCACGGCCCGCGAGGGCGTGGGCGCGCCGGTGCAGCGACGGGGTGTTCGAGCCGCTCAGTCCCGCGTGCCGGGCCGGTGGCGCGCCGCGCAGCCGCGCGACCTGCCGGGCGATGAGGTCACCGGCCTCCGTGTCGCCCAGCTCGTCCGTGACGGCGAGGAGGGCGGCGAGGTGTCCGGCGAGCTGGATGTCCAGCTCCTCCTCGCGGGAGCGGTGCGGGTACGCATCCTGGTCGTCGGCCATCCGGTGGACCGACTTCGTGCGGATCGGTTCGTACATGGGACGGCCTCCTGAGGTATCTCTGGATCCATCCTAGCTTAGATTCAATCTAAAGTTGAGTGTGGTCCGAGGGTGGGGCTGCCGGCAGGTACCCGCCGCAGCCGAGGTGCGCCGGGTCAGTGCTGGCTGTAGCCGTCCAGGAAGGTGCCGATCCGGGTCACCGCGTCCGCCAGGTCGCTCGCGTTCGGCAGGGTCACGATCCGGAAGTGGTCCGGCTCGTGCCAGTTGAAGCCGGTCCCGTGGACCACCATGATCTTCTCGGCCCGCAGCAGGTCGAGGACCATCTGACGGTCGTCCTTGACCTTGTAGACGCTCGGGTCGAGCCGCGGGAAGAGGTACAGCGCGCCCTTCGGCTTCACACAGGTCACGCCCGGGATCTGCGTCAGCAGGTCGTACGCCACGTCCCGCTGCTCCAGGAGCCGCCCGCCCGGCAGGACCAGGTCCTCGATCGACTGCCGGCCCTGCAGGGCGGCGGCCACCGCGTGCTGCGCCGGCATGTTGGCGCACAGCCGCATGTTGGCGAGGATCGTGAGGCCCTCGATGTACGAGGTGGCGTGGGCCTTGGGGCCGCAGACCGCGAGCCAGCCGGAGCGGAAACCGGCCACCCGGTAGTTCTTGCTCATCCCGTTGAACGTCAGGACGAGGAGATCGGGGGCGATCGCGGCGGTGGGGGTGTGCGTGGTGCCGTCGTAGAGGATCTTGTCGTAGATCTCGTCCGAACACACGACCAGGTTGTGGCGGCGGGCGATCTCCGTGAGGGAGCGGAGCATCTCGTCGTCGTAGACGGCGCCCGTCGGGTTGTTCGGGTTGATGATCACGATCGCCTTGGTGCGGTCGGTGATCTTCCGCTCGATGTCGGCGAGGTCCGGCATCCAGTCCGCCTGCTCGTCGCAGCGGTAGTGCACGGCCGTACCGCCGGCCAGGGAGACCGAGGCGGTCCACAGCGGATAGTCCGGGGCGGGGACGAGCACCTCGTCGCCGTCGTCGAGCAGCGCCTGCATCGACATCTGGATCAGCTCGGAGACACCGTTGCCGAGGTAGATGTCCTCGACGGAGAGCGGGATGCCCTTGGTCTCGTAGTGGCTCATCACCGCGCGGCGGGCGGCCAGCAGGCCCTTCGCGTCGCCGTAACCGTGGGCGTCGGCGAGGTTGCGCAGCACGTCCTCGAGGATCGCCGGCGGGCACTCGAACCCGAAGGCGGCCGGGTTTCCGGTGTTGAGCTTGAGGATGCGATGACCCGCGGCCTCAAGCCGCATCGCCTCTTCGAGCACCGGACCCCGGATTTCGTAACAGACGTTGGCGAGCTTCGTGGACTGGATCACCTGCATGTCGAGAGCTTACGGGGGTGTGGCGCGGGACGCCTCGTGTTTTGGGACACGTCGGGCAGAACGGAGGGTCGTCGCGGCAGGGCCTGGGCGACCTCCCGCGGTGGCGCGAGGCGGCTTCGCGCGGTGGCCCACGGTCACGTCGCGCGGCGCCGCAAGGTGACCTCGCGCGGTGGCTCGCGGCGCGCGCTCCGTAGAATGCGCGGCCATGAGCCACCAGGACGACCGCGCCGCCGCCGCCCCCGGGAGCCGCCGCCGTCATGCCACGAAGCGGCGGGCCCGGGGCGGGCGGCGACTGCTGGCAGGTGCCGGTGTCGCCGGTCTCGGGCTCCTGGTCGCGGTCCTCTCCGGAGCGTTCCGGTCGGGGCAGACCGGCGGGGCTCCGGCGGGTGACGACGGGCGGCCGGGGATGCCGTCGCTGATCCAGGCCGACCCCTCGGGCGACGACGGGCCGGGTGCGAGCGGCACGCCGGCGCCGTCCTCGGCCTCCGCGCCTCGGTCCGCACCCGTATCCGCATCCGCGTCGGCGTCCGCTGCGGCGCATGCCTCCGCGACGGCGACCACGCTGCCCACCGCGACGGACGACGCGTCCTCGGACGGCTCGGCCGACGGTGCCACGAGCGACAGGCCCGGGAAGTCGGGCTCGGCCCCCGGGCAGTCGAAGCGGCCGAAGTGAGGCCGGACGCCGTGGCGTGGTGGAGCCGTGCCGGGAGCCGCCTGGGGAGTGCCGCCGGCTGCCGGTGGCTGGGGGCGTTCGGCGCGCTCGCCGTCACCGTGGGCGGCTACGCGGCCGGGACGCTCCCGGCGCGCGAGCCATGGGCGGTGTGGACGGCCCGGGGGTCCGCACCGGCCCTGGCCGGCGCCCTCCTCGCGTACCTCGGCCTGACGCTGCTCGTCGTGGCCTGGTGGCGGTACGGGGTGCTGCTGGCCCGTGGCGTACGGGACGCCAAGGAGCGGGTCCTCTCCACGCTCCTGTGGTGGACCGCGCCGCTGGTGCTCGCGCCGCCGCTGTACAGCGCCGACGTCTACAGCTACATCGCGCAGGGCGCCATGGTCCTGGAGGGGTACGACGTGTACGGGGCGGGGCCGTCGGTCCTCGGCCCCGGCGACCTCGGAGCGGACGCGGCGGCGAGCGTCGGCGGGAACTGGACGGACACCCCCGCGCCGTACGGACCCGTCTTCCTCGTCCTCGCCCAGGCGGTCGTCATGCTGACCGGCGGCGAGATCGTGCCGGCCGTGCTCGGCATGCGGCTGATCGCGCTCGGCGCGCTCGCGCTCGTCGTCTGGGCCGTTCGGGGGATGGGAGGCGGCGGCGGGGCGCTCTGGCTCGCCGCGCTCAACCCGCTGCTCCTCATCCACGTCGTCGGCGGGATGCACAACGACGGCCTGATGATCGGGCTCATGCTCGGCGGGGTGCTGCTGGCGCAGCGGGGGCGGTGGATGCTCGGCTGCGTACTCGTCGGACTCGCCATGATGATCAAGTCGCCGGCGGCGGTCGCGCTGCTCTTCGTCGGCGTGATGATCGCGCGGCGCGACGGTGGCGTACGGGGCGTGGCGAAGGGGCTCGTACTGCCGGGCCTCGTCGCGGGCGCGGTCGCCGTGGGCGCGACGGTGGCGGTCGGGACCGGGTTCGGCTGGCTGCGCACACAGAGCGTCGCCGGGGCGATCCACACCGCGCTGTCGCTGACCAGCGACGTGGGTCTCGGCCTCGGGCTGCTCTTCGCGGACGACCCCGATCCGGTGAAGGGCGTGGTCCAGAAGCTCGGACTTCTCGCGGCCGCGGCGATCATTCTGGTGCTCGCCCGGCGTGCGTGGAAGGGTCGGATCGATCCGGTGCCGGCGCTCGGGCTGTCATTGGTCGCCCTGGTGGCGCTCTCGCCGATGGTGCAGCCCTGGTACCTGCTGTGGGGGACGGTCGTCGTCGCGGCGGTGGCGTGGCACACACGGGCGGGTCAGCTGCTCGCCGTCCTCTCGGCGGCGCTCGTGTACGAGACGGCGCCGTCGGGACGCACACCGTGGTTCGGGTTCGTCGCGGCCGGCGTGGTGCTCGCCCTGGGACTCGTGTGGGCGCGGCGGGAATCGTGGGCACGGCCCGCCGAAGGGATCGCGCCGTCGGTCCCGGCACCCCGGACGGCCCATGCCGACCGGGCCGCCAGACCGTCGTAGAGGGCGTGCGGGAGGCCGCCGGCGGCGCGCGGGGCACCAGGCCATGACCCGTTCGGACGCCGAAGGGACGGGCGCGCGACCGGTGGCTGCTCGATAGCGTTCCCGGCAGGGCACCTCGGAGCGGCCGACGTGCAGGAGGGAGGCCGTACCGTGCTGCTTCAGGCGATCGGGGCTCTGCTGCCCGCCGCACTCGCCGTCGCGCGCAGCCCCTTCCCGCTGATCGCCGTCGTGCTGATCCTGACCGGGCGGCACGGACGCCGCAACGGCACCCTGTTCGCTCTCGGCTGGGTCGCCGGACTCGCGGTCGTGGCCACTGTCGTCGTGGTGCTGTTCGGCGCGGCCGACGACCCCGACAGCACCTCGTCGTCGGTCGCGGACTGGGGCCGGGTGGTCGCCGGAGCCGCGCTGATCGTTGTCGGGGTGCGCAAGTGGCGGCTGCGGCCACGGCCGGGTGACGTGGTCGAGGAGCCGCGGTGGATGGCCCGGCTGGACGGCGTGACGCCATGGCGGTCGTTGAGGCTCGGTGCGCTTCTGGCGGGCGCCAACCCGAAGAACGTCGTCCTGACGGCGTCGGCCGCCACGGCGGTCGTCGAAGCGGGCCCCACGATGTCGATCTCGTGGTGGCCGTCGCCGTCTTCGTGCTCCTCGGTTCCTGCACCGTCCTCGGGGCCGTCGCCGTCGAGTTCGCCGGCGACCGGCGAGCGGAGGCCCTTTTGGACGGTGTCCGGCGGTTCATGGTCGCCAACAGCACCGTGATCATGGTGATCGTGCTGCTCCTCCTGGGCGCCGACGTGCTCGGCGACGGGCTCACCGGAATCGGCCGGTGACGCGGCCGCGCACCGGACGCCCGTCACGTCACGGTTGCCTCCTGACGGCCCGGCCGGCCAGGACATCCGTCCGCCTGCCGTCCTCGATCACGAACTTTCCGTCGATCAGGACGTGCGGGATGCCCACCGGGAGGGTGCGCGGGGCGGCGTACGTCGAGCCGGCCGCGACCGTCGCCGGGTCGAAGAGGACCAGGTCCGCGACGTAGCCCTCCCGGACCAGGCCCCGGTCCGGGAGGCGGAGCCGGGCAGCCGGGCGGGAGGTCAGGTGCGCCACGCACTCCTCCAGCGAGAGGACGCCCTCGTCCCGTGCGTACTTCCCCAGGTACTCCGGGAACGTCCCGTAAGCCCGCGGATGCGGCTTGAGGCCCTGGAGGATGCCGTCCGAGCCGCCCGTGTGGACCCGATGGCGCATGATCGTGCGGACGTTCTCCTCGTGCCCGACGTGCTGGAGGATCGTCGAGCCGAGCCGGTCCTCGATCAGCAGCCGGCGGGCCGTGACCCACGGCGCCTCGCCGCGTATCTCGGCGGACCGCGCGATCGTCCTGCCCACGAAGGACGCCAGAGCCGGGTCGCTCACCCCGGAGATCTCGATCGTGTCCCACTCGATCGGCACCCCGTGGCAGCCGTCCGAGCCGACCTCCTCCAGGTGGTGGCGGATGCGTTCCGAGGTCTCCGCGTCCTGGAGCCGCGCCAGGACCGCCTCCGGACCGCCCTCGCTCGCCCAGCTCGGCAGCATCGCCACGAGGGTCGTGCAGCCGGGCGTGTACGGGTAGGTGTCGAGGGTGATGTCGGCGCCCTGCTCCAGCGCCTCGTCGAGGAGGGCCAGGAGGTCCGGCGCCCGGCCCTTGTTCACACCGAAGTTCATCGTCGCGTGCGCCAGGTGCAGCGCGCAGCCCGCGTCCCGGGTGAGGGCGACCATCTCCGCGTACGCCTGGAGCGCACCGGCGCCGTACGAGCGGTGGTGCGGGCAGTAGTAGCCCCCGTACCCGGCCACGACCTTGCAGAGTTCGGCGAGTTCGGAATCAGGCGCGTACATGCCGGGGGTGTAGGTCAGGCCGGAGGACATGCCCACCGCGCCCTGCTCCATGCCCTCCGCGACGAGCTGCCGCATCCGGTCCGTCTCGGCCTCGGTCGCCGGGCGGTCGTCCCAGCCGACCGCGTACATGCGTACCGTCCCCTGGGGGATCAGATACGCCGCGTTCACCGCGATCCCGCGGTCGAGACGGTCCAGGTACTCGCCGACCGTGCGCCAGTCGAAGTCGATGTCGGACCCGTCGCCGTTCCAGCCCGTGATCGCCCGGCGGACCTCCGCGAGCGTGCGGTCGTCGACCGGCGCGTACGACAGCCCGTCCTGGCCCAGGACTTCGAGGGTCACGCCCTGCCCGGCCTTCGCGGTGTGCTCCGGGTCGCGGAGCAGCGCGAGGTCGCTGTGGGCGTGCATGTCGATGAAGCCGGGGGACAGCGCGAGGCCCTCGGCGTCCAGGACACGCCGGGCGGTGGGGCGCTGGCAGCCCGCCGCCGCGGCCTCCTTGACGATGGCGGCGATCCGGCCGCCGTCGACGGCGACGTCGGCGCGGTACGAGTCCCCGCCCGAGCCGTCGATGACGTCCACGTCGCGGATGACGAGGTCCATGGTGGCCGGCTCCTCTAGAAGAAGGTACGGATGTAGTCGACGACCGTGCCGTCCGCCTCGACCAGCGGGATCAGCTGCCACTTGTCGAAGGACGTACAGGGGTGGGACAGGCCCATGCCCAGCCAGTCGCCCACCTCGATCTCGGCGCCCGGCTCCGTCCGTACCCAGCCGTGCTGGTCGGAGAGGCCGGTGACCGCGATGCCGTCGGCGGGGCGGACCGCGCCCGTGCGGGCGTCGCGGACGACCTGCGCCTCGGGGAGGTGGAGGTCGTACGCGGCGTCGCGCTTGCCCGCGTTGGTGAACGCCTGCTCGGGCGTCGGGCGGGAGACGACCTGTGCCCAGAGCCGGAACGCGGGCTGGAGCGCGCCCTCGTCGGGGACCCGGTTGAACGGGGTGAGCTCGCGGTAGTGGCCGGAGTCGTGCGAGACGTAGGCGCCCGAGCGAAGCAACTTCAGTACGGGGAGAGAGAGTTCGGGGATCTCCGCGAAGACGTCGGCGACCGCGTCGAACCAGGCGCTGCCGCCCGCGCTGATCACGATCTCCTCGATCTCCGGGGAGAAGCGGCCGGCCTTGTCGAACTCCGCGGCGATGGCGGTCAGCCGTCGCAGCCAGGCGTGGACGCGGTCGGTGTCCGCCCGCGGGACCTCGCCCTCGTAGCCCGCCACGCCGACCAGGCGCAGGGTCGTGGTCGCGGCCACGGCGTCGGCGACGGCGGCGCAGTCCGCCTCCGTACGCGCTCCGGTACGGGCTCCCTCGCCGCCGCCGAGCTCGACGACGACGTCCACGGGGCGGCGGGCGCCCGCCTCGGTGAGCGCCGCGTCCATCAGCTCCACCCCGCGCACGGAGTCGACGTAGCAGACGAAGCGGAAGCCGGGATCCGCGTCGAGCTCGGCGGCCAGCCAGCGGAGGGCGGGGGCGTCGACGAGCTCGTTGGCGAGGAAGATCCGGGCGATGCCGTGGGCGCGGTAGACGCGGGCCTGGTGCGGGACGGCGGCGGTGATGCCCCAGGCGCCGTGCTCCAGCTGGCGGTCGAAGAGCTGCGGAGCCATCGAGGTCTTGCCGTGCGGGGCGAAGGCGAGACCGTGGCGTTCGGCGTACGTCTCCAGGAGGCGCAGGTTGTGCTCGAGGGACTCGGCGGAGAGCGCGAGGACGGGGGTGGTGAAGCCGCCCGTGAAGAGGTTGCGGCGCTGGGCGGCCAGCTCACCGACGGTCATGCCTTCGGCGTCCGGGGGCAGGGCCTTGAAGCGGTGGTCGACACGCTCGTTGGCCAGCTGGGGGGTGGGCCGGTCGGCGGGCATGGAGCCTCCTCGTCGAATGTTGCACGATGTGCAACGGTCATTGCGCATATCGCTTAAGGCTGTCTAACATCCGGGCCAACGCCGGGTCAATGGACCCGCATGACCGACGAGGAGTCCGCACGTGACCGGAGCCCCGCCCGTGGACGCGCCGCCCGTGGACGTCGTCTGCCTCGGCGAGTCCATGGTCACCTTTCTGCCCTCCCGGCCGGGCCGCCTCGCCGACGCCCCCTCCTTCGCCCGCACCATAGGCGGCGCCGAATCCAACGTCGCCTGCGCGCTGGCCGCGGCCGGACACCGCGTGAAGTGGGTGAGCCGGGTGGGCGCGGACGGCTTCGGCGACCACCTGGTGGAGGCGATCGGGGCGTACGGGGTCGATGTGTCGGCGGTGGGGCGGGACGCCGTGCGGCCCACCGGGATCTACTTCCGTACCGCTACGGACCGCGCGACGGCCGGGCACGAGGTCGCCTACTACCGGGCGGGGTCCGCGGCGTCGGCGATGTCGCCGGCGACGGTGGCGTGGGGCGACGTCTCGGACGGGCGGATCCTGCACCTGTCGGGCATCACCGCCGCGCTGTCGGAGGACAGCCTGGCGCTGATGCGGACGCTGACCGCACCGCGGGAGGGGCGGCCGGTCGTCTCCTTCGACGTGAACTTCCGCGCCGGGCTGTGGCGCGACGGCTCGGGACCCAGGGTGCTCCTGGAGCTCGCTCGGGGTGCGGACGTGGTGTTCGTGGGGGAGGACGAGGCGGAGGAGGCGTGGGGGCTTGTGGGGCCGGAGGCCGTACGGGGTGCGCTGCCTGAGCCGGGCGTGCTGGTCGTGAAGCGGGGTGCGGCGGGCGCGGTGGTCTTCGAGCGCTGCGCTGGGCCGTTCCCCACCCCGCCCCTTCCCGAACTGGGGGCTCCGCCCCCAGACCCCCGCGCCTCAATCGCCGGCGGGGCTGGATTTGCCCCCCGCGCCTCAAACTCCCCCCACGCCCAGGGGCGTGGGGGGACCCCCGGCGGGGCCGAATCCGGGGCTGGAGTTTCCGACACCGTCACCACCGTCCCCGCCCCCCGTGTCGACGTCGTCGCCCCCGTCGGTGCCGGTGACGCCTTCGCCGCCGGGTTCCTCTCCGCCACCCTCCGCGGGCTCGGCGCCACGGCCCGGATCAGGCACGGACACCTGATGGCCGCCGCCGCGCTCACCGTCCCCGGGGACCTGGGCGCCCCTGCCCGTACCGCACACGCCGACCGGCTCGTCGCTCTCGACGACGAGGGCTGGGGGAGACTGCACCTCGGCCCCGGCTGGACCGGGGAGGACCAGGAGGTACGTACGCCATGAGCCAGACCGTCGACCGCGCGCTCAGCATCCTGCCGCTGCTCGCCCAGGGGCCCGCCGACCTCGGACAGGTCGCCGACCGGCTCGGGGTGCACAAGTCCACCGCACTCCGGCTGCTCCGCACCCTGCACGAGCACGGCCTCGTCTACCGCCAGCAGGACCAGCGCTACCGCCTCGGCGCCCGCCTCTTCGCCCTCGCCCAGGAGGCCGTCGAGAACCTCGACATCCGGGAGATCGCGCACCCCCACCTCACCGCGCTCAACGAGCAGATCGGACACACCGTCCACCTCGCCGTGTACGAGGAGAGCGAGGTCCTCTACATCGACAAGGTCGAGAGCCGCTACCCCGTCCGGATGTACTCCCGCATCGGCAAGCCCGTCGCGATCACCGTCGCCGCCGTCGCCAAGCTGCTGCTCGCCGACCTCCCCGAGCCCGAGCGCCGCGCCGTCGCCGGCAAGCTCGACTACCCCATGTACACGCCCCGTTCGACCCCCAACGCGGCCGCCTTCCTCAAGGAGCTGGCGACCGTACGCGAACAGGGCTGGGCCACCGACCTCGGTGGCCACGAGGAGTCCATCAACTGCATCGGCGCCCCCATCCGCGGCGCCGACGGCCGCGTCGCCGCCGCCATGTCGGTCTCGGCGCCCAATGTGGTCGTGACGGCCGAGGAACTCCTCACCCTGCTCCCGCTGGTGCGCCGCACCGCCGACGCCATCAGCCGGGACTACTCAGGCAACACCCCTACCAAGGACCGGACATGACCGAGAAGATCGCCCTGACCCCCGCCACCCACACCGCCCCGCCCGCGAAGTTCTCGCACGGCGTCAAGAAGGGCAACATCCTCCAGGTCGCCGGCCAGGTCGGCTTCCTGCCCGCCGAGGAGGGCAAGGCACCCACCCCCGCCGGCCCCACCCTGCGCGAGCAGACCCTCCAGACCTTCGCCAACGTCAAGGCGATCCTGGAGGAGGGCGGCGCGAGCTGGGACGACGTGATGATGATGCGCGTCTACCTCACCGACGTCGACCACTTCGCCGAGATGAACGAGATCTACAACGCGTACTTCGAGGAGCAGGGCCTCAAGGCGCCCGCCTCGGCCCGTACGACGGTCTACGTCGGCCTCCCCAAGGGCCTCCTCATCGAGATCGACGCCCTCGCGGTCCTCGGCTGACCAGGACTGATCTTCCTGAAACCGCCGCTCCACGGCACGGCGTCCGCCCCGGGACGCCGTGCCGCGCTCCCCCCTACCCAAAAACGAGGCCCCCCTTGCTGCTCGCCGCCGCACCTCCCGCCGCCGAGACCCCACCCCACACGGGTGGTCTGCTGATGCTGATACCGGGTACCGCCGGACTGCTCACCGTCGCCGCCCTCGGTATCGCCCTCCTCCTCGTCCTGATCATCAAGGTCAGACTGCAGCCGTTCGTCGCGCTGCTCGCCGTCTCCATCAGCGTCGGCCTCGCCGCGGGACTCTCCGTCACCGAACTCTTCGGCACGGTCCAGAGGTCCGCCGCCACCTCCGTCATCGAGACCGGCATGGGCGGCATCCTCGGCCATGTCGCGATCATCATCGGCCTCGGCACCATGCTGGGCGCGATCCTCGAGGTCTCCGGCGGCGCCGAGGTGCTGTCCTCCCGCCTCCTCGGCCTCTTCGGCGAGAAGCGGGCGCCGCTGGCGATGGGTCTCACCGGACTGATCTTCGGCATCCCGGTCTTCTTCGACGTCGGCATCTTCGTCCTCGCGCCGATCGTCTACGCGGCCGCCAAGCGGTCCGGAAAATCGATTCTGCTCTACTGCATGCCGCTCCTCGCGGGGCTCTCCATGACCCACGCCTTCCTGCCGCCGCACCCCGGTCCCGTCGCCGCCGCGGGACTGCTCCACGTCTCGCTCGGCTGGGTCATCCTGATGGGCGTCGTCGTCGGCATCCCCGCCGTCCTCGCCGCCTGGGCCTACGCCGCCTGGATCGGCAGGCGCGTCTTCGTCGAGGTCCCGCAGGACATGGTCGAGGCCGCGGAGGACGCCAAGGCCCAGGTCGCCGCCGAGCGCAGGGACGGGGCGTCCGAGGCGCCCGTCTCCCTCGCCACCGTGCTCCTCATCATCGGTACGCCGCTGGTCCTCATCCTCGCCGCGACCTTCTCCTCCATCGCCCTGGACGAGTCGACCGTCCGCTCCGTGATCGAGTTCTTCGGCAACCCGTTCGTCGCCCTGACGATCGCGCTCCTCCTCGCGTACTACCTGCTCGGCATCCGGCGCGGCTGGTCCCGCAAGTCCCTGGAGCAGGTGTCCACGTCCTCCCTGAAGCCGGTCGGCAACATCCTGCTCGTGGTCGGTGCCGGCGGTGTCTTCGGCGCGGTGCTCAAGGCGAGCGGTGTCGCTCAGGCGCTCTCCGACACCTTCAACGACGTCGGTCTGCCGGTGATCGTCCTCGCCTACCTGATCTCGCTCGTCCTGCGCGTCGCACAGGGCTCGGCGACGGTCGCCATCGTCACGACCGCCGGCATCGTCCTGCCCCTGGTCGAGGGCGGCGACCACTCGCAGGCCTTCCTGGCCCTGGTCATCATGGCCATCTCGGCGGGCTCGATCTTCGCCTCGCACGTCAACGACGGCGGCTTCTGGATCGTGTCCAAGTACTTCGGCATCTCGGAGCGCGACACCCTGAAGTCCTGGACCGTCCTGGAGTCGGTCCTCTCCCTCGCCGGTTTCGCGGTCGCGGCCGCCCTGAGCCTGGCGGTCTAGCGCTCCGTACGGAGACGGGAGAAGGGCGCCCCGCAGACCCGGGGCGCCCTTCTCGTACCGTCAGCCCGAGCCGTCAGCCCAGGCCGTCGGCCCGAGCCGTCAGCCCGAGCCGTCAGCCCGCGCCGACGGCTCGTACCGTCAGCTTGTGCAGTACTGCGCCTGCTTGCCGATCGAGCGGTACATGCAGTCCGCGTTCTCCAGGAGCTGGAGGACGGCGTCCCTGTTGCGGCTCGTCTCGCGCTCGATCACCTCGTCGGGCGGGTAGAACCCGCCGTTCCAGGACGAGGCCGGATACATCTCGAAGGTGTAGCCGAAGATCTTGTGCGCGCCCCAGAGGTAGTCGTCGATCGACCCGTCCGTGATGTAGAGGTCGCTCGACTGCTCGGGGGTGTAGCCGTTGCTGGCCGCCATCTTCTGGCCGACGGTCGCGAACGCGTCGCGGTCGTCCTGGGTCAGGCCCGGCGCGGTGTTCGCGGTGGTCCAGCCGTAGGGCCAGAGCACCAGCTCGCTGTACGTGTGGAAGTCGATCGCCGCCCTGATCTGCTGCTTGCCGCCCACCACGCGCGAGCGGACGAAGTCGGCGACGACCTTCACCTCGGGAGCCGACTCGGGGGCCGTGCCCCGGTAGGTCTCGGAGCTCTTGGAGCCGGAGGAGCCGCCGCAGCAGCCCCACTTGTAGTCCCAGTTCCGGTTCATGTCCGTACCGACGTAGGACGAGCCGGAGTTGGGCTGCCGGTTCTTGCGCCAGCTGCGGTAGGAGCCGGAGGCGATGTCGTACTCGCCGCCGTCCGGGTTGAGGTCCGGCACGATCCAGATCTCGCGGTTGTTCACCATGTTCGTGACACGGCTGTCGGAGCCGTAGCCCGCGCCGAGCTCGCGCAGCAGGTACAGCGCCATCTCGACCGTCAGGTGCTCGCGGGCGTGCTGGTGGTGGGTGAAGAGGACCTCGGGCTCGGCCTCGTCCGTGCCGACGTTGTCGCTGATCTTGATGGCGACGATGTCCCGGCCCTGGTACGTCTTTCCGATGACCCGCTTGTTCATGATGTTCGGGTACTGGGTGAGGCGCTGGTCGATCTCCGCGTTCATCTCCGCGAAGTTGTGGTACTTCGAGTCGGCGGAGGGGAAGTCGAAGGGCTCGACGGCCATGCCCTTGACCGACCGGTCCGGCGGCGCGGGCAGCGCCTCCGGGCGGTGGCCGAGCGCGCGGAGCTTGCGCAGCTGGGCGGAGTTGGCGCTGACGACGACGCTGTGGTCGTCCGCCTCGTCGATCGAGACGCCGGTCGCGGCGAGCGCGGTGCGTTCGGCGACCGTGGACGGGCCGTGGATCTCGTACTGGCGGATCACTTCCTCGGTGGCGGCGGTCGGTTCCGAGTCGGCTCCGGCCTGGTACGCGCCGGCGGAGAGAGGCGCCGCGAGGGCGAGCGCCAGAAGGGCCGCGAGGGTGGCGGACCTTCTTCCGCGGGTTCGAAGTCGCATGCTGTCTCCTGGGTGGGGAGTGTGGGGGTGTGCGACAGGCTGTGCGGGTGTCCGGGCACATCCTCCGGCGGCTGACATGAACTGGTCAAGAGGAAGTTCGGCCATGCCCTCTTGTGCTGTCGCGTCGCACCCGCTTTGGTGACCTGGGCCAACCAGCAGATCACACACGACGGGTGAAAGGCGGTCGGGACATGGCGGAGATCGCTCGGGAGGAGGGCACCGGTGACACGGTCGCCCGCCCGCGCAAGGCCGCGTGGCGCTCCATAGGCCCCGGCATCGTGGTCGCGGCCACCGGCGTCGGCGCCGGAGACCTGGTCGCGACCCTGGTCGCGGGCTCGAAGTTCGGCTACACCCTGCTCTGGGCCGCCGTCATCGGCTGCCTCGTCAAGATCTCCCTCGCCGAGGCCGCGGGCCGCTGGCATCTCGCCACCGGACGCACCCTCTTCGACGGCTGGCGCAGCCTCGGCTCGTGGACCACCGTGTACTTCGTCGGCTACGTCGTCGTCTGGGGCTTCGTCTACGGAGCGGCCGCGATGTCCTCCAGCGCCCTGCCGCTCAGCGCGCTCTTCCCCGGCCTGATGGACCTCAAGGCCTGGGCGGTGCTGTGCGGTCTGGTCGGCCTGGTCTTCGTCTGGTTCAACCGGTACGCCGTCTTCGAGAAGGTCATGACCGTCCTGGTCGGCGTGATGTTCGTGGTCACCGTCTATCTGGCCGTCCGGGTCACGCCCCACCTCGGCGACGCCGTCGCCGGCCTGGTCCCCGTCCTCCCCGCCGGCTCCCTCGTCTACACCCTCGGCCTGGTCGGCGGCGTCGGCGGCACCATCACCCTGGCGGCGTACGGCTACTGGATCAACGCCAAGGGCTGGCGGGACAGTGGCTGGATGAAGGTGATGCGGCTCGACAACCGCGTCGCCTACGTCACCACCGGCATCTTCGTCGTCGCGATGCTCTTCGTCGGCGCCGAGCTGCTGCACTCCTCCGGCATCGCGATCGCCAAGGGCGACAAGGGGCTCCTCGACCTCAGCGGCGTCCTGTCCGAGCGGTACGGGAGCGCCACCGCGAAGCTCTTCCTGGTCGGCTTCTTCGCCACCTCGTTCACCTCGCTCATCGGGGTCTGGCACGGCGTCAGCCTGATGTTCGCCGACTTCGTGGCGCACTACCGGCCCGCCCTCGTCCCCGCCGGCACGGAACGCGACAAGTCGCTGCCGTTCCGCGCGTACCTCCTCTGGCTGACCTTCCCGCCGATCGCGCTGCTCTTCCTCGACCAGCCGTTCGGCCTCGTCATCGTGTACGGCGTGATCGGCGCCTTCTTCATGCCGTTCCTGGCGCTGACGCTGATCCGGCTCCTCAACTCCACCCGTACACCGGCCGAATGGCGCAACGGGCCGCTGAGCAACACGATGCTCGCGGGGGCCGGGCTGCTCTTCGTCGTCCTCTGCGTCCAGCAGGTGCGCGAACTGCCCTGGTGAGCGGGGCGCGCCCTGGCAAGTGGGGTGC
Organism: Streptomyces sp. NPDC012508; assembly: GCF_042902595.1. NCBI lineage: Bacteria > Bacillati > Actinomycetota > Actinomycetes > Kitasatosporales > Streptomycetaceae > Streptomyces > Streptomyces sp. NPDC012508. The sequence continues at coordinate 538,592 of NZ_JBIBEO010000003.1, forward strand.
GCCCTGGTGAGCGAGGTGCTCTGCCGAGTGGGGTGTACGCGCGCGAGCAGCGCCGCCGGGGGAGCGGCGGCGCTGCTCGTACGCGATGTCCCCGCTACGGGAGGTTGTGCACGTGCGGTCCGACCGCGTTGGACCAGGCGTTGCCGGCCGTCGCGTCCCAGTTGGTCGACCAGGTCATCGCACCGCGCAGGTTCGGCCAGGTCTGCGAGGGCTTGAACGAGCCGCAGTTGGTGCCGCGGGCCAGGCAGTCGAGCGCGTTCCGCACGATCGACGGGTCGACGTAGCCGCTGCCCGCGCCGCGGGTCGAGGCCGGCACACCGAGTCCGACCTGGGAGGCGTCGAGGCCGCCCTGGAGCTGGATGCAGGCGAGCGCGGTGAGGAAGTCCACCGAGCCCTGGCTGTACACCTTGCCGTCGCAGCCGAGCATCGAGCCACTGTTGTAGTACTGCATGTTGACGACCGTGAGGATGTCCTTCACGGCCAGCGCGGTCTTGAAGTACTCGGTGCCCGTGTTCTGCATGTCGATGGTCTGCGGGGCCATCGTCAGCACCATCGACGAACCGGCCTTGGCGGAGAGCTGGCGCAGCGCCTTCGTCAGGTACGTGGAGTTGATGCCGTGCTCCAGGTCGATGTCGACCCCGTTGAAGCCGTACTCCTGCATCAGGGCGTACGCGCTGTTCGCGAAGGCGGTGGCGGAGGCGTCACTGTTGATCGTGACGTTCCCCTTCTCGCCGCCGACCGAGATGATGACCGACTTGCCGGCCGCCTTCTTGGCCGCGACGTCGGCCTTGAAGTCGGCGACGGAGGCGTAGCCGACGGCCGGGTCGAGGTTGAAGACGATCTGGCCGGGCGTGGCCGTCGAGTCGGCGAAGGAGACGGCGATGATGTCGTACTGCGCCTGCACGTCCCGCAGCTTCTGGACGGTCGCGCCGTTGTTGAAGTTCTGCCAGTAGCCCGTCAGCGCGTGCTTGGGGACGGACGGGCCCGGGCCCGGGTTGGTGGTGCCGGTGCGGGCGGAGACGGCGGTCGACCGGGCCGACTCGCCCGCCGCGTTGGTGGCGGAGACCTGGAACTGGTACGAGGTGTTGGCGGCGAGGCCCGTCACGGTGGCCGAGGTGCCGGAGACGGTCTGCGCGAGCGCGCCGTCGCGGTAGACCTTGTAGCCGGTGGCGCCGGAGACCGCGTTCCAGCTCAGCGCGACCGAGGACGAGGTCACCGTGCCCGCGGCGAGGCCGGCCGGGGTCGACGGGACGACCGGGTCGGGGTCCGTGCCGCCGCCCCCGTCGGGGCCGAAGACGGAGACGTCGTCGACGTGGTAGGCCGCCTGGCCGTACCAGCCGTGGGTGTAGACGGTCACCGAGGTGGTGCTCGCGCCCGTGGTGAAGCTGGTGGTCAGCTGCTTCCAGGAGGAGCTGTCGGGGGTCCAGGTGGAGACGTCCGTGGTCCCGGTCCCGCTCGCGCCGAGGTAGGCGTACCCGCCCTGGACCCAGGCGCTCAGCGTGTACGTCGAGTTGGGCTTGACCGTGACGACCTGGCTGCAGCGGGCGTTGTCCTGGCCGGCCGGGGTCGCCTTGAGGGCGCCCGCCCCGGTCCGTACCGGCGAGGAGACCGCGGCGCCGCTGCCCGCGGTACAGGTCCAGTTGGCGGTGCCGGACTCGAAGCCCGCGTTCTTGGCCACGTTGACGTCCGCGGCCTGGGCGGTGCCCGCGCCGCCGACGAGAACGAGCCCGGAGCCGACGGCGAGCGCGAGGGCGCTGCCGATCCATCTGCGCGAGCGTGTGGTGGTGCGGTCCACTTTGCTGCCTCCGGTGGGGGAGTGTGGGGAGGGGTCGGGAACGGTGGCCACCGCTTGGGGGAACAAGCTGGTCCAGACCAATCGACTTGTCAAGACCTCTGGCGGGCCAGGGGCGTTGGCGGAGGCGGACTCGGGGCCGGGGCCGGGGCCGCGTGCGGCTGCGGGCGCGGACCTGTGCCGGGGCTCGGACACACGGGCCTGCGCGGGGCTGGGGTGCGGACCCATGCGGGGGGGCCCAGGCGGGGCCCACGCAGGGCCCATGCAGGGCCCAGTGTCAAGTCCCCCACAGGACCCGTTCGGGCCCAGATTTCTCGTTGTGCTTGGCGGATTGTGTGTTCACCACCCCGCGGGACGTGGATAAAGTGCAGAGGCACCGCCGTGCAGTGACGCGGTGAACGCAGTGAGTCATGGGGACATGGGGACGGGGAGCCCGACGTGCCGACAGCGATCGCGGTCACCAGCGCCGATCTGGTGCTGCCACCGACCGACCAGCAGACACCCACCGCCGCCGTCCTGCCCGCACTCGAGACCCGACCGCTCGCCCACGCCGTCGCCGACCTCCAACTCCTCCTCGACCGCTACGGCCATGTGATCGTGCTCTGCCCGACCTCCCTGCCGAAAGCGGCCGAACAGCGGCTGCACGCCGGCCGCGCCCTCCTGGAGAGCGACCGGATCGCCCTGGTCAAGACGGACCTGCCACCCCTCGGCGTCGCCGTCCTCGCCCGGCAGCTGCGCCAGCTCTCCGTCTGCGACTTCGGCCCCGGTGTCGTCGCCTCGGCGGCCAGGCTGCTCGCCCACTACATCTACGCCGGGGCCGTCCTCGGCTCGGTCGCCAAACTCGACCGCGTACCCGTCGGCCTGAAGTCCCACCTCAAGGGCTGGCTCCCCGGCTCCCAGTTCGCCGTCCTGGCCGGACCCGTACCGCAGCTCGTCCGCGTCGGACCGGGCGTCGAACCACCCGCGGGACCCGAGTTCGGCACCCAGCTCCTCCTGGCCAGAGGCCAGTTGCAGACCGACTGGCCCACCGGCACCCTCGCCCCGCGCTGGCAGGTCCAGGCCGTGCAGGAGGCGCCGCTGCCCGCCGAGTCGCCCGGCTGGTGGGGGACGGGACGGCTCGTGGAGTTCACCGCGTACCTGCCGGACATCGCCGTCCTCCACCGACTGGTCGCCTCCGTACGGCGGGAGACCTGCCACTGGTGCGGGATGGAACTCATCGGCGACCGCTGCGCCTTCTGCTGCGCCCCGCTCACCGCCCCCCTGCCGGGAGGATCGCACGCCGCCGGATCCCATGCCTCCGGACCGCCCTCCGCCGCGGCCCAGCCACGGGCGCTCCGGTCGTCCCGAGTGCCCCGGGCGCTCACGTCCCCCGTCCGCTGAGCCACACGTACCCCCGATCGAGGTTGTCCGGCAATGAACTCCCGCCAGCGTCGCGGCGTCATCCTCCTGCTGCTGTCCGTCCTGTGCGCCCTCGCTGCCTTCGCCGGAGTCCTCTCGGTGATCGACGACGTGAACTCCAAGGTCGGACCCGAGGTGACGGCGTACCGGATCAAGGGCAAGGTGAAGCCCTACACCCCGCTGAACGCCGGGCAGTTCGAGAAGATCTCGATGCCGCAGCGCTGGCTTTCGGACACCGCCGTCACCGATCTCGACCAGATCAAAGGGAAGATCGCCGTCACCACCCTCGAATCCGGCTCGATCCTCCAGTCCGACATGATCGTCCCGCGCCCCGCGCTCCAGCCCGGCCAGCAGGAGATCGCCATCATGATCGACGCCGCCACGGGGGTCGCCGGCAAGATCACCCCCGGTGCCACGGTCAACATCTACGCCACGTTCGCCGGCGAGAAGGGCGGCCAGGCCGCCCAGTCCAAAGTCATCGTGAGCAACGCCCGCGTCCTCGACGTCGGCGAACTCACCCCCATCTCCGACCGCACCGACCGGAGCAGCCGCCCCACCGAGGCCGTCCCGATCACCTTCGCGCTCTCCACGATCGACACCCAGCGCGTCGCCTACGCCGAGTCCTTCGCCGAACACGTACGGCTCGCCCTCGTCGCGCCCGGCAGCGAGCCCACCCTCGCCCCCGGCGACCGCACCTACACGCTCGACAAGGACAAGTGAGGCCGGTATGACCACCAGGATCCTGCCGGCCGTCGCCGACCCCGACGCGGCCCGGACCGTCACCAGCCTGCTCAGCCAGCTCCCCGACGCCGAACCCGCCCCGCCCGTCGCCGACTCCACCCAGCTCGTCGACACCCTCGCCCGGCTGGCCGCCGAGTCCGTCGCCGAACTCCCCGAAGTCGTCCTGGTCCACGAACGGATCGGCCCGGTCCCCGCCCTCGAACTGGTCCGCGAGGTCGCCCTCCGCTTCCCCGCCGTCGGCGTCGTCCTCATCACCGCCGACGCGAGCCCCGTGCTCTTCTCCGCCGCCATGGACTCCGGCGCCCGAGGCCTCGTCACCCTCCCGCTCGGATACGAGGAGCTGGCCAGCCGCGTCCAGGCCGCCGCCCAGTGGTCCGTCGGGGTCCGCCGCCACCTCGGCGGCGGCGCCGACGTCCTCACCGGCCCCGGCGGCACCGTGGTCACCGTCAGCGGCGCCAAGGGCGGCGTCGGCACCACCCTCACCGCCGTCCAGCTCGCCCTCGCCGCCCGGGCCTCCGGCCGCAACGTCGCCCTCGTCGACATGGACCTCCAGGGCGGCGACATCGCCTCGTACCTCGACGTCCAGTTCCGCCGCTCGGTCGCCGACCTCGCGGCCGTCGACGACATCGCGCCCCGCGTCCTCCAGGACGCCCTGTACGTCCACGAGACCGGCATCGCCCTGCTCCTCGCCCCCGCGGAGGGCGAACGCGCCGAGGACGTCGCCGACCGCTCCGCCCGCCAGATCGTCAGCGCGCTGCGCTCCCGCTACGACGTCGTGGTCGTCGACTGCGGCACGTACCTCAACGGCGCCAACGCGGCAGCCGTCGAAATGGCCGACACGGCGCTCCTGGTCACCACACCCGACGTCGTCGCGGTGCGGGCGGCGAAGCGGACGGTACGGATGTGGGACCGCCTCCAGATCCGCAAGGCGGAGGAGACCACCCTCCTGGTGAACCGGTACACACGGGCCACCGAGATCCAGCCCGCCCTCATCCAGAAGATCACCGGGACCCGGATCGCGGGCGTCGTGGTCCCCGCCAACTTCAAGGAGCTGCAAGGCGCCGTCGACGCCGGCCGCATGCACGAACTCGACGCCAGGTCCAGCGTCAAGCAGGCCCTCTGGTCGCTGGCCGGCGAACTGGGACTCGTCGGCGCCCCCGGGCAGAGCGGTCAGGGCGGCCGGGCCGGGCAGGGCGGTCGCGGCGGGCAGGGCGGTCGCGGCGGGCAGGCCGCGGTCGCGGGCGGGACGGGGAAGCAGCTCGCGCGGCTGACCCGCGGCAAGGGCGGGCGCTGAGCCATGCCGGCTTCCGGGCGTACACCGCGGGACGACCGAGGGCAGGTGGCCGTCGAGTTCCTCGGCATGGTCCCGCTGATCCTGCTCACGCTCGTCCTGCTCTGGCAGTGCGTCCTGGTCGGCTACACCTTCACGCTGGCCGGGAACGCGGCGGACGAAGCGGCCCGGGTCTGCGCGGTGGACGGCGACTACGAGGCGGCGGGGAAGCGGCACGTGGGCGAGTCGTGGTCGGCGCAGGTGGGCTGCACGACGGCAGGAGACCTGGCCCAGGCGACGGTGGAGCTGAAGGTCCCGGTCCTCTTCCCCGGTGCGATCGACTTCCCCTTCACCGTGCCCGCCGAGGCCGGAGCCGTGAAGGAAGAGGAGCCCCGGCCATGAGGAAGCCACGCGACCGGGGTCAGGTCGCCGTCGAGTACCTCGGCTTCCTGCCCATCCTGCTCCTCGTCGCCCTCGCCGGCATCCAGCTCGGCATCGTCGCGTACGCCGCACAGCAGGCGGGCACCGGCGCACGGGCAGCCGCGCGGGCCGGCACGCTCGACGAGGCGACACTCGACCCGCAGAGGGCGGGCCGCGCCGCGATGAGCGACTGGGTCGCCGAACGCAGCCGCATCTCCCCTTCGGAGGGATCCGGTGAGTTCACGGCGACCGTGACCGTACGGATCCCGTCCGTCGTCCCCTTCTGGGACGGATTCGGGTCCGTGACGAGGAGCGCCACCCTGCCCCTGCCCGAGGAGGACGAGTAGCCATGAGTCTGCGGGCCCGTATCAGCACCCCCGACGAGACCGGTGCCGGAGGAGCCAGGGAGGACGGTCACCTCGTCGCCACCTTCCGCGCCAAGCTCCTCGAGGAGATCGACCTCACCGAGATGTCGGCCCTCGCCGCCGCCGAGCGCCGTGCGCGCCTCGAACGCGTCCTCGGGCACATCATCAGCCGCGAGGGCCCGGTCCTCTCCACCGCCGAACGGGCCCAGCTGATCCGCCGCGTCGTCGACGAGGCGCTCGGCCTCGGCGTCCTCGAACCGCTCCTCGAAGACGCCTCCATCACCGAGATCATGGTCAACGGCCCCGACCAGATCTACATCGAGCGGGCGGGCCGGGTCGAACTCCTCCCCCTCCGCTTCGCCTCCCACGAACAGTTGATGCAGACCATCGAGCGGATCGTCTCCACCGTCAACCGGCGCGTCGACGAATCCAATCCGATGGTCGACGCCCGGCTGCCGTCCGGCGAGCGCGTCAACGTGATCATCCCGCCGCTCTCCCTGACCGGGGCGACCCTCACGATCCGCCGCTTCCCCCGCGCGTACACCCTGCGCGAGATGGTCGGCCTCGGCTCGCTCGACGAACAGATGGTCCTGCTGCTCGCCGGACTCGTCCAGGCCAAGTTCAACGTGATCGTCTCCGGCGCCACCGGCACCGGGAAGACCACCCTCCTCAACGCGCTCTCCGAACTGATCCCCGAGGGCGAACGAGTCATCACCATCGAGGACTCGGCCGAACTCCAGCTCCAGCAGTCCCACGTCATCCGCCTGGAGAGCCGCCCACCGAACATCGAAGGCCGCGGCCAGGTCACCATCCGCGACCTCGTCCGCAACTCCCTGCGCATGCGCCCCGACCGCATCATCGTCGGCGAGGTCCGCGGAGGCGAGACCCTCGACATGCTCCAGGCGATGTCCACCGGACACGACGGCTCACTCGCCACCGTCCACGCCAACTCGGCCGAGGACGCCCTCATGCGGCTCCAGACCCTGGCGTCGATGTCCGAGGTCAAGGTCCCCTTCGAAGCGCTCAGGGACCAGATCAACAGCGCCGTCGACGTCCTCGTCCAGCTCACCCGGCACGCCGACGGCACCCGCCGCGTCACCGAGATCGCCGTCCTCGCGTCGAACGGACGCGAGCGCTTCACCCTCGCCACCGTCTGCGCCTTCCGCGCCCGGCCGCTCGCGGCCGACGGACGCGTCTACGGCGTGTACGAGTACCACCCGCTGCCCCGCCGGGTCGCCGACCGGCTCTACCTGGCGGGCCAGCCGATCCCACAGGCCTGCGGCGTCGCCGCGTCCGACGACCAGCTCGCCACCCGAGAAGCGAAGTAGCGGGGGCGGAGATGAGACGGAGGCATGCGGAGTGAGGCGGAGGCAGGCGGAGGCATGCGGAGTGAAGCGGCGTGAGCGGAGGCAGGCGGACATGAGGAGTGAGGCGGAGATGAGGCGGAGATGAACTCACTCACCTGGCTGGTGACCGGCGTCGCGCTGCTCGCCTGCGTCCTCGGAGTGCTCGGCGTCCGCCTGTACGCGCGTGGGGCCGCCGACCGGGCCGCCCTCGTCGCACGGCTGACCCAGAGCGGCGGCCCGGAGAACACCGGCCGCCGCAGACGAAGCTTTCGCGGCATCGACCGGCGCGTACGGCGCACCACGTTCGGACGGAAACTGGAGCTGCGGATCTCCGCCACCGGCCTCGACGTGACGCCCGGCGAGTTCGTCGTCGCGATGGCGATGCTCGTGATCGCGCTGTGGACCGCCGGTCAGGCCGCGCTCTCCCCGTTCTTCGGTCCGATCTGCGGACTCCTCGGCCTGTGGGTGGCCATCGGCTTCCTCAACTGGCAGCGCCAGAAACGCATCGAGAAGTTCATCAACCAGCTGCCCGAGCTGTCACGGATCCTCGCCAACGCCACCCAGGCCGGACTCGCCCTGCGCATGGCGCTCAGCATGGCCGCCGACGAGATGGAGGCACCGGCCGGCGACGAACTGGAGAAGGTCGCCCAGCAGCTCGCCGTCGGCACCTCCATCGACGACGCCCTGGGCGAACTCGCCGAACGCCTCCCCTCCCGCGAACTGGTCGTCCTCGTCACCACCCTCGTCCTCGCCAACAAGGCGGGCGGCACCGTCGTCTCCTCGCTGCGCAACCTCACGGAGACCCTGGAGGAACGCAAGGAGACCCGCAGGGAAGTCCGTACACAGCTGTCCCAGGTGAGCATGACGGCGTACGCGGTCCCGGTCATCGGCATCGGCTCGCTGCTCCTCATCGACAACATGCAGCCGGGAGCGCTCGACCGGATGACCGGCTCGGGCCTCGGCCAGTTCGCCGTCGTCACCGCCTTCGCGCTGTACGTCGTCGGCTTCGTCATCATCCGCCGCTTCTCGAAGATCGATGTGTGAGGAGGCTGGACATGGAGCTTCTCCTCGCCCTGACCGCCGCCGTCTCCGTGGCCGGGATCTGCTACGGCATCCGCCTCTACCGGGCCGACGCCAAACTCCCCGACGACCTGCAACTCGCCCTGGAGGTCGGCTCCACGCGCACCGGCGCCGTCGACTCCGTCGTGGACCGGCTCGGCATGCGCTACTCCGCCGCCGTCCTGCGCGCGATGGGACCCAAGCGGGTCAACGCCGTCCGCCGCCGCATCGACCTGGCGGGCAACCCCGGCGGGCTGACCATAGACCGGTACGGAGCCCGGCGCGCCGTCTACGGCTTCCTAGGCGGCCTCGGCGGCCTGATCATGCTCTCCGAGGGTGACGTACTCGTCGCGCTGCTGCTCTTCGCCTTCGGCGCCTTCTGGACCGAGGTCGGCATCTGGTCGGCGATCCGCATCCGCAAGGACCAGATCGAGCGGACGCTGCCGGACTTCCTCGACGTCCTCGCGGTCGTCGTGTCGGCCGGTCTCGGCTTCCGGCAGGCGCTCGACCGGGTGGCGGACCAGTACGAAGGGCCCTGGTCGGACGAACTCCGCATCACGCTGCGCCAGATGGACATGGGCGTGAGCCGGCGGGAGGCCTTCGACGAACTGCGCCGACGGAACGACAGCGAGCAGGTCGCCCAGTTCGTCACGGCGCTCCAGCAGGGCGAGGAACTGGGCGCGCCGATCGTGGAGACGCTGATACAGATCGCCAACGACATGCGGAGGACGGACGCGCAGAACGCCCGCCGGAAGGCCGCGAAGGCGGTCCCCAAGGCGACGATGGTGATCACGACGCTGATGGTCCCGGCGACGATGATCCTGCTGGGCGCGGGTCTGTTCCTGGGTACGGGGACGAACCTCGGATCGATCACAGGGGAGTGACGCGGTGACGACGACCCTGCACGGCGCCGAGGGGGTGGGCGCGCGATGACCCTGACCGTGGTCGTCGCCGACGACAACCCCGTCGTACGGGCGGGCGTGCGGGCCCTGCTCGACGCCGCCGGTACGGGCATCCGCGTGGTCGCGGAGGCCCCCGACGGCCGCACGGCGATGGACGAGACGCGCCGCCACCGCCCGGACGTGGTCCTCCTCGACGTCCGCATGCCGGTGGTCGACGGCCTGACGGCCCTGCCGCACCTGGTGCGGGTGGCACCCGTGCTGATGCTGACGTACAGCGGCGAGAGCGAAGTGGTCCAGGAGGCGCTGCGGCTGGGCGCGGGAGGCTACCTGGTCCACGGCGAGTTCACGGCCGAGGAACTGGTCACGGCGGTCTGCGACGTACGGGCGGGCCGGGCACGGTTCACACCGACGGCGGCGAACGCGTTGGTGGGGGTGGTGCGAGGTGCGACTGCACATGGTCGCGCAAGGCCAATCGTCTCGGATTCACTGCGATTTGGTGGAATGCCTTCGCAGGTGCAATCAAATGTGGCACGCTTTGGGCTGAGCGTGAGGGAGGGGGAGGTGATGGACCTGATCGCGTCGGGCCTCAACAACCGGCAGATCGCCGACACGTGCTTCATCAGCGAGAAAACGGTCAAGAACCACATCAACCGCATCTTCGCGAAACTCCACGCCACCTCCCGCAGCGAAGCCATAGCGGCCTGGCTGGGCACGCGGGCGGCGTCATGACCACCGGCACGAGATGGGCCCGGGTTTGGGCCTACGGGCCCTGTGGGGAGGAGGGGTTGGGGGCGTACCGTGCGCCTGCCGAGCTCGGCATCGGCACGGGGACGTACGAATCCGGAGGGGACGACCATGAGCGACCTCATGCTGAAGGCTGCGACGAGGGCGAAGGTGCACTTCGGCGGCTGGCTCCGCACCAGGGCGGCGAACGACCGCGGGCAGACGGCGGTCGAGTACCTGGGGATCATCGTGGTGGTGGTGGCGATCGTGGTGGCGATCAGCGGCACGAGTATCGGCAGCTCCATCAAGGGTGCGATCACAAACAAGATCGCCGAACTCATGGACTAGTGCTGTTCGGCAGAGACAAGGACTCAGGGCAGGCGTTCCCCATCTACATCACCGTGATGGCGGGCCTGCTCTTTCTCGCGTTCGCGTACTTCGCCGTCGGCCAGGCCGCAGCGAACCGAAGCGGCGCCCAAACGGCTGCCGACGCCGCAGCGCTGGCGGCGGCCCAAGACGCTCGCGACCAACTGCGGGACGGCTGGCTGGGGGTCATCCTGGACCCCGCGCAATGGAGTGATTTCCTCTCGGGCGGGGAGTACGACGAGTACGCCGCCTGTCAGCGCGCGGCATCGTTCGCTGCGAAGAACGACGCGAATCTCTCGGGCGAGGGGTGCGTCCCGCTCACCTTCGGCGAGCACGGCTTCCGGGTGGAAGTGCGCGCCCTCGACAGCGTCGGACGATCGGTGATCCCCGGTACGGAAAGTCAGCACGCCACGGCGACAGCCACGGCCGTGATCGAGCCGCTCTGCACCTTCGACGCTCCTGAACCGACCGTGGAGCCCGAACCGCCCGCACCGCCTGATCCGCCCGAAGAACCCGAGCCGGATCCGAGCCCCACGCCGACAGAACCCGACCCGATTCTCGGTCTCACATGCGACGGTGTCCCCTGGACGATCGACCCCGACCGGCCGGAGCTCCCCACCGTCGCCGACCTCTTCATCGTTCGACTGGCCGACTGACAAACGAAGGATTCCCGTTCATGAGTGTTCGGTACGCAACGACGGCCCTCAGGAGGTGGGCCGTGGCGGTCACCGCGGCCGGCCTGGTCCTCGGCGTAGCCGGCTGCGGCAGCGAGGACGAGCCTCCGAAGAGTCAGCCGCCCGTGAGCTCTGCGGCTCCGAGCAAGAGCGAAGGCAACGAGAAGCCCCAGTCGGAAGCGCCGGAAGAGGTGCTGGCCGTACTCAAAGGGCCGAACGGCTTCGAACTGACGATCACCTCGGCCAAGCGCGACCCGGGCGGCTTCCTCACGATCAAAGGCCGATTGAAGAACACGGGAGACAAGGGACAGGCAGTCCCCGAGATGAGGGGTGACGAGACTGAAGTACTGAAGCACGGCGATTCCCTAGGCGGCGCGACTCTGGTGGACGGAGTGGCGAAGAAGCGCTACTACGTCCTCCGTGACACGGACGGACGGCCCTTGACCACGACTGGCCTCGCCTTGGTCGGCGCCCAGGAATCGGCCGAAGTCTTCATGCAGTTCCCCGCCCCCGCGGAAGGAACTACCGAAGTGACCTTCCAGCTCCCCACCTTCGAACCCGGCACCATCAAACTCTCCTGACGGACGCCGCCATGACTCCCCACCGCCTCGCCGCCCTCGCCGCCTTCACTCTCGTCCTCTACGTCGGCGGAGCCACCCCCGCCCTCGCCGACGATCCCTCCAACTCCACCTCCAGCGCCTCCCCGCCCCCCGCGATCGACGCCAACTCGCCCGAACTCATGCTTCCCGACGGGGCTACCCTCGACGCGCCCAAGGTTCTCGACATCAAGCAGGTCGTCGAGGAAGAGGGCGGGGAGCAGAGGCGGGAGGACACCAACGTCGACGTGACCTTCGCGCTCCAGGCCGAGGTGCTCTTCGGCAAGGACAGTGCCAAGCTCAGCCCCGCCGCCACCGCCCGTATCGCCGCCATCGCCGTGGAGATCAACAAGCAGAACTCCAGCCGCGTCCGCGTCTTCGGATTCACCGACAACCTCGGGACGTACGAGCACGGTCTCAAGCTCTCCAAGCAGCGCGCCGACGCCGTGCAGCAGGAGCTGTCCAAGACCCTCGATCCGGGGAAGACCTTCGACATCCGCGGATACAGCGAGGACTACCCGATCGCCGACAACGCCACCGAGGAAGGCCGCACCAAGAACCGTCGCGTCGAGATCTCGTTCCCCCGAACCACGCCCTAGCGCTGCGCTGGCCCGCAAGACTCGCGTGTGGCGCTTTCAAACTGCCTGCCAGCTAAGGACTTTGGCGTATTCGCGTCGCCGGTACGGAAGTAGAGTGACAAGGTGACCGCTCTTCCGGAAGACCGATCGCGACCGATCGGCGACGACGACCGCGACACGGCTGTGCGGCGCCTGCAGGAGGCGTACGCCGAAGGGCGCGTCTCGCACGAGGACCTGGACGAGCGCCTCCACCAGGTACTCACCGTCAAGACGCGCGGCGAGCTCGCGTCCGCTCTGGCCTCGCTCCCGGAGGAGAAGGCCATCACGACGTCCACGATCGGCGCCGCGAGCGGACGGATCAAGCGGCGCGGTGCGTGGCGGGTCCCTCGGAGCCTGAAGGTCGAATCCGCGTTCGGCCGGTTGCATCTGGACCTGTCCCAGGCGGTCATCGAACATTCGGCGGTCGACATCGAGCTTCAGCTCGGTACGGGCCGGGCGAAGATCACGGTGCCTCGCGACGCGATCGTCGAGATGGAGGATCTGACCACCGGGTGGAAGGACGTGCGCTACAAGCCCCCGCAGGGCTCCCGCCCGGGCGGGCCGAGGATCCGGATCTCCGGGGCCATGGGATACGGACGGCTGAAGATCCGCCACGCGCGGCGCTGAGGTTCCCCCGCGCCGCCCGCCGCCCGCCGCCCGCCGCCCGCCACCCGGCATCAGGCGTCAGGCCTTGCACCCGCCAGGGCCCCCGCACCGCACGCCATGCCAGGCACCCTCCACCGCACCCGGCACCGCACGCAACCGACCCGCCCACGCCCCGCTCACGAGCTCAGCTGCCCCAACACCCCCCGGATCGTCGCGATCACCGAGTCCGGGCGGTGGAAGACGTCCCGCGCCGTGAAGCGCAGGACCCGGCAGACCTCCGGGCAGTCCGCGAGCTCGTTGTAGCGGCGGATGTCGCGGTCGTGGGCCTGGCGGCTGCCATGGAAGGTGTAGCCCTCGATCTCGACCGCCAGGCCCTCCACCCGGAAGAGGAAGTCGGGGCGCAGGGAGCGGCCGGCCCGGGTGTGGAGGAGCGGCTGGGACTCGGGGCGGAGGCCCGCGTCCCGCATACGGAGGCGGGCGACCGTCTCCGCGGGGGAGCCACACGCCGGATCGGCGAGCGGCAGCCAGCGGCGGGCCCGGGCCGCGCCCGGCCGGGGCGCGGACAGCTCGACCGCCAGCTCCTCGTGGTGGACGACCGGCTCACGGCGGACGCCTTTGACCGTGCGGCGCGACAGGGCCGAGTCCGCCACCACGACCGCCCGCTCACGCGTGCCGCAGCTCCGTATCAGGTCGCCGACCGTCCGCGCGGGGCTTGTCGCCCGAAGGCCCCCGCGCATGACGCAGTCACCCTCGGCCAGGAACTCCGTGGAGTGGACGCGCACTCCTTCGGCGGTACGGGAAGAGGCGCCCGGCCGCGGCACCGTGAAGTCCAGCTCCTCCCGTTCCTCCCGCCCCACCGGGGGCCCCACCCCCGCCCCCACCCCCCTCCCCCCGAGTACTTCGATCCGGTGCAGTGCCGCCGCCGTGCCATGGCTGCACACCAGCTCCGGGCGGAGCAGCTGGTGGGCCCGGGCTCGGACACGCCAGTCGACGTCCTTGCCCGGGGCCGCCCATGCGCCCCGGCAGATCCGCTGCCAGCCCTCCGCGCGGAGCCGCCCCGCCACACGGCCCTGCGGCCAGCCGGCCCCGTACGCCCACACGGTGAGAAGCACCCCGCCCCGGGCGATCCTCACCAGCTCCTCCGTCTCTCCCGCCATGACTCAACGATCCACGGACGGGGGAACGTTCGCATCCCCTGTGGATAACTTGCGCCTCTATGCCGCATCCTGGTCGGAACGGGCGGAACGGGCGCCGGGACTGCTGCTCCGAAGTGGACTGCCGATGGAAACGACATCCCCCAGCGTGCGACTGGTGAGCGACCTTGTGACGCACATCCCCGAGTTCCGGGGCGCGTACGACGACCACGTCTTCAGTCAGGGCGGCGTGCACCCGCACGTGTTCTTCTGGGACGTCGTCCAGAACACCGTGCGGTCCTTCCTTGGCGAGGACCCGTCGGCCGCCGACTGGCGCCGTACGCTCGACTTCCTGGAGGAGCAGAGCGCCCGCGGGGAACTCGGCGTCGACGAGGTCATCGTCACGTCGTTCCTCAACGACCTGCCGTATCCCCATGAGCCCGGATACGCCATCGTGCAGGAGCTCGGCCCGGTCATGGCCGCGCGGTTCGGCCGTATCCGCCCGACGGGGTGAGCGGCCCCCGCCCCCCCGGCCGGCCCCATGACGGCTCCAGACTTCCCCGCGGTCCCATGACGGCCTGATTCCCGGCCGCCCGCCGACCGCCGCCCGCCTCCTGTGCCCCCGGCCGGCCGCCAGGCGCCTGGGCCCGTCGCCGGACGCCTCCCGCCCCCGGGCGGGTCGTCGAGCGGTTCCGGTCGGCGGACATAATCGAGCGCATGTCCCCAGACCGGCCCCGCACCACGGATTCACCGGATTTACCGGATTCACGGGAGTCACCCGATTCGCGTGATTCCGTCGACTCTCGCGATTCGCCCGCCCTCGCCCTCTGCGGCTACGCCGCCACCCGAGTCATCGGCCTCGCGATCCTCGCCCTCGCCGCCGTCGCGACCGGCAAGGACGGGCTGCACCGGCTGTCGGGCCGCTGGGACTCCGTCTGGTACGTCCGTATCGCCGAGAACGGTTACGGGTACGAGGTCACGCTCCCCAACGGCAGCGTCCACTCCGACCTGGCCTTCTTCCCTCTCTTCCCGGCCCTCGAACGGGCCCTGTCCACCGTCCTCCCCGTCGACGCGGCCACCGCGGGACTCCTCGTCTCCTGGACCGCCTCGCTCGCCGCCGCCTGGGGCATCTACGCGGTCGGCTCCCACATCGCCGGGCGGTCGGTCGGTGTCGTGCTCGCCGTCCTCTGGGGGGTGTACCCGACCGCGTTCGTGCAGTCGATGGCGTACACCGAGACGCTCTTCACCGCCCTCGCCGCCTGGTCGGTCCTGGCCGTGCTGCGCGACCGCTGGATCCTGGCCGGAGCGCTGTGCGCGCTCGCCGGGCTCACCCGGCCGACGGCCGCCGCCCTGATCGCCGCCATCGGGATCACCGCCGTCGTCTGCGTCGTCCGCGAACGGAAGCTGCCCGCCCGGATGGTGGCCGGTGTCCTCCTCGCGCCCCTGGGCTGGCTCGCGTACATCGTCTACGTCGGTGTGCGCGAGGGCAGCGTCACCGCCTACTTCGACGTCCAGGCCGCCTGGGGCAACTCCGTCGACGGCGGTGTCGCCCTCGCCCGCTTCATCTGGGGTCTGCCACCGCTCGCCGCGCTCGGTCTGTGCGCCGTGCTCGCCCTGCTCGGCTGGCTCGTCGTCCTGTGTGTACGGCAGAAGCAGCCGCTGCCGCTGCTCGTGTACACGATCGGGGTCGTGGTCGTCTCGCTCATCGGCGCCGCGTACTTCGGCTCCAGGCCGCGTCTGATGATGCCGGCGTTCGGCCTTCTGCTGCCGGCCGCGGCGGCGCTCGTACGGCTCCGTGTACGCAACCGGGTCCTGGTGCTCACCGGCCTCGCACTCGCGTCGGGCGCGTACGGCGCGTTCACCCTGCTCGGGTCGGGACCACCGTGACCCGTACGCCTTTCCGCAGCCCCCAGCCGGCCATCGCCCCGCCCTCCGCCTCGAGGACGTGCCGGGCGCGCGGGCGCACCATGCCGAGCCGCCCCGGCCTCATGGTGACCACGGCGAGGACCGTGAGGTTCCGGTCCAGGTAGGCCACGTCGATGGTGAAGCGCATACCGAAGGTGTGGATGCTGTTGGTCGGGGTGATGAGCATCGCGCCATCGACCCCGTCCCGGCCGAGCAGGCCGCGCCGCCGCGCGCGGTAGGTGGTGGCGATCTCCAGCCCCACGTGTCCGCTGGGCACGGTCAGTGTTCCCGCCCCGTCATGCCATCTCCCCATGGGGGAGACGGTAGCGGTGGGTCTGGGTAGGGTGCGGCGGGTGTTCGTCACGCTGATCGCCGTCGCCGCGTTGTGGGGTGCCGCCACCGGGCTGCTCGTGCCGCGCGCCGCGTACCGGCTCTCGGTCGAGCCGGGGGAGCCGTGGCGTGACCGCTGCGAGGCGGGCCACGAACTGGCCGGCCCGGCGCGCGGCTGGCTCGGCGCCCCGGCGTGCGCGGCCTGCGCGACCGCCCGCAGGCCGGTCGCCGCTCCAGCCACGGACTCCGCTCCGGCTACGGGCCCTGCTCCAGCCGCGGACTCCGCTCCGGCTACGGGCCCTGCTCCAGCCACGGACTCCGCTCCGGCTACGGGCCCCGCTCCAGCCACGGACTCCGCTCCGGCCATGGACTCCGCTCCGGCCATGGACTCCGTTCCAGCCACGGACCCCGTCCCTGCCACGAACCTCGCTCCAGCTACGAACCTCGTTCCAGCCACCGCGCCCGCTCCAGCCGCGGACCCCGTTCCGGTCGGGGGGCGGTGCGTCGTCGCGCCGGTCCTCACCGCCCTTGCCTGTGCCGCGCTCGCCGCCGTCACCGGGCCCCGCCCCGAGCTCGGCGTCTGGCTGCTCCTCGCGCCGTTCGCCGTGCTCCTCGCCACCGTCGACGTGCGCGTGCACCGGCTGCCGGACCCGCTCACGCTCCCGCTCGCCGCCGCCACTCCGCTGCTGCTGCTCGGCGCCGAGCTCCTGCCGTACGACGCCGGCTCCTGGCTCCACGCGCTGCTCGGCGGACTCTCCCTGGGTGCCGGGTATTTCGTGCTGTTCCTGATCCGGCCGAGCGGTATGGGCCTCGGTGACGTCAAGCTCGCTCTCTCCCTCGGCGCGGCCCTCGGCTGGTACGGCTGGGGCATCCTCTTCGTGGGTACGTTCGCGGCCTTCCTCGCCGGGTCGCTGTACGGGCTCGGTCTCGTCCTCGCGCGGCGCGGGAGCCGGAAGTCCGCGATCCCCTTCGGGCCCTTCATGATCGGCGGCGCCCTGGTCGGGCTGGTCCTCGGCGCGCTCTCCGCCTCCCCCTGAGGTCCGCGGCCTAGCATCCAGACACATGCGGACAATGACTGACGAACTGCCCGTGGTGTCGCAGCGGGAGGCCACTCCGGCCCCCGCCCCCTGGTACCGGCGGCCCGCCGTCCTCCCCTGGGCGTGGGCCGCAGCCCTGTGTCTCCTGTACGCGACCGTCGCCGTACGCCGCCACCAGCTCCTGCGGACCACCGGCTACGACCTGGGCATCTTCGAGCAGGCCGTCCGCGCCTATGCCGAACTCCGCGCCCCCGTCGTCCCCTTGCGCGGCCCGGGCTTCCATCTCCTCGGCGACCACTTCCATCCCCTCCTCGCGGCCCTCGCCCCTCTGTACCGTCTCTGGCCCTCGCCCCTCTGTCTGCTCGTCGCCCAGTCCGCCCTCCTCGCCCTCGCCGTCGTCCCCCTCGCGCGCTGGGCCAGGCGCGTGCTCGGCGCCCGGGCCGCGCACGTGGTCGCCGCCGGGTACGGGCTCAGCTGGGGCATCGCCTCCGCCGCCGCCTTCGACTTCCACGAGGTCGCCCTCGCCGTTCCGCTGCTCGCGTTCGCGCTCGAGGCGCTCGGCCGCCGGCGCTGGGGCGCCGCCGTCGCCTGGGCCGCGCCCCTCCTGCTCGTCAAGGAGGACCTCGGGCTCACCCTGGCGGCCGTCGGTATCTACATCGCCGTCAAGGGGCCCAAGCGGCTCGGGATCGCCACGGCGGCCGTCGGCGTCCTCGGCTCGCTGGTCGAGATCAAGCTGCTGCTGCCCGCGTTCAACCCCGGAGGCGCGTACGCCCACGGCGGGCACCTCTCCGACGGGCACGGTTCGCTGCTCTCCACCCTCGCCCACGCCCCGCTCGACGCCCTGCGCCCCGACATCAAGGCGATGACCCTGGTCCTGGTCTTCGCCCCGTCCGCGCTGCTCGCCCTGCGCTCCCCGCTGTCGCTGATCGCGGTGCCCACGCTCGCCTGGCGGATGTTCTCGGAGAACTCCTTCCACTGGGGCACGGCGTACCACTACAGCGCGATCCTCATGCCGGTCGTCTTCGCCGGCCTGATCGACGTCCTCGGCCGTGAGCGACAGGCGGCGGGGACTCCGTCCGCCAACCCCGAGTCCTCCGACCCCCCGTCCGCCAACCCCCCGCCCACCCCAGCGTCGTCCGCGCACGCGGTATCCGCCCCTGCGGTATCCGCCCGGAACGTCCGCGGCTCGCTCGCCGTCGTTCTCGCCGTGACCGTCGTGATGATCCCGTCGTTCCCGCTGGCCCAGCTCGTCCAGCGGCCCACCTGGCGGACCACGCCGCACATCGAGGCCGCCCGCGCGCTGCTCGCCCGCATCCCGGACGGCGCCACCGTCGCCGCGTCCAACCGGCTGGCCCCGCAGCTCACTTCGCGCTGCAAGGTGGTGATCTTTCCGACCTTCCCGGTGGACACCCGCCTCGACCTTCGGGAGACCGGCCCGCTGCCCGCCCCGACTGCCGACTGGATCGTCTACGACGCCGTACCGCCGGAGGCCTGGCCCCAGCAGAGCGGCCCCTGGCCGTACCCGCAGGAGCAGCAGGAGAGGGAGCTGAGGGCGGCGCAGGAGTCGCACGCGTACGAGGTCGTGGCGGCCCGTGACGGTGTGACGCTCCTGCGCCGCGCCCGCTAGGCGTGCGGGCCTAGGCGTGCGGGCCGACCGCCACCGTGCCCACCACCAGCTCCGGCCGGCCTTCCAGGATCGTCGCCACCCGCTCGGCCTGGGCCTCCACCTCCCGCAGGCGCGCCGCGCCCAGCCGCTTCAGCGGTTCGACCGTCACCGTGATCCGCTTTCCCGAACGCCGCTGGTGCCAGACGCCCGCCACGACGCCGTCCACCAGGAGCACCGGGTAGTTCCCGGCCTGGCCGCCCGCCAGCGCCCGGTCGCGGGCGGCGCCCGGGAAGAGCCGTTCGCGTGGTTGCGAGGCGATGGTGAACGCGTCGAAGTACGGCAGCAGCCGCACCCCGCGCGCAGGGTGCTCGTCCGGGAAGTCGGTGTCCCCCGCGACGACCCAGCCGGTCGCGCCGTCGAAGGACACCTTCTCGATCCGGCCGGCCTCGGCCAGCGAGGTGAAGAGCCCGGTCGCCCAGCCGGCCGGCGCCGCCAGCCACTTCGCGAAGTGCTGCGGGGACGCCGGCCCGTAGCCGTACAGATAGCGCTCCACCAGATCGCCGAGCGCCTTCGTTCCCTCCGCCGGGCGCACGCCGGGGTTGGTGTACGTGACCTTCCGGCCCCGGTCCCGGCCGAAGCAGAGCACGCCGCGGTGTCCTGCCAGGTGGGTGATCTGCCGCCAGCGGGGCCACTTGTCCTGGAACGCTTCCATCACCCGGTCGCCCGCCCAGGGCCCGGTGCGCGCCACGATCGCGTCCGTCAGTTCGTCGACGGTCAGCTCGGTGTCCGCCAGGGCGTCCGCGATGGCGGCCAGGACCTGGTCCGTCTGCGCCGCCGTCATCCGTGCGTCCGGTGGCATCGGATTCGCTCCGGCGGGGATCGCCGACAGGGCGCCGGTCCACATCGGCAGATCGGCGGCCGGCAGCAGATGGACCGTGCCGCGCGGGCCGAACGTCTTGACCAGCGTGCCGTCCTCCCAGAGGGCGGTCCGTACGTCGGCCCGTGTGGCGTCGGCGGTGCGCAGGGCGACGGACAGTTCGGCCGCGGACAGGACCTGGGCGTGTGCGCCGAGCATCGCGGCGGCCACCGCCGCCGGCGGGGCGTCCGTCGGGTCGTCCAGGAACTGCCGATGGATTCTGCGGGCGTCGGCCTGCGCCCAGGTGACCTGTGGTGGGGTGGAGGTCGTCATGGTCCGACGGTAGGGCGGGAATAGGTCAGGGTCTGTCCGCCTTGGCCGTGACGTCGGGATGCCGAAGGGTCGGCGCGTCGAAGAGCTGGGACGGACGGGGAGTTGGCATGGCCAAGGGGCGGTTGACGTACGGCTGTGGGCTGGATGCGGCCGTCGACGTGGTCGGCGGGAAGTGGAAGCCGCTGATTCTGTGGGCTCTGCACGCGCACGGCCCTACCCGGTTCGGGGAGCTGAGGCGGCAGATCACGGGCGTCAGCGAGAAGGTGCTGATCCAGCAGCTGCGGGAGCTGGAGGCCGACGGAGTCGTCCACCGGGAGGTCTACCCGGAGGTTCCGCCCCGGGTGGAGTACTCCCTCACGGGGCTCGGCGAGGCGTTGAACACCGCGCTGCTGCCGCTGGGGGAGTGGGGCGAGCGCTTCATGGCCGAGATCCTCGCCGCCAAGGAGGCCCAGAGGTCCGTGGAGGCCGTCTGACCCGCCGCGGCGTCAACCGGGGGCCCTTCGTCGAGGGTCCCTCTTGGGAGGTACGGAACCCGCCGCCACGCCGGGGCGTAAACCCGCCGCCGGGCCCCATTGGCCTTGTCCCCACTGGGCTCGACGCCATCCGGAACAGGCCGTCGGTACCGCTTGGCACGCAGCACGGCTTCTGAAGGGTTATGGTGGAAACCCCCCCTCGGGCCGGTCCGTATCCCCCCCACGGACCGGCCCGTTTTTCTTTCCCCCGGCCCGCCGTCCCGGCCTCTCGGCCCGCTTCCCGGCCTCTCAGCCCGCTTCCCGGCCTCTCGGCCCGGTAGCACCCGCCCGGTACCGCCCCAGCCCGGTCGCCTCAGCCCGAGGCCCCACAGCCCGGGGCCCACTCAGCCCGGTCGCTCAGCCCGGTATGGCCTCATATGGCCTCAGCGGTCGCCTTGGCCGCCCTGCGGGGGCGCCTCAGCCCCGTCCGGCCCAGATGTTGGTGCCCTCGGTGTCCACGGCGAAGGAGTCGATCTCCGTCAGCTCGGCCTCCGTCAGCGGAGGCCCGGCCAGCGCGGCCACGTTCTCCTCCAGCTGCGCGACGCTGGACGCGCCGATCAGCGCCGAGGTCATCCGCTCGTCGCGCAGCACCCAGCAGAGCGCCAGCTGTGCCAGTGACTGCCCGCGCCGCTCGGCGATGCCGGCCAGGCCGTGCAGCCGGCGCATCACCTCGTCGGAGAGCAGGTTCGGGTCGAGGGACTTGCCCTGCGTGGCCCGCGACCCTTCCGGGATGCCCTTCAGATACTTGTTCGTGAGCAGACCCTGGGCCAGCGGCACGAAGGAGATGCAGCCCATGCCGGCCGCCTCCAGCGTGTCGAGGAGGGCGTCCTCCTCGGTCCAGCGGTTGATCATCGAGTACGACGGCTGGTGGATGAGCGCCGGGACGCCCATGTCCTTGAGGATCCGCGCGGCCTCGGCCGTCTGCTCGCTGTTGTAGGACGAGACGCCGACGTACAGCGCCTTGCCCTGCTGGACGGCGGAGGCGAGCGCCCCCATCGTCTCCTCCAGCGGGGTGTGCGGGTCGAAGCGGTGCGAGTAGAAGATGTCGACGTAGTCGAGGCCCATCCGCTTCAGGGAGGCGTCGAGCGAGGACATCAGGTACTTGCGGGAGCCCCACTCGCCGTACGGGCCGGGGTGCATCTCGTACCCCGCCTTGGTCGAGACGATGAGCTCGTCGCGGTACCGGGCGAAGTCCTGGGCGAAGATCTTGCCGAAGTTAAGCTCGGCGGAGCCGGGCGGCGGCCCGTAGTTGTTCGCCAGGTCGAAGTGGGTGACGCCGAGGTCGAAGGCGCGGCGCAGGATCGCGCGCTGCGTGTCGAGCGCGCGGTCGTCGCCGAAGTTGTGCCAGAGGCCGAGGGAGACGGCGGGGAGCTTGAGTCCGCTGCGGCCCGTGCGGCGGTACTCCATGTGCTCGTAGCGGTCCGCCGAGGCGCGGTAGATCGGGGAATCAGTCACGTATCTCTGCTTATCACGGACTTGTGACAGTCCCGGGCTGGGAGCCTGTTACCCGTCCGCAGTAATGTGTCGGCTTCGGGGACCGCCGCAGCATGGAGGGGTTAAGAACAGTGAACCTGCGCGACCTGGTGTACGGGCTCTACGCACGCCGGGTGGAAGGCCGCCTCGACCACAGCCAGGTGCCCAAGCACATCGGTGTCATCCTCGACGGCAACCGGCGCTGGGCCAAGGCCTCCGGTGGGACCCCCGAGCAGGGCCACAAGGCCGGCGCGGACAAGATCCAGGAGCTGCTCGGCTGGTGCGCCGAGACCGACGTCGAGGTCGTCACGCTCTGGATGCTCTCGACGGACAACCTGAACAGGCCCGAGGACCAGCTCGTCCCGCTGCTCTCCATCATCGAGGGTGCGGTGCGCTCCCTGGCCTCCGACGGCCGGTGGCGTGTGCACCACGTGGGCACGCTGGACCTGCTGCCGGCCCGTACCCAGTCCGTGCTGAAGGAGGCCGAGCAGTCCACGCACGGCAACACGGGGATACTCGTGAACGTCGCCGTGGGCTACGGAGGCCGTCAGGAGATCGCGGACGCGGTCCGCTCGCTGCTCCTGGAGCACGCGGAGAAGGGGACGAGCTTCGAGGAGCTCGCCGAGATCGTCGACGTCGAACACATCTCGGAGCACCTCTACACGCGCGGCCAGCCGGACCCGGACCTGGTGATCCGTACGAGTGGTGAGCAGCGTCTGTCGGGCTTCATGCTGTGGCAGAGCGCGCACTCCGAGTACTACTTCTGCGAGGTCCACTGGCCGGCCTTCCGTAAGGTCGACTTCCTGCGGGCGCTGCGCGACTACGCCGCCCGTCACCGCCGCTACGGCACCTGACGCGAGCGCGGCGGTACGGAAGCGGAAGCGGCCCCGTACGCCAGGAAGCGGGCCCGTACGCCCGGAAGCGGTACGCAAGCAGTACGGGACGCTGTACGGACGCAATGCGGATGCGGTACGCACGCAGTACGGATGCGGTACGCCCGCAGTACGGCGGCAGCCCGGGAAGACCGGGAAAGCCCGGAAGAGCGGGTTCCGTCGCGGGACGATCACCGGACGTTCGACTCTGTTCACGAACACGTCGTCATATGCCATGGCATGGCTGAGGGTCTTCGAGGGAATACCCCTTCCAGAGTGAGCGGCACGGAGACCGCCACCCGGGAGGCCCGTTGCACCAGGACGACCGTGCAGGACATGTACGGACGGAGCGGAGGGCCGGAGCTCGGCCCGCGCATCGTGGCCAGAGCCCGGTCCCATCCCGCAGCGACACCGCTTCCGTCGCGCCCCGACCTCTCAGGGGTCGTCAAAGGGGGTCTGTCCTTCCGTGGTGACCAGCACTAAGCGCCGCTTGTCCGACAGGCGCACCTATGTACTCGACACCAGCGTCCTGCTGGCCGACCCCAACGCCGTGTCACGGTTCGACGAGCACGAGGTCGTGCTCCCGATCGTCGTGGTCACCGAGTTGGAGGCCAAGCGGCACCATCCCGAGCTCGGCTACTTCGCCCGGGCGGCCCTGCGCCTCCTGGACGACTTCCGGGTCCGGTACGGGCGCCTGGACTCGCCGCTCCCCATCGGGGAGCTGGGCGGCACCCTGCGTGTCGAGCTGAACCATTCGGACCCCGGTGTGCTCCCGGCCGGCTACCGGCTGGGGGACAACGACTCCCGGATCCTGGCCGTCGCGCGCAATCTCCAGGCCGAGGGGTACGACGTCACGGTCGTCTCCAAGGACCTGCCGCTGCGCATCAAGGCGTCCTCGGTCGGTCTTCTCGCGGAGGAGTACCGCGCGGAGCTCGCCATCACGGACTCCGGCTGGACCGGAATGTCCGAACTGGCCCTTTCGGCCGATCAGGTGGACATCCTCTACGACCAGGAGACGCTGTACGTGCCGGAGGCCGCCGAGCTTCCGGTGCACACGGGCCTGGTCCTGCAGTCCGAGCGGGGCAAGGCGCTCGGCCGGATCACGGCGGAGGGCAACGTCCGGCTGGTGCGCGGCGACCGGGAGGCCTTCGGTATCCGTGGCCGCAGCGCCGAGCAGCGGATCGCGCTGGATCTGCTCCTCGACCCGGACGTCGGCATCATCTCGATGGGCGGCCGGGCCGGTACGGGCAAGTCGGCGCTCGCCCTGTGCGCGGGTCTGGAAGCGGTCCTGGAGCGCCGGCAGCACCAGAAGGTGATGGTGTTCCGTCCGCTGTACGCGGTCGGCGGCCAGGAGCTCGGCTATCTGCCGGGCAGCGAGGCCGAGAAGATGAGCCCCTGGGCGCAGGCGGTCTTCGACACGCTCTCGGCCGTGGCGGGCCGTGAGGTCATCGAGGAGGTGCTCGGGCGCGGGATGCTGGAGGTCCTGCCGCTCACGCACATCCGGGGCCGGTCCCTCCATGACGCGTTCGTCATCGTGGACGAGGCCCAGTCGTTGGAGCGGAACGTTCTGTTGACCGTTCTGTCCCGGATCGGGGCGAATTCGCGGGTGGTGCTGACGCATGACGTCGCGCAGCGCGACAACCTCCGGGTCGGCCGGTACGACGGAGTCGTCGCCGTGGTCGAGAAGCTGAAGGGGCATCCGCTCTTCGCGCATGTCACGCTGACCCGCTCGGAGCGTTCGCAGATCGCCGCCCTGGTGACCGAAATGCTGGAGGACGTTCAGATCTGACCCGTTTCGCACGATCCCGTACGGGTACGGGAGTTGGCGCCGCCCGGCCGAGCGCAGGAGCTTAGCCGGGCGGCGTCGTGCTGTCCGGGGAATCGGCCAAATCTCCTGTGACTTACGAGGTGTGAGCTTTCACACGCAACGCAGAATTGCCTTGCGGTATCGGCGTCCGGCAGAGTCTTGCTTCCGTCAGGCCCCGCATACGGCACACGTGCACCTCCAGAGGTGCTGCACCACACAACTCAACAGCCGTTCGCCGTATGCCGCCCACAGCACCACGGGCCCGTGTCTTCTGTGACCCAGTATTCGGAGACCAGCGCCAGGGGCACGATTTCGCCCACGTGGTCACCTCTGTGGGCGATGCTGGAAGGAAACCGTGTGAGCCGGATCTCGGTCCGGGGATTCGCGGTGGCTTCGGCCACTGCGGTCACCACCGTCGGCGCCGTCGTGGGCGTTGCCTCGGGCAACACCCAGCCCTCGGGCGACAACTTCGAGGCCACCGCGGCCGACACCACGCTGCTCGCGGACATTCCCGTGGGCGAGCAGGCCCAGGTACAGGTCTCCTCGCTCTCGGAGCAGGCGGACGTCCAGGCCGCCGCGGCCGACTCGGCCATGAAGAAGTCCGCGGAGGAAGCGGCCCGTGTTCAGGCCGCCAAGGACGCAGAGGCGAAGAAGAAGGCTGCCGACAAGGCGGAGAAGGAGCGCAAGGAGGCCGCGGAGCGCGCCGAGCGTTCTTCCGTCCGTGACGCGTCGAGCTTCTCGGCCCAGGGCTCCTACTCCATCTCCGAGGTCAAGGCGATCGCTCGCCAGATGATCCCGGCCTCGCAGTTCCAGTGCTTCAGCAACATCGTGGACCACGAGTCCGGCTGGAACTACCGCGCGACCAACCCGTCCTCGGGCGCCTACGGTCTCGTCCAGGCCCTGCCCGGTTCGAAGATGTCGTCGGCCGGCGCCGACTGGCAGACGAACCCGGCCACCCAGATCAAGTGGGGCCTGAACTACATGAACAACCGCTACGACAGCCCTTGCGGCGCGTGGAACTTCTGGCAGGCCAACCGCTGGTACTAGTACCGGCGCTCTCAACCCTGCTGAGCCCCTCACCGTCCTACGGTGGGGGGCTGCATGCGTGTAGGTTCGGGCCCACGTGCTCCCGGGGGGAGTGAGCGGGGGAAGAGGGAAGAAGAGATGTCGAGACTGCCAGGATGGCTGAGTCGGCTGGGCGACGAGCTCAGCCGCATGGGCGAACGCCTGGACGAGCGCCGTGCCCGCGCCGAGCGCGCGCACGACCTGGGCGCGGGCGACGCGGCCACGCCCGGCGGCGGCTCCGGCGCAGATGGCAGGCACGGCGACGGGCCGGAGCGTGGCGACGAAGCGGCCACGGGCCACGGCCCGGAGGAAGCACCCGAGTCGGCGTCCGGCGGTGACCGGTTCGCCAAGGGCGCGTCCTCGTCCGGACCCGCGTCCGGTGCCGGTCGCGAACCCGGCGGCGAACCCGGGCGCGAGGCCGGCCGGGGTGCCGAGCGGTGGCCCGGGAAGCGGCGGGCGCCGCAGCGGAGCGCCGCGGCCGTCTCCGTACCGGCGCCCCCCGACTACGCCCCCGCCGTCGCCGCCCGTCCGGACCCGGTCGCCGCGATCCCGTGGGGCATGCGGGTCGCCGCCGAGGCGGGCTGGCGGCTGCTCGTGCTCGCCGGCACCCTCTGGGTGCTGATGAAGGTGATCAGCTCGGTGCAGCTGGTCGTCCTCGCCTTCGTCGCCGCTCTCCTCATCACCGCCCTGCTCCAACCGACCGTCGCGCGGCTGCGCAAGATGGGTCTGCCGCGCGGGGTGGCCACGGCGGTCACCGCCGTCTCCGGCTTCGTGATCATGGGGCTTGTCGGCTGGTTCGTGGTCTGGCAGGTCATGGACAACATCGACAACCTCTCGGACCGTGTCCGGGACGGTATCGAGGAGCTGAAGCGCTGGCTGCTGGACAGCCCGTTCCATGTGACCGAGAAGCAGATCAACGACATCGCCAAGAACCTCAGCGACACGATCGGCGCGAACACCGAGCAGATCACCTCCGCGGGGCTCCAGGGCGTGACCGTCGTCATCGAGGCGATCACCGGGATACTGCTCGCGATGTTCTCGACCCTCTTCCTTCTCTACGACGGGAAGAAGGTCTGGCAGTGGACGCTGAAGCTGGTGCCCGCCCAGGCCCGTCCCGGTGTCGCGGGCGCGGGGCCGCGGGCCTGGCGGACGCTGACCGCGTATGTGCGGGGAACGGTGATCGTCGCCCTGATCGACGCGGTCTTCATCGGCCTCGGGCTGTACTTCCTCGACGTGCCGATGGCCGTCCCGCTCGCCGTCTTCATCTTCCTGTTCGCCTTCATCCCGCTCGTCGGCGCCGTCATCTCCGGCGCCCTCGCGGTCGTGGTCGCGCTGGTCACCAACGGGGTGTTCACCGCCCTGATGGTCCTCGTCGTGGTGCTGGCCGTGCAGCAGATCGAGGGCCATGTGCTCCAGCCGTTCATCCTGGGCCGCGCGGTGCGGGTCCATCCGCTCGCCGTCGTCCTCGCGGTCGCGGCCGGCGGACTGACCGCCGGTATCGGCGGCGCGGTGGTCGCGGTGCCGCTGGTCGCCGTCACCAACACCGTGGTCGGCTACCTGCGCGCGTACAGCCATGAACAGGCCCTGCTCAGTACCCCGGAGCCGCGCGGCGCGACCGCGTTCGCCGTCGCGCCGACCCCGGCGCCCGGCTCCAAGGACCGGGGCGACGCGTGATCTCCGAGCCGGAGCTGGTGGGCGGGGCCGACTTCCCGGCCGGCCAGGTCCTCACACCGGAGCCGTCCGAGCCGCCGGAGCCCCGGGCGCCTCGCCCCCGCCGCCCCTGGCTGTGGGCGCTCGGCGGCGCGGTGGTGGCTTCGGCGGTGTGGGGCGCGGGACTCTACGCGTACGAGCGGAGCCGGGACGAGGGGCCGGACCTCGGGGGGTACCGCACCGTCGCGAACCTCTGCGAGAAGGCGGAGCTGAAGGCGCTGACCGGGGTCCTCGGCGCGAAGTCCGCGGACGCCGGGGACTCGGCGGAGGATCACGCGGCGCTCCTCACGGCGCACTGCTCGGTGACGCTCGGCCCGCCGGACACCGGCTACAGCGTCTCCCTCACGTACCGGCTGCACAAGGTGACCGACCCGGGGCCGGAGTTCGCGGCGATGCACGAGAGTCCCGCCATGTCGGACTACGAGCGGATCGAGGGCGTGGGGGAGAGCGCCTACGCCGTCCGGCACCCGGACGACGAGGGTGCCGAGATGAGCGTGCTGGACGGGCAGGTCGAGCTGATGATCTCCCTCAGCGCGAACGTCGTCTGGGACGAGGACGCGGGCGAGGGGGTCGTCCAGACCGAGAAGGTCGACCTCTCCGGTATCGAGACCGTGCTCGCCCAGGACGTCAACACGCTGATGGCGGCGCTCAAGAAGCCCTGACGGCGGTGCTCAGGACATGACGGAAGGGCCCCGGGGAATCCCCGGGGCCCTTCCTGCCGAGCGTGTTCGCCCTACTCGGCGATGAGCGCTTCCGCGTCCAGCGTCACGCCGACCGCCTGGATCACCGAGGCGATCTTGACCGCCTCCTGGATCGTCTCGCGGTCGACACCGGCCTTGCGCAGGACCTGCTCGTGCGAGTCCAGGCACTGGCCGCAGCCGTTGATCGCGGAGACGGCCAGCGACCACAGCTCGAAGTCGACCTTCTCGACGCCCGGGTTGCCGATGACGTTCATCCGCAGACCGGCGCGCATCGTCCCGTACTCCGGGTCGGACAGCAGGTGCCGGGTCCGGTAGAAGACGTTGTTCATCGCCATGATCGCGGCGGCGGACTTGGCCGCCGTGTACGCCTCGGGCTTGAGGTTGGCCTTGGCCTCCGGCTCCAGCTCCGCGAGGACCTTCGGCGAGCGCGAGGCGATCGCGCAGGCGAGGACGGTGCCCCAGAGCTGCTGCTGCGGGAGCTCGCTGTTGCCGATGACCGAACCGAGGTTCAGCTTCAGGTCCTTGGCGAAGTCCGGTATGGCGGACTTGAGTTCATCGAGAGCCATGGCGGATCACTCGCCCGACAGGAGCGCGACCGGGTCGAGGGTGTTCTCGCCCTTGGTCCAGTTGCACGGGCACAGCTCGTCGGTCTGCAGGGCGTCCAGGACCCGCAGGACCTCCTTGGGGTTACGGCCCACGGAGCCGGCGGTCACCATGGTGAACTGGATCTCGTTGTTCGGGTCCACGATGAAGACGGCGCGCTGGGCGAAGCCGTCCTCGCCCTCGACGCCGCAGTCGCGCATCAGCTCGTGCTTGGAGTCGGCGAGCATCGGGAAGGGCAGGTCACGCAGGTCGGCGTGGTCCTTGCGCCAGGCGTGGTGCACGAACTCCGAGTCGCCGGAGGCGCCGAGGATCTGGGCGTCGCGGTCCGCGAACTCGTCGTTCAGCTTGCCGAAGGCGGCGATCTCGGTCGGGCAGACGAAGGTGAAGTCCTTGGGCCAGAAGAACACCACGCGCCACTTGCCCTCGTAGGACTTGTGGTTGATCTGCTCGAACTCCTTGCCGCTCTCCAGCGACACGCAGGCGGTCAGGTCGTAGGTGGGGAACTGGTCACCGACAGTGAGCACGCGCTCTCCTTGCAAGTTGGAAGGTCCCTTTTGAGGTCTTCCGTGAGGGGTTGGACGTGCTTCATCCTGGCACGGAGTGCATTGATCAGTGAAATAGCTAGACTGCGTCGGGTTGATCGAAGGTGGTTATCAGTGATCCCTGCACGACGTATGAAGCAGCCCAGCCTGTCCCAGCTCAGAGCCTTCGCGGCGGTCGCGGAGCATCTGCACTTCCGGGACGCGGCGGCGGCGATCGGTATGAGCCAGCCGGCGCTTTCGGGCGCGGTTTCGGCTCTCGAAGAGGCACTCGGTGTCCAGCTCCTCGAGCGTACGACGCGCAAGGTGCTGCTCTCGCCAGCGGGTGAGCGGCTCGCGGTGCGGGCCCGGGGTGTGCTGGACGCCGTGTCGGAGCTGATGGAGGAGGCGGAGGCGGCGCAGGCCCCGTTCACGGGGGTGCTGCGGCTGGGGGTGATCCCGACCGTCGCGCCGTATCTGCTGCCCACCGTGCTGGGTCTGGTCCATGAGCGGTATCCGGAGCTCGACCTCCAGGTCCATGAGGAGCAGACCTCCTCGCTTCTGGAGGGGCTCGCGGCCGGGCGGCTCGACCTGCTGCTGCTCGCCGTGCCGCTGGGAGTGCCCGGCGTCACCGAACTCCCGCTCTTCGACGAGGACTTCGTGCTCGTCACCCCGCGCGGCCACGCGCTGGCCGACCGGGACGACATACCGCGAGAGGCCCTGAAGGAGCTCAACCTGCTGCTCCTCGACGAGGGGCACTGCCTGCGCGACCAGGCCCTCGACATCTGCCGGGAGGCCGGGCGTACGGAGGGGACGCCGGTCACCACGACCGCCGCGGGCCTCTCCACGCTGGTCCAGCTGGTGGCGGGCGGGCTGGGGGTGACGCTGCTCCCGCGCACGGCGGTCAGGGTCGAGACGGCGCGCAACGCGGCCCTGTTCACCGGCTGCTTCACCGACCCCGCGCCCTCGCGCCAGGTCGCTCTCGCCATGCGCACGGGCGCGGCCCGGCAGGCGGAGTTCGAGGAGCTGGCGGAGGCGCTGCGGGGCGCGATGAGGCGTCTTCCGGTACGGGTGGTCGGCGCCGGTTCCTGAAACCCCCCGGTTTCGGGAACCGGCGCCCATGCGCCGTACACGCGCTCGACGGGTTATTCGGTCCTCAGCCCGTCCGCTCGCATCAGGCGCCACAGCACCGGCATGCTCAGCAGCGTCACGGCCGCGATCAGTGCGATCCCGATCCCGGTGACGGGCAGGAAGACCCACCAGTCCAGGACCTGTTGCCCCGTCATCTTCAGCAGGACGACGCCGAGGCCGAGTCCGCCCGCCACGGCGAGGGCGAGGCCGAGCGCGATCGGCACCGCCGTCTGCCACAGCACCGACCAGCTCAGGGTGGTGCGCCGGGTGCCGAAGGCGACCAGCGAGGAGAGCAGCCGCTTGCGGTCCCTGAGCTGTTCGAGCGTGGTCACCAGGAGCGAGGCCGCCACCAGGAGCATCGTGAGGGTGGAGCCCACGAGGATGCCGGTGCGGACGCTGGCGAACTGCGCGTTCCGCTCGGTGTTCTTGAGCGTGCGCACCCACGAGGTCGGGTCGAGGGCCACGGCCGTGTTCCGTACGTGCTCGGCGGCGTCCGGTACGGCCGGGTCGAGCCGGACCATCGCGAGCGCGGCGGGATCGTCGAGCCGGGCCGCGTCGATCGACGACGGGGTGGCGAGGATCCCGAACTCGTACATGCCCGTCGGGTCGGGGCGGGAGTCCACGATCCGGGTGGTGGTGGGCAGACGCCACTGGGGGACCGTGCCCTTGTGCTCCTCCGGGTCCCGCAGGGCGACCGCCCGGCCCGGCTTCGCGGTCTCCATGACCCAGCTGTCGGGCGGCCCTCCCTGGGCGCCGTGCGCCAGGGCGATGAAGACGTCACCGTCCGTGCAGGAGGGCAGCGTCGCGAACTCGCGGAGGGAGGCGCAGTCGCCGACCTTGATCGAGGTGAGCGGGCTGAAGTCCTCGCCCTCCTCGAGGGCACCGGGCCGGTACGCGTAGGACGTGATCGTGCCGGACACTCCGCCGACGCCCGGGGTCTGCGTGAAGCGGGTGATCATCTCCCGGGCCTCGTCGCCGGTCGTCGCCTCGGTCTCGGCGACGAGCTGGGCCCGTGTGGAGTCCTCGCCGGTGGCCTGCGTGAACCCCTGCTCCATCGCCTGGAAGAGCATCTGGAGCGCGATCGCGCCGGCGGCCGCGACGACGATGCCGCTGACGGCGCGGGCCGCCGTACCGCTGCTCAGCTGGAGCCTGCGGACGGCCAGTTGCCAGGACACCGGCCCCCGGTGCAGCCGCTTCACACCGGCTTCCACGAGCCATGGCAGCAGGGTGGTGAGGCCGATCAGGGCGAGCGTGACGCCGGCTCCGATGCCCACGGTGTCGATGGCGGTCTGGTTCACCTCCACCGTCCCGAACAGCGGCACGAGCAGGGCCACGCCGGCTGCCAGGAGCAGCAGCCGCCACCACAGCCGGCGGCGTCGCGGCGCGGCGGAGCGGACGACGCCGAGCGGCTCGATCGCCACGCCGCGCAGGGCGAAGAGGGTGACGACGACCGAGGCGACCGGGACCACGACGAGGACGAGCGCGGCGAGGGCGGGCATCGGTACGACGTCGGACGGGAACGCGTTGACGTCCCAGATGGTGACCGTACCGGCGAACTGCCGGGCCACGGCGAAGAGTCCGACGCCGACCGCGAGGCCGAGGAGCGCGCCCGCCAGGGACTCGCCGGCCGCGATCCGCCGGGTCGTCGCGGTGTCCGCGCCGACGAGGCGGAGCGCCGCGAGCCGCCGGTCGCGCTGTTCGCCGCCGAAGCGGACGGCGGTCGCGATGAAGACGAGGACCGGGAGCAGCAGGACGACGGAGGCGACGAGGACGAGGAGGATCAGGAATGCGTTGAACGGTTCGGCGGGCACCGACCAGCCGTAGCGTGATCCGCGCCCGTCGTAGTTGTCGGTGGTGAGGAAGTCGACGTGGGCGACGTAGCGCAGTTCGGCCGGGCCGATGAGTCCCGCGTCGCCGATCGTGCCGACGGCCTTGTAGGGGAGCCGTTCCTTGAGGAGGGCGCCTTCGGGGGAGTCGAGCAGGTCGCGGAGCGCGGGCGAGACGAGCATCTCGCCGGTCGGGGGCAGCTTCGAGGTGCCGGGCGGGAGAGGGGTCTGCGTGCCCTCGGGTTGCAGAAGGAGCCCGGTGACGGATCGGTCGCGGTAGGTCGTGGTCTGTCCGAGGTGGAGGAACGTGTCGGCTCGGGGGCCGGTCTCCTGCTCGCTGCCGTCGACGGAGCGGGTCGCCTCGCGGACCTCCCGCTGGTGGAGCATGCCGGGCAGGGAGGCGGCGGCGAGCAGCAGGGCGACGCCGAAGCCGACGCCGAGCGCGGTCAGGAGGGTGCGGAGCAGGCCGGACCGTCCTCCGGTGACCGCGAACCGGGCGCCGAGCGTCAGATCGCGGGACCAGGTACGGAGCCTCATACCGCCCACTCCGTGTCGCGCACGGCGCCGTCGCGGACGACGACCTCGCGGTCGGAGTAGGCGGCGACGCGGGCCTCGTGGGTGACGAGGACGACGGCGGCGCCGGTGTCGCGGGCGGCGTCCGTGAGCAGCTCCATCACGCGTTCGCCGTTGAGGGAGTCGAGCGCGCCGGTCGGCTCGTCGGCGAAGAGGACCCGGGGCGCGGTGACGAGCGAGCGGGCGACGGCGACCCGCTGGCCCTGGCCGCCGGATATCTCGCCGGGCCGCTTGCCGGCGATGTCGCCGACCTCCAGGCGGTCCAGCCACTCCCGGGCGCGGGTTTCGGCGCTCCTGCGCCGTTCGCCGTTCAGACGCAGCGGAAGGGCGACGTTCTCGACGCAGGTCAGCTCCGGCACGAGTTGTCCGAACTGGAAGACGAAGCCGAAGTCGGTGCGGCGCAGGGCGCTGCGTTCGCCGTCCGACAGGGCGGTCAGCTCGCGCCCGTCGTAGGTGATGGTTCCGGCGTCGGGCCGGACGATCCCGGCGAGGCAGTGCAGGAGCGTGGACTTCCCGGAGCCCGAGGGGCCCATCACGGCGACGACCTCGCCGGCCCGGATGGCGAAGTCGGCGCCGGAGAGCGCCGGGGTCGGCCCGTACGCCTTGTCCAGGCCGGTCGCCCGGAGCAGGGGGGTGGCGGTCATCGGCGGATCTCCTCGGCGAGGCGGTCGAGCCGGGCGGCGGTCAGCTCCAGCCAGCGCAGATCGGCTTCGAGGTGGAAGAGCGCGTGGTCGCAGATCAGCTGGTCGGCGAGGTCGCCGCCCTTCTTGCGCCGGGTCAGGTCGCGCATCAGCCGAAGGTGCTCCGCGCGCTGGACGTCGAGCAGTTCGGCGGCGCCGCGTCCGGTGAGGAGCGCGAGGACGACCTTGGTGTAGAGCGTGGACTGCAGATACGGCTCCGGCTTCTCGGGCCGGCTCAGCCACTGCTCGACGTCGGTGACGCCGGCCTCGGTGATGGCGTACCGCTTCCGCTCGGGGCCTTCGCCGGCCTCGATGCTGTCGACCTCGACCAGGCCGTTCTTCAGCAGCCGGGACATCGTCGAGTAGACCTGCCCGTAGTGCAGCGGACGGTCGTGGCCGAACTTCTCGTCGAAGGCGCGCTTGAGGTCGTAGCCGTGGCGCGGACCGGACTCCAGGAGCCCGAGAAGGGTGTGTCCGATTGACATGGCGTCACTCTACACCCTGTGTATACGCACAGTTTATAGCTGCGCTGACCAGGAGGGACGCGAGATGTGACCCGCGCCGCACAACCATCCGTGCCCCAGGAGCGTCGGTTCCAGCGAGACAGGTGCTGATTCTCACGTCCGGAAAAGACCGGATCGAGTGCACTTTGTCAGCATCGGCGGTGTTAGCTTGCTGAGCTGATTCGGAGCGGACACCTGCCCGAGACCACGACGAGCGGAGCGACGGAGAACATGGGCCGAGCGGACAAGGGCCAGGGGAAGAAGGGCGGGCGCATACGCCGTCTCTTCACCTGGAAGAAGATCCTGGGCACGTTCTTCGTCGGCTGCCTGCTCCTGATGGGCGCGTTCTACACGATCTACGTGATGGTCCCGGTGCCGACGGCCAACGCCCAGGCGACCATGCAGAGCAACGTCTACAAGTACGAGAACGGCAAGATCCTCGCCCGCACCGGTGAGATCAACCGCGAGATCGTGGGCCTGGAGAAGATCCCGCGCGAGGTGCAGTACGCCTTCGTCGCCGCCGAGAACAAGACCTTCTACAAGGACAACGGCATCGACATCAAGGGCACCGTCCGCGGCGCCCTCAACACGATCTCCGGCAAGGGCAAGCAGGGTGGTTCGACCATCACCCAGCAGTACGTGAAGAACTACTACCTGGACCAGGACCAGACGGTCACCCGCAAGCTCAGGGAAATGGTGATCGCGCTCAAGGTCGACCAGCAGAGTTCGAAGTCGGACATCCTCGCCGGGTACATGAACACGAGCTTCTACGGCCGCAGCGCGTACGGCATCCAGGCCGCCGCCCAGTCGTACTACGGCGTCGACGCCGCCAAGCTGAACGTCGCCCAGGGCGCCTACCTCGCCTCCCTGCTCCAGGCCCCCAACCAGTACGACTGGACCGCCGCCTCGCCGACCGGCCGCAAGCTGGTCGAGGAGCGCTGGAACTACACCCTCGACAACATGGTCGAGGAGGGCTGGCTCGACCCGACGGAGCGGGCCACGCTGAAGTTCCCCGCACCGCTCAAGGAGAAGGCCGCCCCCGGCATGGAGGGGCAGCGCGGCTACCTCGTCGAGGCCGCCAACCAGGAGCTGATGCGGCAGGGCATCAGCGCCGAGGACATCAAGGCCGGCGGCTGGACGATCACGCTCAACATCGACGAGCAGAAGCAGAAGGACCTGGTCAAGGCGGTCGAGCGGCAGCTCGAGAAGAAGCTCGACCGCAAGGGTGACAAGAAGGACGCCACCGTCCAGGCCGGCGCCACCTCCGTCGACCCGAAGACCGGCAAGGTCGTCGCGATGTACGGCGGCATCGGCGCCACCGAGCACTGGACGTCGAACGCCACCCGCCGCGACTACCAGCCCGCCTCGACGTTCAAGCCGATCGTCCTCGCCTCCGCCCTCGACAACCGCGCCCTGACCCAGGACGGCCGGAAGATCGGCCTCGGCACGATCTACGACGGCACCAGCAAGCGCCCCGTCGTGGGCAGCTCCATCCCCTTCAAGCCGGAGAACGAGGACAACCGCAGCTACGGCCCGGTCACCGTCCAGAAGGCCACCAACAGCTCGATCAACTCCGTCTTCGCGCAGATGATCGTCGACGTCGGCCCGGGCCCCACCAAGAAGACCGCGCTCGACCTCGGCATGAAGGACGGGGCGGACTTCGGCGAGACCCCCGCGATGTCGCTCGGCACCATGGGCGCCTCCACCTGGGACATGGCCGGCGTCTACGCCACGCTGAACAACCACGGCGTCAAGGTCACCCCGACGATCGTGAAGTCCGCCGAGCACAAGGACCGCAAGGCCGACCCGGTGAAGTCGATCGGCGGTCAGGTCATCAGCCGCGAGGCCGCCGACACCGTCACCAAGGGGATGACCGGCGTCGTCCGCAGCGGCTCCGGCTTCCGGGCCGCCGGCGACTACGCGGCGGCCGGCAAGACCGGCACCTCGGAGAACAACCGCTCCGCCTGGTTCGTCGGCTACACCCCCGAACTGGTCACCGCCGTCGGCCTCTTCGGCGAGGACCCCAAGGGCAACCAGGTCACCCTCACCGACACGATCAACCCGGGCCGCGCCAACGGTGGCCGTACCCCCGCCCAGATCTGGGGCGACTACACCACCGCGGCGCTCGACGGAGGCTCCGACGCCCGGTTCGACCTGGAGACCGACGGCTCCGGTGACGTCGTGGAACCGGACCCGACCCCGACGCGGACCGGCGACGCCCCGACGTCGACCCCGCCGCCCGTCACCCAGTCCCCGGACCCGACGCCGCCGCCGACCTCGACGGCGACCACGCCGCCGCAGCCGACGGACACGATCACGGTCCCGCCGCCGCCCACGCAGACGACGGACCCGGTGCCGCCGACGATCGAACCGCCGGTCGACGGCGACACCGAGAACGACGACGCACGCAGCGAGCGATGACACGACGAAGGCCGGACCCGAGAGGGGTCCGGCCTTCGTCGTACGTCGGAACGCTCAGGCGGGCGTGACCGCTCAGGGCCGCACGCGGGTCCGCTCAGGGCCGCACGCGTGCCCCGGCCCGCCCACGGCCGAACGCTCAGGTGCGCGTGGCCAGTTCGAACCAGACCACCTTGCCGCCCGAGAGCCGTGTCGCCCCCCACCGTCTGGCCAGCCGGTTCACCAGGAACAGCCCGCGGCCGCCCTCGTCCGTGTCCCGCGCCCGCCGCTGGCGCGGCAGCTGCGGGGAGTCGTCGCCGACCTCGCAGCGCAGGACGTCGGTCTTGAGCAGCCGCAGGGTCACCGGCCGCTCCGCGTACCGCACGGCGTTCGTCACGACCTCGCTGATCAGCAGCTCGACCGAGTCCGAGAGCTCCTCCAGGTCCCAGCGCGCCAGCGCCCGCCGGGCGAGCCGCCGCGCCCGGCCCGGCGCCGCGTCCTCCGGCTCCAGGAACCAGTACGCCACATCGCTCGGCGCGATCCCGTCGAAGCGGGCCGCGAGCAGCGCGATGTCGTCGTCCCGGTCGCCCGGGCCGAGCATGTCGAGGACGTCGTCGCAGAGGGCCTCGAGCGGCGGCGAGTGGTCCGGGCCGGTCAGCTGGGCGGTCGCCGCCAGGCGCTCGCGGAGCTGCTCTATCCCGGTCCACACGTCCCGCAGCCGCGACTCGACCAGGCCGTCCGTGTACAGCAGCAGCGTGGCGCCCGCGGGGGCGTCCAGCTCGACCGCCTCGAAGTCGACCCCGCCCACGCCGATCGGCGCGCCCGGCGGCACGCGCAGGACCTCCGCCCGGCCGCCGAGGTGGAGCAGTATCGGCGGCGGATGCCCCGCGTTGGCGATCGTGATCCGGTGGGAGACCGGGTCGTACACCGCGTACATGCAGGTCGCCATCCGGTCCTGGCCGAGCCGCTGGGCCTGCTCGTCGAGGTGGTGCAGGACCTCCTGGGGCGGCAGGTCGAGGCCGGCCAGGGTCTGCGCCGTGGTCCGCAGCTGGCCCATGATCGCCGCGGAGGTCATGGAGTGGCCCATGACGTCGCCGACGACCAGCGCCACCCGGCTGCCGGGCAGCGGGATCGCGTCGTACCAGTCGCCGCCCACCCGGGCCGTCTCGGCGGCCGGGAGATAGCGGGAGGCGAGCCGGACGCCGGTCGGCTGCGGCAGCGAGTCGGGGAGCATCGTGCGCTGGAGCTCGTCGGCGATGTACGCCTCACGGCCGTACAGCACGGCCTTGTCGATACCGAGCGCGGTGTGGGTGGCGAGCTGGGCCGCGACGAGCAGGTCGTTGGGCTCGAAGGCGGGCCGTTCGGGACGGCGCAGGAAGACGGCGGCGCCGATGACCCGGCGGCGGCCGCGCAGCGGGGCGAGTATCGCGCGGTGGCCGCCGGGCAGGACGTGCTCCCGCCCGAGCAGCTCGGACAGGGCGGCGCGGGCGGCCGCGGAGTCGCCGAAGACCGGCCGCACCCCGCGCAGCACCTCGGCCAGGGCCCCACCGGAGCGCACCTCGCAGAGTTCGGCCGCGGGCGTCGGGTCCGGGTCGGGGACGAGGGTCAGCTCCTCGCCCTCCACGTCCGTTAAACGGAGCCGGTCGGTGCGGCGCAGCCGCAGCACGAACGGCGCGACCGGCCGTTCGTCGCCCACCGGGAGAGGGTCGCGCAGATAGACCAGGATCGCGTCGGAGAACGTCGGCACGGTCGCCCGGCAGAGCCCGAGCACGATCTCGTCGAGGTCTATCCCGCGCGCGATCCGCCGGGTCGCCGCGCCCACGAACCGCAGCCGGTCGCCCTCGCGCCGGGCCGCGGCCCCGTCCTGCGCCGGCGGGGCGCCGGGGGTTCCCGGGGATTCCGGGGCGCTCGGGGTGGCGGGGGTGGCGTTCACGGCCATCGCGGCCGCCGGGGCGGCCGTCTGCGCGGGCGTGCCGCCTCCGGCGCTGCCCGCCGTGTGCGGCGCCACCTGTCCGGGCACGGGGCGGCCGGTGCCGTCGCCCGAACCGTCCGCGGTGTGCTCACGGTCGGCGCCCGGCGTGCCGTCGGGGCGTCTGCCTGCGGCGGCGGACCGGGGACCTGCCGAGCCGGGCTGCGCCGGCACCGGCGCCTCGGCCGCTTGCTGCCGGGGGCGGGTGCGCTCGTGCGGCCGGGCAGCCAGCGGCTGCCGGCCTTCGTGGGAGGTGGGATGCTCCGTCACGCGTGGGATTCCGTCCGTCCGGGCCGGTGGTGCGATGCACTCGCTCTTCTCGCCGATGCCGCGCCTTCACGGGGGATAAACCCCTGGCGCGCGGTGGATCTGAATGCCCCGCGAGCAGCGGCTACGACAGGGGTCGGCACACCCGGGCAGACGTCCGGCACTGCTCTCCCCCTCAAGAATGACTTACGGTCAGGTCCTGCGCTGTGCTCTGTGGTTGACACCGTGTTCGGTGGATCATCGTCGTGCGGAGGACGATCCTACGTTTGCACCCCGGGGGCGCATCAAGGGTCTCACGGTGCGGTGTGCGCCGGGGTGCGATCCCAGTCCGACGGCAGTTCGGGCACGGTCCAGCCGGGATCGGGCCGCCAGTCCTCCCACCCGTCGCGGAACGGCGTCCCCCAGGCCCGGATCACCTCGACGGCGGCTTCGCCCGCCGCACGGACCCGCGCGGCCTGCGCCGGGTCCATCAGGCCGGCCCGCTGGGCCTGCGCGAACTCGTCCTCGTCCCGCCACAGCCAACTGCGGTCGGGGTAGACGGAGATGTCGAGGAAGTGGTCCACGGAGTCGATGCCGCCGGACCACCGGGTGCGCGGCTCCTCCAGGTTCACGTACCAGCTGCGGAAGCTCCAGCCGCGCTCCCAGAACAGCCAGACCGACCAGGGGTCGCCCGGCCGGGCCAGCTTCAGCACACCCGTACCGAACCAGCGCGAGCGGACCGTGGTCCGCGGGGCGGTGTAGCGGGTGGCGAGCGGTTCCTGGTGGACGGGCGTGCCGTCGGCGAGTACCGGCTTGACGCACTCGGTGCCCGGCGCCATCCAGACGGCGAGCAGGTCGGCGGTGTCGCGCACGACCGTCACGGGCCGGCAGATGTGCACATCGCCGGATGCGTTGTCGCGGTAGCGCCAGAGGATGTGATCCCCCGGCGCCCAGTGCTGAGAGCCGCCCGATCCTGTCATGCGCAGATATTAGGGGCGCACCCCCTCGGCCGCTGCGACGCAGGTCACGGATGAGTCATACGCAGCACGTCGAGAGCCTCGTCCAGCTGTTCGACCGTCAGGTCTCCCCGGTCGACGTACCCGCCCTCCAGGACCACCTGGCGGATCGTCTTCCGTTCGGCCAGGGACCTCTTGACCACCTTCGCCGCCTCCTCGTAGCCGATGTACCTGTTCAGCGGGGTGACGACGGACGGCGAGGACTCGGCGTACTCCCGGGCCCGTTCGACGTTGGCGGTGATCCCGTCGACGGTACGGTCGGCCAGCAGGCGCGCGGCATTGGCCAGAAGTCGTACGGACTCCAGCAGGTTCTTGGCCATCACCGGGAGCATCACGTTGAGCTCGAAGTTCCCGGACGCGCCCGCCACCGCCACCGTGGTGTCGTTTCCGGTCACCTGTGCGGCGACCATCAGGACGGCTTCGGGAATGACCGGATTCACCTTGCCCGGCATGATCGACGAGCCGGGCTGGAGGTCGGGGAGGTTGATCTCGGCCAGTCCGGTGCGCGGGCCGCTCGCCATCCAGCGCAGATCGTTGGAGATCTTCGTCAGTCCGACGGCGATGGTCCTGAGCTGGCCCGACGTCTCCACCAGGCCGTCCCGGGCGCCCTGCGCCTCGAAGTGGTCGCGGGCCTCGGTGAGGGGCAGGCCGGTCGTGTCGGCGAGTTCGGCGACGACCGCGGCGGAGAAGCCGGGTGGCGTGTTGATGCCGGTGCCCACCGCCGTACCGCCGAGGGGGAGTTCGGCGAGCCGGGGGAGCGAGGCGCGCAGCCGCTCGATCCCGTACCTGACCTGTGCCGCGTAGCCACCGAACTCCTGGCCGAGGGTCACCGGCGTGGCGTCCATGAGGTGGGTCCGGCCGGACTTCACGACCGTCGCGAATTCGGC
Organism: Streptomyces sp. NPDC012508; assembly: GCF_042902595.1. Lineage (NCBI taxonomy): Bacteria > Bacillati > Actinomycetota > Actinomycetes > Kitasatosporales > Streptomycetaceae > Streptomyces > Streptomyces sp. NPDC012508. The sequence continues at coordinate 579,156 of NZ_JBIBEO010000003.1, forward strand.
CGATTTCCGCTCCAGCGAGGCGGCCAGATGATCGAGGGCGGGGATGAGGTCGTGGGTCACAGCGGCCGTGGCGGCGATGTGGATCGAGGACGGGAAGACGTCGTTGGACGACTGCGAGGCGTTCACGTGGTCGTTGGGGTGGACCTCGCGGCCCTCGGGGAGCCGCTCGGTGGCGAGCGTGGCGAGGACCTCGTTGGTGTTCATGTTGGAGGAGGTGCCCGAGCCGGTCTGGAAGACGTCCACCGGGAAGTGCTCGTCCCAGCGGCCCTCGGCGACCTCGGCGGCGGCTGCCGCGATGGCGTCCGCGCGGTCCTGGTCGATCACCCCGAGCGAGGCGTTGACCTTGGCGGCGGCGGCCTTGATCCGGGCCAGGGCCTCGATGTGGGCGCGCTCCAGCCGCTGCCCCGAGACGGGGAAGTTCTCCAGGGCCCGCTGGGTCTGGGCCCGCCACTTGGCGTGCGCGGGAACCCGCACCTCGCCCATCGAGTCGTGCTCGATCCGGTACTCGCTCGTGTCGTCGTTCATGACGTCAACCTCCATGCAAAGGTGAGCACTTGTCTTGTTCTGGCTATTCCCATTGCGCTTACCGGCCAGTAAAAACCGTGGGTAACCCCACTTCCAGGAGGCGCAATGAGGCGCACCAGGTACAGACTCCGTTGGGCGATCGCGGTCACGGCCGCGGCCGTCGCGGCCCTCGGAACGACGGCCGCCGCCGCCCCCGCCGGCGCGGCCCCGAGCACACCCCGTACCGTCGCCGCCGTACCGCTGCCGCCCGAGCTCGAGGCCGTCCGGGCAGCCGAGGCGACCAGGATCTACGGCAGCCCCGAGGAACGCCCGCTCACGCAGCGCAAGAGCGGCCTGATCTCGCTCGGTGACAGCGAGATCTCCGGCGAGGGCGTCGGTACGTACGAGCCGCCCACCAACGGCCCGAGCAACTGGTGCCACCGCTCGCCCGAGGCCGCCATCCACCGCACCGGGATCCCCGCGGACCTCACCTTCAACGTGTCCTGCTCCGGTGCGTACAGCGGCAACATCAGGATCGGCGGCTCCAGGCAGTACGCCGACGAACTGGTCCAGAGCGACAACCTGGCCGTCAAGGCCCGCAACACCCGGATCAAGATGGTCGTCCTGGTCGCCGGAGCCAACGACGATCTCCAGTTCGGACCCGTGATGACGGACTGCGTCACGCGCTACCTGACCCTGCAGGGCCCGTGCGAGACGAAGTACGCCGGCGGCTGGCAGGCCCGGGTCGACGCCCTCGTGCCCAAGGTCGAGCAGACCGTCCGGGACCTGAGGACCGTGATGCGCGACGCCGGGTATGCCGACGGCGACTACAAGCTCGTCGTCATGGGCTACCCGAGCCCCATCGGCCCGGACTTCCCCGACAACCCGAACTTCCCCGGCAAGCTCGCCTGCGGCGGGCTTGGCTACGACTCCGACACGGTCTGGGGCCGCAACACCGCCGTCCCCGCCTTCGAGCGCGGCATGCGCAGGGCGGCCGCGAACAGCGGCGCGACCTACCTCGACAACTCGCGGCTCTTCCACGGCCACGAGGTCTGCATGGAGGACACCTGGGCCCGCGGTCTGTACATCGACCTCTCCAAGCCCGGCACCCCGGACGAGAACTCGGTCCGGCAGTCCTTCCACCCGAACGCGAGCGGCCACCGCGCCTTCGCGTCCTGCCTCACGCAGATCTACAACTCGGGCCTGCGCGAAGCCAGTTGCGCGGACGTCAACTCCAGCGGGACGCCGACCCTCTTCCCGTACGCCTGGGACGACGTCTACCGGCCGCTGAGGAACCAGGCCACCGGCAACTGCGTGGACATCGAGGCGGCCACGTCGAGGAACGGCACCGCCGTCCTCGGCTGGGACTGCCACGGCGGCCGCAACCAGGGCTGGTGGTACGACTCCGCCCGCCGGACCGTCCACACGGAGCTGACCCAGGACCGCTGCCTGGACGTCCCGGGCGCCCGCTACCGGGCGGGCGAGGCGCTGGTCATCTGGAACTGCTCGGGCTCCGCCAACCAGCAGTTCGTACGCGACGGGGCCACGATCAAGCCCGCGGCCGCGACCGGGCTCTGCCTGACGCAGGCGGCGGCGAAGCAGCCGCTGCGGCTCCAGACCTGCGACGGCTCGGCGAACCAGCGCTTCGCCTGACCGTCCCCACGACGCCGTGGCCCCCGTCCGGTGCGGGACGGGGGCCACGGCCATGCCCGGAAGGCCCGTCGGGTCCTGGAGACGCACGCCCTCCACGGGCCGTGACCTCTAGAGGGCCTTGAGGGTGGTGCGGGCCAGCTCGTAGGCAGGGAGCATCTCCCGGTGCTCCTCGGTGTCGAGTCCGCCGAGGTGGACGATGACCGTCCCCTTCGGGGTGGCGACGGCGAAGGCGCGCTCCTCCTTCGACTCCTCCATCAGCTTGTTGTAGACGGTGTACGTCACCTCCACGGCCGGCAGCGCACCGGCCTTCGTCTCCTTGTAGGAGACCTCGGAGGTGTTCTCCTCCGCCTTCACGAACCCTTCGAGGGCGGCGCGGGCCGGGCCCTTGTCCGCGGTCCAGACGCGCAGATAGCCGATGTTGCCGGCCGGCTTCGCGTCGATCTCGCAGGTCATCGTCGCGGGGCCCTGCTTGCCGAGGGCGGCGAAGACCTCGTCGTCGGTGGCCTTGACGGCCTGCGGCTTCCAGTCCGCCGCCAGGCCGAAGGAGACCGGCAGCGCACAGGCGGTACCCGGAGCCCCGACGGACGCCGCGGCCTTGGCCGCCCCGGCGTCCGTGCCGGAGCCGGCCGCCGCGGTGGTCGCGGCGGCGTGGGGCGCCTTGTCGGGCGCCGCGTCGGGGGCGGGCTTCGCGTCGGCCCCGCAGCCGGTCAGCGCCCCGGCGGCCGCCAGGACGGCGAGGGCCGGGACCACGACCCGTATCGGATGTCTCATGCGCGCAGGTTATCCGGGCCGCCCCGGCCCCCACCTCCGGGTTTCCCCCCGGCGGCAGGGCGCTACCGGAGCGCGGCCAGGACGTCCAGGTAGTGCTGGTTCTCCATGACACCCAGGACGTTCCCGAACGGGTCGGTCACCGAGGCGGTGACGAATCCCGGCCCGCGGGGCGTGAGCGGCTCGTACTCCTTCGCGCCCAGGGAGAGCAGCCGGTCGAACGTCGCGCGCACGTCGTCCACGTGCCAGTACACGATCGCGCCGCCCGGCCCGTCCGTGGCCAAGGCGGCGGGCGCGTAGGCGCGGTCGATCAGCCCGAGCTCGTGCTGGTGGTCGCCGATGCGGAACTCCGCGTACCCGGGCCGCTCGAAGTACGGCTCAAGACCCAGCAGTTCCGTGTACCAGGCCTTCGCGGCCGCCAGATCGTCGGCCCAGAAGCTGACGGTGGTGAGACCTCGCAACATGGATGTTCCCCTCTCCTTGTCCGATGCCGGGATCGTAGGAGCCGACTAGGTCGGAAACCGACCTAGTTGGCCCTGGGGGGGAGAGGGGAGCCCGCCGGCGGGCGATCAGCCGGGTGCCGCCGACGATGGCCAGGGCGCAGGCGGTCGGTCCCGCGCCCAGGGCCCCTGTCGGGGCCCCTCCGGCCGGCGTACGGGTCAGGCGAGGCCCGGGCCGCGGACCGGGATGTGGGTGAACGTCGGCTCCGGGGCCGGGTTCTGGAAGAAGTCGTTGCCCTTGTCGTCCACGACGATGAACGCCGGGAAGTCCTCGACCTCGATCTTCCAGACCGCCTCCATGCCGAGCTCCTCGTACTCGACGACCTCGACCTTCTTGATGCAGTCCTGCGCGAGGCGCGCCGCCGGGCCGCCGATGGAGCCCAGGTAGAAGCCGCCGTGGCTGCCGCACGCGTCCGTGACCTGCTTCGAGCGGTTGCCCTTGGCCAGCATGACCTTGGAGCCGCCCGCCGCCTGGAACTGCTCGACGTAGGAGTCCATCCGGCCGGCCGTCGTCGGGCCGAAGGAGCCGGAGGCGTAGCCCTCGGGGGTCTTCGCCGGGCCCGCGTAGTAGACCGGGTGGTCCTTCAGGTACTGGGGCATCTCCTCGCCCGCGTCGAGCCGCTCCTTGATCTTGGCGTGCGCGATGTCGCGGGCCACGACCAGCGGGCCGGTGAGCGAGAGCCGCGTCTTGACCGGGTACTTGGTCAGCTCGGCGAGGATCTCGTCCATCGGCTGGTTGAGGTCGATCTTCACGACGTCGCTCTCCGTGGAGAGGTGCTCGTCCGTCGTCTCCGGCAGGAAGCGCGCCGGGTCGGTCTCCAGCTGCTCCAGGAAGACGCCCTCGGCGGTGATCTTGGCGACGGCCTGGCGGTCCGCCGAGCAGGACACGGCGATCGCGACGGGCAGCGAGGCGCCGTGGCGCGGCAGCCGGACGACACGGACGTCGTGGCAGAAGTACTTTCCGCCGAACTGCGCGCCGATGCCGATCTTCTGCGTGAGCTCGAAGACCTTCTCCTCCAGCTCCTTGTCCCGGAAGCCGTGGCCGGTCTCGGCCGAGCCCTCGGTGGGCAGCTCGTCCAGGTAGTGCGCGGAGGCGTACTTCGCGGTCTTCAGCGCGAACTCGGCGGAGGTACCGCCGACGACGATCGCCAGGTGGTACGGCGGGCAGGCGGCCGTACCGAGCGAACGGATCTTCTCCTCCAGGAACTTCATCATGCTCGCCTCGTTGAGCACGGCCTTCGTCTCCTGGTAGAGGAAGGACTTGTTGGCCGAGCCGCCGCCCTTGGCCATGAAGAGGAACTTGTACGCGCCGCCGTCGGTCGCGTACAGCTCGATCTGCGCGGGCAGGTTCGAGCCGGTGTTCTTCTCCTCCCACATGGTGACGGGGGCCATCTGCGAGTACCGCAGGTTGAGCTTGGTGTACGCGTCGTAGATGCCCTTGGACAGGGCCTCCTCGTCGCGTCCGGGGGTCAGCACGTTCTGGCCGCGCTTGCCCATGACGATCGCCGTGCCGGTGTCCTGGCACATGGGGAGGACACCCGCGGCGGCGATGTTCGCGTTCTTGAGGAGGTCGAGCGCGACGAACTTGTCGTTGCTCGACGCCTCCGGGTCGTCGATGATCCGCCGCAGCTGGGCGAGGTGGGCCGGGCGCAGGTAGTGCTGGATGTCGTGGATCGCCTCGGCGGCGAGGGTGCGCAGCGCCTCCGGCTCGACCTTGAGGAACGTACGGCCGTCGGCCTCGAAGGTGGAGACACCTTCGGCGGTCACCAGGCGGTAGGGCGTGGTGTCCTCTCCCAGGGGGAGCAGATCGGAGTACGAAAACTCTGGCATGACGGCAGCCATTCCTCACTCGGCAGACAGCGGCGCCACCTCCATTGGCGGCGCCTCCTCCAGCGTAGAGCGCGGCCGGGCGACCGATCCTGTGAGGTAAGGCTCACTTAGGGGGTGTGCGGCAGCGGTGTGCGGTGGAGGGAGATCAGCAGCCGCCAGGTGCGGTCGGCGAGCTGCTCGGGGGAGGCGTCGATCAGGCCGTGCACCCAGTCCGCGAGCAGCCCCCCGAAGGCCGCCGCGACCGCGGAGGCGACGAGGGCCGGCTCGGGGCCCCCGGCCAGTTCCCGCTCGCGCCGGCTGTACGCGCGCAGCTCACGGTGGAGCAGCTCGCCGAGTGGCCCGCCGCCGCCCGGTCGCAGCAGGCCGCGGTAGAGCGGCGCCCGGGGCCCGACCTCGGCGAAGAAGGCGGCGAGGGCGGGCGGCGGGGCGGCCGGGTCGGGCGTACCGCGCCAGGCGTGGAGGGCCTCGACCGCGTCCCGTACGACATCGGCGCAGGCGTCGACGGCGAGGGCCTGGAGGTCGGGGTAGTGCAGGTAGAACGTGGCCCGGCCGACGCCCGCCCGGCGGACGAGCGCGGCGACCCCGACCTCGTCGAGGGGGCGCTCGGCGCACTCCTCCCACAGCGCGGCGCGCAGCCGCGCGCGCGTGCGGGCGGCGCGGGGGTCGGCCGCGCGAGGGTCGGCGGGGCCGGGCTCGGCGGGGCCCGCGTCCGCGGGGCCGGTGGCGCGGGAGCCGGTGGCGCTGGGGTCGGTGGCGCTGGGGTCGGGGGCTGAGGCGGTCATCCCGCCCACAGTACGGCGGCGAGGGCGAGCGCCCCGGGCAGTGCCTGCGCGAACAGGATCCGGCGGTTGGCGGTGAGGCCGCCGTACACGCCGGCGATCACCACGCAGGAGAGGAAGAAGACCTGGACCCGGTACCCGGTGGGGTCGTCGGCGATCAGGCCCCAGACAAGACCGGCCGCGAGGAAGCCGTTGTACAGGCCCTGGTTGGCGGCCAGGGGCGCGGTGGCGCGGGCCATGGGGGCGTCGAAGCCGGAGAGTTCGCGCCCCGGGCGGCGCTCCCAGAGGAACATCTCCAGAACGAGGATGTAGGCGTGCAGGGCGGCGACAAGGCCGACGGCGACGTTCGCAGTGATGGACATGTGTCCAGGATAGCTGGACAGCTGTCCAGAAACTCGCGGCGGGTGGGAAGTCCCGTTCGGGGCGTCCGGTCGTGCCCCCTAGTCGCGATCTATCGCGTTTCGCTAGGCTGGGGTCGTGGACCTCGAAAAGCAGCCTCAGAAGCCGGTCGCCCCCGCCGAGCCCGCCCCCGCTCCGGCCGCTCCCGCCGCCGCTCCGGGGGATTCCCTGCGCGCGTCGGACGCCGACCGGGACCGGATCGCGGACATCCTCAGGGACGCCATGGCCGAGGGCCGGATCGACGCCGAGGAGCACTCCGAGCGGATCGACGCCGTCTACCGCGCCAAGACCGTGGGCGAGCTGGAGCCGATCGTCCGCGATCTGCCCGCGGGGAACCGCACCCGCCAGCAGCCCGACGTGTCGTACGCCTACGGCCCCGACGACGCCTCGGGGCCCGCCGACAGCCTGGTCGCTGTCTTCTCCAGTACCACCCGCAAGGGCCGCTGGCGCGTGGGCCGCAGGACCAACGCGTTCGCGCTCTTCGGCAACATCGAGATCGACCTGACCGAGGCGCTCTTCGCCCAGCGGCTGACCACGATCAACGCCACGTCGATCTTCGGCAACGTCGAGGTGCGCGTCCCGGAGAACATCAGCCTGCGGGGCAACGGCACCGGGATCTTCGGCAACTTCGAGGTCGTGAACCTGGAGGCCGCCGACCCGCAGGCTCCGGTGGTCGTGATCAACGGCTTCTCGGTCTTCGGCAACGTCGAGGCCAAGCCCAAGCGCGGCAAGTGGATCACGGACCTGCAGAACCACGTGCAGGACAAGCTGCGCAAGCACCTCGGCCACTGAGGGCCCGGGCCCCCGGCCCTCCGGCCTGATCCCCGGGCCCCTGGCCTCCCGGCCCCTGGCTCTAGGCCTGATCCCCGGGCCCTGACCCCCGGCCCTGGTTCCAGGCCGTGCTCCCCGGGCCCTGACCCCCGGCCCTGGTTCCAGGCCGTGGCTCCCCGGGTCCTGATCCACGCCTCTGACCAGGCGGGACGGAGTGACCGGATTCCGCCCATGGGATTCCGCACTCCGGAACTCGGCGGCACGCAGTGCATAGGCGCGCGTACAGCGGGTAGGGCTTGCTGCATCGTCTCTCGCTCGCGAAGCCGTCGTCAGGAGTAGACCGTGCTGCAACTGCCGCATCAGCCCCTCCAGGTCGCCGCCGTCCCGCCCCAGCGTGCCCCCGCTCGGGAGGACGAGGCCGGTCCCTGGCACACGGAGGCGGTGTGCCGTCGGGACGAAGCCGGACTGTTCTTCGCCCCGTCCAAGGAGCCGACCGCCTCGCGGCTCTCCCGTGAGGAGGCCGCCAAGCGCGTCTGTGCCCGCTGTCCCGTGATGGTCGAGTGCCGGGAGCACGCGCTGCTCCAGCCCGAGCCGTACGGAGTGTGGGGCGGGCTCACCGCCGCCGAGCGCCGCGTCGTGCTCGCCCGGCGCAGGCGGCGCGAGGTGGAGCTCAAGAAGGCGGCGTCCGCCGATCCCATCGCCGCGGCCGGCTGACGGGGCCGAGCGGCTCCGTCGACGTCGGCCGTACGTACAGGAAGGGGCGCCCCCACCGCACATGGGGGCGCCCCTTCCCGTACCGCAGTCCCTGCTACTTGGCGCGGTCGAAGTCGATCTTGCTGTACGCGCGGAGCTTCGAGAGCCGGTGCGTGGAGTCGATCTGGCGGATCGTGCCGGACTTCGAGCGCATCACCAGCGAGGACGTGGTCGCGGTCTCCGAGCGGTAGCGGACACCGCGCAGCAGCTCGCCGTCCGTGATGCCGGTGGCGACGAAGAACACGTTCTCGCCGCTGACCAGGTCGTTGGTGGAGAGCACCCGGTCCAGGTCGTGCCCGGCGTCGATCGCCTTCTGGCGCTCGGCCTCGTCCTTGGGCCACAGCTTGCCCTGGATGACACCGCCCAGGCACTTTATGGCGCAGGCCGAGATGATGCCCTCGGGCGTGCCGCCGATGCCGAGGAGCAGGTCCACGCCGGTGCCCTCGCGGACGGCCATGATCGAGCCGGCGACGTCGCCGTCGGTGATGAACTTGATCCGGGCGCCGGTCTCGCGGATCTCCTTGACGATGCCCTCGTGGCGGGGGCGGTCCAGGATGACGACGGTGACGTCCTCGGGGGCCATGCCCTTGGCCTTGGCGACGCGGCGGATGTTGACCGAGACGGGCGCGTTGATGTCGACGAAGTCGGCGGCCTCGGGGCCGGTGACCAGCTTGTCCATGTAGAAGACCGCGGACGGGTCGAACATGGTGCCGCGGTCGGCGGCGGCCAGGACGGCGATCGCGTTGGGCATGCCCTTGGCGTTGAGCGTCGTGCCGTCGATCGGGTCCACGGCGATGTCCACCTCGGCGCCGGTGCCGTCGCCGACCCGCTCGCCGTTGAACAGCATCGGGGCTTCGTCCTTCTCGCCCTCGCCGATGACGACGACGCCGTTCATCGAGACGGTGGAGATCAGCGTCCGCATGGCGTTCACCGCGGCGCCGTCCGCACCGATCTTGTCGCCGCGGCCGACCCAGCGGCCGGCGGCCATGGCGGCGGCCTCCGTGACGCGGACCAGCTCCAGGGCGAGGTTGCGGTCGGGGGCCTCGGGAGAGACCTCCAGCTCGGACGGCAGGGAGTGCTCGGTCATCGGAGCGCACCTTTCTGTACGGCGACGGCCGGAAATAAAGAGGGTGCTGCGACTCTATCGGTACGTCGACAAATTGAGCAGAGGGGCCCACGGATGAGCACAACACCATGATGCGACCATGGTGGGCGTGGCAGGTATGCGAGGCAGGCAGACGGTACGCGGGATGGTCCAGTCCCTGGCGGTGATCATGGCCGCGGCGGGCGTGATGTATCTCTTCATCCCGCACGACGAGGACGCGGATCCGGTCAAGGCGAAGGACTACCGGGTCGAGCTGGTGACGGCACAGCGGGCGGCGCCGTACGCGGTGCTGGCCCCCGAGGGTCTCGGGGAGGGGTGGAAGGCGACCGTGGTCTCGTACAAGCGCGAGCAGCACGATGCCTGGCAGCTGGGCTTCCTCGACCCGGACACGCAGTACGTGGCGATCCACCAGTCGACGGAGGAGCCCGACAAGTACGTTCCCGACGTCACCCAGAAGGCCAAGGACTCCGGGAAGACCCAGACGGTCGCCGGTCAGGTCTGGCAGCGCTGGGAGGGCCCGAAGTACGACGCCCTGGTCCGCACGGACGGTGGCGCGACGACGGTCGTGACGGGGACGGCCTCGTTCGAGCGGCTGGCCGAGATGGCGGGCGCGCTGCAGTCGAAGAAGGTGTGAGCGTCGCGGCGCATGTGACACATGACGTGGCTGTACGCGAAAGCCCCCGGACTCCAGGAGTCCGGGGGCTTTCGCGTGGCTGCCGACGGGGGTCAGACCGTGGTGACGACCTCGTCGTAGGCGAGGCGCGGGGAGCGCGGGAACCAGGCGTCCTCGCCCGGCTTGCCGATGTTGACGACCATCAGCGGGGTGTGGTCGGCGTCCAGGAACTCCTTCTGGAGCCCGGCGAAGTCCAGACCGGTCATCGGGCCGGCGGCCAGGCCGGCGGCGCGGACGCCGACGATGAAGTACGCGGCCTGCAGGGCGGCGTTCAGGAGCGCGGCGCTCTCGCGGGCCGGGCGCTCGGCGAAGAACATGTCCTTGGCCTGCGGGAAGTGCGGCAGCAGGGCCGGGAGCTCCTCGTGGAACTCGTTGTCGGCGGAGAGGATCGCGACCAGCGGGGCGGCGGCGGTCTTCGCCTGGTTGCCCTCGGCCATGTGCTTGACCAGGCGCTCGCGGGCCTCGGGGGAGCGGACCAGGGTGATACGCAGCGGGGTCTGGTTGAAGGCGGTCGGCCCGTACTTGACGAGGTCGTAGATCGCCTGGACCTGCTCGTCGGTCACCGGCTCGTCGGTGAAGGTGTTGGCGGTGCGGGCCTCACGGAAAAGGAGGTCCTGGGCGGCGGGGTCAAGGGCGAGGGACATGCTGCGTACCTTCCGGACAAGGGGGTTCAAGCGATGCCCTCACCGTACGGCGGCGATTGGTTAACTTTCAACCAAATGAACCGGATAGTGATCCGGTTCACATCACGCTCGTCGCCGCCCGGTCTCCTTCGGGCCTCAGCCGGACTCGGCAGGTTCGGCCTCGTCGCCGTCGTCGGGAGCGGACATCGCGGCGTCGAGGCGGGCTCGAGCGCCTTCCAGCCAACGCCGGCACACCTTCGCCAATTCCTCCCCACGCTCCCAGAGCGCGAGCGACTCCTCCAGGGTCGTTCCGCCCGTCTCCAGACGGCGAACGACCTCGATCAACTCGTCGCGTGCCTGCTCGTATCCGAGCGCCTCTTCCGTGGTGGCTGCCATGGGAACCACCCTATGCGTCGGGTCCGACAGCGCGCCGCACCGTGAACTCGCCCGCCGCGACCCGCGCCCGCAGCTCCTCGTCCACCGCGACCTCATCCGGCGACCGCACGACCGTCCCGTCCGCCTTCTGGAGCACGGCGTACCCGCGCTCCATCGTCGCGGCGGGTGACAGTGCGCGGACGCGGGCCCGGGTGTGCGAGAGCTCCGAGTCGGCCCGGTCGAGCAGATGCCCGAGCGTCCGGCGGCTCCGGGCCAGCAGCGCGTCGAGCTCGTCCTCGCGCAGCTCCACCATCCGCTGCGGATGCTCCATGACGGGCCGCCCGAGCGCGTGCGCGAGCCCGCGCTCCTCCCGGTCGAGCAGCCCCCGCACGGTCCGCAGGGCCCGGTCCCGCAGGCCCTGCACCCGGTCGAGCTCCTCGCCGACGTCCGGTACGACCTTCTTGGCGGCGTCGGTCGGCGTGGAGGCGCGCAGGTCGGCGACGAGGTCGAGCAGAGGCGAGTCCGGCTCGTGGCCGATCGCCGAGACCACCGGCGTACGGCAGTCGGCGACGGTACGGATCAGCTGCTCGTCCGAGAACGGCAGCAGGTCCTCGACGCTGCCGCCGCCCCGGGCCACGATGATCACGTCCACCCCTTCGTGCGCGTCCAGCTCCTTCACGGCCTGGACGACCTGGGGCACGGCCTTCACGCCCTGCACCGCCACGTTCCGCACCTCGAAGCGGACGGCGGGCCAGCGGCGCCGCGCGTTCTCCAGGACGTCCCGCTCGGCGGCGGAGGCGCGGCCGACGACGAGGCCGACGAGCTGGGGGAGGAAGGGCAGCGGCTTCTTGCGGTCGAGCGCGAAGAGGCCCTCGGCGCCGAGGCTCCGCTTGAGCTGCTCCAGGCGGGCCAGGAGCTCACCGATGCCGACCGGCTTGATCTCCACCGCGCGCAGCGACAGCTGGCCGCGCGGCGCGTACCACTCGGGCTTGGCGTGCACGACGACGCGGGCGCCCTCCGAGACGATGTCGGCGACGGCGTCGAAGACCTGGCGGTAGCAGGTCACGCCGATGGAGATGTCGTACGACGGATCCCGCAGCGTCAGGAACACGACCCCGGCACCGGGCCGCCGCGACAACTGCGTGATCTGCCCCTCGACCCAGACGGCACCGAGCCGGTCGATCCACCCCCCGATCAGCCGGGAGACCTCTCCGACGGGCAGCGGCGCTTCGGCGGACGTGTTGAGAGCCATGCGCCGAGCGTAGTGGCGACCACGGACATCGCGGGCGCCGGTCAGGCAGCCTGCGAGGCCCCCGGCGCGCTCAAGCCCCCCTGCCCCCTAACGCCCCCCGGCCCCCTCAAGCCCCGCTCAAGTCTCCTGCCGCTCGCGGCTCACTCGTCCCGTCGCCCGGCTGACTCGCCTCGCGCCGTGCCCTGGACCGCCAGGACCACCAGGCCCACGCCCAGCCAGATCACGCCGACCACCTGGGCCGTGGCCGACGCCTCCACGATCACCGCGATCAGGATCGCCGCCCCCACCACCGGCATCGCGACGTGCCACAGCCAGTGCGGCGGCCCTTCCATCCGCCGGACCGCGAACCAGCCCACCACGCTCGCGTGCAGCAGCACGAACGCCGTCAGCGCCCCGATGTCGACCACCGACACCAGGTGGTCGAGGCCGTCGTCCCGCTGGGCCGCCCAGACCGCCGCCACCATCGTCACCACCGCCGCCAGCAGCAGAGCCACCCGCGGCACGCCCCCGTCCGTACGGCCGAGCAGCCGCGGCAGCCGCCGCTCACGGCCCATGGCGAAGAGCAGCCGGCCCGCCGCCGCCTGCCCCGCCAGCGCGGCGAACGCCGCGCCGATCGCCTTCGACACCGCCACCAGGTCGTGCAGCCACGTCCCCACGGACACGTCCACCGCGTCGTAGAAGGCCGAACCCTGCTTCGCCGGATCCGCCGCGAGCTCCGCCGACGACAGCGGTTCCAGGAGCGCCACCAGATACGTCTGCGCGACGAAGAGCACGCCGGCGAGCACCAGGCAGAAAAGGACAGCCCGCGCCACCTTCTCCGAGCCCCCGGTCACCTCCTCCGCGAACGAGGCGATCGCGTCGAAGCCGAGGTACGAGAGCACGGCCACCGACACCGCGCCCAGGACGGCAGCCGTCGAGAACGTCTCGTCACCGGCCAGCGGCGACCACCAGTCGCGCCGCGCGCCGTCCCGTACGAGTACGACCACCGCCGACACCACGAAGACCAGCAGCACCACGATCTCCATGGCGAGCACCGCGAAGCCGACCCGCGCCGCCGCCCGCACCCCCCACAGGTTGAGCGCCGTGGTGACGACCACCGCGATCGCCGTCCACACCCACCGGTCCACCTCCGGGACCAGCGCCTCCATCGCGATGCCCGCGAAGAGATAGGCCACGGCCGGGATCAGCAGGTAGTCGAGCATCGCCATCCACCCGGCGATGAACCCCGGCCCCTCGCCCAGGCCCTTGCGCGCGTACGTGAAGACGGAGCCCGCGAACGGGGCGACCCGCACCATCTGCGCGTAGCTGAAAGCGGTGAACGCCATCGCGACCGTGGCGACGACGTACACGAGCGCCACCGCGCCGTGCGACTTCGCGTCCAGCGTGCCGAAGACGCCGACGGGGGCCATGGGCGCGATGAAGAGCAGCCCGTAGACGACAAGGTCGCGGAACCCCAGGGTCCGCCGCAGTCCGGTGTGCGCTGCCACCTGAGCTTCCTCGGCCATGCGCCCCAGTCTCGGCCACGTTCTCGATCACCCGCCGCACCGACGCGGCCGTAGCCGGCCGTGGTATCACGCGGCCTTACGATGGGACGCATGACTGCTACGCCCGCGTCGACGCCCGAGAACGCGACCACGACGAACCGCCCGAAGCGTGTCCTGCTCGCCGCTCCCCGCGGCTACTGCGCGGGCGTGGACCGTGCCGTGATCGCGGTGGAGAAGGCGCTGGAGCAGTACGGCGCGCCGATCTACGTCCGCCACGAGATCGTGCACAACAAGTACGTCGTCCAGACCCTGGAGCGGAAGGGCGCCGTCTTCGTCGACCAGGCGACCGAGGTGCCGCCGGGCAACATCGTGATGTTCTCCGCGCACGGTGTCGCCCCGACCGTGCACGAGGAGGCCCGTGAGGGCCGTCTGAAGACCATCGACGCGACCTGCCCGCTGGTCACAAAGGTGCACAAGGAGGCCGTGCGGTTCGCCAACGAGGACTTCGACATCCTCCTGATCGGCCACGAGGGCCACGAGGAGGTCATCGGCACCTCCGGCGAGGCCCCCGACCACATCCAGCTCGTCGACGGCCCGGAGGACGTGGCCAAGGTCGAGGTCCGCGACCCGTCCAGGGTCGTCTGGCTCTCCCAGACCACGCTCTCGGTCGACGAGACGATGGAGACGGTGGACGCGCTGAAGGAGAAGTTCCCGCAGCTGATCTCCCCGCCGTCCGACGACATCTGTTACGCGACGCAGAACCGCCAGCTGGCCATCAAGGAGCTCGCCGGCCAGGCCGAGCTGGTGATCGTCGTCGGCTCGAAGAACTCCTCGAACTCGATCCGTATGGTCGAGGTCGCCAAGCAGGCCGGCGTACCGGCCGCGTACCTCGTCGACTTCGCGAGCGAGATCGACGAGGCCTGGCTGGAGGGTGTCACCTCGGTCGGCCTGTCGTCGGGCGCCTCGGTGCCGGACGTCCTCGTCCAGGAGGTTCTGGAGTGGCTCTCCGAGCGTGGCTACGCGGACGTGGAGATCGTCAAGACGGCCGACGAGTCGCTGACGTTCTCGCTGCCGAAGGAGCTCCGGAACAAGGACCTGCGCGCCGAGGCGGCGAAGCTCGTCAAGGAGTAGTCCCCTCGGCGTCCCCTCTTCGGGGGTGGCAGGGGTGGCGTCCAAGGAGTAACTGCCGGGCGCAGCCCTTACCGTGGGGGCCATGAACGTCTTCGGAGTGGACATCGGCGGCTCGGGCATCAAGGGCGCTCCCGTCGACCTGGAGCGCGGAGAGCTGGTCGAGCCCCGCCACAAGGTACTGACCCCGCATCCCGCCACACCTGACGATGTGGCGGGATGTGTCGTCGAGGTGGTGGAGAACTTCGGCTGGACGGGCCCGGTGGGCCTCACCTTCCCGGGCGTGGTCACCGGCTCGACGATCCGCACGGCGGCCAATGTCGACAAGGGCTGGATCGGGGTCGACGCGGGCAAGCTGGTGAGCGACCGGCTCGGCGGGCTCCCGGTGACGGTCCTGAACGACGCGGACGCGGCCGGGGTCGCCGAGATGACCTTCGGCGCGGGCCGGGGCCGTAAGGGCACGGTGATCCTGCTGACGCTCGGTACGGGCATCGGTTCGGCGCTCTTCGTCGACGGCCGGCTCGTCCCGAACACGGAGCTGGGCCATCTGGAGCTGAAGGGCCACGACGCGGAGAAGCGGGCGTCGACGAAGGCCAAGGAGGACGAGGACCTCAGCTGGGAGCACTGGGCGACGCGGCGCGTGCAGAAGTACCTGGCGCATGTGGAGATGCTGTTCTCGCCGGAGCTGTTCATCATCGGCGGCGGGGTGAGCCGTAAGGCGGACAAGTTCCTGCCGCTGATCGAGGGCATCAGGGCGGAGATCGTGCCGGCGGAGCTGCAGAACAACGCGGGGATCGTGGGCGCGGCGATGGCGGCGGCGAGGTAGGGGCGCGGGTCGCCCGCGCGGTCCTGCCGCTCGCCCGGGGTCGGGCGGCTCGCCTACGGTGCGGGCCGTTCGCCTACGGGGTCGGGCGGCCTCGCCTACGGGGCGGGTCGCTCGCCTCGGCGTCGGGCGGCTCGCCTTCGGGGTCGGGCGGCCTCCGCCTGCGGTGCGGGCCGCTCGCCTCGGCGTCGGGCGGCTCGCCTGTTGTCCTGGCGCTCGCCTACGGGGCGGGCCGCCGCTGAGGGGCGGCGGGCCTCGTGGCGGCGCGCTGGCGGCGCCCCATGTCGCGTACCTTCCGGACGCAGGTGATCAGTCCGGCGACGAGGGTGCCGCCGTACAGCCACCCGGCCTGCACGGCGAGGGCGGTGACGAGGGCCATGGCCTGCCCGCCGAAGCCTCCGGTGCCGCCCGAGATGGGCACGACGCCGACGGCGAAGGCGATGGGGACGCTGATCGGGGCGGTGACCAGGTCGGCGGTACGGACCCAGAGCGCGGTCAGGGCGCTGACCGGCAGGAACAGCAGGCCGTAGACGAGCGGTGAGCCGTCGAGGATCAGCCAGTCGAGGAAGCCGAGCACCAGCATGGTGGCGGAGGCGAAGAGCCCGGCGCCGAGGCCGGTCAGCCGCGGGTTGGGCAGTCGGCGCAGGGCGAGGACGACGGGCGGTACAGGCGGTGCGGGCCGTCGTACGGGCGCGGTGGCCCGCTCGACGCGGCCCCGGCCCGGGCGGCCCGGGCGGGCGGCGACGCGATAGACGGCGGCGCCTTCCACGAGCGCGCCGGGCGGCGTGAGAGGCGTTTGCGGCCGTCGGCGGCCTTGAGGCTGACTTGTCCGTTGCTGCTCCACTACACCAACGTAGGTCGGGAAGGCCCGGGGGAGCGGCACAGGACACGCCCTTTGGGTGACGTTGCCGTCGAGAACGGCCGAAGGTCGGCGTCGCGGGCCGGTTCGCGCCGCCCGTAAACTGGGGGATCGGCCCACCCACCGCACCCCCATCCGTACTCCAGGAAGTCGCCACTGTGTCGCTCACGATCGGAATCGTCGGTCTGCCGAATGTCGGCAAGTCGACCCTGTTCAACGCCCTGACCAAGAACGACGTCCTGGCGGCCAACTACCCGTTCGCCACGATCGAGCCGAACGTCGGCGTCGTCGGTGTCCCCGACGCCCGTCTGACGAAGCTGGCGGAGATCTTCAGCTCGCAGCGGATCCTCCCGGCGACGGTCGACTTCGTGGACATCGCGGGCATCGTCCGCGGCGCGAGCGAGGGCGAGGGCCTGGGCAACAAGTTCCTGGCGAACATCCGTGAGTCGGACGCGATCTGCCAGGTCATCCGCGCCTTCAAGGACGAGAACGTCGTACACGTCGACGGCAAGGTCTCGCCGAAGGACGACATCGAGACGATCAACACCGAGCTGATCCTCGCCGACCTGCAGACGATCGAGAAGGTCCTGCCGCGTCTGGCGAAGGAGGCCCGCATCAAGAAGGACGTGGCCCCCAAGGTCGCGGCGGTCGAGGCGGCCAAGGAGATCCTGGAGCGCGGCGACACCCTGTTCTCGCAGGGCATCCTGCAGGGCTCGGACAAGGCGGAGCTCCTGCACGACCTGCACCTGCTCACGACGAAGCCGTTCCTCTACGTCTTCAACGTCGACGAGGACGAGCTGACGGACGACGCCTTCAAGGACGAGCAGCGCGCGCTGGTCGCCCCGGCCGAGGCGATCTTCCTCAACGCCAAGCTGGAGCAGGACCTCGCCGAGCTGGACGAGGAGGACGCCATGGAGCTCCTCCAGTCCGTCGGCGCCGAGGAGCCGGGCCTGGCGATCCTGGCCCGCGTGGGCTTCGACACCCTGGGTCTCCAGACCTACCTGACGGCCGGCCCGAAGGAATCCCGCGCCTGGACGATCAAGAAGGGCGCGACGGCCCCGGAGGCGGCCGGCGTGATCCACACGGACTTCCAGAAGGGCTTCATCAAGGCGGAGGTCATCTCCTTCTCCGACCTCGTGGAGACGGGCTCGGTGGCCGAGGCCCGCGCGGCGGGCAAGGCCCGCATGGAGGGCAAGGAGTACGTGATGCAGGACGGCGACGTGGTGGAGTTCCGCTTCAACGTGTGACGCGTGATTCCTTGATCGGCTGAAGCCGCTGGTCGGAGGGGGCCGGACTCTGTCGAGTCCGGCCCCTTCCGCGCTCTCCCGTTCGGTGCACGAGCGGTGCGGGGCGCTACCAGACGACGATCCCGCCGCCCTCGGCCTTGGCCCGGAGGGCGGCGGTGACGATGTTGGCGAGCATGGCGACGCCACGGCCAACGAGAAACAAGCGCCACCGGCCGGTGCGCCTCAGTCGCCCAGACCGGGAGCGCGGCTTGGGCCTGGACGTTGCTGGTCCGGGGGCAGCTGCTGGGGCTGGGTCGGGGCGGTGCTTTTGCTCCTGCGGGTCTGGGGCACGCCCATCTGCCACAGGTGCGCGTTCGGGGCCCCTCGGCCGGGGGCCGGCTTGGGGGCCGGAGGTGCCGGCTGTTTCGGGATCTCGGCCGCGGGCTCCCGCTGGGGCCCCGCGGGCGCGAGGGTGGGCGCGGGTCCGGGCCCCGGCGAGGGTGCGGGGTTGGTCGTGGACTCCGCCTCCGCCGCCGGCCCCGGACGCTTCCATCGGTCCGGGATGTCCGTCCTTCGCTGTACGGCGTTCTCGTCACCGGCCTCTGCCGCAGCCACAGCGCGCGCCTTGAGCGCGCTCTGCCGGGCGATGGGGGAGAAGCCGGGCGCGGCGTTGCCGGTCTCGGCGGGCAGCGCGCGGCCGCCCATCTCGTTCAGTCGCCCCTGGAGGCCCTCCTCCGGCGGGAAGACCTCGCGCGGAAGCTGCCAGGACGCGGCTCCGTCCACGTCGACGCGGTGCTCCTGGCCGTCCTTCGTACGGAAGGTCAGGCCGTAGCCGATGTACTGGTCGTCCTTGTCGAAGAGCAGGTCACCGCTGACCTCTCCACCGTTGTCCCGCACGTTGTTCGCGAGGTCCTGCACGGCGGCCGGGAGGGGGTTGGTCCGGCCGAGGCTGGCGACGTAGCCGTCGCCCTCGACCAAGCGCTGCTCCTTGGTGGCACCGTTCACGGACAACACCTGGAAGGTGGTCCGGCCGTTCTTGTCCTGGACGGCCTCGATGGCGCCGACCTCGGCAGGAAGGATCACCAGACGGGGGTTCTCGCCGTTCGTGTAGTCCTCGATCATCTTCGGGTACTGAACCTGATGCTCCAATGCGGCAGGCGGGGCCGAGCCGACGATGGTGACCTTCGCATCGAGATCTTCCCGCAGGATGATCTCCGCGTTGGCGACGCCTGTTCCGCCCGAGCCGGCGATGATCCAGTGCTTGGCTTCTCCCGGCGTGAAGCGGTTCTCGGCGACCTCGTCCCCCATCAGCACCCGGCCCGGCGCCGCCTCGCGAGCGGACTCCCACTTCTGGGTCGCATCGAGGATGCCGAAGCAGTTCGTCATGCGAGCGGCGGCCCCGCCCTCCAGACCCGCCGACAACTCGTCGCGCAGGGGTGAGGACGCCAAGGTCTCCAGCAGGGTCTGGGTGTTCTTGCCGGCGCGATCGGCCGTGGTCAGTTTCGTGCGCAGATCAGCAGCGCCTTCGACGCCCTGACCCTCCAGTGCCTGGAGGCGCTCGTCGATCAGCCGCAGCGCCTCGCTGCGGCTCTCCACACGGGAGGCGCCGCGTGCCACGCCCGGGACGACCTCCGGTGGCAGGCCGGTCGCGACGCTGGGTGTGCCGTCGCAGGCCACCCAGAGGGGACCGGCGCTCTCCTTGCCGCCCTGTTCGAGCGGCTGCACATGGGCGAGCAACTGGCCATTGGGCGCCAGCCACAGCCTGGCGTGACCGTTCACCACATCGCCCTGGGTGGCGAGTTGGTCCTCCCAGAGCCGTACTGCCTGGATCGAGATGCGCTGGCCGGGCTCCTCGGCTGCCTGATACGGATCGACGCCCATCCACTGCGCCAGATCGCGGTCCTGATCCGCCGACTGCACGATCCCGGCACCAGGGTCCAGGTGCCACCGGCCCACCGCGTCGATGACCAGGGCCTCGGGATCCCGCCCGGCGAGGCTCGCGCCGCCGCCGATCACGACCTTCCGCAACGGCATGTGCTGGGCCGCGAGCTGAGCCGCCAGGCTTTGGACGGTGCGCTCACTGACCTGCTCGCGGTAGGTCGCCCACTGCTCGGCGGCCGGCTTCAACTGCTCGCGGGGAAGCGGGATCCCGTTCTGGTCGTAGCCCGGCATGGGCATGGTCACTTCTCGACGCCCGATGAACGCCTCGACCTGGCGCTGGGCGACGAGAGCGGCGTCGCGGGATGCCTGGAGGGCGGCGGCGTCGGTGGGGTGGAGCTGCTCGATGGGGCGCGCGAGTTGGCCGATGAGGCGCTGAGCGTCGTTGGAGAGGGACGGGTTCGACAGGAAGAAGCGCTGTCGGGCAGCCCTGTCCTGGGCGGCGAACGCTTCCTGGTCGGCCATGGCCGCAACAGGGCGGAGCCCGGACTGGTCGAGGAGGGCGGACAGCTCGGCTCGTGCCTGGATCCGCTGGTGCTCGGGGCGGTCCGCGGCCGTGGCACGGTCGGCGAGCCAGTTCAGTTCACCGATACGACCGTGGTCCTGGCTCGACAGCTCGTGCCGATCGCGGACGTCGGCCCCTTGCTCCAGGAGGCTCTCGCGTACTGGCGCCAGTCCCTGGGCGGACCGATCACGTACGGCGATGAGTTCCCCTACCTCATGGGCGAGGACTCGCGTCAGATACTCGCGAGGCAGCCGGTCCGAGACATGGACTATGTACTGGTCCGTCGTCGTGTTCGTCACCGAATTGGCGATCATCCCGGCCGGCATAGGGATGGCGTCCAGCCAGAGGGTCGCCTCCTTGCCCCGCGAGTCGGTGAGCACGGCGAACTCGCGGTTGCCCCGTTCGGTACGCCCCATTCGGATCGACCCGAACCGCTCTCCCATCACGGACCGGGCGACGCCGTTCAATTCGCTGTGGGCTGCTGCTGTCAGTGCTGCCTGCTGGGCGCGAAAGTCCGCGTCGGTGGCCGATGCGAGCACGTCCGCCTGCATGCGGGGATCAGCCGACCCGTTCATGTGATGCTCCCCCGTACCCTTCTCTTCGCATTCATCGAACAGACCCTAAGATCATGGCATGTTGACAGCGCGCTCATCGTTCGAAGCACACCTGTACATGGACCTCCACCCCTGTGCGTGCGGTTCCGGGGACTTCGATCGCCGTCACCGTCTGGAACAGCGCGGCGACGACATGGTGGCCGTGTACGAGGGCGCGTGCCGCCAGTGCGGGACGACCCGTCGGTTCGATTTCCGCATGGCGGAGGAAATTCCGCCGCCCCCGCCTGCGTTCGGTGGTTCTCAACCGTCGCAGATCATCGACCCTGGGGAATTCCTCGAGGTCGCCTTTCGGATTGCAGAGTCCACCGGGCTCCGACTCCTCAACACACCCGAGTCCGAGCACCGCGACCTGCGTGATGCGGTGGCCTACTGCGTCGCGGCGTACGAGGAAGTCCTCAAATTCATTCCCCCGGGCCAGGACGCGGTCCCTGCCGATGCCTTCACCTCTGAGGCGGGCACGGCTCTTTACCGACGCGACCCGGGCAAGTTCGCCCGCGACCTGCTCGAAATGAATGTCAAGAACGCGCGAGCCATCCTCGCCGACATTGACGAGGTCAGTCCCCCGCACACCCCCCAGTAGCCGAAGAGCGGCGAGGCCGTTCGGCCTCGCCGCTCAGGTCAGGCGATATGACAGGTCAGCGCCTCGCGCCCGGGTCGAACTTCGCCAGCGAGGCCTGGACCGACTGCGCGTACGGGCCCTCCCACCAGGGGATCGTCTCCACCAGGACCGGCTTCGTGCCCGAGGCCAGGACCAGGGCGCGGCCCGGGGGCATCGAGCCCAGGTCCGAGACGTGGAGGACGCGTTCGCGGCGGACCGACTCGTTGACCGTGCGGTTGCCCGACCAGTGGCCGTGCTCCGATTCACGGGTCGTGGAGTACTCGCGCAGCTCGTACTCGCCCGCCAGGTCCGACAGGTCGCCCAGGAAGCGGGTGTCCGAGACGCCGCCGCCGTACACGCGGACGTTGGCGGCCGACCACAGCTTCTCCATGCCGCGGTCGCCCCACACCTCGACGCCCTGCGCCCAGGACTGGAGGATCGTCATGAGGATGATGCCGCGCGAGCCGTAGTGCGAGTACAGGTCGGGCAGGGCCCGCCAGCGGCAGACGTTCGCCGCCTCGTCCAGGACGCCGACCAGAGGCAGGGGGAGCCGGCCGCCGCGCTGGGTGGTGGCGTACTCCTCGGCGGCCTCGACCGTCGCCACCGTCAGGGCCGTCACCAGCGGGCCGGCCGAGTCCGTGCCCTCGCGGGAGAGGGAGTAGAGCGTGCCCGGGGTACGGACGAACTCGTGCGGGTTGAACTGCGGGCGCGTGTCGTCCGGGCCGTTCGGCGTGACCCACTTGTTGATCTCGGGGTTGATCAGGCACGACGCCATCTGCTGGGCCACGCCGTAGATGCCGCTGCGCTGCTTGTCGGGGGCGGTGATCACGCCGTTCAGCGCGTCGGCCGGCATGGTGTGCCCGGCGCCGCGCAGGATGCGCTCCGGGGTGTCGTCCTTGGGGTTCGACAGCCAGGTGTAGACCTGGGTGATCGAGGCCTTTCCGGTGGCCGCCGCAAGGAGGAGGTTCGCCAGGAGGTCCTGGCCGGCGGGGTCGAAGAACGCGTCGGTGGAGGCGTTCGGGTCGCGCGAGCCGGATGCGAAGTGGTCGGCGAGCTTGCGGGCCTTGGCGACGTCGGTGACGTACGACAGCGGGTTCCACCACCATTGCGGCGGCTCCGTCGCCACCTGCTGCGGGTCGAACACCCAGACCGGGCCGAGGGCCTGGCGCGGACCGCGCGTGGCGTCCACGATGTCCCGCTTGTTGGAGGTCACGAGGACCGCGCCCGGGCCGTCGAGGATCGCCGGGATGGCGCGCCGCGTGGTCTTACCCGTACGCGGACCCCAGATGTCGACGTGCATGTCCTCGAAGGAGCCGAAGAGCGGCTGCTTCCCCTTCACCGAACGGCCGATGAAGACGCCCGGGACCCGGCTCGTCACGCCGAGGCGCTCGGCGATGGCCGCCGCGCCCTTCATCGTGAGCTTGCCGAGCTGCTCGCCCTTCGCCAGGTGCTGGGCGGCCGTGTCGACGTCCGGCTTCCTCTTCGCGCGCTGACGCAGCCGGTAGCCCCACAGGACGAGGATGCCGAGCAGCACCGCCTCGCCGGCGGCGACGGCGCTCGCCGCGCTGCCCGGCCACTCGTAGTCACCCTGTGCGAGGGCCACGGCGAAGGAGAGGGGGTTTCCCGGCGGGGCCGGCGCGTCGTCGAAGGACGCGCCGAGGTGGGCGGCGCCCCAGGCTCCGCACAGCACGACCAGAACGACGGCGACGAGACCGACGATCTCGTACGTCCAGTCGTCCTCGGCGCGTGGCTTCTTCTTCTGCTCAGCGGCCATCGTTCTTCCAGACCTTCCTCACGTCATGCATCTGCGTGATCGCCCGCCTCGGCCGGGTTGGTGCCGGCCGGGATCGGCACCCGGAACACGCCGGTGATCTTGCCCTGTACGTCCCAGGTGCTGAACTCGACGTTCTTGTCCTTGCGCGGGGCGTGCAGGATCTTCTTCGTCTTCGGGTCCCAGATGATCCCGACGTGCTCCGAGCCGTTGCGGCCGGGCCGGAAGAAGATCAGGTCGCCCGGCTGCGACTTCGACAGGTCGACCTCGGACGCGGCGAGCTTGTCCTCCTGGACGTACGTCGTCGCCCCGATGTTGATCTTGCCGCCACTCGCCTGGTAGTACGCCCACTGCGTGAAGCTGGAGCAGTCGAACGACACGGGGCTGTCGCCCTGGAGGCGCGGCGCGCCCCACACGTACGGCAAGCCGATGCCCCGCTGCGCCCAGCCGAGCGCCGCGCGGACCACCGGGTCGTCGGAGTCGGGCATGACGCCTGTCACTCCGGCGCCGTCGGGAGCGACCGGGGCTCCGCCGCCGCCCTTGGCGCACTCGGCGAACTCGGCGTCCCGCCCGCCG
This sequence comes from Streptomyces sp. NPDC012508, assembly GCF_042902595.1. Lineage (NCBI taxonomy): Bacteria > Bacillati > Actinomycetota > Actinomycetes > Kitasatosporales > Streptomycetaceae > Streptomyces > Streptomyces sp. NPDC012508. Next base: position 602,663 of record NZ_JBIBEO010000003.1, read on the forward strand.
CCGTCGCCGCCCGGCACGCTGCCGTAGTCGGGGCTGGCGGAGATCTTGCCGTCCAGCCAGGCCTCGGGGTCGACCATGCCGGGGCCGTTGTCCTGGCCGCCGACGAACGGGTTGTCGACGCCGGGGACACGGACCTCCCAGTGCAGGTGCGGTCCGCTGGTGTTGCCGGTCATGCCGACGGCGCCGATCTGGTCGCCGCGCTTGACCTGGGCGCCGGCCTTGACGTCGAACCGGGACTGGTGGGCGTACTGGGTGATGACACCGTTCGCGTGCTCGATGAGGGTCTCGTTGCCGTACGCGCCGCCGCTGCCGGTCTTCACGATCTTGCCGTCGGCCGGGGCGTAGATGGCCGTGCCGACGCGGGCTTCCAGGTCGAGCCCGGTGTGGTAGCCGAGGCTCCACATGCTGCCGCTCTTGCGGTACTTGGTGCCGACCTTGTACGTCCCCTCCTTCAGCGGCCACTGCCAGTCCTTGCCGGACGAGGGCGCGCCGGGCTCAAGGGGCAGGGCTGCGAGGGAGAGCGGCACCGTCTCGGACGTTCCCTGGGCGTCCTGGAGGCGGTACGAGGCGGCCATCGCCTGCGTGGTCGTCCCGCCGTCGCCGTTCAGCGGCGGCGTGGACCAGGAGCGGGCCGGGGAACTCGCGATGCTCAGCGCCGTGGTCGGGTTCGCGTTGTTGCCGACGGGCTCCGGGATGTCCGACTGCTTGCCGAGCGTGGGGAAGGTGGGGTTCTTCTCGACGGTGGCCTTCAGATGCGCGTACCAGTCCTGGATCAGGTCCTTGTCGCCGGTCAGGTTGCCCCGGTAGCGGGCGGCCTGCGTGAGGACGACCCGCATGTAGATCGTGTTGCTCGGGCGGGAGCCCGAGTACCGCATCAGCGCGTTCCAGGCGTTGGTCTCCGCCTTCATCGCGTGCAGGAAGTTGGCGGCGGCGAAGGCCGCGTCGTCGATGTTGTACAGGTCCTTCTTGTTGTCGCCGTTGCCGTCGGCGCCGTAGTCGGTCCAGGCCGGCGTGCCGAACTGGAGGATGCCCATGTACCCGGCGCTGTTCTTGCCTCCGGGCGCCGCCGACGGGTCCTGCCCGTACTTGGTCTCCTGGTACATCTGTCCGGCGATGAGCGTCCAGTCGAGCCCGTCGTAGCGGGCGGCCGCGCGCATGGCGGCGAGGATCATCTTCGGGGGTATCTCGTTCCGGGCGGTCTCGCTGGGCATGTACACCTTGCCCGCCGGCATGATCGGCGAAGTGGCGGCCGCGTCACCGGTGTTGCCGGCCTCGGTGTTCTCGCCGTAGTCACCGCAGGCCGCGGCCGCGGCACCGCCGCCCATGGCGCCCATCAGGCCGCCGATCATGACGAGGATGACGAAGCCGATGCCGCCGATCGGCAGCAGCCCGCCGCCGCCGAGGAGCAGCCACAGCTTGAGGTTGCTCTTCTTCTCGCCGCCGGGGCCCTGTCCGCCGCCCCCGCGTGCGGACTGGGCGGCGTCCTTGGCGGCCTTCGCCGCCTTGGCGACCTTGGCGGCCTTGGCAGCGGCCGCGAGAACGGCAGGAGCCACCATCGGTGCCTACCCTCCCGCCTGGTCGGAGGCGCCCACGTTGCCCAGCCCGAAAAGGGAGACGGAGGACACCTGCCACGTGCCGCTACCGCTTTCGCGGACCGTCACGAGCCAGGAGTTGCTCTCCGTGCCGCTCTCCTTGCCGTTCTCGCTCCGGAAGGCCTTCACCTCGACGAGGCTGGAGACCGACTTGCCACCGCCGCGTACGAGATCGTCGGCGACCATCGCGTCGCGGACCACGGTGGCCGTACCGCGCGAGGTGCACTTGGCGGCCACGCAGGTCGCCCACGTCTTGCCCGTGGGCAGAGCTGTGTCCTGCTTCAACTGCCGGTCGCCGTTGGTCAGCGCGAGCAGTGGCTCGGCCCAGGCGGCGTTCTCGTCGGTGTGGGCGTAGGTGTTGATGCCGACCATGTAGTCGGTCATCCGCTGGTGCGCCGCGGCGGCCTCGGCCTGGGTGAGGATGGGCTTGACCTCGCCGGCGGCGTCGCCAGAGGGCTTGCCGTCGGAGGATCCGGATCCCCCGGTGTTCCCGTCCGCGGGCGCGCTCGTGACGGCCGGCTCCCCGGCGTCCGGGGACTCGTCGTCCCCGTCGAAGAGGGTCAGCACGACGAGGGCGCCGACCATCAGGAGCCCCAGTATCGCCAGGGCGAGTGCCGCAGTTCGCTTGTTGTCGGCAGGTGACTCCACCGTCCCGGGCCTCCCTCAGTCAGGTTGCCGGGACACGGTAGGGGGAGAGGCGGCCGGTCGATCAGTTGTTTTCCTCGCCGGGGAAAGCGAGGGGGAGGGGGAGGAAAGCGAGGGAAGGGACAGGTGGGTGGGCCGTGTGTCCGTCCTGCGGTGAACAGGCGGCGAACGGTTCCGGATCCGTGTCCATCAGCACTCGCGGATGCGGGCGGGGGCCCGGCCTTTCCCCACTCGCTCGATACGCCGGCCCGACCGGATGCCGGTCAGGCGATGAAGATCCCGAGGAGCAGGAGAACAACGACGACCGCGCCCATGATGAGGCGGGCCTTCGGGTCCTCGCGTTCCCAGAGCTCGTGGACCAGGGCCCAGCCCGTCAGCCGGGCGGCGCGGCCCTCGTGGAGGCCTGAGCCGGTGGTCGGGGGCGAGTCGGCCGGGTCCGGCGTCTCGGGGGCGTCGGGGGCGAGGTCGCCCGTGATGCCCTGCTGCTCCTGGGCCACCAGCACCAGGCCCTCGAGGAGTTCGGGCATCGTGTTCGGAGTGAGGGGGTACGCGACGGTGCCGAACTCGGTCTGGAAGCAGAGGCGTGACTGCCAGGGGTTGCCTGGTTCGTAGCCGTCGATCCAGGCGTGCTGGGCGTTGTACGTGGGTACGGGCGGGGCGGGCGCGGCGGCGACGGCGGGATCGGCCGGTGCTGCGGGTGTCTGGTCGCTCAACTCTCGTCCTTGGCAGGGTCGGGGACGGTACGGCGCGCCCGGCGCGCGGGCACAACCCCCGCATTGTGCCGAGCCGTCGGGCACGGGGCCCCGAGGAGGCGGTCACGTGACACGTCCGCTTTCCTCGCTCCTCCTCGGCTTTCCTCGCTCTTTCCTCGGCGAGGAAATGGCGGTGTTCCCGTCCGGTCCGTTTGCCACACTGCCCTCCGCACCTGGCCTCACCAGGGCCCGCCGCGTCCGAATCCGGCCGGCCGGGGATCAGGGGATCACACGCGGGGGGAGACCGAGCCGATGACGGACCACAGCAGTCCCGCCGGTGGTGCCGGCGGGAACCAACCGCCCGCGCAGCCGGGCCAGTTCGGGCAACCGCACATGGCCGCCGGGCAGCAGCCGCCCGCTCCGCAGCAGGCGCAGCAGCCGCACCAGGGCCAGCAGTCGCAGCAGCCCCACCAGGCCCAGCAGCAGATACCGCCCCAGGCTCCGGCGCCATACGGCTACCCGCCGGCCCACACACAGGCCGCTCCGGCCCCCGCGGCGCCCCAGCCGCCGATGGCGTCCGAGGCCGCGCGCGCCCAGGTCGCCGCCGCATGGACGCGACGCGCCCCGCAGGCCGCCGTACCGCCCGCGGAAGCCGCCGTACCGGCGCTTCCGCCGCGCCGGAACTCCTTCTCGGACGGTGCGAAGCAGGACAAGAAGGACCGCCGCGAGCAGGCCAGGGCCGAGCGGAAGGCCGCGTACGAGGCGAAGAAGGCGGAACGGGAGAGCCGTAAGCGCGGTGGAACCCCTGCGCCCGCCGCACCCGTTGCCGCCTCCGCGCCTGTCGGAACCACCGCCTCCGCGTCCGCCCCCGGCGGTGTCTCCGGTCAAACGCCCGCGCCCGCCGGGTCCGCCTCGTCCTCCTCCGCGGGTGCGGCGTTCGCCGTACCCCGCCCCGGCGGCCGCCTGCCCGCGACCGGCCGTGGAACCCACGTCGCCCTGCGAGCCACGCTCCTCATCACGACCTGCGTCTTCGCCCTCGGCTCGTGCGGCGTCGTCGGGCTCGCGATCGGCAGCTCCTCCTCCGCACCGACCGCCTCTCTCGACAAGAAGGACGTGCAGCGGTACCGGCTCACCGAGTACCCGACCCAGGCAGCGGGCACGTTCGCCGAGAAGTACGCGACGCTCTGTCTCACGTACGACCCGAAGACGGCCGACCAGCGCCGCGAGGAGCTGGCCCGTTACGCGACGTCGGGCGTGGACCGCGACTGCGGCTGGAACGGCCAGGGCGAGCAGAGCGTCACGGCCGCCACCTGGGACGGCAGCGTCGAAGAGCTTCCCGAGTACGGAAAGAACGGCCGGTACCTGGGCGTTCAGGTCACCCTGTCGACCGGGCGGGTCACCACCGTCTCCGTCCCCGTGTTCGTGGCGAATCCGGCCGCCGGGTCGGGGCTGCGGGTCGTCGGCGACATCGGCGAGATGCCGCTGCCAGGCCGCGGCACCGCTCCCGAGGTGGACCGGGACGACGAGATCGTCGACGACACGCTCTCGGACCAGCTCAAGGCGCAGGTGCTGCCGGGCTACTTCACCGCCTGGGGAGCCTCCGACTCCACCGCGATGTCCCGCTTCACGACCCCCGACGCCACCGCCGCCGCCACCTCCGGCCTCGCGGGGGCGCTCTCCGCGCCCGAGGTCACGACGGTCGAGGCGCTGGCCCCGGCCGGTACGGAGGACGGCGACACGATCACGTACAAGTACGGGCAGTCCGTACGCGTCCGGGTGACGGTCGTCTGGGGCGAGGCCGGTGACGAAGGTGCCACCGGAGAGGCCACCGCGCCGCAGGTGAAGCGTTCGTACCGAGTGACCGTCGTGAACACCGCCCAGGGCTGGTTCATCAAGGACGTACGGGGAGCGGTCCTCGATCCGGCGGGCGGGAGCGGCGACGGCGACGAGCCGAGCGCCTCCCCGTCCCCGGGGCAGGCGACCCCGTCGGCCGGGACCAGCACGCCGCCCGCCACCGGTGCCGCCACCCCGCCCGCGAAGCCGCAGGCCACGAAGCCCGCGAACAAGCCCAGCACGAAGCCGGCCGGCCGGAAGCCCTGACGGGGAACCAGCGGTCCACTGCCGCTCCCCGCCTCTCCAGCCGTTCCCTCCTCACTACCCCCTTGAGCGGACCGCAGCACTCCGCAGAACGAAAGGACACCTCATGTACCTGGCGGCGACCTCGATGACGGAAATGTTCACGCAGATCCAGAAGATCCTGCGCGACGCAGGAACGATGGTCGCGGTGATCGCCCTGCTCATCCTCGGCATCCGGATGCTGATGTCCATGAAGCGCGGCGACGGTATGCGCGAGGCCTTCCAGGGCTTCGGCATGATCGCGCTGGCCGCCCTGATCATCGGTGGCGCGACCGGCCTCGCCGGTGTGCTGATCGGCCTCGGTGGCCAGATCGGTGGCGGTAGCTGAGCCACCCGGCCGGGGGACCGAGCCGTCCCCGCCCGGAGGGGCCCCAGCCGGGCCCTGGCCGCCGTCGACGGCGGTCGAGAGAGGTCGAGAGAGAGGGGGAGTGACCGATGGCGCAGGACGTGACGGGCGAGCCGGAGCCGATGGTCGCGTACGACCACACGGATCTGCTCAACCGGCCCAAGCGCATCTGGAACTGGGGCAACATCCCGCTTCCCGGACTGCTGCTGCCCGCGCTCGGCGCGGCGTTCGGCTTCGGTGTGGTGTGGATGGTGACGCTGCTCTCCCTCTCCGCCTTCGTGCCCGCCCTGGGTATGTCGATCCTGACGGCGGTGCTGTACTTCGGGCCGCCCGTCGGCGTGTACTTCGTCTGGGGCCGGCCGCTCCCCTCCGCGCTCACGCTCAGCCAGCAGCTGGTGGTGTGGGCCGACTACTGGTGGCAGCCGAAGCGGCTCCAGGGGCTGGCCGCCGACCGTGAGCCGGGGGAACTGCACTGGCAGGTCATCCTCTGGCAGCCGGGTTCGCAGCGCTGGCAGCAGAGTTACGAGCGGGCGCTGAACGAGGCCGCGCGACACGGTTCGTCGTACGGCGGTACGGAACCCCCGATCCCCGCGCCTGCCGTGCCCCCCACACCCAAGGCGCCTGGCGAACCCGTGGGATCGGCCGCGCCGGCCGGCCACGCGGGATCAACCGCAGCGGCCGTACCCCCGGCTCACACCGCCGCTCCCTCCCCCTCCAAGACCGCAGGATGACTTCTCCATGTTCATGATGATCCTTCTGGGCGGGGCGGTCGCCTTCTTCGCGATCGCCATGATCATGGCCGCCTCCTCCTCCAAGGCCAAGACCGCCAACGGCAACCAGGGTGGCGACGGAAAGTCCGGTTCCGGCGGAGGCTCCGGCAACCGCGGCCGCTCCCAGGGCGACCGGGCGCAGGCCCGGCGCGAGGAGATGCGGCTGCCGTACCGGTACGCCGACGACATGATCTTCGTGCACGGCGACTCGGTCTGGACGGGCATCGTCCTGCCCACGTCGATCGACGAGTACCTCAACGCCACCGAGCTCCAGGCCATGGCCGAGGCGCCGGCCCGCGCGCTCCTCAACCTGGCGCGGGGCGACCGTAACGTCGAGTGCCACTACCGCAAGGTGTACCGGCCGATCACCGCCGTGGGCTGGGCCGAGGAGCTCAACGCCGTTGCCTGGGACCCGACCGAGAACTACAAGGCGTACAACTTCCGCAAGGCGGAGTACCAGGAGCGCATCGGGGCGATGCGCGAGCGGAACATCCTGCTCGTCAAGCTTGGTTCGCTCAAGCGCGGCTCCGGTGATGGCAGCGGTGTGCTGCCCGGCGGGGACGACCCGGTCGAGGAGCTGGCCCTGTCCCGCGCCCTGACGGGCCCGGCGGACAAGCTGGCAGCGGGCGCCACCGGCGTCCACGGCGAGTACCTGTCCCCGGCCCTCCTGGCCCAGTGGACGCAGGTCGCGCGCGAGGTGCACGAGAGCCTGGAGAGCCTCGGCGGTGCGCCGCTGGCCCGCGAGGAACTGGTCTGGCTGATCCGCAAGCCCCTCCACGGCGACCTGCCGGTGCCGCCCGAGCCGGTGCTCGGCTCGCGGTCGTGGGGCCCGGACCAGTTCGACCTGGTGGTCGACTTCTCCGGCGAGAACCGCAAGACGCACATCGTTCTGCACCAGTACGACGAGGTCACCGGCGAGCAGCACACCAGCTACACGACGACGCTGGTCGCAGCCAACTGGCCGACGGAGACCCGGTTCCGCCAGTCGACCGCGTGGGCGCGGTACGCGGCGCAGAACGTGGAGTTCCCGGTCGAGATCGACATGCGCTTCACCCTCATCCCGTACCTGAAGTTCAAGGACCGCGCTGGAAAGATCAGCGGCAACCTCGTGGACGAGATGAACGACATGGCCAACTCGGGCCGTTCGCCGGACACCAGGCTCGCGAACCAGGTCACCCGCGCCAAGCACCTCGTCGACGACATCGAGGAGCACAAGATGCCGGGCATGGAGGCGCAGATCCGTTTCACGGTCTCTGCGTCCGACCCGGCGGAGCTGGAGCGCCGGCGCCGCATCCTGGAGATGCAGTTCAAGCAGGACCTGAAGGTCACCCTGCTGCGTCCGACGCGCCAGCAGTGGCGGCTGCTCCAGTCGCAGCTGCCGGGCAACGCCCCGAAGCTGCCGATCGCGCCGTACCTGCGGCTGCAGGAGGTGGAGCAGCTCGGTGCCGGGTTGCCGACGGCCGGTACGGAGCTGGGCGACAACCCCGAGCAGCGGTCCGGCAAGAAGCTCGGCTGGGTGGGCAACCTGGTCGGCTGGGCGGGCAAGATGCCGGTCCACTACTCGCTGCACGTCGGCCCGGCCCGTAACGACGGCGGTGGCCTGGCCATCGTCGGCGCGTCCGGTGGTGGAAAGTCGTCGCTGGCGCTGCAGAAGTTCTACGAGGAGTCGGAGTCCGGCGTCCGTTGCCTGGTCATCGACCCCAAGACGGACTTCGCTCAGCTCTGCTACTACCTGGGCTTCGGAGCGCAGGTGAACGACCCGGAGTTCGCGTCGGACGCGGAGCGGGGGGTGCTGGGGACGCCGGAGAGCCGGTTCCAGCCGGTGAACCCGGAGTTCTGGGCGGAGACGGAGGTCGTCGACCTTCTCAAGGGCCAGGCGGGCGTACTCGATCCGTGGGTGATCGCCCGCGACGTGCCGTCGGGCCGGCTGCTCGCCGAGTCGATGCTGCGGGGCTTCCTGGGCGACGAGGACTACCAGCGGGTGCGGCTGCCCGTCATCGAGGCGATGGCGACGGTCGTCGGCTGGTACAACTCGGCGATCCGGCAGGCGACGGAGCAGGGCCTGAGCGCCCGGGACGCCGAGGCGCAGGTGCCGAGGCCGACGCTGTGGAACGTCGTCGACGAGGTGGTACGGGCGTACGAGCACGCGCTCGCGACGAACGACCGCGAGGCGGCGAAGGACCTGAAGCTGGCGCAGATGCTGCTGACGGAGCTGCGGACGCTGCCGTACGCGCGACTGGCGTTCGCGGAGAAGCCGCAGACGCTGTCCGCGATGCGGAAGCGCCGTACGGTCATCACCCTCCGCGGCTTCCAGTCGCCGGCGGCCTCCGACCCGCGCAACTGGAACCCGGCCGAGCGGCTCGCGGCGACGGCGCTGATGGCGGTCGTGGAGCTGGGCAGCCAGATGCTCGACGTCGGTTACGAGAAGAACCCGGTGACGGGCGAGATCGGGCTGCGTCCGAAGGCGCTGTTCGTCGACGAGGCGTACGTCGTCACCGCGACGGAGAGCGGCCGGGACCTGATGCGGCGGGCGCTCAAGCAGGGCCGTTCGTATCTGGCGGTGACGGTACTGATCACCCAGCAGGCGATCGACCTGGTCCAGATCGAGGACTCCGAGGCGCGCAGCGGTGGCGCGAACCAGATCCACACGGTGTTCGCGTTCAAGCAGAAGTCCGCGCAGGAAGCGTCGCTCGTGGCACCGTTGCTGGGCCGCCCGGAGTCGGACGCGAAGGTGGTCTCCGCTCTCCAGGAGCTGCGGACCGGTGTCTGCCTCCAGCGGGACGCGGACAAGCGGGTGGGGACGGTGGCGGTGGACCTGGTCTTCAAGGAGATCCTCGCGGCCACGGACACCAACGGCACGACCCGCCCGTCGAGGCAGGGCGTGAACCCTCCGCTGAGCGTCTGGGACTGGACGTTCCTCCAGGAGACGAACGACCTGGACCCGACGCCTTCCCCGGAAGCCACGGCCGCGGTCTGACCTGCCCGGCCCCACCGAACCGACCCAAGGAGAACCTCATGCGCCTGTCCAAGACCCTCACTGCCGGAGCCGTGGCGCTGACGGCCGCGCTGACCCTGACGGCGTGCGGGGGTGGCGACAGCGGCGGTGGCGTCAGCGGTGGCGACAACGGTTCGTCGGCGGACTCGGGCCTGCCGAGGGCGAGCACGATGGCCGAACTCCAGAAGTTCATCGTCGGGACGGGTGCCCAGTGTGAGGAGCTTGGACCGTCCAACGAAGTACGAATGCTTGAGGAATCCAGGGACCCTGCCTGGAGCATCAAGGAGCGCAGTGTCTGCGACGAGACCATGGTTCTTCTGCTGATTGACGACATGGTCAAGTTCCAGGAGGCCTTGGCGAAGGCCAAGGGCAGCGTGGGCAGGATCCTGATCGGCGAGAACTTCGCGCTCACCAACCTCGGCGGGTCCGGCCCGCAGTTGATGCAGAACGGTCTCACGCACCTGTCGTGCAGGCAGGAGGACCGGGACAGCCTGCCCAGCGGTTTCACGGCCAAGGACGCCCTGGTCAAGCCCTGCTTCACCACGGACTACCTGCCCGAGTAGCCGACGCCCCGTGGCGCGCGCCCGAGCCGTCACGGGTACCTGGAGTGCGGTCCAGCCCTCATCGGCACCTTCAACCCAAGGGAGAACCCCATGCGCCTGACCAAGACCCTCGCCACCGGAGCCGTCACGCTTGCCGCGCTCGTGACACTGACGGGCTGCGGGGACGATGGCGGAGATGCCGCCGCCGGTCCGCTGGGCGGCCTGCCGAAGGCGGAGACCATGGCCGACGTCCAGAAGGCCGTCGTCGACCGCGGTGTGGCGTGCAACCAGCTCGGGAAGAGCGAGGACGCAGGCTACATGGAGGAGGAGGCCAGCGACCCCGCCTGGGGCATTCAGGAGCGCGCTGTGTGCGCGGACGAATCGGGCCGGTCTGTCACGCTGCTGCTCATCGGGGACATGGCCAAGTTCCAAGGAACGCTGGCCAAGAAGCGCTCTTCCTTCACGATCGGCCAGAACTTCGGGGTCGCCGCCGAGAGTGACTACGCCGGACAGAGCCTGATGCAGAACGGTCTGTTCACGGTGTCCTGCGACCCGGAGAACCGTAAGGAAGTACCCAGCGGCTTCGAGATCCACGACGGTCTGGTCAAGGGCTGCTTCCTCACGAACTACGACCTGTAGCCGTTCCCTGCCCCGGAACCTTGGACCCTGGAAGGAAACCAATACCCGTGCGCCGTAGGGCCATGTCACGCGGAACCCGTATCGTTCCCCGCTCGCCGGGCAACCTGGTGCGCGGTGCCGGGCGGATCGTCAGAGCAGGTCTGTTCCTGGTTCTCGCGCTGGTCGCGCTGACGCTCTCCGTCCCGGACACGGCGCAGGCCTTCGGCCCGGACCTCAACCTGAGTTGCAAGATCACCGGGGACGACAACTACAGCCGTGACAACCCGGGCGCGAACGGTGAGTCCATCATTCCCGCGGTCAACCAGTGGGAGAAGACGGGCCAGACCGGTGAGGACATCAACGACACGCGGGGGATGGTCACCGGTGCGGTTCCGATGTCCAAGAGCCCTGACAGGTACACGTTCTACGAGATCAACGGCATGCGGGGGCTGATCTGGACGGGGACCTTCAAGAGCCGGCCCGACGCCGCAGTCCCCACCGGTAAGGACGGCAGCGGCGCCGACAACTGCTCGGTCATGGACTTCGTCAACAACGGCGTGGCCAACATGGTCTTCAACGGAACGAAGATCCTCTCGCGCGGCGCCATCTCCATCAAGGAACTGGCGTCGAATCCGAGTCCTCTCAGGGGTCTGTACGAGGGACGCAACGCCGCTGTGACGACGCTGCAGAACAATGTCTTCAGGCCGGCTGTGCCCGCGATGATTCTCCTCACCGGCATCTGGGTGTTCACCAAGTGGCGGCGACAGGAGATGCGCGAGGTCTGGTCCGGTGTCGGTTGGGCCTGTCTCACGACCATCGCCGTTGTCGCCCTGCTCGCCGGCGGCGGCCAGAACAGCAATTACCACAAGGTCATCGACCAGGCCGACGCAGGTATCGCGAACTTCAACTCGTTGCTGGCCGAGGCGGCCCTTGCGGGTGTGTCCGGAGAGATGCAGGCGCCCTGCGACATGAACAAGGACGAGAAGACCAACAGAGGTCTTCGTGCCTCGAGTTGCGCGATGTACGACACCCTCGCCTTCCGCCCATGGGCCCTGGGGCAGTTCGGTGAGAAGGGTGCGAACTGCATCTTCCGGAACGACGGCGGCAAGCTCTCGAACGGTGCTTGCGTACCGGCCAGCACCAGCACCAAATGCGAGTACGGCCTGGGTGTGCGCTGTGAGGACCTCCGGGTCGTACAGGCCGCGTCGCAGTCCATGACCAACTTCGACTACCCCCCCGACGGCAAGGGGAAGCCGAAGGCGATCGACAAGGAACGAGAAAAATGGATGCCCATCCGGATGGACATCGCGGGTGGTGAGCAGAACGAGATCAAGAAGGAAAAGGACCTCCCCCCGGACCAGAACATTTACCCGGTCCCCTTCGGAGACTGGGCCGGCCACAACGCCGGCGGCCGAGTCGGGCTCGCCTTCTACTCCCTGATCGCCGCCCTCATCGTCGGCGTCATGGTCATCGTGCTCAGCGCCCTCACGCTGCTCTGGCACTCCGTGACCCTGATCCTCATCATCCTGCTTCCGCTGGTCGCCACGCTCGGCATCCACCCCTCCCAGCAGAAGCTGCTGAAGGGCTGGCTGCAGACGTTCATTCACAGCTTCGTGCTACGGGCGGGCTTCGGTGTCATCCTGACCGTCCTGCTCGTGCTGTACCAGATGATCCTGCCCGCCCGGATCCCTCTGGGCATGCAGCTCCTCATGCTCCTCCTCGTCACCGTCGCCGTCGTGATGATGCTCAAGAAGCTCATCGGAGGCGCGTACAGCCCGAAGATCGCCGGAGCTGAGGATGGGCTCGGCGTAGGCGACATGCCGGGTGCCGTCGCCGCCAAGGCTGTTCCGATGGCCGGGTCGGTCGGACAGGCAGCCGCCAAGGGGACGGGGCGCGTCGCCGGAAGCGTCGCCCGTGGCATGGACAACGCTGTGCTCAAGGGACGCCTGCGGAAGGGCGGTTGGATCCCGCAGAACAACTCCGGGCGACAGCAGCGCAAGACTGCTCGCGAGGCCAGGGTGATTCACAACGACTCGTTCCAGTCGGCGGAGGCCAATATCAAGAGGCGCAAGGACGAGGCGAACGGTTCGGAGCAGTCGCCCACCTCTCAGGAGGCCCGCCGCCATACCGGCCGTGTCAGTCAGGCGGGCACCACTCCGCCCCCGGCTGCCAACCCGACCCCGGCGCCTGCGCAGCAGCAGCCGGCGCCTCAGCCGGCGCCTCAGCCCGCGCAGCCCAGGCCGCCGAGGGCTCAGCCGCCGCAGCAGCCCGTGGCTCAGCAGCCCACGCAGCCGAACCCGCCGCAGCTGCCCCCGCAGCGGCCGCCGGGTGACGGCAACCGCCTGCCCCGATAGGAGGATCGTTCATGTCACGAACCGACTCGGTCGTCGGGGCAGTACGGCGGCTCGTCCGGCAGGAGAAGAGTGACGCCTGGGCCGTTCGGCTGCTGCCCAGGCTCGTCCTCGGTCTCGCCGGGGCGTACACGCTCTTCATCCTCGCCTCCTCCAGCATGAGCTCGTTCATCACGATCTGCGCGCTGCTGGTGCTCGGCCTGCTGGCGTTCCTGCTGCGCCGGCGCGGCCAGTTCTTGCTGGCGGTCGGTTCGACGGTCCTGACCGCCGCGTTCGCGGGTTACCTCGCGGCCGTGGCGGACATCACCCGGGGCATTCCGGCCGGTTGGGCGAGCGGGCAGGCCGTGTTCGGGTACTGGGCGATCGCCGGGATGGCGCTGCTCGGCGCGTGGATGGTCAAGGACCATCCGGGGCGGCGCGGGCTCACCGTCGTGCTCGCCGACGTCGTGCTCCTCGCGGCGGCCGGCGTGGGGACGGTCGCGCCCCCGGCCGCCGTGCCGCTCGGGTTCGCGGGTGTGGTCGCCGTGCTCATGGTCCGGGGTGGGGGCGCCGCCGCGCTCCGGCGCGTGGCGCGGCGGGCCACGCGGCGCGTCTCAAGACGCGCCAAGGGAGCCTGATGTCACATCAGAAAACTTCTGAGCAACTTGGTTACAGTTCAGAACGGCTTTGCTGTCGCCAATTGCACTGCTCTAGAGTCCCCAGGTATCAAAAAATGCCACGGGGGGCACTTTCATGGTCACAACCATGCGCAGGACGCACGCTGCGCCGATTTCGGCAACGTCAGGCGCGGCCGCCGCTTCGCTGCCCTGCCACCGCCGGCCGGACGTCTTCCGGCATCCGCTTCTTGAGAATCCGCCCGTCAGCTCCGCCGAACTTCCCATCCAGGGAAGGCGCATCCAGGCGCTGGCCCACGCGGCCCGGCAGCTCTGCGCCTCCTGCCCGCTCAAGCGGGAGTGCCTGCGGGACTCCGTCCTCCGCCCGGATCCGGGCGGGTACCTCGCCGGGACCACCGAGCAGGACCGGCGGCTCATCCGCCGCCGGCTCGGCATCGGCACCTCGCAAGGGGACCTGACGACTCCGGTGGACCCGAGGCAGCGGTCCGCCGACTTCAACGCCGAACTCGGCGCCGTACTGGACGCGTTCGCGCCGGGGCACACGCCCCGGCGCCCCCGCCCGCGTACACCGGTCCGGCCGGGACCGCGGTCCGTGGTCCCACCCCAGACGACACATCACGTAGCAGAGGTATCAATGGCGGCGCCGGCAGGTGAACGGATCACCTTCCCTCTCGACGACCCGGTTCTCGCCGTGCAGAAGGCCGTCCTCACTCCGCTGCTGCTCGCCACGCTTCCCGCGCTTGAAGCCTGCGAGCGGCTCGCCGGCATGCTGGCGCACGCGCCGTCCGTCGGCCTCGCGCCGGAGCTGACCGAGTCGTGCCGGCGGGCGCGACTCGGCATGGAGGCCTGGCGGGCCGAGCTGGCCGAGGACGCCCCGAGCCTTCCGGTGGACACCGGGCTGGTCGGCTCGGTCAGCGTCGAGCTGGCCACCAGCGACCCGATCACCGCCCTGCGCCAGGACCTCTTCGAGCCTCTGCTGCGGCGGGTCTCGGACTCGATCGCACGGATCGAGCAGGTCATGTCGGTTCTGGACACCGGTCGGAGCACGGACGACGACATCACGGGCCGCACGCCCACCACCCTCGCCGATCTCCGGGCCGCCCTGCGGGAGCTCGCCGTGCGCATAGAGGCGTACGAGAGCGTGGCCCCGGCCGCCGCCCCGCGTCTGCGCGCCGTGGACAGCGGGGTCGCGGTGGTGCGCGCCATCCCGAGCACCACCAGCCTGCGCCGGGCCGTGGACGAGGCCGTCGCGTCCTTCCCCGGGCCGTTCACCGCCCGCGACGTCCTGCTCGCGCTGCCTCCGGAGGTGTTCCAGGAGTCGGCGAAGTCGATCAGTAACATCCTGTCCGCCATGGTCAAGTCCGCACGGCTCCGGCGCGTGTCCCGTGGCACGTACACCCTTGACCCCACGGCATCCCCCGTCGCTCCGTACGCCGGTGACGACGTCGCCGAGCACTCCTGAAAGGACCCGAGTCGTGCAGCCCACGCCCCCGGCCGCCGAAGTCCGCATCTTCTCGCCCAACGCCGGCCTGATCGACGGCGTACCCGTCACGGCGCCGCCGTACGGTGACATCCAGGAGGTCGTCATCTCGATCCTCCAGCAGCGCGCCCAGCAGTTCGGCGCCCCGGCCCCGGCCTCCATCACCGACGACCGGTACGGCGGCGCCATCCGTCTGCTCATCCACCCGGACGGCACCACGGAGGCACTGGACTAAGGTCCTTCCCGCCTGCCCTACGACGCCGCCGACGACGACGAACGGAGAACCTCGTGTCGTATCCGTCAGACCGCTTTCACGGCGAGAAGGGCGAGGTCAGCGCCTCCTTCCGCCCCGCAGACACCCCCGCCGAACTCACCGGCGCCAGTGGGACGCGGACGCGCTATCTGGCCACCACCGCCTCCACCGGCGGTGAGTTCGGGCTCTACCAGATGGACATGCCCCCGCGGGCCGGCGGGCCCGCCACGCACTTTCACAAGACGATCTCCGAGAGCTTTTTCATCCTCGACGGGACCGTGCGGCTCTTCGACGGCAATCAGTGGGTCGACGCGAAGAAGGGCGACTTCCTCTACGTGCCGACCGGCGGGCTGCACGCCTTCCGCAACGAGTCCGACGATCCCGCCTCGTTCCTGATCCTCTTCGCGCCCGGCGCGCCCCGTGAGGAGTACTTCGAGAAGGTCGGGACGGTGGCCACGATGACCGCCGAGGAGCGGACCGAGTTCTTCCTCAAGCACGACACGTACTGGACGGACTGAGGCCCGGCTTCGCTGCCGCTGCCGCTGCGGTGTGGCACCGGCGCCCGGCGGCCGCCTGTGGTGTACCAGGCGCAGCGCGGCCTCACACGGGCGGCGACTGGGGGTCGTACGTCTCCAGAGGCAGCGGGTCGAAGGGATAGGCCGTGTGCCCGCCGACCTTGGGCGAGCAGGCCGCGAACGGGCCCAGATCCGTGTCCATGAGCACCCGCAGGTGCGGATCGGCGTGGTGCAGCCACCACGTCGACATGCCCAGGGCCGGATCGTGCCGCAGATGCTCCCAGGCCAGCCACAGCGCGGTGAGCCGCGCCCCGGCCTCGGGGTGTTCCCACCATCGGGGGCACCAGGTGGCGGAGGATCCGTTCACCCGGCGGCGGATCGTGGGGGAGAGGTACTCGGAGACGAAGGCGAAGACGTCGGCGAAGTAGAACTCCGCATCCTCGCCGTTCACCGGACCGTCTTCGGGGCTCGTGCTCACTGGCTGTCCTTCATGAGGTGGTTGGGGGCCATCGCTCGACGTCCGGGGACGCCGCCCTGCGGCGGTCCCGACCAGACCGACGGCCAGTCGTCGACGGCCCGCATGCTCGCCAGTTCGGCCGCAAGGTCCTGCGGCGTCCGGCCGGTCGTCTCCGTCGGCATCTTCACATCCCTCGTCCGTGGCGTGTTTGACCGTACCTGGTCAGGAGGGGAAGACCCCGCACGGGGAAAACACGAGGACAAGCGCGTGAGACCCCGCCCTCACCCCCGCTGGCCCAGCCCCGTCTTCGCCCCCGCCCCGCACAGCGGAAGCACCGTCAGACCCGGGCGGGGAGGCGTCGCGCGCGTCGCCGCCCAGCACGCCACGCCCGTCGACTCGACGAAGAGCCCGCGCCGGGCCAGGTCCGTCTGGGCGGTGAGGAGCTGGTCCTCCGTCACCGTCAGGAATGTGCCGCCCGTCTTCCGTACCGCGCGCAGGATCTGGGCCGCCCGGGGTGGGTTCGGGATCGCGATGCCCTCCGCCAGGGTGGGGCGGACAGCCGCCGGCTCCAGCAGGTCGTCCGCGCCCGCCGCGAACGCCGCGGCCAGCGGGGACACCGCTTCCGCCTGTACGGCGACGAGGGCGGGGCGCGTGGCGACGAGACCGTGGCCGTACAGCTCCTCGACGGCCAGGGCGGCGCCGAGGAGGAGCGTGCCGTTGCCGACCGGGACGACGAGCGTGTCCGGCAGCCGGCCGCCCAGGTCCTCCCAGAGCTCGTACACGTACGTCTTCGTGCCGTGCAGGAAGTGCGGGTTGTACACGTGCGACGCGTAGAACGTGTCCGGCTCGTCGGCGGCCGCCCGCGCCGCCTGTGCCGTGGCCTCGCGGTCGCCGGGGACGACGGTCACATGCGCTCCGTGCGCCCGCATCTGCTCCAGCTTCTTGGCGGACGTGCCCTCGGGTACGTACACGACGCAGTCGAGGCCCGCCCGCGCGCAGTACGCGGCGATCGCCGAGCCCGCGTTGCCGCTGCTGTCGGCGAGGACGCGGCGCGGGGAGAGCCGGCGGGCGAGTTCCGCGAGCATGACGGCGCCCCGGTCCTTGAAGGACAACGTCGGCATGAGGAAATCGAGTTTGGCCGAGACTCCGTCGGTGAGCGGGACAAGCGGAGTACGCCCCTCCCCGAGCGTCACCCGCGGGGCGCCGGTCGCCAGCGGCAGCGCCTCCTCGTAACGCCACAATGAATTCACACGTGACGCAAGGGACGTGAGTGAAACGGGGCCGCTCGTGAACTCGAGGTCCCACGGGCCGTGGCACTGCGGACAACACCAGGTGAGGGCGTCGGCGGGGGACCGGACCCGGCAACGGGGGCACACGTAGGCGGTCATGAGCGCCAGCATGGCAGCTGTGTGACGCACGTGTGTCGGGGCGCTCAGGACCCTTGTGAGATTCCTATGGATCCGTCAATCTTTCGCTCGGCAGCCGGATGTGCGAAACGGCGTGGACACTTCACGTCTTCTTGTCATGTCCCTGCCGTACCCCCACAGCAGCGCACCACCAATGAGGAGGATCCCTCACATGTCAGTGATGCGTGACTCGCGGCGCAGACTTGCCGCCGCCAGCGCCATAGCCGTCGCCGCCCTGGCTCTCGGCACCGCCGCCACCTTCCCGGCCACCGCGGCCGAGGCCGCCCCCGAAGGCGTCATCCAGAACGCCGGTGCCCCGGGGACGATCGCGGACAGCTACATCGTCACCCTGAAGGACTCCGCCCCGGCGGAGACCTCGAAGGGCCGGGCGGTCGCGGCCAAGCACGGCGCGAAGATCAAGAAGACGTACACGGCGGCGCTGAACGGCTACAACGTCGAGCTGAGCGAGGCGCAGGCGAAGAAGCTCGCCGCCGACCCGTCGGTCGCCTCGGTCGTGCAGAACCGCGTCTTCACGGTCGACGGCACGCAGCCCTCCCCGCCGTCCTGGGGCCTGGACCGGATCGACCAGCGGGCCCTCCCGCTGAACCAGAGCTACACCTACCCGGACAGCGCGGGCCAGGGCGTCACGGCGTACATCATCGACACCGGTGTACGGATCTCCCACAGCGACTTCGGCGGCCGGGCCTTCAACGGCTACGACGCCATCGACAACGACAACGTCGCCCAGGACGGCCACGGCCACGGCACGCACGTCGCCGGCACGGTCGCGGGAACCGCCTACGGTGTCGCGAAGAAGGCCAAGATCGTCGGCGTCCGTGTCCTCAACAACCAGGGCTCGGGCACGACCGCGCAGGTCGTCGCGGGCATCGACTGGGTCACGCAGAACGCCGTCAAGCCGGCCGTCGCCAACATGAGCCTCGGCGGCGGCATCGACTCGGCCCTCGACACGGCCGTGCGCAACTCGATCGCGTCGGGCGTCACGTACGCCGTGGCGGCGGGCAACGACAACTCCAACGCCTCCAACTACTCGCCGGCGCGGGTCTCCGAGGCCATCACGGTCGGCTCCACGACCAACACCGACGCCCGCTCCAGCTTCTCCAACTACGGCAGCGTGCTGGACATCTTCGCCCCGGGCTCGTCCATCACCTCGGCCTGGAACAGCAGCGACAGCGCCACCAACACCATCTCCGGCACGTCGATGGCGACCCCGCACGTCGCGGGCGCGGCCGCGGTCTACCTCGCGGACAACCCGTCGGCCACCCCGGCCCAGGTGTCGACGGCGCTGACGAGCGCGGCCACCCCGAACGTGGTCGGCAACCCCGGCTCCGGCTCCCCGAACCGTCTGCTCTTCGTCGGTGGCGGCGGCACCACCCCGCCGCCCGGCAAGAAGTTCGAGAACACCGCGGACTACGCCATCGCCGACAACGCGACCGTCGAGTCCCCGGTCACCGTCAGCGGTGTGGCGGGCAACGCTCCCTCCACCCTCCAGGTGCCCGTGAACATCGTTCACACCTACATCGGTGACCTTCAGGTCCAGCTGATCGCCCCCGACGGCACGGCGTACACGCTGAAGGGGTACGGCACCGGCGGCAGCTCCGACAACATCAACACCACGTACACGGTCAACGCCTCCTCCGAGGTCGCGAACGGCACGTGGAAGCTGCGGGTCAGCGACAACGCGCGCTACGACACCGGGAAGATCGACTCCTGGGCGCTGCAGTTCTGAGCGCGTACGCGTGTGAGTGACTGACTGACCGAACGAGGGGCGGTCGCCGGTTCCGGCGGCCGCCCCTCCGTCGTCCGACGCGTCAGGGGGAGTCGAGGAGGGCGTACATCGTCTCCCTGGGGAGCTTCGGATTCGCGGCCGCCTCCGTGGACAGTTCCTCGTCCTCGAGGAGTTGGAGGAGCCGTTGCGGAGGGAGAGCGGGGTTGCGGACCGCCGCGGCACGCACGCGTGCGTCCGGATCCCGCGTCAGCGCGTCCACGAGGGCCGGGTCCGCCTCCGGGTCCAGCGTGGCCAGCAGGCGTACGGCAGGGTCCTCGGCGGTCCCGAAGCGCGCCGCGAGCCCGGCGACCGGGAAGCGCGGCAGGCCGAGCAGCCGGTCGCGGTTCCTCCCTTCGTACTCCAGATAGCAGCGCAGGAGCAGCTCGGCGGGGGCCTCGGGGTGGTGCTGGGCGAGGATGATCCGTACGCCCGGGTCCTCGTCGGCGGCGAGCAGTTCGACGAGCTCGGCCGGCAGCTCCGGGTTGTACGCGACACGGCGGCGCAGCAGGGGGTGCGCCGACCGGGCCTGGGAGAGGGGCGCCCCGTACGGGTCCGCACCCACCTGGACGACCTCGTGCGGCTCGACGACGTAGTCGATGGCCGCCCGCTCGTCCTCGGTCAGCTCGGGGCGCACGGAGACGGCCGTACGGACCTCCGGGTCGGGATCGCGCGCGAGCAGGTCCACCAGGTCGCGCGGGAGGTCATCCCGCCGCGCGACCTCCCGCCGGCTCTTGGCGTCGCCGACGCGGGCCACATGTGCGACGACGTCCGGCGGGGTGCTGTAGTTGTGCGCGAGACACCACAGATCGCCCTCCTCGCGTTCCTGGAGCAGCTCGTCGACGACGGCCCGGGAGAGGCGGCAGTTGACGAGGACGTGACTGCGGGCGTGACCGCCGCTGTGCGTGGTGCGCAGCCGCCGCTCCATCTCCTCCGCGTCGTCCTCCGCCGTCACATGGGCCAGCATCCGCTCGGCCGAGGCGCGCACGTCCGGGTCGGGGTCGGCGAGCAGGGCCGCTCTCCGTGCCTCGGACAGGTGGTGCCACACGCCGGCGCCGTACTCGCGGATCGCGGCGACGGGGTGGGTCGCGGCCGCGAGCCGGAAGCGGAAGGGGACTTGGCGCGAGAAGGCCAGCGCCTGGAGTTCCTGGCCGTCATAGGTCGTGTACATCCGCTCGATGACGTGGTCGGGCAGGTGCCGGGGCCAGACGTCCTGCCCCGGCCCCTCGGCCAGATGTGCCCGCACGAGCCACACCTCGTCGTCGACGACCCGTCCCCGCACCTCCCCGGGCGCATGGGGGTTCCGCGCCAGCGCGCCCCGCACGCGTGGGTGCGGATGCGCGACGATCGCGTCCACGACCTCCGCCGGCAGTTGGCGGCGGTGCCGGCACAGGGCCGACCAGGCCGCCGCGTAGGACGGTTCGAGGAGGCGCAGGAGGACGTCGGGGGGAGCCGCCGGGTTGAGCGCGAGACCCTCCCACACGCCCGGTGTCCTGATTGCCGCCGGTGTCCTGATCGCCGCAGAAGTCATCCCTGTACCGCCCCCGCCCCTGCACCACGTACGATGCGCGCGCCTGATCGCACGTTCGTATCATCCGCCCGCACAGGAGCACCGTACTCGTGGAGCCCTCCCAGCCGCCCCAGGACTCTCAGCCACCCCACAGAGCGTGGCCCGCCCCTGAGCCGTCGAACCCAACGGCCCCTCCGGGTGCTCCGGGGGCTCCGCACGGCGCTCCCGTGGTTCCGGGGCCGTACAACGCCAACCCCTTCGCCCCGTACGGCCCCTACGGGCCCGGTGGCGCGGGTCCCGTCGACTACGCCACCCCGCGGCCGACCACCAACGGCCTGGCCATCGCGTCCCTGGTCTCCGGCGTGGTCTGCTGCCTGCCGCCCCTCGGCCTGATCTTCGGCCTGATCGCCCTCCCGCAGATCAGGAAGAGGAACCAGACGGGCAAGGGGCTCGCGATCGCGGGCATCGTCCTGTCCTCGCTCAGCTGCGTCATCATGATCGTCGGCCTGGTCACCGGCGTCTTCGGCGAGGCGTGGCGCGGCTTCCAGAAGGGCATGGACGAGGCGGCGCGTTCGAGCTCCGCGTTCTCGCTGCGCACGGGCGAGTGCTACAACGTCGACGGCGAGATCGAGGCCGACACCGCGGCGGTCGAGGTCGTCGACTGCGAGCGCCCGCACGAGGGCGAGGTCACCGGCGGTTTCAAGCTCACCGGCTTCACCAAGTGGCCCGGCGAGAGCTCCGTCGAGGGCATCGCGGAGAAGCGCTGCGAGGACATCGGCAAGGCGTACGCGCTGGACACCTGGGCCTTCCCCGAGGACGTCTACGACTTCTACTACATGCCGAGCCGGGCCAGCTGGCGGGCCGGCGACCGCGCCGTGACCTGCGCGTTCATCGTCGACGGGGGTGAGCCGATGAAGGCTTCGCTGCGCAGCGACAAGACGACCCTCGACGCCCACCAGCTGCACTTCCTCACGGCCATGAACCCGATCGACGACGCGTTGAACGAGGAGCCGGAGGAGGACGCGGACGAGGATCTGGCCGGCAACAAGGAGTGGGCCGGGAAGGTCCACGACACTCTCACCGGGGCGAGCCGGGACCTGAAGAGCCACACCTGGTCGTCGGCCGCCGCGCCTCGCGTCGCCGAACTGGTCGAGGAGCTGGACGCGTCCGCGAAGGAGTGGGACAAGCTGGCGAAGGCGGCCGACGCGGACGTCTTCTGGGAGCACTACGACAGCGCGTACGACGGGACGTACTGGGAGGCGGAGTCCGACGCGCGCAGGGCCCTGGAGCTGACGGTCTCGCTGGAGTCCGACACCTCGGCCTGAGGCCGCCGAGACCCCGGCACGGGTTGCCGCACGCGTGAACAGGGGCCGGGCCGCCTCCGGGAGCCCCGGCCCCTTCGGGGACCTGGTCCGTTCGGGAGCCCCGGCCCCTTGGTGGGACCTGGTCCGTTCGGGAGACCCGGCCCCTTCGGGAGACCCGGCCCCGTTCACGCGCGCGTGCGGGCCGGCCGTGGGTCAGCGGCGGCCGAGGCCGCGGTCCACGGCGGTGATCAGCTCGCCGTCGGGGGTGTCCCCGTCCAGCGACCAGAACATCGCGCCGCCGAGCCCCTTGGCGCGTACGTACGCCGACTTGGTGCGCAGCACCTGCGGGTCGTCGTACGTCCACAGGGTCGTGCCGTCGAAGAGCCAGGCGTGGCCGTTGCGCCAGTCGCGGTGCACGGTGTACGCCCCCGAGTCCGCGAGCTTCTTCAGGGCCTTGTAGTCCTCGGAGCCGTTCGCCCAGGTGCCGGGGGCGGGGCCGGTGGCGGGCTGTCCGAGGCCGTCGCCGCCGCCTGTGACGCCCGTCCAGCCCTGGCCGTAGAACGGCATGCCCACCACGAGCTTGCGGGCGGGCGCGCCGCGCCGCAGCCAGTCGTTGACGGTCTGGTCGACGCTGAAGTCGCCCTTCGCCGCGGAGAGCGCCGACTGCTGGGCCGTCGTCGACTCCCAGGAGCCGTGGAAGTCGTACCCCTGGAGGTTCACGAAGTCGAAGTCCCGCATGATCTTCGGTACTTCGAAGCCCGCGTCGATCTTGGCGGGCGCGGTCGGGACGAAGGCGGTCAGCTCGTAGTGCTTGCGCTTGCCGTGCCGCTGTGCGGACTTGGCGTACGCGTCGAGTTGGCTGCGGAACTCCCGCACGAGCGCGGTGAAGTTCTGCTTGTCCTCCGGGCGGAAGACGGTGTCGACGTCACCGGCGGAGGCCGGCCACTCCCAGTCGAGGTCGATGCCGTCGAAGAGACCCGCGGCGGCTCCCGCGCCGCCACGGGTGCCATCGGTGGGCAGGTTGCCCTTGATGTAGAGGTCGATGCAGGAGGAGACGAAGGTCTTGCGGGACGCGGGGGTGCGAGCCGCGTCGGAGAAGTGGGTGGACCAGCTCCAACCACCCAGCGAGATCAGGACCTTGAGGCCCGGGTGTTTCGCCTTGAGTTCGCGCAGCTGGTTGAAGTTGCCGGCGAGGGGCTGGTCGGCGGTGTCGGCGACGCCGTCCACGGAGCCGGCCGCGTCGAGCGGGCGCACGTAGTCGGCCCACGCGTCGGCCTCTCCGGGCATGTTGCCGGTGAAGCACTTGCCGTCGGAACTCACGTTGCCGAAGGCGTAGTTGATGTGGGTGAGTTTGGCCGCCGTACCGCTGGTCTCCAGGTCCTTGACCTGGAAGTCGCGTCCGTAGACGCCCCATTGGGTGAAGTAGCCGACGCGCTTGTACGACGGACGGCTGGTGCTGTGTGAGGCGGAGTCGGCGCCCGCGGCGGGCGCGAGACCGGCCACGAGGCCGAGGGAGAGGGCGGCGGTCGCCAGCCGGGAAAGGGTTCTACGACGCATGAGGCTCGTTTCCTGTGCGCGTGCCGGAAGGGAGCTGTGCTCACAGGAACGTATTGGTCTGGACCATTGAGGTCAAGACTCCGGCAGGGAATCCGCTGCTATACCCGGGGTAAGCGCAGGCGTAAAGGCAAGTCATCACTTCGGGTGAAACTTTGGCCCATGCTTGCGGGTGGCCACCGAGGGTTGTCAGTCTGTAGCTGTCCGTCAACCTGAGGGGAGTGTCCAGTGACGTTCGGTGAGCAGCCCGCCTATCTTCGCGTGGCGAGCGATCTTCGAGAGAAGATCGCCAACGGCTCGCTTCCGCCGCATACCCGACTCCCCTCGCAGGCGCGCATCCGCGAGGAGTACGGGGTCTCGGACACCGTCGCCCTCGAGGCCCGCAAGGTGCTGATGGCCGAGGGGCTCGTCGAGGGCCGCTCGGGCTCGGGGACGTATGTGCGGGAGCGCCCCGTGCCGCGCAGGATCGCCCGCTCCGGATACCGGCCGCCGTCCGGCGCCAACCCGTTCCGGCAGGAGCAGGCGGCGGACGGGGCGCGCGGCACGTGGGAGTCCAGCAGCGAGCAGGAGCACGCGAGCGCCGCCGTGGCCGAGCGACTCGGCATCGAGCCGGGGGAGCGGGTGATGCGCACGCGGTACGTCTACCGGGACGCGGGGGAGCCGATGATGCTCTCCACCTCGTGGGAGCCGCTCGCGGTCACGGGCCGGACGCCCGTGATGCTGCCCGAGGAGGGGCCGCTCGGCGGCTGCGGGGTCGTGGAGCGGATGGCGGCGATCGACGTCGTCGTGGACAACGTGGTGGAGGAGGTCGGCGCCCGTCCGGGCCTCGCGGAGGAGCTCCTGGCGCTCGGTGGCGTCCCCGGCCATGTGGTGATGGTCGTCGAGCGGACGTACTACGCGTCGGGCCGGGCGGTGGAGACGGCCGACGTCGTCGTCCCGGCCGACCGCTACCGCATCGCGTACCACCTTCCGGTGCGGTGACCGGGGCTGTCCGAGAGCCGGTCGACCGATAGGCGGACGGGGGCGTCCGGGGCCTGTGACCGGGAGTTAACGGCAGGTCGGCAGTCGTAACCGAGGGGCAATCCCGCGCCGTGACGGGCTGTCATGTCCCGCTCCTACCTTGCTCGTCCGTACCCGCAATCGGTCGGACGACAGGAATTTTCATGACGGATACGGTCACCACCACCGAGCCCCCGGCGGCCGCCCCACCGCCCCGTCGCAGCTACGCCAGGCTCGCGGCCGACGAGAGCCGCGAGGACTACTCCCTGCGCTACGCGCCGTATTCCTTCCGGCGCTGGTCGCCGTCGACGGTGGCGGGTACGGCGCTCGGCGGCATCGCCTACCTCGCCGACTTCGCCATCGGCGCCTCGATCGTCTTCACCTTCGGCTTCACGAGCGGCCTGGCCTCCATCCTGACCGCCGCGGTGATCATCTTCCTCACCGGTATCCCCATCGCCAAGGCCTGTGCCAGGTACGGCCTGGACATGGACCTGATCACCCGCGGCGCCGGCTTCGGCTACTTCGGATCGACCCTCACGTCCCTCATCTACGCCTCCTTCACCTTCATCTTCTTCGCGCTCGAGGGCTCGATCATGGCCCAGGCCATGCACCAGGCCCTCGGGCTGCCGGTGGAGATCGGCTACCTGGTCACGACCCTGATCGTGATCCCCATCGTCTTCCGGGGCATGGGCGCGCTCGCCAAGGTGCAGGCGTGGACGCAGCCGATCTGGATCATCGGCATGGTGCTGCCCTTCGTCGTGCTCGCCTTCGAGGCCCCGGACGCCTGGGGCGCCTTCGGCTCCTTCGGCGGTACGGAGGGCGCGGGGTCGGGCTTCTCCTGGATCGGCTTCGGGCTCGGTACGGGTGTCGCGCTCTCGCTCATCGCCCAGATCGGCGAGCAGGCCGACTATCTGCGCTTCATGCCGGCCAGGACGGCGGCCAACAAGCGGCGCTGGAACCTCGCCGTGCTCGCCGCGGGACCGGGCTGGGTGATCATCGGCGCGGCCAAGCAGATCGGCGGCGCCTTCCTCGCCTTCGTCGCCCTGGAGGCCGTCGGCAAGACGCACGCCCTGGAGCCGATCGCCCCGCAGATCGAGGCGCTCAAGCCCTGGCTGGGTTCGCTGGCACTGCCCGCGGCGGCGGTCTTCGTCGTCGTTTCGCAGATCAAGATCAATGTGACCAATGCCTACAGCGGCTCGCTGTCCTGGTCGAACTTCTTCTCCCGCGTCACGCACAAGCACCCCGGCCGGGTCTGGTACATCTTCCTCAACCTCGCCATCGCGCTGACGCTGATGGAGATGAACATGTTCGCGGCTCTGGGCAAGCTGCTCGGCTTCTACTCCAACGTCGGCATCGCCTGGATCGTCGCCGTCGCCGCCGACCTCGTCATCAACAAGCGGGCCGGTTGGTCCCCGCCGTACATCGAGTTCAAGCGCGCGTACCTCTACGCCGTGAATCCGGCCGGCTTCGGCGCCATGGTGATCGCCTCGACCGTCTCGATCCTCGCCTTCTTCGGGCTCTTCGGTGTCTACGCCCAGGCCTTCTCGACCTTCATCGCCGCCGGGCTCGCGCTGATCCTCTGCCCGCTGATCGCCTGGGCGACCAAGGGCAGGTACTACCTCGCCCGCCCGAACCCCGTCTGGGGACATGCCCAGGCCGGGAGCGCCGGGAGCGCCGGAGGAGCCGCGGTGGCCGGGGTCCCGGACGTCACGGCGACCCATCTCTGCACGGTCTGCGAGACGGCGTACGAGCTGCCGGACATCGCCGACTGCCCTGTCCGATCCGGGCCGATCTGCTCGCTGTGCTGCTCGCTCGACGCCGAGTGCGGCGACGTCTGCCGCAGGGACCCGGACGCGGGTCCGGTTCTGATGCCCGTGCCGACCATACCCACGCGCGTCCCCGGGGCCTGATCTTCGGCCTCCCTTCGTCAATTCCCGGCCGGATCCGTACCTCTTTGTGAAATCTCATATCCGCTGTGTAAAGGTCAGGCGTAAGGTCAGGCATATGCGGATTGCCATTTCAGGGAGATCCTTAGAGACGACCGGACCGGCGGAGGGAGATGTCCGATGACCGACAGTGGCCCTGTCCTGCCCTGGCTGGTCATTCGACAGGACGACAACGGGAACCGCTATCGGGTCGGGCGGTACGCGACGAGGGACGAGGCGCAGAAGGTCGCCGACAGCCTCGACGACCGGGGGCACAAGCAGCTCTACTGGGTGGAGCGGATCGGTCAGCCCGCGGTCTGACCTCCCTCAGGGCCTTCGGCCTGGGCGTACCCCCACGCGGGATACGCTCCGGCCCATGACAGATCGCAGTGCCGACCACGTGGCCGACCACGTGGTCGTGGTCGCCGGAGCCGTGTACGACCGGGGGCGTCTGCTG
This sequence comes from Streptomyces sp. NPDC012508, assembly GCF_042902595.1. Classification (NCBI taxonomy): domain Bacteria; kingdom Bacillati; phylum Actinomycetota; class Actinomycetes; order Kitasatosporales; family Streptomycetaceae; genus Streptomyces; species Streptomyces sp. NPDC012508. The sequence goes on from NZ_JBIBEO010000003.1 coordinate 629,607, forward strand.
GCCGCGCGCCGCAGTGCCCCCGCCGAGCTGGCGGGTCGTTGGGAGCTCCCCGGCGGCAAGGTGGAGCCGGGTGAGAGCGCCGAAGCCGCGCTGGTCCGGGAGTTGCGCGAAGAGCTCGGCGTCGAGACGGAGCCCGGGGAGCGCATCCCGGGTGAGTGGCCGCTGAAGCCCGGCTACGTTCTCCGGGTGTGGACCGCCCGGCTGCTCTCCGGTGAACCCCGCCCGCTGGAGGACCACGACGAGCTGCGCTGGCTGGCCCGCCATGAGCTGGACTCCGTCGACTGGCTCGACCAGGACCGGCCCGCCGTCGCCGAGGCCGGGCTCCGTCTGCCGCCCGTCGCCCCCGACGGGGCGCGAGGCTGATGCCTTACGCCGATCGAGCCACCGCGCTCCCATTGGTCCCGCCCCTGCGATACCTTGCCCCCAATATCGGGTATGTGCTGATTAATCCCCCGAAATAGGACGTGGGCCTTTCTTCTGGTGATGGGTTGGGGAAGTGATCGGGCGTGATCGACACCGATGGCGACTGCGTCGAGTGGAACTTCCCGGCGGAGGCCAATGCCGTGCGCACCGCGCGCCACGCGGTACGAGACACCCTCCGGGCCTGGCAGATCGACCCGACGGTGGGTGACCTCACGGTCCTCCTGGTGAGCGAGCTGGTGACCAATTCCCTGCGCTACGCCTCCGGCCCGATCGGCGTCCGGCTCGTCTTCCTCCAGCCGGAGTCGGACGGCGACGCCCACCGCCCCGCCCTGCTCGTGGAGGTCTCCGATCCGCTTCCGGATCCGCCCACCGAACGCGCCGCCGGCCCCGACGACGAGGGTGGTCGCGGTCTCCAGCTCGTGGCCTGTTCCGCTCGGCGCTGGGGGATCCGTAAAGGCAGAACAGGCAAGACAGTGTGGTTCGAGCTGGCTCTGCCGGGTTAAGAGAGGGGAGGGACAACGATCACTGAGGGCTCGGCCGGAAATGAACGAGACCACCCTGTGATCGTGAACGTCGTGCCGTCGGGGGCCGTAGTGCTGAATACTGCGGGCATGGCCGGTCCGGTGCGGTGAGCTGGAGGGGACGGTCGCGTGAGCGAGATACCTGAGACGGCGAGCGGCTTCGTGTGGCAGAGCAGCCCGCCCGGCTCGATCTATGACTACATCAGGGTCGCCTCCTTCTCGATAGGGCCCGACGGGCTCGTCGACCAGTGGAGCCGCCGGGCCGTCGACCTCTTCGGCGTGCCCGCCGAAGAGGCCATGGGCAAGGATCCCGTCGAGGCCTTCATGCCCGCCGACCTGCGCGAACGCGGGCGTCGCAGGGTCGCGGAGATCCTCGACGGACGGGAGTGGACGGGCCTCGTCCCCTTCCGGATCCCTGGGCAGAACCGCCGCGAGAACCGCGACGGCATCGCCGAGATGTACGTCATGCCGAGCCAGACCACGACCGGGGAACGGGCCGCGCTCTGCATCGTCGTCGACGTGCGGGCGCTTCGGCACATCGAGACCGACCTTGCCGCTTCGCAGGCGATTTTCGGCCAATCCCCTTTTGGGTTTCTGCTCTTCGGTACCGACCTCACCGTGAAGCGCGCCAACCAGCGCTTCGCCACCGTCTTCGGCGGCTCGGCCGACGACCACCGGGGCCGTACCGTCCACGACTATCTCTCGCGACCCGAGGCCGATCGGATGACGGCCGCGCTCCAGAGCGTCCTGGAGACCGGTGAGGCCGTCACCGAGCTGCAGATCGTCGGAGCCCCTCCCGGCTCCACCGACCGGCGCCACTGGTCGATCAACCTCTACCGCGTACACAGCGGCTCCGGCCGGCCCGTCGGCGTCGCCGGCCTGGGCATCGACGTGACCCGCCGCCACAACGCTGCCCGCGAGGCGGCCAGCGCCCGCCGCAACCTCGCCCTCCTCAACGAGGCCGGCGCCCGGATCGGCAACTCCCTGGATCTGGAGTCCACCGCCCGTGAGCTGCTCGACGTCGCCGTCCCCGGCTTCTGCGACCTCGCCTCCGTCGACCTCTACCAGGGTCTGCTGACCGGGGACGAGGCTCCGCCCGGACGGTGGGGAAGCTCCCACGACGTCGGCTACGGCGCGGGCAGCGCCGAACTGCGCCGGGTCGCCTTCGCCAGCGCGGTGTCCGACACCCCGCTCAGAAACCCCCACGAAACCGTCGGCGCCGACGCCGGCGGCTGTTGCGGCACCGACCCCGTCGAGGTCGGCTCCGTCCACCGTTACCCCTTCAACTCGCCCTGCGCCGGAGCCCTCCGCACCGGACAGGTGAGAACCGTCCCCGGCGGCGATGGCAGTCTCGTCCACTCCACCCTCGTGGTGCCGATGGTCGCCCACGACACCGTCGTCGGTCTCGTGCAGTTCTCCCGGGCCAAGGGCAGCGAGTCCTTCGGGGAGCGGGACAGGGCACTCGCCGTCGAACTGGCCGCCCGCGCGGCGGTCTGCATCGACAACGCCCGCCTCTACCGCCGCGAGCACGAGCGGGCCCTGATCCTCCAGCGCAGCCTGCTCCCGCCCGGCGACCCCGAGGCCGCCGGCCTGGACATCGCCTGCCGCTATCTCCCCGGCACCACGGCCACCGAGGTCGGCGGCGACTGGTTCGACGTCATCGAACTCCCCGGCCACCGCACCGCCCTGGTCATCGGCGACGTCATGGGCCGCGGCCTGCGCGCCGCCGTGGCGATGGGCGAACTGCGCACCGCCGTCCGCACCCTCGCCCAGCTCGACCTGGAACCCGCGGAGGTCCTCTCCCACCTCGACGAGATCGCCCGCGGTCTCGGCGCCCCCGCGGGAGCCCAGCAGAGCGCCCGCGCCCACAAGGCCCGCGGCCCGGAGCTCTCCGAGGTCTATCTGGCCACCTGCGTCTACGCCGTCTACGACCCCGTCACCCGGCGCTGCACCTTCGCCAACGCCGGCCACCTTCCGCCGGTCCTCGTCGAACCCGGCGAGAAGGCCCTGCTGCTCGACGTACCCCCGGGGATGCCGCTCGGCGTCGGCGGGGAGCCCTTCGAGGAAGTGGAGGTCGAGCTGCCCGAGAACTCCCTGCTCGCCCTCTACACCGACGGACTCGTCGAGTCCCGCGACCATCCCCTCGACGAGGGGCTCACCGCCTTCCGCACCGCGCTCACGGACGCGGCCCTGCCCCTCGAGGACGTCTGCGACCGGGTCCTGACCACGCTCGACACCGAGCACGGCGAGGACGACATCGCCCTCCTGATGGCCCGTATCCAGGGACTGCCGTCCGACGCGGTGGGGGACTGGCGGCTGCCCCGCGAGCCCCGCTCGGTCGGCCGGGCCCGCGAACTGGCGCGCGCCCAGCTCACCGCCTGGGACCTCGAACCGCTCGTCGACACCGTCGAACTGCTCGTCAGCGAACTGGTCACCAACGCCCTGCGCTACGGCGAGGGCGAGATCCGGCTCCGGCTGCTCCGCGACCGGACCCTGGTCTGCGAGGTCTGGGACGCCGGGCTCGTCCAGCCGCGTCGCCGACGTGCCCGGGACACCGACGAGGGCGGCCGCGGACTGCAGCTGGTCGGACTCCTCAGCGCCGCCTGGGGCTCGCGCCGCACCCCCCGCGGCAAGACCGTCTGGTTCGAACTGCCCCTGCCGGACGGCGACGGAGCCGCGGAGCCGACCGTGGAGCAGCTGCTGAGCATGTTCTGACCACCGCCGCACCACCCCGCGGGCCCGGCGCACCGGCGCCGGCGCCCCGGTCCGTGGCCGTGAGCGCACTCGGGCCCGCGGGGTGAGCGCTACCCCTTGAGCGCGGCCAGCCGCGCCTCGATCTCCGCGCTGTCGCCGAGCGCGTCCAGCTGCTCGAACTGGGCGTCCAGCGAGGAGGCGGCCAGCTCCTGCTTGCCCATCGCCCTCGCCTCCTCGCGCCGGACCTTGTCCTCGAACCGGCTCAGCTCGCTCGTGGGGTCCAGCACGTCGATGTTCTTCACGGCGTCCATCATCCGGTTCTGCGCCTGCGCGGAGGTGGCCCGGGCCACCAGCTCGTCGCGCTTCGCCTGGAGCTCGCCCAGCTTGGCCTTCATCTGGTCCAGGCCGCTCCTGAGCTTCTCCACGACCTCGGTCTGCGCGGCGATCGTCGGCTCGGCCGTCCTGGCCTCCTTCTCCGACTGGAGCTGGCGCCCCAGCGCGACCTTCGCCAGATTGTCGAACCGGTCCGCGTCCGCCGTCTGCCCGGCGGCCCTCAGCTCGTCGCCCTTTCTGCTCGCGGCCAGCGCCTTCTCGCCCCACTCCTTCGCCGCGCCCACGTCCTCCTGGTGGTCCTGCTCCATGAGCCGCAGATTGCCGATCGTCGCCGCGACCGCCTCCTCCGCCTCCGTGATGTTGTTGCTGTAGTCGCGGATCAGCTGGTCCAGCATCTTCTGCGGGTCCTCCGCCTGGTCCAGCAGCGCGTTGATGTTGGCCTTCGCCAGCTGGGTGACGCGGCCGAGGATGGTCTGCTTCGTCATGGTCCTTCTCCTTGAACGCGATGAACGCGATGAACGCGATGAACGCGACGAGCGCGGTGAGCCTGATGAGCCCGGTGAACGCGACGACCGCGATGAACGCGACGGGCGCGATGAGTCGTGAAGCATCAGAAGCGGCCGCCGCCGCCCAGCCGGCCGCGCGTGCCCCCGCCGCCGAAACGTCCGGGCCCGCCACCGAACCCGCCCCCACCGAACCCGCCCCCACCGAGACCCCCGCCGAAACCCCCGCCATGACCCCCGCCTCCCCTTCCTCCGCCGAACAGACCGCCGAGGATGATGCCGCCGAGCACCGCTCCGCCGAGCCCGCCGCCGCCACCTCCCACCCCTGTTACACCGCCCAGGCCGTTCGGGTTCCCGTACGTGCGGACGTCCTGCTCGGCGAGGTCCTGTGCGCGACGGGCCAGCGCGCCCGCCTGCTGGGCCTCGGCGAGGCCCGTCTGCGGGTCGTCGGCCTCCGCGAGGGCCGTGGCCTCCTCCAGCCGGCGCTGGGCCTCGGCAAGGCGCGTCCGGGCCTCGCTGCCGACGGCCGCGCGATGCGTGGTGATGTAGTCGGCGGCCGCCCCGATCGCGGAACGGGCGGTCAGCAGCGTCTGGTCGAGGAGCGCGCGGGCGCGCCGCGTGCCCGACTCGCGCTCCCGTGCGCCCGCCAGCGCCTCGTCGAGCGCCGTGTCGGCCTCCTCGATCCGGCGCAGCGCGTCCAACGGGTCGTAGCGGCCCGCCTCCACCGTCCGCCGCACATCGGCGACGACCGCCTCCGCACGGGCGATCCGGCCATGGAGGTCGGCGGTGGAGACCCCCTCGGCGGTGCCCTGGAGCAGCCCGCGGGCGTCGGCGAGGTCGGCCTCGGTCTCGGTGAAGGCGGTCGTCAGCTTGCCCACGGCCTCCGCCAGCTCCTTCGCGCGCCGGTCGACGGCCTCGCTCAGCCGGGCCGCCTGGTCGACGGCGCCCTCGGCCGCCCGGATGTGGACGGCCGCGACGCCGTTGTCGCCCGCCTCGACGGCCTGCCGCGCCTGCTGCACATGGGTCGTCGCGAACACCAGCCGGTCCTTGGCCTGTTCGACGTCGCTCGCCACAGGGGAGGCCGCCGACTCGGCGTACCGCTCCCGCATCGCGGTCAGCGCCGCCTCCGCCGTGCCGACGCGCCCGGACTGCTCGCGGAACGCGGCCTCGGCGGCGGCCAGGGCCTCCGGGGCGTTGCGCTCCAGGGCCCGTAGCCGGTCGAAGTCCTCGGACTCCGCGTCGAGGCGCGCGTTGGCCCCGTCGCAGCGCCGGACGATCTCGTCGAGCATCGAGCGACGGGTCGCGTCGTCCTCGGGGAAGGCGTCGTCCAGCTTCTGCCGCAGCCGGAACGCGGCCGTCAGCTCCTCCTTCGCGAACGCCATCGCCTCCGTGAAGGGCTGGACCGCCTCCTCGCCGAACTGGGCCGTCGCGAAGCCGAGTTCCTCCTCGCTGGTCCGGACGGCGTCGTCCGTGGCGACCAGGACCTGCCGGGCCTGCCGGTCCAACACGGCGAGTGTCGGCTGCGCGGGCTCCTTCGGAGCGCCCCAGCCCTGTCCACCCGACGGGGTCGCACCGCCCCCCGCGCCGCCTTCCGCACCGCCCCCCGCACCAGCCCCCGCGCCCGCCCCGGGCCGCCGACGGCGTTTGGTCCAGGCGTACGCGGCGACCGCCCCGGCCCCGCCGACGAGGACGACCGGCAGGACGAGGTCCGTACCGGAGGTGCCGTCGTCCACCGTGCCGCCGGGATCGGCGGCGCCCGGGGTGATCGTCGGTGTGGGCACGGGCCGTCCGGCGAGGACCGCGTCGTAGCCGTTCGCCGCACCGATCGCGGCGCCCGCCCAGTCGTTCTGCCGGAGCGGCGGCTCGATCGCGGTCCGGGCGACGTCGTCGAGCTGCGCCTGGGTGAAGCGGGAGTACGGGTCGGCCGAATAGCCGTACTGCCGGTCGTGCGTGGCCACCGCGAGCAGGACGTCGTCGACGCCCAGGCCGTTGCGTTCCGCGGTGGCGTCGGCCCAGCTCTGGGACGAGCGCCCGGAGAAGTCCCGTACGTACACGACGAAGAGCTGGACGCGCTGGTCGTCGTAGAGCTGGTCCAGGGCCTGGACGACCGCGCTGCGACGGTCGCCGAGCGCTCCCACCGTGTCGGTGATCTGTCCCTCGCGGGACAGCACGACGGGATCGTCGGCGCGGGCGCCGTGAACGGCGGGCACGGTCAGCCACCACGCCGCCACCAGCACCGCGAGGAGGGCTCGGGTGGCTGTTCGCGTCACATGGGGAGGTTATGTCCCGATCTATGCACTCGCGACCGGGCTCTTCGCCCACGACCGCGCGAAACCGTTCCTCGGCCCCGAGCGTCACTGTCAGTAGCCGCCTCTAGGGTGGTGATCACACGTCGACGATCTTGGGGGCTCGGGTGAACGGACGCGTACGCGGCTGGTGGCGGCGGGGGCGATGGGTCGCCCTCGGCCTCGTCCTGCTTCTGGTCCTTCCCCTGGCCGGCAGCGCGATCGCGCTGCGCGTCAATTACGCGGGCGATCTCCAGGAAGGGACGAAGACCCGCGGCAAGGACGCGATCTGGCTGGGCCACGCCTGGGTGGACGGCCGGAAGAAGGATGCCGACCTCGCCGCATTCGCGGCCCGTATCAAGGGGACGGGGATACGCGACCTCTACGTCCACGCCGGGCCGCTGGAGCACGACGGCACCCTGCCCCCCGCGCGGTACCCCCGGGCCGCGTGGCTGATCGAGAGCGTCCACCGGACGATGCCCGGCATACGGGTGCACGCCTGGCTGGGCGACATCCTGGCCAACGAGGGTCCCGAGGGGCCCGCGGGGCTGCGCCTGGACGACGCGGCCTCGCGGACCGCCGTGGTGGGCTCGGCCCGGCAGATCCTCGACGCCGGCTTCGACGGGGTCCACTTCGACCTGGAGCCCCTGCTCTCGGACGACGCGAACTATCTGTCCCTCCTCGACGACCTCAGCGAGCTGACCGAGGCGCGCAAGGTCCCGCTCTCCGTCGCCGCCCACCAGATCGACCCGCTGCCCGCCCTGCACTCGGTGAACGGCGCGGTCAGCGGCAGCGAGAAGTGGTGGTCGCAGGAGTTCTTCGGGCAGGTCGCCCGCAGGGTCGACCAGATAGCCGTCATGTCGTACGACACATGGATGCCCCTGGAGAGCCTGTACGGCGGGTACGTCGCCCAGCAGACCAGCCTCGCCCTGGAGGTCACGCCCGAGGGCACCGACCTGCTCATGGGCCTGCCGTTCTTCCACGAGGACGACCTCGGCCACCACGACTCGGCGGAGACCGTCGCGGCAGCGATCCGCGGCACCCGGCTGGGCCTCGGGCGCACGGACCGCGACCGCGAACGGTTCGGTGTCGCGCTCTACGTCGACTTCGCCGCGAAGGAAGGGGACTGGACGGCCTACCGCGAGGGCTGGCACTGACGCCTGCCCCGGCCCGGCGGCGACAGCCCTACCCCTCCCGCCGCCGGATCTTGTTGCCCAGCCACACCAGCGGGTCGTACTTGCGGTCCACGGCCCGCTCCTTCAGCGGGATCAGGGCGTTGTCCGTGATCTTGATGTCCTCCGGACACACCTCGGTACAGCACTTGGTGATGTTGCAGTACCCGAGCCCGTGCTCGTCCTGTGCCGTCCGCCTCCGGTCGAGGCCGCTCTCCGCCGCCGCGTCCAGCGGGTGCATGTCCAGCTCCGCCACCCGCATGAGGAAGCGCGGCCCGGCGAACGCGGCCTTGTTCTCCTCGTGGTCCCGGACCACATGGCAGGTGTCCTGGCACAGGAAGCACTCGATGCACTTACGGAACTCCTGCGAGCGCTCCACATCCATCTGCCGCATCCGGTACTCGCCCGGAGCGACCCCTTCCGGCGGCACGAAGGCCGGAATCTCCCGCGCCTTCGTGTAGTTGAAGGACACATCCGTCACCAGGTCGCGGACGACGGGGAAGGCCCGCAGCGGCGTGATCGTGAGGGTTTCGGCGCGATCGAAGGTCGACATCCGGGTCATGCACAGCAGCCGCGGCCGTCCGTTGATCTCGGCCGAGCACGAACCGCACTTGCCCGCCTTGCAGTTCCAGCGCACGGCCAGATCCGGGGCCTGTGTGGCCTGCAACCGGTGGATGATGTCGAGGACCACCTCGCCGTCGTTCACCTCGACCGTGAAGTCCCTCAGGTCCCCGCCGTCGGTGTCGCCCCGCCACACCCGGAAGTGCGCGTCATAGGTACTCACTCGTACAGCTCCTCCTCGGCCAGGTACTTGACCAGCTCCTCCTTCTCGAACAGCGCGAGGAGGTCCGGACGAATGGGTTCCGTACGGGTGCGTTCGAGGGCGACTCCGTCCTCCGCCGGGTGGCACAGCAGGTTCACCGGACGCCACCCCCGGTCCATCGACGGATAGTCCTCCCGGGTGTGCCCGCCCCGGCTCTCGGTCCGCTCCAGCGCGGCCCGGGCCACGCACTCGCTGACGAGCAGCATGTTCCGCAGGTCGAGCGCCAGGTGCCAGCCGGGGTTGAACTGCCGGTGCCCCTCGACCCCGGCCCGCCGCGCCCGTGTGCGCAGCTCGGCGATCCGCTCCAGGGCCTCGGCCATCTCGCCCTCCCGCCGGATGATGCCGACGAGGTCGTTCATGGTCTGCTGGAGCTCCTTGTGGAGGGTGTACGGATTCTCCGCCGACGGCTCCTCCGCCGCCCCGAACGGCGCGAGCGCCTCCGCGGCCGCCGCCTCGATCCCCGCCTCGGTCACCGAGGAAGCGCCGGCGGACACCGCGTACTCCGCCGCGTGCCACCCCGCCCGCCGCCCGAAGACCAGCAGGTCCGAGAGCGAGTTGCCGCCGAGCCGGTTGGAGCCGTGCATCCCGCCCGCGACCTCGCCCGCCGCGAAGAGCCCCGGTACGCCTACCGTCGCCGCCGTGTCGGAGTCGACCGCGACCCCGCCCATGACGTAGTGGCAGGTCGGCCCGACCTCCATCGCCTCCGCCGTGATGTCGACGTCCGCCAGCTCCTTGAACTGGTGGTACATCGAGGGCAGTCGCCGCTTGATCACCTCGGCCGGCATCCGGGTCGACACATCGAGGAAGACCCCGCCGTGCGGCGAGCCGCGCCCCGCCTTCACCTCGGCGTTGATGGCCCGCGCCACCTCGTCGCGCGGCAGCAGTTCGGGCGGGCGACGGTTGTTGTCCGGGTCCTCGTACCAGCGGTCGCCCTCTTCCTCCGTCTGCGCGTACTTCTCCTTGAAGACGTCGGGGACGTAGTCGAACATGAACCGCTTGCCCTCGGAGTTGCGCAGGACACCGCCGTCGCCGCGCACCGACTCGGTGACGAGGATCCCCTTCACCGACGGCGGCCAGACCATCCCGGTCGGATGGAACTGCACGAACTCCATGTTCACCAGCGGCGCGCCCGCGAGCAGCGCCAGCGCGTGCCCGTCGCCCGTGTACTCCCACGAGTTGGACGTCACCTTGAAGGACTTCCCGATCCCGCCGGTCGCCAGGACGACGGCCGGCGCCTCCAGGACGAAGAAGCGGCCGGTCTCCCGCTCGTAGCAGAAGACCCCCGCCACCCGCCCCGATTCGTCCCGCAGCACGCGCGTGACCGTGCACTCCTGGAAGACCTTCAGCCGGGATTCGTACTCCCCGGTCTCCCGGAAGTCCTCCTGCTGGAGGGCGACGGTCTTCTGCTGGAGCGTACGGATCAGCTCGAGGCCCGTCCGGTCGCCGACGTGGGCGAGGCGGGGGTACTCGTGGCCGCCGAAGTTGCGCTGGGAGATCCGGCCGTCCGGGGTGCGGTCGAAGAGGGCGCCCCAGGTCTCCAGTTCCCACACCCGCTCGGGCGCCTCGCGCGCGTGCAGCTCCGCCATCCGCCACTGGTTGAGGAACTTCCCGCCGCGCATGGTGTCGCGGAAGTGGACCTGCCAGGTGTCGTGCGGGTTGGCGTTGGCCATGGAGGCGGCGATGCCGCCCTCGGCCATCACCGTATGGGCCTTGCCGAACAGGGACTTGCAGATGACGGCCGTCCGCGCGCCCCGCTCGCGCGCCTCGATCGCGGCGCGCAGTCCGGCGCCGCCCGCACCGACCACGACCACGTCCCACTGCTGCCGCTCGACTTGAGCCATGTCAGAAGATCCTCGGGTCGTCGAAGGTGCCGGTGGCGAGCAGGTACACGTACAGATCGCAGACCGCGACGGAGATCAACGAGGTCCACGCGAGGAGCATGTGGCGGGCGTTGAGCTTCCCGACCAGGTTCCACATGCGATAGCGCACGGGATGCCGGGAGAAGTGCCGCAGCCGTCCGCCGACGATGTGCCGGCAGGAGTGGCAGGAGAGGGTGTACGCCCAGATCAGCACGATGTTCACCAGGAAGATCACGGTCCCCAGGCCCGCGTGGCCCCAGGCGTACGAGGAGTCCCGGAAGGTCAGCACGGTGTCGTACGTGAGGATCGCGGCGACCGGCAGCGCGGTGTAGAAGAAGTACCGGTGGATGTTCTGCAGGATCAGCGGGAAGCGGGTCTCGCCGGTGTACGTGCGGTGCGGTTCGGCGACCGCGCAGGCGGGGGGAGAGGCCCAGAAGCCCCGGTAGTACGCCTTGCGGTAGTAGTAGCAGGTCAGCCGGAAGCCGAGGGGGAAGATCAGGATCAGCAGGGCGGGGGAGAGGCCCCACCAGCTGCCGAAGATCTCCCAGTTGGGCCCGCCCTTCATGGGCACGCAGTTCTCGGCCAGACAGGGCGAGTAGAACGGTGAGACGTACGGGGCCGCGTAGTAGTCGCTGTTGGCGAAGGCTCGCCAGGTGGAGTACGCGACGAAGGCGAGCAGTCCCGCGGCGGTGGCGGCCGGCGCCAGCCACCAGCGGTCGGTGCGCAGATGGCGCGGGGCGATGGCCGCACGGGAAGGGGAGTGCACGCCGGTGGCGCGCACCCCCCTTCCGGTGGACGGCGGTTCGGTTCCTGTGGCCAAGGTCGGTCTCCTCGGGCGCGTTCCGACTGTCGGTCTCCTGGGGGTCCTCCAGCGGCTGCCGCTCCCGGAGGCTCACCGGCCCCTAGGGGGCGTGCCGGTCGCGTGCTCCCAGGCCCTCGTCGTCGGTGTCCGACCCCCACAGCGCGCTGTCGTACGGCGTGTCGGGGATCGTCACGAGGTTCTCGGGCCGGCCGGGCGCCGGTGGCGCGGGGGCGCCCCGCTCCGCCGCGATGCTGCGTTCCAGCTGTCCGACCGTACGGACCAGGTCTTCGAGGCAGCGCTTGACGGCCGCCAAATCATCCTGAACGGACATGGGTTGCCCTCACTTCCGCGATGGCGGGTGGCGAACACGCGCCTGAGAGTGTCGCGCGTCACATCCCGCTTGTGAAGCCATGTGTACGGGATTCCGCTCGTTCGGTGAGTCGCGCCGCCCGGCGGTTGGGCCGCACGGGTGGGGTTTGTCCGCCCCGCCGCCGTGTCGACATGGCCGGATCCGTTCCGTCGTTTTCAGTGTATGAGCAATAGGTGTGATCATCTCTAAATGCCATAAAACTGGACGAAGGGGTACAAGTCATGTCCCAGGTCGGCGCCCCTCGCGGGAGGACATGTTCCAGGAGCCCCCGCTCCCGCACGCTCCGCTCCGTCGCCACCCTCACCAGCGCGGTCCTCGCCATCTCCGTCCTCGCCGGATGCAGCTCCGGCGACGAGGCCGACGAGGCCTCGGCCGCCGCCCCGGACCACGCTCCGGCCGCCCGCGACAAGGTCGCCGACGGTGGCACGCTGAACTGGGCCGTGGACGCGATGCCGACCACGCTCAACGCCTTCCAGGCCGACGCCGACGGCACCACCGCGCGCGTCACCGGAGCCGTGCTCCCCGCCCTCTACACCCTCGACGAGCGCGGCCGGCCCCGGCGCAACGCGGACTACCTGGAGTCCGCGCAGGTGGTCGAGACGGAGCCGAAGCAGGTCGTCCTCTACAAGCTCAACCAGCAGGCGGTGTGGAGCGACGGCCGCGAGATCGGCGCCCCCGACTTCGTCGCTCAGTGGCGGGCCCTGAACGGCCGGGACACCGCGTACTGGACCGCCCGCAACTCCGGCTACGAGCGGATCGAGAAGATCGAGCGCGGCAAGAACGACCTGGAGGTACGGGTCACCTTCGCCCGGCCGTACGCCGACTGGCAGTCCCTCTTCACCCCCCTCTACCCGAAGGAGGTGATGGGCACCCCGGGCGCCTTCAACGACAACGCGCGCACCACCCTGAAGGCGACCGCAGGACCGTTCCTGCTCAAGGCGACCGACACCAAGGCCGCCACCGTCACGCTCGTCCGCAATCCCCGCTGGTGGGGGCAGTCCGCCAAGCTCGACAAGGTCGTCCTGCGCGCGGTGCCCCGCGCCGAGCGCATCGCCGCGCTGGCCGCCGGCACGCTCGATCTGGCCGAGATCGACCGGTCGGCCGCGGACCGCATCGCCCTCGCCGTACGGGACGCCCGCGCCGGCCAGAGTGCCGGGCAGCCGCTCGCGCACGGCCCCGGCGCCGCGATCACCCCGTCGGCGGCCCTGAAGTCCTGGGCGCTGGCGAACGGCTCCGACGACCGGAAGGCGGAGGCCGTCCAGGCCGCGCGCGAGAAGAACCAGCAGGCCATCGACGGGTATGCGGCCGAGCAGCGGGCGCTCGGGAAGTTCGTGGTCCGCAAGTCGCTGGAGCCCGCGTACACCCAGCTCTCCCTGAACGGCGAGAGCGGTCCGCTCGCCGACGAGCGCGTACGCCGGGCGGTGGCCCGCGCACTCGACCGTCAGGAGCTGGCCGAAGCCGTCCTCAAGCCGCTCGGGCTGCCGGCCCGGCCGCCGGGCAGCCACCTGGCGCTGGCGGGGCAGGCGGCGTACGCGGACAGCAGCGACGCGCTCGGCGACCAGGACACCAGCGAGGCGCGGGCGCTCCTCGCGGACGCCGGCTGGGTCCCGGGCGGCGCGAACAAGAAGCCCGCCGGGACGAAGGCCGGCAGCGAGGCCGAGAAGAAGGCCGAGGCGGAGAAGGCCGAGGCCGAGAAGAAGGCGGAAGCGGAGAAGTCCGGCACCGACAAGGCCGGCACCGACAAGGCGGAGAAGGCGGCCCAGAAGGACGAGGCGGAGAAGGCCAGGAAGCCCGAGGCCGCCGACGCCGCCTCCGACGAGGGGCTCTACATCGTCGGCGACGGCAAGCCGGGCGACACCGCCCCCCGCGTCGAGGCGGGCGAGCCCGTGATCGGCGCCGGAGGCCCCGAGAACGGCACCACCGTCCTCGCCCCCGCCCAGGCACTCCTGCGTCAGGCCGCACTGCTCGACACCGGCTCCGGCGCCCGCGCCGACGACACAGCCGGCTCCGGCAGCACCGAGGCCAAGGCGCAGAACCCGGCCCGGTCCGACCAGGGCGCCCCCGGGGCCTACGCCCCGCGCGGCACCGCGGCCCCCGCCGTCCCCGCCGCCGCCTCCCAGGCCCTCGGCAAGGACGGCGAGCCGCTGAACCTGCGCTTCGTCCTGCCCTCGGGCCCGGGCTCGGAGTCGCTCCGGACCGTCGGCGACAAGATCGTCCGGATGCTCGACGAGGTCGGCATCCGTACCGAGGTCACCAAGGTCGCCGACGAGAGCTTCTTCAAGGACCACATCGCCTCCGGCGACTACGACCTGGCCCTCTACTCCTGGCCCGCCTCCGCCTTCCCGGCGACCGACGCGCGGCCGATCTTCGCCAAGCCGGAGCCGGCCTCGGACGGCTCCCTCCTGGTCGAGCAGAACTACTCCCGCGTCGGCACCGACCGCATCGACCAGCTCTTCGACCAGGCGGTGGCCACCCTCGACGAGAAGGAGGCCCGGGACCTCGTCCGCCAGGCGGACGCCCGGATCTGGGCCGCTGCCGGATCGATTCCTCTCTATCAGCGTCCCCAGCTGGTGGCGGCCAAGCCCGAGCTCGTGAACGCGGGCGCCTGGGGCTTCGCTGCCCCGCGCTACCAGGACATCGGTTTCAAGAAGCCCGGATCCGCCAAGGGCGCGGAGCGCAACGCCACGCACTAGAGCGCGACACCACGAACGGGGAGCGCGCTCCACGGACGAAGTGGGAGCGCACCACCAAGAAGTAGGAGAAACCGCAGGTCACAACCTCAGATGCAGCTCAATTTCCTTGCCCGCCGGCTCCCCCGGCGGGCAGGATCACGTCCGGCCCCTTGACCCGGCCGGTTCCGCACGCTCAGTGCTCTCCTCACCCCCAGTGCACCGCACCACCGAGGCATCCCAAAGCCTCCAGTAGACCCTCTCGGATCCGGGCGGGGAAGCCCCTTGCGCGGCGGCCCCGTACCATAGGACATAGCCGTGGCGCGTCCGCCCGGCGGGCGTAAGAGGAACTGACGCCGCATCCCACGATCCGAGAGAAGCGCAAGCACCCATGCCCACGCGCCACGACATCCGTAACGTCGCCATCGTCGCCCACGTCGACCATGGCAAGACGACCATCGTCGACGCCATGCTCAAGCAGGCCGGTGCCTTCGCCGCCCACCAGCACCTCGACGACCGCATGATGGACTCGAACGACCTGGAGCGTGAGAAGGGCATCACGATCCTCGCCAAGAACACGGCGGTGAAGTATCACCCCAAGGACGGCGGGGCCCCGATCACGATCAACATCATCGACACCCCCGGTCACGCCGACTTCGGTGGCGAGGTCGAGCGTGGTCTGTCGATGGTCGACGCGGTCGTTCTGCTCGTCGACGCCTCCGAGGGCCCGCTGCCGCAGACCCGGTTCGTGCTCCGCAAGGCCCTCCAGCAGCGCCTGCCCGTCATCCTCTGCATCAACAAGACGGACCGCCCGGACTCCCGGATCGACGAGGTCGTCAACGAGACCTACGACCTCTTCCTCGACCTGGACGCGGACGAGGACCAGATCGAGTTCCCGATCGTCTACGCCTGTGGCCGTGACGGCATCGCCTCGCTGACCAAGCCGGAGAACGGCACCGTTCCCGCCGACAGCGAGAACCTGGAGCCGTTCTTCTCCACGATCCTGGAGCACGTGCCGGCCCCGTCGTACGACGAGGACGCGCCGCTGCAGGCCCACGTCACCAACCTCGACGCCGACAACTTCCTCGGCCGTATCGCGCTGCTCCGTGTCGAGCAGGGCGAGCTGCGCAAGGGCCAGACGGTCGCGTGGATCAAGCGGGACGGCACGATCTCCAACGTCCGCATCACCGAGCTGATGATGACCGAGGCGCTCACCCGCAAGCCGGCGGAGGTCGCCGGCCCCGGTGACATCTGCGCCGTCGCCGGTATCCCGGACATCATGATCGGCGAGACCCTGGCCGACCCGGAGAACCCGATCGCGCTGCCGCTGATCACGGTCGACCAGCCGGCCATCTCGATGACCATCGGCACCAACACCTCGCCGCTCGTCGGCCGCGGTGGCACGGGCAAGGGCGCGGAGGCCAAGTCCGCGGTCAAGAACCGTAAGGTCACCGCCCGCCAGGTCAAGGACCGTCTGGACCGCGAGCTGATCGGTAACGTCTCCCTCCGTGTCCTCGACACCGAGCGTCCCGACGCCTGGGAGGTCCAGGGCCGTGGTGAGCTCGCGCTCGCCATCCTGGTCGAGCAGATGCGCCGCGAGGGCTTCGAGCTGACCATCGGCAAGCCGCAGGTCGTCACCAAGGAGGTCGACGGCAAGATCCACGAGCCCGTCGAGCGCCTCACGGTCGACGTGCCCGAGGAGCACATGGGCGCGGTCACGCAGCTCATGGGCGTCCGCAAGGGCCGCATGGACAACATGTCGAACCACGGCTCCGGCTGGGTCCGCATGGAGTTCGTCGTTCCGTCCCGTGGCCTCATCGGCTTCCGTACGGAGTTCCTGACCAACACCCGCGGTACGGGCATCGCCCACTCGATCCACGAGGGCCACGAGCCGTGGTTCGGCACGCTGACGACCCGTAACAACGGCTCGCTGGTCGCCGACCGCGCGGGTGCGGTCACCGCCTTCGCGATGACCAACCTCCAGGAGCGCGGTGTGCTGTTCACCGACCCCGGCACCGAGGTGTACGAGGGCATGATCGTCGGCGAGAACTCGCGCTCCGACGACATGGACGTGAACATCACCAAGGAGAAGAAGCTCACCAACATGCGCTCCGCCTCCGCCGACTCCTTCGAGGCGATCGTGCCGCCGCGCAAGCTCTCCCTGGAGCAGTCTCTGGAGTTCTGCCGCGACGACGAGTGCGTCGAGGTGACCCCGGAGGCCGTGCGCATCCGCAAGGTCGTCCTGGACCAGAACCAGCGCGGTCGCACCGCGTCGCGCGCCAAGAACGGCTGACCCGGGCGCCAGGCCGGCACCCGCCGTCCACGTACGTCTCCGGCACCCGCCGTCCACGTACGCCCGGCACAGGCGTCACCACGTACGCCCGGCACAGGCCTCACCACGTACGCCCGGCATAGGCGTCAGTACGCCCGGCACAGGCGTCACCAGCACCACCGGAACACCGGCAACGGCCCCCGCGGGATCCCCGCGGGGGCCGTTCCCTGTTCCGGGACCTCGTGCGCGATCTCGTCAAACTGATTTCTCGTCACGCTGTCCGGTTTCCGGACGTCGCTCTCCGGAACGTGTGTTAACGGTCCGTTTCGGGGGTGTCTGTCTGTGATCAGTTTGTCCGGATTTCGGTCTCAAGGCCCTTAGTGATGTTGCCAAAACGAGACCACTTAAGTGTGGTTTACAGCCCGGACGTACTTAATAGTTGGCTCCATTGAGCTCGGGTCAATGGGTCACGCACTGTGGGGAGTGTCGACTCACGAGCACACTAGGGGCACTTGAGTCCAATGCCGTCAGGGGTGTCGGCGAACTCGAAGTGCCCCCCTTGTAGTGACAAGTGGACTCATGAGGAGGAACCCATGCGCGGTGCCAAGAGCGCCAAGTGGGTAGCGGGCGCGATCGTCGTGGCCCTGGCAGCAACCGCCTGTGGCGGCAGCAATGACAAGGGTGGGGAGGGTGAAGGCAAGGCGAAGGCCGGCGGCGCTGTGAGCGTCGGCATCTCCGAGCCGAAGCGCCTCGTCCCGCAGACGACGACCGAGTCCGAGGGCTCGCAGGTGCTGGACGCGCTGTTCCGTCCGCTCGTCAGCTACGACGACAAGAACCAGCCGGTCGAGGACGCTGCGGACTCGATCACGACGACGGACAACCAGCTCTGGACCATCAAGATCAAGCCGGGGCAGAAGTTCCACGACGGCACCCCGGTGACCGCCAAGAGCTATGTCCAGGGTTGGAACTGGGGTGCCTACGGCCCGAACGCGGCCGACGGCAACTACTTCTTCGCCACCATTGACGGCTACGACGCCCTCAACCCGGCGGACCCGGACGGCGAGGAGGGCCCGAAGAAGGCCCCCGAGCCGAGCGCCAAGGAGCTGTCGGGCCTGAAGGTCGTGGACGACACCACCTTCACGGTCAAGCTGGCGAAGCCCTTCGCCGACTACAAGACCGTCCTCGGCTACACGGTCTTCTACCCGCTGCCGGACGCCGCGATCGCCAACATCAAGGCGTACGAAGAGGCTCCGATCGGCCAGGGTGCCTTCAAGATCGAGGGCAAGTGGGACCACAACAAGGCGATCAAGGTCGTCAAGAACCCTGACTACACGGGCACCAACAAGCCCAACGTGGACTCGGTGACGTACAAGATCTACCAGAAGCAGGAGACGATGTATAAGGACGTCGTCGCCGGCGCCCTTGACGTCATCCCGCAGGTTCCGACCTCCGAGCTGGCCAACGCTCCGAAGCAGTTCGGTGACCGCTTCAAGTCGTCCCCGGCCTCGACCTTCCAGTTCGTGTCGTTCCCGACGTACGACAAGAAGTACTCGAAGCCGGAGATCCGCAAGGCGATCTCGATGGCCATCGACCGCGAGGAGATCACCAAGGTGATCTTCAACGACTCGCAGTCCCCGGCCCGCTCCTTCGTCTCCCCGGTCGTCGGCGGCTACCGCGACAACACCTGCGGTGAGTCCTGCAAGTTCGACCCGGCCGCTGCCAAGGCTCTCCTCGCGAAGGCCGGCGGCATCGAGGGCAACAAGATCAACATCGGCTACAACGGCGATGGCGGTCACAAGGAGTGGGTGGACGCCACCTGCAACCAGGTCAAGAAGAACCTGGGTGTCGACTGCGTCGGCCAGGCCGTCCCGCAGTTCGCCGAGCTGCTGACCCAGGTCGAGCAGAAGAAGTTCTCCGGCATGTTCCGCATGGGCTGGATCATGGACTACCCGTCCATGGAGAACTACCTCGGCCCGCTGTTCACCACCGGTGGTTCCTCGAACTACTACGGCTACAGCAACAAGCAGTTCGACAAGCTGGTCGAGGAAGGCCGCGCCGCCAAGACCCCTGCCGAGGCCATCAAGCTCTGGCAGCAGGCCGAGGACGTCCTCGTCCAGGACATGCCGGTGATCCCGCTGCGCTTCGGCAAGAACGTGTTCGCGCACAGCAAGAAGGTCGCGAACGTCGAGATGGACCTCTTCAACCGGGTCGACGTCACGAAGATCTCCAAGGCCTAACAGCCTCAGGCATCTGACCCAAACGAATAGTCGAGAACGGCGGCGGGGGCCGGAACACCGGCCCCCGCCGCTTCTCGCGAGGAGGACCCATGGGCCGGTTCGTCATCCGACGAATCCTTCAGATGGTGCCCGTCTTCATCGGCACCACGTTGATCGTCTATTTTCTCGTCACGCAGATGGGTGGCGACCCCATCCAGAATCTGTACGGCGAGAAGCCAGTACCTGACAACATCAGAGCGACGCTGATGGAGCAGTACCACCTGAACGAGCCATTCCTCGTTCGGTACTGGTACTACTTCAGCGGTCTGCTCCAGGGCGACTTCGGTGAGTCCATCGCGCAGGGCCGGCCCATCGTCGAGCTCCTCGCCGAGGCCTGGCCCGAGACGCTGAAGGTCGCCGGTGTGGCCTTCGTCTTCGAGCTCGTCATCGGCGTCGTCGCCGGTGTGCTCGCGGGCATGCGCCGCGGCAGCTTCATCGACAACCTGGTGCTCGTCTCCACCCTGACCGTCATCGCCATCCCGATCTTCGTGCTCGGCAACGTCGGCCAGACCTTCCTCGGACAGGAATGGGGACTGTTCCCCGTCGCCGGCACCGACGACGGATTCATCAGCTACCTGCTTCCGGGCATGGTGCTCGGTTCCGTCTCGCTCGCGTACATCGCGCGACTCGCACGGGCCTCGGTCGCGGAGAACCTCCGCGCCGACTACATCAGGACCGCGAAGGCCAAGGGCCTTCCGAAGAGCCGAGTGATCGGCATCCACGTGCTGCGCAACTCGCTGATCCCCGTGGTCACCTACCTGGGCGCCGACCTCGGCTCCCTCATGGGCGGCGCCATCGTCACCGAGGGCATCTTCAACATCCCCGGTGTGGGTTTCCAGCTGTTCAGCTCGCTCAACGTGGAGGACGGACCGGCGGTCGTCGGATTCGTCAGCCTGCTGGTGCTCGTCTATCTGATCACCGCGCTGATCGTCGACCTGCTGTACGCCGTGCTTGACCCGAGGATTCGCTATGAGTAACGCGTTCAAGGCGCCCGAAGAGGCCTACACCGAGAGCATCGCCGGGACAGTCGCGCCGGGCCCGACCGCCACCAAGCAGGACAAGCCGCGCAGTCTCGCCCAGGACGCGTTCCGGGACCTGATCCGCCGGCCGATGTTCCTCATCTCCGCGGTCCTCATCTTCGCCATCCTGACCATCGCCGCCTTCCCGGGCCTCTTCACCAGCGTCGAGCCGCTCGACTGCGACCTGAAGAACTCGATGGCCGGCCCCAGCGGCGACGCCTGGTTCGGCTACAACTTCCAGGGCTGCGACGTCTATTCGCAGACCATCTACGGCACCCGTAACTCGGTGATCGTGGGTGTGCTGACGACGGTCTTCTCGCTGCTCATCGGCGGACTCGTCGGTGTCCTCGGCGGCTTCTTCGGCAAGTGGACGGACGCCCTCCTCTCGTTCGTCACCAACGTCTTCTTCGGACTGCCGCTGCTGCTCGCCGCGATCGTCATCCTGAACAACTTCCGTGACGAGAAGGGCATGCGCAACGCCGGTGTGATGGCCGTGGTCATCACGCTCTCCGTCGTCGGCTGGATGTCCATGGCCCGCGTCATGCGCGGTGCCGTCATGCAGGTGAAGCAGGCGGACTACGTCGCCGCGGCCCGTTCGCTGGGTGCCTCCACCTGGCGGCTGATGTTCCGTCACGTCATGCCGAACTCCGTCACCCCGGTGATCGTGGTCGCCACGATCTCCCTCGGTGTCGTCATCGGCGCGGAAGCGACGCTGAGCTTCCTCGGTATCGGCATCAGGCCCCCGGCCATCTCCTGGGGCGTGATGATCTCCGAGGCGCAGCAGCGCATCTCCCAGGGGCTGCACCCGCTGCTGTTCCCGTCCGGAATGCTCACCATCACGGTGCTCGCCTTCATCATGCTCGGCGACGCGGTCCGTGACGCCTTCGACCCGAAGCTGCGCTGAGAGTAAGGACGAACGCAGTGACCACCATCGACAAAACCGCGAGCGTCCCCGCGCCGCGCGACGGCGCGACCCACGACGGTCCGCTGCTCGACGTACGCGACCTTCACGTGGAGTTCCGCACCCGTGAGGGTGTCGCCAAGGCCGTGAACGGTGTCTCGTACTCCGTCAACGCCGGCGAGACCCTCGCCGTCCTCGGCGAGTCCGGTTCCGGCAAGTCCGTGACCGCGCAGGCCATCATGGGCATCCTCGACACTCCGCCGGGGTACGTGACCAAGGGAGAGATCCTCTTCCGCGGCCAGGACATGCTCAAGATGTCCGAGGACGAGCACCGCAAGCTGCGCGGCAGCAAGATCGCGATGATCTTCCAGGACGCGCTGTCCTCGCTCAACCCCGTGCTCAGCGTCGGCTACCAGCTCGGCGAGATGTTCCGGGTGCACCAGGGCCTCTCCAAGAAGGAGGCCAAGGCCAAGGCGATCGAGCTGATGGACCGGGTGAAGATCCCGGCCGCCGCAGCGCGGGTCAACGACTACCCGCACCAGTTCTCCGGCGGTATGCGCCAGCGCATCATGATCGCCATGGCGCTCGCCCTCGAGCCCGACCTGATCATCGCGGACGAGCCCACCACGGCGCTCGACGTGACCGTGCAGGCCCAGGTGATGGACCTTCTCGCGGAGCTCCAGCGCGAGCTCAACATGGGTCTGATCCTGATCACCCACGACCTCGGCGTCGTCGCCGACGTCGCGGACAAGATCGCCGTGATGTACGCGGGCCGGATCGTCGAGCAGTCGCCGGTGCACGAGATCTACAAGCGCCCGGCCCACCCGTACACCAAGGGTCTGCTCGACTCGATCCCGCGCCTGGACCAGAAGGGCCAGGAGCTCTACGCGATCAAGGGTCTGCCGCCCAACCTGCTCAAGATCCCGTCGGGCTGCGCCTTCAACCCGCGCTGCCCCAAGGCGGACGACGTCTGCCGTACGGAGATTCCGGCCCTCACGCCGGTCACCGAGCAGGACGGCACGGATCTGCCGGGCCGCGGCAGCGCCTGCCACTTCTGGAAGGAGACGATCCATGGCTGAGCTCAGCAAGAAGGACGAGGCCGCGGACGCGACTCCGAACGTCACCGAGGTCCACGAGGTCGACGCCGTGAGCGAGGCGGAGGCCGTAGCCGCCATCGAGGCGCCGGTCGAGCGCGGTGAGCCGATCCTGCAGGTCCGCAACCTGGTCAAGCACTTCCCGCTGACCCAGGGCATCCTGTTCAAGCGCCAGGTCGGCGCGGTCAAGGCCGTGGACGGGGTCTCCTTCGACCTCTACCAGGGCGAGACCCTCGGCATCGTCGGCGAGTCCGGCTGTGGCAAGTCCACGGTCGCCAAGCTGCTGATGAACCTGGAGAAGGCGACCGCGGGCGAGGTCTTCTACAAGGGCCAGGACATCACCAGGCTGTCCGGCCGCGCCCTGAAGGCCGTCCGCCGGAACATCCAGATGGTGTTCCAGGACCCGTACACCTCGCTGAACCCGCGCATGACGGTCGGCGACATCATCGGTGAGCCCTTCGACATCCACCCCGAGGTGGCCCCGAAGGGTGACCGGCGCCGCAAGGTGCAGGAGCTGCTCGATGTGGTCGGTCTGAACCCCGAGTACATCAACCGCTACCCGCACCAGTTCTCCGGCGGTCAGCGCCAGCGCATCGGCATCGCCCGAGGCCTCGCGCTCAACCCGGAGATCATCATCTGCGACGAGCCGGTCTCGGCCCTGGACGTCTCCGTCCAGGCGCAGGTCATCAACCTGATGGAGAAGCTGCAGGACGAGTTCAACCTCTCCTACGTCTTCATCGCGCACGACCTGTCGATCGTCCGGCACATCTCCGACCGGGTCGGCGTCATGTACCTCGGCAAGATGGCCGAGATCGGTACGGACACGCAGATCTACGACCACCCGACGCACCCCTACACCCAGGCGCTGCTGTCGGCGGTCCCGGTCCCGGACCCGGAGGCCCGTGAGGGCCGCGAGCGGATCATCCTCACGGGTGACGTCCCCTCGCCGGCCAACCCGCCGTCGGGCTGCCGCTTCCGCACCCGGTGCTGGAAGGCGGAGGAGAAGTGCGCCACGGAGGTCCCGCTGCTGGCGATCCCCGAGCGCTTCCAGGGCCAGGACACCCCGGCCGCGCACGAGTCGGCGTGTCACTTCGCCGAGGAGAAGGACGTCGTCCACGCCGGATGACCGAGTTCCACGCGTGAGGCGCCCGGCCGATTCGGCCGGGCGCCTCACGCGTGTGTTCTTACGGGTGTCGTAAAGGTGCATACCGCCCGCACTCGGGTGATATTGGGGCTCTCGCTAGTGACCAGAGATCCTCGGGAGGCACCTGATGCGTGGAGCCACGCACGCCAAGTGGGCCGCACTGGCCGCCGCCGTCGCCCTTACGGTGACGGCATGCGGCGGCGGAGGCGACGGCGGAGGCGGTGGCGCCGACGGCATCGTGAGCTCCTCGTGGGGTGATCCGCAGAACCCGCTGGAACCCGGGAACACCAACGAGGTCCAGGGCGGCAAGGTCCTGTCCATGATCTTCCGGGGGCTCAAGCAGTACGACCCGAAGACCGGCGAGGCCAAGAACATGCTCGCCGAGAGCATCGAGACGACCGACTCCACCAACTTCACCATCACCCTCAAGGACGGCTGGACCTTCTCCAACGGCGAGCAGATCACCGCCCAGTCCTTCGTGGACGCCTGGAACTACGGCGCCTCGCTGAAGAACAATCAGAAGAACAGCTTCTTCTTCGGCCAGATCGAGGGCTACGACCAGGTCCACCCCGAGTCGGGCGAGCCGACCGCGGAGACCATGTCCGGTCTCAAGGTCGTCGACCCCAAGACGTTCACGGTCAAGCTCACCCAGAAGTTCTCCACCTGGCCGGACACCCTCGGCTACGTCGCCTTCGCCCCGCTGCCCAAGTCCTTCTTCGACGACCACGCGGCCTGGCTCGACAAGCCCGTCGGCAACGGTCCGTACACCGTCGGCTCGTACTCCAAGGGCTCGCAGATGGAGCTGCAGCGCTGGGACGGCTACCCCGGCGACGACAAGGCGCAGAACGGCGGCGTGACCCTCAAGGTCTACACCGACAACAACACCGCCTACACCGATCTGACGGCCGGCAACCTCGACCTCGTCGACGACGTTCCCGCCTCCCAGCTCAAGAACGTCGAGGCGGACCTCGGCGACCGGTACATCAACGTCCCGGCCGGCATCATCCAGACCCTCGGCTTCCCGTTCTACGACGCGGCATGGAACAAGCCGGGGCAGGAGAAGCTCCGCCAGGGCCTCTCCATGGCGATCAACCGCCAGCAGATCACCGACCAGATCTTCCAGAAGACCCGCACCCCGGCCGTCGACTGGACCTCCCCCGTCCTCGGCGAGGAGGGCGGCTTCAAGGACATCTGCGGCGACTTCTGCCAGTACAACGCCGAAGAGGCGAAGAAGCTGGTCGCCGAGGGCGGTGGCATCCCCGGCGGCACGATGACGATCACGTACAACGCCGACACCGGCTCCCACAAGGAGTGGGTGGACGCCGTCTGCAACTCCATCAACAACGCCCTCGGCAACAACCGGGCCTGCGTCGGCAACCCCATCGGCACCTTCGCCGACTTCCGCAGCCAGGTCAGCACGCAGAAGATGAAGGGCCCGTTCCGGGCCGGCTGGCAGATGGACTACCCGCTCATCCAGAACTTCCTGCAGCCGCTCTACTACACCAACGCCTCGTCGAACGACGGAAAGTACACCGACCCGGAGTTCGACAAGCTCGTCGACCAGGCCAACGCCGAGTCCGACATCGCCAAGGCCGTCGAGACCTTCCAGAGCGCCGAGGAGGTCCTCCGCGACGACATGGGCGCGATCCCGCTCTGGTACCAGAACGGCAGCGCGGGCTACTCCGAGCGCATCTCCAACGTGACCCTGAACCCCTTCAGCGTCCCCGTCTACGACCAGATCAAGGTCAACTGACGCAGTTCGTCGGCGTACGGCCCGGCCCCGCGTCCCTCCGCGCGCCGGGCCGTACGACGTCCTCACACCCCCGGAGCCCCTCATGGGTCGTTATGTGATCCGGCGTCTGCTGCAGATGATCCCGGTCTTCATCGGCGCCACCCTGCTGATCTTCCTGATGGTGAACGTGATGGGCGACCCCATCGCCGGCCTCTGCGGCGACCGCGCCTGCGATCCGGCGACCGCCGCCCAGCTGGAGAAGGAGTTCGGCCTCGACAAGCCGGTGTGGCAGCAATACCTGATCTACATGGGCAACCTCTTCACCGGCGACTTCGGTACGGCCTTCAACGGCCAGCCGGTGACCGAGCTGATGGCCAGCGCCTTCCCCGTCACCATCAGGCTCACCATCGTCGCGATCCTCTTCGAGATCGTCATCGGCATCACCCTCGGCGTGCTGACCGGCCTGCGCCGCGGCCGCCCCGTCGACACCACCGTGCTGCTGCTCACGCTCGTCGTGATCTCGATCCCGACCTTCGTCACCGGCCTGCTGCTCCAGCTGCTGCTGGGCGTGGAGTGGGGCTGGATCAAGCCCGCCGTCTCGCCCGAGGCCCCGTTCAACGAGCTGATCGTCCCCGGCCTCGTCCTCGCCTCCGTCTCGCTCGCCTACGTCACCCGGCTCACCCGGACGTCGATCGCCGAGAACAAGCGCGCCGACTACGTCCGCACCGCCGTCGCCAAGGGCCTCCCGCGCCGCCGGGTCATCTCCCGGCACCTGCTGCGCAACTCGCTCATCCCGGTGGTCACCTTCATCGGCGCCGACATCGGCGCGCTGATGGGCGGCGCCATCGTCACCGAGCGGATCTTCAACATCCATGGCGTCGGCTACCAGCTCTACCAGGGCATCGTCCGCCAGAGCACCCAGACCGTCGTCGGCTTCGTGACCGTCCTCGTCCTCGTCTTCCTGGTGGCCAACCTGCTCGTCGACCTCCTGTACGCCGTCCTTGACCCGAGGATCCGCTATGCCTGAGCACCCCGAGCCGTTCGACGACGGCCGCGCCATCGACCACACGGGGGCGGGTGGCGCCACGGACCTCGCCATGGAAGAGGGCGAGTCGCTGGAGAAGACCCCCGGCGGCCCCCTCGGCACCGGCCCCGCG
Organism: Streptomyces sp. NPDC012508; assembly: GCF_042902595.1. Taxonomy (NCBI): domain Bacteria; kingdom Bacillati; phylum Actinomycetota; class Actinomycetes; order Kitasatosporales; family Streptomycetaceae; genus Streptomyces; species Streptomyces sp. NPDC012508. The sequence goes on from NZ_JBIBEO010000003.1 coordinate 655,656, forward strand.
GGCAAGCCCCGCTCCCTGTGGTCCGACGCCTGGCACGACCTGCGCCGCAACCCGGTCTTCATCGTCTCCGGCCTGGTCATCATCTTCCTGGTGATCATCTCCATCTGGCCCTCCCTGATCGCCAGCGGAGACCCCCTCCAGTGCGACCTGTCCAAGGCCCAGGAGGGCTCCCAGCCCGGCCACCCCTTCGGCTTCAACGGCCAGGGCTGCGACGTCTACACCCGTACGGTCTACGGTGCGCGCACGTCCGTCAGTGTCGGCGTCCTCGCCACCCTCGGCGTCGCGGTCCTCGGCTCCGTCCTCGGCGGCATCGCCGGCTTCTTCGGCGGCGGCTCGGACGCCGTCCTCTCCCGGATCACCGACGTCTTCTTCGCCATCCCCGTCGTCCTCGGCGGACTCGTCCTGCTGTCGGTCGTCACCAGCAGCACGATCTGGCCCGTCATCGGCTTCATGGTGCTGCTCGGCTGGCCACAGATCTCCCGCATCGCCCGGGGCTCGGTCATCACCGCCAAACAGAACGACTACGTGCAGGCCGCCCGGGCGCTCGGCGCCTCCAACTCCCGCATGCTGCTGCGCCACATCGCGCCCAACGCCGTCGCGCCGGTCATCGTCGTGGCGACCATCGCCCTCGGTACGTACATCTCGCTCGAGGCGACCCTGTCCTACCTGGGCGTCGGGCTGAAGCCGCCGACCGTCTCCTGGGGCATCGACATCTCCTCGGCCTCGCAGTACATCCGCAACGCCCCGCACATGCTGCTCTGGCCGGCGGGCGCGCTCGCCGTCACCGTGCTCGCGTTCATCATGCTCGGCGACGCGGTGCGCGACGCCCTCGACCCGAAGCTGAGGTAGCCGCCCATGCTGCTCGAAGTGAGCGATCTGCACGTGGAGTTCCACACCCGGGACGGAGTGGCGAAGGCGGTCAACGGGGTCAGCTACTCGGTCGACGCGGGCGAGACCCTGGCCGTGCTGGGCGAGTCCGGCTCCGGAAAGTCCGTCACCGCGCAGGCCGTCATGGGCATCCTCGACATCCCGCCGGGCAGGATCACCGGCGGCGAGATCCTCTTCCAGGGCCAGGACCTGCTGAAGCTCAAGGAGGAGGAGCGGCGCAAGGTGCGCGGCGCGAAGATGGCGATGATCTTCCAGGACGCGCTCTCCTCGCTCAACCCCGTCATCAGCGTCGGCGACCAGCTCGGCGAGATGTTCCAGGTCCACCAGGGGATGTCCCGCAAGGACTCCCGGGCCAAGGCGGTCGAGCTGATGGACCGGGTCCGCATCCCGGCCGCCAAGGAGCGGGTGGGGCAGTATCCGCACCAGTTCTCCGGCGGTATGCGCCAGCGCATCATGATCGCGATGGCGCTCTCCCTCGAACCCGACCTGATCATCGCGGACGAGCCCACCACCGCCCTCGACGTCACCGTCCAGGCCCAGGTCATGGACCTCCTCGCCGAGCTCCAGCGCGAGCTCGACATGGGCCTCATCCTCATCACCCACGACCTCGGCGTCGTCGCCGACGTCGCCGACCGGATCGCCGTCATGTACGCCGGCCGGATCGTCGAGACGGCCCCCGTCCACGAGATCTACAAAGCACCCGCCCACCCCTACACCCGGGGCCTGCTCGACTCGATCCCGCGCCTGGACCAGAAGGGCCAGGAGCTCTACGCGATCAAGGGCCTGCCCCCGAACCTGCTGGCCATCCCACCCGGTTGCGCCTTCAACCCGCGCTGCCCCCTCGCCAGGGACGTGTGCCGCACGGACGAGCCGCCGTTGTACGAAGTGTCGGAGGAACGCCGCAGCGCGTGCCACTTCTGGCAGGAGGCCCTCCGTGGCTGAGTCGATCCTCGAGGTCCGGGACCTGTACAAGCACTACCCGCTGACCCAGGGCATCCTCTTCAAGAAGCACGTCGGCGCGGTCAAGGCCGTCGACGGCGTCGACTTCGACCTGACGGCGGGGGAGACCCTCGGCATCGTCGGCGAGTCCGGCTGCGGCAAGTCCACCGTGGCCAAGATGCTGGTCAACCTGGAGCGCCCGACCTCGGGGACGATCCGCTACAAGGGCGACGACATCACCAAGCTGTCCGCCAAGGCCCTGCGCGCGGTCCGCCGCAACATCCAGATGGTCTTCCAGGACCCGTACACCTCGCTCAACCCGCGGATGACGGTCGGCGACATCATCGGAGAGCCGTACGAGATCCATCCCGAGGTAGCCCCGAAGGGGGACCGGCGGCGCAAGGTCCAGGACCTGCTGGACGTGGTCGGGCTCAACCCCGAGTACATCAACCGCTATCCGCACCAGTTCTCCGGCGGTCAGCGCCAGCGCATCGGCATCGCCCGCGGGCTCGCGCTCCAGCCCGAGATCATCGTCGCGGACGAACCGGTCTCGGCGCTCGACGTCTCCGTCCAGGCGCAGGTGGTGAACCTTCTGGCGAAGCTCCAGGACGAGTTCTCGCTCAGTTACGTCTTCATCGCCCACGACCTGTCGATCGTGCGGCACATCTCCGACCGGGTCGGCGTCATGTACCTCGGCCGGATCGTCGAGATCGGTACGGACGCGCAGATCTACGACCACCCCACCCACCCGTACACGCAGGCGCTGCTCTCCGCGGTCCCGGTGCCGGACCCGGGCGCGCGGGAGCACCGCGAGCGCATCATCCTCACCGGGGACGTGCCCTCGCCGGCGAACATCCCGTCGGGCTGCCGCTTCCGCACCCGGTGCTGGAAGGCGCAGGAGCGCTGCGCACTGGAGGTCCCCGAGCTGGCTGTCCCGGCGGTCTTCCGGCTGACGGACACCCCGGCGAAGCACGACTCCGCCTGCCACTTCGCGGAGGAGAAGCACGTGGTCCCGTCGGAGGACGAGCGGCCTGACGAGGGTTAACGCCGGGGCAACGCGGCCGACTTGGATCCGATATACGAACACGGCACGCTCGACAGCGTACGGCCGTGCGGGTGCCGTAGGCCGGCCGGGACGCACCAAGCACCCCGGTCGGCCGCTCCCGTCGCGGCTCGCCTCGGTGATCTCGGTGGCCGTGGCGGGCGCCTTGCCGAGCGAATATGCGGAACCGCTTGTTTCGGTGCGTGGTAGCGGTGAGTATCGGCTTCGTGACAGTGACACGACCGGCACGTCTCACCGGCGCCGCGCTGTGCGGTGCGCTCGCGCTCGTCATCGTCGTCTGGCTCCTGCGGGACCTCGCCGCCTTCGGCTCGCCCGCCGGGCTCGCCTGGTACTGGGCCGGGGAGCACGCCTTCCTGTTGCGCCGCCGGGCCGCCACCTCGCTGGTCGACCCCCTGCTGCTCGTCGCGTACGCGGCCACCGCCGTCGCCGCCCTGCGCTCCTCCCTCGCCGCGCCCGCGCTCGCCGCCACCGCGACCGTCACGCTCGCGCTGCGGCTCCCCGGCCTCTGGGCGACCGGTGTCGACGCCCTCGTCACGACGCTCCTCACGCTCGGCCTCGCCGCCGGGCTCCTCGTCACCGCCGTCGCCGGCCGCCGCCCCGCCGAGAACCACAGCGAGCTGCCGGCCCGCCCCCGCACGGGCCCGGCCGTCGCCGCCGGGGTCCTCTGCGCCGTGGCCGGGCTGGTCTGGGCCGCCTGGGAGACGTACTGGGCGACTTCGCTCCCTGTCGAGGCGACGGTCGACCGGTTCACCGGCGGCCGCTCGCTCCTCCTGCCCGCCCTCGCCGTCCCCCCGGCCTGGCTGAACCTGACGCTCGCCGCCCTGTTCCTCGCGGCCGCCGCCGCGGCCTTCGCCCGCTCCCCGCACGCCCGCCCTCTCGGACTGCTCGCCGGGCTCCTCCTGACGGGCTCGGGGCTCTCCGGGATCGCCGTCGCGTTACGGCTCGGGTGGGCCGACCGGTTCGCCGCACTGGACGACGACGGCCGGCTCACCCTCGCCACCTCGGCCTACGCGCTCCTCGCCGGAGCCGCCCTCCTCGTCCTGCTCTCCCTGCGCGGCGCACCCCGCCCCGCACTCCGCCGGCCGGTCGCCGCGCTGCCGCCCGCCCCGCCGCACCCCCGACCGCCCGGCTGGTGAACTACCGGTCCAGGCCGAGCGCCCGCTTCAGGAAGTCCACCTGAAGGAGCAGCATGTTCTCCGCCACCTGCTCCTGCGGCGTCATATGGGTCACGCCCGTCAGCGGCAGCACCTCATGGGGCCGCCCCGCGGCGAGCAGCGCCGAGGAGAGCCGGAGCGTATGGGCCATCACCACATTGTCGTCCGCCAGGCCGTGGATGATCATCATCGGCCGCGCCGGCTCCTCGGGCGCCGACAGACCGTCGTCGGTGACCAGTGAGTTCGCCGCGTACACCTCCGGACTCTCCTGCGGCGTCCCGAGATAGCGCTCGGTGTAGTGGGTGTCGTACAGCCGGAAGTCCGTCACCGGTGCCCCCGCGATCGCCGCGTGGAAGACGTCGGGCCGCCGCAGCACCCCGAGCGCGGCGAGATAGCCGCCGTACGACCAGCCCCGGATCGCCACCCGCCCCAGGTCGAGCGGGAAGTCCTCGGCGAGCGCGTGCAGCGCCTCGATCTGGTCGTCCAGAGTCGGCGTCAGATCGTTCTTGATCGCCTTCTCCCAGCCGGGCGACCGGCCCGGCGCACCCCGCCCGTCCGCCACGACCACGGCGAAGCCCTGGTCGGCGAACCACTGCGACGTCAGATGCGGATTGTGGGCGGCGACCACCCGCTGACCGTGCGGACCGCCGTACGGGTCCATCAGTACGGGGAGCGGCCCGTCACCTTCCGCGTAACCGGAGGGGAGCAGCACGGCGCACGGAATCCGCCGTGCGCCCCCCTCCACAAGCCGCACGCCCGCGGTGAGCGCCGGAGTCTCCGCATGCGAGGCGATCACCGCCACCTGCGCTCCGTCCCGCAGCACCCGCGCCACGCTCCCCGGCGCGTCCGGCCGCGCCGAGACCAGCACCGTCACCGCGCCGCAGCGCACCGCCGAGTGCACCCCGACGCCCTCCGAGACCCGCTCCACCCCCCGCTCGCCGACCCGGTACACATGGATCTCCCCGGTCTCGGGCTCCGCCCGCTCCTCACCGGCCGAGGCCGAGACCAGCACGTCGTTCTCCCCGACGTCCAGGACCGCGCGCAGATGGAGCGACCCACCGGTGAGCGCCCGGTCCCCGACCGCCAGAACCCTCGCCCCGCCCTCGTCGGCGATCCGCACCAGCCGCCCGCCCGGAGCCCACGCCGGCACCCCCGGCAGCAGCTCCAGCCACACCGGGTCCTCGTCCGCGTGGACGGTCCGCGTCGCCCCGGTCGTCACGTCCACCGCCAGGTGCAGCTGGGTGCGCTGGTCGCGCGCCTGGACGAGCAGCAGCGGGGCCCCGTCCGCCGACCAGTGCACACGGGCCAGATACGGATACCGCTCGCGATCCCACGCGACCTCCGTACGCTCCCCGGCCAGGTCCACCACGTAGAGCCGGACCTCCGCGTTCGCCGTTCCCGCCGCCGGATACGGCACCACCTGCGGCTCCCGGTCGGGGTGCGCCGGATCGGCGATCCACCACCGCCGCACCGACCGGTCGTCCGCACGGGCCACAAGGAGCCGGTCCGACTCCGGCGACCACCAGTAGCCCCGGTACCGGCCCATCTCCTCCGCGGCGATGAACTCCGCGAGCCCGTACGTCGTGTGCGCGTCCTCCGGCTCCACGAGCGCCCGGTCGCCCTCCCCGTCCGCGCCCGTCACCCGCAGCGCGCCGCCCGCCACATAGGCGATGTGCCGCCCGTCGGGCGACGGACGCGGGTCCACCACCGGGCCGGGCACCCGGAGTTCCCCGGCCGTCCCCGCCCGCAGCTCCGCCGCGAACAGCCGGCCCGAGAGCGCGAACGCCGCCAACTCCACGGCCGCGTCCACCGCGTACGCCACGATCCCGCCCGAACCCTCTCGGCTCCGCTCCCGCCGAGCCCGCTCCTCCGCCGACAACTCCTCGGCCGCGCCCGCGAGCAGCGCCTCCGGATCCGCCGCGGGCCGCTCCCGCGCCTCGCCCGTGAGATCGAGCACCCACAGCGCGTGCGAGCGGTCGGTTCCGGACGACGAGCGCACGAACACGACGCGTTCACCGTCCGGGGAGACCGTGAACGCACGAGGAACGCCCAGGGTGAAGCGCTGGGTGCGGGCGTACTGACGCGGGAACGAGAGCGGGAACGACGGCAGTTGCGTGGAGGTCATGCGACCGAAACTAGCGCTGTGCGCCCCCTCTGTGCCTCCGTACACCATCAATGCGGTGCCACACATAGTTATGATCCGTAGCGCTAGGTGGGTAGGGGTCACCTGACATCTGGCACATGCTCGCCGAACTGACCGTCCGAATATCCGACCGAAGAAGTGTGGAGGTGAACCGCCGTGGCACTCTCGATTTCGGCGGTGGTGCTGCTGGCGATCGTCGTCTTCCTGCTGATCCGGAAATCCGGGCTGAAGGCTGGACATGCGGCGGTCTGCGCGCTCCTGGGGTTCTACCTGGCGAGCTCGTCCATCGCCCCGTCCATCAGCACGCTCACCACCAACGTGGCGGGCATGATCGGCGGCCTCAAGTTCTGAGCTGCGCGCGCGGGGGTGCCCGGGCGTGCCCTGGGGCGCCCGGCGGATCACGGCCGGGGCCCCGGTCCATGGCCCCGCCTCGTAGGGTGGGGCCATGACGGTTCTCCCAGCCCGTCGTCTGCTCCTGGTGCACGCGCACCCCGACGACGAGTCGATCAACAACGGCGCCACCATGGCCAGGTATGCGGCCGAGGGTGCCCAGGTCACGCTTGTGACCTGCACACTCGGCGAGGAGGGCGAGGTCATCCCGCCCGAGCTCGCCCACCTCGCACCCGACCGGGAGGACCGGCTCGGAGCCCATCGCGTCGGCGAGCTCGCCGACGCGATGAAGGAGCTGGGCGTCACCGACCACCGCTTCCTCGGCGGCCCCGGCCGCTTCCGCGACTCCGGAATGATGGGCGTCGAGCAGAACCGGCGCGCGAACGCCTTCTGGAACACGGACGTCGACACCGCCGCCCCCTACCTCGTCGAGATCGTCCGCGAGACCCGCCCGCAGGTTCTCGTCACCTACGACCCCGACGGCGGCTACGGCCACCCCGACCACATCCAGGCCCACCGCGTCGCCATGCGCGCCGCCGAGCTGGCCGCGGACGCCGCCTACCGCCCGGACCTCGGGCCTGCCCACGCGATCGCGAAGGTCTACTGGAACCGGGTTCCGCGCCCGGTCGCCGAGGCCGCCTTCGCCCGGCTCCACGCCGAGGGCGCCGGCTTCCCCGGCATCGCGGACATCGACGACGTACCGGGTGTCGTCGACGACAGCCTCATCACCGCCGAGATCGACGGCGACACCGCATGGACGGCCCGGAAAACCGCCGCGATGCGGGCCCACGCCACCCAAATCGCCGTCGAAGGACCCTTCTTCGCGCTCTCCAACGACCTGGGGCAGCCGATCCTCACCACGGAGTACTACCAGTTGGTGCGGGGTACGCCGGGCGCACCGGCGGGCGTGCGCGAGACCGACCTCTTCGCGGGCGTGGGTGAGGACGCGTGAACATCCGGATCGTCTGGTACGTCGTGTTCCTCGTCCTCGGAGCACTCGTCGGCATCGCCGGCTCCATCGCCCAACCGGCCTGGTTCCCCGGCGGGTTGCTCCTCGCCCTGCTCGCCACCGCCGGAGCCTTCTACGGCGGGCTGCGAGCCACCGGCACCCAGCTCGGCATCGTGGCCCCCGCCGTCGGCTGGCTCGTCGCCGTGGTGCTGCTCAGCGTCGGACGCCCGGAGGGCGACGGGGTCTTCGGCGGCGGAGCCTCGGAGATGATCTATCTTCTCGGAGGCATGGCGGTCGCTGTGATGTGTGCCACGGTGGCGCGGCTTCCCCGACCGACCCCGTGAACAGGGTGACTTGGGGGGAGCTTCGGTGAAGGAGTGCCCCGACTTCGGCCGGAATGCCCTGTACTGGATCCCCTGCCGTCGGGTGCGATTCGGCGTCGGCCAGTATGGTGGTGCGCGCCGCCGAGCCGCCCGGGTACACGAGCACCAGCAAGAGCGGGCGGTGGAGCCAACCGGGAGAACCTGCTTTGAGTCGTGAAACTGGTCGAGAGACTGACAGTTCGTCCTCCGGCGCCCAGGGGCGCGGTGGAGCCGCGTACCCGTCGGGTACACCGCCGTACGGATCCCGTCAGTATCCGTCGCTCCACCCCACGCAGGACGGATCCGACGAGACGGCCGGTGCCGCCGGCGCGCCTTCCGCCTCTCCGCTGCCGGAAGAGCCGAAGACCGAGACCACGCTGACCACGCGGATCCGGATCAACATCCCGGGTTCGCGGCCGATCCCGCCCGTGGTGGTCCGCAAGCCGGTCGGGGACGCGTCCCGGGAGACCGCGAGCGCTCCGGCCGCCGAGAAGGCACCGGCCCCCGCGCCGGCAGCCCCTGCCCCGGCACCCGCGCCCGCACCCGCGCCCGCGCCCGCTCCCGCCCAGGCCGAGGCGCCCCATGCGGAGGAGAAGACCAGCGACTGGTTCGCCCCGCGCAAGGCGGCGCCCGCGGCTCCCGCCGCGCCCGCCGCTCCGACGCCCCCGGCCGCTCCTGCCGGGAAGTCGGGACCGGCCGACCGGTCGGAGCGGGGCTCCGGCTCCGGCGCTCCCGGCTCCCGCACGCCCGGCCCCAGTGCGTCCGGTCCGGGGCGTACGCCTCCCGCGGGTACACGGCCTCCGGCCCCGGGCACCGGCCCGAACCGCGGCTCCGGTTTCGCCGGTCCCGCGACCGGTGGCATCCCGCGCGTCGGCGGCGCCTCGATCTCGGCCACGCCCGCGTCCGGTACGCCGATGTTCCTCACGACCCCGCCCCAGGACGAGGCCGCGTACGGCCCCGGTGGCGCGCCCTACGCCCAGGGCGGCCCGCAGGCGCCGACCGGCCCGACCTCGGGCCCCGTCACGGGCAGCAGCCCGATCGGCGGCAGCCCGATGGGAGCGGGTCCGCTCGACGGCGGCCCGCTGGGCGGCGCTCCGATGGGCGGCGACCCCTTCCCGGGCGGCCCGCGGATGTCCGACGACACCGCCGTCCTGACGCCGCAGAAGCCCGGCCCGGTCACCCCGCCCCCCGGCCCCGCCGGCCATGTCTCCGGGGACACTCTCACCAGCGGCATCCCGGTCGTCCCGTCGGGCCCCGACCTCACGCCCCGACTCCCGGACCGCGGCTTCTCCGCCCCGGAGTTCGTCGGCGGCGCCCCGGCCCCGACCGAGCCCCGCCCCGCCCCCGCGCCCTCGTCGTCCTCCTCGGGCGGCCGCTCCGCCCCGGCGAAGAAGGGCCGCTCCAAGCTCGTCCTCCTCGGTGTCGGCGTCTTCGGCCTGGCCGGTGTCGCCTACGGCGCCGGGCTCCTCCTCAACCACTCCGACGTCCCCAAGGGCACGACCGTCCTCGGCGTCGACATCGGCGGCGGTACGAAGGAGGAGGCGGTCAACAAGCTGGAGGCCGCCCTCGGCAAGCGCGCCCACGCCCCGCTCAAGCTCAACGTCGGCGGCAAGAACGTCGAGCTCGCCCCGGACAAGGCCGGCCTCTCCCTGGACAGCCAGGAGACCGTCCGCGCCGCCGCGGGCAGCGACTACAACCCCGTCTCCGTGATCGGTTCCCTCTTCGGCGGTGAGCGCGTCGCCGAGCCGAAGCTGCCGGTCGACGAGGAGAAGCTGGCCGTCGCCCTGACCGACGTGGCCGGTGCCTCCGGCTCGGCCACCGAGGGCACGATCAGGTTCTCCCCGGGCAAGGTCACCGCCGTGGAGGGCAAGCCGGGCAAGGGCCTGGACGTCGGCCGATCGATGATCTTCGTCAAGGACGCCTTCCGCGCCCAGGTGGAGACGGGCCAGTCGAAGCCCGTCGAGCTCCCGGTCGTCACCCGCCAGCCCACGATCACCAAGGCGGAGCTGGACCGGGCCATGCGCGAGTTCGCCAAGCCCGCCATGTCCGACGTGATCCTGATCAAGGCGGGCCCGAAGGAGATCAAGTTCGGACCGGCGCGGTCGCTGCCGCAGATCCTCTCCATGAAGGCCGTCAACGGCCGCCTGGTGGAGGTCTACGACAAGAAGGCGATCGACCGGCTCCTCGACGGCGTCTTCGACGGCATCATGATCACCAAGGCCGACGGCAAGAAGCACCAGGTCTCCGCCGACGACGTCGCGTTCGTCATGCGCGACGCGCTGATGGGCAAGACGACGGCCGAGCGGACCAAGACCATCGACCTGACGGGCCAGGGCTGATCACCGCCCCGTGACCCACAGAGCGACAGCGCGAGAAGCGCACACGGACGCCCGTCCCACCGGTCACGACCGGCGGGACGGGCGTTCCCGCTGTGTCAGTCCCTGCGGTACTGCGCCGGCGAGTTCTTCGTCGCCGGGTCCTCGTACGAGCCCGCCTTCCCGCGGTCCACATGGAACGTCGTCAGCGTGGAGACGGGCGAGGCCGGGTCACGGCGGTCGTCGATCACCCGCATGTGGGCGCTGAAACGCTCCGGCGTGACTTCGTAGACGTCGTAGCCGTAGCGGTTGCCCTCGAAGTACTTCAGGTGCGGGTTGCCCGCGCCCATGACCGGACCGTTCGTGGCGTTCCAGCTCGCCGAGTACGCCCCCGAGGTCACCGAGTGCGCCGTGAACTCCGTACCGATGACCGGCGACGAGACGTCGTCGAAGTCCGGCCGGATGTCGTCGACGAACGCCGAGTGCCAGTCGCCCGTGATGACGACCAGGTCCTCCATGCCGGTGCTGTGCACATGGCCGAGGATCTCCTTGCGCTCGGTGCGGAAACCGTCCCACTGGTCGGTGAACATGTACGAGCCGCCGGGACGGCTCCGCAGCTGGCTGAGCATGATCGAGTTCGCCCAGACGTGCCAGGTGTCCGGAGCCTGCTCGATGTTCCGCTTCAGCCACCCCTTCTGCCCGGCGCCCAGGATCGTGCCGTCCGCGAGGTTCTGCGCCGAGCGGTACGAGCGCAGGTCGAGGACGGTCAGCTCCAGCAGGTCGCCCCAGCGGCGCACCCGGTGGATCTCGGGGTCGGGCAGCGCGGTGGCGCTCCCGGCGCCGCCGTCGCGGTGCGGCATGTTCTCGTACCAGGCCTGGTACGCGGCCGCGCGGCGCTGCATGAACGCCGCGCCCCCGCCCGTACCGGAGTAGTCGTTGACGACCTCGTGGTCGTCCCACGTCAGGAACCACGGGTGCGCGGCGTGCGCCTCGCGCAGGGAGGCGTCGCCCTTGTAGAGCGCGTGGCGACGGCGGTAGTCGGCGACCGTGAAGATCCCGGGGCCCTCGTGGTCGCGGACGTGGTCGGCCGGGACTCCGCCGACCTGACCGTGCTCGTAGATGTAGTCGCCGAGGTGGACGACGAAGTCGACGTTCTCGCGGGCGATGCCCCGGTGGGCCGCGTAGAAGCCGTCGTGGAACGCCTGGCAGTTGGCGGCGGCGAACCGGACGGACGAGACGCGGCCGACGGGCGCGGTCTTCGTACGGCCGATCCGGCTCCGCTTGCCGAGCGCCTTGAAGGCGTACCAGTAGCGGGTGTCGGGGCGCAGCCCGGAGACCGGGACGTGCACGCTGTGGCCGAGCGTGGCGGAGGCGGGCACGGTGCCCTCCGCGACGACGCGCTTCAGCTGGGCGTCGGTGGCGACGACCCACTGGACCTCGACGATCTCGGACAGCTTCTGCTCGGCGGCCAGCGGCTCGGGGGCGAGCCGGGTCCACAGCAGGACGCTGTCCGGCTGCGGGTCGCCGGACGCGACGCCGAGGGTGAACGGCGCCGGGTCGTAGTCGGCGCCGAGCGCCTGGGCGGCTTCGAGGGCCTGCGCGGGCGAGAGCCCGGCGGCCAGCGGCCAGGCGATGTTCAGGGCACCGGCGGCTCCGGCGGCCTTGAGCAGATCGCGTCGGTTGAGCCTGGTCACTTGCGTCCCTCCGTGGCGTGCAGCGTGAGCGATATCGAGTCGGCGTAACCGTCGTTGGACGTCCCGCCGCCGCTGCGGGTGAAGACGAGCAGCACACGCGCGGAGCGCGCGGTACGCGGCACCTGCGCGGTCGCCGTGCGCTGCAGGAGCGCGGTACGGGACAGCCGCTCGGCGGCCGTCACGGGGCCGAGCACGGACAGGGCGACCGGGGTCCCCTGGGCGTTCCGGAACTCCACGGAGAGCCGCGCGCCGTCCTCCTGCGTGGCGTAGCCGCCCAGCCAGCCGGCGAGCGTGTACCGCACCCGCCCGGCGTCGATGTGCCGCCACCCCGTGGCGCCCGTCCTCGGCAGGGCGATGTCCTGGACCAGAGCGGTGCGGGGGCTGTTGCCGCCGGAGAAGAACCGCGTGCCACGGGCGGCGGGCCCGGGGTCCGCGGGCCCCGGGTAGCCGTTGCCCAGGCTGTACGCGATGAGCGCGGGCGCTCCTTCCCGCACGTCCCAGCCGGTCACACCGGTGACCGGGTCGGCGGACCCGCCGGGCCCGCTCTCCGCGTCTCCGTTGACTACGAGATTCACTCGAGCCTCCTCGATCAAGCGCTGTTCGTCGGGCACATGGCGCGTGTATCGCAGCACTCGGGAGTGAACTCTCGACGTCCGACCGGGGAACGGCGACCGAGAGTTGTACAGACAACTCCCGGGTAGGGAGGGGTGATTGTCGCACCGATACCGACTGCGCGAGAGAATGTGTGTATGACCGACGATCAGAATCCCGAATCGGCAGCGGCCGCGGCCGCGGAGCCCACGCCTCGCTGCAAGGAGCCCGGACCGGACAGCTGGGACCTCTTCCTTCAGGGCAACTTCTTCTGCGAGCTGCCTCGCGGCCACGACGGACTGCACTTCGAGACGGGTGCACCCCGCAAATGGTGGGCCGGCGAGTAGGCAGGAAGTCGCCCACGTGTACGCCCTACAGGCGCCGTCGGAGGGCCGCGCGGGCCAGGGAAGGGCCGGTCTGTGCGGTGGTGGTGGGGGAGACGGAGGAGGCCGCGGAAGGCTGACGGCAGCCTCCGCAATGGTCCTCGTCGGCCAACGGCCGGAACAGGTACGGCTGTACGTGAAGCCCGCTCTCGCACTCGCGGAGGCCCGTGACCCTCGGCGGCGGTGGAGGCGGGGCGACCGGCGGCACCTCGCGCAGGATGTACCGCAGGAGCCCGCCGGGGCGGTGGATGGGACTGCCCCTGCCCGGCAGGCAGCGGGAGATGGCGTCCCGTACGGCGTCGGCCATGTGCCCCGCCTCCAGCCAGCGGGCGGTGAGGCCCGTCAACTCGGGGAGCATGGCGCGGGGAACGCGCAGCCTGGGGTCGAGGGCGGGCAGGTCGTCGACGAGGCGCCGGGCGTCGGGAGCCGCGGGCACCTCCGCCGCCTCGGGCGGGGGAGGGGTGGAGGTGTTCTCCCCGGATGTTCCTTCTGGATGACGACCGACGGCCCGACCGGTCGGCTCACCGGCGGCCGGACGGGTGTCCGTCGGAGAGCCGGAGCGCACCGCTGACGCCTCGGCCGGGCTCAGCGGGACGTTGGAGACGAGCTGCCGGGTGGCCCACCGCCCTCCCGCGCCCTGCTCGCGCCACTCGTGCAGATAGCCGGCGGCCTTCAACTGCCCCTTGGCGCGCAGAAACGCGACCTTGCGGATGCCCGCCCGTTCGGCGGTTCTGGAGAGCGGCTCGTTGACGCCGTCGGGGAGGGAGAGCTGCCAGCACAGAAGCCGTACGGCGTCGGAATTGAGATCGGGGTGACGAAGGATCTCGTGGGGGATCTGACTGAAGCGCCGAGTGGGCGCGTTAGCATGACGAAGCATTCCGGGTGCTCCTCTAAGCACTCGAAGTGAAGGCCCTCGGTGCTGGCTGCAACCAGCTCGGGGGCCGCTTTTGTGCTCACCGTACCGCAAGCTCCGTGGTCGTCTGATCACTCGATGTGACGACGCAGCGGTCACACCGGCAGGGCGGAAAGCGCAGAACCGATTCGACCGGCACGTCTCCTCTCCGGGGCGTGTACGTCCTGGTGGCGGACCAGGTGCGGCCGCCGTCGCGCGAGACGCGCAGCCGCATCACCACTCGCCGCCGTACCGCTGCTGCTTCGTGCGCAGCCAGTCCTGGATCTCCCGCGTCTCGCGGGGCGTGGCGGGCCGGAGGTCGCAGGCGCGGATCGTGGCCACGAAGTGCACGAACCGCACGCGCCGGTGGACGCCGTCCACGCCGATGACCTTTCCGGGGCCGTAGACATCGGTTCCGGTGTGGGCGACGAAGGCGCCGGGACCGTGGGGGGTTTGCATTACGTGCGAGCCCTTTCGCTCTGTGTGTTGTTCCGGTCACACAGTGGCGTGGATCACGTTACGCTCGACAGGGGTTCGCATGTGACAACGCAACCAGCACATCGGGGAGTTGGCGGTGGCGATCGAGGACAACCCGGAGTCCCGTAGAAAATACGGTGAAGAGCTGAAACGCCGAAGAGAATCGGCGGGGCTCACCCAGGAGCGCCTGAGCGAACTGACCATCATCTCGCGCACCCACTTGGCGCACATGGAAGCGGGCCGCCGCCGTCCGGACGTGGCGGACGCGCGGCGCTTGGACCAGGTGCTGAACACGGGGGACGACTTCTTCGAACGGTTCCTGCCGATGCTGGACGGCAAGAAGGTGGCGGAGCACTTCGAGGAGGCGCTGGAGTTCGAGGGCCAGGCCATCGTGATCCGGGAGTACGCCCCGAAGCTGGTGCCGGGGCTTCTCCAGACAGAGGCGTACGCGCGGGCAGTACTTGGTTCGGGACACCCGCCGAAGAGTGACGTCGCACGTGACAAGCTCCTTGTCACAAGGCTGGAGCGGGCCCACATTCTGGAGAATTTCGACTCCCCGGTGGTGTGGGTGCTCATGGATGAGGCCGTGCTGAGGCAACACATCGGCGGTCCGGCAGTGATGTGCGAACAGCTGCGTCACATCGTGAGACTGGGGGAGAGCCGCCGTATCCGTGTGCACGTCCTCCCGTTCACAGTGGGCGCGCATGCGATGTTGGAGGGCTTCGTCTCCCTCATGTGGTTCTCGGACCTTCCGCCGATCGCCTACGTCGAGGGCCTCAAGTCCGGCCGTGTTTGGGAGACTCCGTCCGTGGTCCGGGAGTGTCAGGAGGTCTACGATCATGCCCTGGGTGACGCGCTCTCCCATAGCGAGTCGCTGGCTCTGATCAGGTCCGTCGCGGAGGAGTACGAGCATGCAGCACGCACCGACCAGCATCCCTGACGCCTCGGTCCTGCCCTCCTGGCGGAAGTCCTCCTACAGTGGCGGCAGCAGCGGTGAGTGCCTCGAAGTCAGCGACGCCGCCCGTCCCGCCCGCGTCCCCGTCCGGGACAACAAGAACCCCACCGGCCCCGCTCTCCTCTTCCCCGCCGCCGCCTGGGCCGCGTTCGTCGACGGGGTCAAGGGGTCGTCACTCGGGCATCGCTGACAGGGCGGCCCCGGCGACCCCCACGGCCTCGGCCTCGCAGGTGGAGTTCGGGTGCCGGTCGCCGGTCAGCATGACCCAGACGACGAGGTTGCCGTCGCGCACGTTCAGGGAGCAGTTCCAGTCTTCCCAGCGGCCTGTGTCCCAAGAGGCCTCGTCGCCGAAGTCGAGGTTCTCCGCCTCTGTGGCCGTCTCCTGGTCGAAGGTCTCGTCCTGGTGCTCCGTACCGTTCCCGTCCGCGCTGGTCGTCCGTACCAGGGTCCAGCGGACGATCGCGTCCGGCATGTCCCCCGCGTGCAGGTCCGTCTTCTTGGCGTACCAGGAGCAGCGGGTCACGTATTGGGGGCTGTTCTCGACGCTGCTGTCTTGGTCCGCTCGCCGGGGCGGCAGGGGGAGTTTCGGGGCCGCCTCCGCGCAGGTCGGCAGCTTCGTGTACTTGTCCGCCGGACTCTTCGCCGCGCCGCCCTTGCTGTCGTCCTCCTGGAGCGCGAGGTACGTGCCGACTCCCGCGCCCGCCAGAACCGTGACCGCTGCCACCAGGGCCACGAGCCTGCCACGCCTGCGGGGTGCGCGGGCGGGAGGGGGGTCCGCCGTGGTCGCCGTGACGGTCGCGGCCTGCGGGTCGGGCTCGGGGTCCTGTGGGGGCGGCGGGGTGGGCGCAGGGTCCTCGACGACGTCGTCCCCGCCCAACAGGGCTTCCAGCCGGCCCTTCTGCTCGGCGATCAGCTCGTGGACGGCGGGCGGCCAGGGCCGGGTCGCGGGGGAGACCGGACCGAGCAGTTTCCTGAGGTCGGCCAGGGTTGGGCGGTCCGACGGGTCCTTGGCGAGGCAGCGGGCGACGATTCCGCGCAGGTCCTTCGGTACTCCGCCGAGGTCGGGCTTGGCGTGGACCACGTTGAAAAGAGTCATGAGGGTCGAGTCGGCGGCGAACGGAGCGCGGCCGGTCGCGGCGAAGGCGAGGACCGAGCCGAGCGAGAACACGTCGCTCGCCGTGGTGAGGCCCTTGGTCTCGGCCTGCTCGGGCGACATGAACGGGGGCGAGCCGATCACCCAGCCGGTCTGGGTCAGTGCGGTCGCCGCTTCAGGCTCGGCGGCGCGGGCGATGCCGAAGTCGATGACGCGGACGCCGTCCTCGGCGAGCAGGACGTTCTCCGGTTTGAGGTCGCGGTGGATGAGGCCCATGCGGTGGATCTCCTCAAGCGCCGTCACCAGGCCCACCGCCAGTCGGCGTACGGTCTCGGTGGGCAGCGGCCCGGTGGCCTCCACGGCCGCGCCGAGCGAGGGGCCGGGAACGAACACCGAGGCGAGCCACGGCAGCTCGGCGTCCGCGTCGGCGTCCATGACGGCGGCCGTGTAGGCGCCCGAGACCTTGCGGGAGGCGGTGACCTCGCGCCGGAAGCGGCTGCGGAAGCCGTCCTCGGCAGCGAACCGCCGGTGCACCTGCTTCACCGCGGCGAGGCGGCCGTCGGGGGCGGCGCCCAGGAACACGCGGCCCATGCCGCCGCTGCCCAACTCGGTGAGCAGCTGGTACGGCCCGGCCTTGGTCGGGATCGACGCGTCGAGCGGCTTCATACCGGTTCCCCCTCGGTTCCCCCTGAACGCGCAAGATCCTATGGCCGCGGGGGTTCGGGAGGGTGCCCTACGCGGTTTCGGGACCGTCGAGGAAACGGAGCAGCACGTCGGCCTCCGCGCGGAGTCGGGCGGCCCGGTCGGCGTGGGCGGGCGCGGTCAACTGCTCGGCGGCCTCCAGGCGCTCGGCGGCCTCGGCGCGGACGACCTCCACCACGGTGTGCTCGCTCAGCTCCTGCCGTACGGCCTCGGTGGCACCGACACCTGCCGGCGAGGCTTCAAGGGCGGTGCCACGGAGCTGGTCCTCGGTCAGGGGGACGGCCTCGGCGTTGTCCAGCGCGGCGAGCGTCGAGCGCAGGGCGCTCACGGCGGCCTTGTCGCGGGCGCGCATGGCGACGGGCAGTGCTTCACGCATACGAAGACGTACAGACATGCCGGCGACCCTATGCGCCCGCCCGGCCCTCCGCCACGACGAGGTCCGTCACCACCGCCGGTGCACGGTCGCCTTTCCACCGGTCACCAGGCTCGCCGGCGGAACGTCGTCGGCCACGACCGCGCCGGCGGCGATCACGGCATCACGGCCGATGCTGACGCCGGGCAGGATGGTGGCACCGGCACCGATCCACACGTTCTCCGCCACGTCGATGGGTGCGCCGGTGAGGTACAGCCGCCGTTCCTCGGGATCGACCGGGTGGCCGCTGGTGATGAACGTGACCTTCGGTCCGACCATCACGCGCTCGCCGAGCCGGATGCCGGCGTAGTCCAGGAACGTGCAGTTCTGGTTGATGAAGACGCGCTCGGCGAGGTCGAGGTGCAGGCCGTGGTCCGTGTAGAAGGGCGGATAGATCGTGACTCTCGGAGGCAGCGGCTTGCCGAGGATCTGTTCGAACAGCTCCGCCTTGCCCACTTCGTCCTCGAAGGGCAGGACGTTCAGGCGGGAGGTGAGCTCGGTGACCCGCAGGACCCTGTCGGCCATGGCCTGGAACTCAGCGCTGTGAATGCGCATGAGACGGTCGCTGGACATGCCGCGATCCTTTCACGACACCTGACGTCGTCCAGAAGTCGTCGTCCCGAGGTACCGAGGGGCGGCCTTGCGTCTCCCCCAAGGGGAGGTCCCAGAGTGGTCCGCATGGACGGCGACACGCTCTTCTCGATCGGTGAACTGGCGCGGCGGACCGGTGTGACGGTCAAGGCCGTGCGGTTCTACTCCGACGAGGGGATCGTGCCGCCCCTCGACCGCACCCCCGCCGGTCACCGCGTCTACGGCACCGACGCCGTCGCGCGCCTCGGACTCGTACGGACGCTGCGCGAGCTCGGGCTCGGGCTTCCCGCCATCCGGAAGGTCGTGGACCGGGAGGCCTCGCTCGCCGAGGTGGCCGCCGCGCACGCGGAGGCGCTCGACGTGCAGATCCGCACGCTGAGGCTGCGGCGCGTGGTGCTGACGGCGGTGGCCGGGCGGGGATCGACCCCGGAGGAGCTGGACCTGATGCACAAGCTGGCGCGACTGTCCGCCGCCGAACGCGACCGTCTGATCACGGAGTTCCTCGACGCCGCCTACCGCGGCCTCGACCCGGGCGTCGTCCGCTCGGTGACGCCCGTTCTGCCCGACGATCCCGACGACGCGCAGGTCGCCGCGTGGG
Organism: Streptomyces sp. NPDC012508; assembly: GCF_042902595.1. Classification (NCBI taxonomy): domain Bacteria; kingdom Bacillati; phylum Actinomycetota; class Actinomycetes; order Kitasatosporales; family Streptomycetaceae; genus Streptomyces; species Streptomyces sp. NPDC012508. Next base: position 674,247 of record NZ_JBIBEO010000003.1, read on the forward strand.
TGGAGCTCGCGGAACTGACGCAGGACCCGGGGTTCGTGGCCGACACGCGGCAGCTGGTCGAACGGTTCGCCGCCGCCCGGGACGGGGGCCTGGCGCCTCCGCGCCCCCACATCGTGGCCGTGGTCCGCGCGACGGCCGACCTCACGCTCGACCCCGCCTCGCCGGAGGCCCGGTCGATCGTCGACCACGTCACCGCCCACCCGGCCTGCCCGGACGACCTCCCCGCGTGCCTGAAGGCCGCGATCGCCCCGCGCCACACCCGCTACCTCCAGCTCCTGGCCCGGATCAACGCCTGGCCACCCCCGGAACCGGCGACCCCGGCCGTCGAATGGTTCCTGCGGGCGTTGTCGGTGCGGCGCGGTTCGATCGGGCCATGAGCACGGCGCAGGGGTACACCGAACTCGGAGCGGTGACGGCACCCTCCGGGGCACTGGTCCTCGGCAAGGGCGGCTGGATCGACTGGTGGCCCCAGGTGGGCCGGCCGCTCTCCGAGCGCGCCCGGGAAGCCGCCGCGCGGCGGCGGCCATCTGTACGGCCCCGAGGGCGGCGAGCCCTGCTCGTGGGAGTGCGAGGCCGGCGTCGTACCGGCGGCGCAGGACCGGACCCTGCCGGTACGGGCGCAGACCTCCCCCTCGCCCTTCGACGGCGAACCGACGATCTCCGTCCTGGAGGTGGACCTCGGTCTTCCCTGGACGGAAGGGCGCAGTGACGCACCGGTGGTCCTCGGCGACCTGCCCGTCGACCGCTGCGGCATGGTCCTCGGCGACGCGTGCGCCCTGGACTCCTTCGTCGGCCCGGACGGAGAGAATCTCGCCGACCTCACGTACTGGGGGCGGTACGAGAAGGAGGTGCACGCCGAGTTCGGTGGCGAGCGCATCCCGCAGACCTCCTGGGGCCACGGGCCGTACGGCTGGCTCGACCTTCCCCTGCCCGAGGCGCAGGCGCTCGCCGCCCGGCTCCGGGCCTGGGTCGGGAACAGCCCGGGCAGCGGCCTGGTGTGGGCCGTGGAGGCGCACTCCCACGCGTACCGTCTCGCGCGCGCGGCTTGGCCCCGTCCTCTCCTCGACGGGCTGACCGACGTCGCCGGCTGCCCCGTCCTCGGTCTCGGCTGGGATCCCGGCGACCACTCCATGCGTCACCACGGCGAGCGCGCCGCCGGGCAGGTCTACCCCGCCACCCTCGAACGCCTCGACGGCGGGACCGTCCTGCGGTGGACGGTCCCGCCGTGGAGCGAGGAGTGACGGCGCGTGCCCTACGGCTTCGTCGCGAGCTGGATCAGGTTGCCGCACGTGTCGTCGAGGACCGCCGTGGTGACCGGGCCCATCTCCAGGGGCTCCTGGACGAAGCGGACGCCCAGGGCGGTCAGGCGCTCGTGCTCCGCCTTCACGTCGTCGACGGCGAACTGGGCGAGCGGGATGCCGTCGCCGACGAGCGCGTCGCGGTAGGCCTTGACCGCCGGGTGGCCGGCGGGCTCCAGAAGGAGTTCGGTGCCCTCGGGCTCGTCGGGCGAGACGACGGTCAGCCACCGGTCCTTCTCGCCCACCGGGACGTCGTGCTTCTTCACGAAGCCGAGGATCTCGGTGTAGAAGTGCAGGGCCTTCGCCTGGTCGTCGACGAAGACGCTGGTCAGATGGATCTTCATGGGGTGCTCTCCCGCGGTCCGGAGGTGTCGGGCACGAGCCATCGCTCGGTGATCTGCCGCAGCGGGGCCGTGTTCAGGTCGTGGAACTTGCAGCGCCCCTCCCGCCTGGTCTCGACGAGCCCCGCGGCCTCCAGCACGGCGAGGTGCTGGGAGACCGCCTGGCGCGAGATGCCGAGCTGATGCTTCATGCTCAGCCGCGAGCAGATCTCGAACAGCGTCTGTCCGGACCTCTCCGTCAGCTCGTCGAGGATCGTGCGGCGGGTGGGGTCGGCCAAGGCTTTGAATATCTCGTCGGCCATGACCCCAGAATAGGCAAGTATTCACTTGCCTATCAAGTCGACGCGCACCGCCGGGCGGCACCCACGCGTACCCAGGTCACCACGCGTCGATGACCGGCGCCCCCGATTCGTGGTGCCGCCAGGCCTCGTTGAGGCGCCCGAGCCGGTCCGCGGCGGCGATCCCGTGCAGGGACGCGACCCTGCCGTCGCTGACGTCGAACACGACGGCCCCCACGACCCGGCCGTCGACCACGGCGAGAACGGCCGGGGAGCCGTTGACCGGCGCGATGTACATCGCGGGGGAGCCGCCCGCCAGCCGCCGCTTCGCCGGCGTCGGCTTGAAGCCTGCCCGCACGAAGGAGGCGACGCGCTCGCGCGTCGTGAACCGCAGCAGCCGCCTGGCCAGTCCGGCGCCGTCCGACACCGCCGTCACGTCGTCGGTCAGCAGCGCCACCAGCCGTTCGGTGCGCCCCGACGAGGCGGCGGCGAGGAACTCCTCGACGACCCGGCGCGCGGACGCGGGGTCCACCTCACCGCCGCCGCGCCGCTCGGCGGCGACCCGGCGCCGCGCCCGGTGGACATGCTGCTGGCTCGCGGACTCGGTGATGTCGAGGATCCCCGCGATCTCCGCGTGGGGGTACGCGAAGGCCTCGCGCAGGACGTAGGCGGCGCGCTCGACCGGTGAGAGGCGTTCCAAGAGGGTCAGTACGGCCAGGGACACCGATTCGCGCTGCTCGACTGTGTCGGCGGGGCCGAGCATCGGGTCGCCCTCGAGGAGCGGCTCGGGCAGCCAGACACCGGCCGCCCGTTCGTGCCGCGCCTGCGCCGAGCGGAGCCGGTCGAGGCAGAGGTTGGTGACGACCTTGGTCAGCCACGCCTCCGGCACCTCGACATAACCGCGGTCCGCTGCCTGCCAGCGCAGGAACGTGTCCTGCACGGCGTCCTCGGCGTCGGCCGCCGAGCCGAGCAGACGGTACGCCAGCGAGGCCAGCCGGCCCCGGCTGGCCTCGAACAGGTCGATGGCTGCGCTGTCCATGCGGAGCAGCCTAGGCGGCGACCCTCACAGCGGCCCCCTCCGGCGCGGTGGCCAGGCGGCGCCTGCGCTTCGGCATGCCGAAGGTCGGGTGGGCGATGCCCCATCCGGCCCCCTTGAGCACGCCCGCCTTGAGCCGCGCGGCGGCCCGGCCGCCCAGGTACCAGGACGCCGACCGGACGTCCCGGTCCACCATCTGGAAGATCGCGTCCCGCCGCCCGAGGCTGATGTGGTTGCCGTAGTACTTCAGCCCGGTGGCCGGGACCTCCCCACCCGTCAGACGGGCGATGATCGCTGCGGTCGCCTGCATGTTGGTGAAACCGGCCGAGGCACAGGACATCGGCAGCGGCCGGCCGTTCTCGCCGATCGCGTAGGCGCAGTCACCGGCGGCGTAGACGTCCGGGTGCGAGACCGAGCGCATGGTGCGGTCGACGACGATCTGCCCGGTCTCGGCGACCTCCAGGCCGCTCGCGGCCGCGATGGGGTGCACGGCGAACCCGGCCGCCCACACGGTCACGTCGGCCGGGATCGACGTACCGCCGGCGGCGATCGCCCGTGCAGGCTCGACGGCTTCGATGCCGGTCTGCTCGTGGACGGTGATGCCGAGCCGTGCGAAGGCCCGGCGCAGATGCCGGCGTGCCTTCGGGGAGAGCCAGGCGCCCAGCTCGCCGCGGGCGGCGAGCGTGACCGAGAGGTCGCGCCGGGACTCGGCGATCTCGGTGGCGGTCTCGATGCCGGTCAGCCCCTCACCGACGACCAGCACCGTGCCGCCGGCGCCCAGGCCGGCCAGGCGCTCGCGCAGACGCAGCGCCGAGGACAGGCCGGTCACGTCGAAGGCGTGCTCGGCGACGCCGGGGACGCCATGGTGGGCGACGGAGCTGCCGAGCGCGTAGAGGAGGGTGTCGTACCCGAGCTCGCCGTCGCCGTCCTCGCCCGTCACGGCGACGGTCCTGCGCTCGGGGTCGACGCCGGTGACGCGCGCGAGGCGCAGCCGCACCCCGGTGCCGGCGAACACGTCGGCCAGCTTGCGGACCGCGAGGTCCTGGCCGCTCGCGAGCTGGTGGAGCCGCATCCGCTCGACGAAGTCGGGCACGGCGTTGACGACGGTGATCTCGGTGTCGGCGGGGGAGAGCCGGCGGGCCAGATTCCCGGCGGCGAAGGCCCCGGCGTATCCGGCGCCGAGGACGACGATGCGGTGCTTCATGGCGTTGCTCCTGTCTCGTTCGCGTGCCCCTTGAACGAGACGGCGCACCGATTGCTGACAGGAGTCGGCTGTGACCCAGGTCACGGAGTCAGGGTGAGCGGGCGAACCTCGGCATCGATCGGTGCCGGGGAACGGGGTGGCCGCACCGGAGTACTAGTTCAGCAGCGCCCGCGCCGCCTGCGCCCGGTTCCGGATCGACGCCGCCGCGCTCGGTTCGACCGCGTCGACGACCGAGGCGTACGCCTCCATCTCCGCGGCCCCCGCCAGGAACTCGCCCCGCTGCACCAGCAGCTCCGCGTGCTCGTAGCGCAGCCTTGCCGGGTGGGCGGGGAGGAGCAGGGACAGTTCCACCGCCCACAGCGCCACCCCGGAGCGCTCCGGGCGGGGCGAGGCCCAGGCACGGATGTTGTTCAGGACGCGCAGGACGATCTCCAGCGCGTTCGCCGGGCGCAGCATCGACGGCTCCAGGGGCTCGCCCGTCGCCCCCGCCACCAGCAGCTCCGCGTCCATGCCGGTCATCGGCCGGCCGCCCGCGAACGGGTCGGCGAAGACCTGTGCGGACGCGTCGCCGAAGCCCACCACGAAGTGGCCCGGCAGGCCGAGGCCGTACACCGGCGCACCCGCCCGGCGGGCGACCTCCATCCAGACCACGGACAGGAGGATCGGCAGACCGCGCCGCCGCCTCAGGACCTCGTGCAGCAGCGAGGACTCCAGCCGCTGATAGTCGGCCGGGACGCCCTGGAAGCCGTACCGTCCGCCGAGCAGCCGGGCCAGCGCGGCCACCCAGTCGTCCGGCTCGCGCAGGCCGTACGGCAGCTCCCCGGCCAGCCGGTCCAGCTCGATCTCCGCCGCGTCCAGATCCGCCGGCGTCACCGACTCGTCCGCGACCGCCCCGATCAGCAGACAGAGCCGCGCGAGGTCCGGGCGCCGCGAACGGGCCTCCTCCGCGAACTCCCGCCGCCAGTCGGTCGCGTCGGTCACGCCGGTCACCTCGCTCACGCCTCGGTCGCTCGATAGTGGTGGTAGTGGTGATGGACCGCGAAGCCCATGCCTTCGTAGAGCGACCGCGCCGCGTCGTTCTCCGCCTCCACCTGCAGCCAGGCCGCCGAGGCGCCCTCGCCGAGGGCCTGCCGGGCGAGTGCCGCCATCACGGCCGTGGCCAGGCCCTGACGCCGCTGCGCGGGGTCGACCTCCACCGCCATGAACCCGGCCCAGCGGCCGTCGACCACACACCGTCCGATCGCCGCCGGTATGTCTTCCGTGCCCGGTACGGACGCGAACCACACACTGGGGCCGCTGGACAGGACGCTCAGCACATGGGGTCCGACCACACCGGACCGGTTGTAGCGCCGGAGCCACGCGTCGTCCACACTCCGCGCGAGCCGGACGCGTGACACGTCCGCGTCCAGGTCGCCGATCGGGGCCAGCCCGCCGACCCGTACCTCCGCCGAGACCTCCGACCGCCAGCCGTGCCGTTCGAGGTCGGCGCAGAGCAGCTCCTGCGTGCCCTCGGCGCCGGTCGCCGTCTGTACGTACGCGGGGAGGTCCCGCTTCCCGTACCAGTCGCGCACCCGCGCGAGCGCCTCGCCCAGCGGAAGCCCGGGGTCGCCGAGCGGCAGCACGGAATTGGCCCGCCGGGTGAAACCGCCGGCCGCCCGCAGCGTCCACCCGCCCAGCGCCTCGCTCTCCACCGGCTGCCAACCGCGCGCCGTCGTCCGCGCCAGCTCCTCGAAGGAGGTGGCGGGGCCGCGCCTGCGGGCCGGGGCGGCGGGGACGACCTTGCCGGCGACGAGGGTGGATTCCGCGATCCGGACGGTCTCACCGGTCCGCCGTGTGATCAAGAGCACACCGTCGTCCCATGATGTGAGCACGCCGACCGCGTCAGTGAATTTCCCGCCCTGGTCACCCGCGTCCGTCACGTACCGAACTGAGACACGTTTTCCCACGTCAGCGCGGGTAATACGTACCTCAAGGCGCCCTCCTGCGGTGAATTCCACAGCTTCTCCGCCCCTCCTGTTCGGATCGACCCCAAGAACGGAGATACTAGGGGCGGGCATCGACGACGCCGCGCTCCCGCGCAGACCAGCCCTACCGAGGAGGAACGACAGCGTGACCTACGTCATCGCGCAGCCTTGTGTCGACGTCAAGGACAAGGCATGCATCGAGGAGTGCCCCGTCGACTGCATCTACGAGGGCTCCCGGTCCTTGTACATCCACCCGGACGAATGCGTCGACTGTGGTGCTTGTGAGCCGGTGTGCCCGGTCGAGGCCATCTTCTACGAGGACGACACCCCGGAGGAGTGGAAGGACTACTACAAGGCGAACGTCGAGTTCTTCGACGAGCTCGGTTCGCCCGGTGGTGCCTCCAAGCTCGGCCTGATCGAGCGCGACCACCCCTTCATCGCCGCTCTGCCGCCGCAGAACGGCTGATATCCCCGCCCTCGGTCCCGTACGGCCTCGCCCGCTGTACGGGACCGACGCGTTTCCCGTACGTACGACGAAGTGAGCCACTCGTGAGCGCAGTCTCGGGCGCAGTCTCCTCGCGCCTGCCCGTCTTCCCCTGGGACAAGCTGGAGCCGTACAAGAAGACGGCGGTCGCCCACCCGGACGGCATCGTGGACCTGTCCGTGGGCACGCCGGTCGACCCCGTGCCGGAGCTGATCCGGCGCGCGCTGGTCGCGGCCGCGGACTCGCCCGGCTATCCGACGGTCTGGGGCACCACCGAGCTGCGGGACGCGCTCACCGGCTGGTGCGAGCGGCGCCTCGGCGCGGTCGCGCTCACCCACCACAACGTGCTGCCGGTCGTCGGCTCCAAGGAGCTGGTGGCCTGGCTGCCGACGCAGCTGGGCCTCGGCGCCGGGGACCAGGTCGCCTACCCGCGCCTCGCCTACCCGACGTACGAGGTCGGCGCGCGGCTCTGCGGCGCGGAGCCCGTCGTCTACGACGACCCGACCACCGACCTCGACCCGGCCGCGGTCAAGCTGCTCTGGCTCAACTCACCCTCCAACCCGACGGGCAAGGTCCTGGGCAAGGACGAGCTGACCCGGATCGTGGCCTGGGCGCGCGAGCACGGCATCCTCGTCTTCTCCGACGAGTGCTACCTGGAGCTGGGCTGGGAGGCCGACCCGGTCTCCGTGCTGCATCCGGACGTCTGCGGCGGTTCGTACGAGGGCATCGTCGTCGTCCACTCGCTCTCCAAGCGCTCCAACCTGGCCGGCTACCGCGCCGCGTTCATCGCGGGCGACGCGGCCGTCCTCGGCGAGCTGCTCCAGATCCGCAAGCACGGCGGGATGATGACGGCCGCCCCGGTGCAGGCCGCCACGGTCGCCGCCCTGGGCGACGACACGCACGTCGCCGAGCAGCGGGAGCGGTACGCGGCCCGGCGCTCGGCGCTGCGGACGGCCCTCGAGGCGCACGGCTTCCGGATCGAGCACAGCGAGGCGAGCCTCTACCTGTGGGCGACCCGCGACGAGCCGTGCTGGGAGACGGTGGCGTACCTGGCCGAGAAGGGCATCCTGGTCGCGCCCGGCGACTTCTACGGGACGGCGGGGGAGCGCTTCGTCCGCGTGGCCTTCACGGCCACGGACGAACGCGTCGAGGCCGCGGTCAAACGCCTGGGCTGAGCGTGCCCGGGGCGGGGGCACGCGTATGTGAGAGGGCCCGGGGAGCGTGACGCTTCCCGGGCCCTTTCCCGTACCGGTGCTGGAGAACCGGACGGGGTTCTCAGCCGCCGAGCGGCAGGCCGCCCAGGGTGGGCACACCGCCGCCGGCCGGCAGGTTCTGGCCGAGGCCGCCCGCCGCCGGGGCGGTCTCGCCGAGGACCTCGCCCGCGCTGCCCGTGGCGTCACCGGCGACCTTCTGCGCGGCCGGCGCGGCGGTCTTGCCCGCCTCGCCCACGGTCTTGCCGGCGGCCGGGACGGTCTTGTCCACGGCCTTGCCACCGGTGTCGCCGACGACACCGGTAGCAGTCTGCGAGGCACCGTCGACGGCGTTGCCGACACCGGCGCCGTCCAGCGAGCTGATGCCGGAGAGCGCGCCGGTGGGCGCGATGTTGTGGTCCATGGCGCTCGCGGAGCCGGCCGCACCGACCACGGGGGCTGCTCCGGCCGCGACGAGAAGGGCGGCGCGGGCGATCCGACGGGTCAGGGGGAGGGACATGGTGCTCCTTCGACGAAGACGACGTGCTGACGCCGTGACAACCGAGGCGAGGGAGGGAGAGGTTTCGGCGGCCGAAGGTAAAGGCTCCGCAATGCATCGCATTATCGGGTGGGGAGGAAACCGGACGAACGCGCCGAAGATCCAACACCTGCTGAACCGTCACTTCCCTTGCCGGGCAAGGGAAGCACAGGGGTAAGTGCGGGCCGGTGGTGGCGAGTGTCGGCGAATACCCGGTCGGGTGACGCCCCCGTACGCGCGTCCGGCTATCGCGCGAGCCGGATGCGCACCGTTCCTTCACCGGCCGCGTCGGCCGTCTTCGTCCACGCACCCGCGGAGTCGCCCGCGCGCCAGACCTTGTCCGCGTACGCCACTTCCACGATCCGCAGATCCTCCGCGCGCGCCACGGCCCAGTGCGCGAGCTCCCAGCCGCGCTGGGCGTCCGACCCGGTGGTCGCCAGGACCGGCACGGAGACCACGGCGGAGGACGACGAGCCGACGCTCGTCCTGGCGCTGCCGCCGGCCGTCGTCCGGGGCGCCGCCTTCTTGCCGAAGGCCCGTACCAGCTCCGCCCGCAGCTTCGCCGGATCGCCCGCGGCGACGTCCCGCGCGGGGTCCGTCATACAGCGGAGGGCGGCGGGCGAGCGGCCCGTCAGCGCGGCCGAGAGAAGCGTCGCGTCCGGCTCGTGCTTCGCGTACGCCTGCGGGAAACCGCTGCGCTGCACCTTCTGCGCCGCCACGGTCAGCGGGAGCCGCGAATAGCCCGGAACCTCCGCCAGACCTTCGTAGAACCTCCCCGAGGAGTACACCGGATCCATGATCTGCTCCGGCGTTCCCCAGCCCATGGACGGGCGCTGCTGGAACAGTCCGAGCGAGTCCCGGTCGCCGTGCGTGATGTTGCGCAGCGCGGACTCCTGGAGCGCGGTCGCCAGGGCGATCGTGACCGCGCGCTCCGGCATCCGGCGCGTGGTGCCCACGGCCGAGATGGTGGCGGCGTTCGACGCCTGCTCCAGGGTGAATTCGTAGGTGTTCTCGCCACTGCCGACCGTGCACCGAGGGGCGCCCTTGGAGCCCGTCGACTGGTGTACGGCCACATAGGCGATCAGGCCGCAGAGCACGACGAAGGCGGCCGTGAACCTGGCGAGACGGCCCTTGCGGGGGCTGCGGGGGGAACGGGTGGGCTCGGACACGGGGCCCACCGTACTGGAGGCCGGGTTAGGGTCGGCACATGGCTGACAACGCTCCTCTCGACCTCACGCTGGACGGCCCCGCGCTCACCGCCGCGCTCGTCGACTTCCCCTCGGTCAGCGGCACCGAGAAGCCGCTCGCCGACGCGATCGAGCAGGCGCTGCGGCCCCTGCCGCACCTCACCGTCGACCGGTTCGGCAACAACGTCGTCGCCCGCACCCGGCTCGGCCACGAGGAGCGCGTGATCCTCGCCGGGCACATCGACACCGTGCCGATCGCCGACAACGTGCCCTCGCGACTCGACGAGAACGGCATCCTGTGGGGCTGCGGCACGTCCGACATGAAGTCGGGCGTCGCCGTCCAGCTCAGGATCGCCGCCACCGTCCCCGAGCCCAACCGCGACCTCACCTTCGTCTTCTACGACCAGGAGGAGGTCGCCGCGCACCTCAACGGCCTCGGGAAGGTCGCCGAGGCCCACCCCGACTGGCTGGAGGGCGACTTCGCGGTCCTCCTCGAAGGCTCGAACGCCGAGGTCGAGGGCGGCTGCCAGGGCACGCTCCGCGTCCTCCTGCGCACGGAGGGCGAGCGCGCCCACTCCGCGCGCTCCTGGATGGGCTCCAACGCCATCCACACCGCAGCCCCGATCCTCGCCCGCCTCGCCGCGTACGAGCCGCGCAAGCCGGTCATCGACGGCCTGGAGTACCACGAGGGCCTCAACGCCGTACGGATCGAGGGCGGCGTCGCCAACAACGTCATCCCCGACGCCTGCACCGTCGTCGTCAACTACCGCTACGCCCCCGACCTCACCCCCGAGGAGGCCGAGGCGCACGTCCGCGAGGTCTTCGCCGACTGCGGTGTCGCCGAGTTCGTCGTCGACGACCACAGCGGAGGCGCCCTGCCGGGCCTCTCCCACCCGGCCGCCGAGGCGTTCATGAAGGCGGTCGGCGGCACGGCCCACCCCAAGTTCGGCTGGACCGACGTGGCCCGCTTCAGCGCCCTCGGCGTCCCCGCCGTCAACTACGGACCCGGCGACCCGATCTACGCGCACAAGGTGGACGAGCACGTCGTCGTCGAGCGGATCGTGCAGTGCGAGGCACGTCTCCGCGACTGGCTCACTGCCTGACAGCCGAATTTCTGCTTTTTGTCACGTCTGTGGACCTACCCTGACCGAATCAGAAGATCAGTGGATCGGCGGAGGGAGCAGACCATGGGTGTCCCCGAGGGAGGGTCGAAGCCGGAGGAGCAGCGGTTGGGACCGGTGTTGAGGCGCCGGGACCAGGTCCAGCCGGGCACCACCGATCAGCGTCTGCTGGACACCGAGGGTGACTCGGAATGGGTGCACACCGACCCCTGGCGGGTCATGCGCATCCAGTCCGAGTTCGTGGAGGGATTCGGCGCGCTCGCCGAACTGCCGAGCGCGATCAGCGTCTTCGGCTCGGCCCGCACGAAGCCGGACTCGCCGGAGTACGAAGCGGGCGTGCGGCTCGGCCGCGCGCTGGTCGAGGCCGGCTTCGCGGTGATCACGGGCGGCGGCCCGGGCGCGATGGAGGCGGCGAACAAGGGCGCGCGGGAGGCCAAGGGCATCTCGGTGGGCCTCGGGATCGAGCTCCCCTTCGAGCAGGGTCTCAACCCGCACGTCGACATCGGCGTGAACTTCCGCTACTTCTTCGTCCGCAAGACGATGTTCGTGAAGTACGCCCAGGGCTTCGTGGTCCTCCCGGGCGGCCTCGGCACCCTGGACGAGCTCTTCGAGGCGCTCACCCTGGTCCAGACGCGCAAGGTGACCAGCTTCCCGATCGTGCTCTTCGGTACGGAGTACTGGAAGGGCCTCGTCGACTGGCTCCGCGACTCGGTGGTCGCGGGCGGCAAGGCCTCGGAACGGGACCTGCTGCTCTTCCACGTGACGGACGACGTGGACGAGGCGGTCGCCCTGGTGTCGAAGGAAACGGCCCGGTAGCAAAAGTGAGCCTCGCCGGCGAGTGAGGCGCGGGTTCCGGGGCGGATCCCCGGTCCGGGAAGGGGCGGGGTGGGGAAAGTGCCCGCTGCGGGCGCCCCGCCCCTTCCGTACCTACGCCAGACCCCGCCGTGCGACGGCCGGCGCCCGGTGCCCGGCGATGGACGCCACCATGTCGAGGACCTGCCGCGTCTCGGCCACCTCGTGAACGCGGTACACCTGCGCCCCGAGCCACGCGGAGACGGCCGTCGTCGCCAGGGTGCCGAGCACCCGCTCCTTCACCGGCCGATCCAGCGTCTCCCCCACGAAGTCCTTGTTGGACAGGGACACGAGCACCGGCCACCCCGTCTCCGTCATCTCACCGAGCCGCCGCGTCGCCTCCAGGCTGTGGCGGGTGTTCTTCCCGAAGTCGTGGCCGGGGTCGATCATGATGCCGTCGCGCCGCACCCCGAGTCCGACCGCCCGCTCGGCCAGTCCGACGGTCACCCGCAGGATGTCGGCCATCACGTCCTCGTACTCGACCCGGTGCGGCCGGGTCCTCGGCTCCGCGCCGCCCGCGTGGGTGCAGACGAGACCGGCTCCGTACCGCGCCGCGACCTCGGCGAGCCGTGGATCCACCCCGCCCCACGCGTCGTTGAGGACGTCCGCGCCGGCCTCGCAGACCGCCTCGCCGACGTCCGCGCGCCAGGTGTCGACGCTGATGACGGCGTCCGGGTGCCGTCGCCGTACCTCCGCGACGAAGCCGACCGTGCGGCGCGCCTCCTCCTCGGCCGAGACCTCCTCGCCCGGGCCCGCCTTCACCCCGCCGATGTCGATGATGGCGGCGCCCTCGGCCACGGCCTGCTCGACGCGGGCGAGAGCGGGCTCGTCGCGGAAGGTGGCGCCCTGGTCGTAGAAGGAATCCGGGGTCCGGTTCACGATCGCCATGATCACCGGCTCGTGCGGCCCGAATTCACGCCGTCCCAAGCGCAGCATCCCTTTTGTCCTCCCTCGCGTCCGTTCGCTGCGACCCTAACTGTCGGCGGCGCATGGCACGATCGACCACGGGACGAATTCCACTTCGGGGAGAGGCGCGCTGGTGTTCTGGTTTTTGCTGATCGCGATGGTCGTGGTCGTCGCTGCGGTCACCCTCGCGGTGGTCGGCGGCGGCGACAGCGAGGTGCTGCCCGAGGTGGCGCCCGAGCAGCTGGTGGACCCGCTGCCGGTGACCCGCTCCGTGGCCCGCGACGACGTCGAGGCGCTTCGCCTGCCGGTGACGGTGCGGGGGTATCGCATGGCGGACGTGGACGACGTCCTGGGGCGCCTGGGCGCCGAGCTCGCGGAGCGGGACGCCCGGATCGCCGAGCTGGAGGCCGCGCTCGCGTCGGGGCCCGGCAGGCCGGGCCCGTCGTCCGGTGGTCCGTCGTCCGGTCCTTCCCTCCGCAAGGACGAAGGGGAAGACCGGTGACCGGCGAGGCGGTCCCCGGCCCGGACGGGCGGCTGCGCTGCCCCTGGGGCCTGTCGACCGAGGACTACGTCACGTACCACGACGAGGAGTGGGGACGGCCGGTCCACGGGGACGACGCCCTCTTCGAGCGGCTCTGCCTGGAGGCCTTCCAGTCCGGGCTCTCGTGGATCACGATCCTGCGCCGCCGCGAGGGCTTCCGGCGGGCCTTCGCCGACTTCAAGATCGCCTCGGTCGCGGAGTTCGGCGAGGCGGACCGGGAGCGGCTCCTCGCGGACGAGGGCATCATCCGCAACCGCGCCAAGGTCGACGCGACGATGGCCAACGCGAAGGCGCTGGCCGAGTGGGCCCCCGGTGAGCTGGACAGTCTGATCTGGGCCTACGCCCCGGACCCGGCGGCCCGCCCCGCACCCCGCACGATCGCCGACGTCCCGGCGGTGACCGACGAGTCGACGGCCCTGGCGAAGGCCCTAAAGAAGCGCGGCCTCCGCTTCATCGGCCCCACGACGGCCTACGCCCTGATGCAGGCCTGCGGCCTCGTCGACGACCACCTCGAGGCCTGCGTCTCCCGGGGCGCCTCCTAGAGACACCCCGGAGAGACCCGGGAGAGTCGCCCCGGGAGCCGCCGGGCGCTCAGCGCCCGACGTACTTCGGCTTCTCCTTCGCGAGGAACGCCTGGACCGCGATCGTGTGGTCCTCGGACGCGCCCGCCGCCGTCTGGAGCTCGTCCTCCTTCTCCAGCGCCTCGGACAGCGAGTGGTCCGCTCCGTACGCCAGAGAGGCCTTCAGCGCCGCGTAGGCCACCGTCGGGCCCTCGGCGAGGGTGCGGGCGATCTTCAGGGCCTCCGCGGCGAGGTCGGCCGCCGGGACCAGCTTGTTCGCGATGCCCAGCTCGTACGCCTCCTGGGCGCTGATCGAGCGGGGGAAGAGCAGCAGGTCGGAGGCGCGGCTCGCACCGATCAGCCTGGGCAGCGTCCAGGACATGCCCGAGTCGGCGGTGAGCGCCACCCCCGCGAAGGACGTGTTGAACGCGGCCGTCTCCGCGACCACGCGGTAGTCCGCCGCCAGCGCGAAACCGAAGCCGGCGCCCGCCGCGACCCCGTTCACGCCCGCCACGACCGGCTTCTTCATCCCGGTCAGCGCCCTGACGATCGGGTTGTAGTGGTCCCGGACGGTGTTCATCGTCGCCTGCGAGCCGGACTCCTTGTCCGTCGTCAGCAGGCCCACGTGCTCCTTCAGGTCCTGGCCCACGCAGAACGCCCGGTCGCCCGCCGCCGTCAGCAGCACCGCCCGTACGGCGGTGTCCGCGGCGGCCGCCTCCGCCGCGTCCCGCAGGGCGACCTTCGCCTCCACGTTCATCGCGTTCATGGCCTCAGGCCGGTTGAGCGTGATCGTGGCGAGTCCGTCGGTCACTTCGTACAGCACGGTGTCGGCCATCGGGGCTTCCCTTCGCGTCTTTGCGTCCCTGACGTGCCCAGCATGGCGGAGATCACCCGCCTCGCACATGTGAGCTGCGTCAAAGACCGACGGCGAAGGAGCGGCACGGCAGCGGCGAAGTATCGCAGGCTGATCGCCGAAAAGGGCGGTTTTGCGGAAGCGCGTTGCGCAAGCGATGCAACCTGATGTTGGTCATCGGGTCCTGTGATGCGGGATAATGACCTGGAAGCAATGTGTTCGATGCCGGTGACGTGTGCTCCCGATCAGGGGCCGTCGGCTGACGAAGAGCTGGTTTCAGGAAGGGGAACAAGCATGGCGGCCATGAAGCCGCGGACGGGCGACGGCCCGCTCGAGGTGACCAAGGAGGGGCGGGGCATTGTCATGCGCGTTCCGCTCGAAGGCGGCGGTCGGCTTGTCGTCGAGCTGACGCCGGACGAGGCCGAAGCCCTCGGCGACGCCCTGAAGCAGGTAGTCGGCTGACGCGACAAGCCAGGATTGTCCACTCCTGCCCCGGCACGGTACCCACCGCGCCGGGGCAGGGGTGTGTCGGGGGTGGTTCACGGTACGGATTGCCACCGCGCCGGGGGCCTGACGCCGGCCGTCAGCCGCGCCGCACCGCGCACAGCAGACCGTCTCCCACGGGCAGCAGCGACGGCAGCAGCTCCTGGCTCTCCCGGACCGCCCGCAGCAGCTCCCGTATCCGCAGCACCTCGGCCGGCTGTGCCGCCGAGTCGACCGTACGGCCGTCCGCGAAGACGCCCTCGAAGCAGACCAGACCGCCAGGTCTCAGCAGGCGCAACGATTCAGCGAGGTAGTCCAGGGCCTCCAGCGGGTCGCCGTCGCAGAAGACGAGGTCGTACCCGCCGTCCGCCAGCCGTGGCAGGACGTCCAGGGCGCGGCCGGGGATGAAACGTGCCTTGTTCCCGGCGAAACCCGCCGCCCGGAAGGCCGTCTTCGCGAACTGCTGGCGCTCGGGCTCCAGGTCCACGGTCGTCAGGACCCCGTCCGGTCGCATGCCGTGCAGCAGATAGATTCCGGAGACGCCCGTGCCGGTACCGATTTCGGCCACCGCTTTCGCGTCGGCCGTCGCGGCCAGCAGGCGCAGGGCGGCGCCGGTGCCCGGTGACACCGAGGGCAGCCCTGTCTCCCGGGCCCGGTCGCGGGCCCAGCGCAGCGCTTCGTCCTCGGCGACAAAGGCGTCGGCGAACGCCCAGCTCGTCTGCCGGTTGGCGGTAATGGCCCTCTCCTGTCCCCATAGTTGGCGCAACGGTGACTGTATCCGCTGCGCACGGGAACCCGCAGATGGGACCGCGCGTTCACCAGGGCAGGACGTCGATGAGGGCGGCGGGCGATCCGGTCCCCAAATTCGCGTAAAGATTCTTATCCGGAGCTAACGGGCGAGGTGGCTATGGTAGGGGCTCCACTGGACACCACCAGAGCCGACAGGGGAGGTGCGGCTGCGCCTGTGGATCGGGGAGGAGTGCTTCGGCGTCTTCTCAGGTCGGCGGGTGAGCCGAAATCCGTGACCGACACCGCTGACCGAATCCACACTGCCGACTCCGCTCCCACCACCGCGACCTTCGCATCGGATGCGGAATCGCAGGCGTGGACTCCGCCCACCTGGGAGGAGATCGTCAGCACGCACAGTGGCCGCGTGTACCGCCTCGCCTACCGGCTGACCGGCAACCAGCACGACGCCGAGGACCTCACGCAGGAGGTCTTCGTCCGCGTCTTCCGCTCGCTGTCGACGTACACGCCGGGCACCTTCGAGGGCTGGCTGCACCGCATCACCACGAACCTCTTCCTCGACATGGTCCGCCGCAAGCAGCGGATCCGTTTCGACGCCCTCGGCGACGACGCGGCCGAGCGGCTGCCCAGCCGCGAGCCCTCGCCGCAGCAGGCGTTCAACGACACGCACTTCGACGCCGACGTCCAGCAGGCTCTCGACACCCTCGCGCCCGAGTTCCGGGCCGCGGTCGTGCTCTGTGACATCGAAGGCCTCTCGTACGAGGAGATCGCCGCCACGCTCGGCGTGAAGCTCGGCACGGTCCGCAGCCGTATCCACCGCGGCCGCTCGCACCTGCGCAAGGCGCTCAAGCACCGTTCCCCCGAAGCCCGGGCGGAGCGCGCGCTGGCCGCCGTCGGCTGGGAGGGCGGAACGGCGTGAGCATCAGTCCTGCCGGCCCGACCCCCGCGGAGCAGCACCTCGGGGACCGGCTCGCGGCGCTGGTCGACGGGGAGCTCGGCCACGACGCCCGCGAGCGGGTTCTCGCGCATCTCGCGACCTGTGCCAAATGCAAGGCGGAGGCCGACGCCCAGCGCCGGCTGAAGAGCGTCTTCGCCTCCACCGCACCCCCTCCGCCCTCGGAGGGGCTCCTCGCACGCCTCCAGGGGCTGCCCGGGGGCCCTCCGGGGGGTGACGAACGTCGGGGGGGACCCTTCGACGACATCTTCGGTCTGGGCGGCTCCGGTGGCCCCGGCGGCTCCGGCATCGGCGGTCTCGGCGACCTCGGCGGAGTGAAGTCGGACGGTTTCGCGACGGCCGGGGCGGTCTCCCCGCACTCCGGTTTCCGTATCCACGCCGTCGGCGGACGGCCCGACCACGACCGCTCGTCCTGGCGGGGCCGGCGCTTCGGTATCGCCGCCGCCAGCGCGGTCTCGTTCGCCGCGATAGCGCTCGGCGGCGCCCTTCCGCTGGAGTCGACGCCGAACATCGGCGCGCGCGGCGAAGGCACGGGCGCCAACGTCACCCCGCTGCGGGCCCCCGCCTCGGGCGGCCCCACGGCCGCGGGCTCGGTCTCCGGTACGGGCTCGGGCACGGGATCCGGTACGGGTTCGGCCCTGGGCACCGCCACCGGTCGTGGCGGGCGGACGGAGGAGCGGGCGGCAGCCGACTCCTCGACCAGGCGGATCGGTGTCGGTTCGACCACGGGACCGGTCTCCGCGGGACCCCTGTTGCCGGGTGGTGCGGCGCCCACCGAGGGCGTCCGGTTCCACGGCACGTCCGCGCCGTCGGTGCTCGAGCTATCCCCGTTCGTACGGCCCACGGGACCGGCCCTGCGGCTGTCGTTCACGTCCGGGTTCGACGCGCTGGGCGGACCGGGGGTCACCCCGGCTCCGACCCCGCTCGCGGCCCCCAGTCCGACGACGACACCGCTCACCTCCCACCGCTGACCCCGGACCTGGTTGAATCCAGGTCACGGGTGCCCGCCGCGAGGCGGGCGCGGACAGGCCAGCTGTTGCGGGGAGAGCATGAACGACGGGAAGCCGACCGGCCAGAAGCCGAAGTGGTGGAGTCGGCCGACGAGTACGCCGCCGGCGGCCATACCGGAAGCGGAAGCGCCGGTCGCGGACGAGGGTGACTTCACCCTCGCCGCTCCCACGCCCCCGGAGCCCCCGACCCCGGCCGCCGCGACGCCGCAGCTCGCGGACGCCGTGACGCCGCAGGCCCCGGAGACCGTGACGCCGGCGCCCGCGGACGCCGTGACCGCCGAGGCTGGGATGCCGCAGGCCCCGGGCGCCCCGGCCCCGGAGGCTGGGATGCCGCAGGCCCCGGACGCCCCGGCCCCGCAGGCCGTGGCACATGAGGCCGCGCCCGTCGCCGTACCGCAGCAGGCGCAGGCCGAGTCGCAGGATCGGGTCGTGGCCCAGGTGCCGGGTGGGCCGGAGGCGCAGCCGCAGCCGTTGCACGCGCCCGACGAGTACCGCACCCCGCCGTACGGCGGGCCCGGGCCCTGGGCCCCCGCCCCTCCCGTGCAGCGGCCCGTGGCCGCTCCTGCCCACGGAGTCCCCGTACCCCAGCAGCCGACCGCCCCGCAGCCCGTCGCGCCTCACCCGGCCGCCCCGCACCCCCCGGCGCCGCAGCCCGCGCAGTGGGTGCAGTACGACCCGTGGGGAGCCCCCGGCGCCTCCGGCGCCCCGCTGACGCTCGCGGCCGAGCCCCCCGCCAAGCGCCGCCGCTCCCGCCGCGGGCTCGCCCTCGCGGGCGCCCTGACCTTCGCGCTGCTCACCGGCGTCCTCGGCGGCGCGGTCGGCGCGTACGTCGAGCGCAACGGCGGCATCACCACCGTCGAGCTGCCCCAGGCGGGCGCCGAGAACTCCGGCCGGGCGCCCGACAGCGTCGCGGGGATCGCCGCCAGCGCCCTGCCGAGCGTGGTCACTCTCCACGTCAGCGGCGCGGGCTCCTCCGGCACAGGCACGGGCTTCGTCCTGGACACCCAGGGCCACATCCTCACCAACAACCACGTGGTCGACGCGGCCGCCGCCTCCGGCGAGATCACCGTCACCTTCAGCAGCGGCGAGACCGCGGACGCCAAGCTGGTCGGCAAGGACAGCGGCTACGACCTGGCCGTCGTCAAGGTCACCGGGGTCTCCGGCCTCAAGCCGCTGCCGCTCGGCAACTCCGACAACGTCCGCGTCGGCGACCCCGTCGTCGCCATCGGCGCCCCCTTCGACCTCCAGAACACCGTCACCTCCGGCATCATCAGCGCCAAGGAGCGCCCCATCACGGCCGGCGGGGAGAAGGGCGACGGAAGCGACATCAGCTATGTCGACGCCCTCCAGACCGACGCCCCGATAAACCCGGGCAACTCGGGCGGTCCGCTGGTCGACTCCAAGGCCCGCGTCATCGGCATCAACAGCGCGATCCGCGCGGCCGGCGACGGTTCGGGCGGCGAGGGCGCGCAGTCCGGCTCCATCGGCCTCGGCTTCGCCATCCCGATCAACCAGGGCAAGCGCGTCGCCGAGGAGCTCATCAACACCGGCAAGGCCACCCACCCCGTCATCGGTGTGAGCCTCGACATGCAGTTCAACGGCGACGGCGCGCGGGTCGGCGATAAGGGCAAGGACGGCTCCGCGTCGGTCACCCCGGGCGGCCCGGCGGCCAAGGCCGGCGTCCGCCCCGGTGACGTCATCACCAAGGTCGACGGCCAGCGGGTCCACAGCGGCGAGGAGCTGATCGTGAAGATCCGCGCCCACCGCCCCGGCGACCGGCTGGAGCTGACGCTGCTGCGTGGTGGCAAAGAACAGACCAAGACGTTGACTCTCGGTTCCTCGCAGGGCGACTGAACGCCATGTGGGGGACACCGCAAGGTACCCGCCCGGCAGTTTCGGCGGGTACCGTGGAGCGGGCCCCGGACCCCGCGTAAGGAGCAGCAAAGGTGTTCAACGACATCGGCATACTCGAGCTCGTGACGCTCGTGGTCCTCGCCGTACTCGTTTTCGGCCCGGACAAGCTGCCGAAGGTCATCCAGGACGTCTCGCGCTTCATCCGGAAGGTCCGTGAGTTCTCCGAGAGCGCGAAGCACGACATCCGCTCCGAGCTGGGGCCGGAGTTCAAGGACTTCGAGTTCGAGGACCTCAATCCCAAGACGTTCCTGCGCAAGCAGCTGGACGGCAACGAGGACCTCAAGGAGCTGAAGGAGCTGCGCAGCAGCTTCGACCTCAAGAAGGAGATGAACGAGGTCGCGGACGCGGTGAACGGGCGCGAGGCCGAGTCTCCGGCCGTCCCCGCGACCGTCAACGGTTCGCCGGACCTGCTGAAGAAGCAGGACAAGCCGGGCACCGACGAGCGCCCGCCGTACGACTCCGACGCGACCTGACCACCTGGGCTGACACGACCTGACGCCAACCGGTGGCTATCCTCCATCTGTTGTCCGCCGACGCGGGCACGACGGATCGAGGAGGCGGCCGAGATGGAGACGACGAGTCGGGTGGAGGGAGTGCCCGCAGCCCGGCGTACGGCCGAAGGCTATCTGCGCGCACCCTTCACCTGGTACGGACTCGACGACGCGTTCACCGGACCGCGCTGGCTGATGCAGGTCGGCACGGCGGCGGACGGGACCGTCCAGCACGGTTCGATGGGCCACGGGGACGAGCCGTCCATAAAGTCCGACGCGAGCGGGGCCGAGAAGGAGCGCTTCGCCGTCGTCGTGACGGTCGCGGCGAGCCCGGTGCGCAGGACGGGCGACGGTACGGGGGTACTGGACGCGACCACGGTCGCCTCCGCCGCCTGGCTCGCCGGCTCGGGACTCCTGGCGTACACCTGGCCCGCGCAGCTGGACCACGCGCTGCGGGACGACTGGCTGGACCAGCAGACGGAGACGGCGTTCGCGCTGGCGGACGACCTGGAGGGCCCGGAGTGGTCCACGCTGTCGCTGCCGGTGGACGGCGTTCCGGTGCCGTTCCACTACCGGGAGTCGGAGTTCGGGTGGGTGCTGGCCGGGTCCGCGGGTGAGGTGCACATCGGGGCGTACGGGCGTGGCATGAGCGCGTACGGGCTGGGGTTCTCGGGGGTGGAGGACCTGGACGCGTACGCGTAGGCAGCCGCTCCCAGGCGCGACGAAGGGGCGCCGCTCGATGTGAGCGGCGCCCCTTCGCGCTGCGCGTTCCCGCGAGATGTCGCCCCGCGGGGCGACACCCCCGACTCGCGTCCTAGAACTTGTTGCGCGGGGTGATGCCCAGGCTCATGCCCGAGAGGCCCCGTGCGCGGCCGCCGAGCTTGCCGGCGATCGAGCGGAGTGCCGCGCCCGCGGGGGAGTCCGGGTCGGACAGGACGACCGGCTTGCCCTCGTCGCCGCCCTCGCGCAGGCGGACGTCGATCGGGATGGAGCCTAGGACCGGGACCGTCGCGCCCGTGGTCTTCGTCAGGCCCTCGGCGACCTTCTGGCCGCCGCCCGTGCCGAACACGTCGACCATCTCGTCGCAGTGCGGGCACGGCAGGCCCGACATGTTCTCGACGACGCCGACGATCTTCTGGTGGGTCTGGACGGCGATCGAGCCGGCCCGCTCGGCGACCTCGGCCGCCGCCTGCTGCGGGGTCGTGACGACGAGGATCTCGGCGTTCGGCACCAGCTGCGCCACCGAGATCGCGATGTCGCCCGTGCCCGGGGGCAGGTCGAGCAGCAGGACGTCCAGGTCGCCCCAGTACACGTCCGCGAGGAACTGCTGCAGCGCGCGGTGGAGCATCGGGCCGCGCCACACGACCGGGGCGTTGCCCGGGGTGAACATGCCGATGGAGATGACCTTCACACCGTTCGCCGACGGCGGCATGATCATGTTCTCGACCTGGGTCGGACGGCCGTCCGCGCCCAGCATGCGGGGCACCGAGTGCCCGTAGATGTCGGCGTCGACGACACCGACCTTCAGGCCGTCGGCGGCCATCGCCGCGGCCAGGTTCACGGTCACGGAGGACTTGCCCACGCCACCCTTGCCGGAGGCGACCGCGTACACGCGGGTCAGCGAGCCGGGCTTGGCGAACGGGACCTCGCGCTCGGCCGTCGTACCCCGCAGGGCCGAGGCCAGCTCCTTGCGCTGCTCGTCGCTCATCACGTCCAGAGTGACGTCGACGCCGGTGACGCCTTCCACGCCCGCGACCGCGTCCGTGACGCGCTGGGTGATCGTCTCCCGCATCGGGCAGCCGGAGACGGTGAGGTAGACCGTGACGGCGACCCTGCCGTCGGATCCGATCTCCACCGACTTCACCATGCCGAGCTCGGTGATCGGTTTGTTGATCTCGGGGTCGTTCACCGTCGCCAGTGCTTCGCGCACCGCGTCTTCCGTAGCCATACGGAGATGGTACGGCGCGGACCACCGGCGCCGGAAAGTCTGTCAGCGGTCGGGTACGTCACTTCCGCGATCGCCGCCGGAGGGGAATAGACCGCGGTGGTCCCGAAGAGCCCCGCCCCGGTGGCCGTCCTGGCGCTCCTCCAGCTCCTTGATCAGGTCCTGGAGCTCCGAGCGGATCCAGTCGCGGGTCGCCACCTCGCCCAGCCCCATCCGCAGCGCCGCGATCTCCCGGGTCAGGTACTCGGTGTCGGCGATGGACCGCTCGTTCTGCTTGCGGTCCTGTTCGAGATTGACCCGGTCCCGGTCGTCCTGCCGGTTCTGCGCCAGCAGGATCAGCGGGGCCGCGTACGAGGCCTGGAGCGACAGGGCGAGCGTCAGGAAGATGAACGGGTACTCGTCGAACTTCAGCGCCGACGGCGCGAAGATGTTCCACAGCACCCAGACGATGATGGTGATCGTCATCCAGACGATGAACCGCCCCGTCCCGAGAAAGCGCGCGATCCGCTCGGAGAACCGGCCGAAGGCCTCCGGGTCGTACTCCGGAAGGAACCGGGGCCGCCGCTCGCGCGGGAGGTCCAGCCGGATCCGCGGCATGGAGCGCTCCCGCTCCCTCTCCGGTGCGCGCTCAGCCCCCATGGACGGCCTCCTCACCGTGGAACTCGGTCTCCCGCCAGTCCTCCGGCAGCAGATGGTCGAGTACGTCGTCGACGGTGACCGCGCCGAGCAGCGACCCGCTCTCGTCCACCACCGGCGCCGCGACCATGTTGTACGCGGCGAGGTAGCTGGCGACCCCGGGCAGCGGGGTGTCCGGGGGCAACGGCGGCAGATCGCTGTCCGCCAGCGAGCTGACCAGGGTGAACGGCGGATCGCGCAGCAGCCGCTGGAAGTGCACCGTGCCCAGGTATTTCCCCGTCGGCGTCTCGTCCGGCGGCCGGCACACGTACACCTGCGCCGCGAGCGCCGGGGAGAGGTCCTGCTGCCGTACGCGGGCCAGGGCGTCCGCGACCGTGGCGTCCGGCCGCAGCACGATCGGCTCCGTGGTCATCAGACCGCCCGCGGTCCGCTCCTCGTACGCCAGGAGCCGCCGCACGTCCGCCGCGTCGTCGGGGCGCATCAGCGTGAGCAGCCGCTCCTTGTCCTCCTCCGGCAGCTCGGAAAGCAGGTCGGCCGCGTCGTCGGGGTCCATCGCCTCCAGGACGTCCGCGGCGCGCTCCTCCTTGAGCTTGCCGAGGATCTCGATCTGGTCGTCGTCCGGCAGCTCCTCCAGGACATCGGCCAGCCGGTCGTCGTCGAGGGCGGCGGCGACCTCGGCGCGCCGCTTCGGGGAGAGGTGGTGCAGCACATTGGCCAGGTCGGCGGGGCGCAGCCGCTCGAAGGTGGCGACCAGGTTCTCCGCCCCCTGGCCCTCCTCCTCCAGGGAGAAGCCGGTGACCGCGGACCACTCCACGGTCAGCGTCTCGCCCTTGCGGCGCAGCGCCCCCGGCTTGCCGCGCCGTACGAAGACCTTGTCGATCTCCCACTCGCGGCGGGCGGGAAGCTGCTGGATGGCCACGTCGAGCACGGTGACGTCCTCGTCCGTACCCACGATCCGCACCCGGCGGTCGAGGAGTTCGCCGAGGACGAGCCGCTCGGTGGGGCGCTGCTCGAAGCGCCGCATGTTGACCACGCCGGTGGTGATGACCTGGCCGGACTCCACGCCCGTGATCCGCGTCATCGGGACGAAGACCCGGCGGCGGCTGAGCACCTCGACGACCATGCCGAGCAGCCGGGGCGGGCGGCGGCCCACCCGGAGCATGGCGACGAGGTCCCTGACCCGGCCGACCTGGTCGCCGTTGGGATCGAAGACCGGGACACCGGCCAGATGGGAGACGAAGATCCGGGGGGCGCCTGCTGCCATGCCACGCGCCTCCTCGGTGCCGCTCGATTCGGGTCAATGCTGAGGTATGCCGGGTTCAGGCTAGCCCGTGCCGATCCGTGGCGCCCCGGCAGAGCGCCCGTACGGCTGCCTGCGGCGACGGCGCCGGTCCCGGGTACGCTGCGGTCTGCCGTCCCCCCACCATCGACGACATACGAGAGGCAGCGCCGGTGACGTCACTCCCCACTGCATCGCGCATCCGCAGGGTCGTCCTGCCGCTGGCGCTGTGCGCCGGTCTCGCGGCGGGACTCAGCGCGTGCGCGGAGGACCCGGACGAGGGGACGAACGGGGTCGGGAAGCTCTCCCCGGACGCCATCGAGGAGAAGGCGCAGTCGGCGGCCGACGGGGCGAAGGCGGTCCGGCTGGCCGGGACGCTGGTCAGCAAGGGCGGCACGTTCAAGCTGAACATGCGCCTCAAGGACGACGGCGCGACCGGCTCGGTCGTGACGAAGAACAGCACCTTCGAGCTGCTGCGGATCGGCGACGCGCTCTACATGAAGGCCGACGCGGCGTTCTGGACGCACGGCGAGGGCGGCGGCGCGGGCGAGAGCGGCGGCGGGGACGGCGGAAGCCAGGGGTCCACGGAGCCTTCGGAGGCCGACAGCGACGCTGCCGACAAGCTCGACGACAAGTACGTCAAGGTGCCCCAGGACGACCCCTCGTACAAGCAGCTGCGCGGCTTCACCGACATGGACCTGCTCCTGGACGGGCTGATCGGCCTGCACGGGGAGGTCGTGAAGGGCGACCGCGACAAGATCGGCGGCATCCGTACGGTCAAGGTCAAGGGCGGCGAGGACGGCGAGGGCGGCACGCTGGACGTCGCCCTGGAGGGCACCCCGTTCCCGCTCCAGTTCGCGCGGGGCGGCGGAGCGGGCGTGGTGGTGCTGTCCGAGTGGGACAAGGACTTCCCGCTGGAGGCCCCGGCGCCGGGCCAGACACTGGACTACGGCAAGCAGCTGCCGCGTACCTGAGCCCTGCGGTACCTGAGCTCTGCGGTACCTGAGCTCTGCGGTACCTGAGACCTGCGGTACCGGGGCTCAGCGCTTGCGGCGCTTCAGCAGCAGCCGGGGGAGGGCCGCGGGCGCCGGGCGGCGCGTGAGGGCTTCCGAGGGCTGCGGGACCGCCGCGAGCGAGCCGGTCGGCAGATCCGTCGTGGAGTCCAGCGGGGACAGCCGGAGCACCCGGCACTCCCGCGCCCAGCGCTCCGGCATCGCCTCGCCGTCCGTCGCGTTCAGGCGCTTGCCCTTCAGCTCGGCGACCGCCGCGTCCCACTCGTCCGTGCCGGGAGCCAGCTCGCTCACCGCCGCCGTCCAGGCGACGATGCGACCGCCCTTGTCCTTGCTGCGGACCGTGACCTCGGCCGTCGAGCCCGCGACGAGCCCCGGGAGCGGCTGCTCGCCCGGACCGTCGCCGACGACGTGCGCCGCGCCCTCGTGCCAGACGTGCCAGAGGGCCCGGGCGGGGGCGGCCTCGCCCCGGACCCAGATGAGGCCGGACTTCTTCGTGGCCTCCTCGACGAGGGCGGGCCCGAGCAGCGTGTCTGTCATGCCCCGCAGCCTACCGAGAGCAGGCCGGCACGCGGCCTAGAGCCAGCCGTTGCGCTTCAGGGTGCGGTGGATGGCGAAACAGATGACCGTGATGCCGACGAGCACCATCGGGTAGCCGTACTTCCACTCCAGCTCCGGCATGTGGTCGAAGTTCATGCCGTACACACCGCAGACCGCCGTCGGGACGGCGATGATGGCCGCCCATGAGGTGATCTTGCGCATGTCCTCGTTCTGCGTGACGGTCGCCTGCGCCAGGTTGGCCTGGAGGATCGAGTTGAGCAGCTCGTCGAAGGCGACGACCTGCTCCTGCACGCGCGCGAGGTGGTCGGCGACATCACGGAAGTACTTCTGGATGTCCGGGTCCACGAGCCGCATCGGCCGCTCGCTCAGCAGCGCCATCGGGCGCAGCAGCGGGGTGACGGCCCGCTTGAACTCCAGTACCTCACGCTTGAGCTGGTAGATCCGCCCGGTGTCCGTGCCGCGCGTGGAGCCCTTCGCCGGCGGCGAGAAGACATCGATCTCGATCTGGTCGATGTCGAGCTCGACGGCGTCGGCGACCGCGATGTAGCCGTCGACGACATGGTCGGCGATGGCGTGCAGGACGGCCGAGGGGCCCTTGCTCAGCAGCTCGGGCTCGCCCTGGAGGCGGTGGCGGAGGTTGCGCAGCGAGCCCTGCCCGCCGTGCCGGACGGTGATGACGAAGTCGGGGCCGGTGAAGCACATCACCTCGCCGGTCTCGACGACCTCGCTGGTGGCGGTGAGTTCGGCGTGCTCGACGTAGTGGATCGTCTTGAAGACGGTGAAGATGGTGTCGTCGTACCGCTCCAGCTTCGGCCGCTGGTGGGCGTGGACGGCGTCCTCGACGGCGAGCGGGTGCAGCCCGAACTCGGCGGCGATACCGGCGAATTCGGCCTCGGTCGGCTCGTGCAGACCGATCCAGGCGAAGCCCCCGCTCTCCCGCACCTGGCGCATCGCGCCGCGCGGCGTGAGGCAGGCGCGGTCGTCCACGCGGCGCCCGTCGCGGTAGACCGCGCAGTCGACGACCGCGCTGGAGGCGGACGGGTCGCGGGTCGCGTCGTAGTTCGCGTACGGCGAGGCACCGCCGGCGGTGGGCTTGCGCAGGGAAGGGCGCAGGGAGGGGCGGACCGCGGCGCGCAGGTCACGGATCATCGACATTTGGCATGCTCCTTCACGGAGAAGCCGTCGGCGAGACGTGGCACAGCCCGGAATGGGGACGTGGAGCTACGTCGTCCACAAAGCGGGCGGCACCGCGGGATCGCGGTGACGGCGTTCGCTACAGACAGGCAAAGGCGAAGTGCTCTTCCGTCGTGCGAGATGCCGGGTGACGGTGGGCGGACCGGGTGCGGAAGGCCTCAGATCACCGGGAGGAACGCACCGGGCTCGGGTGCGGGGCGGAAGAGCGTTTGGTACTGCCCGATCGACTTCGATCCACGCAGCCCCACCTCCTCCAGCCGGTCCCCCTTGGGGGATGACGAGTTGGTCGGGAGTACCGACCAGCGGCCAAGACTATCAGCCGACAGAGGGTCAATCCCTTCCATTGCCCGTTTCCCACGCGCTTTATGCTCGCCGCATGGGAGAAGTTCTTGCTCTGGTCGAGGCCCGGCTGCGTTCGGCGCTCGGTGAACCGGACGCGCGCGCAGCGGTGACGTTTCTCGGCACGGACCGGATCGAGGTGCTCCGCTTCATCGACGGCGACGTCGTGCGGTACGCCACCCTCGGCATGTCCGCGTATCCGATGACCGACCCGACGGCCGCGCTCGCCGATCCGGTGAAGGGCCCGCGAGCGGAGTTGGTGCTCTCGGTACGGGCCGGGCTCGCCGACACCGACAAGGTGCTGCGCCCGCTCGCCGTGCTCGCGTCCACCCCGCAGGTCGAGGGTGTCGTCGTGGCCGCCGGCGCCTCGCTCGACGTGGGTGAACCCCTCTGGCCCGGGGCCCCGTTCAGCTCGGTGCTCGTCGCGGAGCCGGGCGGTCTGGTGGAGGACCTGGACCTCGACGACCCGATGGATCCGGTGCGCTTCCTGCCGCTGCTGCCGATGACGTCCAACGAGGCCGCGTGGAAGCGGGTGCACGGGGCGGACGCGCTCCAGGAACGCTGGCTGACGAACGGCACGGACCTGCGTGACCCGCTGCGGCGGTCGGTGGCGCTGGACTGACGGGTGGGGTGCTCGGCAGCGGTGGGACCGCCGGTACCGGTGTGGCCATCGGTACACGTGCTGCGGGCGGCACCGGTGTGGCCATCGGTACAGGTGCTGCGGTCGGTGTGCCGCGGGGCCGACTTGGCGCCGTCGCGTCTATCACTCGGGGTGAACTGGTCGGGCCGGACGGGTGATCGTCCTTGACGCGGGCGCGGAGGGGTAGGACCGTTGGGCTCTATGAGGGGCGAACCCAGTTGCCCGAAGTGCGGTGGCCGGGTCAGGGCGCCCGGTCTTTTTGCCGATTCTTGGCAGTGCGACGTGCATGGTTCGGTGCACCCGATGCAGCCCGTGATCCCGCCCAGCGTCGAGGCCCTCGGTGTGGTGGTGCACCGGGCACAGGTGCCGGTCTGGATGCCGTGGCCTCTACCCGTCGGCTGGCTCTTCACCGGGGTCGCGTACGCCGGTGACGATCGCAGTGGCGGACGCGCGACCGCCGTCGCCTGCTCGGGGCCCGGGCCGTTGGGCGGGATCGGCGAGCTGCTGCTCGTGGCGGAGGAGCTGGGCGTCGGACTCGGCGCGCGGTACGCCGGCATCGACGGGCCCGACCCCGGTCCCGGGATGGCCATCGACAAGCCCGCCCAGACCAAGGTGCTCGCCGCGGGGCGGCCGACACCGCTCTGGCACGTGAACGGGACCCCGCAGGACCGGGCGGTCTTCGCGGGTGAGGCGCGCGGGCTGTGGCTGTGGGCGATCGTGTGGCCGGAGCAGTCGGGACTGCTGATGTACGACGAGCTGGTGCTGACGGACCTGCGGGACGCAGGCGCGGAAGTGGAACTGCTGCCGTGCGGTGCGCTGACGCCGCGTCTGCTCTCGTAGTCGGGGGCAGGGCTCGGCGTAGGGGCCGGGGTTCCAGGGGGCTGAGGCTGGGCCGGTGTGGTCGGATGCGCCCGTTATGCTGGAGCGTCCCCTTCGTCCACCCCTGAGCCCTGGAGCAACGCGTCGTGCGCATCGACCTGCACACCCACTCCACGGCGTCGGACGGTACGGACACCCCGGCGGAGCTGGTCCGCAACGCGGCGGCGGCCGGACTGGACATCGTCGCCCTCACGGACCACGACACCACGCGCGGGTACGCGGAGGCGATCGCGGCGCTGCCCGAGGGGCTGACGCTCGTCACCGGCATGGAGTTGTCCTGCCGTGTCGACGGGGTCGGTCTGCACATGCTCGCCTACCTCTTCGACCCC
This sequence comes from Streptomyces sp. NPDC012508, assembly GCF_042902595.1. Lineage (NCBI taxonomy): Bacteria > Bacillati > Actinomycetota > Actinomycetes > Kitasatosporales > Streptomycetaceae > Streptomyces > Streptomyces sp. NPDC012508. The sequence continues at coordinate 703,012 of NZ_JBIBEO010000003.1, forward strand.
GAGGAGCCGGAGCTGGCCGCCGAGCGCGAGCTGGTCCGGGACGACCGGGTGCCGCGCGCGCGGGCGATGGTCGGCAGACTTCAGGAGCTCGGCGTCCCGGTCACCTGGGAGCAGGTCGCCCGGATCGCGGGTGACGGCTCGGTCGGCCGCCCGCACGTGGCGGAGGCGATGGCCGAACTCGGTGTCGTACGGGACGTGTCCGGGGCGTTCACGCAGGAGTGGCTGGCGGACGGGGGGCGGGCGTACGTGCGGAAGCACGAGCTCGACCCGTTCGAGGCGATCCGTCTGGTCAAGGCGGCCGGCGGTGTCACGGTCTTCGCGCACCCGGCGGCGGTCAAGCGGGGCGAGGTCGTCCCGGAGTCCGCGATCGCGCGGCTCGCGGAGGCGGGCCTCGACGGCATCGAGGTCGACCACATGGACCACGACGAGGCGACGCGGGCGCGGCTGCGAGGGCTGGCCAAGGAGCTCGGGCTGCTGACCACGGGGTCCAGCGACTACCACGGCAGCCGGAAGACGTGCGGCCTGGGTGAGTACGTGACGGACCCCGAGATCTACGGCGAGATCACCCGCCGCGCGACGGGCGCCTTCCCGGTCCCGGGCGCGGGCGGACGCCACTAGCCCGGACCGGGCGCTCTGGGCCCTCGGTCGCTCCTGGCCTCCCGGCGAGCCCGCCGAGGGCTTCTTCGGGAGACAGGGCCGGCCCTGCCGACTCGCTTCGGCGGGAGGCCGGGCGGGTCCGTCCCGCGCCGCGCCGCCGGAGTCCCTGCCGGAGAGCCCCGACGGTTCCGCGCCGAGTGCTGGGCGGTGCCCCACGGCCCCTCAAGAGCCCCAGCGGGCATCGTCGGTCTTTCCGGGGGTCGGGTCGGGCCAGCGGGCGCGTGCGCCCGATCCGGCCCCGAGGCTCTCGGCGAGCGTCCCGACGGCCTGCCCCAGGCAGGTCCGGCCCGACGGAACCGCCGGCCGGAAACCAACCCCGGCAGGGAGCCGGTCCCCGCAGGGCCCGGCATCCGCAGGGAACCGACCCGGCAGGGTGCGGGACCCCGACCCCGCAGGGCCCGGCATCCGCCGGGTTCCGGATCCCGCAGGGACCTGGCTCCGGTGGACGTGGCCCCGCAGGGAGGCGACCCGGCAGGGATCCGGTCCCGGCAGGGTCTGGCTTCCGCAGGGATCCGGTCCCGGCAGGGCCCCGCCCCCGCAAGGATCCGGATCCCGCAGGGGCACCCCGCAGGGCCCTGTCTCCGTGAGGATCCGGACCCCGGCAGGGCCCGGCCCCCGCAGGGAGACGACCCGCGCCCGCTCCCGACACCGCCCCACCCCCACCGGGGCACCACCGACCACCCACTCGTACACCCCACCACGCAAGGCACACCGTGTTCGACGTCGCCGTATTCGGCTCGCTGTTTCTGACTCTGTTCGTGATCATGGACCCCCCCGGGATCACCCCGATCTTCCTCGGCCTCACCTCCGGCCGCCCCGCCAAGGTGCAGCGGCGCATGGCCTGGCAGGCCGTTGCCGTGGCCTTCGGGGTCATCACCGTCTTCGGGATCCTCGGGCAGCAGATCCTCGCCTATCTCCACGTCTCCGTACCCGCCCTGATGATCGCCGGCGGTCTGCTCCTCCTGCTCATCGCGCTCGACCTCCTCACCGGCAAGACCGACGAGCCCAAGCAGACCAAGGACGTCAACGTCGCCCTCGTCCCCCTCGGCATGCCCCTGCTCGCCGGGCCCGGTGCGATCGTGTCGGTGATCCTCGCCGTGCAGCACGCCGACGGTGTCGGCGCGCAGGTCTCCGTCTGGGCCGCGATCGTCGCCATGCACGTCGTCCTCTGGCTGACCATGCGTTACTCGCTGCTGATCATCCGCGTCATCAAGGACGGCGGCGTCGTGCTCGTGACCCGGCTCGCCGGCATGATGCTCTCCGCCATCGCCGTGCAGCAGATCATCAACGGCGTCACCCAGGTCATCCAGGGGTCCTGACCCGCAGCCGCCCGCACGCCACTGCGCCCCCGTACGGATTCCGGTGTTCACGGAGTCCGTGCGGGGGCGCGGTGCGTCTCAGCGGTGCCTGTTATGAGGCCGAGGTCTCGGCCGGGCGGATCCAGATGCGCTGGCCGATCGAAGCGGCCTGCTGCACGATCCGGTTGACGGAGGCGGCGTCCACGACGGTCCTGTCGACGGGCGTGCCGTCGATGTCGTCGAGTCGCAGGATTTCGAAGCGCATGGGCTTCTCCCTTCGTCTGGAGTTGATCCTCCTGTTGGAGAACTGTGTTGCGTGTTACGTACAGGTCCAACGGGATGCATCCTGCAAACATTCCCTACGCTAAGGAAATTTTTCGGATGGCTAACTACTAAGTCGTAGGGGACGATGGCGGGAACCGCCCGAGCGGCGGACAATGAGCCCCGTATGAACGACGCCGAGCTTTCCCCCACGCCGCCCCGCGACCCCGTCCACGACCTGCGCGACCGCCTGGAGCACACCAATGAGCTCCTCCGGCGGATGCTGGCCGAAGTGGCGAAGACCCCCTCGACCCATGCCATCTTCGTCGACGCCGGTTACGTCTATGCTGCGGCCGGGTTGCTGGTGGCGGGCACCGAGGACCGGCGCTCCTTCGACCTCGACGCCGAAGGACTCATCGAGGCCTTCATCGACAAGGCCCGCACGATCTTCGCGGACAGCCGGCTGCTGCGTGTGTACTGGTACGACGGCGCCCGGCGCCGCATCCACACGCCCGAGCAGCAGACCATCGCCGAACTCCCCGACGTCAAGGTCCGGCTCGGCAACCTCAACTCCAACAACCAGCAGAAGGGCGTCGACTCCCTCATCCGCTCCGACCTGGAGTCCCTCGCCCGGCACCGCGCCATCAGCGACGCCGCCCTCGTCGGCGGCGACGAGGACCTCGTCCCGGCCGTGGAGGCCGCCCAGGGCTACGGGGCCCGCGTCCACCTCTGGGGCATCGAGGCCGCCGAAGGGCGCAACCAGGCCGAGCCGCTGCTCTGGGAGGTCGACAGCCGCCGCACCTTCGACCTCGACTTCTGCCGCCCGTACGTCACCCGACGCCCCGTCACGACGTACGAGAACGAGGGCGAGCCCCCGCCCTCCCGAGAAGAGGTCCGCTTCGTCGGTGCCCAGATCGCCGCGGTCTGGCTCGCCGAACGCGGTGGCGACGCGATGGCCGAGCTGCTGCCCGGGCACCCGTACCTGCCGGGACCCGTCGACCAGGACCTGCTCATCGAGGCGGAGAAGCTCCTCAGCCGCTCGCTGCGCGGGCACGCGGCCCTGCGCAGGGCGCTGCGCGACGGCTTCTGGCAGCACCTCCAGGCGCAGTTCTAGCCGCGTAGCCGAGCAGCCGCGTCACCGGTCAGCCGGCGTAACCACGTTCCAGGCGCGGTGCCGGCAGCCGCCCTAGCCGCCGCTGTACTCGCCCGCGGCTCCCGCCGTCGCGTCCACGTGGTCCCAGAACGCCGCCAGGCGCGCCGCCAGCTCCTCCGGGTGCGAGACATTGGGGGAGTGGCCCGCGCCCTCGACCACCGTGTGGTGCGCGCCCACGTTCGTCGCCGCCGCGGCCAGATGCGTCACGGGCCAGACCATCTCCTCCGCGCCGTACGCGATGTGGACCGGCAGCGCCAGCGCGGCGAGCCGTGCCGTACCGTCCGGGTCGCGCAGCAGCAGCCTTCCCGCGCCCGCCAGTTGGGCGATCCGGGTGCCCATCCAGCGCTGCCGCAGGAACCCCACGATCTCCGGCGGATCGGCGCTCCCCGGCTCCTCGCCCCGGCTGTCCAGCCAGCGCGTCGCCAGCCAGACCCGCTCTTTGGGCAGCAGGGCGAGCGCACCGCGCAGCGCCCGGACCCTGATCCGCTGCGGGCGGGCGACCCGGCCGGGTCCCGAGGAGAGCAGGGTCAGCGAGCGGAACGCGGCGGGCGCGAGCTCCGCCGCGGCACGGGCCACCAGTCCGCCGAAGGAGTGGCCGAGCAGATGCACCGGCCCGTCGCCGAGCGCGGCGGCCTGTGCCACCACGTCGAGGGCGAGGGCACGGCGGCTGTAGGCGTGGCGCCCGCGGGGCCCGGGGGTCTCGTGCTGGCCGCGACCGTCGACGGCCACGGCGCGGAAACCGTCCGCGCCGAGCGGGCCGAGCAGGGCGAGGAAGTCCTCCTTGCTGCCGGTGTAGCCGGGCAGCAGCAGCACCGTGCCGCGGCTCACGCCGTCGGGTGCGGTGTCCAGGACGGCGAAGCCGCCGCGCGTGGTCTCCAGCCGGTAGGCACGGGTGCGGGGTGGCAGCGCCAGGGACCGGGGCTTGCTCATAGAGGGACTGTAACCGCTGTTCAGCGGCGGCCGGACGGCACAGTGGCCCGGTCCCCTGGGGAGGGACCGGGCCACTGCGGAAGGTGCGACGGCGCGTCAGCTCTCGGGCTGCGCGGCCGCGGCCTTCTTCGTCGTGCGACGGCGCGGGGCCTTGGGGGCCTCGGCCGTCTCGGCGGCGACGGTGGCCTCCGCCGGAGCGGCGGCGGCCTTCTTCACCGTACGGCGGCGGGGTGCCGTCTTCGGCTCGGACGCGTCCGGGGCCTCGGCGGCGACGGCCTTCTTGGCCGTCCGGCGGCGCGGGGCCTTGGGGGCCTCCTCGACGGCGGGCTCGACGGCCGGGGTCTCGACCGCGGGGGCCTCGACGGCCTCGGCCGCGACGGCCTTCTTGGCCGCACGGCGACGGGGCGCCTTCTTCGGCTCCTCGACGACCTCGGTGGCGGCGGCGACTGCGGGGGCCGCCTCGACGACCTCCACGACCTCGGCCGCGACGGCCTTCTTCGCCGCGCGACGGCGGGGAGCCTTCTTGGGCTCCTCGACCGTCTCGGTCACCGGCTCGGCGACCTCGGCGGCCGGCTTCGCCGCCGCGAGGGCGGCGGCCGCGGTCTCCACGGTCTGGAACGTGACCGTCTCGGCCTCGGGCTTCACGATGCGCGTACGACGGCGGCGCGGGGCCGCCTTCGGGGCCTCGTCCACCGGCTTGGCCTGCGCGACCACGGAGACCGGAGCCGCGGCTGCGCGGGCCGGGGCCTCCACGACCGGGGCGGCGGCAGCGGCCTCGACGACCGGGGCGGCGGACGCGTTCGACGCGACCGCACCGGCCGTGGCACGGGTGCGACGACGGCGGCGCGGGGTGCGCGGCTCGGCCGGCGCGTCCTCCGTCACCGCGGCGGCGGCGACGGCGGCCGGGGCCGCGGTCGTCGTGCTCGCCGTGGTCGTCTCGACCGTCTCGTCGAGCGTGGAGCCACCGCGCGTACGGCGACGCTGGCGCGGGGCGCGCGTACGGGCCGGACGCTCCTCGGTCACCGGGGCGGCCTGCTTGGCGCCGCGGCCACCACGGCCACCACGCCCGCCGGGCTCGCCCAGGTCCTCCAGCTCCTCCGCGCCCAGACCCGCACGGGTCCGCTCGGCGCGGGGCAGGACGCCCTTGGTGCCCGCCGGGATGTCCAGCTCCTCGTACAGGTGCGGGGAGCTGGAGTACGTCTCGACCGGCTCGTGGAAGTCCAGCCCGAGCGCCTTGTTGATGAGCTGCCAGCGAGGGATGTCGTCCCAGTCGACCAGGGTGACGGCCGTGCCCTTGTTGCCCGCGCGGCCGGTGCGGCCCACGCGGTGGAGGAACGTCTTCTCGTCCTCGGGCGACTGGTAGTTGATGACGTGGGTGACGCCCTCGACGTCGATGCCGCGAGCGGCGACGTCGGTGCAGACGAGCACGTCGACCTTGCCGTTGCGGAAGGCGCGCAGCGCCTGCTCACGCGCGCCCTGGCCGAGGTCGCCGTGGACCGCGCCGGAGGCGAAGCCGCGACGCTGCAGCTGCTCGGCGATGTCGGCCGCCGTGCGCTTCGTACGGCAGAAGATCATCGCGAGCCCGCGGCCGTTGGCCTGCAGGATGCGGGAGACCATCTCCGGCTTGTCCATCGAGTGCGCGCGGAAGACGTGCTGCTTGATGTTGGCGACGGTCACGCCCTCGCCGTCGGGCGAGGTGGCGCGGATGTGCGTCGGCTGCGACATGTAGCGGCGGGCGAGACCGATGACCGCGCCCGGCATGGTGGCCGAGAACAGCATGGTCTGGCGCTTCGCCGGAAGCATGTTCATGATCTTCTCGACGTCGGGCAGGAAGCCCAGGTCGAGCATCTCGTCGGCCTCGTCGAGGACGAGGGCCTTGACGTGGGACAGGTCCAGCTTGCGCTGGCCGGCCAGGTCGAGCAGGCGGCCCGGGGTGCCGACGATGACGTCGACGCCCTTCTTGAGCGCCTCGACCTGGGGCTCGTACGCCCGGCCGCCGTAGATGGCGAGCACGCGGACGTTACGGACCTTGCCGGCGGTCAGCAGGTCGTTGGTGACCTGGGTGCACAGCTCGCGCGTGGGGACGACGACCAGGGCCTGCGGGGCGTCGGTCAGCTGCTCGGGCCTGGCCCGGCCGGCCTCGACGTCCGCGGGGACGGTGACGCGCTCCAGGAGGGGCAGACCGAAACCGAGGGTCTTGCCGGTGCCGGTCTTGGCCTGGCCGATGACGTCGGTGCCGGAGAGGGCGACCGGAAGGGTCATCTCCTGGATGGGGAAGGGGGTCACGATGCCGACGGCTTCGAGCGCCTCGGCCGTCTCGGGAAGGATCCCGAGCTCTCGGAAAGTCGTAGTCAGGGTGCTGCCTCTTCTGTGAGACGCGGCGCGAGGCGAACGCTGGGGGTCGTACCGTGCCGATTCGCTTCCGACCGGATCGAGGAAAGGATCACAGTCGGGTGGCGCGGGACCACTGCCGTCGCTCGAGCGTCGTGCCGCTTGAGGGACCCTCCTGCGGGTGCGCGGGGAGGGCTGTCGGGTCGGAGCCAGTCGGGCCACCGACCGGGCATCCTCATTCATGAGTCGGCCCACCGAGTACGTCCGAACGTGCGAAAACTTGTCCGCATACTCAGCAGGCGCTTTACCACTGTACCCCGGATTCGCGCATGTGTGTTGGGAGAATTGATGATGAGGGCGCGGTCACAGTGACTGACCAGCACCCTGAGCCCGCCGGGGAGCGGGCTATTGTGCGCTTCATGGAGACGCCTGACAACGCCACGCCCGCCGAAGAGAACGCGGCAGCGACCACGGAAGAGACCGCCGGAGGACTCACCGGGATCGCAGCCCAGGACTGGGCCACCGCTTCCGCCGAGCCGCAGTACCGCGCCGCGGTCGTCGACCTGCTCGGCGCGCTGGCCTACGGCGAGCTCGCGGCCTTCGAACGGCTCGCCGAGGACGCCAAGCTCGCGCCGACCCTCGCGGACAAGGCGGAGCTGGCGAAGATGGCCTCCGCCGAGTTCCACCACTTCGAGCAGCTGCGCGACCGGCTGACCGCCGTCGACGCGGAGCCGACGGCGGCGATGGAGCCGTTCGCCAAGGCCCTGGACGACTTCCACCGTCAGACCGCGCCGTCGGACTGGCTGGAGGGCCTGGTCAAGGCCTACGTCGGCGACTCGATCGCGAGCGACTTCTACCGGGAGGTCGCGGCCCGGCTCGACTCCGACACGCGGCGGCTCGTGCTGTCGGTCCTCGACGACACCGGCCACGGCAACTTCGCGGTCGAGAAGGTGCGCGCCGCGATCGACGCGGACCCGCGCGTCGGCGGCCGCCTCGCGCTGTGGGCGCGCCGGCTGATGGGCGAGGCGCTCTCGCAGGCCCAGCGGGTCGTCGCTGAGCGCGACGCCCTCTCCACGATGCTCGTCGGCGGAGTCGACAGCATGGCCGCCGGCTTCGACCTGGCCGAGGTCGGCCGGATGTTCTCCCGGATCACCGAGGCGCACACGAAGCGCATGGCCGCGCTGGGCCTGGCGGCGTAACCCCGCCACCGGTCACGACGGGCTGGTCACGCCACGACCGGCCGGTCACGACACGACCGGCTGGTCACGACGACCGGCTGGTCACGAAACGACCGGTCGCGTCCCTCGCGTCACCACCGGACAAGCGCGTCGGCGGCCCCGCGGCTCAGGCCGCGGGGCCGCCGCCGCGGGGCCGCCGACGTGTGGTCCGTCGAGGCTCTGGTACGTGGTGGGGTGGGCGCTGTTCACGCCGCCGCTGATCGGCGCAGTCGGCGCGAGGCCGGGCGGATCAGCAGCGAGAGCAGGACCGTCGCGATCGCCACGGCCCCGATGAGTGTCGCCAGGGCGTGGCCCGGGCCGAGCGCGCCATGGGTCACCAGGGCGCCGAAGACGGCGCCGAGCGTGCCCGTGGTGAGAACGACCCCTCGTGCGGGGAGGCGGTCGGGCAGCCGGTGCACGGCCGCCCAGGCCAGGGCGAGTCCGAGCAGTGCGGAGCCGAGGGCTTCCAGGAACACGGGATCACCTCGCGTGCGGTGCGGGGCGGGACATTCGGTCGTAGGCGGTCCTACCCGGGCCGACTCCGACGCAATCCTCCCCGCCCGCCTCACCTGCACCTTCGGCCCGTATCCGCGCACCGCGCCGGACCCGGAGCCCACCCGAACGGACGAAGGGCCCGGCGGACGAATCCGCCGGGCCCTTCTCCTGTACTCCGTACGTCTCAGAGCGCGCCGAAGCCCACCCGGCGCACCGCCGGCTCGCCGATCTCCACGTACGCGATCTTGTCGGCCGGGATCAGGACCTTGCGGCCCTTCTCGTCCGTGAGGCTGAGCAGCTGCGCCTTGCCGGCCAGCGCGTCGGCCACTGCGCGCTCGACCTCCTCGGCGGACTGCCCGCTCTCCAGAACGATCTCCCGGGGTGCGTGCTGCACGCCGATCTTGACCTCCACGGCTATGTCCCTCCGAACGGTCAGCGTTGCGCGTCTCCCGCGCCGTACGCTGCACACATTAGCCCGGTGAGGCGATCCGTACGGCGCACCGGCGGAACGCCAGGAGCGAACACGCGGGCTCAGTGGCCGTCGTTGAGCGGCTGGCCGTCCGTCGGGTGCAGCGGGAAGCCCGCGATACCGCGCCACGCCAGCGAGGTCAGCAGCGCCACCGCCTTGTCGCGCGGGATGGCCGACTCGCTGGAGAGCCAGTAGCGCGCGACGACCTGCGACACACCGCCCAGACCCACCGCGAGCAGCATGGACTCGTCCTTGGAGAGGTCGGTGTCCTCGGCGATCACGTCGGAGATGGCCTCGGCGCACTGCAGGCTGACCCGGTCCACGCGCTCGCGCACGGCCGGCTCGTTGGTCAGGTCGGACTCGAAGACGAGCCGGAACGCGCCGCCCTCGTCCTCCACGTACGCGAAGTACGCGTCCATCGTCGCCTCGACCCGGAGCTTGTTGTCCGTCGTCGACGCCAGCGCCGTGCGCACGGCCTGGAGCAGCGACTCGCAGTGCTGGTCGAGCAGGGCCAGGTAGAGCTCGAGCTTCCCTGGGAAGTGCTGGTAGAGCACCGGCTTGCTGACACCCGCGCGTTCCGCGATGTCGTCCATCGCGGCGGAGTGGTACCCCTGGGCGACGAACACCTCCTGGGCCGCCCCGAGGAGCTGGTTCCGTCGGGCTCGGCGCGGCAGGCGCGTGCCCCGAGGGCGTGCTGCCTCTGTCTGCTCGATGGCTGTCACGCCGCCTCCCAAAAATCGATCCATGCGCTGTGTGGCGCCGCGCCCGCCATCGTACTTTTGGGTAACCCGGCTGTGCGCGGTGCGGACGCAGAATTTCACGGACCGGACGCCGAGGGCGATAGGCGGTCCAACATTGAACCGAACGAATCAGCGGTAGTCGTCCTCGTCGAGCGCCACGACACGCGCCTGTTCGGACGAGTCCGCCTCGTTCGCGGAGTCCCGTTCGACATGGGTGTGCGGCTCGTCCTCGCGCTGCTGCACTTCCGTGCGCTGCTCGGCCGCGTCGGCCTCAGGGATTTCCTCGTCGAGCACGTCGTCCTCTTCCTCGGCGAATGTGTCCGGCTCGTTCGGATCGACAGTCATGCGGATTCCTTCCAGCATGCGGGTCCTCTCCGATGGCCCTCACTATGAGCGTAGGAGCACACTCCGCGCGGCGCACCCGAACCTGTGACGCCACACACACGCGCCCCCGCGTGATCGTCTCGTAATATTGCGGCCATGTCGTCGACCGAGCTGCCGGAGACCCGGACCGCTGCCGCACCGTCCTCGTCGCGGACCCGCGCCGTACGGGTCGCCGACGGCGAGAAGCTGCGCTCCGTCGCGCTGCCCGGGCTCACGCTCACCGTCCGCGCCCGCCCCGGCGATCGGCCGGGACTCGCGCCCGCGCTCTACGTCCACGGCCTCGGCGGCTCGTCCCAGAACTGGTCGGCGCTGATGCCCCTGCTCGCCGACCTCGTCGACGGCGAGGCCGTCGACCTGCCGGGCTTCGGCGACTCCCCGCCGCCCGACGACGGCAACTACTCGGTCACCGGACACGCGCGGGCCATCATCCGGTTCCTCGACGCCTCCGGCCGCGGACCGGTCCATCTGATCGGCAACTCGCTCGGCGGAGCCGTGTCCACCCGGGTCGCCGCCGTCCGTCCCGACCTGGTCCGTACCCTCACTCTCGTCTCCCCGGCCCTGCCCGAGCTGCGCGCCCAGCGCACCGCATGGCCGACCGTGATCCTGGCCATGCCGGGCGTCGCCCCCCTCTTCGCGAAGCTGACCAAGGGCTGGACGCCGGAGCAGCGGGTCCGCGGGATGCTCGCCCTCTGCTACGGCGACCCCGGCCGGGTCTCCGACGAGGGCCTCCGGCACGCCGTGGAGGAGATGGAGCGGCGCCTCGAGCTCCCGTACTTCTGGGACGTGATGGCCCGCTCCTCGCGCGGCATCGTCGACGCGTACACGCTCGGCGGTCAACACGGTCTCTGGCGGCAGGCCGAACGGGTGCTGGCGCCCACGCTGCTCATCTACGGCGGCCGTGACCAGCTCGTCTCCTACCGGATGGCGCGCAGGGCGGCCGCCGCGTTCCGCGGCTCGCGCCTCCTGACCCTCCCGGACGCCGGGCATGTCGCCATGATGGAGTACCCCGAGACGGTCGCCCAGGCCGTACGGGAACTGATCGAATTGAACGGACAGAGCGACGACCGCGTAGAGAACGCAGAGAAGCACGGCGACAGCGGTGACAGCGGTGACAGTGGCAACAGCGGCGACAGTGGCGGGAGCTGATCCGGGGCGTGGGACGACATAGTCGCAAGGGCCCCGCGCCCGCTCCCCCCGCGGATCCGGGGCGGCGGGAAGCCGCGGGGCAGGGGACGGGACGCCGAAGGCGCGCACAGGGCGGCGAGGACACAGGCCCCCAGGAGCGGTACCAGGAGCCGCGGCAGGGCACGCGCCCTCCGGATCCGTACGCCCAGGGGGCCCGTGAACAGCAGACCGGGAACACCCAGGGCGGCTACGGGCAGGGCCCGCGTGCGTACGGCCAGGGCTCGCCCCCGTACGGGCAGGGGTCGGGCCCCTACGGGGCGGCGCCGAGCACCTACGGACAAGGGCCCAGCACCTACGGGCAGCGGCCCGGCGCCTACGGGGCGCCGCAGCCCGGCCCGCGCGGTCAGGGCGGCGGCGGCCGTCCCGTCTGGGACACGCCGATGCACGGCACCCCCGTCTACACCGCCCCCGTCGACACGGCCGTACGGGGCGGGCACCCGGAACACACCGACACGGCCCCCCGGCCCCCCGGGCGCTACGGCGACCGGCCGGGCATCCGCGGGAACGCGCCGGACGAGGCGGGGGCCGCGGAGACCACCGGGCGCACCCCCTTCATCCCCGCCCCGCGCCGGGAGCGTGACCCCGAGGACCTTCCCGACGACGTTCCGGAGGAGCTTCCCGAGGAGCCGCCGGCCAAGACGGGTGGCAAGGGCCGGGCACTCACCGGTATCGCCGCCGCCGCCGTCACCACCGTGCTCGCCGTCGTCGTGGCCGGCCAGGTCACCGACCAGGGCGCCGGCACCGCCGTCGCCCGCTCGGCGGAGGCGCCCACGGACCGGGCCGTCGACAAGGGCGGCGCCTCGCGCTCCGACCAGCGGCCCGCGCCCCCGAACGCGGCGCCCGCCGAACCCGCCAAGCCGCCCACGTACGAGCAGTTGATGGCTCGTCAGTTCCCCATCGACCCCAAGTTGAAGGGCTCGGGCGAGTTCGAGGCCGTGGGCGGCTTCGAGAAGGCGCCGGGCAAGGGGCGGAAGATCCGCTACCGGGTCGACGTCGAGAAGGGGCTGGGGCTCGACCCGAAGCTCTTCGCCGAGGCCGTGCAGAAGACCCTGAACGACGAGCGCAGCTGGGCCGGCAAGGGCGCCATGACCTTCGAGCGGATCTCCAGTGGGGACCCGGAGTTCGTGATCACGCTCGCCAGCCCCGGCACCACCGGCGTCTGGTGCGCGAAATCCGATCTGGACACCACCGTCGACAACGTGTCCTGCGACTCCGCGTCCACCTCTCGCGTGATGATCAACGCCTTCCGCTGGGCGCAGGGGTCGGACACCTTCGGCGCGAAGGCGATGTTCGCCTATCGCCAGATGCTCATCAACCACGAGGTCGGACACCGGCTCGGTCACGGCCACGTCAGCTGCCGCACCCCCGGTGCCCTCGCGCCCGTGATGCAGCAGCAGACCAAGTCCCTGGACGTCGACGGCATCAAGTGCCGCCCCAACCCCTGGGTGCACCCCGGGAGTTGACGAGTCCCCGGAGGCTCCCTGAGCGACGCCGTCCGGCGTCGCCAGGAGCTGGCCGCAGCATGACTCTGAGTGAGCGAGACGCCCCGTAACGCGACGGAACGCGACCGGGGTGTGAAAGTTACGTGCATTCACCCCTTCCGGTGGCGGGGGGGGCCCCCCCCCCCCCCGGCCCCCCCCCCCCCCCCCCCCGCGCCCACCCCCCCCCCCCCCGGCAACCCCCCGGGCCGGGGGGGACCCCGGGGGGGGGGGGGGGGGGGGGGGGGGGGGGGGTGTG
>NZ_JBIBEO010000003.1:715878-815269 GCF_042902595.1 Streptomyces sp. NPDC012508
GCCTCCCGTCTCTTGTTGGGGGTGGTTGTTTTTGTGAACTTCTCCCCCCCCCCCCCCGCGGCGGCCCCCCCCCCCCCCCCCCCCCCCCCCCCCCACCGCTACATCCGCTTACGTTCTTCCCGCTGCGAGTCGCCGAACCCACGGCGGCCGGGAGTCAAGCGAGATCGGGGGTGTACTCATGCGGATCGGACTGCTTACGGAGGGTGGTTACCCGTACGCCACGGGTGAGTCCAGGCTCTGGTGCGACCGGCTCGTGCGCGGGCTCGCTCCGCACGAGTTCCACGTGTACGCCCTCAGCCGCACCGCCCGGCAGGAGGAGAGCGGCTGGGTCGACCTGCCCCCGCAGGTCCAGCGCGTCCGCACGGCCTCGCTCTGGGCCCCCGAGGACGACGGCCACACCTACGGGCGGCGCGAACGACGCCGTTTCGCCGAGAACTTCGGCGCGCTCGTGACCGGCGTCTGCGCCGAGGACGACACGACCGCCGCCCGCTGCTTCGCCGACGGACTCTACGGTCTGGCCGAACTCGCCGGCGAGCGCGGCGGCCTCTACGCGGCCCTGCGCTCCGAACTCGCCGTCCGCACACTGGAGTCCGCCTGCCGCGCGCCCGGCGCACGCCGGGGCGTGGCCGACGCCGCCGTGCCCGACTACCTCGACACCGTCGACCAACTGGAGCGCGCCCTGCGCCCGCTGTCGCTCGACTGGTACGGCGAGGACGGCCTCGGCGCCGTCGACCTCTGCCACGCCGCGTCCGGCGGCTCCGCGGCGCTGCCCGGCCTGTTGGCCAAACGCTTCTTCGGCACTCCGCTGCTGGTCACCGAGTACGGAGTCCAGCTGCGCGCGCACTACCTCGCCACCACCGAGGCGCCCCGGTCCGCTCCCGTCCGTGCGCTGCTCGCCGCCTTCCAGGGCCGGCTGGCCGGCGAGGTCTACCGGCAGGCCGCGCTCCTCACCCCCGGCAACACGCACGCCCGGCGCTGGCAGGAGAGGTGCGGGGCCGACCGCGCCAAGCTGCGCACGGTCTACCCGGGCATGGAGATCGATCGGTTCACCGAGGTCGGCGAGGACGAGGAGAGCGGTGACCCGGCGACCCTCGTCTGGGTCGGCAGGGTCGAACCCGCCAAGGACCTGATCGCCCTGCTGCACGCCTTCGCGGAGGTGCGCAAGGCCCAGCCGGACGTACGGCTGCGGATCATCGCCGCGCCCGTGCGCGAGCCCGGGGCCGACGCGTACGTCGCCCACTGCAAGGCGCTCGCCGCCCAGCTCTTCCCCGACGAGGCGCCGGGGGCGCACGCCGTCGGCGAGAACCCGGTCTCCTTCGAGGAGATCGGCGGGCCGGAGGCGCCGACGCTCGCCGAGGCGTACGCGGCGGGCGCGGTCGTCGTCCTCTCCAGCGTCGTGGAGGGATTCCCGATCAGCCTGGTCGAGGCGATGTTCTGCGCGCGGGCAACGGTCTCGACGGACGTGGGCGCGGTCGTCGAGGTCATCGGCGGCACGGGACTCGTCGTGCCCCCGCGCAATCCGCGGGCGCTCGCCGACGCGTGCCTGGCGCTGTTGCGCGACCCCGAGCGCCGGTACCGGCTTGGGGCGGCAGCGCGGGCCCGGGCGCTCGAACTCTTCACCGTCGAGCAGAACCTGGCCGCGTTCCGCGGCATCTACCTCGAACTGCTCTCCCACTCGCCGGTGCGCCGCCGTGCCGCGGAGGGCGTGCCCTTCGCGCACCCGGCGGAGGCGTACGTCCCCGGCACCTGGGCGGACCAGCCCGTGAGCGCGACCACCGGACCGGGAGACCCCGATGCCTGAAGGAGGCACCCCCATGCGCGGCCCCGCCGCCCCCATGACCCCCGGCCCCTGGGACTCCCGCTCCGAGGCGCTCCTCGAGACGACGGCCCTGACCGTGGCCGTGACGGTCTCCGTCACGACGGAAGGCCCCGAGAGGCCGGGCCCCCTGGGACGCGGGACCGACGCCGGACACGCGGGCTCCGCCACGGTGGCCACGGGCGCAGGTATGGGCACGGGCACGGGGTCAGGCAGGGGCGCGGGCACGGACGCAGGTATGGGCACGGGCACGGGCACGGGTACGGGCGCGGGCGCGGGCACGAATGCAGGCTCTGGTTCGGGAGCGACCTGCCGCCCCGACCCCGGCGCCGGAGAGTGGCGTCCGGTGGCGCCCGAGCCCGGGCACGCGCGTCCGACGGCGTCGAGCGCCGGAATCGCGCGTCCGACGGCGTCGAGCCCCTCGATCGCGCGTCCGGAGGCGCCGAGCGGCGGAGAGTGGCGTACGGAGGCGCTCGTCCCCGGACCCCCGCCCCCCGCGGCGCCCCTGTCGGGCGGTGAAGGCCTCGACCTTCGGTCGCCGGGGGGCGCGCGGCGGACATCCGACCCGCAGTCCGGTGCCGTCCCGGGCCCGCGCACCGAGGGCGTCCGCCCGCAGGGCGACCCGCCCGCCGCTCCCGCGCCGGAGGCGTTCGAGGCCGGGGGCACCACGCCCCCGGAGGCCGGGGTCGCCGCGCACCCGAGGGGCGGCGCCCCGGAGGCTGCTCCGGGGGGCCCGGGCCTGGGCGCCCCGGCCCCCGAGGCGCCCGGCGACGTCCCGCCGAAGCCCGCTCGGCGGGGCCCCGCCGACCCGGTCAAGGCGCTGATGCACCGGCACCGGGAGCTGTGCGAGCGGGCCGTCGATCCGCTGGAGATCGCCGCCGGGCTCGAAGCGCACGGCGTCACCGACCGGACCGCCGCCCGCTTCCGGCACCGGGACGTCTTCTCGCTCGCCGAAGAGCTGTACGCGCGCGTGCCGCGTGGAACCGGGGCGCCCGCGCGCCCCGCGCCGGAGGGGGAGGCGCACGCCGGGTGGGCCGGGTGGACCCTGGCCGCCCTGGCGCCCGGCGCCGTCGCCGCCCTCACCGTCACCGGACTCGCGCTCACAGAAGGGCCCGTGCGCCTCGCCGTCGGCGCGGCCGGGGTCCTCGGCCTGGCCGCCGCGCTCGCCGTCGCCGTACGGCGCGGCCCCCTGCGCGCCGCCGGCCGCACCGTCCCCGCCGCCCGCGTCTGGACCGTCTGGCTCCTCGCGTACGCGCTCGGCGGGGACGGTCTCCTCCAGGCCACCCTCACGGGCGGACCCGACGGAGCCTGGCCCGTCACCCCCGCCCCCCTCCTCGGCCTCGCCCTCGCCGTCGCCCCCGCCGCCTGGTGCGCCCGGCTCTTCGCCATCAGGGCCCGCCGCAGGCTCGCCGTCAGCCGCGGGCTGGAGGACTTCGCCGCCGGCACGCGCCCGGTGCTCCTCGCCACCGTCGCGCTCCATCTCGCCGTCCTCGCCGGCCTGCTGACCCTGACCGGCTTCGCACCCGGCGCCCTCGCCCTCGGCACCCTGTTCCTGCTCGCCCGGCTCCTCACCGTCCACGGCTTCCCCGAGACCGCCGCGAGCGGCCTGGCCGCCGCCTGCGCCGCCGAGGCCCTCGCCCTCGCGAGCGTCCTCACGGGCCGCATCCCCGGCTGCGACCTCCTCGCCGCCCCCGTCCGCGCCCTCGTCGACACCTGGGGCCCCGGAGCCGTACCCGCCCTCGTCTGCGGCGGCGCGGCGCTGGGCCTCCTCGTCCACGCCACCGCCACCCTCTCCCGGGCCTCGGCCCATGCCCAGGCGCCGGCCCCCGCCCCCTGATCCGGCCGGACCGCCACCAGACCCCCTGAACCCCGGCGCACCCGCGGAGCCGACGCCGCGGGCGCACCCACCGCGCAGGACCCCATCCCAAGGAGACGAAAGAGACATGACCTCCCAACTTCCAGCAACGGCCGGTCGGCACGAAGGGGCCGCACGATGAGGGTGCTGCTGCTCGGAGCCAACGGATTCCTCGGACGTTTCGTCGCCGACCGGCTGCTCGCCGACCCGGCCGTGCACCTCACGGCCCTCGGCCGGGGCGACGACGCCGACGTGCGGTTCGACCTCGCCGGGGGCAGCCCCGGCGCCCTGACCCGCTTCCTCGACGCCGTCCACCCCGGAGTCGTCGTCAACTGCGCCGGCGCCACCCGCGGCGGAGCCCGCGACCTGACCCGGCACAACACCGTCGCCGTCGCCACCGTCTGCGAGGCCCTGCGCCGCAGCGGCTGCGGCGCGCGGCTCGTCCAGGTCGGCTGCGCCTCGGAGTACGGCCCCTCCCAGCCCGGCTCCTCCACCGCCGAGGACGCCGTGCCCCGCCCCGGCGGCCCGTACGGCGTCTCCAAGCTCGCCGCGACCGAACTCGTCCTCGGGTCCGGACTCGACGCCGTCGTCCTCCGGGTCTTCTCCCCGGTCGGCCCCGGCACCCCCGCCGGCTCCCCGCTCGGCCGCCTCGCCGAGGCGATGCGCCGCGCCATGCAGGCCGGCGACGGCGAGCTCAAGCTCAGCGGCCTCGGGGTCCAGCGCGACTTCGTCGACGTCCGCGACGTCGCCCGCGCCGTCCACGCGGCCTCGCTCTCCGCCGCCCAGGGCGTCGTCAACATCGGCACCGGACGTGCCGTCAAGCTCCGCGACGCCGCCGCCGTCCTCGCCAGGGTCGCGGGCTACGCCGGGACCCTGCACGAACTCGACGGCCCGCCCCAGCGGCCCGTGATCGGCGCCCCCCGCACCGAGAGCATCGCCGAGCAGCTGGCCGCCGCGCCCTACCCGTACCCCGACGGCTGCGGCAGCTGGCAGCAGGCCGACGTGCGCACCGCCCGCGACCGGCTGGGCTGGCGGCCCCGGATCAACCTCGAGGAATCCCTCGCCGACATCTGGATGGAGGCGGCATGCCGCATCTGATCACCCCCACGACGACCGCCGGCGCCGTCCAGGAGCAGGAGATGGGCGTCGGCGTCCCCGGCTACGCCCACCCGCTCCTCGCCCGCGTCGAATGGGCCGAGCTGACCCGCCCCGGCACCCCCCTGCACTGGGCCGTGCTCAACGTCGCCGAGGGGCCGGGAGACCGGCCCGACCCGCACTGTCTGGAGGCGGCCGGCAGGCTCAAGAACGCGCGCGTGAGGGTCCTCGGGCATCTGGACCTCAGCCACGGCTCGCGCGCCTTCGGCGAGATCGTCTCGGACGCCCACCGCTTCCTCGACTGGTACAAGGTCGACGGCTTCTATCTGGATCGCTGTCCCACGGACCGGGCCGACCTGCCCGAGGTGAGGCGCCTCACGGCGACCCTGGAGGCGGTGCTCGACGGCTCGGCGCATCTCGTCCTGAGCCAGGGCACCCATCCGTACCCGGGCTATGCCGAGGCCGCCGACCAGCTGGTCACCTTCTCCGGGGCGTGGGCCGACTACCGCTGGTCACAGGTGGCCGAGTGGACGGCCGAGTACCCGCCGGAGAAGTTCGTCCACCTCGTCCACGGGGTGCCGCGCAGCCACCTCGACGAGGCGATGCGGATCGCCCGCTGGCAGGGCGCGGGCACGATCTTCTTCACCGATCACACAGGTCACGCGGGTCACGCAGACCGGTTCGGGCATACCGGTGCATTCCAGACTCTGCCCGGCTACTGGGACGAAATCGTCTCGCGCATTGGACCGGGTGTCTCGGAATGAGAAGGGCCGTGGCAGTGTTACGGGGAGAACAACCGTACTGACATACCGACCAACGGAGCCCCCGTGTCGCTGCCACCCCTGGTCGAGCCGGCTGCCGAGCTCACCGTAGACGAGGTCCGCAGGTACTCCCGCCACCTGATCATCCCGGATGTCGGGATGGACGGGCAGAAGCGGCTGAAGAACGCCAAGGTGCTCTGTGTGGGCGCCGGTGGCCTCGGCTCGCCGGCCCTCATGTACCTGGCCGCGGCCGGTGTCGGCACGCTCGGCATCGTGGAGTTCGACGAGGTCGACGAGTCGAACCTGCAGCGCCAGATCATCCACAGCCAGGCGGACATCGGCCGCTCCAAGGCGGAGTCCGCCAAGGACTCGGTCCTCGGCATCAACCCGTACGTGAACGTGATCCTCCACGAAGAGCGGCTCGAGGCCGAGAACGTGATGGACATCTTCAGCCAGTACGACCTGATCGTCGACGGCACGGACAACTTCGCCACGCGCTACCTCGTCAACGACGCGTGCGTGCTGCTGAACAAGCCGTACGTCTGGGGCTCGATCTACCGCTTCGACGGCCAGGCCTCCGTCTTCTGGTCGGAGTACGGTCCCTGCTACCGCTGCCTCTACCCGGAGCCCCCGCCGCCGGGCATGGTCCCGTCCTGCGCCGAGGGCGGCGTCCTGGGCGTGCTCTGCGCGTCCATCGGCTCCATCCAGGTCACCGAGGCGATCAAGGTCCTGGCCGGCGTGGGCGACCCGCTGGTCGGCCGGCTGATGATCTACGACGCCCTGGAGATGCAGTACCGCCAGGTGAAGGTCCGCAAGGACCCGAACTGCGCGGTCTGCGGCGAGAACCCGACCGTCACCGAGCTCATCGACTACGAGGCGTTCTGCGGCGTCGTGTCGGAGGAGGCCCAGGAGGCGGCGCTCGGCTCGACGATCACTCCCAAGCAGCTCAAGGAGTGGATCGACGAGGGCGAGAACATCGACATCATCGACGTCCGGGAGATCAACGAGTACGAGATCGTCTCGATCCCCGGCGCGCGGCTGATCCCGAAGAACGAGTTCCTGATGGGCACCGCCCTCCAGGACCTGCCGCAGGACAAGCGGATCGTCCTGCACTGCAAGACGGGTGTCCGCAGTGCGGAAGTCCTTGCCGTGCTCAAGTCCGCGGGCTTCGCGGACGCGGTGCACGTCGGCGGCGGCGTGATCGGCTGGGTGCACCAGATCGAGCCCGAGAAGCCGGTCTACTAGGAACCCGTAGGGACCATGCGGAAGGGCCCGGACCTGACATCAGGTCCGGGCCCTCTCTCATGCCCCGCTGCGCGCCGTCCCGCTGGAACAGCGCGTGCCGTACGCCGGCACCTTGCCGTCGAGCAGGTAGGCGTCGACCGTCTTCGTCACGCAGGAGGACGTGCCGTACGCGCCGTGCCCCTCGCCCTCGTTGCTGACCAGGATGCCGACGCCGGCGCCCAGCTCCTTCGCCATCCGCTCGGCGCCCTCGTACGGGGTGGCCGGGTCACCGGTCGTCCCGACGACCAGGATCGGCCCGGCGCCAGGTGCGCTCGCGTCCGGGTCGACCCGCTCGCCCTTCACCGGCCACTGCGCGCACCAGCCGGCCGTGTCCCAGGCCAGGAAGGCTCCGAAGACCGGCGAGAGCTTGCGGAACTCGGGGAGCAGGGCCTTCGCCTGCGCGCTCGTGGGGCGCTCGCTGGAGTCGGCGCAGGAGATCGCCCGCTGGGAGTGGGACTGGGTGCCGTAATGGCCCTTCTCGTCCCGGTCGTTGTACCAGTCGGCGAGGCGCAGCAGCTCGGAGCCGTCGCCGCGCTCGGCCTTCTCCAGGGCGGAGGTGAGCAGGGGCCAGTTGCTCTGCGCGTACAGCGTGATCGCGATGCCCGTGACGGCGAGGCCCTCGGTCAGCTTCCGGTCACCCACGCGCAGCGGCTCCCGGTCCAGCCTCTCCAGGAGACGGACGGTCCGTGCGGTCCCCTCGGCGGGGCTCTCGCCGGTGCTCTTGAAGTAGTTGTCCAGGGCCCGCTGGAAGCCGATCGTCTGGTTCCGGGCGTGGCCCGTGCCGTCGGCCGTGGGGTCGACGACCGCGTCGAGGACGGTCCGGCCGACACGCGACGGGAAGAGATGGGCGTAGGCGGCGCCGAGCTGGGTGCCGTAGGAGATGCCGAAGTAGTTCAGCTTGTCGTCGCCGAGGACGTGCCGGATGAGGTCCAGGTCGCGGGCGGTGTTGCTGGTCGTGGTGTGCGGGATGACCGTGCCGGAGCGGCGGGTGCAGCCGGCGCCGAAGGAGGCGCCGTCCTCGACGAACGCGGCCTCCTCGGCCGCCGTGTCCGGCGTGACGTCCGTACCGGCCTCGGCGGCGGCCAGCTCCTTGTCGTCCCGGCACACGACGCCGGAGCTCCGCGCGACGCCGCGCGGGTCGAAGCCGACGAGGTCGTAACGGCGGTTCAGCCCGCCGTACTCCTGGGCCGCGCGGGGGAGGATGTCGACGCCCGAGGCGCCAGGGCCGCCGAAGTTGAAGAGCAGCGAGCCGATCCGCCCGCTCTTGTCGCGGGCCTCCTTGCGGATCAGCGCGATCTCGATCGTCTCGCCGTCGGGCCGGCCGTGGTCGAGGGGGACCCGGACGTCGGCGCAGCGCCAGTCGGCGCCGGGCTTCTCACCGCCCTCGGGGGCGGCGCAGGGCTTCCACGAGGGGCGCTGGCCGGTCAGCGAGGCGGGGAGCGTGCCCGGGGGCGAGGGCGAGGCGGCCTCCCGCGAAGGCTTGCCGTCGGTGGACGGCCGTGCGGTCTCGCCGGAGGGGCTCGTGCAGCCGGCGGCCAGCAGCCCGGTGACGGCCAGCGCCGCCACCCGTATCCGTATGGACATGTCGCGCAACCCCCGTGATCCGTACCGGAAAGCCGCCATCCTAGGCGGCGCGGCGGGGGCTACTCGCAGACGGTCCCCGAGGCCGGCACCTTCCCGTCCAGGAAGTACGCGTTGACCGTGTCCTGCACGCAGGCGTTGCCGCCGTTGTACGCGCCGTGGCCCTCGCCCTCGTACGTCAGCTCCACGCCGACACCCGTGCCCAGCGCGTTCACCATCGCGCGTGTGCCCTCGTACGGCGTGGCCGGGTCGCCCGTCGTGCCCAGCACCAGGATCGGGGCGGAGCCGGGCGCGGAGACGTCGGGGTGCTCCCAGGTGCCCGGGACCGGCCACTGGGAGCAGCTCGACAGGCCCCAGCCCATGTAGTCGCCGAAGACGGCCGACGCCTCACGGAACTCGGGGAGCCGTTCCTTGGCCTGGCCGAGGGTGTAGCGCTCCTTGAAGTCCACGCAGTTGATGGCCGCGTTGGCCGCCTGGATGTTGCTGTAACTGCCGTTCTGGTCGCGCCCGTTCATCGAGTCGGAGAGGGCGAGCAGCAGCGCGCCGTCGCCGCCGTCGGCCGCGTCGAGACCCTGCTCCAGGTACTGCCAGAACTCCTTGGAGTACAGCGCCTGCGCGATGCCGTTGGTGGCCTGCGTCTGGGTGAGCTTGCGGTCCCCGATCCCGGGGATGGGCTTCTTGTCGAGTTCGGCGAGGAGGTCGAGGATGTACGCCTCGACCTCGTCGACCGTCGAGCCGGGCAGCGTGCACTCGTCGCCGCGCTCCACGCAGTCCTTCGCGAAGTTGTCCAGGGCGAGCTGGAAGCCCCTGGCCTGACCGAGGGCGCCCGCCTCGGTCCCGGAGTTCGGGTCGACGACGGCGTCGAAGAGGGCACGGCCGATGTTCTTCGGGAACATGTGCGCGTACACGCCGCCGAGTTCCGTGCCGTACGAGATGCCGAAGTAGTGGAGCTTGTCGTCGCCGAGGACCTGGCGCATCAGGTCCAGGTCGCGGGCGGCGTTCTCGGTGCCGACGTGGGGGAGGACGGTGCCGGACTCCTTCTCGCAGCCGGCGGCGTACTTCTTCTGCGCCTCGGAGAGGGTCCGCTCCTCGGCGGCGTCGTCCGGGGTGAAGTCCATGGCGTAGTAGGCGTCCAGCTCCTTGTCGGTCAGGCACTGGACATCCGCGCTCCGGCCGACACCGCGCGGATCGAAGGAGACCAGGTCGTAACGGGAGCGGAGCTTCTCGTAGTCCGGGGCGAAGGACGGCAGACCGGTGACGCCGGATCCTCCGGGGCCGCCGAAGTTGTAGATCATGGAGCCGATGCGGCGGTCCTGGTCCCGGGCCCGGGCACGGATCAGGGCCAGCTCGATGGTCTCGCCGTCGGGGTCGGAGTAGTCGAGCGGCGCGTCCATGAACGAGCACTCCCAGGGCGTGCCGCCGGGCAGCGGGGACGGCGCGGGGCCGCCACCCTCGGCGGCGGACGGGGGTGGGCAGGGCGCCCACTCCAGCTGCTGCGCGCCGAGCCCGGCGAGGTCCGTGGGGCCGTCGGAGGCGGAGTCGCTGTCACTGTCCGAACATCCGGTGACCCCGGCGGCGAGCAACACGGTGGTCGCGAGGAGCAGGGCGGCGCGCTGCGCGGCGGAAGTCGGCATGAACCCATGGTGAGCCGTACGAACCACCCCCGCGCGGGGGAACACCCACACGGGTGTCCCGCCCGCCGCGGGGGCGGGGGGAACCACGCGCGTCGGCCACCCGCGGCCCTCGGGCTAGAGCGCGCCCCGCTTCGTCAGCCAGTTGAAGCACAGCCACCCAGGCAGCACCGGCAGCCACAGCGTCAGGAGCCGGTACAGCAGCACCGCCGGAGTCGCGACCTCCAGGGGCAGGCCGACCGCGACCAGACCGAACGTCAGCGCACCCTCGACCGCACCCACGCCACCGGGCGTCGGCGCCGCCGAGCCGAGCGCGTTGCCGGCCAGGAAGACGACCGCCACGCTCGCGTAACTCAGCCCCTGGCTGTCGTGCCCGAACGCCCGGATCGACGCGTCCAGACAGAGCACGAACACACCGGTCAGCAGCAGCATTCCGCCGATGCCCGTCAGCAGCTTCATCGGCCGCTGGAGGACGTCCAGCATGCGCGGCACGACACCCGCGAACAGCGACCGCAGCCGCGTCGAGACGAACTTCCGCATGAAGGGGATCGCGGTCACCACGAGCACCAGCACCGCCACCGTCAACAGCCCGGCGATGACCCTCCTCGACGGGGTGAACGACTGCGACTTCTCCGTACCGGTCAGATAGCCGAAGGCGAGCAGCAACAGGATGTGCGCCCCGAGCCCGAAGAGCTGCGACGCGCCGACGCTCGCCACCGCGAGCCCCGGCCGCACCCCCGAGCGCTGGAGGAACCGCGTGTTCAGCGCGACACCGCCGACCGCCGCCGGAGCGACGATCTTCACGAACGACCCGGCCACCTGCGCGACCACCGTCCGCCAGAACCCGACCCGCTCCGGTACGAAGCCGAGCAGGCTCATCGCGGCGGCGATGTAGCTCAGCGCCGAGAACAGCACCGCCGCCGCCACCCACCGCCAGTCGGCGGAGCTGATCGTCGACAGCGGGGTCCGGGCGATCTGCGAGAGCAGGAAGTACGCGGCGACGGCACCGGCGATGAGACTGATGAGGGTCCGCGGCTTGATCCGTTCCAGACGGACCGGCTCGACCGGCGCCTGCGGCCGGATCAGCAGCACCTGCTGACGGATCTGCGCCAGCAGATCCTCCTCGCGGGCGTCGTCGAGCGCCTCGTCGATGGCCCGCTTCTCGGCCTGCTTCTCCGCCTTCTCCAGCTTCCGGTCGGACTTGCGCTCCGCCTTGAGCTCGGTGGCGGTCGCCGCCTCCGGGGCGGCCGCCGCGGCCTCCACCCGGGCCCGCTTCGCCGCCTCCGAGGCCGCGAGGACGGCCTCGCGCTCCCGCTTCGACCGCTCCCTGGCCAGTCGCCTGAGCGTCGCGCGCGTGGAGCGGCTCAGCGCGATCGGCTGGAGCAGGGGGAGGCAGTCGGCGATGGCGTCCGGCCCGAGGATGTCCACGGCGCCGGCCACCGCGCGCTCGGCCCCCACCCGCAGACCGAGGGTGGTGAGCAACTGGGCGATGTCCATCCGCAGGATCAGATCGCCGGCGGCGATCTCACCGCCCCGCAGATCGGTCAGGATCACCTTGCCGGAACGATCCACCAGAATCGCGTCCCCGGCGAGCCTCCGGTGCGCGATCCGGCGCGACTGGAGCGCGCGCACCTGGCGCCAGGCGCTGCGCACCAGCTCGTCGGTGATGTCCTCGTCGTCCAGGGAGTCCAGGGTCCGGCCGCCCAGGTGCTCGTAGACGAGCATCACGGCGTCCGGACCGAGCTCCGAGGTGGCGATCAGCTTGGGCGCGTTGGCTCCGGCGGCGATCGCCGCGTACGCGAGCAGCGCCTCCTGCTCCAGCGCCTGGCGCAGCGAGACGATCGAACGGCGGGTGGTGATCGCCCGCAGGGTCAGCCGCCGCCACGCGCGGTAGAAGAATCCGTGCGCCTGCTGTTCGCGGTCCACGACCGTGACGTCGAGCGGCGGCCCTTCCTCCAGCGTGACGATGTACCGGCGGCCCCGGTCCCCGCTGTCGGCGGAGTCGGGCACGCCCGCGCCCTCGGCGCGCAGCGCCGTGACCGGCCGGAAGCCGACCCGGCGCAATCCGGCGAGGAGGGTCTGACCGGTGGGGCGGACGTTGGGGGAGCCGACGGCGTACAGCGTTCCGTACGCGACGGTCCAGCCGATCAGCACGGTCAGGATGATCGAGAACGCGGTGGTGTACCCGGCGACCAGCATCGTGAACGCGTCGAGCAGCAGCACCGCCCACAGGCTCACCCGCCAGCGCGGCCGCCGCGCCATGCCGACGGCGGTCATGTACGCGATGACGGGCGCGAGGTAGTTGTGCACCGGGTCGGTGAGTCCGCCCCCGGTCGCGGCCTGGGTCAGCGCGTCCTGGATGGTGCCGGGCGCGGCCTTGGCGACCCAGAGGTCGGTGGCGAGGGTCACTCCGTGGGCGAGGACGGCGGCGAGGACGCCGTCGGCGATCCGCAGCCCGTCCCGTTTGATCAGCCGCTCGATGGCGAAGGCGACCGGCACGAGGAGCACGGCGATGCTGGACACCAGTCCGGCGATCTTGACGAAGACGTCGGGGGCGCCCCCCGCGCCCTTGTTGATGTCCTCCTCCAGACCGGAGGTCGTGCCGTGGGCGAAGGCCGCGATGGCGATGACCAGCGCGATCGCGACGACGCCGATCAGCAGCCGCATCAGGTCGGACGGGCGGTGCACCCGTGCGGCGAGGAGCGGCTCGTCCTGGGAGACGCGCTCGCTCGGCTCGCCCTCGGTGACGGTGTCGGGGAGGAGCTCGGGGGAGGGACCGTGCGCGTGGCCGTGCCCAGGCCCGCGGCCGTGTGCCTCGCGGCCGCCGGGAACGATCTCGGGGGCGCTCCCCGGGGTGCTGTCGGGGGCGCTCTCCGTCGCGCTCTCCGGGGCGGGCGTGCCATGGGCGGGCATGCCGGGGCGCGCCTCCTCCTCAGGAGGCTGAGCGTCGTGCCCCATCACCATGTCCGTCTCTGCCTGTGTCGTACGTTCCGCACGTTCGTCGGCTTGTACGAATTCTTGTTCTTCTTGTTCGTCTTGTCGCTCTTGATCTCGTATCACCAGTCACCGCCCGGACGATGGTGGCATGAAGCGGAGGCCTGCGGAGGCAACGGGGCGTTGTCGGTGGGGTGAGGCAGGATGGGGCGGATGAGCGTTGAGGAGCTTCCGGAATACGCGGAGCGGGTCCTTGAGGTAGCGGAGCTGATCCCGTCGGGCCGAGTGATGACCTACGGCGACGTGGCCGAATGGCTGGGTGAGGGCGGACCGCGCCAGGTCGGCCGGGTGATGGCCCTCTACGGCGGGGGCGTGCCGTGGTGGCGTGTGGTGCGGGCGGACGGCACGCTGCTGCCGGGCAGCGAGCTGCGCGCCCTCGGTCACTACCGGGACGAGGGCACCCCTCTGCGCCAGGCCGGGCGCTCGGCCGAGGGGCATGTGCCGAAGCTCGACATGCGACGAGCACGCTGGGACGGGGCGAGCGCGGGGGACGGCGGTGCGCATGAGGTGGGCGGCGGTGCGCATGAGGTGGGCGGCGGTGCGCATGAGGTGGGCGGCGCGGACGGCGCCGGCGGCGCGGGCCTGGAGCCGCGTGCGGGAACTCACACGTGACAGCTTCGCCCATGGCCGGAGAGGCCGAGCGGTCCGATGACGGTACGGAGGCCCGGACGGAGTACGGCACGGGTGCCCTCCGTATCCCGTAACGTCGTCGTTCGCCCCGTACACCTCTCCACCTCTCCACCACTTCGCTCAGGACCGGTCGATCCACGTGAGTTCCTCCTCCACCACCCGGCGTACGCCGTACCAGGGGCGGACCACGGGCGCGTACCGACTGGTGCGTACCGCGCCGGAGCGGGTGGATCCCCCTGTCCTTGACGCAACGCAGCGGGAAGTGGTTGACCACGCGGGCGGACCGCTTCTGGTCCTGGCCGGACCGGGCACCGGAAAGACGACGACGCTGGTGGAGGCTGTCGCCGCCCGGATCGAGAAGGGCGCGGACCCGGAGCGGATCCTCGTGCTCACGTTCAGCCGCAAGGCGGCGGTGGAACTGCGCGACCGGATGGCGACGCGCATCGGAGGGGGCGAGCGCGCAGCGCTCTCCGGCAAGGGTGGCGGTGGGCGACGGGTGGGCCAGGTGCGGCCGCCGCAGGCGACCACCTTCCACTCGTACTGCTACGCCCTGATCCGCGCGCACCAGGACGCGGAGCTGTTCGCCGAGCCGATGCGGCTGCTGTCGGGACCGGAGCAGGACCTCGCCGTACGGGAGCTGCTGGCGGGCCAGCTCGACCTGGAGAAGTCGGGGCTCGCGCGGGTGCGGTGGCCCGACGAGCTGAGGGCCTGCCTGACCACGCGCGGTTTCGCCGACGAGGTACGGGCGGTCCTCGCGCGCTCCCGCGAGCTGGGGCTCGGGCCGCGGGCGCTGGCGGAGTTCGCCCAGCGGGTGGGGCGGCCGGACTGGAAGGCGGCGGCCGGCTTCCTGGCGGAGTACCTGGACGTCCTGGACCTCCAGGGGGTGCTCGACTACACGGAACTGGTGCACCGGGCGGTGCTGCTGTCGGAACGGACGACGCTGCCCGACTACGACGCGGTCTTCGTCGACGAGTACCAGGACACGGACCCGGCGCAGGTGCGGCTGCTGAGGGCGCTGGCGGGCGGCGGGAGGACGGTGGTCGCCTTCGGCGACCCCGACCAGTCGATCTACGCGTTCCGGGGCGCCGACGTGAACGGCATCCTGGACTTCCCCGACACGTTCGTGGGCGCGGACGGGCGCCCCGCGGAGGTCCGGGTCCTGACGCGGTCCCGGCGCTCGGGCGAGAAACTCCTCGGCGCGACCCGTGAGCTCACCCGGAGAATGCCGCTGCCCCGGCTGCCCGGCGACAAGGTCCGCGCCCACCGCGACCTGGGGGCCGTGCGCGGCGGGGGCGGGGTGGAGGTCTTCACGTACCCGACCGCCTCCACGGAGTCCGACAACATCGCCGACCTTCTGCGCCGCGCGCATCTGGAGGACGGCGTCCCCTGGCACGACATGGCGGTCCTCGTCCGGGCGACGGCCTCCGTCCCCACCCTCCGTCGCGCCCTCACCTCGGCGGGCGTCCCCCTGGAGACGGACACCGCCGACACCCCCCTCCGCCACGAGCCCGCGGTCGCCCCCCTGCTCCTGGCCCTCCGAGCGGCAGCCACCCCGACGGACCGCGCGCCCGACCCCCGTGAGGCCGCGGAGTCCGCGGACCCGGCGGACCAGAGCGGCGAGGGGTCTGCCGCCGCCGACCCGACGACTCCGGACACCGTCCGACCCGACGAGCTGACGGACGCGGCCTCGAAGGCCGGCACGGACGGGCAGGGCACGGACGGGCTTGGTACGGAGCGGCCCGGCAAGGACGGGCTTGGCGCCGACCTGGCCGGTACGGCCACGGACCCGGCCGGCAGGGCCGCGGATTCGGCCGGCGCGGATTCGGCCGGTACGGATTCGGCCGGTACGGCCACGGACCCGGCCGGCCCTGACGGGCTTGGTGCCGACGTGGCCGGTACGGATCGGCCGCGTACGGACGCGGTCCGCACCGGCCCGCACCTCCCCGCCTGGCTCGACACCGAGACCGCGCTCTCCCTTCTCGCCTCGCCGCTCGCCGGCATGGACCCCGCCGACCTGCGGCGGCTCGGGCGTGCGCTGCGGGACGAGGAGCGGGCCGGCGGGAACAAGGTGCCGCCACCCTCCGACGTGCTGCTCGCCCGTGCGCTCGCCGAGCCCGAGCGGCTCGTCGCGCACGACCAGTCGTACGCCCGTGGCGCCAAGCGGCTCGGGGAGCTGCTCCAGCAGGCCCGTAACCGCCTCGCCGCAGGCGGCACCGCCGAAGAGGCGCTCTGGCTGCTCTGGAACGGCACCCCCTGGCCCGGCCGCCTGGAGCGCGCCGCCCTCCGCGGCGGCGCGGCCGGCCGCAACGCCGACCGCGACCTCGACGCAGTCTGCGCCCTCTTCGAGACCGCCGCTCGCGCCGAGGACCGCGTCGGAGGCCGCGGCGCGCTCAACTTCCTCGAGGAGCTCGACGCCCAGGACATCGCCGCCGACACCCTCTCCAGGCGCCAGTCCCGCCCCGACGCCGTCCGCCTGATGACCGCCCACCGCTCCAAGGGCCTCGAATGGGGTCTCGTCGTCGTCGCCGGTGTCCAGGAGGGCCTCTGGCCCGACCTGCGCCGCCGCGGCTCCCTCCTCGAAGCCGACCGCATCGGACGTGACGGCCTCGCCGAACCCCTCACTCCCGGCGCCCTCCTCGCCGAGGAGCGCCGCCTCTTCTACGTCGCCGCCACCCGCGCCCGCGACCGCCTCGTCGTCACCGCCGTCAAGGCCCCCGCCGACGACGGCGACCAGCCCTCCCGCTTCCTCACCGAACTCGGCGCCGAACCCAAGGACGTCTCCGGCCGCCCCCGCCGCCCCCTCGCGGTGGCCGCGCTCGTCGCCGAACTGCGCGCCACCACCGTCGACCCGGCCGCCTCCGAGGCGCTTCGCGACGCCGCCGCACAGCGCCTCGCCCAGCTGGCCGCGCTCACCGACGACGAGGGCCAGCCGCTGGTCCCGGCCGCCCACCCGGACCGCTGGTGGGGCCTGTTCGAGCCCACCCGCAGCCGGGTCCCGCTGCGCGACCGGGACCACCCCGTCGCCCTCTCCGGCTCGGCACTCGACCAGCTCGCCAACACCTGCGCCCTCCAGTGGTTCCTCGGCCGCGAGGTCAAGGCCGCCGCCCCGGCCACGGCCGCCCAGGGCTTCGGCAACGTCGTCCACGTCCTCGCCGACGAGGTCGCCTCCGGCCGTACCCCCGCCGACCTCGACGTCCTCATGGCGCGCCTCGACTCGGTCTGGGACGCGCTCGCCTTCGACGCGCCCTGGAAGTCCGCGCAGGAGAAGGAGCACGCGCGCGTGGCGCTCGAACGCTTCCTGCGCTGGCACGTCATGGACCGCGGCGGCCGCACACCCGCCGCCACCGAGCACGACTTCGACGTGACCCTCGAAGCCGGCGCGTACGAGGTCCGGATCCGGGGCTCCATGGACCGCGTGGAGACCGACGAGGACGGCCGCGCGTACGTCGTCGACTTCAAGACCGGCAAGTCCGCGCCGACGAGGGACGAGGTGGCGCACCACCCGCAGCTCGCCGTCTACCAGCTCGCGGTACGCGAAGGAGCCCTGGACGAGGTCTTCGACGGCAACCGCCCCGACCCCGGCGGCGCCGAACTCGTCCAGCTCCGCCAGCCCGCCCCCAAGAAGGAGGGCGGGGACACGCTCCCGAAGGTCCAGGCCCAGGAGCCTCTGGCGGGGGAGTGGGTCGGCGACCTCCTGGCCACCGCGGCCGGCCGCGTCCTCGACGAGCGCTTCACCCCCACCACCGGCCA
The DNA here is from genome assembly GCF_042902595.1 of Streptomyces sp. NPDC012508. Classification (NCBI taxonomy): domain Bacteria; kingdom Bacillati; phylum Actinomycetota; class Actinomycetes; order Kitasatosporales; family Streptomycetaceae; genus Streptomyces; species Streptomyces sp. NPDC012508. The sequence goes on from NZ_JBIBEO010000003.1 coordinate 733,276, forward strand.
GCACTGCACCCACTGCACCTTCCGGTCCGCCTGCAGCGCCCAGCCGGAGGGCCGCCACGTCGTGGAGTAGCGCGCCCCGTCCGGCAGCGCCGCGCACGCCGCTGTGGCCCCCGTGGCCGAGGTCACATTCCCGCCATGCATCCATAGGGACCTCACAGAGGTCGGACAGTCCCGGGAGTCAAGAAGAACCACAGGGAGTGCACAATGCGGGCCAACCGGAAGATCTGGGTCGCGACGATGGTCTGCGCGGCCACCGTCGTCGCTGCGACGGGCTGTTCCAAGGGCGACAAGGACGACACCAAGGCTCAGGGCGGGACCAAGACGCCCGCGGCCTCCGCCACCACCACGAAGGCCCCGGTCGACCCGTTCGAGGGTCTCGACGCCGACTCGATCGCGGACCGGGCCGTGAGGGCCACGAAGGGCGCGTCCTCGCTGCACATGGTCGGCGACGGCAAGGCCGACGGCGAGCAGATGACGATCGACCTCGCCTTGGACGACAAGGGCGCGTGCACCGGAAACATCGGCCTCAAGGACGCCAAGGCCGACATCCTGCAGGCCGACAAGATCATGTACATGAAGGGCGACGAGAAGTTCTGGCAGGTCTCCGCCGGTGAGGGCGGCGCCTCCGCCGAGGAGGGCAAGACCATGGCCGAGCTCCTCAAGGGCCGCTGGATGAAGATGTCGAAGAAGAACGCCGGTGAACTGGCCGACCTCTGCGACATCAAGGCCCTGATCAAGCAGATGGACAAGGACAAGGACCAGCGACAGGGCATGACCAAGGGCCCCGACGCCGAGGTGGACGGCAAGCCCGCCGCCACCCTGACGAAGAAGGACAGCAAGGGCGAGACGTTCACCATGTACGTCGCCAAGGAGGGCGAGCCCTTCATCCTCAAGACCGTCGAGGCGGGCGGCGACGAGCCGGGAACCATCGTCTTCTCCGACTACGACGAGCCGGTGACGGCCACCGCCCCGCCGGCCGACCAGGTGGTGGACCCGGCGAAGCTCGGCGGCTGACGAACGCGGCCGACCCACGCGGCTGAGGCCGCCGGCGAACGCGGCCGACGATCGCCGTCGACGGAGCCCCTTTACGGTGTGCGCCTGCCCGGCGAAGTCGCGGGCGCACGCCTCGGGGCTCACCCTGGTGGGTGAACGGGGAATCCGCGAGGAGGCTCGCATGGCGCCGTCCACCCACCGCAGGGCCCGTACCGCGGCGGCCGCCGTCTGCACGGCGGCGGCGGTCGCGACAGCCGGGTTCGCCGGCCCCGCCGCCTGGGCACGGACAGCCCCGCCGGCCGTGGCCGCCGCCCCGGCCCTCGCCCCCACGCCCGACCCCTTCGAGGACCTCACGCCCGACGCGATCGCCGACCGGGCCGTCCAGGCCACCCAGTCCGCGACATCCCTCCGTATGGCGGGGCGGGTCGTGTCCGAGGGGCAGCCCCTGGACCTCGACATCGCGCTCGACGACAAGAACAACTGCACGGGGCTGATGAAGGTCGACGGCGGCACCGGCGAACTGCGCCAGGCCGACCGGATCACGTATCTGAAGGGCGACGAGAAGTTCTGGCGGGTCTCCATGACCTCCCAGGGCGTGCCCCCGCCCCAGATCGACGCGACGATCGAGCTCGTCCAGGGACGCTGGCTGAAACTCACGCCCGGGCAGCCCGGCGGCAGCGATCTGAGCGGGGTCTGCGACCTCGACGCCGTGCTGGACGACCTCGGTGAGGACAAGGACGATCGCAAGGGCATGACCCGGGGGCCGGACGCCGAGGTCGAGGGAGCACCCGTCGCCACCCTCGTGAAGAAGCGGCCGGGCGGCGAGGCGACCACGGTCTCCGTCGCGCAGGAGGGCAAGCCCTACATCCTCAAGATCGTCAAGACGGGTGGTGAGGAGCCGAGCACGCTCCTCCTGTCCGACTACGACAAGCCCGTCAAGGTCGTCGTACCGCCGGCGAACGAGACGGTGGACATCGCGAAGCTGGACCCGGGCATGCCCGCCTGAGGCCCACCCGGGCATGCCCGCCTGAGGCCCCCGGACCTGGGCGCGGGGTCGGCCCGGGCGCTGCGGGAAGCCTCGCGGTCGGTCGGCTCTGTCGGTGGGGCCGGTTAGCCTCTCTGAGGTGACCGCACGCATCACCGACCCCGAGCAGCTCAAGGAGCTTCTCGGCATCCCGTTCACCCCGGAGCAGACGGCCTGCATCATCGCGCCGCCCGCCCCGCAGGTCATCGTGGCCGGAGCCGGTTCCGGCAAGACGACGGTGATGGCCGCCCGGGTGGTCTGGCTGGTCGGCACGGGCCAGGTCGCGCCCGAACAGGTCCTCGGTCTGACCTTCACCAACAAGGCCGCCGGCGAACTCGCCGAACGGGTCCGCACCGCCCTGGTCCGCGCCGGCGTGACCGACCCCGACGTCATCGACCCGGACAACCCCCCGGGCGAGCCCCGCATCTCCACCTACCACGCCTTCGCCGGGCAGCTGCTGACCGACCACGGTCTGCGCATCGGCCTGGAGCCCACCTCCCGCCTCCTCGCCGACGCCACCCGCTACCAGCTCGCCGCGCGCGTGCTCCGCGAGGCGCCCGGACCGTACCCCGCGCTCACCAAGTCCTTCCCGACCCTCGTCAGCGACCTCCTCGCCCTCGACGCCGAGCTCGCCGAACACCTCGTACGGCCCGAGGACCTCAGGACGTACGACTCCGAGCTGCTCGACGCGCTCTCCCGGGCCAAGCTGACCAACGCCGACCTGCGCAAGGTTCCCGAGACGGCCACCGCCCGCCGCGAGCTGCTCGACCTCGTCGTCCGCTACCGCGCCGCCAAGCGCTCCCGCGACCTCCTCGACTTCGGCGACCAGATCGCCCTCTCCGCCGAACTGGCCACCACGCGCGCGGAGGTCGGCGCCCTCCTGCGCGACGAGTTCCGGGTCGTCCTGCTCGACGAGTACCAGGACACGTCTGTCGCGCAGCGACTCCTGCTCTCCGGCCTGTTCGGCGGGGGCACGGGCCACGCGGTCACCGCGGTCGGCGACCCCTGCCAGGCGATCTACGGCTGGCGCGGCGCCTCCGTCGCCAACCTGGACGACTTCCCCGCCCACTTCCCGTACGAGGACGGCAGCCCCGCCACCCGCTTCGCGCTCTCCGAGAACCGGCGCAGCGGCGGCCGCCTCCTCGACCTCGCCAACGGCCTCGCCACGCCCCTGCGCGCCATGCACGCGGGCGTGGAGGCGCTGCGCCCGGCGCCCGGCGCGGAGCACGACGGCTCGGTACGGATCGCCCTCCTCCCCACCCACGCCGAGGAGATCGACTGGCTCGCCGACTCCCTCGCCCACCTGGTCCGTACGGGCAGGGAGCCCGGCGAGATCGCCGTCCTGTGCCGTACGGCGACCGACTTCCCCGCCATCCAGGCCGCGCTCGTCGCCCGTGACGTACCGGTCGAGGTCGTCGGCCTCTCCGGCCTGCTCCACCTCCCCGAGGTCGCCGACCTGGTCGCCGTCTGTGAGGTCCTCCAGGACCCCGGGGCCAACGCCTCCCTGGTCCGCCTCCTGACCGGCCCCCGCTGGCGCATCGGCCCCCGCGACCTGGCCCTCCTCGGCCGACGAGCCCGCGTGCTCGTCCATCGGGAGCGGGGCGGGGACGACGACGCCGACACCGACCTGCGGCTCGCGGCGGCGGTCGAGGGCGTCGACCCGGCCGAGGTCATCTCGCTCGCAGACGCTCTCGACACGTTTCTCGACTCCGGCGGAGAGGACGACGGCCTGCCGTTCTCGGCGGAGGCCCGGGTCCGCTTCGCGCGGCTCGCCGCCGAGCTGCGCTCACTGCGCTCCTCGCTCGCCGACCCCCTGATGGACGTCCTGCACCGGGTCCTCGCCACCACGGGCCTCGAGGTCGAACTCTCCGCCTCCCCGCACGCCCTCGCCGCCCGGCGCCGCGAGACGCTGTCGAACTTCCTCGACATAGCCGCCGGCTTCGCCTCCCTCGACGGCGAGGCGACACTCCTGGCCTTCCTCGGCTTCCTGCGCACGGCCGCGCAGTACGAGAAGGGCCTCGACAACGCGCTCCCGGGCGGCGAGAACACGGTCAAGGTCCTCACGGCACACAAGTCCAAGGGCCTGGAGTGGGACGTCGTGGCGGTGCCCGGTCTGGTCTCCGCCCAGTTCCCGAGCACCAGGTCCCGCGAGTCCTGGACCTCCCAGCCGCAGGTGCTCCCGCACGCGCTGCGCGGCGACGCGGCGACCCTGCCGGGCATCGACAGCTGGGACGCCGCCTCCCTGAAGGGCTTCAAGGAGGCGATGCGCGACCACCAGCACACCGAGGAGCTCCGCCTCGGCTATGTCACCTTCACACGCCCCCGCTCCCTCCTCCTCGGCTCCGCGCACTGGTGGGGCCCGGCCCAGAAGAAGCCCCGAGGCCCCTCGGACTTCCTCCACGCCCTGTACGACCACTGCGCGGCGGGCTTCGGCGAGATCGAGGCCTGGGCGGACGAACCGGAGAAGGACGCCGAGAACCCGTCCCTGACCGAACACCTCGCGGACCAGGCCTGGCCCCTCCCCCTGGACGAAACCTCCCTCCGCCGCCGGAGGAAGGCGGCGGAGCAGGTCCGCGCCGCGTTGTGGGCGCAACCCACGAACGCGCTGCCCGCGCAAGGGTCCGCGCCCCGGGACCCGGAGGACCTCTGGCCCGACGAGGAACCGGTCCGCGACGAGGAGGCACCCCCCTGGGACGACGAAGAACCCCGCTGGGACGAGGAGGAACCCCTCTGGGGCCAGGAGCCCCCGGCCGGCTTCCGGGACGAGGAGCCCCCGGCCGACGGGATCCCCGCCCCCCGGGCGCCGGAGACCCGAACGACCCCCGAGGACCAGAGAACGATCGCCTCCTGGGACCGCGACATCACCGCCCTCGCCACAGAACTCCGCCGCTCCCGCGCCACCACCCGCGACGTCCTCCTCCCCGCCTACCTGTCCGCCTCCCAGGTCCTCCGCCTCGCCGCCGACCCCGACGGCTTCGCGCAGGAGCTGGCACGGCCCATGCCCCGGCCGCCGCAGCCCGCCGCCCGGCGCGGTACGCGGTTCCACGCGTGGGTGGAGTCCCGGTTCGAGGAGCTCCCGCTCCCGATGCTCGGCCCGGACGAGCTCCCCGGCGGCGAGGAGTTCGCCGGCGAACCGGAGATCGCCGACGAGCGGGACCTCGACGCGCTCAAGGACGCCTTCGCCCTCACCCCGTACGCCCACCGCACCCCGTACCGCGTCGAGGTCCCCGTCCACCTCACCCTCGCGGGCCGGGTCGTCCGGGGCAGGATCGACGCCGTCTACCGCGACCCGGACACCGGCGCGTACGAGATCGTCGACTGGAAGACCAGCCACCTCCGTACCGCCGACCCGCTCCAGCTGGCGATCTACCGCCTCGCCTGGGCCGAGCAGCACGGCCTCGACCCGGACGACATCGCCGCCGCGTTCGTCTACGTCCGTACAGGTGAGGTCGTCCGCCCCCGCGCCCTCCCCGGCCGTGCCGGGCTGGAGGCGATCCTCCTGGGCGGACCGGCCCCCGACAGAGCCACCCCGGACGCCGGATAGGCTCAGGAGCATGAGCGACACCCCGGACAGCGCCGTCCAGACCGTACGTACCCAGGCTGTGCGCACGTACATCGAGCAGCACCGTGCCGCCTTCCTCGACGACCTCATGGCCTGGCTGCGCATCCCCTCCGTGTCGGCTCAGCCCGCCCACACCGAGGACGTACGGCGCAGCGCGCGGTGGCTCGCGGACAAGCTGTCCGGGACCGGCTTCACGACGGTCGAGATCTGGGAGACCGGCGGCGCTCCCGCCGTCTTCGCCGAGTGGCCGTCCGGCGACCCGGATGCCCCGACCGTCCTCGTCTACGGTCACCACGACGTCCAGCCCGCCGCCCGCGAGGACGGCTGGCGTACGGACCCGTTCGAGCCGCACGTCACCGACGGCCGGATGTACGCGCGCGGTGCCGCCGACGACAAGGGCCAGGTGTTCTTCCACACCCTCGGGGTCCGCGCCCACCTCGCCGCGACCGGTCGCACCGCGCCCGCCGTCAACCTCAAGCTGATCGTCGAGGGCGAGGAGGAGTCCGGCTCGCCGCACTTCCGTGCCCTGGTCGAGGCCCACGCGGACCGGCTCGCCGCCGACGCCGTGATCGTCTCCGACACCGGCATGTGGTCCGAGGACACCCCGACGGTCTGCACCGGCATGCGGGGCGTCGCGGACTGCGAGATCGCGCTGTACGGCCCCGACCAGGACATCCACTCCGGTTCGTTCGGCGGCGCCGTGCCCAACCCGGCCGCCGTCGCCGGGCGCCTGGTCGCCGCCCTGCACGACGAGGACGAGCACGTCGCCATCCCCGGCTTCTACGAGGGCGTCACCGAGCTCTCCGACGCCGAGCGCGCCCTGATCGCCGAGCTGCCCTTCGACGAGGCCGCCTGGCTGACCACGGCCAAGTCGCACGGAACCCTCGGCGAGGCCGGCTTCTCGACCCTGGAGCGCGTCTGGGCCCGGCCCACCGCCGAGGTCAACGGCATCGGCGGCGGCTATCAGGGCCCCGGCGGCAAGACGATCGTCCCCGCCTCCGCCCAGTTGAAGCTCTCCTTCCGGCTGGTGGCAGGTCAGGATCCGGCCAAGATCGAAATCGCCGTACGGGACTGGCTCGCCGCCCGTGTCCCCGCAGGCATCCGGTACGAGATCGTCTTCGGCGCCCCGACCCGGCCCTGCCTCACGCCACTGGACCACCCGGCCCTCAAGGCGGTCGCGGCCGCCATGAGCCGCGCCTTCGACGGCGCCAAGGTCCGCTACACCCGCGAGGGCGGCTCGGGCCCGGCCGCCGACCTTCAGGACGTCCTGGGCGCGCCGGTGCTGTTCCTCGGCATCTCCGTACCGTCCGACGGCTGGCACGCCCCCAACGAGAAGATCGAGCTCGATCTCCTCCTCAAGGGCGTCGAGACCGCCGCCCATCTGTGGGACGACCTGCCCGCCGCCCTGCACACCGCCGCGCGATGAACCCACACAACGATCCGGGGGAGTTGGAAGTACCTGTGTCCACCTTGAAGAGCCAGTTCGCGGACCGGCCGATCTCGCTCACCGCCCCGAGCGGCATCGACCGTGCCGCTCACCACCGTCTCGACGAGGCCTGGCTCGCGGCGGCCTGGAGCCACCCGACGACCCGTGTCTTCGTGGTCTCGGGCGGTCAGGTGCTGATCGACGACGCCCCGGACGGCCGTACCGAACTCGTCATGACCCCGGCCTTCGAGGCCCCCGTCACCGAGACGCACCGCTACTTCCTGGGCACGGACGCCGACGGCGTCTCCTACTTCGCCCTCCAGAAGGACGCCCTGCCCGGCCGCATGGACCAGTCCGCCCGGCCCGCCGGGCTTCGCGAGGCGGGTCTGCTGCTCTCGCCGCGGGACGCGGGCCTGATGGTGCACGCCGTCGCCCTGGAGAACTGGCAGCGGCTCCACCGCTTCTGCTCCCGCTGCGGCGAGCGCACGGTGATCGCGGCCGCCGGTCACATCCGCCGCTGCCAGGCCTGCGGCGCCGAGCACTACCCGCGGACGGACCCGGCGGTCATCATGGCCGTCACCGACGACCAGGACCGCATCCTCCTCGGCCGCCAGGTCCACTGGCCCGAGGGCCGCTTCTCGACCCTCGCGGGCTTCGTCGAGCCCGGTGAGTCGATCGAGCAGTCGGTCGTGCGCGAGGTCTTCGAGGAGGCCGGTGTCACGGTCGGCGAGGTGGAGTACGTCGCCAGCCAGCCCTGGCCCTTCCCGTCGAGCCTCATGCTGGGCTTCTTCGCGCACGCCACGTCCTCGGAGATAAACGTGGACGGCGAGGAGATCCACGAGGCCCGCTGGTTCTCGCGCGAGGAGCTGGCCGCCGGCTTCGAGTCGGGCGAGGTGCTTCCCCCGTACGGCATCTCGATCGCCTCCCGGCTGATCGAGCTCTGGTACGGCAAGCCGCTCCCGAAGCCCGGCGACGCGGTCTGATCCGTCGGGGCCGCATCGGCTCCTGTGGCTGAAAAGAGGCCCCGCCCGGCACTGCCGGGCGGGGCCTCGCCGCATGGGGCTCAGACCTGGGCGAGATTGCGTTTCAGGTACCGGCCGAGCGGCCGCTCGACGAGACGGTGCACCAGGTACGACAGCGCCAGCATCCCCACGAACACGGCGGTGATCAGCGCCCAGGGGGAGACATGCGGCGTGGCATGGCTGAAGTAGCGGAAGAACTCCCAGCCGATGAACTCGTGCAGCAGATACAGCGGGTACGTCAGCGCCCCCGCGATCGGCAGCCACTTCCACTGCATGCCGGAGAGCTTGCCCGTGGCGACCAGCGCCATCAGCCCGAAGAAGGCGGCGAGCAGGACGAGCACGGGCCAGGCCGGCCGGTCACCGAGGAAGGTGAGCCGCTTGTGCGTGTCGATCGCGGACGCGAGGGAGGCGCAGTAGGAGACCCCGATGACGCCGAAGAGCATCAGGTTCGGGCGGAACCGGTGCATCAGGTAGAACGCCATGCCCGCGATGAAGTACCAGCTGTGCTCCGGCATGAGGAGCAGACGCAGCGGGCCGGGCGGCGCCTGGGCGACCAGGATGGTGGCCGCCCCCCACACGCAGCAGAACAGCAGCACCCTGCGGTACGTCAGTCCCCACCAGGCGAGCAGCGAGAAGAGCAGGTAGAAGCGGAGCTCGGCGAAGAGCGTCCAGTAGACGGCGTCGACGGGGGCGACCCCCAGCGGCTCCTGCAGCATCGTCAGGTTGGTGAGTATGTCGTTCCAGGGCAGGTGGTCGCGGCCGCCGGGGATCAGCGCGACGGCGACGCTGGTGGCGATGACGGCGAACCAGTACGCGGGATAGAGGCGCACCACACGCGAGACGAAGAAGTCCTTCAGCGGCCGGCCCCAGGCGCTCATGCAGATGACGAAGCCACTGATGAGGAAGAAGAGCTCCACGCCCAGGTAGCCGTAGGAGGCGGTGGGGAAGGTCTCGGGGAAGATCTCCGCGACCGGCCTGGGCCAGCCGCCGTACGCCATGTAGTGGTACATCACCACCATGACCGCCGCGGCGAGGCGCATGCCGTCGAGTACGTGGAGGCGTCCGGGCTTTCCGCTCGTCGGGAGCGGCGGGACGCTCGGCGCGAAGGCCGGTTCGCGTGGCGCTGTGGCGACGGGGGTCTTCTGGATGAGCACTGTTTCCCCACCTGGCTGTGCAGACGCAAATCACGGTCGGGGGGAGAGCATAGGTGCCAGGTCGGGGGTCGATCAACAACTTCGCAGGTGTGATGCTGTTCACGGGTGAACTGGTGTCTGCGCGCGGCGATGTGGGGTACACGCGGTCGCCGCCCCGGATGCGAGAAGGCCCCCAGGCCGGTGCTCACCGGCTGAGGGCCTTCCGTGTCCGACCGTGTGCGATCAGGCGCTGAGCGCCTGCTTCACCTGCGCGAGGCTCGGGTTCGTCATCACGACCTCGCCGCCCCCGGCGGTGGGAAGGATGCGAACGGTCGGCACCGTCTGGTTGCCTCCGTTCGCCTTCTCCACGAACGCGGCCGAGTCCGGGTCCTGCTCGATGTTGATCTCCGTGTACGCGATGCCCTCGCGGTCGAGCTGGCTCTTCAGCCGACGGCAGTAGCCGCACCACGTGGTGCTGTACATCGTCACAGTGCCCTGCATGGCCAGGCGCTCCTCTTCTTAGCGGATGCGGGTGGGTCGGGTGGGTCCGCCCAGTGAGAACGTACGGGGTCCCGCGGCCATTCCCGATTCGTATGACCGGCCGCCCCGCCCTGTGGACAACGCACGGCATCCACCTCCTCCGACCTGGCAGCATGGCGGGGTGACAGCAGCAACGCACTCCACTCTCTTCCCGCAGGTCCCCGAGTCGGCCGACGCGGTGCTCGACGGGCTCGACCCCGAGCAGCGCGAGGTCGCCCTCGCCCTGCACGGTCCGGTGTGCGTGCTGGCGGGAGCCGGCACGGGCAAGACCCGGGCGATCACGCACCGCATCGCCTACGGGGTGCGGGCGGGGATACTCCAGTCCGGCAGTGTGCTGGCCGTCACGTTCACCAACAGGGCCGCCGGAGAGATGCGCGGCCGGCTCCGGCAGCTGGGCGCGGGGGGCGTCCAGGCGCGTACGTTCCACTCCGCCGCTCTCCGTCAGCTCCAGTACTTCTGGCCGAAAGTCGTCGGTGGCGACCTGCCCCGGCTCCTGGAGCGCAAGGTCCAGCTCGTCGCCGAGGCCGCCGCGCGCTGCCGCGTCCGGCTCGACCGGAACGAGCTGCGGGACGTCACCAGCGAGATCGAGTGGGCCAAGGTCACCCAGACCGTCCCCGCCGACTATCCGGCCGTCGTCGCCAAGTCCGTCCGCGAGGCGCCGCGCGACCCGGCCGAGATCTCGCAGATCTACGCGATGTACGAGGAGCTCAAGCGCGACCGCTCGGTGATCGACTTCGAGGACGTGCTGCTGCTCACGGTCGGCATCCTCCAGGACCGGCACGACATCGCCGACCAGATCCGCCGCCAGTACCAGCACTTCGTGGTGGACGAGTACCAGGACGTCTCCCCGCTCCAGCAGCGGCTCCTCGATCTCTGGCTGGGCGACCGCGACAGCCTCTGCGTCGTGGGCGACGCCAGCCAGACGATCTACTCCTTCACCGGCGCCACCCCCGACCACCTGCTGAACTTCCGCACCCGGCACCCGAACGCCACGGTGGTCAAGCTGGTCCGCGACTACCGCTCCACGCCCCAGGTGGTCCACCTCGCCAACGGGCTGCTCAGCCAGGCCCGCGGCCGGGCCGCCGAGCACCGCCTGGAGCTGATCTCCCAGCGCGACCCGGGTCCCGACCCCGCCTACACCGAGTACGCCGACGAGCCCGCCGAGGCCGAGGGCACCGCCCGCCGCATCCGCGACCTGATCGCCGCCGGCGTCCCGGCCGGCGAGATCGCCGTGCTCTACCGCATCAACGCCCAGTCCGAGGTCTACGAGCAGGCCCTCGCCGACGCCGGTGTGCCCTACCAGCTGCGCGGCGCCGAGCGCTTCTTCGAGCGCCAGGAGGTACGGGAGGCCGGCATCGCCCTGCGCGGCGCCGCCCGCGCCGGAGGGAACGACTCGCTGCTCGACGACGCCGGGGACCTGCCCTCCCAGGTCCGCGCCGTGCTCTCCACCAAGGGCTGGACCACCGAGCCGCCCGCCGGCTCGGGCGCCGTCCGGGACCGCTGGGAGTCCCTCGCCGCGCTGGTCAGACTCGCCGAGGACTTCGCCCGGGCCAGGTCCGGCGCCACCCTCTCCGACCTGGTCGCCGAGCTCGACGAGCGGGCCGCCGCCCAGCACGCCCCGACCGTCCAGGGCGTCACCCTCGCCTCCCTGCACGCGGCCAAGGGCCTGGAGTGGGACGCCGTCTTCCTGGTCGGCCTCACCGAGGGCATGATGCCGATCACCTACGCCAAGACCGACGAGCAGGTCGAGGAGGAACGCCGCCTGCTGTACGTCGGGGTCACGCGCGCCCGGCTCCACCTCACGCTCTCCTGGGCGCTCTCCCGCTCCCCGGGCGGCCGCCCCTCCCGCCGCCCCACCCGCTTCCTCAAGGGGCTGCGGCCCGGCTCGGGCGCCCTCGGCGCGGGCACGGGCGGCGTGGGCGGGTCGAGCGGCTCCGGCTCCCTGGAACGGGGCCTCGGCGGCGGGAAGCGCAAGCGCCGGGGCCCGGTGCTCTGCCGTGTCTGCGGTGCCACGCTCACCGAGGCCGGCGAGATGAAGCTGATGCGCTGCGAGGACTGCCCCTCCGACATGGACGAGGCGCTCTACGAGCGGCTCCGGGACTGGCGCGGCGACCGGGCCAAGGAGCTCGGGCAGCCCGCGTACTGCGTGTTCACCGACAAGACACTGATGGCGATCGCCGAGCGCGTGCCCGCCACGGGCGGCGAGCTCGCCGGAATCGCCGGGGTCGGCGCACGCAAGCTGGACCGGTTCGGAGCCGACGTTCTCGCCCTCTGCGCGGGCGAAGAGCCAGGTGAGGGTGGTGGAGGAGTCGACGAGGAGACCTGAGGAAAACTCGTCGAAAAAATAGTTTGCGCCCGCCCCGTCAAGCCCCATAGGTTCTTAACCACGGAAACAGCGGCTTCTCCGAAGCCCTGTCTTCGTGCTGTACTTGTCCAAATAAACATGAGGGTCCGGCTCACACCGAGCCCTCCGAGACGCCGAGAGGAGGCGATTCCAGTGATCAGCAACATCAACAGCACCACCGTCAGCTTCGTCAGCACCGACAAAATGACCGATCGCTCGGTCGTCTCCGCCTGCTCGCTCGGCCTCTCCGGCTCGGCGTTCATTGGCAGCGGTCTTCCTGGCACCGGTCTGTCCGGCGCCGGCGTGGCCGGCGCCGCCGCTTCCCTGCGGCCGGCTGCCGACCTTGCGGGTCTTCCCGTCATGGAGCGCGACGAGCGACCGACCAAGGCACTGGAAGCAGGAGTAGCAGCAGTCAAGGCCACGGCCTATGGCTTCGCGGCGACCGGTGCCGAAACCAAGCAGCAGACGACGCAGCACCACACGATGTGGGCCTTCCGTGGGCTCGAACCCTGGAGTGATCCAGCCTGATCTGAAATCAGGCCGGCGCCTTCAGGGCCGCGGAACCCCACCCGGGATCCGCGGCCCTTCTGTTTGTCCCCGAACGGGGACGACGGAGCGAAGGGGCCTCGGGACCAGCACCACCCGGTACCAGCCGAAACCCCGGCCCACCAGGCCGGAACGACCAGACGAGGAAAAACACCCGTGCAACTCGAAGCGCACGCCCCGTCCGTACCGCCTTCCGAAACGATCCCCCCGCCCGGCCTCACGGAGGACTCCACCTTGACCCCCCTCACCGCGCTCACCGCGCTCGACGACGCCATCGAGAACCTCGGCGTACCCGTCCCCTGCCGCTCGTTCGACCCGGAGGTCTTCTTCGCCGAGTCCCCGGCCGACGTCGAGTACGCCAAGTCCCTCTGCCGTACCTGCCCGCTGATGGAGGCCTGCCTCGCCGGCGCGAAGGAGCGGCGTGAGCCGTGGGGCGTCTGGGGCGGAGAGCTGTTCGTCCAGGGCGTGGTCGTCGCCCGCAAGCGGCCGCGTGGCCGCCCGCGCAAGAACCCGGTCGCGGCATGAACGTCACCGGAACCATCGACCGACCCCTCACGCACGATCCCCAGAAGCTGGCCCCGATGACCCCTTCCACCAGCGAGCCGTCCGGCTCCGCCACCACAGACGTCACCATCTCCGGCGCGAACGCCTCGCGTCAGAACAGGACCCGTGAAATGCAACTCATCCCAGAAGCCCTGGCTCGTGCTCATATGCACGACCTTCTGCGGGAAGCCGACGCGGAACGCCAGGCCCTGCGCCTGGTCGCCGCCCGGCGGATGCAGAAGCGAGCCGAGCGCGTCTCGCTGCGCGCCCGGCGCGCGCTCGCCATGGCTGTCATGCACTGACCCGAAAGAACCACGCGGGGGCCGGTCCGAACGGACCGGCCCCCGCGGTGCGTTGCTGCGCGGCCCGGCCCCGGCCGGACTATCGTCAGGAGGGTGAACGACGCCCGGAAGCCCGAGGAGCCCTTCGTCTGCGCCCGCTGCGGCACGACGGCGGAGGAACTCCCGGTGACCTGGACCTGCTCGGTGGAGAACGGCGCGCGCCAGTACTTCTGCGAGGCCTGCGCGCGCGAGAACATCAGGTCCATCGAGGGCCGCCTCGACTCCTCCTGGTGGTGACGGCCCCCGCCCCTCCGCCCGGCGCACGCCGGGCCGCTACTCGGCCCGGACGAAGCCCGGCAGCCACTCCTCCAGTTCGTCGCGCAGCCGCACCGTCGCGTTCAGCTGGCAGAGCACACCGATCGTGCTCAGGGTCACCCGGTGTATCAGCAGATACGACGGCGGCAGATTGAGCTGCTTGCCCAGCTGATGTGCGGGGGAGCGGATGTCGGCGATCCGGGCGGCCTGGGTCCGCATCCAGCCCCGGGTGAACTCGAACGCCTCGGCTTGGGCCGGCTCGATGATCGGCAGCAGATACGCGAGGACGGCGTCCGGGTCGAGAGCGATGGACTCCTTGACGAACCCCTCCTCGCGCAGCAGCTCGTAGACAGTCTCGGCGTCGCCCTCCAGGGTCAGCCGCAGACAGGTGCCGATCGTCTCGGGCAGCCCGCCCGGCAGCCGGTCCACCGTGCCGAAGTCCAGCACGCCGAGCCGCCAGCTCTCCGGCCCCTCCTCGTCGTCGGCGCCCGGCAGCAGCCGGAAGTTCCCCGGGTGCGGATCGGCGTGCAGGAGCCCCGTCCGGGCCGGGCCGGAGAAGAGGAACCGCGCCAGGAGCTGACCGGCCCGGTTCCGCTGCTCCTCCGTACCGTCCGCGATCACCTCCGACAGCGGTATCCCGTCGATCCACTCCGTCACGAGCACCTGATCGCTCTGGTGCACCACACACGGCACCACGACATCGGGATCGCCCGCGAACACCTCCGCGTGCTCCCGCTGTGCCTGCGCCTCCAGGCTGTAGTCCAGCTCCTCCGAGACCCGATCGCGCAACTCGTTGATCAGGGGCTTGATGTCCATACCGGGGATCAGCGGGCCGAGCAGTCGGGCGAAACGGCTGAGCTGCGTCAGGTCGGAGAGCAGCGCCTCGCCCGCCCCCGGGTACTGCACCTTCACCGCGACCTCGCGGCCGTCGTGCCACACCGCGCGGTGCACCTGCCCGATCGACGCGGCCGCCGCCGGCTTGTCCTCGAACTCCAGGAACAGCTCCCGCCACTCCTCGCCGAGCCGCTCCTCCAGGACCGCGTGGACCGTCCGCGTCGGCATCGGGGGCGCCGCGTCCTGAAGTTTGGTCAAGGCGGCCCGATAGGGGCCGGCCACCTCCTCGGGGAGCGCCGACTCGAAGACGGACAGCGCCTGCCCGAACTTCATCGCCCCGCCCTTGAGCTCACCGAGCACCTTGAACAGCTGGTCGGCCGTCCGCTGTTGAAGCTCTCGGGCGACCAGCTCCGCGGACTTGCCACCGATCCGCTTGCCCAGACCCCAGGTTGCCCGTCCGGCGAAGCCCAGGGGCAACGCGGCCAACCTGGCGGTCCGAGTGACCGCCTTCCGGGGAAGATCAGACATGCGCCCCTCCAGTTCCCAGACTGCCGTGCCCCACAGGACCGTTACCTCGCCATTGTGTCCTGCGGGGTTCCCGCCCCCGAGGCATGCTCCCCCTCTTCGCGCCGTACCGCCCCGCACGGACACGCCGGATGCGGTCTCATCCGCTCCACGCGCCACTCGAGGAGCGGCAGCGACACCTCACAGCGGGCCCCTGTACTGGCAGGCAACTCGCCGTCGAGAAAGGCCAGTGCGTGAGCCGCGGCCAGCCCGGCGACCGCGGTCGCGAGACCCAGATCACAGGCCGGCACCTGAGGGGGCGGGCCCGAACGCCACTGCGCCAGCATGCGGGGCCACACCGGCTCCCGGTCCGTCCGCTCCTCCTGCGCACACCGGGCGCAGGCCGTCCCGCCGGGCAGCACCAGCGGCCCGACCACACCGGTCGCCTCCAGAACCCCCGCGTAGAGATGAGGCGTGCCCGTCGTGATCCAGGCCTCGGCGGGGAGGGGATCGGGGAGGTAGGCGGCGAGGCCGTCCCGGGGTGTCACCACGACGAGTGAGAGCCCTGGCTCCTGTCCACCCTCACCCGTCACCCGTCTGCCCGCCCGTGGCGGCCGGCCGCCCGGCGCCGACCGTGCCACGAGCCGATGCGCAGCCGCGGCCCGGCGCTCGCCCACCGCCTCGGCCGGCAGCCCGCCCGGCGCCACCTCCCAGGGCCGCACGCATCCGGAGTCCAGCACCTCCACCCTGCCCACACCGGAGGCCGAGAGCAGGGCGGCGACCGTGGCACCGACCCGCCCCGCGCCCCGGACCTGGACGCTCGCCGCCCGCCGGGCGGCCACGCGCCGTAACGCCCCGTCCGGCTCAGGATGGACCACGGAGAGTGAGGCCAGATCGGCGCGCAGGGGGTCGAGCGGGCCGTCCGTGCGCCCTGCGCCTGCCGCCTTGCCGGGCCGGCCGGCCGAGGCGTCCGCGATCAGCCCGGCCCGCGCGAGCCGGTCGAGCAGCCCTTCCAGCCATCCGTCCGGCACTCCGAGGGCCCGTGCCTCGGCCTGCAACAGCGTCATTCCGCGTGTGCCGTCGAGCAGCCCGAGCAGGCTGCCGGTGGTCGTGTCGAGCGGGCCCACCACCACCGCGTGCGAGGCCGTCGCCCCGAACTGCACACTTTGCAGATCGCGCCACGCCCTTCGCAGCGCGGGTTTCAGCATCGGATGCATTTCCGCCCCCGTGATCTTGATCGGTCGACTCTTCCCTCCGTCGTCAGATTGCCCGGGAGTCGAAGCGGACGCGGAAAGTTGTCCACAGGGGTGGGGTATTAATCATTCAAATGGTGCACGGTGCGACGCGATCACCGCCGAAACCGTCCCGGAGGCAGGACTTCCCACGCTGACAGCGGGTAACGTCGGGGCCGTGCCCGCCGACCCACAGCGCAGCGTGACAAGCCAGCCGCCCCGCGGTTCGGGGACGAGTGCGGTCGAGGTCCGCAGAAGCTCCCGGCGGAGGAGAACCGTCTCCGCCTATCGCGAGGGCGACCGGACCATCGTGCTCATCCCGGCCCGGATGTCCGAGGCCGAGGAACAACGCTGGGTGACGGTCATGCTGGACAAGCTGGCCGCCCAGGAGAGCAAGAGCGTCCTCGGCGACGCCGAACTCACCGAGCGTGCCGAGCGGTTGTCCGACCAGTACTTCGGTGGCCGGGCGCGGCCGACATCCGTGCGCTGGGTGACCAACCAGAACACCCGCTGGGGCTCGTGCACTCCCTCGGAGGGCAGCATCCGCCTCTCGCACCGGCTCCAGGGGATGCCCGAGTACGTCGTCGACTACGTGCTCGTCCATGAGCTGGCGCATCTCCTGGTGCCCGGCCACGGCCCCCGGTTCTGGCGGCTCCTGGAGGCGTACCCGCGCACCGAGCGTGCCCGCGGCTACCTCGAAGGAGTCGTCGCCGCCGACCGGCTGCCCCACCCGCCCACCGCCCGCGAGGAGTAGCCAGGACCGCTTCAGTCCTGTACCGAATACGTACCGGCTTGGCTCAATGTCGCACGTAGCCGTTAGCCTGACGCGACGCATTCACATTTCGGGATGGGGGACGGTCGTTACGCATGGCCAGGGAATTCCAACGCGGCCACAAGGCCAAGATCAGTGATCTCACACCGGGAACCGATCTGTACGTGGGTGTGCAGATCGCGGCGCCCGGGCTGACCTTCGACATCAGCTGCTTCGGCCTCGACGCCAACGAGCAGCTCTCGGACGACCGGTACTTCATCTTCTTCAACCAGCCGAAGTCACCGGAGGAGTCCATCCAGCTGCTCGGCGCGCAGTCGGGCGACACCGAATCCTTCCGGGTCACGCTGGACCGCATCCCGGCGAACATCCACAAGCTGTCGTTCACCGCGACCATCGACGGCGCCGGCCAGATGTCGCAGATCGGCCCCGGCTACATCCGGATCGTGGCGGGCGGTGAGGAGGTCGTCCGATACCCGTTCACGGGTGCGGAGTTCTCCACCGAGCGCGCCGTCATGCTGGGCGACTTCTACCTCAAGGACGTCTGGCGGTTCGCCGCCATCGGCCAGGGCTTCGACGGCGGCCTGGACGCGCTCCTGAAGAACTTCGGCGGCGAGGTCGCCGAGGAGCAGCCCGCGGCGCAGGCACCGCAGGCGGCCCCCGGCTTCGGCGCGCCGCCGCAGGCCGCCGCGCCTCCGGCGTTCGGTGCGCCCGCCGCACCCCAGGCGCCCCAGCCCGCGCCGCAGTTCGGCGCCCCGCAGGGCGCACCCGTACCGGCGCCCGCTCCGGCCCCTGCCCCGCAGGCTCCGGTCCAGCCGATGCACGCGGCGCCCACCATGGGCGCCCCGATGGCTCCTCCGGCCCCCTCGCCGTACGGCCAGCCGCCGCAGGCTCCACAGGCCCCGCAGTTCGGCCAGGTCCCCGGCGGCCAGGTCCCGGGTCAGCCCCCGTACGGCCAGCCGCAGCCCCAGTTCGGGCAGGTTCCCGGCCAGATGGGCGGAGCCCCCCACGGCATGCCGCCCGGAATGCCGCAGGGAATGCCCCAGGGCGCTCCCGCCACCGGCGCCGGGCTCGCCGCCGCGCTCCAGCCCTTCAAGGAGACCGCGACCGGCGCCCGCTGGGCCCCGCAGAACCAGCAGCTCATGCGGGTCGACCTGCAGATGGGCGGCGTCCCCGTCCTCGCCCGCCAGGGCAGCATGGTCATGTACCAGGGCAAGGTCGACTTCAGCCACAAGGGCGCCGGCTTCACCGGCCGGATCGTCGGCAACGCCACGGGCCAGGAGATGCAGCTCATGCGCTGCACCGGTCGCGGTCAGGTCTTCCTCGCAGAGGAAGGCGCCCACCTGCACCCGATCGAGCTCCAGGGCGACGGCATCTGCGTCTCCGCCGAGAACGTGCTCGCCTTCGACGAGTCCCTCCAGTACGAAGTACGGAGGATCGAGGGTCACGGCATCCCCGGCGGAGCCCTGTTCACGATGCAGTTCCAGGGCACCGGCACCGTCGTCGTGAAGACGCACGGCGTCCCCGTCGTCCTGCCCGTCACGCCGACCACCTTCGCCGACTGCAACGCGGTCATCGCCTGGTCGTCCGCGTCCCAGGTGATCCTCTCCAGCCAGGTCAGGCTGCGCCGCAACGCGTACCCCGGACACAGCGGAGAGACCGTCAACCTCCAGTTCCGGGGCGCTCCCGGCAACTTCATCGTCGTCCAGCCGTACGAGGTCTGAGGGAGCCCGAAGAATGAACCAGCAACTCGCGGGCTACGCCCCGACCCCGATGGCGGCCCGGATGGAGAACCACGGCCGCACCATGCTCAAGGTCGCCATGGCGTCCGGTCACGACCTGTACGCGCGCACCGGCTCGATGGTCGCCTACGAGGGCTTCGTCACCTACGAGCCCAACCCGCCGGCCGCCCGCCAGGTCGCCCAGCAGTGGATCACCGGCGAGGGCGCGCCCATCATGAAGTGCTCCGGTGACGGTCTGCTCTACCTCGCCGACTACGGCGCGGACGTCGTCGTGATCAACCTCAACAACGACTCGCTCTCGGTCAACGGCACCAACCTGCTGGCCTTCGACGCCCACCTCCAGTGGGGCGTCGAGAAGGTCAAGGGCCTCGCCAAGTTCGCCGGCCAGGGCCTGTTCAACGTCGAGATCGCCGGCACCGGATGGGTCGCGATCACCTCGCGCGGCACGCCGATCGTCGTCGACTGCGGCCGCGGCGAGGACGAGACGTACGTCGACCCGGACGCGCTCGTCGCCTGGTCGCCGGCGCTCAAGGTCAAGGGCAAGCGCAGCTTCAAGGCCTCTTCCCTGATCGGGCGGGGCAGCGGCGAGGCGTTCCAGATGGCCTTCTCCGGCCAGGGCATCGTCGTCGTACAGCCGAGCGAGGACAGCACCGACCGCCTGCGGGTCCGGGGCTGAGGGGGAGCGAGAACACACCATGCAGAGCCCGCTTTTCAACTACGCCGAGCAGCAGAGCCAGGAACGGTACGTCATCCAGAACCCGCAGATGCTGCGGGTCTCGCTGACCGGCTCGGACGACGTCCTCGCCCGCAAGGGCGCCATGGTCGCCTACCAGGGACTTGTCGACTTCGACGGCGAGTACAAGACCCCCAGCCAGCGGCGCGCCCAGGCCAGGACCGGTGAGGGCCTCGACCTCATGCGCTGTTCCGGCCAGGGCACGGTCTACCTCGCCAACCTCGCCCAGTACATCCACGTCGTGGACGTCGAGCAGGAGGGCATGACCGTCGACAGCGCCTACGTGCTGGCGCTGGACTCGACGCTGCACACCGAGGTCATCGCCGTGGACAGCCAGTACGGCGTCTCCGGCACCGGCAAGTACCAGCTCAACATCTCCGGCCGCGGCAAGGTCGCCCTGATGACCTCCGGTCAGCCGCTGATGATGCACGTCACGCCGGACAAGTACGTCAACGTCGACGCGGACGCGATCGTCGCCTGGTCCACCGGGCTGCGAGTGCAGATGCAGGCGCAGACGCACAACTCGAACATCCGCCGCCGCCGTGGCGACACGGGTGAGGGCTGGGAGCTCAGCTTCCTCGGACAGGGCTTCGCCCTCGTCCAGCCCAGCGAGGTCATGCCGCCGCAGAACGCCGCCATCGGGCAGGGCATCGCCGCCCAGTTCGGCGCCGGCCAGCACGGCTCCCGCGCCCAGAACCAGAACAACGCCTGGAACTGACGCACTGGGAGCGGAAGCAGACGTAAGGGGCGGTCTCCAAGGAGGCCGCCCCTTACGCATGTCTGCCGTTCGTCACGCGCGCCTACAGGCGGGCGAGAGTGCCCTCCAGGAGCCGCACCACCGAGGCGTCGGCCACCGCGGCCACCTCGTCGTACGCGAACCAGCGCAGGTCCAGCGACTCCTCGCTGATCGCCGCCACCGCACCGGCGGGCGCCAGCGCCGCGTACTGCACGTCCAGATGCCAGTGGCACGGCGCCGGGATCGGATGCCGGTCGAGCCGCACAGGCCCGCCCCTCAGCAGCGTCAGACCCGGAATCCCGGACTCCTCCGTCGCCTCCCGGAGCGCCGCCTCCGCCAGCGTCGCGTCTCCCGGCTCGCAGTGGCCACCCATCTGGAGCCACATGCCGAGCTTCTTGTGCAGCGTCAGAAGAACCCGCCCGCGCTCCGGGTCCACCACCAGCGCGCTGGCCGTCAGATGCCCGGCCTCGCACGCCTTCCACATGCCGTCCTCATGCGCCGCGAGATGGTCCAGATAGAGCTCGCGCAGCTCGTCCTGGCTCTCGTACGACTTCAGTACGAGAACGGCGTCGTCGTGCAGGCTCACTTGGCGCTGTCGTCCTTGCCCTCGTCGTCGCCGTCCCCGCGGGCGGCCTCGCCGAGCATCTTGTCGATCTCCGAGAAGTCGAGGTGCTCGCGGTGGACGAAGCCGTCCGGGTCGTCCAGGTCGGACGCCGTCGGCAGCATGTCCGGGTGTTCCCAGAGGTCGTCACGGCCGTCGACCCCGCGCGCGTCCGTGAGCGAGGCCCACAGGCGCGAGGCGTCCCGCAGCCGTCGCGGACGCAGTTCGAGACCGATCAGCGTGGCGAAGGTCTGCTCGGCGGGGCCCCCGCTCGCCCGGCGCCGGCGCAGCGTCTCGCGCAGCGCGTCCGCCGAGGTCAGCCGGGACTTCGCGGCCTCGTGGACCACCGCGTCCACCCAGCCCTCGACCAGCGCGAGCGCCGTCTCAAGGCGGGCCAGCGCGGCCTTCTGCTCCGGCGTGTCCTCGGGCTGGAACATGCCCTGCTGGAGCGCCTCCTGAAGCTGCTCCGGGTGCGTCGGGTCGAGCTGACCCACCGCCTCCTCCAGCTTCGACGTGTCGACCTTGATCCCACGGGCGTAGCCCTCGACCGCGCCGAACAGATGCGAGCGCAGCCACGGCACATGGGCGAAGAGCCGCTGGTGGGCGGCCTCGCGCAGGGCCAGGTAGAGCCGGACCTCGTCCTTCGGGACGCCCAGGTCCTTGCCGAACGTCTCGATGTTCAGCGGCAGCAGCGCCGCCTTGCCGGCCGGGCCCAGGGGCAGACCGACATCCGTCGAGCCGACGACCTCACCCGCGAGCGCGCCGACGGCCTGCCCGATCTGCTGGCCGAACATGGCGCCGCCCATCGACCGCATCATGCCGATCAGCGGGCCCGCCATGGCCTGCATCTCCTCGGGCAGCACATCGCCCATCGCCGTGCCGACCCGCTCGGCGACCGGGTCGACCAGCTGCTGCCAGGCCGGCAGCGTCGCCTCGACCCACTCCGCGCGGCTCCACGCCACGGCCGTGTTCGCCCCGGAAGGCAGCGACGTCACACCGTCGAGCCACAGGTCGGCCAGGCGCACGGCCTCCTCGACCGCGGCCTTCTCCGCCGGACCCACGCTGGCGTCCTTGGTGCCGTCGGCCGTGCCCTGGGCGACCACCTGGCGCGCGATCTGCTTGGCCATGTCCCAGTTCACCGGACCGCCCTCGTACGAGAGCATCTGGCCGAGCTGCTGGAAGGCGGCGCCCAGGTCGTTCGGGTTCAGCGAGCCGAACATCGCCGCGAACGGGTTGTCCGCGCCACCCGGACCGCCCATACCCGGCAGACCGCCGAAGCCGAACGGATTGGCCCCGAACGGGTTGCCGCCACCCTGGCCACCGGACCCCTGGCCACCTCCGGCGGGGTCCTTCTTCTTGCCCTCGTCGCCGTCTTCCGGCTCCTCCGGCGGAAGGCCGAATCCGAATGGGGAGTCACTCACAGGTTTCCTCGGCTCGTAGGGCCGCCGGATTCCTTCCGACGGCGGCTTTCCTGGCTCGGCTCGATGCCCGGCTGCACACCACCAGCGTAGACATCCGGGCCGGATCTGGGCTCGGTGCTCCGCCGGGCCGTGGCCTGCGGCAGGATGGACGCCACCTGGTACGTACGCGTCATTCGGGTACGTACTGAAGACAACCGCTGGAGACGCCCGGTGAGTTCCCCAGATCCTCAGGTTCGCGCAGCGCGAAACATCTCGACCCGGCCCGCCGGGCGCGGCCCCGTGGTCGCGGTCACGGGCGCCGCCTCCGGGGTCGGCGACCTGCTGACCAGGCGCCTCGCCGCGTCCGATGAGATCAAGCAGGTCATCGCGATCGACGAGCGCCGCGGCGAGGTCTCCGAGGCGCAGTGGCACATCCTCGACGTCCGCGACCCGGCGATCGCCGAGAAGCTGCGCGGCGCCGACGTGGTCGTGCACCTCGCCGTCGACCTCGACCTGGAATCCGACGCGGCCGCCCGAACGGCCTACAACGTGCGCGGCGCGCAGACCGTCCTCACGGCGGCCGCGGCCGCGGGCGTGCGCCGGGTGGTGCTCTGCACCTCCGCGATGGTCTACGGCGCACTGCCCGACAACGACATCCCGCTCTCCGAGGACGCCGAGCTGCGGGCGACCGCCGAGGCCACCGGCGTCGGCGACATGCTGGAGATCGAGCGGCTCGGCCGCCGCGCGCCCCGCGCCCACCCCGGCCTCCAGGTCACGGTCGTCAGGCCGGCGGTCCTGGTGGGCGGCACGGACACGGCCCTGACCCGCTACTTCGAGTCGCCCCGCCTGCTCGTCGTGGCCGGCTCCCGCCCCACCTGGCAGTTCTGCCACGTCGAGGACCTGGTCAGCGCGCTGGAGTACGCGGCGCTCGAGAAGGTCGACGGGGAGTTCGCGGTCGGCTGCGACGGCTGGCTGGAGCAGGAGGAGGTCGAGGAGCTCTCCGGGATCCGGCGCATGGAGCTGCCCTCGGCGGTCGCCCTCGGTGCGGCGGCCCGGCTGCACCGGATCGGGCTCACCCCGTCCCCGGCCGGGGACCTCGCGTACACGATGCACCCGTGGGTGGTCAGCGTCGGACGGCTGCACGACGCGGGCTGGCGGCCGACATGGACCAACGAGGAGGTGCTCGCCGCGCTCCTGGAGGAGGTCCAGGGCCGGCACACCGTCGCGGGCCGCCGGCTCGGCCGCAAGGACGCGACGGCGGCGGGAGCGGCCGGTGCGACGGTGGCGCTGCTCGGCACGGCGGCGCTGGTACGCCAGATGCGGAAGCGGCGCGGCATGTAGGACCCTCCTACGGAGGCTCGGGTCCACCGGTGGAAAGCGCTATTCCGCGATGTCCGTGCGGTACGGCACCATGGGCGCATGGCACGCACCCATGACCACCCCGGCGAGCAGACCGCGGCGGACCCGATCAAGCTCCTCGCGATCCGTGACACCCCGCTCTCGGTCGACGAGGTCTTCCGGGCCGTCGGCGACGACGCGGCGGGCGGCATGACGCTCTTCGTCGGCACGGTGCGCAACCACGACGGCGGCGCGGACGTCGACGCGCTCGGGTACTCCTGCCACCCCTCCGCCGAGGACGAGATGCGCCGGGTCGCCGAGAAGGTCGTCGCCGACTATCCGGTCCGCGCGCTGGCCGCCGTCCACCGTGTGGGCGATCTGACGGTCGGCGATCTCGCGGTCGTCGTCGCGGTCTCCTGCCCGCACCGCGGCGAGGCCTTCGAGGCCTGCCGCAAGCTCATCGACGACCTCAAGCACGAGGTCCCCATCTGGAAGCACCAGAAGTTCTCCGACGGCACTGAGGAGTGGGTCGGGGCCTGCTGAGCCTCGCGCACAGGCCTGGGCCCCCCCGGACGGAGTCTGGGGGAGGGTGGGCGCCTGCTGAGCCTCGGGCACAGGCGGGCTGTGCAAGGCGCCGCGCCGACGTCCCGTAGCCGAACGCCCCGATTTGCGTAACCGGCCCCCCGGCAGCAGCGTTGATGCTGCAGATCGTTAGTCTGCTGATCGACCGGTCACGGTCGGTTGCGGTCGCTCATTTGGGGATGGGAGGTCGGGATGGCAGCGCTCGCCTGGTTGCTGATTCCGCTTTTCGCAGTCGTCGGCGCGGCGATATGGGGAAGCTGGGCCCAGCGGAACAAGACCATCGGAGACGTCGCCGAGCTCGCCGGCTACGCACGGTTCAGGGACGCCATGGAGCGGACCCACGCGGGCCTCGAAGTCGCCGAACGCGATCTGGCTCCGGCCGCACCCTCGTCCCCCGTTCGCAGTAGTCACGTCTCCGGCTGAGTTCCCCCCGCCGACCGCCTCGTACGGACCCGCCCCACGGGTGCACTCACAGGCCGGTCCCGTACTGTCGTTCCATGCCACGCCGCACTGCGACGATGCTCGCCTCCACTCTGGTCCTGATCACCCTGCTCTGTGTGGGCGTCCTTGTACCGGTGCCGTACGCGGAGATGAGCCCCGGCCCGACGGTCAACACCCTCGGGGAGGCCGCGGGCGAACCCGTCCTGCAGATCTCGGGTCGCAAGACGTACCCGACCGACGGGCATCTCAACATGACGACCGTCCGCGTCACGAGCGCGGACTACCGGATGAACGTGGTCGAGGCCGTCTATGGCTGGCTCGCCCACGACAACGTGGTCGTCCCCAAGGAGACCCTCTACCCGGACGGCAAGACCGAGGAGGAGTCGACCCAGGAGAACGCCGAGGAGTTCAGCCAGTCCCAGGAGAGCGCCAAGGTCGCCGCCCTCGGTGAGCTGGGCATCCCGGTGACCACCCGGGTCGTCGTCGCCTCCGTCGTCAAGGACAGCCCCGCCCAGGGGCAGCTGCATGCCGGGGACGTCATCAAGGCCGTGGACGGTGTGCCGGTGAAGGAGCCCGGAGACGTCGCCAAGCAGGTGACCACGCACCAGCCGGGCGAGAAGGTCGTGTTCACGATCGTCCCCACCAAGGAGGCCGAGGCGGCGGAGAAGGCGGGCAAGGAGCCCACCGCCACCGAGAAGGTCACCGTCACGACGGTGAAGTCCCAGGAGGGCGACCGGGCGATCGTCGGCATCCAGGCCGGAACCGACCACGTCTTCCCGTTCACGATCGACATCAAGCTCGCCGACGTCGGCGGCCCCAGCGCCGGACTGATGTTCGCGCTCGGCATCGTCGACAAGCTGACGCCCGAGAGCCTCACCGACGGCAAGTTCGTCGCCGGAACCGGGACCATCGACGAGAAGGGCCAGGTCGGCCCGATCGGCGGCATCGAGATGAAGCTCGTCGGCGCCCGCAACGCCGGAGCCGAGTACTTCCTCACCCCGGCCGACAACTGCGCGACCGCCGCCTCCGACATCCCCGACGGCCTCACCCTGATCAAGGTGAACACCATCGACGACGCGACGAAGTCGCTGGAGAAGCTCCGCAACGGCGACACGAAGAACCTGCCCAGCTGCTCGAAGAGCTAGGACGGTCCGTACGGACGAAGGGGGGCGCCCCGGTCACGGACCGGGGCGCCCCCTTCGTCACGCGTACGCGGCCGGCCTCAGCCCTCGAAGGTCGCCGCCAGGGCCTCCGCGAGCCCCGGCACCAGGTCCGCGCCGGTCAGCACTTCGTTCGGCGAGTCCTTCTCGCGCAGCCGGATCGCCGCCTCCCGCGCGCCGTTACGGAGCACGGCCACGGTCATCCGGACCTCCTGGCGGTCGGGGTGCCGGGCCACCCACTTCGCCAGAGCGGCCTCGTTCAGGCCCTCCGGCACGGAGGCCTCGGCCGACGGCGGGAGCATCAGCCGCTCCACGGTCAGTGCGCAGCCGACCACGGCGTCCGGCCAGGCGATGGTGCCGAGGAACTCGTCGAGAGGCTTCCCCTTCGGCAGTTCCTCCTGCTCGATGGGGGTGTAGGCGGCGGCCGCCTCGTCGTTCTCGAGGCCGAGCTGGGAGGCGAGTCCCGGCTCCTGGGCACGCAGTCGGGCGGTGTCGACCAGGGCGAAGAGCCGGGCCGGACGGTCCCAGCCGAGGCCGGAGGCGTACTCGTCGATCTCGAGCACCGCGCGGGTGAGGGGGCTCGCGGCCATGGGGGTGCCGGAGGGGGAAACGTTGGACATGGACAACATCCTGCCTCCTCTTCCCCCGAAGACGGGAACTAGGTAAAGCCTCAGTAAGTTGCACCAGTGGGCTCTACGATCGCGGGGCCTGCTTTATCGACGCATCAACCTCGAGGGGCGCACGTTGGCTTTCCAGATGCCGGACCGCGGAGGCGGCGGAGGTCCGTCCGGGCCAAGGATCAGAGTCGGCCGGCCGTCCCGGCGGGCCCGCACGCTGCTCATGACCCTGGGTGTGCTGGCCGTCCTGGCCATGGCGTTCGTCATGTTCGCCGGGTTCTGGACGGACTGGCTCTGGTACCGCTCCGTCCACTACTCGTCCGTGTTCACCACCACGCTGTGGACCAAGATCGGCCTGTTCGCCGTCTTCGGTCTGCTCATGGCGCTCGCCGTCGGGTTCAACATCTGGCTGGCGTACCGCCTCCGGCCGCCGCTGAGCGCGATGTCGCTGGAGCAGCAGAGCCTCGACCGGTACCGGATGGGTCTGGCGCCCTACAAGAAGTGGGTGCTCCTCGCGATCACCGCACTTGTGGGCCTGATCGCCGGCGCCTCGGCCTCCGGCCAGTGGCGGACCTGGCTCATGTGGGTCAACGGCGTGCCCTTCGGCCAGAAGGACCCCCAGTTCCAGCTGGACGTGTCGTTCTACGCCTTCGACCTGCCCTGGTACCGCTCCATGCTGGCGTTCGGCTTCGCCGCCGCCATCCTGTCGCTGGTGGCCGCCGCCCTGACGCACTACCTGTACGGCGGCCTGCGCGTCACCAGCCCCGGTGCCCGTGCCACCGCCGCCGCGACGGGCCACCTGTCGGTGCTCCTCGGCGTCTTCGTCTCCCTCAAGGCCGTGGCGTACTGGCTCGACCGGTACGGCCTCGCCGTGAAGTCCAGCGACTTCAAGGCCGCCGGCAACTGGACGGGTCTGCGGTACGTCGACGCCAACGCGTACCTCCCGGCGAAGACGATCCTGTTCTGCATCGCCGTGATCTGCGCCGTGCTCTTCTTCGCGACCCTGTGGCGCCGCACCTGGCAGCTGCCGGTGATCGGCTTCGGCCTCATGGTCCTGTCGGCGATCCTGATCGGCGGCCTGTACCCGGCCATCGTGCAGAAGTTCCAGGTCCAGCCGAACGAGCAGGCCAAGGAAGCGCCGTACATCCAGAAGAACATCGATGCCACGCGCAAGGCGTACGCCATCGACTCCACCGAGCCGGAGAACTACTCGGGCAAGTCCACGGTCAAGGCCAAGGACCAGCTCCGGGCGAACTCCGACACGGCGGCCAGCTACCGGCTGATCGACCCGAACATCGTCTCGCCGACGTTCCAGCAGCTGGAGCAGAAGCGGAAGTACTACCAGTTCCCGACGACCCTCGACGTCGACCGCTACAAGGGCCAGGACACCGTCGTCGGCCTGCGTGAGCTCAACATCAAGGGCATCCCGAAGCGGAACTGGATCAACGACCACTTCACGTACACCCACGGCTATGGCGCGATCATGGCCGCGGGCACGCAGACGGACGCCAACGGCTCCCCGGTCTTCACCGAGGCCGGCCTGCCGACCACGGGCATGCTCGGCCCGTACCAGCAGCGGATCTACTACGGCGAGAAGACCGACCAGTACTCGATCGTCGGCGGGCCGCAGAAGGAGCTGGACTACGAGGAGAACGGCGAGAAGACCACCAGCTACGAGGGCAAGAGCGGGGTCAACCTCTCCAACACCTTCAACCGCGCCGCGTACGCGGTCGCCTTCAGCGAGCCGCAGATCCTCTACTCGGGGGCCATCGGCGAGGGCTCGCGGATTCTCTACAACCGCACGCCCAAGGAGCGCGTCGAGGCGGTCGCACCCTGGCTGACCATCGACGGCGACGCCTACCCGGCCGTCGTCGGCGGCAAGATCCAGTGGATCGTCGACGCGTACACGACCACCAACGGCTACCCGTACGCCTCGCGCACCACGCTCGGCGACACCACGGCGGACTCCCTGACCGTGGGCAACCAGCAGCGCGCGGTGGTGGCCCAGCAGAACCAGGTCAACTACATCCGCAACTCGGTGAAGGCCACCGTCGACGCCTACGACGGCACGGTGACCCTCTACCAGTGGGACACGGAGGACCCGGTCCTCAAGACGTGGATGAAGGCGTTCCCGGACACCGTGCAGCCGCGTGCGGCGATCAAGCCCGACTTGATGCAGCATCTGCGGTACCCGCAGGACATGTTCAAGGTCCAGCGCGAACTGCTCACCCGGTACCACGTGAAGGACCCGGCGCAGTTCTACAGCGGTTCGGACGCCTGGCAGGTGCCGGACGACCCGACCAACAAGGACGGCAACGCGGTCCCGCCGTACTACCTGAGCATGAAGATGCCCGGGGACAAGCAGCAGCAGTTCTCGCTCACGACGACGTTCACCCCGAACGGGCGGCCCAACCTGGGCGGCTTCATGGCGGTCGACGCCGACGCGGGCAGCAAGGACTACGGCCGCATAAGGCTGTTGAGAGTCACCTCCGAGGTCCCAGGACCCGAGCAGGTGCAGAACAAGCTCAACAGCCTCCCGTCGGTGGCGACTTTCGTCCGGGACATGAAGGGCGCCGACTCCGACATCCAGTACGGCAACCTGCTCACGGTGCCGCTCGACGGCGGCTTCCTGTACGTCGAACCGGTCTACGCCCAGGGCCGCAACGCGCACTACCCGCTGCTGAAGAAGGTCGCGGTGTCGTACGTGGACGCGGACCAGCCGGACGGTGACACGACCAAGGACACCACGGTGTTCGAGGACAACCTCACCGCCGCCCTGAATGCGGTCTTCGGGGTGGACGGCGCCACACCGCCCGAGCAGCCCGAGGAGCCGGGTACCAAGCCGCCGACGACGCCGACCACGAACGACGCGGCGCTGAAGCAGGCCATCGCCGATGCGCAGAAGGCGATGGACGACGGTGAGGCGGCTCTGCAGAAGGGGGACTGGACCGCCTACGGCAAGGCCCAGGACGCCCTGCAGGACGCCCTCCAGCGGGCCGCGGAGGCGGGCGCGAAGCTGCCCTCGACGGACCAGAAGCCGGGCGGAACGGAGCCGAAGCCGGGGGCGACCCCGTCGACCGAGCCGACGCCGTCCTCGAGCGCGAGCCCACCGGCCGGCTGATCGCCGTGGTCGGGAGCCACCCCGCGTCGTGATACCTTTGAGGAACAACGACGCGGGGTGGAGCAGCTCGGTAGCTCGCTGGGCTCATAACCCAGAGGTCGCAGGTTCAAATCCTGTCCCCGCTACTGAAGATTAGGGCCCGGATCCTTCAGGATCCGGGCCCTTGTCGTGCCTCCCCGAGGGGGCGCGCGACGCCCCGAAGAGCGGTGGGGATGGGGCGAGTTGGGGTGAGTCGTGTTTGACTTATCTCTCTGTGGGCATGTCGACAAAACGCTGAAGTGACCTCACTGGCTGCGGTATACCAGGTGTACGCGCGTTGCGGGTGGTGCGACGATGGTTTTTATGGGGGACAGGGCAACTCTGTTGGAGACAGGGCGGTTTGTGCAGCGGCACGCGCGACGTGCCGCGGATGACATCATCGAGGCCGCGGTGGCCGTCGATGCCGCCGTCGACACCACCGCCGACACGGAGACCGAGAGCGACACGGAGACCGAGGCACGCCACCGTCGCGCCGCCGAGAACGGCGATGCCGCGTCCATGAGCGTGCTCGGCGCGCTGCTGCTGCGCCGGGGCGACCTCGACGGCGCCGAGCCCTATCTGCGCGGCGCGACGGCCGCGGGGGACCGCGCCGCCGCCAACAACCTGGGCGTCCTGCTGCACCAGCGCGGCTACGCGGAGGAGGCCGCCGGCTGGTGGCGGGTCGCCGCCGTCGCGGGCTCCGCTCCCGCCGCCCACGCACTCGGCCGCCACCACCGCGAGCGTGGCGACGAGCCCGCCGCCGAGTACTGGCTGCGCCAGTCCGCCGAGCAGGGCCACGCCCTGGGCGCGTACGCCCTCGCCGACCTCCTGGAGCACCGCAGCGACGTCGGCGCCGAGCGCTGGCTCCGCGCCGCCGCCGAACAGGGCCACCGCGAGGCCGCGTACCGCCTCGCCCTGGCCCTGGAGCGGCGCGCGACGGAGACCGACAGCCCGGCCCGCCTGAGCGGCACGGCAGGGGCTACGGCCCCGGCCACGGGCCCCGGCACGGCCCCGGCGCCCGCTGCGTCCGCTGCGGCCGCAGGCGCGGCCTCCCGTGGCGATGCCGCCCGCGGCACGAGCGCCGGTACGGCGAACGCCCCCGCGGCCGGTGCCTCCGCCCCGCCCGCCGGCGAGCTCGGCGAGGCCGAGCAGTGGTTCCGGCAGGCGGCCGCCCGGGGGCACCGCCGGGCCGCGCTGCACCTCGGCGCGATCCTGGAGAAGCGCGGCGAACTGAAGGAGGCGGGCCGCTGGTACCTGAGCTCGGCCAAGGAGGGCGAGGCCAAGGCCGCCTGCGCGCTCGGCTTCCTGCTGCGTGACGCCGGGGACGAGGAGAGCGCCGCCGTGTGGTGGCTGCGCGCCGCCCAGGACGGCGACGGCAACGCCGCCAACGCGCTCGGCGCCCTGCATGCCGCCCGCGGCGAGCAGCAGACCGCGGAGCGCTGGTACCGCGCCGCCATGGACGCGGGCGACGTCAACGGGGCGTACAACCTCGGGCTGCTCTGCGCCGCCCAGGACCGCAACCAGCAGGCCGAGCAGTGGTACCGCCGCGCCGCCTACGCGGGGCACCGCGAGGCCGCCAACGCGCTCGCCGTGCTCCTCCTCCAGGCCGGCGACGCGAACGGCGCCGAGCCCTGGTTCTCCAAGGCCGCCGAGGCCGGCAGCGTCGACGCCGCCTTCAACCTCGGCATCCTCTACGCGGGTCGCGACGACGACCGTACGGCGCTGAGCTGGTACGAGCGCGCGGCGGCGGCCGGGCACACCGAGGCCGCCCTCCAGGTCGGCATCGCCAGCCTGCGCGACGGCGACGAGCAGACCGCCGAGCGCCATCTGCGGTGCGCCGCGGGCGGCGGCAGCGCCGAGGCGGCGTTCCGGCTCGCGAGCGTGCTCGACGCTCGTCGCCCCGAGCCCGGCCCGCCCGCGCTCGGCGCCCCGCGCGAGGAGAAGACCGAGTGCGAGGAGTGGTACGAGCGCGCCGCCCAGCAGGGGCACCGGCGCGCCCAGGTGCGGGTGGGCATGCTGGCCGCGGCCCGCGGTGACGTGGCGGAGGCGGCCCACTGGTACCGGGAGGCCGCGGAGGCGGGCAGCCGCAACGGCGCCTTCAACCTCGGTCTGCTCCTGGCCCGCGAGGGCAGCGAGCGCGAGGCGTCTCTGTGGTGGACCCGCGCCGCCCGTGCCGGGCACGGCCGTGCCGCGCTGCGGCTCGCGCTGCTCGCCGCACGGCGTGGAGAGCTGACGGAGGGCCGGCGCTGGTGCGCGCGGGCCGTGGAACTCGGTCCGGCGGAGGTGGCCGAGCGGGCCGCGCGTCTGAGCGAGGCGCTGCACCAGGAGCTCACCGCTTAAGGGATTTGCGCTGGTCGTGGCCGTCCCGTAGGGTTGTGTTCACCGACGCGGGGTGGAGCAGCTCGGTAGCTCGCTGGGCTCATAACCCAGAGGTCGCAGGTTCAAATCCTGTCCCCGCTACTCAGTAACAGCGAAGGCCCGGATCCAGTCACTGGATCCGGGCCTTCGTCGTGTGCGCGTTCACCCCGGCAGCCGGCGGGCGCACGAAGAAGCCCCCCACCGAGGTGAGGGGCTTCAGTGGCGCGTCGTACTCAGGCGATCGTGGCGCAGTTCGGGCAGAGGCCCCGGTAGGTGACCTCGACGTCGGAGATCGTGAAGCCGAAGCGCTCCGAGTCCGGGAGGTCCGCCAGCGGGTTGCCGGAGGGATGGACGTCACGGATCGCGCCGCAACCGCCGCAGACCAGGTGCTGGTGCGGGCGATGGGCGTTCGGGTCGTACCGCTTGGCGCGACCGTCCGTCGCGACCTCCATCACCTCGCCGAGCGTGACCATCTCGCCCAGCGTGTTGTAGACGGTCGCCCGGGAGATCTCCGGCAGCCGCTCCACGGCACGGGCGTGGACCTCGTCGGCGGTCAGATGGACATGATCTCCGTCGAGGACCTCGGCCACGACGCGCCGCTGCGCGGTCATTCGCCAGCCGCGGCCGCGCAGACGTTCCAACAGGTCACTCATAGGAGCCAGAGTAACAGCGGGGGTCCAAGATCCCGAACGGGTGTGACTTTGGATGCCTGCTTGACTTAGACATTGTCTATCATGGGATCGACCGGCAAGCGGCTGGAGGCCGCGGTCCAGGCCCTGCGTGGCCGAGGGTGCGCTTGTCGGTGAAGAGGGAGAGGACCGGGACGCGATCGCGTCCCGGTCCTCTCTCGTGTCAGCTGGCCATGGTCGTCGCGTGGCGGTGTGCCGGGGTCCAGCAGCGGATGATGTCGCGTACGGAGACGATGCCCACCGGCCCGTGTCCGTCGAGGACGACGAGGTGGCGGAAGCCCCCGTGGGTCATCGCGGCGGCCGCCTCCTCCAGGGTCCAGGTGGGGGCGGCGAAGACGACGTCGGTGGTGGTGTGGAAGCCCGCGGTCTCGTGGTCGGGGTTCTGGCCTGCGCCGATCGAGTTGAGGATGTCGCGTTCGGTGAGGATTCCGAACCCGCCGGCATCGGTGTCGTGGACGACCGCCGCGCCGACGCGGCGCGCCGACATCAGCCGAGCGGCCTGGCGGAGGGTGTGGGCGGGGCCGATGGTCAGGACCACCGTGCTCATGGCGTCACGGACGAGCATGAAGGGAGCCACCTCCTCGGTGATTCGTTCCCGCTTTCAACGAGAACGAATTCACAAGTTCACAAGTGGGGGGACTCTCAGAGTCGCAGCGGGCCGAGGGCCTGACAAGGGGGCGCGCGAGGCGGCCTGAGGGGGTGCGCGAGGTGCCGCGAGGCGCCCCCTCGGGCCGGCCGGGTGCGTCAGCTCTTCTGGTTGAGGTAGCTCAGCAGTTCGCCGTGGAGCAGACCGTTCGACGCCGCCGCGTTGCCGCTGTGCGGACCGTGCCGGCCGTCGAGGCCGGTGAACGTGCCGCCCGCCTCCTGGACCACGATCGCCGTCGCCGCCATGTCCCAGAGCGACAGCTCCGGCTCGGCGCAGAGGTCCACGGCGCCCTCGGCGACCATCATGTACGGCCAGAAGTCGCCGTACGCCCGGGTCCGCCAGCACGCGCGCGTGAGGTCGAGGAAGCCGTCCAGGCGGCCCCGCTCCTCCCAGCCGCTGAGCGAGGAGTACGCGAACGAGGCGTCACCGAGGTCGGCGACCTTCGAGACCTGGAGCCGTGTCGCCGAGGTCAGGCTGCGGCCCGTGTACGCCCCCGCGCCCTTCGCCGCCCACCAGCGGCGCCCGAGCGCCGGTGCCGACACCACGCCCACCACCGGCTGGAAGCCGGTGTCGCCGGCCTCCATCAGCGCGATCAGGGTCGCCCAGACCGGCACCCCGCGCACGTAGTTCTTCGTGCCGTCGATCGGGTCGATCACCCAGCGGCGCGGGCCCGTGCCCTCCACGCCGTACTCCTCGCCGAGGATCGCGTCGCGCGGCCGCGCCCGCTGCAGCTGACCGCGGATCAGCTCCTCGGCGGCCTTGTCCGCCTCGCTCACCGGCGTCATGTCCGGCTTCGTCTCGACCTTCAGGTCGAGCGCCTTGAACCGGTCCATGGTGGCCGCGTCGGCGGCATCCGCGAGGACATGGGCGAGACGCAGATCGTCGTGGTAGTCGGCCATGGTCGAAACTCTATCCCTCGAAGGGACGTGGCCCCACGGGAGCCCTTGACAGTGCGTGGCGGCCCGTCAACTCTGAGCGCAGAACCGTTCTGGCCGGGAGGCGACGATGCCGACTGCCCGTGAGGCCCTGCTGGATGCCGCCCTCGCGTCGCTCTCGGGGCTGCCCTGGTCCGCGGTCCGGATGGTCGACGTCGCCTCCGCCGCGGGCGTCTCCCGGCAGACCCTCTACAACGAGTTCGGCAGCAAGGAGGGCCTGGCCCGCGCGCTGGTACGGCGCGAGGCCGACGCGTACCTCCAAGGCGTCGAACGGGTCCTGGCCGCACCCTCCCCCGGATCTCCGGGGGGACCCCCGTCGCCCCGGCGCAACCTCGCCGCCGTCGCCGAGTGGACCGTCACCCAGGCCTTCACCCGGCCCGTTCTGCGGGCCCTGCTCACCGGCTGCTGGGGGGAGCGGCTCCCCGTGCCCCGCCCGGCCAGGGCCGGATCACGCGCCTCCGCCGTGCCCGCGCAACGCCGTGCCGACGCGGGCGTACCGTCCCCCACCGACCTCCTCGGCCTCGCCCGCGACCGCGCCGCGGCGGCGCTCCAGGACCGTGACGGAGACGTGCGGAACTCCTGCGAGATCGTCCTGCGGCTCGCGCTCTCCTACGTCGTCGCCCCGGCGCCCGTCTGCGGGGAGGGTCAGTGCGCCGATCCCGAGAGCTGGAGTCCGACGACACCGACGATCACCAGCGTGATCGACACGATCTTCAGGGTCGACACGACGTCACCGAGGAAGACCATCCCGTAGATCGCGGTCCCGGCCGCGCCGATGCCGGTCCACACCGCGTACGCGGGACCCACGTCCAGCTTCCGCAGCGCCAGCGTCAGAAGTCCGAAGCTGCCCAGGGCGAAACAGGCGAACGCGATCGTCGGCCACAGCCGGGTGAACCCGTGCGAGAGCTTCAGGCAGACCGCGAATCCCGTTTCCAGGAATCCGGCGACCACCACGAGCAGCCACGCCATTGTCAGTGCCTCCCACGCCGTAGGTGACTGCTTCGTCGCACTTGGTGCGATTATGCACTTACCGGCGGCGGTGGGGAGCAAACGTGCGCGAGTCAGTCACCCTCGCGTCGCTCCCGGGTCGCGAGCAGCCGCCGCAGCGAGTACAGCCGCGCCGGGTCCGCGTGCCCCTCGGCCACCCACGCGTCCAGCGCGCAGTCCGGCTCGTCGTGGCTGCAGGCCCGCGGACAGTTCTCCGTGCCGGGTACGAGATCGGGGAAGGCGAGGATCACCCGGGACGGGTCGACGTGGTGGAGGCCGAAGGAGCGCACGCCCGGGGTGTCGATCACCCAGCCGCCCTCCTTGTCGTTGAGCGGGAGGGCCAGCGCCGAGGTCGTGGTGTGCCGGCCGCGCCCCGTCACCGCGTTGACATGGCCGGTGCTCCGCCGCCGGTCCTCCGGGACCAGGGCGTTGACCAGGGTCGTCTTGCCGACACCGGAGTGCCCGACGAACGCGGTGGTCCGCCCCTTGAGGTGCTCGTGCACCCGCTCGGCCGCGACCCCGTCCACGAACTCGTCGCGCGTGGTGACCACGTACGGCACACCCAGCGCGCCGTACATCTCCAGGAGTTCGTCGGGCTTCGCCAGGTCCGACTTCGTCAGGACCAGGAGCGGGGTGAGCCCGCCGTCGTACGCGGCGACCAGACAGCGGTCGATCAGCCGGGGGCGCGGCTCGGGGTCGGCGAGCGCGGTGACGATCGCCAGCTGGTCGGCGTTGGCGACGACCACCCGCTCGAACGGGTCGTCGTCGTCGGCCGTGCGGCGGAGCACGGAGCTGCGCTCACCGATCCGTACGATCCGGGCCAGCGTGTCCTTCTCGCCGGACAGATCGCCCACGATCGAGACCCGGTCGCCGACGACCGCGGCCTTGCGGCCCAGCTCGCGCGCCTTCATCGCCAGGACGATCCGGTCGTCGACGAGACACGTGAGCCGGCCGCGGTCCACGGTGAGGACCATGCCCTCGACCGCGTCCTCGTGCTTGGGACGGATGCTGGTACGGGGGCGGTTGCCCTTGCGGTTGGGCCGCTGGCGGATGTCGTCCTCGTCGGTGTGCTTGCCGTAGCGCCGCATGGCTCAGACTCCGAGCATTTCGGTCCACATCCTGGGGAAGTCGGGCAAGGTCTTGGCCGTCGTCGCCACGTTCTCGATCTCCACACCCTCGACCGCGAGGCCGATGATCGCGCCCGCGGTCGCCATCCGGTGGTCGTGGTACGTGTGGAAGACCCCGCCGTGCAGCGGGCGCGGGCGGATGAGCAGCCCGTCCTCGGTCTCCGTCACATCGCCGCCGAGCTCGTTGATCTCCTTGGTGAGCGCGGCCAGCCGGTCCGTCTCGTGGAGCCGCAGATGCGCGACGCCGCGCAGCGTCGAGGGCGAATCGGCGAGCGCCGCGACCGCCGCGATGCCGGGCGTCAGCTCGCCGACCTCGCTCAGGTCCACGTCGATGCCGTGGATCCGGCCGGTGCCGGTGAAGGTGAGCCCCGCCTCGGTCAGCTCGCAGGAGCCACCCATCTCGGTGAAGATCTCCCGCAGCGCGTCACCGGGCTGGGTGGTCCTGGACGGCCAGTCGGGGACCGTCACCCGGCCTCCGGTGACCAGGGCCGCGGCCAGGAACGGCTGAGCGTTCGACAGATCGGGCTCGACGGTCAGGTCACGGCCGAGCAGGGCGGAGGGGGAGACCCGCCAGACGTTCGGCTCGCCGCCGGTCTCCGGCTCGTCGACCTGGGCGCCGACCACCCGGAGCATGTCGACGGTCATCCGGATGTGCGGGAGGGAGGGGAGCTTCGCGCCCACATGACGTACCTCCACCCCCTGGTTGAAGCGGGGCGCCGAGAGCAGCAGGGCGCTGACGAACTGGGAGGACGAGGAGGCGTCGATCTCCACCGGGCCGCCGTCCAGCGCCCCGCCGCCGTGCACGGTCATCGGCAGCGCGCCACGCCCGTCGTCGTCGATCCGGGCTCCGAGCACGCGCAGCGCGTCGATCACCCCGTGCAGCGGACGCTCGTGGGACCGCGCGTCGCCGTCGAAGTGCACCGGGCCGTCGGCGAGGGCCGCGACCGGCGGCAGGAAGCGCATGACCGTGCCGGCGTTGCCGACGTCCACGGTCGCCGGGCCGTGCAGCCCGGCCGGGATGATCCGCCAGGCCTCGCCCGTACCGTCCGGGCCCACGCCCTCCTCGATCTTCACGCCCAGCGTGCGCAGGGCCTCCGCCATGAGGAGCGTGTCGCGGGAGCGCAGCGGGCGGCGCAGCCAGCCCGGCTCGGCGGCGAGCGCGGCGAGGACCAGACCGCGGTTGGTGACCGACTTCGATCCGGGCACGGTGACGGTCGCGTCGACGGCACCGCTCGCATAGGGGGCGGGCCAGAGGTCGGTGTGCAGGTCGGAGTGCGGGGAGGTATCGGTCATGCCCTCACTTTAGTGGGGCACGCGGCGGCTACAGCCCCAGCAGCCAGCGGCCTCCGCCGATCAGGGAGCAGATCGCGACCGCGTGGAAGAAGAAGAGCCAGAGCGCCGGGTGGACATGGGTGAGCCGCGCGAGCTGGTCGGCGTCCGAGTCCGGAGCCCCGCCGTGGCGCCGCTTGCCCTGCAACTCGAAGACCGGGCGCACCCCGCCGAGGAGCAGGAACCAGACGACGGAGTACGCGAACGCCGACTGGACGTCCGGACCGGTGAGCCAGGAGACCAGCAGGAACGCGGCGCCCGTCAGCAGGACGGTGAAGATCCCGTACGCGTTCCGGACCATCACCAGCATGGCCAGGAGCAGCGCGGTCGCCACCCAGAGGAGCAGGGTGATCCGGTGGTCGGCGAGGAGCCAGGCGCCGCCCAGGCCGAGCAGCGGGGCGGCGGTGTAGCCGGCGGCGGCGGTGAGGATCATGCCGATGCCGGTGGGGCGGCCGCGCGAGACGGTCAGCCCGCTGGTGTCCGAGTGGAGCCGGATGGACTGGAGCCGGCGGCCGGTGAGGAGCGCGATCAGACCGTGGCCGCCCTCGTGGGCGATGGTGACGGCGTTCCGCGAGAGCCGCCATATCGCGCGGGGGACGGTGGCGAGGAGCGCGGCCACGCCGGTGACGATCACCAGCCACTCTTCCGGGGCGGGCTGTGTACCGAGGACTTCGGTCATTTCTGGACTGGCTCCTCGGACGGGATCGGGGTCGTGGCAGTGTGGCACGTATGTGCGGACGGTATGCAGCGAGTCGTCGGCCCGAGGACCTGGTGCGGATCTTCGAGGTCGAGAAGTGGGAGCCCGAGGAGACCCTGGCTCCCGACTGGAACGTGGCCCCGACCAAGGAGGTCCACGCGGTACTGGAGCGTCCTCTCAAAGACGCGGATTCGCCGCGGCCGGTTCGCCAGCTGCGGACACTGAAGTGGGGCCTCGTGCCCTCCTGGTCGAAGACGCCGGAGGGCGCCGCCCGGATGATCAACGCGCGGGCGGAGACGATCGCCGAGAAGCCGTCCTTCAAGCGGGCCTTCGCCGCGCGCCGGTGCATCCTGCCCGCTGACGGCTACTACGAGTGGGTCACCGGGGCAGGGGAGCGCGAGCTGGAGGTCGAGGGGAAGAAGAAGCGGACGCGGAAGCAGCCGTACTTCGTCACCCCCGCGGACGGATCCGTCTTCGCCATGGCGGGCCTGTACGAGTTCTGGCGCGACCGCACCCTGCCCGACGACCATCCGGCGGCCTGGTGGGTGACGTGCTCGGTCGTCACGACGGAGGCGGAGCAGGGACCGCTCGGCGTGGCCCCCGAGGAGGGCCCCCACTCGCTGGCCGCCATCCACCCCCGGATGCCGCTCATGCTCACCCCGGACCGCTGGGACGCCTGGCTGGACCCGCGGCGCACGGACATCGAGGAGCTCAAGGGGCTCCTCGACGCACCGCGCGAGGGGCTGATGCGGGCGTTCCCGGTCGCGACGGCGGTGAGCAACGTCCGCAACAACGGGCCTGAGCTCTTGAAGGAACTGGACGGCCCGGAGGTCGGCACGCTGTTCTGAGCACGGCCGGGGACGTCCCCGCGCGGCAGGATGGGGGCGTGACCAAGAGCGAGATCGTTCCGACCGACGCCGGGGACGCCCGGATCACCTGGTACCCCGGGAAGAAGCCATGGGCGGTGCTCGCCCTCAGCCATGGGGCCGGGGGCGGGATCGAGGCGCGCGACCTCCAGGCCCTGGCGGGGGCGCTGCCCGGGCAGGGAGTGACCGTCGCGCTCGTCGAGCAGCCGTGGCGGGTCGCCGGGAAGAAGGTGGCGCCGGCGCCGAAGACCCTGGACACCGGCTGGCGCGGGATCTGGCCCGCTCTCGCCGGGCCCGGCCTCCCCGTGATCGCCGGCGGCCGCAGCGCCGGGGCGCGGGTCGCCTGCCGGACCGGGAAGGAGCTCGGCGCCGCCGCCGTCCTGGCGCTGAGCTT
Source organism: Streptomyces sp. NPDC012508 (assembly GCF_042902595.1). NCBI lineage: Bacteria > Bacillati > Actinomycetota > Actinomycetes > Kitasatosporales > Streptomycetaceae > Streptomyces > Streptomyces sp. NPDC012508. Next base: position 772,861 of record NZ_JBIBEO010000003.1, read on the forward strand.
CCCACTGCATCCGCCGGGCAGGCCCGAGAAGTCCCGGGCCGCCGAACTGCTCGGGACCGGCCTGCCCACCCTCGTCGTCCAGGGCGGCAACGACTCCTTCGGGAAGCCCGGGGAATTCCCCGAAGGGCCGTACCGGCTCGTCGAGGTGCCGTACGGCGATCACGGCTTCGCCACCGCCAAGCGCGCCCCCGTGACACCGGAAGGGACCCTCGCGCTCATCGTCGACGAGGTCACTTCGTGGGTCGCGTCACTCCGCTCCTGAGGGCGGGAATGCTGAGCGTGCGACCACGGTTGTGCCCCATGTCGGTGTGAGAGCAAGGAAGAGGGAGTCCGTCGCATGGGTTCGACCATCTGCCCCGAGCGCGCGCAGGCCGCTGACCTCGACTGGACAGTGCTGCCCGCTCCCAAGACCGCCCCTATTCGGGCGGCGGGCGGAGCGGTTCCTCGTCTATCCTCCGAATCGAGCGGGTCCGCGTTCGGATTCGCCGCAGCGCTGGAGGAGGTGGGTCCGGTCACTGGGACCGACACAGGGACCGACGACGGCCCCGAGGAGACGACCGCGGAGCGCAACGCGCGCTTCGAGCGGGACGCCCTCGGATTCCTCGACCAGATGTACTCCGCCGCGCTGCGCATGACGCGCAATCCCGCGGACGCCGAGGACCTGGTGCAGGAGACGTACGCCAAGGCGTACGGCTCGTTCCACCAGTTCCGCGAGGGTACGAATCTGAAGGCGTGGCTGTACCGCATCCTCACCAACACCTTCATCAACTCGTACCGCAAGAAGCAGCGCGAGCCCCAGCGCAGCGCCGCCGAGGAGATCGAGGACTGGCAGCTCGCCCGAGCCGAGTCGCACATGTCGACCGGACTGCGCTCCGCCGAGTCGCAGGCCCTCGACCACCTGCCGGACTCCGACGTCAAGGAAGCGCTTCAGGCGATCCCCGAGGAATTCCGCATCGCCGTCTATCTCGCGGATGTCGAGGGCTTTGCGTACAAGGAGATCGCGGACATCATGGGGACACCCATCGGTACGGTGATGTCCCGACTGCACCGGGGCCGCCGCCAGTTGCGCGGCATGCTCGAGGACTACGCCCGCGACCGCGGGCTCGTTCCCGCGGGCGCCGGAGAGTCGTCGAACGATCTGAAAGGCTCGGGCTCATGAGCTGCGGAGAGCCGCACGAGACGGATTGCTCAGAGGTCCTGGATCATCTCTACGAGTTCCTCGACCGAGAGATGCCCGACAGTGATTGCACGAAGTTCGAGGTGCACTTCGAGGAGTGCTCCCCGTGCCTGGAGAAGTACGGCCTGGAGCAGGCGGTGAAGAAGCTCGTCAAGCGCTGCTGCGGCAGTGACGACGTGCCCACCGATCTGCGGGCCAAGGTGATGGGCCGCATCGACCTGATCCGCTCGGGCCAGGCCGTGCCCGAGCAGGACGTCACGGCGACCGCTCAGGACGTCACGGCGACCGCTCAGGAGTAGCCCCGCGCGTCGACGAAGGGCCGCCGTGAAGTGATCACGGCGGCCCTCGCGCATACATCAGCTTGTATCACCCGATGGTGCGAATCGGCCGCCGTGGCCCCGCGCGCCCCGCTCAACTCGCTAGCGTGACAGGCGTGATGGGCCTGATGGTGATTCCGCGAGCGGCACGCGTGTACATCGGCTGCGCCCTCGTCGGCGCCGTCGGCTGCGCGCTGCCCGCGCTGCGCCCCGGCACGCCCACCCCCTGGAGCGCCGTCGCGCTCCTCGCCGGGCTGTACGCCCTGTGCGAGCTCCCCGCCCGCTGCCCGATCCTCGGCCGGCTGCTCGGTGGCGCCACAGGGTCCATGGGCGCCGGCTCCTTCTTCCCCGTCCTGCTCGCCTCGGCGCTGCTCCTCCCGCCCTCCGCCGCCGCGCTCACCGCGCTGCCCGGAGCGCTGGTCGCCCGCGTCGAGCAGCGGCCGGCCGGGGTACGCCGGATCTGGCGGACGTCCCAGCTCCTGATCGCCGTCTGGACCGCCGCGCTCGTCGCGGAGACCCTGGGCCGGGACGAGGCCCTCGGAAAGGGAACGCACACCCCCGACTTCCCGTACGCCCTGTTCCCGGCCGCGGCCTCCGCGCTCACCTTCTGCCTGGTCCTCACGGCCCTCGACGGCGGGATCCGGATCGCCGCCGAAAGGATCCCGCCGCGCACGGCCTGGCGGGGGCAGCTCGGCCGCGCGCTCGCCCCGTACGCGGTGCACGGCCTCGCCGGGCTGATGATGGCGGTGCTCTGGCGCAGCACGTACGGCCCCGTCGCCGCGCTCTTCGTCCTGCTGCCGATGCACATCTCCTGCTGGGTCTTCGCCCAGTACCACCGCGAACGCGGCGCGCACCAGGCGACGATCCGCGCCCTCGTGCAGGCCGTCGACATCAAGGACAAGTACACCCGCGGGCACAGCGAACGGGTCGGCCGGGCGTCGGCGCTGATCGCCCATGAACTGGGCATGGCGGAGGAGCGCCTGGAGATCCTCCGCTTCGCGGGGATCCTGCACGACGTGGGCAAGCTCGGGGTACCGACCCGGGTGCTGCGGAAGGACGGGCCGCTGACCCCGGAGGAGCGCCGGATCATCGAACTGCATCCGGAGTACGGACACGAGATGGTCCGGGGCATCGGCTTCCTCGGAGAGGCGCGGGCGGCGATCCTGCACCACCACGAGCGGATGGACGGCAGCGGATACCCGTACGGGCTCAGCGGGAGCCAGATCCCCGAGTTCGCCCGGGTGGTGGCGGTCGCCGACGCCTTCGACGCGATGACCTCGACCCGGTCCTACAGCCGCGCCCGTCCGGTGGCGACGGCGGTGGCGGAGCTGGAACGGTGCGCGGGTACGCACTTCGACCCCCGGATGGTGGGTGCGCTGGTCCGCGCGCTCGACCGGCACGGCTGGCAGACGACGGTCACGGCCGACGAGCCCGACCCGGCGGGCACGGCCGCCCCACCGTCGCGCAGGCCCGCACCGAGCGCGAGCCCGTCCCCGGCCCGCGCAGGGGCCGCGGCCGCCGCCGCGCGGGCGCACGGCGTCACCGCTCCCGGCGGCCCGCCCGGAAACGTTCCGCCCGCGCGTCTCCCCGTCGCGGCGCCGAAGACCGTGCGGGCGCCTCGGGCGGAGGCCGGACCGCCGCCCGCGCCCGACGGGGGCGCCGCCCCCGGCGGCCGCGCGGCGCTCCCGGCACGGCGCCCCGGCGCCCGCGTCGCGCCCCACGCGCGCGTGCCCCCCGGCGGCCGTGCGTGAGCCGGCCCGGACGACTCACCCTCGGCGCGGTCCACGGCGCCGCGCTCGTGCTCACCGGCGCCGGCTTCGGTTTCACGCTCTGGAACGGGGTCAGCGATCCGGGGAACGCCCTCGCGTTCGGCGTCCTCATCGCCGTCGGCGAGCTCACCCGCTGGGGCGCCCCGCCGGGGGGCGGGGCATCCCCCGGGCTCGGCGAGACGCGGGGACGCGAGCCCGCGCCGCTCGCCGCCGCCGGAGCTTTCGCGTACGCCCTCCTCGGCGAACAGGCCGGGCACGCCACCGCCCACGGCGTCCTCCAGATCATCGCCGTCGTCGTCGCCGGCGGGCTCGTCGGGACCGTCCCGCACATCGCCCGCGGCAAGGAACCCGACCTCGACCACCAGGCCCGCCGCATCCTCACCGTCGGCTTCGCCGCCCTCTGCTTCCAGCCGCTCTACAACTCCGGCGAGGTCACCGCCCGCCTCGGCCACGGCCCCGCCTACGCCCTCTTCCTCGCGCTCCTCCTCGTCCTCACCGCCCTGTGCGGCGCCGTCCTCGCCGCCCTGATGCTCCGCGCCCGCACCGGCTTCCCGTACGGTCCCCTGCTCCGCGACGAGCTCCGCGCCCTGATCGGCATCGGCTCCGCCGTCTGCGCCACCGGTGCCGTCATGGCCCTCGGCGTGGCCGCCGCCGGGCTCTGGGCCCTCCCCGTCTTCTGCGTGCCGCTGCTGCTCACCCAGGTCTCCTTCCGGCGGTACGAGGCCGTACGCGCCACCAACCGGCAGACCATCGCCTCGCTCGCCCGCGCCACCGAGATCGCCGGCTGCACCTCACCGGGGCACGCCCGCCGTGTCGCCGCGCTCAGCGGCGCCGTCGGCCGCGAGCTGGGCCTCTCCGGGCCCGACCTGACCGTCCTGGAGTACGCCGCCCTCATGCACGACATCGGGCAGCTCTCCCTCGTCGACCCCGTCCCCGACGGCGCCACCGCCCTCCTCCCGGCCGAGGAGCAGCGCCGGATCGCCCTCCTCGGGGGCGCCGTCGTCCGCCAGACCGGCGTCCCCGCGGCCGTCGCCGTCGTCGTGGAGCGCCAGGCCGACCCGTACCGCGACCAGCCCCTGCCCGCCCGGATCGTCCGGACCGTCAACGCCTACGACGACCTCACGGGCGCCGACGCCGGGGCCGCCGGGTCGCTCGCCGCCCTCGAACGACTCCGCTTCTCCACCGCCCGCGACCACCATCCCGAGGTCGTCGAATCCCTCGCCAGGGTCCTCGCGCGAGGCGGTGTGACCGGGGGCATCGCCCCCGCCCCTCCTGGGTAACCCATGGGTAATGAGCGCGCGTCCAACCGGGCATGGTTGGATGCGAACAAGAGGGTGAAGCGACCGGCAGGCGGGAATCGTGAGGATCTTCGGGAAGGTACGGCATCGGCCCTCCGCCTCGTGGCGGCAGGCCACCGACCGCGCGTTCACGCTGATCGGCGACGGCCGGTACGAGGACGCGGGCGCGCTCCTGACGCGCGCGGCGGACCTGGAGCCCTGGCTCTCGGAGTCCTGGTTCAACCTGGCGCTGCTGCACAAGTTCCGCCACGACTGGGAGCAGGCGCGGGCCGCCGGGCTGCGCGCCGTCGCGCTCCTCGACAAGGAGACCGGCGCCCCCGACTGGTGGAACGTCGGTATCGCCGCCACCGCGCTCCAGGACTGGCCGCTGGCCCGCCGCGCCTGGCAGGCGTACGGCCTGAAGGTGCCCGGAGCCTCCGCCGGGACAGGTGAGCCCGCCGGGATGGAGCTGGGCAGCGCGGCCGTCCGGCTCTCGCCGGAGGGCGAGGCCGAGGTCGTGTGGGGCCGCAGGCTGGACCCGGCCCGTATCGAGGTCCTCTCCATCCCGCTGCCGTCCTCCGGCCGCCGCTGGGGCGAGGTCGTCCTCCACGACGGCGTGCCCAACGGCGAGCGCACGACCAGCGCCGGCCCGTCGTATCCCGTCTTCGACGAGATCGAGCTCTGGGCGCCCTCGCCCGTCCCCACCTGGGTGGTCCTCCTGGAGGCCGCCACCGAGGCCGACCGGGACGCCCTGGAGCAGCTCGCCGCCGACGCCGGTTTCGCCGCGGAGGACTGGTCCTCGTCGGTCCGGCTGCTCTGCCGCGCCTGCTCGGAGTCGACGATGCCCAGCGCCGAGGGAGAGGGCGAGCACCTTGACCCGCACGACCACAGCGAGCCGGGCCACCCCGGCCCGCTCGGCCACCGCTCGCCCGGCGAGCTCTGGGTCCCCGAACGGGAGTGCGGGATCGCCGCGCCCGTGGGTCTGGTCCGCGGCCTGCTGGACGGCTGGGTGGCGGACAGCCCCGACAGCCGTGAGTGGCGGGATCTCGAAGAGGTCTGCTGAACTGCCCGGATCCTGCCCTTAGGCTGTACGGGACCATCGACTGGGGTTCTGAGGAAGGCGTGCGGCGGAATGGCGCAGCAGGAGACTGACGAGCAGATCAACGACGGTTTCGTCGTCGACACGGAGGACTGCGAGGCGCGCGAGCTCGCGTACCGCGAGCGCGGTACGGCGCGCCCGATCACGGTCGTCGGCAACCCGGTGCTCCACCGGGAGTGCAAGGACGTCACGGAGTTCGACGACACGCTCGCGGCGCTGATCGACGACATGTTCGCCAGCCAGAAGGCCGCCGAGGGCGTGGGCCTGGCCGCGAACCAGATCGGCGTCGACCTGAAGGTCTTCGTCTACGACTGCCCCGACGACGAGGGCGTCCGCCACACCGGCGTCGTCGTCAACCCGGTGCTCCAGGACCTGCCGGCCGACCGTCGCAATCTGGACGACTCCAACGAGGGCTGCCTCTCGGTCCCGACCGCGTACGCCTCGCTGGCCCGCCCGGACTACGCCGAGGTCCACGGACAGGACGCCCAGGGCAACCCGATCAAGGTCCGGGGCACCGGCTACTTCGCGCGCTGCCTCCAGCACGAGACGGACCACCTGTACGGCTTCCTGTACATCGACAAGCTCTCCAAGCGCGACCGCAAGGACGCCCTGCGCCAGATGGAAGAGGGCACCCCGCGCTACGAGACGGTCCCCAACGACTGACCTCGGCGTACGGCGAAGGGCCCCGCTCCCCCCGGAGCGGGGCCCTTCGCCGTGCCGGCGGGACTAGAAGTCCTCGTCCAGGTCCACCGAGCCCTCGACCGCCACCTGGTAGGCGGACGGACGGCGCTCGAAGAAGTTCGTCAGCTCCTGGACGCCCTGGAGCTCCATGAACGCGAACGGGTTCTCGGAGCCGTACACCGGGGCGAAGCCCAGCCGCTGGAGGCGCTGGTCGGCGACGCACTGGAGGTACTCGCGCATCGACTCGGTGTTCATGCCCGGCAGTCCGTCGCCGCACAGGTCACGGCCGAACTGCAGCTCGGCCTCGACGGCCTCCTTCAGCATGTCGGTGACCTGCTGCTGGAGCGCGTCGTCGAAGAGCTCCGGCTCCTCCTTGCGGACGGTGTCCACGACCTCGAAGGCGAAGTTCATGTGCATCGTCTCGTCGCGGAACACCCAGTTGGTGCCGGTCGCGAGGCCGTGCAGCAGACCGCGGGACCGGAACCAGTACACGTAGGCGAAGGCGCCGTAGAAGAACAGGCCCTCGATGCACGCGGCGAAGCAGATCAGGTTCAGCAGGAAGCGACGGCGGTCGGCCTGCGTCTCCAGGCGGTCGATCTTCTCGACCGAGTCCATCCACTTGAAGCAGAACTGCGCCTTCTCGCGGATGGAGGGGATGTTCTCCACCGCGTCGAAGGCCGCCGCGCGGTCCTCCGGGTCGGGCAGGTAGGTGTCGAGCAGCGTCAGATAGAACTGGACGTGCACGGCCTCCTCGAACAGCTGGCGCGAGAGGTACAGCCGCGCCTCGGGGGAGTTGATGTGCTTGTACAGCGTCAGCACGAGGTTGTTGGCGACGATCGAGTCGCCGGTCGCGAAGAACGCCACCAGCCGGCCGATCATGTGCTGCTCACCCGGCGTCAGCTTGGCGAGGTCGGCGACGTCGGAGTGGAGGTCGACCTCCTCCACCGTCCAGGTGTTCTTGATCGCGTCCCGGTAGCGCTCGTAGAAGTCCGGGTAGCGCATCGGACGCAGGGTCAGCTCGAAGCCCGGGTCCAGCAGGTTCTTCTGTTCGTTGGAGCTCATTACTGGCAGGCCTCGCAGGACTCGGGGTTCTCGAGAGAGCAGGCGACGGCCTCTTCGGGGGTCGCCTGTACGGGGATGGGGGCGCTGGCCTGGGCCGCGCGGGCGATCCGGGTCGCCGGACGGGAGCGCAGGTAGTACGTCGTCTTCAGGCCCTGCTTCCAGGCGTACGCGTACATCGACGACAGCTTGCCGATCGTCGGCGTCTCCAGGAACAGGTTCAGGGACTGCGACTGGTCCAGGAACGGCGTACGGGCCGCCGCCATGTCGATCAGACCGCGCTGCGGGATCTCCCACGCCGTCCGGTACAGCTCGCGCACCTCGGCAGGGACCCAGGTGAAGCCGGCCACCGAGCCGTTGGACTCGCGCAGCGCCTCACGGGTCTGCGCGTCCCACACGCCGAGCCTCTTGAGCTCCTCCACCAGGTACGAGTTGACCTGGAGGAACTCACCCGAGAGCGTCTCGCGCTTGAACAGGTTGGAGACCTGCGGCTCGATGCACTCGTACACGCCCGCGATCGAGGCGATCGTCGCCGTCGGCGCGATGGCGAGCAGCAGGCTGTTGCGCATGCCGACCGCGGCGATCCGCTCGCGCAGGGCCGCCCAGCGCTCGGGCCAGTTCAGCTCCACGTCGTAGTGGTCGGGGTGCAGGACACCGCGGGCCGCGCGGGTCTTGTCCCAGGCCGGCAGCGGCCCGTTGCGCTCGGCGAGGTCGGTGGATGCCTCGTACGCGGCGAGCATGATCCGCTCCGCGATACGGGTCGACAGCGCCCGCGCCTCGGCGGAGTCGAAGGGCAGCTTCAGCTGGAAGAAGACGTCCTGGAGGCCCATCGCGCCCAGGCCCACCGGCCGCCAGCGGGCGTTGGAGCGGCCCGCCTGCTCGGTCGGGTAGAAGTTGATGTCCACGACCCGGTCGAGGAAGGTGACGGCCGTACGGACGGTCGCGTCGAGCCGCTCCCAGTCGATGTCCGAACCGACGACGAAAGCGCCGAGGTTGACGGACCCCAGGTTGCAGACGGCGGTCTCGCCGTCGTCCGTGACCTCCAGGATCTCCGTGCAGAGGTTGGAGGAGTGGACCGTGTGGCCCGGCTCCGCGGTCTGGTTGGCCGTACGGTTCGAGGCGTCCTTGAAGGTCATCCAGCCGTTGCCGGTCTGGGCCAGGGTCCGCATCATCCGGCCGTACAGATCACGGGCCGGCATGGTCTTGCGGGCCAGGCCCTTCGCCTCGGCGGCCCGGTAGGCGGCGTCGAACTCGTCGCCCCACAGGTCGACCAGCTCGGGCACGTCGGCCGGGGAGAAGAGCGACCACTCGGCGTCCGCGTTGACCCGGCGCATGAACTCGTCCGGGATCCAGTGGGCCAGGTTCAGGTTGTGCGTACGCCGGGCGTCCTCGCCGGTGTTGTCGCGCAGCTCCAGGAACTCCTCGATGTCCGCGTGCCAGGTCTCCAGGTAGACCGCGGCCGCGCCCTTGCGCCGCCCGCCCTGGTTCACGGCCGCCACCGAGGCGTCCAGCGTCTTCAGGAACGGCACGATGCCGTTGGAGTGCCCGTTGGTGCCGCGGATGAGCGAACCGCGCGCGCGGATGCGGGAGTACGAGAGCCCGATGCCGCCCGCGTGCTTGGAGAGCCGCGCGACCTGGTGGTACCGGTCGTAGATGGAGTCCAGCTCGTCCAGCGGGGAGTCGAGGAGGTAGCAGGACGACATCTGCGGGTGGCGGGTGCCGGAGTTGAAGAGCGTGGGGGAGGAGGGCAGGTAGTCCAGCCGGCTCATCAGCCCGTAGAGCGCGGCGACCTCGTCCAGCGCGCGCGTGGAGTCGTCCTCGGCGAGGCCGCAGGCGACGCGCAGCATGAAGTGCTGCGGGGTCTCGATCACCTGGCGGGTGATCGGGTGGCGCAGGAGGTAGCGGGAGTAGAGGGTCCGCAGACCGAAGTAGCCGAAGCGGTCGTCCGCGGCCGCGTCGATGAGCGCGTCGAGCCGCTCGGCATGCAGCCGGACGAACTCGGCCGTACGGTCGGCGATCAGGCCCTCGCGGTGACCGACCGTGACGGAGGCGGAGAAGGTGACCGAGCCCTGCGAGGCCGCCTCGTCGGCGATCGTGATCGTGAGCAGCCGGGCGGCGAGCCGGGAGTACGCCGGGTCCTCGGCGATCAGACCCGCGGCCGCCTCCGTGGCCAGTTCGCGCAGCTCCGCCTCGTCCGAACCGGCGTTGCGGCCCCGCAGCGCGGCGGCGGCGACCTTGCCCGGGTCGGTGTCGGTGAGGTCGGCGGTGAGGTCGGTCAGGGTCCGCAGAAGCACGGTCCCGGGTCCGTCGCTCTCGTTGCCGTCGCTCTCGATCGCTGCGGCCGGATCGGCGGGCGCGATGGTCACGTGGGGGCTCTCCTCGCTCGGCTCGGGGCCGGCGGAGGGAGGCGGGCGGCGGCCAACCCGTAGACAGGGGAGGGCCGCGCCACGGCCCACTCCGCGAGGCCCGGACGTCTGTGGCACCCGGAACGGACGGACCGGGCGCGCTGCCCACAGGTCTTCGGACTCGGCCCGCGCGCACAAGCACGCAGAAACCACACCGTTGCGGGACAGTTCCGGATTTCCACCGGATTCCCCTGCGAGGACAGCGAGCATGAGCATACATGTGGGGGGCGCTCCTCGAAGCACCCCCCACATGTTGTGTCGTTGGGGAGTCAGAGCTCCAGGGCATAGGTGAGCAGCGGGTCCATGTCGGGCACGGGTGTCCAGTCCCGGCCGGGCGTGCGGACGAAGCCCATCCGCTCGTAGATCCGGTGCGCCGAGGCCATCCGGGGCTGCGTGGAGAGCACCACGCGACGGCAGCCCCCGCTCTCCCGCGCACGCTCCACACAGGCCCGTACGAGCGCCTCGCCGACACCCCGGCCCCGCGCGTCCTTCGCCGCGGCGAGCATCCGGAACTCGGCCTCGCCCTCGCCCGCGATGTCGGCCCACTCCTCGCCGCCCCGGGCGAAGGTCACCCCGCCGAGCACGGCGCCGGCGCCGTCCACGGCGACGAGCACCTCCGCCTCCGCGACCCGCCGGGTGACGTCCCGCAGCAGATGGAGGTAGTCGTCGTCCTCGCCGAAGTCGAGGTGTCCGTCGTCGAGATAGGCGCGCGCGGTGATGTCGCCGAGGGCTTCGTGCTCCTCGGGCCGTACCGCCCTGATGGTGAGGTCCATGGGCGCAGTCTGCCTCGCGGGTACGGCGAAGGGCCCGGGATTTCCTCTCGGAGATCCCGGGCCCTCGCGCGTACCGGAACGGTCAGTGACCGGCGCCGACCTTCGGCAGCGGCTTGACGCCCGCGTCGCCCGCGTCCGCCGTGTAGTCCGACGGCGAGGTCTCGTCCACGCCGTCCGGCGCCTTGACGGCCCTCAGGACGAAGGTCAGGACGACGGTGACGATCACGTTGATCACGAAGGCGGTGAGGCCGATGTAGCCGATCTCGCCGATGCCCGGGATCTCGGCGGACGAGCCGCCGAAGTGCTTCTGGGTCGGGCTGGCCACGCCGTACGCCGCCGCCGTGCCGTAGACCATGCCGACGGCCCAGCCGGCGAGCAGCGCCCAGCGGTGGAACCAGCGGGTGAACAGACCGCCGACCAGCGCCGGGAGGGTCTGCAGGATCCAGATGCCGCCGAGCAGCTGGAAGTTGATCGCGACCGTCTTGTCCATGGTGAGGACGAAGGCGAGCGCGCCGACCTTCACCAGCAGCGACACCAGCTTGGACACCTTGGTCTCCTGCTCCGGCGTGGCGTCCGGCTTCAGGAAGTCCTTGTAGATGTTGCGGGTGAAGAGGTTGGCGGCGGCGATCGACATGATCGCGGCCGGCACCAGCGCGCCGATGCCGATGGCGGCGAAGGCCACACCCGCGAACCAGTCCGGGAACATGTTCTCGAAGAGCTGCGGGATCGCCAGCTGGCCGTTGGAGACCTTGACCCCGGCGGCGATCGCCATGAAGCCGAGCAGCGCCAGCAGGCCCAGCATCAGCGAGTAGAGCGGCAGGATCGTGGTGTTGCGGCGGATCACGTCACGGCTGCGCGAGGAGAGCGTCGCCGTGATCGAGTGCGGGTACATGAAGAGCGCGAGCGCCGAGCCGAGCGCGAGCGTCGCGTAGCCCCACTGGCCCATCTCGCCGGGGACCAGCGCGCCGCGCGGCTTCTCGGTCGCCGGGTTGATCGTCGCGTACGCCTCGCCGGCCTTGGCGAAGATCTCGTCGAAGCCGCCCAGCTTGATCGGGATGTAGATGATCGCCACCGCGATGACGATGTAGATCAGCGTGTCCTTCACGAAGGCGATGAGCGCCGGGGCGCGCAGACCCGAGGAGTAGGTGTACGCCGCGAGGACACCGAAGGCGATGAGCAGCGGCAGGTCCTTGATGAACCAGTGCGTGGTCTCGCCGCCGCCCACGCCCATCACGTCCAGGACGGCCTGGATGCCGACCAGCTGGAGCGCGATGTACGGCATGGTCGCGAGGATGCCGGTGACGGCGACCGCGAGCGAGAGGCCCTTGGAGCCGAACCGGCCACGGACGAAGTCCGAGGTGGTGACGTATCCGTGCTTGTGCGACACCGACCAGAGGCGGGGCAGGAAGGTGAAGATCAGCGGGTAGACCAGGATCGTGTACGGCACGGCGAAGAAGCCCGCCGCGCCCGCCGCGTAGATCGCCGCGGGGACGGCGACGAAGGTGTACGCGGTGTACAGGTCGCCGCCGAGCAGGAACCAGGTCACCCAGGTGCCGAACGAGCGGCCGCCGAGACCCCATTCGTCGAGGCTGTTCTCGTTCTCGGCTCTGCGCCAGCGCGAGGCCAGGAAGCCCATGACCGTGACGGCCAGGAAGAAGAAGATGAAGACGGCGAGCGCTACGCCGTTCACGCCGTCCTTCACTTCGACGCACCTTCCTTGCGGGCGCGCTGGTCACGCTGCCACAGCTTGTAAGCGATCATGGTCAGCACGGTCGAGATGACGACCCAGGCCATCTGGTACCAGTAGAAGAACGGGATGCCGGCGAAGGTCGGTTCGACCTTCGCGTACGAGCTCACCCAGAGCATCGCCACGAATGGCGCGATCAGACAGAGCGCCACCACCACGCGGACCGGTGTGACGACCGGTTGTTTCCCTTGTGTCACTTCAGACATACGGCGACTCCGTCCCCTCGCTGAACACCATGGATCGCATGGATCACCTGCGTAATGCGCGTGAAATCTAGGGGACTGTTTCGTTCCCTGGAACCCCCGTCCGAATAACGGACGGGTGTCGATCTCTGCGGCCCTGCGGACACGACAAAGCCCCGACACTCCTCACGGATGTGCCGGGGCATCGGTTCACGCCGAAATGGCGTGTTCCGCTCAGCCGTTGGGTCGCTGGAGCCTGGCCACGAACTTGTACCGGTCGCCGCGGTACACCGAGCGCACCCACTCGACCGGCTCGCCCTGGGCGTCCAGCGAGTGGCGGGAGAGCATCAGCATCGGCAGGCCCACGTCCGTACCGAGCAGGCCCGCCTCGCGCGGGGTCGCCAGCGAGGTCTCGATGGTCTCCTCGGCCTCGGCGAGGTGCACGTCGTAGACCTCGGCCAGCGCCGTGTAGAGCGAGGTGTACTTCACCAGGGAACGGCGGAGCGCCGGGAAGCGCTTGGCCGAAAGGTGCGTGGTCTCGATCGCCATCGGCTCACCGCTCGCCAGCCGCAGCCGCTCGATCCGCAGCACGCGTCCGCCGGGCGAGATGTCGAGCAGCCCGGCGAGGGTGTCGTCGGCCGTCACGTACCCGATGTCCAGCAGCTGCGAGGTGGGCTCGAGGCCCTGTGCCCGCATGTCCTCGGTGTACGAGGTGAGCTGGAGCGCCTGCGAGACCTTGGGCTTGGCGACGAACGTGCCCTTGCCCTGGATCCTTTCGAGCCGGCCCTCGACGACCAGCTCCTGCAGGGCCTGGCGCACGGTGGTGCGCGAGGTGTCGAACTCCGCGGCGAGTGTGCGCTCCGGCGGGACGGGAGTGCCGGGCGGCAGGGTCTCCGTCATGTCGAGCAAATGCCGCTTCAGTCGGTAGTACTTGGGCACGCGGGCGGTGCGGGTGGCGACCCCGCCCTCTTTCTCCGTGCTGCCCGCGTCCGTGGCCATGGCCTGCCTTCCCGACTCCTGTGCTGCTGCCGTCACCGGCTCCTCCGTCTGTCGCGGCTCACATGGTGGCACGGACCGGTCACGGGTCGTCGCCCTCCCTCAGGTGTCGGTCCGATAACGGACCCGACTGCCCTTCTTATACACCCTTGACACCCCTAAAGGTCTAGGCCAAGCTCCGGGTACTGGTCTAAACCATTAAAGACCAGGTCCCAGCCCCACGAGCACTACTCGACGTATGTCTTCGCGCGGTGGGGGGGTTGCAGGCATCCCTGAGGAGGGTGGCGTGAAGCGCAAGCTCATCGCGGCGATCGGCGTCGCGGGCATCATGGTCTCCATCGCGGCGTGTGGTGGGAACGACAAGAGCGGGGACAACGCCGGCGGCGACGCCAAGGAGCTGACCGTCTGGCTGACGGTCGACGCCCAGAACAACTGGCCGGAGCTGGTCAAGGCCGCCGACGACGCGGTGACCAAGAAGCACCCGGGCATCAAGATCAAGCACGAGTACTACGGCTGGCCGGACAAGAACACCAAGCTCGACGCGGTGCTCGCAACGGACAAGGCCCCGGACGTTGTCGAGATGGGCAACTCCGAGATGATCAGCTACATGGCCAAGGGTGCTTTCGCCGAGGTCGACGCCTCCAAGTTCGAGAACTCGGACCAGTGGCTCGACGCCCTCAAGGAGTCGGTCACCTACAACGGCAAGACCTACGGCGTCCCCTACTACGCCGGTGGCCGTGTGGGCACCTGGCGCAAGGACATCGCCGCCGAGGTGGGCGTCAAGGCCGCCCCGAAGACCTGGGCCGAGCTGACGGCCGCGCTCGACGCCATCCAGAAGAAGAAGGGCGACAAGTTCAGCGCCTGGTACCAGCCGGCACCGGACTGGTACGGCGCGATGGCCTTCGTCTACGGCGCCGGCGGCTCCATCGCCAAGCAGGAAGGCGAGACCTGGAAGGCGAACCTGTCCTCGCCCGAGTCCCTCAAGGGCCTCAACGAGTACAAGGGCATCCTCGACAAGTACATGCACGGCGACAAGACGAAGGACGAGTCCGACCGTCCCGTCGTCTTCGGCCAGGGCAACGCCGCGACGATGTTCGCCGCCGGCTGGGAGGGTGCCACCTCCGCCACCCCCGAGAACGACAAGGTCGGCGGCCTGGCCGACAAGGTCGAGAACTTCGTCATGCCCGGCCCGTCCGGCAAGGCCCTCCCGGTCTTCCTCGGCGGCTCGGACCTGGCCATCCCGGTCAAGTCCAAGGCGCAGGGCGTCGCGGCCGAGTGGATCGCCGCCTTCACCGGTGCCGAGGGCCAGAAGGGTCTCGCCGCCAAGGGCAACCTGCCCAACAACAAGAAGGACCTCGCCCCGCTGAAGGCCGACCCGGCCACCACGGTCCCGGCCACCGCCGCCGAGTCCAGCTGGTTCGTGCCGACCGCCCCGGGCTGGGGCCAGGTCGAGAAGGCCCAGATCCTCAAGACGATGCTCATCGAGATCGCCAACGGCAAGAAGTCGGTCGACGCCGCCGCGAAGGACGCGGACGCCGCGATCGACAAGGTCATCAACACCAAGTGACCTATGGGCAGGGCCCCGTCACGACGACGGGGCCCTGCTGCCCGTACCACGAGAGGGATCGCTGAGGAGCACGGGATGAGTGCCGCAGACACAACCACCGCGAAGGTGCCGCCGGCGCGGCAATCGCCACCATCCGGCTCCGGGGCCGGTACCCCGAAGCCCGGGAAGAAGCCGACCGTGGGCGGGGGTGGGATCCCCTGGCTGTTGCTCGCGCCCTGCCTGCTCGTCCTGCTCCTGGTGCTCGGCTATCCGCTCGTACGCCTGGTCACCCTCTCCTTCCAGGCCTTCGGACAGCCCCAGCTCTGGGGCTTCCAGGAGGCGGAGTGGTCGGGTGTCGAGAACTTCACCAAGATCCTCGGTGACGGCGAGTTCTGGGCCGTCGTCCTGCGCACCGTGATCTTCGCGGGCGGCTGCGTCGTCCTCACGATGGTCCTCGGCATGTTGATCGCGCTGCTGCTCCAGCGGGTCTCCGGCTGGGTCAAGGCGCTCATCAACATCGTGCTCGTGGCGAGCTGGGGCATGCCCATCATCGTCGCCACCGCCATCTTCAAGTGGCTCTTCGACGCCGACTACGGCGTCCTCAACTGGCTGCTCAGCAAGGTGCCCGGCGTCGACATGATCGGCCACAACTGGTTCGCCAACGGCCCCCAGGGCCTGGCCGTGATCATGCTGCTCGTCGTCTGGGGCGCCGTTCCCTTCGTCGTCATCACGCTCAGCGCCGGCCTGACCCAGGTCCCCAAGGAGCTGGAGGAGGCCGCCCGCCTCGACGGCGCCGGAGCCTGGGGCGTCTTCCGCTTCGTCACGCTGCCCATCCTCAAGCCGATCATCGTCATGCTGACGACGCTCTCGGTGATCTGGGACATGGGCGTCTTCCCGCAGGTCTACGTGATGCGCAACGGCCACCCCGAGGCGGAGTTCCAGCTGCTCACCACGTACTCGTTCGACAAGGCCTTCGTCGTCAACGACTACGGCACCGGCTCCGCGATCGCGCTCGTCACCGTCGTCCTGCTGCTCGGCGTGGTCGCCGTGTACATGCGTCAGATGCTCAAGATCGGAGAAGTGGAGTGACCACGGACACCGCTGCTCCCGCCGTCCCCGCGGCCGCCCCCGCCGTGGCCCCGCGCCCCGTCACCCGGCGACGCAAGTCCAAGCTCGGCTGGAACCTCGTCGGGCTCCTCGTCTTCGTGACGATCGGCTTCCCGGTCTACTGGATGGTCAACACGGCCTTCAAGCCGGCCAAGGACGCCATCGACCCCGACCCGCACTTCTTCCCCTCCACCTTCACGCTGGAGAACTTCAAGCGCGCGCTGGACATCGCCGACTTCTGGGGCCCGGTCACCCGCAGCCTCATCGTCTCGTCCGTGGTCGTCGTCATCGGCATCATCGTGGGCATGCTGGCGGCGCTCGCCATATCCCGCTTCGCCTTCCGCGGCCGCAAGATCGTGATCGTCGGCATCCTCGCCGTCCAGATGGTCCCGCTCGTCGCGATGATCATCCCGGTCTTCCTGATGCTCAACGACCTGGGCCAGTACGACAAGATCAGCGGCCTGATCATCACGTACCTGACGTTCATCCTCCCCTTCACGGTGTGGACGCTGCGCGGCTTCATCGTCAACATCCCCAAGGAGCTGGAGGAAGCCGCCCAGGTCGACGGCTGCACCCGCACCGGCGCGTTCGTCCGGGTCGTCTTCCCGCTGCTCGCCCCCGGCATGGTCGCCACCTCCGTCTACGGCTTCATCCAGGCGTGGAACGAGTACCTCTACGCGCTGATGCTGATGAGCCAGCAGAACCAGACGGCCACCGTCTGGCTCGGCAACTTCATCACGAAGAACGGCACCGAGTACGCCCCGATGATGGCGGGCTCCACGATGATGGCCGTTCCCATCGTGATCCTCTTCCTCCTCGTCCAGCGCAAGATGGCCGCGGGCCTGACGGCCGGCGCGGTGAAGGGATGACGCCGCCCATGACCACAGTCGCAACCGCCTCGGACACCCTGACCCGGGACGCGCTCACGGTCCTCCAGCCCGGCTTCCTCGGCACCACCGCGCCCGACTGGCTGCTCCGCAGGATCGGTGAAGGCCTCTCCTCCGTCGGGCTCTTCGGCCGGAACATCGCCTCCCCCGAGCAGCTCGCCGCCCTCACCGCGCGGCTGCGGTCCGAGCGCGACGACGTCCTGGTCGCCATCGACGAGGAGGGCGGGGACGTCACGCGCCTGGAGGTCCGGAACGGCTCCTCCTTCCCCGGCAGCTACGCTCTCGGCGCGGTCGACGACGTCGACCTCACCCGGGCCGTCGCCGAGGAGCTCGGCCGTCGGCTCGCCGCCTGCGGGGTCGACCTCAACTGGGCGCCGTCGGCCGACGTCAACTCCAACGCCGACAACCCGGTCATCGGCGTCCGCTCCTTCGGCGCCGGCCCCGACCTGGTCGCCCGGCACACCGTGGCGTACGTCGAGGGCCTCCAGGCCGTCGGTGTCGCCGCCTGCACCAAGCACTTCCCCGGGCACGGCGACACGAACGTGGACTCGCACCACGCGATGCCCCGGATCGATGTGGGCCTCGCCACACTGCACGCCCGTGAGCTGGTACCTTTCCGCGCCGCGATCGCCGCGGGTACCAAAGCAGTCATGACCGCGCATATCCTGCTCTCCGCGCTCGACCCGGACCGCCCGGCGACCCTGAGCCCGCAGATCCTCACCGGTCTGCTGCGCCAGGAGCTGGGCTTCGAGGGGCTGATCGTCACCGACGGCATGGAGATGCAGGCCATCGCGTCGACGTACGGCATCGAGCGCGGATCCGTCCTCGCGATCGCCGCGGGCGCCGACGCGATCTGCGTCGGCGGCGGGCTGGCCGACGAGGACACCGTACTGCGGCTGCGCGACGCGCTGGTCACAGCGGTACGGACCGGTGAACTGCCCGAGGAGCGGCTGGCCGACGCCGCGGCGCGCGTACGCGCCCTGGCGGCCTGGACCCAGGCGCACCGGGCCAGGGGGGCTGTATCGGGGCCGGGCGCGGCAGTGCAGGAGGGGACCGCGCCCGGCACCGAGATCGGACTCGTCGCGGCCCGCCGGGCCCTGGCGGTCACGACGGGGGAGGGGCCGTACACCCCGGTCACCAGCGCCCCCTACGTCGCCGCCTTCACCCCGGTCGCCAACTTCGCCGTGGGCGACGAGACGCCCTGGGGGGTCGCGGCGGAGCTGGAGCGGCTGCTGCCCGGCACCGAGACCGGCGCGTACGACGAGCCCTCGGTGGACGCCGTGCTCGCCGCCGCGGGGGAGCGCCGGATCGTCGCGGTCGTACGGGACGCCCACCGGCACGCGTGGATGACCGAGGCCCTCGACGCCCTTCTCGCGGCCCGACCGGACACGGTCGTGGTGGAGATGGGCCTGAACCAGGCCGAGCCCCGGGGCGCACTGCACATCGCCACGCACGGCGCCGCCCGGGTCTGCGGCCGCGCGGCGGCGGAGGTCATCGCCGGGGTCTGAGACCGGCTTATGAGCGGCGTACGCGGAGGGGCCCGGCACCTGGATCCAGGTGCCGGGCCCCTCTCGCCGTACCGGCCTTCAGATGCCCTGCCAGGAGGGCTTGTTGGCGAAGGTGTGGCGGAAGTAGTCCGCGAGCTTCAGCTTGGACGCGGCGGCCTCGTCCACGACGACCGTGGCGTGCGGGTGCAGCTGCAGCGCGGACGCCGGTACGAGCGCGGCGACCGGACCCTCGACGGTCTGGGCCACGGCGTCGGCCTTGCCCTCGCCGGTGGCCAGGAGCACCAGGTGACGGGCCTCCAGGATCGTGCCGATGCCCTGGGTGATGACGTGGTGCGGCACCTGCTCGATGTCGTTGTCGAAGAAGCGCGCGTTGTCGACACGGGTCTGCTCGGTGAGCGTCTTGATCCGCGTCCGCGACGCGAGAGACGAGCAGGGCTCGTTGAAGCCGATGTGGCCGTCGGTCCCGATGCCGAGGATCTGGAGGTCGACCCCGCCCGCGTCGCGCAGGGCCTGGTCGTACGCCTCGCAGGCCGCCTGCACGTCGTCGGCCGAGCCGTCGGGGCCCATGAAGGCGCCCGCGGAGAGCCCGAGCGGCTCGACGACCTGGCGCAGCACGGTGGAGCGGTACGACTCCGGGTGCCCGGTGGGCAGCCCGACGTACTCGTCCAGCTGAGCGATCCGGGCGCGCGAGGCGTCCACGGAACCGGCCTTGACCTGGGCGATCAGGGCCTCGTAGATGGGCAGCGGAGTCGAGCCGGTGGCAACGCCGAGCAGCGCGTCGGGCTTGCGGCGCAGGAGGCCGGCGATGCCGTCCGCGATGAGCTCTCCGCCTGCCCTGGCGTCCGGGACGATGACAACTTCCACGCTTTGCCTGCCGATCTGGTGAGGGGCTGGTGAGGGGCCTGGTGGTATAGACCAATCAAAGTTCAATCTAGCAGAGCGATGGCCGTTCGCTCAGGCCCTTCCGACCCGCGGACGATGCCGGCGGGTGCCCTCCCCATGGTCGAACGGCGCGCCCCACGCAGCCACCCGAGCCCTCCCCCCTCCGTCAGGCGATCGAGCCTCCCGTGGCGTCGATCCACTGACCCGTCACCCAGCGCCCGTCGTTCGAGGCCAGGAAGGCCACCACATCGGCTATGTCCGCGGGAGTGCCGACCTTCCCGAGTGTCGACAGCGCCGCCGCGCCCGCCCACGCCTCCTCGTTCCCCCGCAGCCAGTCCGCGTTGACGTCCGTGTCCACGATCCCCGGCGCCACCGCGTTGACCGTGATGCCCCGGCCGCCCAGCACCTTGGACAGATAGCGCGTGAAGGTGTCCAGGGCGCTCTTGGACATCGCGTACGCGATCAGCTCCGGCATGATCGCCGCGTGGCTCAGCCCGGTGGAGATGTTGATGATCCGTCCCCCGTCGCGCAGCCGCTCGGCCCCCCGCTGCGCCAGGAAGAACGCGGCCTTGGTGTTCACCGCGAAGACCCGGTCGTACTCCGCCTCGTCGATGGTGGCGAACGGCCGCGAGGTCCCGATCCCGGCGTTGTTGACGAGGATGTCCAGCCCGTCGGCCAGATCGTCGAACCGCTCCCAGAGCGCAGCCGCGTCCCCCTGTACCCCCAGCTCCTGGCCGATCGCGAAGGCCTCGCCGCCCGCCTCCTCGATCGCCGCGACGGTCTCCTTCGCGGCCGTCTCATTGGTCCCGTAGTGCACCGCGACCCGCGCGCCGTCCCGCCCGAGCCGCTCGGCGATGCCCCGCCCGATGCCCCGGCTTCCGCCCGTGACCAGCGCCGTCTTCCCCGTGAGCGCACCCATCGGACGCCCCCCTCACTTCCGTAGTGGTCGTTACAGAAAGAACCGTAGCACCCTTTCGTAATGCCCGCTATAGAATTGGCGCCATGACGACGAAACAGCGCGGCCGCCCCCGCTCCTTCGACCGCCTGACGGCGCTGGAGCAGGCCACGATGGCGTTCTGGGAGCACGGCTACGAGACCACCTCCGTCTCCGACCTCACCCGCGCCATGGGCATCAGCGCCCCGAGCCTCTACGCGGCCTTCGGCGACAAGAAGGCCCTGTTCGAGGAGGTCGTGGAGGCGTACGCCGTCAGTTACGGCGCGTATGGCGGCCAGGCGTTCGAGGAGGAGCCGACGGCGCGTGGCGCGCTCGGCCGGATGCTCGTGGAGGCGGCGGACGTCTTCACCGACCCGTCCCATCCGCGCGGCTGTCTGATGATCTCCGCCGCCACCAACTGCTCGACCCCGGAGGTCGAGGAGGCCCTGCGCGATCGGCGCAACAGCAACCTGGCGTCGTTCGAGGAGCGGATCCGGCAGGGTGTCGACGCGGGCGAGCTCCCGGCGGACACCGACGCGGGCGCGCTGGCCCGGCTGTACGGAGCGGTCCTCCAGGGCATGTCCCAGCAGTCCAGGGACGGTGCCACCAGGGCAGAGCTGGAGGCGGTCGCGGAGGCGGCGATGCTGGCCTGGCCGGCCGCCCCGGCCGCGAGCTGAGCCCTCCGGGCCTCCGTAGGCCCCTGCAGTCCCGTAGGTCCCCACAGTCCCGGCGGCACACAGCCCCGGAAGTCGGCCCGGCAGTACCCACAGGCCCCGAAAACACCCGCGGGCTACGGCGCCCGACGGGACCCTCAACCCGTCCGGCACCGCAGCCCGGAGTTGCCCGGCCGAGGATGTGCGGTCCCACGGCCGTGATGGGAGGTCTCGGCGCAGTCAGGGCAGAGAGCGCCGATCACCTCGTCCGCCCTCCTGTGCGGGGAGGGCGGAGGTATCGAAAGAATGCTGCCTCGCCATTGTGGACTAGACCATTCTCGTCTGTCCATCCATCGGCAAGGCTGCGTTCCCGGTCCATCCTCCAACACGAAGGCCGCGAGATCCAGGTTCATCGCCCATCGATTCCGCAGGTACGCTCGCTCATGTGCCCTCCATGAACGACCTCGTCCGCCAGCACACCGCTCTGAGTGAGTCCGACCTCGAGTGGCTCCACCTGCTGGTCTCGGAGTGGCAGCTGCTCTCCGACCTCTCCTTCGCCGACCTCGTTCTCTGGGTCCCCACCCTGGACGGCACGCGCTACGTCTCCGTCGCCCAGATGCGGCCCAACACCGGCCCGACCTCCTACCAGGACGACATGGTCGGCCATCTGGTTCCGCGCGGCCGCCGCCCGCTGCTCGACGCCGCCCTCGATGAGGGCCGGATCGTGCGCGAGGGCGACCCGGAGTGGCGTGAGGAGGTTCCCGTGCGGGTCGAGTCCATCCCCGTACGCCGCGAGGGCCGCGTCCTCGGTGTCATCGCCCGCAACACCAACCTGCTCACCGTGCGGACCCCCTCCCGTCTGGAGCTCACCTACCTCCAGTCCGCCTCCGACCTTGCCCAGATGATCGCCGCCGGCACCTTCCCCTTCCCCGGGGAGGCGAGCGACATGGACTCCTCGCCGCGGGCCGGCGACGGACTGATCCGGCTCGACGCCGACGGCATCGTCCAGTACGCCTCGCCCAACGCCCTCTCCGCGTACCACCGGCTCGGCCTCGCCGCCGACCTCGTCGGCCAGCACCTCGGCCAGATCACCGCCGAACTCGCCCCCTCCCGCGGCCCCGTCGACGAGGCCCTGGTCAAACTGGCCTCCGGCTACGCCCCGCGCGAGGCCGAGGTCGAGGGCAACGGGGGCGTGATCCAGCTCCGCGCGATCCCGCTCAAGCCCAAGGGCACCCGCATCGGCTCGCTCGTCCTGCTCCGCGACGTCACCGAACTGCGCCGCCGCGAGCGAGAGTTGATCACCAAGGACGCCACCATCCGGGAGATCCACCACCGGGTGAAGAACAACCTCCAGACCGTCGCCGCGCTGCTGCGCCTCCAGGCGCGCCGGATGGACTCCGACCGCGGGCGCGAGGCTCTCAACGAGGCTGTACGCAGGGTCGGTTCGATCGCCATCGTGCACGAGACCCTGTCTCAGAACCTGGACGAGCGGGTGGAGTTCGACGAGATCGCCGACCGGGTGATCGCGATGGTCGCCGAGATCTCCCCGGGCAAGGTGACCTGCCGGCGCAACGGCCGCTTCGGCATCCTCGACGCCGAGGTCGCCACCCCCCTCTCCATGGTCCTCACCGAGATTCTCCAGAACGCCCTGGAGCACGCCTTCGCGCAGGGTGAGCACGGCACCGTCGAGGTCACGGCCGTCCGCGGCGAACCCCGCGCCGACGCCCGGCTGCTGATCACGGTCAAGGACGACGGCCGCGGTCTGCCCGAGGGCTTCGACCCGCAGCGCGCCGGCAACCTGGGCCTGCAGATCGTACGGACCCTGGTGGAGGGGGAGTTGGGCGGCACGTTCGACATGCAGCCGGGCGCGGAGCGCGGGACCAGGGTGGTCCTCGACATCCCCGTACGTTCCCAGAAGTAGCCGAGCCGCCTGGCGCACGCCATCGAACGCCGCGGCGTCTACCACCCGATGAGCAGGCGCACAGCAGCGAGCCCCGGACCGAGGGAACGGTCCGGGGCTCGAATGCTGTGGGTTACTTCTGCGCGCTGCGGCTCGGGAGCGGTGATTGCGTACGCGATGTACGCGCCGCCTGCCTCAGGCTCTTCAGGGTGCTCAGGCGCTGGCGTTGCGCGCCCGGTTACGAGCGGCACGGCGCTTCATCGCGCGGCGCTCGTCCTCGCTGAGGCCACCCCAGACGCCGGAGTCCTGGCCGGACTCGAGCGCCCACTGCAGGCACTGCTCCATGACGGGGCAGCGGCGGCAGACGGCCTTGGCTTCCTCGATCTGCAGCAGCGCAGGACCGGTGTTGCCGATGGGGAAGAACAGCTCGGGGTCTTCCTCACGACAAACGGCGTTGTGACGCCAGTCCATGGCTGCTACCTCTCTGAGTGTTACAAGCTGGTTGCTTGTGAATGTGAACGCTTTCACGAATCCCCCCGTAAGTGAAGGGCCGACTGCCAGATGAACTGGTGTGGTCCTTGGACTGAGGAGGGGTTCTGGCTCTCAGTGGAGGCCGGTCTTGCGGGCCGTCCCGATCGCCAAGAAGAGACTCGCAAACCTCGGCAGCGGATACAACCCCTTCCGGAAAGTTTTTTTTGATTCCTCGGTGTCGACTAGGTCACAGCCGTACTTCTAAGGGGTGGATGGCAGCCTAAACGTTCGAGTGAAAGGACTTTAGGCCCTTCCACTCACACAATCACACGCAGTGCACGGCGAACGCCTGTGAACGTCACGCTCGTACGCAGTCCGAGGTGGTCTCCGTCCATCTGGAGGGGGAGTGGAACCTTCGAATGCAAGGTGAAGTCGGTGAGGTCGTGAAGAGTCAGGGCGTGCTTGCCGTGCGGGCCGCGCTCGGGGCTGGAAGTGAGCAGCTGAGTGGCGTACCGGGCCACCGCGGGGGCCGAGAGCCGGCTCAGTCCGAGCACGTCGAGGGCCGTCTCGAACGATGCCTCCGGAGACGCGTACACCGGACGATTGCCCAGGTAGGTCCAGGGGGAGGTGTTGCAGATTATGGACAGGACCAGGTCCTCGACCGGCGCCTCGCCGGGGCGGGACAGGGTGATCGTTCCGTGCCGGCGGTTGGGCTCCTCAAGGAACTGACGGAACACCTGCCGGAGGTACAGCGCGTGCGTGGATCTCTTGCCGCGTTCCCGTTGCTGTTCGACTCGCCCGATGACACTCGCGTCGAAACCGAATCCGGCGCAGAACGTGAACCAGCGGGACGGGACCCCTTCGTCCTCCGTCCCGGGCGTACCGGACGCGAGCCCGAGGCTCACTGTGCGTGCACGGCGCTCACGGAGCGCGTCGAGCAGAGCGCCGGTCGCCTCCACGGCGTCGT
Source organism: Streptomyces sp. NPDC012508 (assembly GCF_042902595.1). NCBI lineage: Bacteria > Bacillati > Actinomycetota > Actinomycetes > Kitasatosporales > Streptomycetaceae > Streptomyces > Streptomyces sp. NPDC012508. Next base: position 797,198 of record NZ_JBIBEO010000003.1, read on the forward strand.
TGGGCAGTCCGAGCGCCCGGGCGAAGACATTGGTCGAGCCGCCCGGGACGACCGCGAGCCCCGGAAGCCTGTCCGGATCCGGACCACCGTGAAGGAGTCCGTTGACGACCTCGTTCACCGTCCCGTCGCCACCGAGAGCGACGACCATCTCGATGTCCTCGGACTCGGCGGCCCGGCGACCGAGGTCCCGGGCGTGCCCGCGGTACTCGGTGGTGACGGCCTCCAGCTTCATCTCGCTCGCGAGGGCGTGGATGAGGACGTCACGCGTGCGGGCACTGGTGGTGGTGGCTGCCGGATTGACCACAAGAAGTGCGCGCATGGCCGCCAGCGTACCTACCCGGCGGTACCGATCCCAGTCGTGGCCATCAGGCGGACGCCCCCGCGGGACGGCCCCTGGGCCACGGAGCGCACCCAGGGCCCGGCTACCCTGCCTGGTATGAGCAGTACGGAGCAGACTCCCCGCCCCGCCCGGTTGACCGCGGCGGCGGCGGTGGCCGGAATCGAAGCCCTCGCGCTGGTGATCGGGGGCGTGTACGTGCTCGTGACGGCCTTCACCGGCGACCCGGACGGCCTGACGCAGGCGCTGATGGGCGGCGCGACGCTGATCGCGCTCGGCCTGATCCCGGGGGTCGCGGCACGCGGTCTTCTGCTGCGGCGGAGCTGGAGCCGTGGGCCGGCGATCATCACCCAGATCCTGGCGCTGCCGGTCGCCTGGCAGCTCCTCCAGGCGAACAGCGCCATGATCCCGGCCGGCATCGCCCTTGCCGCCCTCGCCGTCAGCGGCCTGGTCCTCCTCGTCAACCCCGCGACGACCGAAGCCCTGGGCATCGGTCGCCGCGGCGAGGCGTGACGGCTCCTACTCCTCGACGAGCAGCTTCTCCCGGAGCTGGGCCAGCGTGCGCGCCAGCAGGCGGGAGACGTGCATCTGCGAGATGCCGACCTCCTGCGCGATCTGCGACTGGGTCATGTTCCCGAAGAACCGCAGCAGCAGGATGCGCTTCTCCCGGGGCGGCAGGTCCTCCAGGAGCGGCTTGAGCGACTCCCGGTACTCGACCCCCTCCAGGGCCTCGTCCTCGGCGCCGAGCGTGTCCGCGACAGCCGGGGACTCGTCGTCCGTGTCCGGCACGTCCAGGGAGAGCGTCGAGTAGGCGTTCGCCGACTCCAGGCCCTCGAGGACCTCCTCCTCCGAGATCCCGAGCCGCTCCGCGAGCTCGTGCACCGTCGGCGACCGGCCGTGCAGCTGGGAGAGCTCCGCCGTCGCCGTCGTCAGCGAGAGCCGCAGCTCCTGCAGCCGGCGCGGCACGCGCACCGCCCAGCCCTTGTCCCGGAAGTGCCGCTTGATCTCGCCGACGACCGTCGGAGTCGCGTACGTCGAGAACTCGACACCCCGCTCCGGGTCGAAGCGGTCCACCGACTTGATCAGACCGATCGTCGCGACCTGCGTCAGGTCGTCGAGCGGCTCGCCCCGGTTCCGGAACCGCCGGGCCAGGTGCTCGACCAGCGGCAGGTGCATCCGTACCAGCTGATTGCGCAGCTCCGCCTTCTCCGGGGAACCCTCCGGAAGCTTGCGCAGCTGGACGAAGAGCCCGCGCGCCGCGCTCCGGTCGTGCGGATCCGGGGCCTCGTGCGACTCGGAGACCTCGTGGACCTCGGAGTCCTTGGAAGCCTCATGAACCTCGGAGACCTCGCCGGCCCCGGAGACCTCGGCGGTCTCAGGAACCTCCGTGGCCCCGGAGACAGCCGTGGCCCCGGAGACCTCGGCGTGCTCCGCGTTCTCGGCGTCCTTGAGGACCTCGTTGTGCTGCTCGTGCTCGCTCATCTGGACCGCCTGCTCCGTAGCGACCTCGACCCCGACCTCCGGATGCGGCCGCGCCTGCTGCTCAGGGATGCCGGCCGTCGCGTCCCCGCTCCTCACGCCGGGCCTGGCCCCGCGCCGCGCTGTTTGTACAGGCTGATGGAGACGGTCTTGTCGTCCGCCACGGACGACTCGACCTTCCCGGCCAGCGCGGAGAGCACCGTCCAGGCGAAGGTGTCCCGCTCGGGAGCCCGCCCGTCCGTCGTCGGCGCCGAGACCGTCACGTCGAGCGAGTCGTCCACAAGCCGGAAGACACAGCTGAGGACGGAGCCCGGTACGGCCTGCTGGAGCAGGATGGCGCACGCCTCGTCGACCGCGATCCGCAAGTCCTCGATCTCGTCGAGGGTGAAGTCCAAGCGCGCCGCGAGGCCGGCCGTGGCCGTACGCAGCACGGACAGGTAGGCACCCGCAGCGGGCAGCCGGACTTCCACGAAGTCCTGGGACCCGGGCTCGCCTGCGATCTGGGACACCCTCACCTCCAAGGTGGCACAAGCTCATTCGGGGTCCGGGGGAGAAAGCCCCCCGAACCGGGCGGTACGCAGTCGGTTGCGCAATCCGCCGTGACGCTATCGCGATCCATGCTGCCGTGTCGCCGGGGGCCCCGGTCGGGACCCTGCCCCCATCTGTCACTCATGGTAAGGCCATGAGTACGGACAGTGGCTAGAGGTCTGCGGGGCCCAATTGCGAGCGACCGGCGGAGGATTGTCGTACCCACCCCTCAGACGATCGAACCGTCCACGAAACACCACCGCCAGCGCTCGTTCGGTTCGAAGGTCCGCATCACCGGGTGGCCGGTGGTCGAGAAGTGCCCGGTGGCGTGGCGCCCCGCCGAGGAGTCACAGCATCCCACGTGCCCACAGCTGAGGCAGAGCCGCAGTTGGACGGGGTGCGTGCCGTCGGTCAGGCATTCAGGGCAGGTGTCGGTCAGCGGCACCGGTTCGGGGCGCGGCATTTCGGCAACGTGAGGGCACTCGCTCATGATGGCCAGGTTACGTGGACGAACGAGCCGGGGACGGGGACCGAGGGATGGACGCACTGCAGCTGGTGGCACTCGTCGCGGGAAGTGCCGTGGTGGCGGGAGTGGCCCGCAGGACACCGGTACCGGCGCCGCTGCTCCTGGTGGCCGCCGGCCTCGCCGCCTCGTACGTGCCCGGCGTCCCGGACTACACGCTCGACCCGCACATCATCCTGCCGCTCATCCTGCCCCCGCTCCTCTACACGGCGGCGGTGGACTCCTCGTACCTCGATCTGCGGGCCAACATCCGGCCCGTCGCCCTGCTCTCGGTCGGATACGTCCTCTTCGCCACCGTGGCGGTCGGCTGGCTCGCGTACGTCCTCGTCCCGGACCTGCCGCTGACCGCCGCGCTCGTGCTCGGCGCGGTCGTCGCGCCGCCGGACGCGGTCGCCGCGACGGCGATCGCCCGCAAGCTGGGCCTGCCGAACCGGATCACCACCATCCTCCAGGGCGAGTCCCTGGTGAACGACGCCACCGCCATCACGGCCTTCAAGGTCGCGCTCGCCGCCGCGGTCGGCGAGGGCATCAGCTGGGCGGGCGGCATCGGCGAGTTCGCGCTCGCGGCGATCGGCGGCATCGGCGTGGGGCTGGTCCTGATGGCCCCCATCCACTGGCTCCGCTGTCGGCTCGGCGAGGCGCTGCTCCAGAACACCCTCTCGCTCCTGATCCCCTTCATCGCCTACGCGGCCGCCGAGGAGGTCGGCGCCTCCGGTGTCCTCGCCGTGGTCGTCGTCGGCCTCTTCCTCGGGCACCGCAACTGGCAGGTGGACTTCGCGACCCGCCTCCAGGAGGAGGCCGTGTGGAAGATGGTCGCCTTCATCCTGGAGTCCGCCGTCTTCGCCCTCATCGGCCTGCAGCTGCCGTACGTCGTCCAGGGCCTCGGGCGGTACGGGATCGGCGACGCGATCGGATACGCCCTCGGGGTCTTCGTGGCCGTGGTCGTCGTCCGCTTCATCTGGGTCTACCCCGCCACCTTCCTGCCGCGCTGGATGTCGGAGCGGATCAGGGAACGGGAGCCGGGGGTGGACTGGAGGGCGCCGCTGATCGTCGGCTGGGCCGGCATGCGGGGCGTGGTCTCGCTGGCCATCGCCTTCTCCATCCCGGTGATGACCCACGGCGTGGAGTTCCCCGCCCGCAACCTCGTCCTCTTCCTCACCTTCACCACCGTCATCGGGACGCTCGTGGTCCAGGGCCTCACCCTGCCGCCGCTGATCCGCCTCCTGAAGCTGCCCGGTCGCGACACGTACGCGGAGACCCTGGCCGAGGCGCAGGCCCAGAGCGAGGCCTCCCAGGCCGCGGAGGAGCGTCTGGACGCCCTGCTGAGCGACGAACGCAACGCTCTGCCGCAGCCGCTGGCCGACCGGCTCCGCACGGTCCTCGAACGGCGCCGCAACGCGGTGTGGGAGCGCCTCGGCGCGGTCAACGCGGTCACGGGGGAGACGGCCGACGACACCTACCGCCGGCTCGCCCGCGAGATGATCGAAGCCGAGCGCGAGGTGTTCGTCCGCCTCAGGGACGAGCGCCGCATCGACGACGAGATGCTGCGGACGCTGCTGCGCCGCCTCGACCTGGAGGAGGCGGCGGCGTACCGGGAGGGGACGCCCTGAGGCGGGGAGCGGGGTCCCGACGGGCTGTCACTGCGGGGCGCCGGTGATCACCGCGGCGACGGTCGTGCCCGGGGCGAACGCGCCCTCCTCGGCCAGGGCGAAAAGTCCGTAGAGCATTTTGGCGACATACAGCCGCTCGACGGCGAGTCCGTGCCAGGCCTCGAACTCCCGGGCGAACGCGTCGAGAGCCGGTGTCGTACGGGCGTAACCGCCTCCGTGGAAGCGCTCGTCGAGGCTCCACTCGCCCCGGGGGCCGCCGAACGCGGCGCGCTGCAGGGCGCGTATCTCCTCGCCCAGGAAGCCGCCCTTGAGGACCGGGACACCGAGCACCCTCTGCCCGGGGCCCAGACCGCCCGCCAGGCCCGCGAGCGTGCCCCCTGTGCCGCAGGCGACGGCGACCACGTCGGCCGCCCCGCGCAGCTCGCGACCTAGCTCCGCACAGCCCTCGACGGCGAGCGCGTTGCTGCCGCCCTCCGGGACCACGTACGTCCCCGTAGGTGACTGTGCGAGCAGGCCTGCCAGCACCTCGGGTTCCGACTTGGCGCGGTACGTGGCCCTGTCCACGAACACCAGCCGCATCCCGTCCGCCGCGCACCGGGCCAGCGAGGGGTTCAGGGGGCGGTCGGCCAGCTCCTGCCCGCGTACGACCCCGATGGTGTCGAAGCCGAGCAGCCGGCCGGCGGCGGCCGTCGCGCGCAGATGGTTGGAGTACGCGCCGCCGAAGGTGAGGACGGGACGGCCGTCGGCCGCCCGGAGGTTGAGCGCCAGCTTGCGCCACTTGTTGCCCGGCAGATCCGGATGGATCAGGTCGTCACGCTTGAGCAGCAGGCGCAGGCCGCGCCGGGTGAAGCGCTCGTCCTCGACCGGCTCCAGGGGGGAAGGGAGCCGGGGCCGCAGGCGGGAGAGGTCGAACGCGTTCACCCGGCCATTGTCGCCGCCGGGGTGGCCAGGGCGCGCTGCCGCCGCCTTGGCCGTCCCGTGCGGCCGTCCCGGTCACCTGCGGCCGCCCCGGTCACCTGCGGCCGTCCCGGTCACCTGCGGCCGTCCCGTGCGGCCGGACCCCCGTGCGGCCGGACCGCCCCGCGCTGGCGGGCCGCCCCGTCTAGCGCAGGCGCTCGCCGATCCGTTCGCGCATCGAGGCCATCGTGAAGCCGCGCGGATCGACCTTCCCCGGCTGCCACTCCAGGTGGCCGATCACCGAGTGCTGGGTCCAGCCGTGCACCCGGCAGACCGCCGCCGCGGCCTTCTCGATGGCCTCCAGCTGGACCTTCGGCCAGGGGTCCTCGCCGTCCCCGAGGTTCTCGCACTCGAACCCGTAGAAGTGCCGGTTGCCGTCCCTGTTCGCCTCGTTGTCCGGCGGGAGGCCCTGCTCGGCGATGACCGCCCGCAGGACGTCGTCGTCACCGGCCCCCGCGTGGTTGGCGCGGCCGTAGCCGACCAGATGGACCGTGCCGTCCTTGGCGATCACGCCGTGGCAGAGCGGCCCGGGCAGGCCGGCGTGGCCGTCCCGGCAGATCCGGACGGTGTTCGCGGTGCCCCGGGTGACCGTGTGATGGATCATCACGCCATGGACCGGGCCCCAGGGGCCCTTGTGGTTGCGGTTGTGCGTACGCCACGCGCCGACCTGGACGACCGAGAGGCCCTCGGCGCGGAGGGCTTCGAGGAATCTGCTCGCCGACATGGGTGGGGCCATGACCGCCTCCTTCGGGATGAGCGGAACGGGACGGGGAGCGAAGCGCCCCGGACAACGGAGTACCGGAGCGAGCGACTCCGCGGCCATCCGTTCGGACCGCGTGCGAGCCGATCCGGACACCGGGCCATGGGGCGGGCGGGGCTGCGCTGTTCGAGTGGAAACCGAGTGGCATGCCCAGCCGGAAGCCGATCACTCCCACTCATTTGTGTAATGGCGCGGACACTCTCCGTGCTGAAAGGCTTCCTCTCGCAGGTCATTCACATCGAGAGGGAGTTCCATGTCCGTTGGTTCGGTTGGCGACGAGGTCCGCGCGGAACAGACAGCGCCGCAGCAGAGTCTCGGTACCGCCGCCGCGCGGAACCTGGCTACCACCACCAAGTCCGCGCCCCAGATGCAGGAGATCACCTCGCGGTGGCTGCTCCGCATGCTGCCGTGGGTGCAGGTCCAGGGCGGTACGTACCGGGTGAACCGGAGGCTCAGCTACTCCGTGGGTGACGGTCGCGTCACCTTCGTGCAGACCGGAGAGCGTGTCGCGGTGATCCCCGCCGAACTCGGCGAACTCCCCGCGCTGCGAGGCTACGAGGACGAGGAGGCCCTCGCCGAGCTCGCCTCGCGGTGCAGCCAGCGGGAGTACGCGGCGGGTCAGGTGATCGCCACCGCCGGCGAGGCCGCCGACCGCGTCCACCTCCTGGCGCACGGCAAGATCGAGCAGATCGGCGAGGGGCCGTACGGCGACGAGGCGATCCTCGGAGTCCTCGCCGACGGTTCGTACTTCGGTGACAGCGCGCTGACCCACGCGGACGCCACCTGGGAGTGGACCGCCCGCGCGGCCACCGCCTGCACCGTCCTCGAACTGACCCGTGACGACGTGCGCAACCTGGCCGAGCGGGCCACCTCCCTCGCCGACCACCTCGCGAGCATCGCCGCACTGCCCCACCAGCGCACCAACAAATACGGCGAGGCCGAGATCGACCTCTCCGCCGGCCATGTCGGCGAGGCGACCGTCCCGCACACGTACGTGGACTACGACGCCGCGCCGCGTGAGTACGAACTGTCGGTCGCGCAGACCGTCCTGAAGGTCCACAGCCGGGTCGCCGACCTCTACAACCAGCCGATGAACCAGACCGAGCAGCAGTTGCGGCTCACGGTCGAGGCGCTGCGCGAGCGCCAGGAGCACGAGCTGATCAACAACCGCGAGTTCGGTCTGCTCTCCAACTGCGACTACGGACAGCGCCTCCAGCCCCACGACGGCGTGCCCAGCCCGGACGACATGGACGAGCTCCTCTCCCGCCGCCGGGGCTCCAAGATGTTCCTCGCCCACCCGCGCGCCATCGCCGCCTTCGGGCGCGAGTGCAACCGGCGCGGACTCGTCCCCGAGTCCATCGAGATCAACGGCAACCGGATCCCGACCTGGCGCGGCGTGCCGATCTACCCGTGCAACAAGATCCCGGTCTCGGACGCCCGGACCACGTCGATCATCTGTATGCGTACGGGCGAGTCCGACCAGGGTGTGATCGGGCTGCACCAGACGGGCATCCCGGACGAGATCGAGCCGAGCCTCTCCGTCCGCTTCATGGGCATCGACGAGCAGGCGATCATCTCCTACCTGGTCACGGCCTACTACTCGGCGGCGATCCTCGTGCCCGACGCCCTGGGAGTTTTGGAGAACGTGGAGGTCAGCCGCTGGCGCTGACGCGCCGGCCCCGATGACCGTGACGGGGGGCCGTGCCGACCGGGCCCCCGTCACGACCGCCGTAGGAGCACCGACCCCTGACGAGAGAGGGAACTGTGACCATCACCCGGGCGGACGCCGTGGCCGACCCCCAGGACGCCGTGGCGCTCCTCGACCAGACGCGGAGCGTCGTCGATCCCCAACTGCGGACCACCATCGAGGCGTTACCGGGCTCCATACGGAGAGTCGCGATGTACCACTTCGGCTGGGAGCAGGCCGACGGCTCCCCGGCCGACGGGCAGGCGGGCAAGGCCATCCGGCCCGCCCTGGTGCTCGCCGCCGCCCGCGCGCTCGGCGGTGACCCGGCGCCCGCCGTGCGGGCCGCCGCCGCGGTGGAGCTCGCGCACAACTTCAGCCTGCTCCACGACGACATCGTGGACGAGGACCCGACCCGCCGGCACCGGCCCACGGCCTGGACGGTGTTCGGCATCCCCGAAGCGCTGATCGCGGGCGACGCCGTGCTCGCCCTCGCGCTGCGGCTGCTCGCCGAGGACGGACACCCGGTCGCGGCCGCCGCCTCGGCCCGGCTCGCCGCATGTGTCATCGAGCTCTGCGCCGGGCAGCAGATGGACTGCGCCTTCGAGCGGCGCGCCCCGCACGAGATCACCCTGGACGAGTGCGTGGCGATGGCCACCGCCAAGACGGGCGCCCTGCTCGGCTGTGCCTGTGCCCTCGGTGCGCTGTACGCGGGGGCGGGTGAGGAGGAGGTCGCGGCGATGGACGCGTTCGGTCGCGAGGCCGGCCTCGCGTTCCAGCTCATCGACGACCTGATCGGTATCTGGGGCGACCCGGAGCGGACGGGCAAGCCCGCCGGAGCGGATCTTGTCGCCCGCAAGAAGTCGCTGCCGGTGGTGGCGGCGCTCGCCTCGGGGACAGCGGCGGGGAAGGAGCTGGCCGAGCTGTACTCCCGTAAGGAACTGGACGCCCCGGCCGTACGGGCGGCGGCGGACGCGGTCGAGCGGGCGGGCGGCCGGGACTGGGCGCAGGCCCAGGCGGCCGACCGGATGGCCCGGGCGGTGCAGCAGCTCTCCCGGGCGGTCCCCGATCTCGCCGCGGCCGGGGACCTGCTCGCCCTGGCGGAGTTCGTCACGCGCCGGACGCGCTGACCGGTCAGCCCTCCGGGACGATCCGGCGGACCACGGTCTCGATGAGGGCGTCCAGTTCGCGGTCGTCGTGGAGCCCGGGAACCGTGAAGTGATCGAAGAGCAGTCCGGTCAGGGCGAAGTAGAGCAGCCGGACCGTGTCCGCGTCGCCCGGCATTCCGCTCTCGACGTGCGTGCGCATGTTGTAGTCGAGATCGGCGCGCAGCACCTTCGTGAGCTGCTTGCGCAGCTCCGGGCGTCGCGTGGCCTCCAGCCGGAGTTCGAAGAGGCCCAGATAGCAGGTGCGCTCGGCGGCCATCCGCCGGGCGAGCCAGCGCATCAGCTCGACGACGAGCTCACGGCTGGGCTTCGGCCGCATGGCCGCGACCAGCGAGTCCGGCTCCGGGGTCATGCGGACGAAGATCCGGTCCGCGACCTGAGAGAGCAGCTGGTCCCGGTCGGGGAAGTAGTTGGACGAGGTGCCCGTGGGGACGCCGGCCCGGGCGTCGACCGCCCGGAAGGTGAGCCCTCGGGCGCCTTCGTCCCCGAGCACCTCGATCGCCGCGTCGAGCAGGGTCGTACGGCGTTCCTGGTTCCTGGCCACCGGACCTCCTGGTTCCGCTTCTTTTCGGATTTCTTCGGAAGATAGCTCTTGCGTAACCACTACAGGTGAAGCACTATAACCGTCGTGGTTGCGATCGCAGCTCACCTCTCGGAAGACGAAAAGGACCGGTTTGCGCAAGCTCACCTATTTCATCGCCTGCTCCATCGACGGCTTCATCGGCGACCCCGATGGTGACGCCGCCTCCATGTACCAGTTCGTGGACGCGCCGTTCCTGGAGTTCCTGAAGGGCGAGTACGCCGAGACGATCTCGACGCAAGGGCGTGAGGCCCTCGGGATCGACTCCGAGAACAAGCGTTTCGACACCGTCATCCAGGGCCTGAAGTCCTACAAGGTCGCCCTCGACGTCGGCGTCACCAGCCCCTTCGCCCACCTGCGGGAGATCGTCGCGACCCGCTCGCTGACCGAGTCGCCCGACGCGAACGTCGAGCTGATCTCCGACGACCTGGTCGGCCGGGTCCGCGAGCTCAAGGCCGAGGACAGCCCGCTCGGCATCTGGCTCTGCGGCGGTTCGCAGATCGCCGGCGAGCTCATCGAGGAGATCGACGAGCTGGTCATCAAGACGTACCCGCAGGTCTACGGCTCCGGCATGCCGATGTTCGGTGCCGGCTTCGAGCCCCGCGACTTCGAACTGGGCGAGGTGCGCACCTTCGACAACGGCGTGCTCGTCCGTACGTACACCAGGAAGCGGTGACCAGGGGCGCGCCCTACCCTGGGAGGTATGGGCAGCGAAACCCCGCGTACGGTACGGGACCCGCAGGCCACGCCCTCGTGTGCGGCCTGCGGACAGCCCCTCGGTATCGTCGCGAAGCGGCACAAGGTCCTGGGGGCCTGGGTGCCGGAGTGGGAAGTGCAGCCGTGCCGTAACCCGCGGTGCGCGCTCTACGTCCGGCCTGATCACGCCGACGGGGAGGGCCGGGAGGCGGGCGGTGCCGCGGCGGAGACCGCGGGAGCGGCCGCGAACGGGACCCCGGCGGGAGCCCCCGAGGGCGGCACGGAAGCCGCTACCCCGCACGTGACCGGCAAGAACGGCGAGACCGGGAGAAGTCCGGCCACAGGGTGACCGGCCGCGCGAAGGAGCCGGTCAGACCGCTACAGTCCGCGCATGTCATCGGAGTCGACGGAAGTCTGGACCGGCTGGTACCGGGACCGCAGCGGCGCGGAAGCGATCGTGATCACGGTGGACGGACGGCAGGTGTCCGCCCGCATCAGGGGAGTCGAGTACACGGGCGCGAGCTTCGCCGCCCTGAGCGCGGCGGAGAAGGGCGGCCAGGTCCTCACCGGTTGCGTCCTGGAGTGGGACCTGCCGCTCCCCGTCGTCGTGGACGGCGTCGCCCAGCAGGCCACGCTCGGCTGCCTGCTGACCCTCGGCGAGCGAACGGACCTGAGCCTGACGCTGCACTACGGCGGTACGGCCTACGAGTCGGGCATCGCGGGCGGCGACTTCGAGGAGGCGCTCGACCGGGTGAGGCGCCAACTGCCGGACGGCGCGGCGTTCGGCCGCCGCCTGCTCCAGACGGCCTGACCGCGGGCCGACGGCCGCTCCGGAAGGATCCGCGACGGTGGGTCCGAAGTCCGGGGAGCTGATGCCGGGGGCGCCGGCGTTCCTGCCCTGAACGCGAGCGCGGCCGTACCCCGGCTCCCGTGGCAGGCGCCCCGTGGCAGGTTCATGGGACACCACCACCTGGTGGGGCGGTCGTCAGGCGGTCGTCAGGCGAGACCGTCCCAGCCCCAGCGCGGGGTGGGGCCGGGTTCGCCGAGATCCGTGCCCGGTGCCGAGGCCGACACGTCCTTGGCGATCCGCGTCCCCCAGTCGAAGTACTCCACCACCCGGCTGCGCAGCAGGGCGTCGTCCGGCAGCTCCTTCTCCACGGCCGCCGTCATCAACTCCATCCAGCGCAGACGCTGTTCCTCCGTGATGCCGAGGCCGAGATGGGCGCGGAGCAGAGCCTGATGCCCCCCGAGCTCCGCCGTGAACTCGGCGGGCCCCGAGAAGACCTCCGCCAGCCAGACGGCGACGTGCTGCACGTGGGCGGCGGTGAAGTCGGCGAAGACGGGCGCGAGGAGGGGGTCGGCCAGGACCCCTTCGTAGAACGTCTCGGAGAGCCGGCGCAGCGCGTCGGCACCGCCCACGGCCTCGTACAGGGTGTTCGTGTGCTCGGCGGTCATGAACGCCTCCGGGATCCGGGATGTGTCCTCCCAGCTTTCACACAACATCCCCGGGATCCAAGGATGTTCGCTCTCGGCGGGGCGAACGGCGGCCGCTGCCGTCCGCCCCGCCGAGGCGCGGGTCCCGGTTCGGATGCCAGAGGGCTCAGAACGCCTTGAAGGCCGTAGCGAGGCCGTTGCGCCAGAGCTGGTCGACGCGCGCCCGCTCCTGGGCGTTGGGCTGGGCGTTCTGGCAGGAGGTGCCCGGACCGCCGCCGGACATCAGCTCGCTGCACGGGCCCGAGTAGTGGTCGGGGAGGCCGAGGACGTGCCCGGTCTCGTGAGCGGTGACGCGGGTGGAGTTGTACTGCTGGTTCTGCCGGTAGTCGAGGAAGATGTAGCCGTTGCCGTGGCCGTCGGTGCTGGCGTACGAGCCACGCGGGTCATTGCCCTCGTAGTAGCGGAAGTCCGGGTTGCTGCCCTCCACCAGCCGTACGTTGACCACCGAGCTGTTCCATATCTGGGTGCTGCGGGAGATCTGCGTACGGAAGCTCGGGGCGTTGGAGGCGCTGTAGACGACGGTGACGGCGGCCACGCCGGGGTTGGCGGCCCGCTTCTTCGCCACGGACTTCATCACGGCTTCGTGGAAGGCCTTGGTCGCCTTGGCGTCCTCGGCGGACCCGGCGTAGGCCGCGTAGCCGGTCGGCGCGGCGGAGGTTACGGGTGCGGCGGAGGCGACGGGTGCGGCACCGAGCGCGGCGGCGAGTCCGAGGCCGAGGGTGGCGGCGAGCGAGGCGGTGAGGACCTTGGGGTGTCTCATGGGGGGGGCTCCTCCTGGTCGGTTGGGGAGAGTGTCGGGGGAGCCGGGGCGGGTGCGGATGATGGCAGCAGGGGATAACGCGAACGCATCACCGCCGCGCAGGGACTGGGCCAAGGGATAGGTACCAACTCCCTGTGATTGAAGGGTAATTGGAGTGATGTGGGTGTCTGGTGCGGCGCAGGGTGCCGCCCTACCCTCGGGGCATGGAGCTGGAGGTGAGGCATCTGCGCGTACTCTGCGCCATCGCGGAGACGGGCAGCCTGCACAAGGCGGCGCGGCAACTGGGCATGAGCCAGCCCTCGTTGACGACCCAGCTGCGGCGGATCGAGAACTCCCTCGGCGCGGAGCTCTTCACGCGTGGGCGCACCGGCTGCCGGCCCACACCGCTCGGCCGCTCGGTGCTCAGCAGGGCCCGTCCGCTGGTCGACCAGATGGCCACGCTGATCACCGAGGCCCGGGCCGCGGCGGCGCGCAGCGACGGACCGCGGCTGCGGGTCGGATCGACGGCGAGCAGGGCCCTGCCGGGCTGGCTGCGCCGACTGCGCCAGGGTCTCGTCGGCACGGACATCGCGCTCCACATGGACGTCTCCGCCAACGCGCTGCTGCGGTCGGTCGCGGTGGGCCAGCTGGACGTGGCCTTCGTCCACGAGGTCGAGGGCTGTCCGCTGCGGGTACCGGACGGCCTCCTGGTGCGCGTCCTGGTCGAACGGGAGCCGCAGTTCGTGGCGCTGGCCCGCGACCATCCGGCCGCAGCGCTGCCGGTGGTGGAACTGACCGACCTCGCGGAGGACCGCTGGATGGTCGACCCGACGGTGGACGGCGAATGGGACGGGCTGCGGCGCGTCCTGAGCGAGGCCGGCATCGACCCGCCGCTGCTCCACGGCGACTACCACACGGCGGCGTCGCTGATCGCCCTCGGCGAGGCGGTGGCGCCCTGCCAGCCGACATCGTTGCCGCGCGAGGACATGGCGATCCGCCCCCTGCGCGACGACCCCCTGGCCGTACGTCTCCTCCTGTACGCCCGGGAGGAGGCCCTCCTGGACCCCCTGTACGCCGACCTCACGGCGGCCTACCGCGAGGCGGCCCTACGCGCCTCTCCGTACCGCCAGTGGCTCCGCCGGCACGGGATGTCAGTGGGGGCGGGCATGATGACGGCATGACGGATCACGGAGGCAGCGCACCAGAGGCGACCGGCCACGGCCCGACCCCCCGGTCGACCGCCGCACGCGTGCGGCACGCGCGGCCCGAGGACCTCGACCGGGTGGCCGAACTGGCAGCGGAACACGCCGCGTACGAGAAGGCCGCCCCACCCGCCCCGGGCCTCGCGGAACGCCTGAGCCGTCTCCTCTTCGGTCCGGAACCGCCCCGCCTGCGCTGCCTGGTGGCCGAACTCCCCGACGGCCGCCTGGCCGGCTACGCCACCTGTGCCCCGGAGCTCTCCACGTGGGACGGCGCCGAGTACCTCCACATGGACTGCCTCTACCTCGCCCCGACGGAACGCGGCCTGGGCCTCGGCCCGCTCTTCATGACCGCCCTGCGGACCGAGGCCCGGGCACTCGGCCTGACGGAGATCCAGTGGCAGACGCCGGCCTGGAACGAGGGCGCGATCCGCTTCTACGACCGCCTGGGCGCCACGGCGAAACCGAAACTCCGCTACACCCTCCCGGTGGAGCCCGCCCGATGACCCTGTGGCGCGCCCGCACCGCCGCTGGCCTCGTCGGCGAGATCACGGTGACCGGCGGCGACTTCCCGTGGCTCCACGGCCACTTCACGCAGGGGCCGGCGTACGACACGGTGAAGGACCTCTTCGTGCGCGAACTGGCCCTGCTCGAACCGATCCTCGAAGGGCCCGACGACGATGCGGCGACGGAAGCCTGGGAGTCCGCCTACGACGCCGTGAGATCCGCCGTCACCCTGGAGTCCCCGGACGGCGTCCCGGTCCCTGAGTTCCTGCTCCACATCGAGGGCCCCGAAGCCTGGTTCCGCTGGTCCCCGGAGCCGTTCGAGGACTGACCACGCGACCTCGGGCGCGCACGGTGCGCCCCGCGCCGCGAATATGGCCGTGCGCCGCCGGGGGGCGATGCCGCAGACTCTCCGGGTGATCGTTCTGGAGCCCGTCCTGGAGACCAGTGCCACCGACGGCTTCGGTCTGTGGCCGGTGGCCGCGTGCGGTGCGCACGGATTCATGGCGCTGAGCGGCGCACTCAGCGCTGCCGAGGTCGGCACGGCCGTCATGCGGGTCGTCGAGTGCAACGACGTGGAGCCGGAGGACGGTGGCCCGCCGCGGCCCGCCGACCCGCTGGGGAGCTTCCTCCACGGCCTGCTCACGATGGACACCCTCTTCGCCGCCGGCGGCCTGCGCGTGACCGACACGGCGACGGGTGTCGTGCTGGTGCCGGGCTGCTGCAACGGGCTGGACGAACGCCGTGACTGGCGCGACGTGCTCGACGGGGACGGTTGGGCCTCCTTCGGTCACGACCCCTCCCCGCTCGCCGAACGCGTCGGCGACGTGGTGCGCCTGACCGTGGACACCGAGCGGCCGGACAGCCCGGTGATCGAGCTTCCCGTCCCCGATCTGCGCCGCCTGCTCGCCGACGCCGAACGGGACCTGACCGACTTCCTCCACCTGGCCACCGCCTGGGCGCCCGCGCACCTGCCCGGCCTCGCCGCCCCCGTGTGCGCGGCTCTCGCCCGCGCGCTCGACCTGCCGGCACCGGCTGTACCGCGTCCGCCGGAGCCGAGCGGCCCCCGCTGAGGGGCACTCGGTGAAAAAGACCGCACCCGGACCGTCAGGGTCGCCGTGTTCGGCGGCCTGCGGGCCGGGTGCGGGCAGGAGACCCGGCGGCCGAGGGGGGCCGCAGGTCCGAGGGCGTGACCGGAGGTCAGGCCTTCTTCGTCTCCCAGAAAATGCGGTCGACCTCGGCGATGAGCTCCAGCGCCTTCTCGCCCGTCTTCGGGTCCGTCGACGCCTTGGCGGCCGAGAGGGCCTTCAGGGTGTCGTTGATGAGCTGGTGCAGCTCCGGGTGCTTCTCGAAGTGCGGAGGCTTGAAGTAGTCGCTCCACAGCACCGAGATGTGGTGCTTGGCGAGCTCCGCGCGCTGCTCCTTGATGACCGTGGCACGCGCGCGGAAGTGCGCGTCCTCGTTGGCCTGGTACTTCTCCTGGACGGCCTTGACCGACTCGGCCTCGATCCGGGCCTGGGCCGGGTCGTAGACACCGCAGGGGAGGTCGCAGTGGGCGCTGACCTTCACCTTGGGGGCAAACAGGCGGGAGAGCATTGAGCTGTCCTTCCTCGTGATCGTCTTCTCAGGTGGGAGATTACTCCCCGAGAAGGCTGTTTTCGCGAGCGCCCCCTAGGGCTTAGGACAAAAGTCCAGGGTCACCATGCGACTCGTGTACGAGTGGACGATCGGATCAGGAGGTGCCGGAATGACGGACGTGGGGCGGGAGCCGGGGCGGGGGGCCGGGCCCCTGTTCGGGATCGCCGAGGTGACGGGGGTGTCCATGGTGCCCACGTTGCTCCACGGCGACCAGCTCCTCGTGCACTACGGCGGGCGGCTGCGGCCCGGGAGTGTGGCCGTGCTGCGTCACCCCCTCCAGCAGGATCTGCTCATCGTGAAGCGTCTGATCGAGCGACAGGCCGCCGGCTGGTGGGTGCTCGGGGACAACCCGGACGCCGAGGGCGACAGCCGCGTCTTCGGCGCCGTACCGGCCGAGCTGGTCCTCGGGCGGGTACGGGCGCGGTACCGGCCCGTCACGCCCGGGCGTCAGCGGTCGGTCCCGGTGGTGCTCGCCTGGCTGTTCTCCGCGCTGAGGCCCGTCCGGTCCGACCGTTCGGCCTCCAAGCGCTTGCGGGCCCGGTAGGCGGCCACGTTGGCGCGTGTCGCGCACCGGTCCGAGCAGTAGCGCCGGGAGCGGTTGGTCGAGGTGTCGAGGTAGGCGTTGCGGCACGGTGACGCCTGGCAGAGACCGAGCCGGTCGGCGCCGAACTCCGTGAGGTGGAAGGCCAGCCCCATCGCCGCGATCGCCGCGTAACCCGAGGTCGCGTTCGAGGGGTGGTCGGCGAGATGCATGTGCCAGCGCGGATGACCCTCCTCGTCCAGATAGTCGTGGCCCGAGATCTGCGGGCTGACCGGGAACTCCAGGAGCAGCGAGTTCAGCAGGTCCACCGCCTGGGTGTGGTCGCCCTCGTCCGCCGCGGCGAAGACCGCGCGCAGCCGGGCCCGTACCGAACGGAACCGCGTCACATCGGCGTCCGTCACCCGCCGGGCCATCTGCGAGGCCGTGCCGAAGAGCTCCCGGACCGCCTCGACCGACGTGAGGGCGTCCTTGCTGCGGGCCGGCTCCTCGGTGTTGACCAGACGCACGGCGTAATCCGAGTAATAGGCCAGTTCCACTTGTAGTCCTTACGGCGGAGGTCTAGTGTCGGGTGCGGAGGGGGTAATGGATGTTCCCCCTCCGAGGGTATTACGAAGAGGGTGAGGTCGAGGGATGACGGACGCGGCGACGACCGGAACCGACTGGGCGGCCTGGCAGGAGAGCTGGGACCGTCAGCAGGAGTGGTACATGCCGGACCGCGAGGAGCGGTTCCGCGTGATGCTCGACATGGTCGAGGCCGTGGTGGGGCCGGAGCCCCGCGTCCTGGACCTGGCGTGCGGTACAGGGAGTATTACGGATCGGCTGCTCAAGCGGTTCCCGAAGGCGACCAGCGTCGGCGTCGACCTCGACCCCGCCCTCCTCGCCATCGCCGAGGGGTACTTCGAGGGCGACGAGCGCGTCACCTTCGTGACCGCCGACCTCAAGGACCCCGAGTGGGTCACGACGCTTCCGCACGACTCGTACGACGCCGTGCTCACCGCCACCGCGCTGCACTGGCTGCACACCGAACCGCTCACCGCGCTCTACGGACAGCTCGCCGGCCTCGTCCGGGACGGCGGTGTCTTCATGAACGCCGACCACATGATCGACGAGACCACCCCCCGGATCAACGCCGCCGAGCGCGCCCACCGCCACGCCGCCATGGACCGTGCCAAGGCCGCCGGCGCCCTCGACTGGGCCTCGTGGTGGGCCGTCGCCGCCCAGGACCCGGTCCTGGCCGAACCGACCGCCCGCCGCTTCGAGATCTACGGCGAGCACGCCGACGGCGACATGCCGTCCTCCCGCCGCCACGCCGAGATCCTCCGCGCCGCCGGCTTCGCCGAGGCCCGGCCGGTCTGGGCCTCGCCCTCGGACACCCTCGTGCTGGCCGTGAAGTAGCGCGTGCGCGGAAGGGGCGGTACGGGATCCCCGTACCGCCCCTTCCCCTTGCCTGCGGACTACAGCACCTTGGACAGGAATGCCTTCGTCCGGTCGTGCTGCGGGTTGCCCAGGACGTCGCGCGGGTGGCCGGACTCGACCACCACGCCGCCGTCCATGAAGACGAGGTTGTCGCCGACCTCGCGGGCGAAGCCCATCTCGTGGGTGACGACGATCATCGTCATGCCGTCCTCGGCGAGGTC
>NZ_JBIBEO010000004.1:0-705099 GCF_042902595.1 Streptomyces sp. NPDC012508
TTTCCCTTTCCGGCGGTTCCGACTCTATCAGATCCTTTCGGGCCTGATTCCCAGTCAGCGGGAGTTGTCTTCGCGGCTGTTGGGCCGTTCCGACGCTCAAACTCTAGCGGATTTCCCGGGCGGCTCATAATCGAGCCATTCGAAATGAATTTCGGCATGCCGAAATTCGTCCCGGCTGGGAGATCGTGCTGAGTAAGAGGTGCCGCATCAGCGGCGGGAGTGGCTGTCGCAGAACCGTTCCGGCCCCGTGACAACTCGGAGAACACTACGGATACGCCGGGGGCGTGTCAACCCCAGGCCGGTGACGCTCTCAGGCCGGATCAGTCCAGGTCCGTGAGCCGGCCGCCCGCGTCCGGCTGGGTGTGCTCGACCCTGCGGAGGAGGCGGATCAGCATGTCGCCGAGGCCCGTGCGCTCCTCGCCCGTCAGGTCCTGGAGGAGCTCCTCCTCGAAGTCCGTCGCCATGCGCATCGCCTCGAGCCACTTCGAGCGGCCCTCGTCCGTCAGCTCCACGATCACCCGGACGCGGTTGCTCTCGTCGCGGTCGCGGGTGACGAGGCCCTCGCCCGCCATGCGGTCGATGCGGTGGGTCATCGCGGCCGGGGTGAGGCCGAGGCGCTTGGCGAGCTCGCCCGGGCCCAGGCGGTACGGGGCTCCGGCGAGGACGAGGGTCTTGAGGACCTCCCACTCGGCGTTGCTGATGCCCAGGTCGGCGAGCTGGCGGCCGTACGCCACGTTCATCCGGCGGTTCAGCCGGCCGAGGGCGGACACCACCTTCTCGACCTGGGGGTCGAGGTCCCGGTACTCGCGCTGATAGGCCGCGATCTGCTCGTCGAGGGTCGGCTCCTGCGGGGGGCGCGGGCCGGACTGCTCGGGGTTGTCGGACATGCGGGGAGTATCCCACGCTCGCCGTTGGCGTTGAAGTCCTTCCATGTGTATTGTTAAGCATCGAATTTTAGTGTTGAAGTCTTCAGGGCTCAGGCCTACAGGTCTGAAGGTCTGAAGCTCCCTGATCGAAGTGGGTGAGTGTGACCAAGGCGATGGGTGCAGCGATGCGCCGGATCCAGGCAGGCAGCGCGCTGAGCGCGTTCGGACTCGGCTTCACCGTTCCGTACCTCTATGTGTACGTGGCTCAGGTGCGGGACCTGGGCGCGACCACGGCGGGCATCGTGCTCGCCGTCTTCGCCATGGCCGCACTCGTCGTCCTGCCGTTCAGCGGACGCGCCATCGACCGGCGCGGCCCCGTCCCCGTCCTCCTCGTCGCCGCCGTCCTCGCGTCGCTCGGCGCGCTGGGCATGGGGCTCGCGGGCAGTGTGCCCGCCGTCGTCGGTTCGGCCGCACTGCTCGGTGCCGGTACGGCCGTGATGCAGCCGGCGCTGGCGACGATGATCGTCTGGTGCTCCGACCCGGCCGGCCGGACCCGGTCGTTCGCCATGCAGTTCTTCCTGCAGAACCTCGGCCTCGGTGTCGGCGGTCTGATCGGTGGCCAGCTCGTCGACGAGAGCCGGCCGGGCAGCTTCCTTCTGCTCTTTTCGATCGAAGCGGTCATGTTCCTGGTGCTCGCCGGGATCGTGCTGACCGTCCGGATGCCGGGCTCCCCCGCCCTCCAGGGCACCCGGCCGGCCGCCTCCAAGGGCGGCGGTGTCCGGGCGCTGCTCGGGCACAAGGCCATGGTGCAGCTCTGCGTCCTGGGCTTCGTGCTGTTCTTCGCCTGTTACGGACAGTTCGAGTCGGGTCTCGCGGCGTACGGCACCGAGGCCGCCGGGATCCAGCCGTCGACGCTCGGGATCGCGCTGGCCGCCAACACGGCCGTCATCGTCGTCGCCCAGTTCGTGGTGCTGCGGTTCGTCGAGCGCCGCCGCCGGTCCCGGGTGATCGCGGCCGTCGGTCTGATCTGGGCCGTGGCCTGGGTGATCGCGGGGTACGCGGGGCTCGGAAACGGCAGCCAGGCCATGGCGACCGCCGCCTTCGTCTCCACGTACGCCCTCTTCGGGCTCGGTGAGGCGATGCTGTCGCCGACCGTGGCGCCGCTGGTCGCCGACCTCGCGCCGGAGTCGGCGGTCGGTCAGTACAACTCGGCGTTCGCGCTGGTCAAGCAGCTCGCGCTGGCCGTCGGTCCGGCCGTGGGCGGGCCCATGGGGGCCGCGCTGCACGGGCCGTACATCGTGACCTTCGTGCTCTTCTCGCTCGGGATCACGTTCCTGGCGCTGCGGCTGGGCAGGCAGCTCACGCCGGTGCAGGACCAGCCGTCGCTCGCGGCGAAGACCTCCCGGGTCGTGGCCCAGCACCTGCCCGAGAAGGAGAGCGTCTCCGTCTGACGCCCTAGTCGGGCAGGGCGAACTCGCACCAGACCGCCTTGCCGCCCCCCGGCGTACGGCGGCTCCCCCAGGACGAGGCGATCGTCGCGATGATCGAGATCCCGCGGCCCGCCTCGTCCTCCGTCTCCGCCCTGCGGCGGCGCGGCAGATGGTCGTCGCCGTCCGTGACCTCGATGATCAGCCGCCGGTCCGTACGGCGCAGTCTCAGACGCATGGGCGGAGTGCCGTGCTTCAGGGAGTTCGCCACCAGCTCGCTGGTGGCGAGGACCCCGAGGTCGCGCAGCTCGACCGGGAAGCGCCAGCTGGAGAGGACGCCCGAGGCGAAGGCACGCGCGCGTGGGGCCGCCTCCACTCCCCCGAGCAGTTCCAGGGCCGCGTTGTGGAACAGCTCCGCGTCCGGTCCCTTGCGGGACGGGTGCTGGACGACCAGGACGGCGACGTCGTCGTCGTGCTCGGCGGTCACGCCGAGCGAGCGCAGCAGCCGGTCGCAGACGACCTGGGGGGTGCCGAGCGCACCGGACAGGGCACGCTCCAGTGCGGCGACGCCCTCATCGATGTCCTCGCGACGGCGTTCGACGAGACCGTCCGTATAGAGGACAGCGGTCGAGCCGGGCGGCAGGGCGATCGCTCCGGAGGTGTGGAGCCAGCCGCCGGTGCCCAGCGGGGGTCCGGTGGGGTCCTCGGCGCGGCGGACCGTGCCGTCCTCGTCCCTGACGAGGATCGGGAGGTGGCCGGCGGAGGCGTAGACGAGCTTGCCCTCGTTGGGGTCGTGGACCGCGTAGACGCAGGTGGCGATCTGGCTGGCGTCGATCTCGGCGGCGAGGCCGTCGAGGAGCTGCAGCACCTCGTGCGGGGGCAGGTCGAGCCGGGCGTAGGCCCGGACGGCGGTGCGGAGCTGGCCCATGACGGCGGCGGCGCGCACCCCGCGGCCCATCACGTCGCCGATGACCAGTGCGGTGCGTCCCGCCCCCAGGGTGATCACGTCGTACCAGTCGCCGCCGACGGCCGCGTCCGTGCCGCCGGGCTGGTACGTGGCGGCGATGCGCAGGTCGTCGGGCTGCTCCAGCTCCTGCGGGAGCAGGGAGCGCTGGAGCGTGACGGCTGTCTCGCGGTGCCGGCGCTCGCTGGCGCGCAGCCGCTCGGCGGCCTCGGCGTGGTCGGTGACGTCGGCGGCGTGCACGAGGACGCCGCCGCCCTCGAAGCGCGGGGACTCCACCGGCAGGCAGGTGACCGTGTACGAGCCGCCGTCCCGGGTCTTGCGGGACTTGACCGTCCGGGGCTTGCCGCTGCGCAGGACCTGGTCCATCAGCGGCAGCAGGCCCAGCTCGTGGGCCTCGGGGCAGGCGTCGGCGACGGTGGCCCCGGCCGGGCGGGGGCCGAAGGCGGCGGCGTAGGCGTCGTTGACGTAGGCGATGCGGTGCTCGGGGCCGTGCGCGAGCGCGACGAGGCCGGGAAGGCGGCCGATGATCTCCCGTGCGGAGAAGTCCTCCAGGGCGGGGACCTCGTCGGGGAGGGGCTCAGGCTGCTGCTCGTACTCACCGCGGGCCGCGGGCACGGCGCCTTCGGTCCCCCGCGCCGCCGTGCGGCGCTGCGTGCCGGGGAGTCGGGCGCTCCAACGGGTGAAGTTCACGGATCTGTATGCCTCGTGGTTTGTTGGCCGTGCTGAGTCACTCTGTGCAGGTGTGAGCCCACCTATGGTCACACGTCCAGTGTGACGGACCGCACTGACATCGGTGTCAGCCGGGCTTCGGGCCGTTCTTGGGGGGCGGGGGCGCGGCGGCGAGTTCGAATTCGGCGCGCGGGTGTTCCAGCGAACCGAGCGAGACGATCTCCCGCTTGAACAGGCCGGAAAGGGTCCATTCGGCCAGGACGCGAGCCTTCCGGTTGAAGGTCGGGACGCGACTGAGGTGGTAGGCGCGGTGCATGAACCAGGCGGGGTAGCCCTTGAGCTTACGCCCGTAGACATGGGCCACGCCCTTGTGGAGACCGAGGGAGGCGACCGAGCCCGCGTACTTGTGGGCGTACTCCTTGAGCGGCTGTCCGCGCAGGGAGGCGGCGACGTTCTCGGCCAGCACCTTGGTCTGGCGTACGGCGTGCTGGGCGTTCGGGGCGCACTCCGCTCCCTCCACGTCCGCCGCGATGTCGGGGACGGCCGCGGCGTCTCCGGCGGCCCAGGCGTGTTCGACGCCCTCGACGGTCAGGTGCGCGGTGCACCTGAGCCGGCCGCGTTCGTTGAGCGGCAGGTCGGTGGAGGCGAGGACCGGCGCGGGCTTCACGCCGGCGGTCCAGACGACGGTCCGGGTCGGGAAGCGGCTGCCGTCGCTGAGGACGGCGACCCGGTCCTCGCAGGAGTCGAGCCGGGTCTCCAGGCGTACGTCGATGTTGCGGCCGCGCAGCTCGCGGATCGCGTACGTGCCCATCTTCTCGCCGACCTCGGGGAGGATCCGGTTCGACGCCTCGACCAGGACCCACTTCAGGTCCTCCGGCTTGATGTTGTGGTAGTACCGCGCGGTGTAGCGGGCCATGTCCTCCAGCTCGGCGAGCGCCTCCACGCCCGCGTAGCCGCCGCCGACGAAGACGAAGGTGAGGGCGGCGTCGCGCAGGCCGGGGTCGCGGGTGGAGGAGGCGATGTCCATCTGCTCGATGACGTGGTTGCGCAGCCCGATGGCCTCTTCGACGGTCTTGAAGCCGATCGCGTAGTCGGCGAGACCGGGGACGGGAAGGGTGCGCGAGATCGAGCCGGGCGCGATGACCAGTTCGTCGTAGGTGAGCTCGATGTTCCCGCTGCCCTCCTCCTCGGTGGCGAGGGTGGAGAGCGTCGCGGTCCGCTTGGCGTGGTCGACGGCGTGGACCTCGCCGATGGTGATGCGGCATTTGTCCAGGACGCGGCGGAGCGGTACGACGACATGGCGCGGCGAGATCGAGCCGGCGGCGGCCTCGGGCAGGAACGGCTGATACGTCATGTACGGCTCGGGCGTGACCACCACGATCTCGACGGAACCGCTTCTGAGCTCGGCCTTGAGCTGCCGCTGCAGGCGCAGCGCGGTGTACATCCCGACGTAGCCACCGCCGACAACGAGAATGCGCACAGGTTCGGTCACTGTCCCATGACGCAACGCCGTTCGGGGTTTGTCCACAGCCCCGGCAAATTGTGTGACCGGCGGTGCGCGGGGGCGCGGGGTGGCGCACAGGGTGGGTACAGGGGGAACCACGCAGGTCAGAGTGGGCGTGGGGGGTGGCGTGGCGGAGCGGAATCGGGAGAGTTCAGGCCCTTGCTCCGATCGGGGGGCGCACCGTGCGGAACTCCCCCTTCTGAATTGACCTCGACTCAACTATGTTCGTACCTCGTCGGGGTATTGGATCGCAGCGCATGGACCAGAGCGCTGCACACAGGTCCGTGGGCCCGTGTCAGGGCGGGGAAAGTCTCCGGGGGGAGACATCATGAGCGGGGGAACGCTTATGCACATGCAGGATTCGCGGTGGCAGGCCGTCGTCGGGACCACCGACGGCTCGCTCGACGGACGTCATGCGGGTGTGAGTACGGGTACGGGCACCGGCACAGCGACGGGTGCGGGCGCGGGATCGTCGACGGCGATCGGCCGGTCGGCGCCGCTGCGCGTGGACGCGCAGCGGAACCTGGAGCACGTGCTGCGCGCGGCGCGCGAGGTCTTCGGCGAACTCGGTTACGGGGCGCCGATGGAGGACGTGGCACGGCGCGCCCGGGTCGGCGTGGGCACGGTCTACCGCCGCTTCCCGAGCAAGGACGTGCTGGTGCGCCGGATAGCCGAGGAGGAGACCTCCCGGCTGACCGAACAGGCGCGCACGGCCCTCGGGCAGGAGGAGGAGCCCTGGTCGGCGCTCTCCCGGTTCCTGCGGACCTCGGTGGCCTCGGGGGCGGGGCGGCTGCTGCCGCCGCAGATCCTGCGGGTGGGCGTGGACGTCGACGACCTGCTGCTGCCCGCGCAGGCGCCGGGCGACGAGGCCCGGGTGCCGCACCAGCGGGGTTTCGCCGACCAGACCGGGCCGCGCGTGGCCGCGCCGCGTGCCGGGTCGGGGGCCGAGCAGGACGACACCGGAGCGGCCGCGCTCCTGGAGGTCGTCGGGCAGCTCGTGGACCGGGCGCGTGAGGCGGGCGCGCTGCGGGCGGACGTGACCGTGGCGGACGTTCTGCTCGTCATAGCCACGGCGGCGCCCGCCCTGCCGGACGCGGCGCAGCAGGCGGCGGCCTCGGCACGGCTCCTGGACATCCTCCTGGAGGGCCTGCGCTCGCGGTAGTCCGCTGCCGGAGGTGAAGGACCGGTCCGGGCGGACCGTTCAGCATGGCACGAACGTGTGAGCGGTTACGCCCGGATACAGGAACTCGCCCCGGACGAGTGGTAAGTGGACGCGAAGGTTCAGCGCGTCGGATGCTCTGTGGCACGCTTGCCCGGTGTTCGGGTCTGAGCGTGCGTACGGGGGCTTCCGCGATGAGCGGTGACGGTCGGGACGAGCCGCTGGGCAACGGCGGCGGCACCACGGAGACCGGGGACCTTCACTCCCGCCAGGTGCCGAACCAGGGCGGACCCGGAGGGACTTCCGGCGCGCCCGTCCCGGGGCCCACGGCAGGACCGGGCGTACAGGCCGGAACCACCGGGCCGGGCGCATCCACCGGACCCGGCGGACCTGCTGAACCCGCCGAGCCGAGTGTGCCGCAGCAGCGTGAGCACGGCGCGCCGGTGACCGCGCGGGGCGGAGCCGCCGAGACGCACGACACCGTCCTGCCGCCACCGTTCGAACTGCCGCCCTCCGACGCCGATCTCATCCAGCTGATGCGGGACGGCGACGACACGGCGTACGAAGAGCTCTTCCGCCGCCACTCCGACGCGGTGCGCCGCTACGCCCGGACGTGCTGCCGCGACGCGCACACCGCCGACGACCTGACGGCGGAGGTGTTCGCCCGCACGCTCCAGGCGGTACGGGGCGGGGCGGGGCCCGAGCACGCCGTCCGCGCCTACCTGTTGACCACGGTCCGGCGGGTCGCGGCGAACTGGACGCGGACGCAGAAGCGGGAACATCTGGTCGAGGACTTCGCGGTGTTCGCGGCGCAGGCCGGCCGCACCTCCGAGGTCTCGGACCAGGACACGCTGGACCTCGGCGCCGACGTCCGGGCCATGCACGAGGCCGAACAGTCGCTGGCGATGCAGGCGTTCCGGTCGCTGCCCGAGCGGTGGCAGGCCGTGCTGTGGCACACCACCGTCGAGGAGGAGTCGCCGAGCGATGTCGCGCCGCTGTTCGGTCTGACCGCCAACGCCACGGCCGTGCTCGCCAGCAGGGCCCGCGAAGGCCTCAAGCAGGCCTACCTCCAGGCGCACGTCAGCCAGTCGCTCACCGCGGGCGGCGACTGCGCCCGCTACGCCGACCGGCTCGGCGCGTACGCGCGCGGTGGGCTGCGGATGCGGGCCGAACGCGGGCTGCGCAAGCACCTGGAGGAGTGCGTGCGGTGCCGGCTCGCGGCCGGCGAGCTGGCCCATGTGAACGCCGGGATCCCCGCACTGCTGCCGGTCGCCGTCATCGGCTGGTTCGCCGCCGGGTACTCCCTCAAGGCCGCGGGCGTCGTGGCCGGCGGGGTCGCGGGCGCGGCCGGTGCCGGGGCGGCCGCCGCCGCGACGGGTGCCGGTTCGTCGAGTTCGGCCGGGGCGTCAAGCGCCGCCGCGGCCGAGGGGCTCGGCGCCCCCGCGAAGGCGGGTCTCGTGGCCGCCGTGGCCGTAGCGGCGACCGCCGGTCTGGTGTGGGCGCTCTCCGGGGACCCTCAGCCGGTCGCGCAGCCCGAACCCTCGCCACCGGCCGTCGCCCCCGCCGTACCGCCGGAGCCGACACCGCCGCAGAAGCCGGCTCCCAAGCCCCCGCCGCCGCCGGCCCCGCCGGTCGTCCAGGCACCCGAGCCGACACCTCCGCCGAAGCCGGCACCGAAGCCGTCGGTCAAGCCGACCCCCGCGCCGAGTCCCGAACCCACCCCTCCGCCGAAGCCGAGCCCCACGCCGAAGCCGACCCCGCCGAAGCCCACGCCCAAGCCGCCGCCGCCCGCCCCGCCCGCCGTCCACCAGGTCAACCAGCTGGACTACGGCGTCTTCGGCGACGGCGACAAGCCCGAGGTACGGATCGGCGACAGCAGCTGGATGTGGCAGCGCGACGGCCTCTCGCTGGGCGGCACTCGGTACGCGCACGGCGTGAGCGTGCACGCGCCGTCCGAGCTCGTGATCGACCTCAACCGGCAGTGCTCCGGCTACGACGCGCTCGTGGGCATCGACGATCTGAGCGCGCCACTCGGCGTGGGCGGTGTGCGCTTCGCCGTGTACGGCGACGGTGAGCGGCTCTGGCGCTCGGAGGTCCTCCGGCCGGGCGAACCCGCCGTTCCGGTCCATGTGGGCCTCGCGGGCGTCAGGACGATCCGCCTGGTCGTGGAGGAGCACACCCCGTTCGGCCGGGTCGCGGTCGCGGACTGGGCGCAGTCCCGCATCAGCTGCGCCTGAGCTCCGACTCGTAGGCCTCCACCAGGGCGATCACCTCGTCGAGGGCCAGCGGGGCGCCCTCGGCGTACGCCGTCGCGGTGGCGGCCTCGCCCAGTTCCGCGCGGGCCCGGGTCATCAGGGCTTCCGCCTCGCGGAGCTCGGGGACCGAGCGAGGCATCGCGGCGCGCCAGGTGTCGACGGCGGCGAGGACCCGGACCGCGAGCGGGAGCGCACCGTCCTGGCGGGCGAGTACGGCCGCCACGGTCTCCCCCAGCTGGGCCGTGATGAAGTCGGCGCAGTGGTCCTGTCGCGAGGCGCGCAGGGCGTCCGCCACCTGCGCCACCGCCGCGGCGCCCCCGCCCTCCTCCGCGGAGACGCGCGCGGAGAGCCCGGTCACGGCCGCGTTGAAGTGCGGCGGCGGACTGCCCATGAGAACCAGCCGTTTCGCCGAGTCCAGGTGCTCCCGAGCGGACCGTACGTCGCCCCGCTGGAGGGCGATCGCGGTCCTCATGAACCGTACGAACGGCTCCGTGTCCTTGACGTGGTGGCGGGCGGCCTCCGACTCGGCCTCGTCCAGGCCCCTCTCGGCGGCCTCCACGTCACCGGAGCGGTAGGCGAGTTCGGCGAGGCGGGCGATCAGGAACGGGGCCTCGGCGTGGGCGCCGACCTCACGGGCGAGGCCGAGGGCCTCCTCGTACGCCACCGCCGCCTCCGCGTGCCGGCCCCGCATCATGTGCGCTTCACCGGCCGCGCTCGCCACCTGTGCCCGCATCCAGCGGTCGCCGACCCGGCGGGACAGGACGAGCAGTTCGGCGAGGTCCTCGTCGACGCCCTGCAGCTCGCCGGGCATGTCGATCACCAGATGCGTACGGAACATCAGGATGACACCGACCTCCCACTCGCCGCCGTGGCGCCGGCAGTTCTCGACGGCGGTGTCCAGCATCGCGCGGATGACGGTGTGGTCCTCCGTGACGTACGCGGTGAAGGGCCACAAGAACCCGGGAAAGTCGGCCGACGGGGGCCCCGGCCGCTCGCCGAAGGCGTCGCGCACCCGCCGTACCAGCGCGATGGCCTCGGCGTCGTCGCGCAGATCGGCGACGCTGCGGTTCTCGACGGCGAGGAAGAAGGAGAGCATGCGCAGCCGCATCCGCGGCCAGTAGCGGGGGTCTTCGGGATCGTCGGGGTCCTCGCCGAGGCCGAGCGCGCGCTCGGTCCAGATCAGGCCCTCGGGGCGGTAGTTGCGCAGCCACCAGAACCAGCCCATCGCGAAGACGAGCCGGTGGGCGGCGGTCTCGTCGGGGGCCGTGACGGTCGTGCGGTGGAGGGCGGCGCGGATGTTGTCGAGGTCGGTCTCGATCCGCCGGATCCAGGGGAGCTGCTCGCCCGAGCGCAGCAGGGGCTCGGCCCGCTCGGCGAGGTCCGTGAAATACGCGGTGTGGGCCGCCTCGGCGGCGGCGCGCAGGCCGGGGCACTCGGCGGCCCGCTCGTCGGCGTACTCGTGGATGGTCTCCAGGAGCCGGTAGCGCATCTCCCCCTCGTCGGTGGGGGCGGCGACGACCAGGGACTTGTCGACGAGCGCGCCGAGCACGTCGGCGGCGTTCGGGGCGAGGGCGACGGCGACGGCCTCGGCGGCGGCGAGATCCCAGCCGCCGGCGAAGACGGAGACCTGGCGCAGCAGGGAGCGCTCGTCGGCGTCGAGGAGGTCCCAGGACCAGTCGACGACGGCGCGGAGGGTCTGCTGGCGGGGCAGGACCGTGCGGCTGCCGGAGGTGAGGAGGCGGAAGCGGTCGTCGAGCCGGTCGGCGATCTGGGTCGGGGTGAGCAGCCGTAGCCGGGCGGCGGCCAGTTCGATGGCGAGGGGGAGGCCGTCGAGGCGGCGGCAGATCTCCTCCACGGCACCGGGGCCGTCGCCGCAGGTGCCGGTGAGGTCGAAGTCGGGGCGTACGGCGCGGGCGCGTTCGGCGAAGAGGCGGTGGGCCGGGTCGGGCGGCAGGGGTTCGACGGGACGGACCGTTTCGCCGGGGACGCCGAGGGGCTCGCGGCTGGTGGCGAGGACGCGCAGGTGGGGGCAGTGGGTGAGGAGGGTCTCGGTGAGGGCGGCGGCGGCGTCGACGACGTGCTCGCAGTTGTCGAGGACGAGGAGGAGGGAGCGCGGCGCGAGGTGTTCGACGAGCCGGCCGGTGGGGTCGTCGTGGAGGGGCTGCCCCTCGCGGGTGATCAGATGCGTCTCCCGGAGCCGGAGGGCGGAGAGGACGGCTCCGGGCAGGGCGGTGGGATCGTCGAGCGGCGCGAGTTCGACGAGCCAGGCGGCCAGGGGGGCGTCTGGCGCCGTAGGGGTGTCTGGCGCCGTGGGGGTCTCTGGCGCCGTGGGGGACGGGGCGGCCGTTGTTGGGGTGGGGGCCGGGGCGGCCGTCGGGGCCGGATGGCCGACGGCCGTCGGGGGCGGGTCGGCCGGGGAGGCCGGATGGCCGGAGGTCGCAGCCGTCGACGTCGGCGTCGGATGGCCGGAGGACGTCGCAGCCGTCGGGGCCTGATGGCCGGAGGACGTCGGGGCCGACCGGGCCGGATGGCCCGAGGCCCCCGGGGCCGTCGGGGGTGTCCGGTTCTGGAGGGCGAGGGCGACCTCCTCGGCAAGGCGGGTCTTGCCGGAACCGCCGGGGCCGGTGAGCGTGACGAGCCGGGAGCGGGCGAGGTCGGCGCGGAGGGCGGCGAGTTCGGGTTCACGGCCGACGAAGGAGGTCAGGCGGGGGCGGATGTTCCCGGTCTCGTGCGGGGGCGGGGGCGGGGGAACGGCCGGCCGGAGCAGTTCCCGGTGGAGCGCGGCGAGTTCGGCGCCCGGGTCGGCGCCGAGGCCCTCGGCCAGCGTGCGGCGGGCGTCCTCGTATGCGGCGAGGGCGTCGGCCTGTCGGCCCTCGGCCCGCAGGGCGCGGACGAGTTGTGCGCGGAAGCCCTCGTCGTACGGGTACGCGCCGGTGAGCTCGGACAGCTCCGGTACGAGTCCGGCGACGGCGCCGCGCCTCAGGTCGGCCTCGACGCGCTGCCGTACGGCGGCGAGCCGCTGCGCCTCGGGGCGCACGCGCGCGTGGGCGGGCAGGTCGGCGAGCGCGGGGCCGCGGAAGAGGGCGAGGGCGGTACGGAGGAGCGCGGCCGCGCTCTCGGGGTCGCCGGCGTCGAGGCGGGCGCCGGCGTCCCGGACGTGGCCCTCGAAGACGTACAGGTCGATGTCGTCCGGTCGCGCGGCGAGGCGGTAGCCGGGGCCCGGCACGGACTCGACGGCCTCCTTGCCCAGCACGCGGCGCAGCCGCCCGACGAGGGCCTGAAGAGCGGCGGTGGCGTCGTGCGGGGGCTCGTCGCCGTACACGTCGTCGACGAGCTCGGGGACGGTCACGGCCCGCCCGGCGCGCGAGGCGAGCGCGGCGAGCAGCGCGCGCAGCCGGGCTCCGCCCAGAGGGAGGGGCGTGCCATGGGCGTCGAGCGCGAGGGTGGAGCCGAGGATCAGATACCGCACGCGCGCCATTGTCCCCGGGGGTGCCGCGGGGCGCCTCGGGGTTTCTCCGGAGGGCCGGCGACGGGGGGCGGCGGCCACGGTCGGACGGGGGTCGGCGGCCACGGTCGGCGACGGGGGCGGCCACGGTCGGACGGGGGTCGGCGACCAGGGACCGCGACAGGGGTCGGCGGCCAGTGTCGGACGGGGTCGGCTACCAGCGCCGGCGACGCGGATCGGCGACCAGCACCGGCCACGCGGGCCCGCGACCAGCACCGGCGACGCGGGGCGGCGACCAGCACCGGCCACGCAGGGCGGCGACCAGCACCGGCGGACGTTCAGGCGAGCGGGCGTTCCGGGCCGCCGTGCACGCCCCTCACGCCGGCAGGGAGCGCCTGCTCTCCGGGATCAGGGGGCCCACCACCGCCGCGCGACGGCGCGGGGCCGCCGTGCCCGTCCAGCACGTGCCGCGGCGGGCGAGGAGGCGGTGGAGCCAGAGTTCGGTGGAGACCAGGTCGGCGAGGCCGTCCAGGGGGACCGGGTCGCCGTCGGCGGCCGCATGGAGGGCCTTGCGGACCACGCGGGCCTCGATCAGGCCCGCGTCCGCGAGGAGCGGGGCGTCGAAGAGGGCCATCAGGTGCGGGAGCGCGGCGCGCAGGCCCGCGCGGGTGGCCGCGGCCGGGACCGCGGGGTTCGGTGAGCCCCAGCCCGGCGGGAGGTCGTGGATGCCCGCGCCCGCAAGGACCGTGCGCAGGACCGAGGCCCGGGCGCCCGGCTGGACCCGGAGCGATTCGGGGAGGTCACGGGAGGCACGTACGACCTGGTTGTCGAGGAACGGGGCGTGCAGCCGCTGGCCGCGGATCTCGGCCGCCTGTTCCAGGATCCGGTGGTCGGCCGCCGCGCGGGCGAGCGCCGCACGCGCGCGTGCCTCTCCCGGCCGCTGCACCGAAGTCGGCAGCGTCGCCGCCCGGGTCAGGCGAACCGATACTTCAGCCAGCGCCTCGCCCGTCAGCCACCGTGCCGCGGGGCCCGGTCGCGACCAGGTCAGCGCGGACAGGGACGCCTCCAGTGGGCCGACGAAGGACCCCGGCCCCGGCCGGTTCGCCTCGAGGAGCCGCGTGGCGGCCTCCTCGATGCCGGCGCGGTACGGGGTACGGGCGAGGCGGCGCGCCGCGCGGTAGACCGTCAGCGGGACGAGCAGCGAACCCGCCGACGGGCCCGTGGCCTTGGCGAGCGCGGTCACGGGGCGCAGCAGCGATCTGCGCCGCCGGTCCATCAGCAGATCGGCGAGGCGCGCCGGGTGCGCGTCCAGGACCTGACGGGCCCCCAGGCCCGTGAAGTGGTCCGCGCTGCCGCCCACGAGCCGCCGCCGGTGCCGGTCGGCGACGACGAGGGAGGGACCGGGCTCGTCGGTGAGCGGCCCGTCCAGCTCCGCGTACGGCAGGGCCTCCTCGCCCGCCGCCACGACCACATGGTGCAGCCGCGGGTTCGCCGCGATCGCCCGGGCCCGCTCCAGCTCGTCCTCGCGGTCCGGACCGCCCGGCGCGGTGAGGTCGTTGAAGGTGACGGCGAGCAGTCGCTCCCCGGCGCCCGTGCCGTGCCCGAGGATCGTCCCGGGCACCCCCGGCAGACCGGCCGCGAGCAGCGCGAGCGTGCCGGAGGCGCTGCCGCCCGACAGGTCCGCGCCGATACCGGGCGCCGGGCCGCCGCCCCGGGCCGCCCGCCGCTCGGCCGGCCCCATGCCGGGCACGGGCCCCGGGTCCGGGAGGGGCGACTCCGGGGCGTGCCGGGGCGCGGTGAGCCGGGCCCGTACGGCGTCGATCAGCGCGTCGCGTACGCCCTCCACCGCCCGGCGCGGCTCGACCTCGGCCGCGGCGACGGCGAGCGAGGCCACCGCTTCGTAGCCGGTGATCTCGCGCGAGCCCTCGCGCAGGATCAGCGCGTGCCCGGGCGGCACCCGCTTCACCCCTTCGTACGGTGTGGAGTCGCGCAGCGCCTCGGGGGTCTCCGGGCAGGCGAGCAGCGCCGCCAGATGCCCGATGTCGAGCTGGGCCTCGATGAGGTCCGCGAGGGGCAGGGCGGCCGTCGCGTACGCCGTGCCGCCCGCCCACGGGGTGTGGAACACCGGCCGCGCGCCCGCCAGATCGCCGGTCACGGTGATCCGGCGGCCGACCTGCACCACGGCCGTGTAGCTGCCTGCCCAGGCGGTGAGGTGGCGCAGCGCGCCCCCGCGCGCGGTGAGCAGCCCGACCCTCAGTTGGTCGTCGCTCGCGGCGCAGCATCCCAGTACGGCAAGGCGGGTGTGCCCGTCGATTCCGATCACGCGGACCTCGTCGGGGCGCCAGTCGCCGACCGCCCACAGCGGGTCGGGGTCACCCCACAGCAGCTGCGCGCCCACCGGGTGCACCGTGCGCCCCTCGGCCGTCGGGCTGCCCACGGCACCGGCCGTACCTGTCGGCCCGAAGCTCGCGGCGACACTGCTCCAGCCCACCAGCCATCGCATCGGCGCCTCCACGTCTGTTCAGTGGAGGAACATGCTGCCACGACAACAGCGCGCGGAGGGGGCTCCGGGGTCGCGCGCGCAAACGCGAATGCGCCCCTGGCATGGGCCAGTTCCCACTGCCTCGGCGACCGTCGTCATTCGGCCATTCTCGATGGCGCGGACAGGGCGTCATGGATCTTCGGCAGTCCGGGAGGCGCTCTTCGCCTCCCGGAACCGTCCGCCGCCCGCGGGGAATGGGGCGACGGAATCCCCCAGCCCACCGGTCCACAGCCGGGTGGGCCGACCCACGCAGAACTCATGGAAGCGCTCCCCCGCCGACCGGGCGAGAGCGCACGGCCGGGCGCACGGCCACACGCCCGGGGCACGCGCCCCGAGACGCTCCGCGAGCGCCGCGTGAGCGCCGTCCGGCGCCGCACCGGCCGACGCCGCTACGCCATCTGTCGGCCATCCGTCTGTTCCCACAACAATCCCGCCATACGGAACTCCGCCCCTTAACGGTAGGGATGCGGCGAACTACGCTGTGTTTACGAATGCCGCACGCCTATGCCCGGCGTCGTGGCGGCCGTCTGGGTGTCGAGGGGTGGCGTCATGTCCAGGGAGCAACGCGGGCCGAACGAAAAGCTCGGCACGGTTCTCGCCCTCGCGGGAATCAGCAACGCCGGCCTCGCCCGGCGCGTCAACGACCTCGGCGCGCAGCGGGGTCTGACGCTTCGCTACGACAAGACGTCGGTGGCCCGTTGGGTGTCGAAGGGCATGGTGCCGCAGGGGGCGGCGCCGCATCTGATCGCCGCCGCGATCGGCCAGAAGCTCGGCCGCCCGGTCCCGCTG
The DNA here is from genome assembly GCF_042902595.1 of Streptomyces sp. NPDC012508. Lineage (NCBI taxonomy): Bacteria > Bacillati > Actinomycetota > Actinomycetes > Kitasatosporales > Streptomycetaceae > Streptomyces > Streptomyces sp. NPDC012508. The sequence continues at coordinate 15,621 of NZ_JBIBEO010000004.1, forward strand.
CACGAGATCGGGCTCGCGGACGCCGACCCCGCGCCCGAGGTGGGGCTCGCCTTCCCGCGCGACGTGGGCGAGGCGGTCCGTTCGGCCACCGAGCTGTACCGACTGGATCTCGCCGGCCGCCGGGCCGGCGGCGGCGGAATCTGGCAGTCCCTGGCCGGATCGTTCGCGGTGAGCGCCTACGCGACGCCCGCCTCCCGCTGGCTGATAACGCCCGCCGACTCCTCCGTGGAGCGGGTGCTCGGGCCCGTCGAAGGACCGGCCGCCGAGGGGCCCGAGACCGGCCCCCACGCGCGCGTGGGCCACAGCGACGTCGCCAAGCTCCGTGAGGCGGCCGAGGACGCGCGCCGCTGGGACTCCAAGTACGGCGGCGGGGACTGGCGTTCGTCGATGGTCCCCGAGTGCTTACGCGTCGACGCCGCCCCGCTGCTGCTCGGCTCGTACTCGGACGAGGTCGGCCGGGCCCTGTTCGGCGCGACCGCCGAGCTGACCCGGCTGGCCGGCTGGATGGCCTTCGACACCGGCCAGCAGGAGGCCGCCCAGCGCTACTACATCCAGGCGCTGCGCCTGGCCCGCGCCGCCGCGGACGTGCCCCTGGGCGGCTACGTCCTCGCCTCCATGTCGCTCCAGGCCACCTACCGGGGCTTCGCCGACGAGGGGGTGGACCTCGCCCAGGCCGCCCTGGAGCGCAACCGCGGGCTCGCCACCGCCCGCACCATGTCCTTCTTCCGGCTCGTCGAGGCCCGGGCGCACGCGAAGGCCAACGACGGAACGGCCGCCGCTGCCGCGCTGAAGGCGGCCGAGGGCTGGCTGGAGCGCTCGCGGGAGGGCGACGCCGACCCGTCGTGGCTGGGCTTCTACTCGTACGACCGGTTCTGCGCGGACGCCGCCGAGTGCTACCGGGACCTGAAGGCGCCGCGCCAGGTCCGCCGCTTCACCGAGCAGGCGCTGTCCCGGCCGACGGAGGAGTTCGTCCGCTCGCACGGGCTGCGGCTCGTGGTCTCGGCGGTCGCGGAGCTGGAATCGGGCAATCTGGACGCGGCCTGCGCGGCCGGCACGCGCGCGGTGGAGGTCGCGGGCCGGATCTCGTCCGCCCGCACCACCGAGTACGTACGGGATCTTCTGCACCGCCTCGAACCGTACGGGGACGAGCCGAGGGTCATGGAGCTGCGGGAGCGGGCCCGGCCCCTGCTGATGGCCCCGGCGTGAGGCGTGTCCCACGGGGTTTAGCCGCTTTGTCAGTGGGCCAGTGCACTATCGGGGTGGGAGGTGGTGCAGGTGTCCACGCACGACGTCGACTGCGACGTGCTCGTGATCGGCGGCGGGATCGTCGGTCTGTCGACGGCGTACGCCCTGACCCGCGCCGCGCCCGGCACCCGCGTCACGGTCCTGGAGAAGGAGCACGGCCCGGCCCGCCACCAGACCGGGCGGAACAGCGGAGTGATCCACAGCGGGATCTACTACCGGCCGGGCTCGCTGAAGGCGCGGTTCGCCGTCGCGGGCGCGGCCGAGATGGTCAAGTTCTGCGCGGAGTACGGCCTGCCCTACGAGGTCACCGGCAAGCTGATCGTCGCCACCGGGCGCGACGAGCTGCCCCGGCTCCACGCGCTCGTGCAGCGCGGCCGGGAGAACGGCATCCCCGTGCGGGAGCTGGGACCCGCACAGATCACCGCGTACGAACCGAGCGTGCGGGGCCTCGCCGCGATCCATGTCGGCACAACGGGGATCTGCGACTACGGGGCGGTGGCGTCCCAGCTCGCCGACGCCTCCGGCGCCCGGATCCTGTACGGCTCCGAGGTCACCGCCGTCGACCGGCGGCCCTGGGGCGTCGCGGTCCGCACGGCGGCCGGGACGGTGGTGCGCGGACGGGTCCTGGTGAACTGCGCCGGGTTGCACTGCGACCGGGTGGCGCTGCTCGCCGGCGATGAGCCGGGCATGCGGATCGTGCCCTTCCGGGGCGAGTACTACGAGCTGGCGGACCCCTCGCTGATCCGTGGCCTGGTCTATCCGGTGCCGGACCCTGCCTTCCCGTTCCTCGGGGTCCATCTGACCCGGGGCGTCGACGGCGGTGTGCATGTGGGGCCGAATGCGGTGCCTGCGCTGGCCCGCGAGGGATACGACTGGTCGGTCGTCCGGCCCGGCGAGCTGGCGGGGACGCTGGCGTGGCCCGGGTCGTGGCAGATCGCGCGCGACCACTGGCGGTACGGAGCGGGTGAGCTGCGCCGGTCGCTGTCGAAGCGGGCCTTCACGGAGGCGGTGCGCCGGCTGCTCCCGTCGGTGGAGGAAACGGATCTGCGCCGGGCCCCGGCGGGCGTGCGGGCGCAGGCGGTGCTGCGGGACGGGACGCTGGTGGACGACTTCCTGATCCGCGAGGCGCCGAGGACGGTCCACGTCCTGAACGCGCCGAGCCCGGCGGCGACGGCGTCCCTGCCGATCGGCCGCGAGGTGGCCCGCCGTGCCCTGGCTCTGCTGTAGCCCTCACCGGGACGGGAGGGGGCACCCCGGCCCCGGCACGTAGAATTGGGCGCATTGTGTCTGAGACCCGTGAAACCGCCGCCCGTACCGAGCCCGTCGTCTTCCAGCGGGGCAGTCAGAGGTTCGCCGCCGGGGAAGGGCCGCTGCCCGACCCCGCCGGGTCGCACCACGAGCGGCGGATCCGCAGCTTCCAGCCCCGCCGCAGCCGCGTCACCGCCGGTCAGGCCGAGGCGCTGCTCAAGCGCTGGCCCGACTGGGGTCTCGACATCGACGGCAAGCGGATCCTCGATCTGGACGACATGTTCGGCGGCCTTCCCGTCGTCCTGGAGATCGGCTTCGGCATGGGCGAGGCCACGGCGCAGATGGCAGCCGCCGACCCCGGCACCGGCATCCTCGCCGTGGACGTCCACACCCCCGGCCAGGGCAACCTCCTCGGTCTCGCCGACCGGGGCGGCATGGAGAACGTGCGAGTCGCCAACGGCGACGCGATCATCCTGCTCCGCGAGATGCTCGACGCCGACGCCCTCGACGGCTGCCGCGTCTACTTCCCGGACCCCTGGCCCAAGAAGCGCCACCACAAGCGGCGGCTGATCCAGCCCGAGTTCCTCACGCTGCTCGCGACGCGGATGAAGCCCGGCGCCGTCCTGCACTGCGCCACGGACTGGGAGGAGTACGCCGAGCAGATGCTCGAGGTGCTCTCCGCCCACCCCGACTTCGAGAACACCCAGCCCGACGGCGGCTACGCGCCCCGCCCGGCCTTCCGCCCCCTCACCCGCTTCGAGGGGCAGGGCCTGGACAAGGGCCATGTCGTGCACGACCTGCTTTTCCACAGGAAGTAGGGCCGCTTCTCCACAGGAAACGGCCGAAGACGGAGAACCCCGTCGCGGGTGTCAGTCCCGCTCGTTAGGGTCGCTCACGTGTCGAACCGCGTCCCCGTCCCCACCCGGGACACCGAAGAGCCGGACTTTGCGGCCGTCCCGGACCGCGCCCAGTGGCGCTACAGGCCTCGTCGCGCCTTCTGGCGCAGCAAGGTGGTCCGGGCCGTCGCCGTGATCACCGTGCTCGCGATCTGCGCGCTGGTGATCCTGGCGATCGTGCGGGAGCAGACCGGCACGGAGGGCTTCCTCGTCGGGCTCGCGCTGGCCGTCCTGCCCGTTCCGCTGCTGCTGGCCGCCTTCCGCTGGCTGGACCGGGTCGAACCGGGTCCCTGGCGCAATCTGATCTTCGCCTTCGTCTGGGGCGCCTTCGCCGCCACGCTCGTCGCGATCCTCGCCAACTCCTTCGCGGTCCGCTGGATCGCGACCGCCACCGCCGACCCCGCCTCCGCCGAGTCCCTCGGCGCCACGGTCGTCGCACCGGTCGTGGAGGAGAGCGCCAAGGCCGCGGCGATCCTGCTGATCTTCCTCTTCCGCAGACGGCACTTCACCGGACTCGTCGACGGCGTCGTGGTCGCCGGCTTCACCGCCACCGGCTTCGCCTTCACCGAGAACATCCTCTATCTCGGCAACGCCTTCGGCGAGGACCAGGACGTCGGTTCCGGCGGCCTCGGCGCCATGACCGCGGGCACGTTCTTCGTACGGGTCGTGATGTCGCCGTTCGCGCATCCGCTCTTCACCGTCTTCACCGGCCTCGGCTTCGCCTTCGCCGCCCTCGCCACCTCCCGCCGCAAGTTCCTGCGGCTGCGCCGGACGCTGCTGCCGCTGGCCGGACTGCTCCTCGCCATGGGCATGCACGCCCTGTGGAACGGCTCGGCGACGATGCTCGGGCCGCTGGGCTTCATCCTGGTCTACGGCATGTTCATGGTGCCCACCCTCGCCCTGCTCACCTGGCTCGCGATATGGAGCCGGCAGCGCGAGCTGCGCACGATATCCGGGCAGCTCCCGGCGTACGCGGCGGCCGGCTGGCTCTCGCCCGCGGAGCCGCTCGCGCTCTCCTCGATGCGGGCCCGCTCCGTGGCCCGTGACTTCGCCCGCCGTACGTACGGCAAGCCGGCCGCCGCCGCGGTCGGGGAGTACGAGGCGTTCGCGACGACCCTCGCGTTCCTGCGCCATCGCGCGCAGCGCGGCGCGGCGGGACCGGAGTTCACCGCGCGCGAGCAGGAGCTGCTCCACCACCTCTGGCAGCGCAAGGCGGTCGCATCGCCCGCCCTGACGTACGCGGCGCGGGCGACGGGCCGGGTGTGGGCGCCGCCGCAGTACCTCGACTACGGCGGCTACAACCCGTACCGCAGCTAGGCGCCCCTCTCTGCACGCTCCTAGGCCGCGGAGGCCTCCGTCAGGAGGGCCAGTTCGGCGTCGGTCAGTCGCAGGTCCGCGACCGCGACCAGGGCCGGGAGCTGCTCGACCGTACGGGCCGAGGCGATCGGCGCGGCGACGGTCGGCCGGGACGCGAGCCAGGCCAGGGCGACGGTGGCGACCTCCGCGCCGTGCGCCTCGGCCACGGTGTCGAGCGCGGCCAGGATCCGCCGGCCCCGCTCGGTCCCGGCGTGCGCGGCGGCGCCCTCGGCGCGGACGCTGTCGACGGTCTTCCCCGGGCGGTACTTGCCCGTGAGGAAGCCGGACGCCAGCGCGAAGTACGGGACGGCCGCGAGCCCGGCCCGCTCGGTGGTGGCCATCAGCTCGCCCTCGTACGTGTCGCGTGAGAGCAGGTTGTAGTGCGGCTGCAGGGCGACGTAGCGGGCGAGCCCCTCGGTCTCGGCGAAGTCGAGGGAGGCCTGGAGCCGCTCGGGCGCGATGTTGGAGGCGGCGACGGCCCGCACCTTGCCGTCCTTCACCAGCTGGTCCAGCGCGGTGACGATCTCCTCGACCGGGACGGAGGTGTCGTCGAAGTGCGTGTAGTACAGGTCGATGTAGTCCGTGCCGAGCCGGCGCAGCGACTCCTCCGCCGCGGCCTTGATGGTGGTCGCGGAGAGGCCCTTGTACCGGGGGTGGGCGCCGCCCTTGGTGGCGAGGACGATGTCGGAGCGGTTGCCGCGGGTGGCCAGCCACTTGCCGATGAGCGTCTCGGACTCGCCGCCCTGGTTGCCCTCGGCCCAGTGGGAGTACATGTCGGCGGTGTCGATGAAGTTGCCGCCCGCGGCGGTGTAGGCGTCGAGGACGGCGAGGGACTGCGCCTGGTCGGCCGACCAGCCGAAGACGTTGCCGCCCAGCGCCAGGGGGAAGACGTGCAGGTCGGAGCTGCCCAGCGGGCGAAGAGAGGTCATGCGAAGCTCGAACACCCACGGCTGTACGGGTATTCCGGAAGCCCTGGCGTCGGGGGGACGCCGCCAGGACTGCCGAAGCCGTGGGAAGGAGCGCGGGGAGCCGGCGCGACGCGCGCGGGGAGCCGGCGCGTGTTCGCGCGCGGGGTCAGACGGAGATGCCCTTGCCCGCCAGCCAGGCCGCCGGGTCGACGCCCGCGCCGCCCGGGGTGTGGACCTCCAGGTGCAGGTGCGGCCCGGTCACGTTGCCGGTCGCGCCCACGCGGCCGATGGTGTCACCGGTGCCCACGGACTGGCCGACGCTCGCCGTCATCGAGGACAGGTGCGCGTACCAGACCTCCGTGCCGTCCTCCAGCTCCAGGACGATCCGGTAGCCGTACGAGCCGGACCAGCCCGCTGACGTGATCGTGCCGCCGTGCACCGCCTTGACCGGGGTGCCGGTGGGCGCCGCGAAGTCGAGGCCGGTGTGCTGGCCGGAGGACCACATGGAGCCGGACTGGCCGTACGTGGAGGTGAGGGTGTACGAGGACGTGGGCAGCGAGTAGCTCGCGGCGAGCTTCGCGAGGCGCTCCGCCTCGGCCTTCGCCGCGGCGGCCTCCTCGGCCTTCCGCTTCTCCTCGGCCGCCGCCTTCTCCGCCGCGTCCGCCTTCGCCGCCGCCTCGGCCGCGGCCTTCTCGGCCGCCGCCTTCTCCGCCGCGGCCTTCTTGTCGGCGTCGGCGGAGGCCTGCTGCTGCTCGGCCTGCTGCATGATGCGGGCGCGCAGCGCCTCGCCGGCGTCCGCCGTCGAGGCGGCCGGGGAGCCTTCGGCCCTGTCGGTGCTGTCGGCCGGGAGCGCCAGGGTGGCCGTGAGCGGCTGCGGGTTGTTGCTCCCGGAGCCCGTACCGTCCGTGCCGTCCTCGCCGGAGATCAGGTCGCCGACGCCGGGCAGCTCGGAGGCGTCCGGCAGGTTCAGATCGGGGAGGGATATCGAGACGGGCGGCTTGTCCTTGGCGGTCGCCATGCCGCCCGCGCCGACGGCCGCGATGACGCCGACACCGAGGACGGTGGAGGAGCGGGCGAACGCGGAGCGCTGCTTCACGACACGGTGACGGCCGCCCGAACGGGCCTGCTGGCGAAGGGAGTCCTCGGTGGGGTTCCACTCCCCCCACGTCGTCGCGTCGTCGTCCGTCCCGGCGGCGCCCGGGGCGCCGAACGCGTTGAACCCGTCAGAAAGACCCTCGGGAGCAGGGGTGTTGGACGCCACGGAGGCGTACTCCTTTCCTTCCTTCTCGCCTACCGGGTTAGCTGACGGGTTCGGAGCAGGAAGGTCTCCTACGGGCGGTGTCGCACGGGTGCGACGGTGCCCGATTCACCCCAAGTGGTGGTTCCCCGGTTCCCTTTCGAGATTCGGCGCGTGCGCGCGGTGCCGTCTCTTACGACGGCTGGGACGACCGCGCTGCGTTATCGAACGTTAATAGACACGAGGGCCGGATTCCAAGCTGTTCTGCTTGATCATTCCCGAGATTGAACTGGTACAGCCCGATTTGATCCCGCTTCAGTCCAGACCTTTACTGCCGCCCCGAAACTGACGGTTCGTCAATTGTTATCGCAGCGGTACCTCTCCACTACGGATGGTCACGGCACCACGGGCATCGTCCTGCGCCGCTCCGGCTGCCCGGCCGCAGGCCGGCTCACCGCGAGCAGTGCCATGTCGTCCGTGGAGCCTCCGCCCGTGTACCGGCGGACGTCGTCGACCAGCGCGTCGAGCAGTTCCTCGGGTCCCGGGAAGATCCGCCCGGCGAGCCGCTCGGCCGGATCGTAGAAGGCCCCCGAGGCGTCGCGCGCCTCGGAGAGCCCGTCGGTGTAGAGGAGCAGCGTGGCCCCCGGCGGGTACGGGACCTCGTCGGCCCGGTCCGGCCAGGCGGCAAGCTCGCCCATGCCGAGCGGCAGGGCGGGCTCGGTCGGTTCGAGGTGGGCGAGGCCTCCGTCCGCGTACAGCAGCAGCGGCTCGGGGTGGCCGCGGTTCACCACCCGTACGTGCCCGTCCCCGCGCGGGATCTCGGCCAGGACGGCGGTGGTGAACCCCTCGAAGGCGTCGAGGCTGGAGCGGCGCGTACCCTCCCGGGCCAGGGCCCGCTCCAGGCGCTGTGCGACGCCCTCGAGGGAGGCCTCCTGCTCGGCCGCCTCCCGGAAGGCGCCGATCACGATGGCGACCGCCTCCACCGCGTCGAGCCCCTTGCCCCGGACGTCACCGACCACGAGCCGTACCCCGTACGGCGTGTCCTGGACGGCGAACAGGTCGCCGCCGATGAACGCGTCCGCCTGCGCGGCCTCGTAGCGGGCGGCGACATGGAGCCCGCCGATCCGCTCGGCGGGCGTCGGCAGGACGGCCTTCTGCGCGGTCTCCGCGATCACCCGCGCCGAGGCGAGCCGCTCCCCGCTGCGCACTACGACCCGGTTGACCAGCAGGGCGAGGGCGGAGACCGTGATGACGGTCAACGTCTCCGTGAGGGACGGGACTTCGGTGGCGGTCCCGTTGTAGAGGTGCAGCCCGACGCCGGCGAGGATCGCGGCGATGCCCGTGAGCAGCGTCGTCAGCATCGAGAAGAACGGGGCGGCGAGGAGCGGCGCGGCCGAGAACATCGGAGCGGCCGTGTACGCGGGCGGGGTGGAGAGGTCGAAGACGACCCCGCCGAGGATCACCAGCGGGGGCAGGGCGCGGAGGAACCGGCGGGTCCGCTCGGCACGCGCCCGGGGGGTCCCGTTCCCGTTCCCGTTTCCCTGCCCGTTCCCCTTGCCGTTCCCGTTCCCCTTGCCGTTCCCGTGCCCCTTGCCGTTCCCGTGCCCCTTGCCGTTCCCGTGCCCCTTGCCGTTCCCGTTTCCCTTCCCGTTCCCGCTCCCCTGCCCCACCTGTGCTCTCCTGCCCGGTCCGTACACGGCGACGGACCGTACCGTGCCCACCCCAGGGTGCCGGGCGCCGCGCCGCGCGGCGACCTTCGCTCGGCCAAGTGGGTTACCTCGGCGGGGGCAGACGCCGGGGTCGGCCGCTCAAAGGTTGCGCTCCGCGTAGACGGTCATCGCGTCCCGTACGAGGAGAACGGTGCCCTCGCCGTGCTGGTCGTAGTTCCGGCCGAAGCGCGGGTCGTCGACGTACATCCGGCCGAGGCCGATCACGTACTCCTTCGTCGGCGTCGTGGTGGTCGACAGCCATGCGACGTGGCGCCGCGCGATCGCCTGGACCTCGTCGCTGTCGGCGGCGAGGCCGTCCCGTGCCGCCTGCCCGAAGTCACGGGCGATGCCGGCCTGCTCGTCCATGAACGCCTGCTTCTCCTCGGCGCCGAGCGAGCGCCACCAGCGGTCGCCCTTCTCGTACGCCTCGCGGCCCCAGCGCTCGGTGACCTCCTCCTCGTACTGCGTGTGATCGAACCCGTCGAACACTTCTTCCGCCATGAGTTCTTCTCCGTTCTCCGTCTTGTGGAGAGTGGTCCGCACCGCCTCGATCTGCCGCCCGATCCGCTCCCGCTCCCGTTCGAGGAGCAGCAGATGGGTGCGCAGAGCGGCGGGCGTGTCCCGCTGACCCTCCAGGACCTCGGCGATGGCGGGCAGGGAGAGCCCGAGCTCGCGCAGCAGCAGGATGCGCTGCAGCCGCACGAGCGCCGCCTGGTCGTAGTACCGGTAACCGTTGGCGCCGATCCGGCTCGGCTCCAGCAGTCCGCGCTCTCCGTAGTGCCGGAGAGTGCGGCTGGTGGTGCCGGCCTTCTTGGCGATCTCCTGGATCGACCACTCCATGAGGAAAACGCTAAATCTTGACGTTGCGTAAAGGTCAAGCCCGATCGTCCGGACCCCGGACACGACGAAGGCCCGGATCCAGTGACTGGATCCGGGCCTTCGTTGCTACTGAGTAGCGGGGACAGGATTTGAACCTGCGACCTCTGGGTTATGAGCCCAGCGAGCTACCGAGCTGCTCCACCCCGCGTCGGTGAATATGACCTTACGGCATGGTGAGCCGATCCCCTAATCCGTTTCCCGCAGCGGTCTCAGCAGCCGCAGTCCCCGGCGTCGACCGGGGCGGTGAGCGGGTCCGCCTCCTTCCTCCCGGGGCCCTCCCACGTCTCGTACGGGAAGCCCTCGCGGACCCAGTACTCGAAGCCCCCGAGCATCTCCTTCACCTGGTAGCCCAGCTGCGCCAGGGCGAGCGCGGCGCGCGTCGCGCCGTTGCAGCCGGGGCCCCAGCAGTACGTGACCACGGGCACGGCCTTGTCGAGCAGCTGCTCGGCCTGCTCGGCGATGAGCGCGGTCGGCAGGTGGACCGCGCCGGGGACATGGCCCTGGTCCCAGGACGCGGTGGAGCGGGAGTCCAGGACCACGAAGCCGGGGTCGCCGTCGGCGGCGAGGGCGCCCGCGACATCGGAGACGTCGGCGTGGAAGGCAAGGCTGGCGGAGAAGTACGCGGCCGCGGCCTGCGGAGAGGCGGGCGGGGTGCGAAGTACAGCGTTGACCTGCGCGGTTGTCGTCATGCATGAAAATCTACGGTCGAAGATCACGGCACTGAAGTGGCAATCCCCGGCAGTGAGGCCCATCGGCCGGGGATTTCCGGGCGTTCTGCGGGGGACAACAGGGGATCTCACACAGCGGACGGTTCGGGGGTGCGAACCCGTCACGTTTCGCCGGTGCCGTCCGTCATCTCGATGACGGTCACAACGAGGGAGACACCGATGGACGAGAAGGACCTCCTGGCCGAGCGCTTCCAGGCCGACCGCACGCATCTGAAGGCGGTCGCGTACCGGATGCTGGGGTCCCTGAGCGAGGCCGAGGACGCCGTCCAGGAAGCGTGGATCAAGCTCAGCCGCTCCGACATAAGCGACGTGCAGAACCTGAGCGGGTGGCTGACGACGGTCGTCGGACGGGTCTGCCTCGACATGCTCCGCTCGCGCGCCTCCCGCCGGGAGGACCCGCTGGAGTACTTCGTCCCCGATCCGCTGGTCCGGGGCGCGGAGGGCACCACCCGCGACCCCGAGGAGGAGGCGCTGCTCGCCGACTCGGTGGGGCTCGCCCTGCTCGTGGTCCTGGAGACGCTGGGTCCGGCCGAGCGGCTCGCCTTCGTCCTGCACGACATGTTCGCCGTCTCCTTCGACGAGATCGCCCCGATCGTGGACCGCACCCCGGCCGCGACCCGCCAGCTCGCGAGCCGTGCCCGCCGCCGCGTCCAGGGCGCCGCCCCGTCCCCGGCGCCCGACATCGCCCGGCAGCGCCAGGTCGTCGACGCGTTCATGGCCGCCTCGCACGGCGGCGACTTCGAGGGGCTGCTCGCGGTCCTCGACCCCGACGTGGTCCTGCGGGTGGACGGCGGCAAGGCGCTCGCGGCGGCCTCCGGGCTCGTCCGTGGCGCCGAGGCGGTCGTCAGGCAGGCGCTCCTGTACGCCCGCTTCCGGCGCGAGTACCGGAAGGTGCTGGTCAACGGCGCCCCGGGCATCGTCTCGTACGTGGACGGCCAGATGTTCGGGCTCATGGCCTTCACGGTCGTGGACGAGCGCATCGTGCAGATCCAGATCATCGCGGACCCGGAGCGGATGGCGGAGCTGGGCGTGCCGGACCTGGAGGTCTGAGAGCCGGTGCCGTACGGGCCGATGCGGCACCGGCCCGTACGGGCACCTACGGCCCGTACCGGCATCCGCGCCACGCGGTCCGCGAGGCGGGCGGCGCGCCACCACGGCAAGGGAGCGGCGGAACCGCGAACTCCCGGCTCTGGCGCGTCACCCGTTCCGGTCTGCTCCGGCCGCCCGGAGCGCCCTACGCTGAGCGCATGATCGCTGAGCTCATGCCGGAAGGAGTCGCCGTCGCCGAGTCCTTCGGTGACCCCCCGGACGCCCGGCTGTTCCCGGGGGAGGAAGCGGCGGTCCGCAACGCCGTCGACGAACGCCGACGCGAGTACACCACCGTGCGGCACCTGGCCCGGCGCGCCATGGTGGATCTGGGGCTGCCGGCCGTCGCCGTGCTCTCCGGTGACCTGCACGAACCACTGTGGCCCTCGGGGGTGGTGGGCAGCATGACCCATTGCCTGGGATACCGGGCCGCCGCGCTGAGCCTCGACGATCGCCACGCCTCGATCGGCATCGACGCCGAGCGGCACGCCCCGCTTCCGCGGGGCGTGCTCACCAAGATCGCCTTTCCCGCCGAGGTACCGCGCCTCGCGGAACTCAGGGACGGGCACCCCGAAGTGCACTGGGAGACGCTGCTCTTCAGCGCGAAGGAGGCCGTCTACAAGGCGTGGTACCCCCTGGCGCGCGGCCCGCTCGGGTTCCAGGAGACGGAGCTGGACTTCGATCCCGGATCCGACGTGTTCACCGCCGTGCTGCGCCGGACGGGCCCGGTGGTGGCCGGGCGTCCGCTCACCCGCATGACCGGGCGCTGGTTCGTCCACGACGGCCTGATCTTCTCGGCCGTCACCATCGGCCGGGACGCCCCCTAGGGGTGCCATCGGCCGGGCCGCCCTCCGACGGCCCGCTCGGGCGCCCCCTCCAGGAGCCCGCTCAGGCGCGGTTCGGGACCCGGCCCAGCGTGCGGATGGGGTGGGTCGCCAGGAGGCCGACGGCGGTGAGGAGGGCGACCACGACACCCACCAGGAGCACCTTGTCCGTTCCGAACGCGGCGACCGCAGGACCTGCCAGCGCGCTGCCGATGGGGAACATGCCGACGGAGCCCGCGACCTCGTAGGCGTGGACGCGGTTGAGCACCTCGCCCGGCACCTGGGTCTGCACGCTGGTGGCCCACATGACGCCCCAGAACGTGATGCCGACGCCGACCACGACCTGGGCGACGGCGAGCAGCCAGACCGGCCAGTCGAGGACGATGCCGAGCGGGTAGAGCGGGAAGGCCAGCAGCGCCACGGCCCCTGCGGCGAGCGGCCGTTCGGGCTTGTAGCGGAGGGCCAGCAGACCACCGGCCACCGTGCCCGCGCCGAAGGCGCAGTTGAGCAGACCGAAGGCGGTGGCGCCATGCGCGGGCACGATCACGCCGGCGGCGAGCGTCAGCTGCGGGCCCCAGGACAGCATGGCGAAGAACATCCAGATCACGATCACGCCCCAGAGCCAGCTGCGGGAGCGGAACTCGTGCCAGCCGACCACCAGGTTGCGCCCCAGGCTCTCGCCGGCCGGCGGGGCGGGCACCACCCCGAGCCGGAGAGCCAGCAGGCAGACCGCGCTGGTCCCGTACGCGACGGCGGAGATCACCATCACCCAGCCGGTGGCGCCGAGGCCGACGAGCACACCGGCCAGCGCCGGGCCGCCCAGCGCGGTGAACGCCTCGGATATGCGCAGCACCCCGTTGGCGCCCTGCACGTCCCGGGCCACCAGCGGAACGGTCGAGGAGGCGCCCGGCTGGAACATCGCGTTGGCGGTACCGACCACCATCAGCACCCCGTACAGATGCCAGAGGTGGCCGATGCCCTGGATGAAGAGGAAGGCGAGCAGGACATGGGCGGTGAGGTTGGCCAGGTCGGCCACGATCATCATCCGGCGGGCGGTGAACCGGTCGGCGAGCACCCCGCCGAACAGCACGAGCCCGGCGAACGGGCCCACCAGGAAGGCCATCGCGTACCCGGCGGTGCTCAGGCCGTACCCGGCGCTGAGCAGCCCGGCCGAGACCGCGACGGGCAGCATGGCCCAGCCGAGCAGGCCCGCGCTGCGGGCGGTGAAGTAGTACTGGAAGTTACGGGTCCAGATCGCCGGTTCCCCGGCCGCCGACGGCGCCTCGGCGGGCCGGTCCTTGATCTGCGAGGCAGGCCCCGCCGCAGAGGGGTCTGCCGAGTGGTCGTTCATGTCTCTTCACTACTCCAGCGTGAGGGTGAGCCTGATGGTCGAGCGGGGGTCGGGCGGGCGGGGCACAGAGGTGCGGCGGGGCGGGGCACTGAGGGCCGACCGGGTGATGAACGGGGTGAAGGGCGGCCGTCAGCGGCAGGGGCGGTGACGGGCGGCGGTCAGCGGCGGGGGCGGTGAAGGGCGGCGGTCAGCGGCTCGTCCCGGCCTGGACGGCCGCCGCGCGCAGCTCTCCCACCGTGACCAGCTCCAGGTCGCGCGCGAGCAGGCCCTCGATGATCGAGGGGAGGGCCCGCACGGTCTGGCCGCGATCGCCCGCGCCCTCGTGCATCAGCACCACCGAGCCGGGCCCGGCGGCCCCCAGGACGGTCTCGGCGATCCGCTCCGGGCCCGGCCTGGACCAGTCGCGCGAATCCACGTCCCACATCGTCATGGTGGTCGGATGGTCCGCCAGGGCGGCCAGCACCTCCGGGGTCAGCGCGCCGTACGGCGGCCGGAACAGCGTCGGCGCCTCGCCGGTCAGCCGCGCCACCGCTTCCGTCGTCCGGTCGATCTGCTCCCGCAGCTGATCCGGTGTCAGGTCGGGCAGGAAGGGGTGCGACCAGGAGTGGTTGCCGAGCTCATGGCCGGCCGCGGCGATCCGGCGCACCTCGTCGGGCAGCGCCGCGACATGGTGACCGACGCAGAAGAACGTGGCCCGCACGCCGTAGCGGTCCAGGATCTCCAGGATCCGGCGGGTGTGCACCGGATCCGGGCCGTCGTCGAAGGTGAGCGCGACCTGGGGCGTGTCCCTTCGGCCGTGCTCGATGCAGCGTCCCGCCGCCGTCAGGGCGGCCTGGATCGGCTCGCTGCGCCGTACGCCGTCGAAGTACTCGTCGGCGCGGCCGGTCAGGCTGCCTCCTTCGGCGGTCACCCGGGCCAGCGAGCCGGGCTCGCTCCTCGCCTGCTCCGCGAGCCGGGCGGCCGGGACCGAACCGAACTCCGGCCGGTCCGGCAGCAGCCAGGGGTCGGCCCGGTAGACCTCCAGACCGGCCGCCGTCATCGGCCCGTCGAGCAGACCGTTGGTGCTGTCGAACACCGCGGCCAGCGGCTGTTCCTCGCCCAGCTCCCGGAGCCAGGCGACGAGTGCCGCCACCTGCGCGGCGCCCCAGCTGCGAGGCTCCGTCACCCGGTGCCCGGCGGTGTCCAGGACCTCGACCTGGTAGCCCGCGCCGGTCCAGGCGATTCCCGCGTATCGCTTGCTCATTCGTCCCCCTGGGCGGCCGCCTCGGCGATCACCGATTCCTCGACCCCGCGCAGGAAGCGCTCCATGCCCTCACGGGAGAGGACCGCCGGATCCGCGGTCATGCAGAGTTCCAGGGCCCCCGGGGCGGACAGCACGTCCACCGCCACCGACACGTTCACCCGCGGCAGGAACTCCGTCGGCCAGCTGAACACGGTCCGGCCGGCGAGCTCGCTCAGCGGGGCTTCCGGCCGCCCGACCGTGTCGAACGGCCCGTCGCCCGGGTCCCGGGTGTCGTTCCACCAGCACGAGTGGTCGCCCGCCTCACCCCGCTCGACCAGGCCCGCGACCTCCCGGTCCAGCGCCCACTTGTCGTACCCCGCGTGCCGGAACGCGCTGAACGAGACGGACCGTGTCCGCCGTACCGCGTCCTCGAAGTCCTTGTCCGCGTCCGTGAGGAGGAAGACCGCCTCCTGCGCCATCGTGCTCACCGACTCGGCGGCGGCCGGCTGGAAGCGGTTGCTCACCACCACCTGGAAGAGCACGTCGCTGCTCCCGGACATCCGGGCCAGCTGGTGGGAGGCCGCGCCGAGCAGCACCGCGGCATCGCTCACCCCCAGCTTCTCCGCCACCCGCTCGACGGCGACCGCCAGCGCGGGCGAGTGCAGCAGGGCGTTGGGGAACATCCGGCCCGGATCGGTGACCGCCCGTTCCGGATCCGCGGGGTTCAGGAAGATCCGGCGGGGGCCGGCGGTGAGCCGCTCGCACCAGTAGCGCCGGGCCCCCTCGTCCCGGCGACGGCCGAGCGGCGACGCCTGGACCTCCGCGGCCTCCAGCGGCTGGAGAGCGGGGCGGGCCAGGAGCAGGGCCTCGGCCGACTCCCCTGCCTCGATCAGCTCCAGGTCGCGGAGCATCCGGCCCTCGCCCCACAGGTCCATCGCGGTGTGCGAGGCCGCGAGCACCAGCCGGTGGACCAGGCCCTCGCACTCCACGAGGCCGACCCGGAACGGCCACTCCCGCGCGTGGTCGAAGGAGCGCCCGGCCAGCTCCTCCATCAGGGCCTCACCGACCGCCGGAGCCTGCGCCTCGGAGCACTCGCGGACCTCCACCGGAAGCTCGCCGGACCCGTCCACGACCTGCTCCAGGCCGTCCTCGCCGACCGGCAGGAGCCTGGTGTGCAGGCTGTCGTGCATCCGGAGCAGCTCCGTCAGGTCCGCGAGTACGCGGCCGGCGGGGCGGGGCGGGGTGAGCGGGAGGTCGAGCCGCAGGTTGTACCGGGGGGCGTCGTCGCCGAGCCGGGTGACGACACCCCAGATCGCCCGCTGCCCCCAGGTGGCCGGGCCGGTCCCGGCGCGCGCGGACTCCAGTCTGAGGGTCCGCTCCTCGACCGTGGTCATCGTGTTCCACACCTTTCCTTCGGTGGTTGCCCCGTACGAGGCCGCTGAAAGGGACCGCTGAAACGGGCCGCTGAAACGGGCCCGACGGCAGCGGAGGGGCTAGTCCAGGCCCTGCGAAATGACCAGGCGTTGGATCTGGTTGGTGCCTTCGACGATCTGCAGCAGCTTGGCCTCGCGCATCCAGCGCTCCACCGGGTGGTCGGAGACGTAACCGGCGCCGCCGAGCACCTGCACCGCGTCGGTGGTCACCTTCATCGCCATGTCGGTGGCGAAGAGCTTGGCCTTCGCCGCCTCCAGCGAGTACGGCAGTCCGGCGTCCTTGAGGCGGGCCGCAGCCAGGGTGAGCGCGCGAGCCGCCGCGATCTGGGTGGCCATGTCGGCCAGCAGGAAGCCGACGCCCTGGAAGTCGACGATCCGCTGCCCGAACTGGCGGCGCTCCTTCGCGTACCGCACGGCGTAGTCGGCGGCGGCCTGGGCGATACCGACCGCGCAGGCCGCGATGCCCAGGCGGCCGCAGTCCAGGGCCCCCATCGCGATCAGGAAACCCTTGCCCTCGCGTCCGATCAGGCGCCCGGCCGGCACCCGGACGCCCTCGAAGCCGACCTGCGCGGTGGGGTTGGACCAGACGCCCAGCTTCCGCTCCGGCTCGTGCACGACCATGCCCGGCGTGCCGCCCGGGACCACCAGGCAGGAGAGACCGCGGGCTCCCGGTCCGCCGGTCCGGCTGAACACGTTGTAGAAGTCCGCGTGACCGGCGTGGGTGACCCAGGCCTTGGTGCCGGTGATGCGGTACCCCTCGTCCTCCCGTACCGCGCGGGTGGCGAGCGAGGCCGCGTCCGAGCCGGCCTCCGCCTCCGACAGGCAGTACGCGCCGAGCAGTTCACCGCTCAGCATGTCCGGCAGCAGTTCCTCGCGCTGGGCCGGAGTGCCGTACGAGGCGGTGCCGAAGCAGGCGAGGTTGTGCACGTTGACCGCCTCGGCCACCCCGAACCAGTGGTATGCGATCTCCTCCAGCGCCTGGAGGTAGACCTCGTACGGCTGTCCACCACCGCCGTACTCCTCGGGGTACGGCAGGCTCAGCAGCCCGGCCTTGCCCAGGGTCCGCACGATCTCCCGGGGGAACTCGTGGCCCGCCTCGAACTCGGCCACCCGGGGCGCGAGCTCGGCGGCCGCGATCTCCCGGACGAGGCCGAGCAGATCGGCCGCCTCCTCCGTGGGCAGGATGCGCTGGACCTTCATCGGACGACCTCCGTGATGTCGGGTGTGACGAGCGACGGATCCTCCACCTGTGGAGACCGTTCGGGCGGGGGGCGGGGCGGGTCAGCCACGGCCCCAGTCGAGGGTCTCGGGCCAGTGCCGGCCGACCCGGCGGACCGCGTAGTCCCAGTACGAGCGGACCGAGAGGTCGGCGTAGATGAAGTCCTGCTTGGCGGCCACGTCCTGCTCGGTGGACCAGGTGTACGGGACGCCGGTGCTCTCGGCGGTCAGCTGGAGGCGGCAGGCCCGCTCGAGGACCTGGGCGAAGACGGAGGCGTGCCGGACGCTCTTGCCGACGATCACCCCGCCGTGGTTGCGGAGCAGGACCGCCGGGTGCCCGTCGAGGTCCTTCGCGATGTGCTCACCGGTCTCGATGTCCAGGACCGTGTTGCTGGTCTCGGTGAACAGGCCGATCCGGTCGCGGAAGTAGGCACCGTCGTGCGAGATCGGGCGCATCGGCAGGTCGGTCGCACCGAACAGCAGGGTGTACGGCGCATGGCTGTGCACGATGCCGTTGACGTCCGGGCGCGCCCGGTAGATGGCCTGGTGGAGCGGCAGCTCCGGCGGCGCCAGCGGCGGCGCGGGCAGGGTGTGGTCCACCGGGCAGCGGACCACGTCCGCCGGGGCGGCCTCGTCGAAACCGACCAGCGCGCCCTTGATGAAGAACTCGTCCCGGCCGGGTATCCGGGCGGAGATCTGGCCCTGGTTGAAGTCGTCGTGCCCGTCGAGGGACAGCATCCGGGCGCCGATCGCCACCTGGAGGACGAGCCGGCTCTCGGCCGGATTCAGCGGCCGCGGTTCATCGGTGCTCATGTCGTGTTCCTCGCTGTCAGGTCGTCGTAGACGTTCCGCATGGTGACCAGGCCGGGAGCCGCGGCGCGGGCCCAGTCGGCGGCGGCCAGGGCGCCCCGGGCCGGCACGGTCCAACTGGCGACGTGGTGCCGTACGTGCAGCGCCTCGCCGTCCCAGGTGTGGGTCAGCTCGTGTTCGCTGACGGGCAGTCCGGCCCGCTCGTCGGCGATGTCGGCCACCGCCCGGCCGCTCGCCCCGGCCCAGGTGTCCGCGAGCGCAAGGGCGGTGGCGCTCGGACGGTGCGCCTTGCCGAGCGGGTGCCGCTCGCGGACGGTGGTGGTCGCCCCGAACCGGCCCGTGGCGAGGCCGGCGGTGAACTCGGCGATGCGCACCTGGAGGTAGTGCGCGAAGGAGAGGTTGGTGGCCCGGACCACCGGGACCACGTCGGCCAGCTCCTTCAGCGCCTTCCACTGGGTGTCGGTGAGGTTGGAGACGCAGGCGACGAGCGGTACGCGATGGCCGCCGCAGAAGTCGAGGACGTCGGCGTGCGCCTCGGGTGCGCTGGCGTCGACGAGCACGTCGGGGACCGCCTCGGCGGACCAGCCGCCACGGCGGGAGGCCGTCAGGGAGACCCTCGTGCCGTCGGCCTCGCAGACCGACCTCAGGGCCGAGCCGAGCCGCCCGAGACCGACGATCCCGATCGTGGGCCCGTCACTCACCGCCCTCTCAGGCATCGGCGCCCACCCCGCTGGCGACGACCAGGGCCGTGACGGAGTCGATGCTCTCGTAGTGCTCGATGTCGGCCTCCGGGTCCAGGTAGACACCGACCTCGTTCTCGATGCTGTCGATCAGGCGCATGTACGAGAGCGAGGAGTAGCCGACATCCCGCAGCGAGTAGTCGGCGGCGGCCAGTTCGGCGGCGGAGACGCTGCCGTCCCCCGCGGCGATGGCGAGGTCGAGGATCTTGGTGCGGAGCGCGGTGCTGTCCATGGGGAGTTCCTGTGTCTCGAAGAGGGATTCAGTTGCTCTGGGGCTCGCTGAGCAGCCGCCGCAGGCGCTCGACGGACGGCTTGCCGATCGAGTTCGCCGGGATGCGGTCCACCAGCCGGAGGATTCCGGGGACCTTGAACGCGGGGAGCGTCGCCGCGCAGTGCGTGCGCAGGGACTGCGCGGTCACACCGGGTTCCACGGCCACCACGGCGGCCAGGGTCGGCTCACCGTGCTGGTTCTCGGCCTCGAAGGCGACCGCGTCCAGCACCCCGGAGGCCTCGCGCAGCACGTCGGCGATCTCGATCGGGTCGATCTTGCGGCCGCCCACGTTGACCAGCCGGCTCGTCCGCCCGGTCAGGTGCAGGGCGCCGTCGAGCAGATGCCCCTGGTCGCCGGTGCGGTAGTAACCCTCGGCGTCGACGCGCTCCTCGAACACGCCGGGAGCGTTGAGGTACCGCGACCCCATCGACTCGCTCCTGACCCGGATGCCCTGCTCGTCCGCGAGCAGGCGCACACCGGGCAGCGGCGCTCCGAGCCCGCTGCCCGCCCCGTCGGGGGCGTAGGTCAGCGGCCCTGTCTCGGCGACCCCGTAGTAGTTGTGGATCGGTACGCCGGTGAGCCGGGTGAACTCCTGGCGCACGGTCTCGCGCAGTGGGGCGCCCGAGGAGATCGCGGTACGGACGGCCGCGAAGCCTTCCTCCGGGGAACGCCGCACGATCGACTCGTACAGGGCCGGGAACGCCACCAGCCGGGTGGCCGCGGTGCTCTCCAGGAGCCGTACGACCCGGGAGGCGGTGGGCAGACCGTGCGACAGGTGCAGCGAGGCGCCCGGCAGGAAGGCCGCCAGCAGGGAGGTGTTGAACGCCAGACCGTTGGAGAGGGCGGCGAAGCACGCGATCCGGTCGTCGGCCGAAAGGCCGGTGCCCTTCACCCAGTTGGCGGCCGCTGCGGACACGGCCGCGCCGGAGAACTCGATGCAGTTGGGCCGGCCGGTCGAGCCGGACGTGAAGCGGCACACCTCGGTGTCGTCCAGCAGCGGCGGGCGGGGCACGTCGGAGCGGCGCACCCGGCCGACCGCGAGGGCACCGAACGCGCCGCCGTCGTCGAGGGTCTCGTCCACGACGGCGGAGACATCGGCGCCCTGGGCGTGGATCAGCAGATCGAGGCCGCAGTCCTCGGCGATCCGGGAGAGGTCGTACGGACCGAAGGCGGAGTCGGCCAGGAAGGGCACCGCACCGGCGAACAGCGTGGCCAGGTAGCCGACCACGTAGTCGACGGAGTTGGTGGCGTACAGGCCCACCCGCAGCCGCTCGCCCGCCACGTCGTACCGGGCGAGCCGGTCGGCGGCGGTACGGGCCCGGCCGGCGAGTCCGGCGTATCCCAGCGAACCGTCGGCGTCGGTGACCGCGGCGCGCTCGCCGTGGCGGGCGAGGACGTCGGTGAGGAGATCGGGAAGTACGGCGCGCATCGGGCTCACCGCTCGTTCTGGGCGTGCGCCATGGCAAGCCGGTCGAACTTGATGCCCGAGTCGTCCGGGCAGCCGAGCAGCAGGGCGTACAGGATCTCGTCGTCCTCCGGCAGCCCCGCCAGCGTGCGCCACAGCGGTGTGTCGAAGCCGCCGATGGCGGTCACGCCGACCTTCGCGCGGTTCGCGCCCAGGTAGAGCAGCTGCCCCAAGGCGCCGCAGCGGAAGCCGAGTTCGCGCAGGTTCTCGGCGCCGGCGGCCGAGTCGGCCCCGGCGAGCGAGGTACGCGGCACGTGGAGGAGGAGGACGGCGGAGGCCCCGGCGAGGGCACGCTGCTGCATGCAGGCACGGGCCACCTCGTCGGTGGAGGGCAGCCGTCCCGGCTGCCGCTCTCCGGTCCGCAGCCGGTACACGCCGTCCTGCTCGGGGTCCGTCGTGGACCGCAGGACCAGGGTCGCGGAGAGCGGCGAGGCGTCGGGGAGGTCGGTCGCCAGCGGCGTCGACAGGGCGGAGACGGCCTGCCGGACGGATGCGGCGGAGACGGGTTCGCCCGTGAAGGCCTTGCTGGAGGCGCGGGTCGCGATCAGTTCCGACCATTCGGACGGCTTGCCCAGGCCGTCCTGTGCGTCGGGCAGTTGCCGGTCGCTGCGGATCCGCGTGAGCGGTGCGGGTACGGAATCGAGGCTCGGAGCGCCGGAGTGCTCGGGCCACGCGGCGACGGAGTCCCAGCAGGTGCTCTCCAGCCACGACCGCCAGGTGGACCCGCGCAGCTCCCGGTCGGTCTCGTCATGCACGCTCCAGCGGGTCCACGCCTCGTCGACCGCGGCGTCCGAGCCTTCCGCGCCTTCCGCGCCTTCCGCGCCGGCGGGCACCAGGGTCGCGGAGTGGATCTCGCGGCAGTTCTCGCCCGCCTCCAGCAACTCCGAGAGCGATTCCCTCGGGAAGCGCAGCCGAAGCGCCCCCGTGGCGCCACGGCCGGCGGCGGCCAGTAAGAGGTTCCCGGCCGCGTGCCCGGCGTCGAGCTGGGTGTACAGGTACCCGCGGTCGCCGTACTTGCGCATCGAGAGCCAGGGACGGGTGAGCGTGACCATTAGCGCCCCGCCGTCCTCCGGAACGGAGAGGTGGGAGGCGTCCAGCGCGGCGGTGACGCGTGCGCCGACGGCCAGCCGGGCGCAGGTACGGCGGTCGGTGTCGATCCGGAAGGCGGTCGGCAGACCGTTCTCCATGACGAGGACGGCGAACTCGTACGGGTACACCGCCCCGGCCGACGGAACCGCCCGCGCCACGTACGAACCGCAGGAGCGGTTGGCGCGACTGGTCAGTACGCCTTCCTCCAGCAGCGACAGGGCAAGGCGCAGACCGGGTGCCACCACTGGCTCGGCGGCCGGCTCGGGCGCCGCGGCCGGAAGGGCCACGCGAGCCCAGAGATCATCGATGTGGCCCGAGGATTCGAACTCGGGCGCGTATGTGACGGATACGCCTTTGTGTGTGATCTGTTTTCCTTGCACGTCTGACGCAAGCCTCCTATTCCCTGACAGTCCACGGAAAAAATGCATGGCAAGGCAGCACGGCCCACAACGAATTCTTGCGAAACCAATGCATGACGAAGAAATGCAAGGGCGCACCGCACAGGGGTGCGCACCAGTCCCGCGACGGGACCCTTGCGGCACTTAGAAACGTCTCTGACCAGGCACTGATGCGTTCTCGGATCGCGAGACAGGTGAGGTGACCTACCGACACCCACACTGCTGCGCCGACCGCGGCGAGCGCTTTCCCATCCGGCCCCCTGTCTCGGAATATGACACGTATCCGATGAACGCCTCGCACGACGAGAACGCATGATCGGTTACGGCCATTCCAGCCTGCCAACCGCTCGGGTATTGGTCAAGACCATTAGAAAAGCAAGGCTGTTGAATAAATCCGGTCCGTCCGAGGAAAGCTATAAATCGGACACCGCCCGGTCAGTACGACCGTCAGCACGGCTTGTCAGCACGACCCGGCGGTACGACCCGTCCGTACAACTCGTCGGTACGACCGGTCGGTACGACCCGGCTCGCGAGCGGGCCACGCGCCGTGGACGCCACCCCACGACGCGACCGCCCCCTCCGGGGCGCCCTGGCCGGCACGCCCGGCCCCGGACACGACGAAGCGCCCCGCCCGGTCGAAACCGGGCGGGGCGCCACAGGTAGGCCGTGTGGGACTCGAACCCACAACCAACGGATTAAAAGTCCGCTGCTCTGCCAATTGAGCTAACGGCCCTCGGCACAACACACCCGAGCATAGCCGCATCGATCGCCGGAGCCGATCGGGTATCCGACACGGCCCCGTCTCCGTGGGGCCCGCCCGGCGCTGCGGGCGGGCCCCACGGGGTGGGTCAGTACAGGCCCTTGAAGGCGGACCAGCCGCCCGTGCCGATCATCACGCGGGCCGCGTACAGGCCGTTGCCCTGGTTGGTGTAGCGCCACAGCCTGCCGGTCGTGTCGCGCGCGACCAGCTCCGCACGGCCGTCGCCCGTGAGGTCACCGACGCCGACGAGGGAGGTGTACGCGCCCCAGCCGCCGCCGACCTTCACCCGGGCGGTAACGCCGCCGTTCGCCGTGCCGTAGTACCGCCACAGCACGCCCGAGGCGTCCATGCCGAGCAGGTCGCCCCGCCCGTCACCGTTCAGGTCACCGGCGCCCGCGATCTTCCCGTACAGCTTCCAGTTCGTACCTATCTTCACCCTCGTACCCAGACGGCTCTCCTCCGTGCCCGGGTAGAAGTACATGTCACCGGTCGACTTCTGGCGGGCGATCAGATCCATCCGGCCGTCGCCGTTCACATCACCCGACGACGTCAGCACGTCGTACTGCCCCCAGCCCCTGCCCACGAGCGTGTACGCCGAGGAGTCCGAGACGATCGAGCCGCAGCCCGCACGGTACGCGCGCAGCTCGTCGCCGACCCGCCCGTACACGTCGTTGCAGCCGTCACCGGTCATGTCCCCGGCAGGCACCAGGAGGGTCGTCGTCGGGAGCTTGCCACCCGTGCCGTTGGTCCGCGCGGCCAGACCGCCCGAGCCGTTGCCCTTGTACAGCGACACCAGACCCGTCGAATCCATCACCAGCAGATCGCCGAAACCGTCGTCGCCGGCCATGTCCCGCCATCCCAGGACCCTGCCGCCGGTCACGGAGACCGAGTTCGAGGCCAGCAGGTCGCGGCCCTCGCCGTCGGCCGTGTTGGCGGTCAGCGTCCAGGTGAACGTGCCGTCGGTGACGAGCCGGCCCGCGGCGTCCTTGCCGTCCCAGCGGACCGCGATCCGGCCGCGCGTCTCGCCGCCGTCCCACGTGCGGACCACCGCGCCGTTGACCTTCCGGCGCAGCGTCACCTGCCAGTACGACGCCGGCTTGGACAGCGACCAGGCGGCCGTCCAGCCGTCCGTCGCCCGCGCGCTCGCCGGGGCGTCGGTCGCGATGGCCGTCAGGTCGGATGTACGGACTCCGGTCCACACCGCGTGGACGAGGTTCTGGCTGTCCTTGTACGCCACGGCACCGCCGAAGCGGTCCACGGTCCATGCCTCCCGGCGCGAGCCGTGCACGGGCGTGGAGTCCACCAGCGCGCGGGGCGCGGCGGCGGTGCCGCTGGAGAAGTCGGTCAGCCGGAGGTACGTGCCGGTGTTGCCCTGGTCCACGAAGAATCCGTCGCCCAGCAGGCCACCGCTGTAGTAGCTGCGGGGCAGCGCGACCTTGGTGCCCTTCTGGAGGTCCACGACGCCCTGCTTGGAGAACTGGGAGCAGGCCCAGAACAGCCAGCGGCCCGACACCTGGAGCTCCGTGGCCGCGCAGTCGGCGCCGGTCGCGACCGTGCCGAGGTCCTTGCCCGTGGACAGGTCCGTACGGGCCACCTGGCCGACCGTGGCCGTACCGGTGAACAGCGTGTCGCCGCGCAGGGCGGCCGCCGTCTGCGCCAGCGTCCGGACGACGGACGGCTTGCCGGGGGCCGCGTCGAGGTCCACGACGAGGGTGTCCTCACCGGAGACGAGCGTGCCGGGGAAGCTCGGCCGCCCGCTCTGGAAGACCGCCCACCGGCCGGAGGCATCGGCCAGCCGGCCGGAGTTCTTGCCCGTGGCGGCCCGGGTGGTCTCCTTCGCGGAGCGCCGCCCGACCACCTCCATCCCGGACGTGCCGCGGGCCAGGTAGACCGTGCGGCCGTCACCGGAGTCGAACAGCGGCGTGGTGCTCTCCAGCCGCTCCTCGGACCCGGCCGCGACCGGCTCGGACTGGCCGGTGTGCAGCGGGCCGACGGGCAGCGTCCGCGTGTGGAAGCCGCGGCCCAGCTGGCCGTCCTGCTCCAGGGTGGAGAGCCGGCCCGCGCCGAGAGCGAGCGACTGCACCTCCGTCGCCAGCGGCGCGACACGGTGCAGCTTCTCCAGAGCCGGCGCGCCGTCGCCCTTGCCCGGGACGACCTTCAGGAGCGACCAGTCGGTCGCGGAGCTGCCACCGACGACGGCCGCGCCGACCCCGCCGACGATCTGGTTGATCTCCGGCTCGGCCTTCTCCAGGAGCGTCTGCGCACGCCCGTCGGGAGCGAGGGCGACGAGCTGCCGCTTCAGCGAGGAGCCGGTGCCCGAGGCCTCGCCGAGGGCGAGCACCCATTCGCCGACCAGGCCGATACGGGCGGAGCTCAGGCCCTCGGGCAGCGCGAACGTCTGCTCGGCGCCGTTCAGGGCGGACCGCTCACGGAGGTGCACCTGACGGTTCCGGTCGACCCAGGCGATCCGGTCGGCGCTCAGGGCCACCGGCGCGACGAGGATGCTCGCCCCGGCGGAGGTCGGCGCCTCGATCACGGTCATCTGCCCGGTCCGCAGGTCGACGACGCCGAGGTCGGTCAGGTCGTACGCGTCGGTGGCGGACCTGCCGAAGCGGATCACGGCGGCGGTGTCGTCGCCGGCCACGAGCCGCGCCATGTGCAGGTTGGCGTCCTCGGGGAAGCCGGTGACGGGGATCTTGGTCCCCGTCGCGTCCCCGGCGCGCCGCAGGTAGTAGCCGGTGGTCTGCTCCGACGACTCCTCGGACGCGTACTGCTGGAAGAGCAGGGTGTCGCCGAGCAGACCCCGGTAGCTCGCGTCGCGCGGCAGCGTCAGCGCCTGCTCGGTGCCGGTCGCGAGGTCGCGGAGGTAGCGGTTGCCGGCGCCGCGCTCGACATACGCGTACCGCCCGCCGACCCCGGCCTCGGCGAAGGACGGGTTGCCGGAGCCGTACCCGAGGGACACGGTCGCACCGGTCGCGAAGTCGGTCCAGTGGCGCTCGCCGCCGGTGTGCTCGTCGGAGTCCTCGGTCTCGTGCGCGTAGCCGTTGGCGCTGACGGCGCTCACCGTCGCCTGCCGGGGCACGGTCCGCCAGTTGGGCGTGATGTCGAGCTGGTCGCCGGGCGCGACGGCGGCGGGCGCGGCCCCCGGAACGGCGGTCGGTGCGGCGGTGGCCGGCGTCGCACCGATCACCGATGCGACGAGTGCGGCGGCCAGGACGGCCGTACGCGCACGGCGGTCACGCGCGCGTGAAGAGCGTGCCAAGAAGGGTCCCTCCCCGGGAATCCTGAAAGATGAGGAGACAGGGCGGAAGTCCTCTGCGCCGGGCCCCCTGGCCGACGCTCCCCCACCCGTGTCAACAGGCCGACAGTAACAGCAGCGACGGACACCCGGCAGCTCGATCCGGTCCCGATTCGAACCCGTTCAACAGACCGGGGCCCGTACGGCGAACAACTGCCGTACGGGCCCCGAACACGCGTCACTTGTCAGGACAGCGTCTTGTACATCTGCCAGCCGCCGCCGATCTTCGTCCGGGCCGCGAACGTGCCCGCGCCGGTGCCGTTGTACCGCCACAGCGCTCCGGCGGTGTCCCGCGCCACCAGGTCCGCCTTGCCGTCGCCGGTGATGTCACCGACGGCCGCGAGCGCGTTGTAGCCCTGCCAGCCGCCGCCGATCTTCGTCCGGGCCGCGAATGCGCCCGTGCCGGTGCCGTTGTACCGCCACAGCACACCGGCCGTGTCCCGGGCCAGCAGGTCACCGGCCTTGTCGCCGTTGAGATCGCCGACGCCGACGACCGCGTTGAAGATCTGCCAGCCGCCGCCGATCTTCACGCGGCCCTTGAGCTTGCCCGCGCCGTCGTCGGCGTACATCCACAGCTCACCGGCCGGCGTGCGCGCGAGCAGGTCGGTCCGGCCGTCGCCGGTCAGGTCGCCCGGCGCGGTCAGGGCGTCGTAGATGTTCCAGCCCGAACCGATCGTGAGCTTCGGGCCGTTCGGCGCGAACGCGGTCCCGCAGCCCCCGTCGTGGCGCGTCAGCACCCCGGCCGCGCTCCGCACGAGCAGGTCGTTGCACCGGTCGCCCGACAGGTCCCCGAAGGGCACGACGGTCGACGTCGCCGGCCATCCGCTCGCCGACGCCCCGGTCCCGAGCCCACCGGTCCCCGATCCCGTCCGCACGGTCAGCGCACCGGCCGGGGTCAGCCCGAGCAGATCGCCCTTGCCGTCGCCGCTGTAGTCGCGCCACGTGGGGAGCGGCTTGACGGGGGCGGGCGCGGTGGTCGCGGCGCGCAGCTGGGTGGTGAAGTCACCGCTGGACTGCTGCCACACGGCGACGGGCCGGCCGGCGGCGTCGACGGTGACCAGGCCCAGGGCGTAGCCGCTGGTGTTGGTGGAGAGCGGCGTCGGGGGCGTGGACCAGGCACCGTCGACCCGCGAGGAGGTCATCAGCTTCCGGTTGTCCGTGTTGCCCTGGGTCCACACGGCGTGGAAGGTGCCGTCGGGACCGACCGTCAGATCGAACTGGTCGTCCGGGACATAGCCCGTGGAGATCGTCTTCAGAGCGGACCAGGTGCCCGCGGCGGACCGCGTGGTGGTCTGTGCGGCGTACCCGGTGCCGTCGACGAAGTCGACACCGAGCAGGGTGACGTCACCCTGCGGGTTGATGGCGACCTTGCGCCAGGCGCCGGTCCGGAAGCCGTTGGCGGGCTCCTCGGCACCCCAGGTCAGGCTGTCGGCCGGACGCACGGCGAGCACCTGCGTGCCGGATCCGGACGTCGGGTCGTCCGTCGATCGCCAGGCCAGCGCGGCGTGGCCGCCCAGGCCGAGGGTCAGGGTGGGGCCGGTGGGGTACGTGCCGGCCTTGGAGACGGTGACCGGCTCGGTCCACGTGCCGCCGGCGGTCCGGTCGACGACCTTGACCTCACCGGTCTCGGGACCGCCCTGGACGTAGGCCACGGTGGCCGTGCCCTGCGCCGAGTAGATGAGCTCCGGCGCGGAGTTGAGCCCGGTGTCCGCCGTGGGCTCGTCGAGGCGGACCGGCTCGGACCAGGCTGCGCCCGGGGCGGTGCGGACCGAGGAGTACACCCCGCTCCTCTGCTCGGAGACGCCCAGCCAGACGGCGACGAGCTCGCCCGACGGCGAGCCGGCCAGCTGCCCGCTGTGCACCCAGCCCGGGTCGCTCATGATGTCCGTCGTGGCGGACCACGTCGTGGCCCCGGCCGCGAGGGTGGCCATCCGGAACACACCGCCGGGCTTCTCGTTCCCGGGCCCACCGTCGTTCGGGTACTCCATCCAGGCCGCCGTGACCGATCCGTCGGCCGAGACGGTGAGGTTGGCCTCGGAGCGCTGGCCGGGCAGCGTACGGAGGACGTGCGCCGCACCCCAGGCGGAGCTGCCCGCGGGGCGCACCGAGACGACGAGCTCGTTGTTGCTGTGGTCCTCGGCACTCCGGTACCAGAGGGCGACGACCGCCCCGTCCTTGGCCGTCTTGAGGTCGGCGAGGCCGTTGATCGCTGTGCCGTCCGTCAGCGGAACGGACGCCGCCCACGGGTCGGTCGACGCGGCCGCGGCGGTGACGGCGGCGGCCGGCGCGGCAGTAGCCGTCGCGGCCAGCGAGCCGACGCCGGCGAGAAGGGTCGCGGCGGTGACGGCCGCGATGGAATGGCGTAGAAGAGCGCTTCGAGGCACTCGGGTCCTCCCCTGGGGCATTCATGAAAGAAGAGGCATGGGAAGACAGCGGTGCTTGTGCTGAAACAGACGTCGCTTCACGGCCCCCCGGCCGCACCGCCCCCATGCGAACGCGCCGATGCTAACAGCCGCCCCCGCACCTCGAAAGCGAGTTTCGAACCCGTTCAAGGAGCCCGAACAAGCAGGGCCCGTACGTCACCGAAGTGTCGTACGGGCCCTGCTCAGCGTTGTCTCAGCGTTCTACGCGAGATCAGCCGTTGCGCTTCCAGCGCGGCTTGTCGTCGCGGCGGCCGAAGGAGCCGCCCGTCGAGCCGCTGCCGCGGTGGTCGCCGCCACGGTGGTCGTCACGGCGGCCGTACGGGCGGTCGCCGCCGCCCGAGCGGAAGCCGCCCGCGGGGCGGTCGTCGCGGCGGTCACGGTTGAACGGACGGTCGCTGCCACGGTGGCCGCCCGTGGGGCGGTCGTCGCGGCGGTCGCGGTTGAACGGACGGTCGTTGTCACGACGCTCGAAGGAACGGCCACCGCGGTCGTCGCGGTTGAAGCCGCCCGACGGACGGTCGTCACGGCGGAAGCCACCGGACGGACGGTCGTTGTCACGACGGAAACCACCCGACGGACGGTCGTTGTCACGACGCTCGAAGGAACGGCCGCCACGGTCGTCGCGGTTGAAGCCGCCCGACGGACGGTCGTCACGGCGGAAGCCACCGGACGGACGGTCGTTGTCGCGGCGGAAACCACCCGACGGACGGTCGTTGTCGCGGCGGAAGCCGCCACCCCGGTTGTCGTCACGGCGGAAGCCACCACGGTCACCACCGCGGTCGCCACCACGGTCGTCGCGGCGGAAGCCACCACGGTCGCCGCCGCGGTCGCCGCCACGGTCACGGCGCTCGTAGTTGCCCCGCTCGTCACGGAACGCGGGGGTGCGCTCCTCGCGGCGCTCCTGGACCGGCTCGGCGGCGACGACGGCCGCGGCGACCTCGGCCTCGGCGGCCTCCGTCACCTCGGCGACCGCGGCCTCCGGGTCCTCGCCCCGCTCGCGCGCGGAACGGGCGACCAGACGGTCGGCCTCCTCGCGGAGCTCGGCGGCGCGGCGCGTCAGACGCTCCAGCTGCTTGGTGAGGTCGGCGACCTCGCGCTCCGCCTGCTTGGCGGCGTTGTTCGCGGAGTCGGCCTGGACCTCGGTGAGCGAACGCGCACCGGTGATCTCGGCGACCTCCGGGTCGAACGCGCCCGCGCCGCCCACGATGTGACGCGAGGCGTCGACGCCCGCGTCCTCCATCAGACGGAAGATCTGACGGCGCTGGTGCGGCAGGGCCAGGGAGACCACGACGCCCGAACGGCCGGCACGGGCGGTACGGCCCGAGCGGTGCAGGTAGTCCTTGTGGTCACCGGCCGGGTCCACGTTCAGGACCAGGTCGATGCCGTCGACGTGGATACCGCGGGCGGCGACGTCGGTGGCGACCAGCGCGTTGACGTAGCCGTCCTTGAAGTCGGCGAGGACGCGGGTACGGGCACCCTGCGTCATGCCGCCGTGCAGCGCGTCGGCCTTCACGCCCGCCTCGACGAGCTGCTCGGCGATGCGGTCGGCACCCAGCTGGGTACGGACGAAGATGATCGTGCGGCCCTTGCGGGCGGCGATGGCGGCCGTGACCGGCGCCTTGTCCTTCGGCTTCACGACGAGGACGTGGTGGGTCATCGTGGTGACGTTGCCCTGGGCGCTGTCGACCTCGTGGCTGACCGGGTTGTTCAGGTAGCGCTTGACCAGCGTGCCGATCTCGTTCTCCATGGTGGCGGAGAAGAGCATGCGCTGGCCGCCCTCGGGGACCTGGTCGAGCAGCTCGGTGACCTCGGGCAGGAAGCCCAGGTCGGACATCTGGTCGGCCTCGTCGAGGACGGCGACCTGGACGTTCTCCAGGGAGCAGGCGCCACGGTTGATGATGTCGCGCAGACGGCCCGGGGTGGCGACGAGGATGTCGACGCCGCGCTCCAGGGCGTAGATCTGGTTGCCCATGGACGTACCGCCGCAGACGACCTTGATCTTCAGGCCGAGCACGTCGCCGTACGGCTGAAGGGCGTCCGCGACCTGCATCGCGAGCTCACGGGTCGGGGTGAGGATGACCGCGCGGGGCTTCTTCTTCTCGGTGTGGCCGCCGGCCAGCTGGGCCAGCGTCGGCAGACCGAAGGAGAGGGTCTTGCCGGAGCCGGTACGGCCGCGGCCGAGGATGTCCTTGCCGGCCAGGGCGTCCGGGATGGTCGCCGCCTGGATCGGGAAGGGGGTGGTCACACCGTTCTGCGCGAGCTTGCGCACGACGCCCTCGGGCAGGCCCAGGTCGGCGAAGGTGACGGTGGGCTCGGAGGACTCGGCCTCGGAGGCCTCGACGGCCTCGGTGACGTCGGACGCCTCGGTCTCGACGATCTCGGTGGCCTCTACGGCCTCGACGATCTCGTCGTTCTCGGGCATGACGGCGTGGTCAGAACTGAAAATGGACATGCGAAATGCGAAACCTTCCGGAGTCTCGGCACGCGCCCGTCAACTCCGTGAAATTCGCAATTCGACCGCCTCAATGCGGTCCAGCCACGGCTAGGGAGAGTACGCGCCACGCGGCGCTCTTCTGTGTCGGCGCCGGGCAATGGGATCAAACGATCTACCACCATACGCACCCTCCCCCACCTATGGCAAACCGGACTCGGTCACACCGGTCCGACCTGCGGCGATGCCTCCGGCTCCACCGGCCCTCCCGGCCCGTCCGCCGCCCTCATCGCCCCCATGTGGGTGTCCGCCCCGGGGCTCGCGGTCGGCGAGTCGGAGGGGTCGGGCGTGGGCTCCGGGCTCGGCTCGGGGCTCGGCTCCTCGGTCGGGGTGGGCGAGGGCTCCGGCGGGTCGACCGGCGGACTGGGCTCCCCGGCCGGCGCGCTCGGCCCGCCCACGCCGCCACCCGCCCCGCCGGGCACCTGACCGCCCGGCTCGGGCACGCTCCCGCCGCCCCCGCCCGCCGGCGGGTCGGCGGGCGGCTTCCCGGAGGCCGACGGCGACCCGCTCGGCACCGGCGACTCCTCGCCCGCGCCGTCCGCGTCAGGACCGCTCACCCCGGCCGCGACGCGGCCGGTTCCGCCGCGCCCGCCCGAGGAGACCCCGACGCCGCCGCCGGACTCGGCCGCCACGCCGTCCTGCTTCCCCGCGGACTTGCTCGGCGCCGGCTTCGCGCCCTCGTCACTCACACTCATGCAGCCGCTCAGACCGGCACAGGCGGCGACCGCCAGCGCGGTGGCGGCCCATCTCACGCGGGAAGGCAAATGGCGCACGGAGGGCACCTCCAGGACACAAAGGGCGGGAAGGACGGGCGGAAGAACGTGTCTGCCTGCCCAACTCCCTTTGCACCGCAAGGGACACGCCCCCACGGCAACCACCTGGAAGCACGCACCCGCCGGTCGGCCCTACGCGCTGCCGCCCGAACGCCGGCCGTCAGCCCCGGGCCGTCAGCCGTAGCCCAGCGCGTGCAGCCGCTCGTCGTCGATGCCGAAATGGTGGGCGATCTCGTGCACGACGGTGATCTCGGTCTCCTCGACCACGTCCTCACGCGACTCGCACATCCGCAGCGTCGGCCCCCGGTAGATCGTGATCCGGTCCGGCAGCACCCCCGCGTACCACTCACCCCGGTCCGTCAGCGGAGTCCCCTCGTACAGCCCGAGCAGCTCCGGATCGTCCGGCGCGGGCTCGTCCTCGACGAACACCGCGACGTTGTCCATCAGCCGCGTCAGCTCCGGCGGGATCCGGTCCAGGGCCTCGGCGACAAGCTCCTCGAACTCCTCACGCGTCATCTCCAGCACTCGGCCATTGTCCCCCCAGGTGAAACCGTTTTGGCGATAGCGGCCGGTATCCCATATGCTTCTCACGTCCCCGACGCGCTGAGAAGCGCCCAGGTGAGCCCCTAGCCCTCATCGTCTAGTGGCCCAGGACGCCGCCCTTTCAAGGCGGTAGCACGGGTTCGAATCCCGTTGGGGGCACGCAACATCCTGTGCGAGACTAGTGCTCGCACATCGCAAGGTCCTGTGGAGCAGTTGGTTAGCTCGCCACCCTGTCAAGGTGGAGGTCGCGGGTTCAAGTCCCGTCAGGATCGCTGAGGCTGGAAACAGTCTCGTGGCTGGGTAGCTCAGTTGGTACGAGCGATCGCCTGAAAAGCGATAGGTCGCCGGTTCGACCCCGGCCCCAGCCACAAAGAGAAGGCCCCGTTCGAAAGAACGGGGCCTTCTTCGTGTTGCGAAGGGGGCGGGGGTGGCGGGTGCCCGGTCCTCATGGACCGGGCACCCGGCGCCTCAGACCGCCCGGCTCCGGCCGCGCCACCCCCGGACCGCGAGCACCACGGCCACCACCGCGACGACCACCACCAGCAGGGCCCAGTCGGGCACCGAACGGCCCAACGACGCCACCCGCTCCTCCACCGCGAACGAGTCGTCCACCGAGAGCAGCCCCGGCAGCGCCGTCGTCCCGTCGAAGGCCAGGAACAGCGTGCCGAGCACCACGAAGAACCCGCCCGACAGCAACGACGTCGTGTGCAGCTCGAAGCGGCCCGCCCGGACCGTGCGCCCCCGCAGCCAGCGGCGCCGGCCCAGCTCGTACCGCTCCCAGAGCAGCGCCAGCAGGAACAGCGGCACCGCCATCCCCAGCGCGTACACCGCGAGCAGCAGACCGCCGTACGCCGGGCTGCCGCTCAGCGCCGCCACCGTCAGGACGCTGCCGAGGATCGGGCCCGCGCAGAAGCCGGCCAGGCCGTAGACCAGGCCGAGGGCGTAGACGGAGACCGCCGTCGTGGGGCGGATCCGGCCGCTGACCTCGGCCATACGGCGCGAGGCGAAGCCCATCCCGAGGATCTGGAGCACGCCGAGGACGATGATCGTCCAGCCGCCGAGCGCCACGAGCAGATCGCGGTTCCCGTAGAAGAGCCGCCCGGCGAACGAGCCGGCCGCGCCGAGCGGGACGAGCGTGGTGGCCAGACCGGCGTAGAAGATTCCGGTACGGGCGAGCAGCCGGCTCGTCGAGTCGATCGAGTACGCGAAGAAGGCCGGGAGCAGCAGGGCGCTGCACGGGCTCAGCAGAGCGAGGAGACCACCGAGGAACGCGGCCAGATAGCCGATGTCGGAGGTCATCGGCTCCCCTTCGAAGCCTTCGGCGTCGCCGTCGCCGTCTTCGCCGCCGCTTCGATCGCCTCCGTGAACGCCTCCATCGGCTGCGCGCCCGCGATCGGCCGTCCGTTGACCAGGAACGACGGGGTCGAGGTGGCGCCCAGCGAGTACGCCTGCTCCTGGTCCTTGCTCACCGCCGCCCGGGCAGCCGCGCCGTCCGTGTCCTTGGCGAACCGCGCCAGGTCCGGGACCCCGGCCTCCTTCGCGAGCGCGTTCAGCTGCTCCGCGCCGAAGCCCTTCTCCTTGGCCCCTTCGGCGTAGGCCGCCTTGTGGAACTCCCAGAACCGGCCCTGCTGCCCCGCCGCCCACGACGCGCGGGCCGCCGCCTCCGACTCCTCCCCGAAGATCGGGAAGTTCCGCCACTCGATGCGCAGGGTGCCGTTCTCGACGTACTTCTTCACCAGCTCGGGCTCGGTGTCGCGGGCGAACTTCCCGCAGTAGCCGCACTTGAAATCGGCGTACTCGATCAGCACCACGGGCGCGTCGGCCCGCCCCAGGGCCAGCTTGTCGGAGGCGTCGCGGCGGGCGTAGGCCTCCAGCTCGGGATAGATGCCGTTGCTCGGGTCGGCGGAGACATCGGCGACGGCCGACGATCCCGACGAGCCCTGGGACGCGGGCTTGGTGGCGGTGTACGAGACGACTCCGAGGAGGGCGGCGGCGACGGCCACCCCGGAGACGATCATGACCGGCTTGGCCTTGGACGCGGGCTTGGACGTGGACTTGGGCATGCGGAAAGGCTCCTGTGACGTGACGAGAGAGGGGACGGACGACGGAAAGGGCCCGGCCCCTACACGCGCAGGATCGACAGCTCCACGGGTGACGGTGGTACGAGCTCCGGCGGCTCGGGCCCCGGCAGCAGCTCGCGTATCACCTGGTCGGCACCGCACACGCCGCCCGCCGCCCGCTCCCCGGCGAGCGTGGGCAGCAGCTCCCCGAAGCCGTTCGGGCGCGGAGGCGTGGCCGGCCTGGCCGCGCCGTCGACCGCGTGCCCCTGGCCGCAGCCCGGCGTCACGCTCCCCGCGGCCACGGGTGCGGCGGCCTCCGGCAGGCTCGCCACCGCCGTGCCCGCGCCGCACCCCAGCATCCCGAGCACCACACCCACGAGCGCGGCGAGCGCCGCGAACGCGCGGACGGTGCGGGACATGGGGGTACCTCTCAGCTCGACGTGCCCGAAATATTACGGGCCGCACCTCCCCCGGACCCCGCCCGCACCCCGCCCGACCCCGCCCGAACCCCTCCGCGACCCCGTTCGCGCCCCGCCCGCACCCGGGGCGCACCTCACAGAAATCGGTTCGCTCGTTCTCGGCCCGGGGTGCGATCCTGGATTCCGTATGTCTACTTCCTTCGCCGCCCTCCAGTCCGTCCTGGCCGAGGTCTCGCTGCGGGACGCCCACCGGCTCGGCCGCCGCCTCGAGGGCGCCCGCCGCATCCGCAAGCCCGAGGCCCGTGAGGCCGTCCTGGACGAGATCGCCGCCGAGGCCGGCAAGGCCAAGGAGCGCGTCGACGGGCGGGCCTCCCGCGTGCCCGCGGTCACGTACCCCGAGCAGCTGCCCGTCTCGCAGAAGAAGGACGCGATCCTGGAGGCGATACGCGACCACCAGGTCGTGATCGTCGCCGGTGAGACCGGCTCCGGCAAGACGACGCAGATCCCCAAGATCTGTCTGGAGCTCGGCCGGGGCGTCCGGGGCATGATCGGCCACACCCAGCCCCGCCGGATCGCCGCCCGCACGGTCGCCGAGCGGGTCGCGGAGGAGCTGAGGACCCCGCTGGGCGAGGCGGTCGGCTGGAAGGTCCGCTTCACCGACCAGGTGAACCCCGACGCGACCTTCGTGAAGCTGATGACCGACGGCATCCTGCTCGCCGAGATCCAGACGGACCGCGAGCTGCGCGCCTACGACACGATCATCATCGACGAGGCCCACGAGCGGTCCCTCAACATCGACTTCCTGCTCGGCTATCTGGCCCAGCTGCTCCCCAAGCGCCCCGACCTCAAGGTCGTCATCACCTCCGCGACCATCGACCCCGAGCGCTTCTCCCGCCACTTCGGCGACGCGCCGATCGTCGAGGTGAGCGGACGGACGTACCCGGTGGAAGTCCGCTACCGGCCTCTCCTCGAAGAGGACTCGGAGGAGAGCGACCGCGACCAGATCACCGCGATCTGCGACGCCGTCGACGAACTCCAGTCCGAAGGCCCCGGCGACATCCTCGTCTTCCTCTCCGGCGAGCGGGAGATCCGCGACACCGCGGACGCGCTGCTGAAGAAGCAGCTCCGCAGCACCGAGGTCCTCCCCCTCTACGCCCGCCTCTCCCACGCCGAGCAGCACCGCGTCTTCCAGGCGCACTCCGGCCGCCGGATCGTCCTCGCCACCAACGTGGCCGAGACCTCGCTGACCGTCCCCGGCATCAAGTACGTGATCGATCCGGGCACCGCCCGTATCTCCCGCTACTCCCACCGGACCAAGGTCCAGCGCCTGCCGATCGAGCGGGTCAGCCAGGCCAGCGCCAACCAGCGCAAGGGCCGCTGCGGCCGTACCTCCGACGGCATCTGCATCCGGCTCTACTCCGAGGACGACTTCCTCACCCGCCCGGAGTTCACGGACGCCGAGATCCTCCGGACGAACCTGGCCTCCGTCATCCTCCAGATGACCGCGGCCGGCCTCGGCGAGATCGAGAAGTTCCCCTTCATCGACCCGCCGGACCACCGCAACATCCGGGACGGCGTGCAGCTCCTCCAGGAGCTGGGCGCGCTGAACCCCGCGGAGAAGGACCCGAAGAAGCGGCTCACCCAGCAGGGCCGGAAGCTCTCCCAGCTCCCCGTCGACCCCCGTCTGGCGCGGATGGTCCTGGAGGCCGACAAGAACGGCTGCGTACGGGAAGTCATGGTGATCGCGGCCGCGCTCTCCATCCAGGACCCGCGCGAGCGGCCCGCCGAGAAGCAGGCCCAGGCCGACCAGCAGCACGCCCGCTTCAAGGACGAGACCA
Organism: Streptomyces sp. NPDC012508; assembly: GCF_042902595.1. Classification (NCBI taxonomy): domain Bacteria; kingdom Bacillati; phylum Actinomycetota; class Actinomycetes; order Kitasatosporales; family Streptomycetaceae; genus Streptomyces; species Streptomyces sp. NPDC012508. The sequence continues at coordinate 52,339 of NZ_JBIBEO010000004.1, forward strand.
GTGACTTCCTCGCCTACCTCAACCTCTGGCGCTACATCCGCGAGCAGCAGAAGGAGCGCGGGTCCAGCTCGTTCCGCCGGATGTGCAAGCAGGAGTACCTGAACTTCCTGCGCATCCGCGAGTGGCAGGACATCTACGCGCAGCTGCGTACGGTCGCCAAGCAGATGGGCATCCACCTCAACGAGGAGGACGCGCCCGAGCAGTCCGTACACACCTCGCTGCTCGCCGGTCTGCTGTCGCACATCGGCATGAAGGACGTGAAGGAAGGCGCCAAGAACGAGTACCTGGGCGCCCGCAGCGCCAAGTTCGCCGTCTTCCCGGGCTCGGCGCTCTTCAAGAAGCCCCCGCGTTTCATCATGTCGGCCGAGCTGGTGGAGACCTCGCGGCTGTGGGCGCGGGTCAACGCGAAGATCGAGCCGGAGTGGATCGAGCCGCTCGCCCAGCACCTGATCAAGAAGACGTACAGCGAGCCGCACTGGGAGAAGGACCAGGCGGCGGTCATGGCGATCGAGAAGGTCACGCTCTACGGCGTGCCGATCGTCACCGACCGCAAGGTGAACTACGGGCGCATCGACCCCGAGGCCTCCCGCGACCTGTTCATCCGCAATGCGCTCGTCGAGGGCGACTGGCGCACGCACCACAAGTTCTTCGCCGACAACCGCAAGCTGCTCACCGAGGTCGAGGAGCTGGAGCACCGCGCCCGGCGCCGGGACATCCTCGTCGACGACGAGACGCTCTTCGACTTCTACGACAAGCGGGTGCCCGAACACGTCGTGTCGGGCGCGCACTTCGACTCGTGGTGGAAGCACAAGCGGCACGAGGAACCGGAGTTCCTCGACTTCGAGCGCGAGATGCTCATCACCGAGAAGGCCGCCGGGGTCACGAAGGACGACTACCCGGACTCCTGGCGGCAGGGGCCGCTGAAGTTCCGGGTGACGTACCAGTTCGAGCCGGGCGCGGACGCCGACGGTGTGACCGTCCACATCCCGCTCCAGGTGCTCAACCAGGTCACGGACGAGGGCTTCGACTGGCAGATCCCGGGCCTGCGCGAGGAGATCGTCACGGAGTTGATCCGTTCGCTCCCGAAGCCGATCCGCCGCAACTACGTACCGGCGCCGAACTTCGCGACCCGCTTCCTGGACTCGGCGGTCCCCCTCCAGGAGCCGCTGACGGTGACGCTCGCCCGCGAGCTGCACCGGATGGTCGGCGTGCCCGTCTCCCCGGACGACTTCGACCTGTCCCGGATCGCAGACCACCTGAAGATCACCTTCCGGATCGTCGACGAGCGGCGCCGCAAGCTGGCCGAGGACAAGGACCTGGAGGCGCTGAAGCTGAAGCTGCGCCCCAAGGCCCGCCAGGCCCTCTCCAAGGCCGCGGCGGCCGCCACGAGCGGCCCTGACGGCTCCGGGCAGTCCCTGGAGCGCACGGGGCTCACGGAGTGGACGATCGGCACGCTCACGAAGGTCTTCGAGACCCGACGGGCCGGCCAGCCGGTCAAGGCGTACCCGGCGCTCGTGGACGCGGGCGACACCGTCTCCGTACGGCTCTTCGACACGGAGGCCGAGCAGGCGCAGGCGATGTGGCAGGGCACGAGGAAGCTGATCCTGCTGAACATCCCGGTGAACCCGGCGAAGTTCGCCTCGGACAAGCTGACCAACCAGCAGAAGCTCGCCCTGTCCCGTAATCCGCACGGCTCGATCCAGGCGCTCTTCGACGACTGCGCGACCGCCGCCGCGGACAGGCTGATCGCCGACCACGGCGGGCCGGTCTGGGACGAGGAGTCCTTCCGGAAGCTGTACGACAAGGTCCGCGCCGACCTCGTCGACACGACCGTGCGGACGGTGAGCCAGGTCCAGCAGATCCTGGCCGCCTGGCAGGCCTGTGAGCGCCGTCTGAAGGCGACCAACAGCCTCGCGCTCATCAACAACCTGGCGGACGTGCGCGAGCAGCTGGCGTGGCTGATGCCGGCGGGCTTCGTCACCAGGGCGGGCCTGCGGCGGCTGCCGGACCTGATGCGCTACCTGGTGGCCGTGGACCGCCGGCTCCAGCAGATGCCGACGGGCGTCCAGCGGGACACCACCCGCATGGAGAAGGTCCACGAGATGCAGGACGAGTACGCCTGGCTGCTCGAACAGCTCCCCAAGGGGCGGCCCGTGCCGAAGGAGGTCACCGACATCCGCTGGATGATCGAGGAGCTCCGGGTCAGCTACTTCGCGCACGCGCTGGGCACGGCGTATCCGGTCTCGGACAAGCGGATCGTGAAGGCGATCGACCAGGCCGCGCCGTAAGTGGACGGGCCGGCCGGGGGTGTCGCCTTGCTCCGGTTCGACCAGACCCTCTGACCTGCTGTACAGTCTTCTTCGCGGCCCCGGTTGAGGGCTGCGAACGAGGTCCTGTGGAGCAGTTGGTTAGCTCGCCACCCTGTCAAGGTGGAGGTCGCGGGTTCAAGTCCCGTCAGGATCGCTTTCAAGAAGGCCCGCACCGATCGGTGCGGGCCTTCTTCGTGTCTCCGTCGTTGCGGTCCGGTGTATTGACGGCGTCCACCGGGCCCCGGTACCCAGACAGCAGGGAAACGGGGGCCCACACCGGAGGTGGTCGCGCATGGCCGCGGCGTCCGAAGCACGACCGGCACGGCCGGCGTCGTCGTCGGCACAGCCGGCACGACAGTCGAGACATGAGATACGGGCGCTGCTGCGCGCCCATCTGGCGGCCGCGTCCCGCTGCGGGCACCTCACCCGGCACTGTTCGGTCTGCCACCGCCTCCTGGCGCTCGCCATCGAGCTGGAGCGCGCGGAGGACGAAAGTCCCACCGACCCATGACCAACGGCGGGTTGAAGCCTCTCGCAGGAGTGGCAGGCTCTTCGTTGGCAAGCCTTCGCCAGTGTGACGGGAGTCACCGAACGAGTTTCACAACCCCTCGCTTTTACACCCTCCCTACACCGGCCCCATTTAATATGTGCAATTGCACCACTCTTCGAAACGTGTGAGCCGGCACAAAAAAGATCGCGCTGGACCCGGCGGAGTCCAGCGCGATCGATGACGAAGAGCCTGTTGGGGCAGGCACCCGTCGGCAGAGCTTGGGTGGGCGGTCCAGGTTGGGGGACCCGGAATTGCCCGGTGCTACAGGGTGTTGCGGGTACCTCAGGCCTCGCTGCGCTGCTGCGGAATACCCGCCAGCAGAGCGCGGACCTCAGCCTCGCGGTAGCGGCGGTGTCCACCCAGGGTGCGGATGGACGTGAGCTTGCCTGCCTTCGCCCAACGGGTCACCGTCTTCGGGTCCACGCGGAACATCGTGGCAACCTCGGCGGGGGTCAGCAGCGGCTCGGCATCAGGGGTGCGAGCGGTCATGAGCGGCCTCCTCGGGAGAACCGAACCTTCTCGGTTCTTTCCTCTAAATTCTGCACCTTGACCCGCGTTGCCCGAAATGGCAGAAGCGGGCCGAGTCGGTTATAGGACGAACGGCTTGTCCTCGGCACTACAACTACACCATCCGTCCAGCCACGTCGGCCAAACCGATGGAATTGCCCTCGCAGGTGTTCATCAGCGGCGGAAGTCGATGGACCATGCCATAACGGACAGTCACGCCACTGTGACGATCAGTCACAGAGCGATCAGGAGTCGTCAGACCCCCCATAGAGTGCAATGCTGAGCGTTCCGCCCAAAGTTGGGCGGAAGGAACCCTCCCCGGACTCCTTGTCCTATTTTGGCACGAGGGTGGGTGATGGACGCAAGGGCGCAGTAAGTGCGATCCGTCACGCTTGAGCCAAAGGCCCGGATCGGGACCTACGTCCCGTCGTGAACACACCGGCGTCCCCACGCCGGCACACCGAAGCCCCAAGACGCTCAATGATCATTTACATCAGCCGGACGTGTCCTGTCGATGGTCAGTTGGCGAACTGCAGGTTGCGGACGGCACGCCAACGCTCGGCGAGCCGTCCGTACGCCTCGCTCGCGCCCTCCCCGTCGCCGTCCCGCAGCGCCGCGACCCCCTCGGCCGCATCGGCCGCCGACCGGTCCTCCGCGAGCCGCTCCGGCGACAGCACGTGCACCAGACCGCCGTAGTCCAGCTCCACGAGCGCCCGCGGATGGAACTCCTCCAGCCACCGGCCGATCTCGACCAGACCCTCCGTCATCGGACCCTCGTCGATCGACTCCCGCAGCGCCTTCAGCGCCCGCGCCAGCCGCCGCCGCGCCTGCACCATCGGCGTCCGGTACCGCAGGACCGGCGCCTCGCCCCGCTCCGGATCCCCCGGCACGTACTCCCGCTCCTCGTCCGCGAAGAGGGTGAACCAGCGCACCGGCACCTGCCAGACCGCCGTACGGATCCACGGGCGGGCGTCCGGGTTCCGCTCCCGCCAGCGCTCGTGGTCCGCCGCCACCTGGGCACGCACCACCGGCGGCAGCATCGCGTCGAGCACCGGCCCCGGCAGCGAACGCCCCGGTTCGGCGTCCCGGGCCCGCCCCAGCTCCTCCAGGGCCAGCCAGCCCCGCAGCCTGGTCCGCCACGGACACACCACGACCACCCCGTCGACATCCGCCACGAAGGCGTCCGCGCTCTCGTGGACCGGCACGGGCACCGGCGGGGTCGGCAGCAAGTCCGCCAGCGACCGACGCAGTTCGTCCTGAGCCGTCGGCACCTCCGCCCGCCGCACGTACCGCGCCCAGTGCCCCCGCTCCGGCTCCGGAAAGGCGGCCAGCGGCTCGTAGACCCGCAGATAGGAGGCGTACGGAACGAGGACCGAAGAGGCGACCGACATGTCGCGATCCTTCCACGGCAGTACTCCGGGAGGGGGTGATCCTCAGCACTGCGGCTGATCTACGCACGCGTAGGACTTACTCTCTTGCCGAACCGGTCCCGCCACCACCCGCAGGGGGGACCGGGATAACCGCCGCTTCGTACTTGGGAGTCACCACCGTGACCGATGTGACCGGCGTTCCTGCTGCTGACGTACTGCACACTCTGTTCCATTCGGAGCAGGGTGGCCACGAGCAAGTCGTGCTCTGCCAGGACCGCGCCTCCGGCCTCAAGGCCGTCATCGCCCTCCACTCCACCGCCCTGGGCCCCGCCCTCGGCGGCACCCGGTTCTACCCGTACGCCTCCGAGGCCGACGCCGTCGCCGACGCGCTGAACCTCTCGCGGGGCATGTCGTACAAGAACGCCATGGCCGGGCTCGACCACGGCGGCGGCAAGGCCGTGATCATCGGCGACCCCGACAGGATCAAGTCGGAAGAGCTGCTGCTCGCCTACGGCCGCATGGTCGCCTCGCTCGGCGGCCGGTACGTGACGGCCTGCGACGTCGGCACCTACGTCGCCGACATGGACGTCGTGGCCCGCACCAACCAGTGGACCACCGGCCGCTCCCCCGAGAACGGCGGCGCCGGCGACTCCTCGGTCCTCACCGCCTTCGGCGTCTTCCAGGGCATGCGCGCCTCCGCGCAGACCCTGTGGGGCGACCCCACGCTGCGCGACCGCAAGGTCGGCGTCGCGGGCGTCGGCAAGGTCGGCCACTACCTCGTCGAGCACCTCCTGAAGGACGGCGCCGAGGTCTGGATCACCGATGTGCGCGAAGAGTCGGTACGCCGGATCACGGAGAAGTTCCCGCAGGTCAAGGTCGTCGCCGACACCGACGCCCTGATCCGCGTCGAGGGCCTCGACATCTACGCCCCGTGCGCCCTCGGCGGCGCCCTGAACGACGAGACCGTGCCGGTACTCACGGCGAAGATCGTCTGCGGCGCGGCCAACAACCAGCTCGCGCACCCCGGTGTCGAGAAGGACCTCGCGGACCGCGGCATCCTCTACGCGCCCGACTACGTGGTCAACGCCGGTGGCGTGATCCAGGTCGCCGACGAGCTGCACGGCTTCGACTTCGACCGGTGCAAGGCGAAGGCCACGAAGATCTTCGACACTACTCTCGAGATCTTCGCGCGTGCGAAGGCGGACGGCATTCCGCCGGCCGCTGCCGCCGACCGGATCGCCGAGCAGCGGATGGCTGACGCCCGCCGCGGCTGAACCGCCGATTCTTGGCGGGGCCGGCCCGCGGGGAGCTCTTCGGGTGAACTTTGTAGGTTCACCCCAATCGAGAGATGACTCACCCCGGTCGGCGGGTCGGCCCTCAAGAAGAGGTTAAAATCGCGATTGACCAGCGAGGACAGGGCACCTCGATGGTTCTGTACCGGGGCATGTGATGCGTGCGGCGTACCGTATGGCCACGGAAGCAGGTACCGTTGAAGCCCTACGGACCGGTCTCTCCACCGAGAGCCCGTTCCGAATCATGAACGCGTGTCAAGACTCTGGGGCCGCCGAGCCCCGTCACCGAGGGGGTCGAGCCATGGGGCGCGGCCGGGCAAAGGCCAAGCAGACCAAGGTCGCCCGCCAGCTGAAGTACAGCAGCGGCGGGACTGACCTGTCGCGTCTGGCCAACGAGCTGGGCGCTTCGACTTCGAGCCAGCCGCCGAATGGCGAGCCGTTCGAGGACGACGACGATGAAGACGACCCGTACGCGCAGTACGCGGATCTCTACAACACGGACGACGAGGACGAGGACGACGAGTCCGGTCCCGACGCGTCGTCCCAGCGTCGCGCTTGACCTCATAAAAGAGCGCTGCTCAACACCGAACCCGGTCCGGGTACCCCGGACCGGGTTTCTGTGCGTCCCTATGACGGCCTGACACCGCGGCATCACACCTCGGTCGCGCCACGGTGGGTGGGGCGGTGCCCACCCACCGGAGCGCTGTGTCAGACCGCGTAGTCGCCGACCAGCTCCGCGCCCGTCGTGTGCTCGCCGCGCTCGGTGATCTCGCCCGCGACCCAGGCCTCGACGCCCCGGTCCTCCAGGGTGGCCAGGGCCACCTCCACGGACTCCGCCGGGACGACGGCCATCATGCCGACACCCATGTTCAGGGTCTTCTCCAGCTCCAGGCGCTCGACCTTGCCGGCCTTGCCGACCAGGTCGAAGATCGCGCCGGGCGCCCAGGTCGAACGGTCGACCGTGGCGTGCAGCCCGTCCGGGATCACCCGCGCCAGGTTGGCGGCCAGGCCACCGCCCGTGATGTGGCTGAAGGCGTGCACCTCGGCGGTCCGGGTGAGCGCCAGGCAGTCCAGCGAGTAGATCTTCGTCGGCTCCAGGAGCTCCTCGCCCAGGGTCCGGCCGAGCTCCTCGACGTGCTGGTCGAGGGTCATGCCGGCGCGGTCGAAGACCACGTGCCGGACGAGCGAGTACCCGTTGGAGTGAAGGCCGGAGGACTCCATCGCGATGACGGCGTCACCCGTACGGATGCGATCCGGACCGAGCAGCCGGTCGGCCTCCACCACTCCCGTACCGGCGCCGGCGACGTCGAAGTCGTCCGGGCCGAGGAGACCGGGGTGCTCGGCGGTCTCGCCGCCGACGAGGGCGGTGCCGGCCAGGACACAGCCCTCGGCGATGCCCTTGACGATCGCGGCGACCCGCTCGGGGTGGACCTTGCCGACGCAGATGTAGTCGGTCATGAAGAGCGGCTCGGCGCCGCAGACGACGATGTCGTCCATGACCATCGCGACCAGGTCGTGGCCGATCGTGTCGTAGACGCCCATCTGCCGGGCGATGTCGACCTTCGTGCCGACACCGTCGGTGGCGGAGGCGAGCAGCGGCCGCTCGTAGCGCTTGAGGGCGGAGGCGTCGAAGAGGCCGGCGAAGCCGCCGAGGCCACCGAGGACCTCCGGGCGCTGCGTCTTCTTCACCCATTCCTTCATGAGCTCGACGGCGCGGTCACCCGCCTCGATGTCGACGCCCGCGGACGCGTAGGAGGCACCGGTGGTCTCAGACATAGGTGAGAGCTTTCGTGTCGTTACTGCGGTACTGCGGGGGTCTTACGGCCGGCGGAGGGCGTCGGCGGCCGCGGTGGCGGCGGGGCCGGCGGCCAGCTCGTTCTCCAGGAGCTGCTTGCCGAGCAGCTCGGGGTCCGGAAGCTCCATCGGGTACTCGCCGTCGAAGCATGCGCGGCAGAGGTTCGGCTTCTGGATCGTGGTCGCCTCGATCATCCCGTCGATGGAGATGTACGAGAGCGAGTCCGCGCCGAGCGACGTGCCGATCTCCTCGATCGTCATGCCGTTGGCGATCAGCTCCGCGCGGGTGGCGAAGTCGATACCGAAGAAGCAGGGCCACTTCACCGGCGGGGAGGAGATCCGGATGTGGATCTCGGCCGCGCCGGCCTCACGGAGCATCTTGACCAGGGCGCGCTGGGTGTTGCCGCGGACGATCGAGTCGTCGACGACCACCAGGCGCTTGCCCTTGATGACGTCCCTGAGGGGGTTCAGCTTGAGGCGGATGCCCAGCTGGCGGATGGTCTGGGAGGGCTGGATGAAGGTGCGGCCCACGTAGGCGTTCTTCACCAGGCCCGCGCCGAAGGGGATGCCGCTGGCCTCGGCGTAGCCGATCGCGGCCGGGGTGCCGGACTCCGGCGTCGCTATGACGAGGTCCGCCTCGACCGGGGCCTCCTTGGCGAGGCGACGGCCCATCTCCACCCGGGAGAGGTAGACGTTGCGGCCGGCGATGTCCGTGTCCGGGCGGGCCAGGTACACGTACTCGAAGACACAGCCCTTGGGCTTCGCTTCCGCGAATCGCGAGGTGCGGATGCCGTTCTCGTCGATCGCGATCATCTCGCCCGGCTCGACCTCGCGGACGAAGCTGGCGCCGCAGATGTCGAGGGCGGCGGACTCGGAGGCGACGACCCAGCCGCGCTCGAGGCGGCCGAGGACCAGCGGGCGGATGCCCTGCGGGTCACGGGCCGCGTAGAGCGTGTGCTCGTCCATGAAGACGAGGGAGAAGGCGCCACGGACATCGGGAAGGACCTTGGCGGCGCCCTCCTCGATGGTGAGCGGCTTGCCCTCGTCGTCGACCTGGGCGGCGAGCAGCGCCGTCAGCAGGTCGGTGTCGTTGGTGGCCGCGACACGGGTGGTGCGGCCTTCCTGCTTCGGCAGGTCGGCGACCATCTCGGCGAGCTGCGCCGTGTTCACCAGGTTGCCGTTGTGGCCGAGCGCGATGGAGCCGTGGGCGGTCGCCCGGAACGTCGGCTGCGCGTTCTCCCACACGGAGGCACCGGTGGTCGAGTAGCGGGCGTGACCGACCGCGATATGACCCTGGAGGGAACCGAGAGAGGTCTCGTCGAAGACCTGGGACACGAGGCCCATGTCCTTGAAGACGAGGATCTGGGAGCCGTTGCTGACCGCGATACCCGCGGATTCCTGGCCCCGATGCTGGAGGGCGTAGAGCCCGAAGTACGTGAGCTTTGCGACCTCTTCACCCGGAGCCCAGACACCGAAGACGCCACAAGCGTCCTGGGGGCCTTTCTCGCCGGGAAGCAGATCGTGATTGAGTCGACCGTCACCACGTGGCACGTCTCCGAGTGTAGGGGAGGTCGACCACTGGTCCGAATTGGGGAAATCCGAGAGGCATCCGAGTGGTGGGATCGCACGAAGTGATCCATTGACGTGCGTAGACACCTCCCTGCCTAGGCGGGAAGGGGCTCCCGGCCGGCCGGGCGATCGCAAGCGGACGCTCGTACGGTGCCCCTGGCGGCCTCCGAGTGTGACGGGAGTCGCACCGGGGATGCCCCTTCCCGGCCGACCGGTGCCCGAGGAGCGCGTCCCGGGGACTGGGACGGTCGTTGACAGGTGCACGCGCTCTGGGACAGGCTCCCCGCCATGCAGCCTGTGCGTGACCGTGCGGTCACCCTCGTCGCGCGCCGACACGTGGACCTCGTCCGTGTCGCCAGCGCCATCTGTCGCTGCGCCTGATCACACCCGCACGCCCTTGATCCCGGGTGTCCGCACGGACCCCAGCGGCCCTCGCCTGCCCGGCGTCCGGGGCGCCCGCTCCTGAGCCACGGCCTCGCCCTGGCCGCACCGCCGCGCGCCGTCCCGCGCCCGCCCGGACCTTCCCGCACCCCGCACCCCGCACCTTCCAAGGAGCCCCCATGCCCACGCCCAGGAACCCCCTGTCCAGACGCGCCTTCGGTGGGGCGGCCGTCGGTGCCGCCGCCGTCGGCGCGCTGGGTGCCGGCGCCGGCACCGCGCAGGCCGCGGAGCGGCCGTTCCGTGCCGCTCGCGGCCGGCACTCCCGCCGGCCGAACATCCTCTTCATCCTCGGGGACGACCTCGGCTGGGCCGACCTGTCCTCCTACGGGTCGCCGCACATCCGGACCCCGAACCTGGACCGCCTCGCCCGCCAGGGCGTCCGGTTCACCCACGCCTACTCCGGCTCCGCGACCTGCTCCCCGACCCGCTTCAGCCTCTACACGGGCCGCTTCCCCGGCCGTACGAAGGGCGGACTCGCCGAGCCGATCGCCGACAAGTCCGTCGGCCTGGAGCCGACCCACCCCACCCTGGCCTCCCGGCTGCGCGACGCCGGATACGCCACGGCCCTCATCGGCAAGTGGCACTGCGGCTACCTCCCCGACTACTCCCCCACCCGCTCGGGCTGGGACGAGTTCTTCGGCAACTTCGGCGGCGCCCTGGAGTACTACTCCAAGCTCGGTCTCGGCGGTGAGTACGACCTCTACGAGGGCGACGCGCAGTACAAGGACCTGCGCTACTACACGCGGATCCTGACCGAGCGGGCGAGCGAGTACGTGGCCCGCGACCACGAGAAGCCCTGGCTGCTCAACCTGAACTTCACCACCCCCCACTGGCCGTGGATCGCCGACGGCGACGAGGAGACGAGCGCCGAGATCGTCCGCCGCATCAAGGCGGGCGACCGCTCCGCCCTCTGGCACCAGGACGGCGGCTCCATCGAGAAGTACAAGGAGATGGTCGAGGACCTCGACCGGTCCGTGGGCGAGGTGCTGCGGGCGCTGAAGCGCTCGGGCCAGGAGGAGGACACGCTCGTCTTCTTCGCCAGCGACAACGGCGGCGAGCGGTTCTCCTACAACTGGCCGCTCGCCGGGAACAAGGGCTCCCTCCAGGAAGGCGGCATCCGTGTGCCGTCCGTCCTGCGCTGGCCCGCCCGGATCGACGGCGGGCAGGTCAGCGACCTGCCGGTGTACACCCCGGACTGGACCGCGACCCTGCTCGAACTGGGCGGCGCCCGCCCCCACCCCGCCTACCCGCTGGACGGCACCAGCCTCGCCGGGCACCTGCTGCGCGGCGAGGAGGTGCCCGAGCGCGACCTGTTCTGGCGGGTGCGGGGCGAGCGGGCGCTGCGCCGCGGCGACTGGAAGTACTACCGGGGCAAGAGCGGCCGTGACCAGCTGTTCCACCTGAGCGAGGACGCCCGCGAACAGGCGGACCGTGCCCCGTACGAACAGGAGCGGCTGGCCGCGCTGCGGGCGGCGTGGGAACGGACGGACGCCGGGCTGCTGCCCTACGGGCCCTGAGACCGCGGCGCTACGGGGCCGGGCTAGCCGCCGGCTTCGCCGTCGCGGCGAAGCCCTCGCCGTCGGCGCCGGTGAGGGTCAGGGTGCGGTGACGCAGCTCGTACGAGAGCGATCCGTCGAGGAGCTCGTACAGCTTCGTCTCCAGCTCCATCTGCGGGCCCGAGCAGATCATGCGGGTGGTCGCGACCGGTCCGGTGACGGTGAGGGTCTCTGCGGTGACCTTCGCGGTGGCCGTGAACCGGTTGCACCCCAGGTTGCCGCGGACCCGTCCGTCCTTGTCGATGACGAACGTGGCCTTGCCCTCGCTGCCCTTGGGCGGCGAGGAGGCCGTCTCGCCGGAGACCAGGGAGTCGACGGTCCACGTGGTGCCGTTCAGCGGGGCGGGCGGCTCCGACGTCAGCGCGACGACGTTCTTGCCGTCCTCCGAGGTGAGGGTGAGCCGGTCGCCGTCCACCCGGGCCTTCAGCGAGCCGGCGAAGGCCTTCTGGAGCACGGCCTCGAAGGCGCCCCGCTCACCGGGACACGCCATCTCGGTGCCCTGGCCCTGCTTCACGGTGACGGTGTCCCCCTGGACCGACACCTCGGCACCGAAGCCGTTGCAGCCGCTGTTCCCCGACGCCTGGCCGTTCGCGGCGATCTCGATGTGGGCGCCGTCGGGCGCCCGGGTCTCCTTGCCCGCCACGGTCACTGTGTCGAAGGCCCAGTGGACTCCGGCGACGGGCACGTCGGGGGCGACGGAACCCGCGCCGGGGTCGGAGCCGGCCTTTTCGGTGCCGCACGCCGAGAGCACGACGAGCGAGGCCAGGACCGCGGTGGCTGCGATGGGACGTGTCTTCAGCATGGGGATGGGACGGGCGGGCGGCGCGGACGGTTCCGTACGACTCCGGGGAGTCACCCCATGAGCGGAAGCAGGGCGCCGAGGTCCGCCCGCTCACCGCTGGCGCCGACCCGCGCCGCGTGCAGCTCATCGGCCCACCGGGCCCGGCCGGTCGCCAGCCGGATCCAGGTGAGCGGATCGGTCTCGACGACGTTGGGCGGGGTCCCGCGGGTGTGCCGGGGCCCCTCCACGCACTGGACGACCGCGAACGGCGGGACCCGTACCTCGACCGAGCCGCCCGGCGCCTTCACCGCGAGCGCGTCCGCGAGGAGACGGGTGCAGGCGGCCAGGGCCTGCCGGTCGTACGGGATGTCCAGGCCGGTCGCCGCGTTGAGGTCGTCGGTGTGGACGACGAGTTCCACGGTCCGGGTCACCAGGAAGTCGGCGAGGCGCATGGCGCCGAAGCGCATCGGGACGAGCCGGTCGTCGGGGACGCCCGCGGTCCGCTCCTCGTACCGCGCGGCGGTCCGCTCGTACAGTCCGGCAAGGTCGGCCGTGTCGATCGCCCGGGTGTCCTCGTCGATCCGCGCGGCGGCCGTCGCCGTCGCGGACGGCCAGTCCAGCAGGGCGACTTCCTGCTTGGCCGGCTCGGGCTCGGCGAGCGCGCGGGCGACGGCGCCGACCGCCATCGTCATGTGCGCGGCCAACTCCCGTACGGTCCACTCCCCCAGCCGGGTCGGCCCGGCGAGCTGCTCCGGCGACAGCGCGAGCACCCCCTCCCGTACGTTCCTGAACTGGGCGAGCACGGCGGCCCGGGTCTTCGCGGAGTCGTAGCTGCGGGTGCGCTTCTTGGCCGGTGGCATGGGGGCGAGGGTAGTCGGAGACTGGAAGGGGAGGGCTTCCAGCACAGCGCCTATTCGCCTGAGAGGGGTCGATCAGCGATGGCTGAGCACCCTGACACCGCCTTGGTACGCCGGGGCTACGACGCGTTCTCCAAGGGAGACATGGACACCATCCGGTCCCTGATGACCTCGGACTGCACGCACCACTCGCCGGGTGACAACCGGATATCCGGGCACCACAAGGGCGTGGAGAACTGCGTCGCCTACTACGAACAGCTCGGCGCGCTCACCAACGGCACCATGCGGGTCGACCTCGAGAGCATCACCGTCGACGGCCGCGGGCATGCCATAGCGGCCCACAAGTTCCACGCCGACCGCGGCGACCGCGGCGTCGAGATGCACGGCGCGCTCTTCTTCACCATCGTCGGTGGCAAGATCACCGACGTCGACGAGTGCGTCGAGGACATGGACGAGAACGACGCCTTCTGGGGTCAGGCCGAGTAGGCCTGGCGTCCCGCGAGGAACGCCTGGCGTCCCGCGAGGAACGTCTCCCCGCTCTTCGGTACGCCGACACCGCGCCAGGTGAACGGCACGCCCCGCGCCGTGTCCAGGTCCGGCCCGTCCATCAGCTGGAAGTGGACGTGCGGCTCGGTGGAGTTGCCGGAGTTGCCGCACCGGGCGAGTTCCTGGCCGGCGGCCACCCGGTCGCCGGGCCGGACCGTCAGCGAGCCGCGCTTGAGGTGCGCGTACATCGCGTACGTACCGTCGCCGAGGTCGAGGACGATGTGGTTGCCGGTGACGCGGCGGGCTCCGGCGAGGCTGCGGACGGTGGATTCGATCAGCAGCAGATAGACCAGGGCGGGCAGCGAGTTGCGGCTGCGGTGGTCGCGCTGTCCGTCCTCGGCGTGGACGACGGTCGCGTCGGCGACGGCGAGCAGCGGCGCGTCGAAGGCCGGGAAGTCCTCGCTCGGCCGGGACACCGGCCACAGCCGGGCGAAGGGCGGACGGTGTCGCACCTCGTCCTCCTCCACGATGTCGATGGCGTACGTCTGGCCGAGCTGGTGCGTGCCGTGACTGGGCGTCCGGTCCGCCGGGCTGTTGAGCGCCGACCAGCGGCCGGTGACCGGCGGCTCCACCTCGACCGCGTCCCGTGGGGCCGCCGCCATCCGCCTGCGGGCGGTCAGGGAGAGCGTGATCCCCAGAGCCGCGGCGGCGATCGCCGGCAGCCAGCCCGCCCCGTACGGATACGGCGGGTCGACGAGGACCGAGCCGAGCGCCTGGACGACGAACACCAGCCAGAGCGTGCGGTGGAGCACCACCGCGAACTTGCGCGAAGACATGGACGTTCCCCCTGAACGATCGCGGTTACGGACGGGCGGCGGTGAGGACCACCAGGAGCGGGACGATCCGGGCTCCCGGCACCTCGTAGCGGCCCCGTCCCGTGGTGTGGAGCCAGCCCGCGCCGGTCAGCTGGCGCAGGTGGTGGTAGATCTGGCCGGTCGTGCCGATCTCCTCCAGGTCCGCCAGTTCGGCCGCGGTGCGCCGGCCGCCGAGGATCTCCCGCAGCAGCCGGAGCCGTACGGGATGACCGAGCGCGGCGAAGGAGTCGGCGGTCTCGGTCCAGTCCTCGTCGAGCAGCCGCTCGGTCAGGGCGCCGAACTGCCACTCGTACCGCTCCTGTGTCGGCAGGCGGACCGAGCCCGTGAACAGCACCCCGCCGTCCTCGCCCCGCGCGCCCGCCTCGGCGAGCTGCGACTTCAGCCCCTCCAGGGCCCAGAAGGTGGCGTCGACGGCCTCGGGCGCGGGGCGCTCCGCGCCGCCTTCCAGGGCCGCCATACGCCGTTCCAGCTCGGCAACCCGCTCTTCCAGCTCCATGATGTAGAGATTACGTAATTACGTAATCTCTACGCAAGTGTCGTGGGAGGGAACGGGAAAGCCCCCGCCCGGACCCGAAGGTCCGGACGGGGGCTCCCGTGATGCGTCGTGTCAGGCCAGCAGGCCCGGGATGGTCGCCTCGTGGGCCGTGCGCAGCTCCTCCAGAGAAACGCTGAACTCGCCCTGCACGTCGACCTCTTCGCCGTCCACGACACCGATCCGCGTCGCCGGGAGACCCCGTGCGCCGCACATGTCGGTGAAGCGGAGCTCCTCGCTGCGCGGGACGGCGACGACCGCACGGCCGGCCGACTCGCTGAAGAGGAAGGTGAAGGCGTCCAGGCCGTCCGGGACGACCAGGCGCGCGCCCGTGCCGCCGCGCAGGCAGGACTCGACGACCGCCTGCACCAGACCGCCGTCGGACAGGTCGTGCGCCGCGTCGATCATGCCGTCGCGGGAGGCCGAGATCAGGATCTCGCCGAGCAGCTTCTCCCGGTCGAGGTCCACGGCCGGCGGCAGACCGCCGAGGTGCTGGTGGATCACCTCGGACCAGGCCGAGCCACCGAACTCCTCACGCGTGTCGCCGAGCAGGTAGAGGAGCTGGCCCTCTTCCGCGAAGGCGATCGGCGTACGGCGGTTGACGTCGTCGATCACACCGAGCACGGCCACGACCGGCGTCGGGTGGATGGCGACCTCGCCCGTCTGGTTGTACAGCGAGACGTTGCCGCCGGTCACCGGGGTGCCGAGCTGCAGGCAGCCGTCCGCGAGACCACGGGTGGCCTCGGCGAACTGCCACATCACGGCCGGGTCCTCGGGCGAACCGAAGTTCAGACAGTCCGAGATCGCCAGCGGCTTGGCACCGGAGGCGGCGACATTGCGGTACGCCTCCGCCAGCGCGAGCTGGGCACCCGTGTACGGGTCGAGCTTCGCGTACCGGCCGTTGCCGTCGGTGGCCATGGCGACGCCGAGGTTGGTCGCCTCGTCGATACGGACCATGCCCGCGTCCTCGGGCTGCGCCAGGACGGTGTTGCCCTGCACGAACCGGTCGTACTGGTCCGTGATCCAGGACTTCGACGCCTGGTTCGGGGAGGAGACCAGCTTCAGGACCTGGTCCTTCAGCTCCTCGCCGTTCTGCGGCCGGGGCAGCTTGCCCGCGTCGTCGGCCTGGAGCGCGTCCTGCCACTCCGGGCGGGCGTACGGCCGGTGGTAGACCGGGCCCTCGTGGGCGACCGTGCGCGGCGGGACGTCGACGATCTGCTCGCCGTGCCAGAAGATCTCCAGGCGCTCGCCGTCCGTCACCTCACCGATGACGACCGCGATGACGTCCCACTTCTCGCAGATCTCCAGGAAACGGTCGACGTGCTGGGGCTCGACGATCGCGCACATGCGCTCCTGCGACTCGCTCATGAGGATCTCCTCGGGCGAGAGCGTCGCGTCACGCAGGTGGACCCGGTCGAGGTCGACCCGCATACCGCCGGAGCCGGCGGAGGCCAGCTCGGAGGTCGCGCAGGAGAGTCCGGCGCCACCCAGGTCCTGGATGCCCGCGACCAGCTTCTCCTGGAAGATCTCCAGGGTGCACTCGATGAGGAGCTTCTCCTGGAACGGGTCGCCGACCTGGACCGCGGGGCGCTTCGTCGGCTTCGTGTCGTCGAAGGTCTCCGAGGCGAGGACCGAGACACCGCCGATGCCGTCGCCGCCGGTGCGGGCGCCGTAGAGGATCACCTTGTTGCCGGGGCCCGAGGCCTTCGCGAGGTGGATGTCCTCGTGCTTCATGACACCGATGCAGCCGGCGTTGACCAGCGGGTTGCCCTGGTAGCACTCGTCGAAGACGACCTCGCCGCCGATGTTCGGCAGGCCCAGGCAGTTGCCGTAGCCGCCGATGCCCGCGACGACCCCGGGGAGCACGCGCTTGGTGTCGGGGTGGTCGGCCGCGCCGAAGCGCAGCGGGTCGACGACCGCGACCGGGCGGGCGCCCATGGCGAGGATGTCGCGGACGATGCCGCCGACGCCGGTGGCCGCGCCCTGGTAGGGCTCGATGTACGAGGGGTGGTTGTGCGACTCGACCTTGAAGGTGACCGCGTAACCCTGGCCGACGTCGACGACGCCCGCGTTCTCGCCGATGCCGACGAGCATGGCGTCGTTGGCCGGGACCTTCTCGCCGAACTGCTTCAGGTGGACCTTGCTGCTCTTGTACGAGCAGTGCTCGGACCACATGACGGAGTACATGGCGAGCTCGGCACCGGTGGGACGGCGGCCGAGGATCTCGCGGATGCGCGCGTACTCGTCCTCCTTGAGGCCGAGCTCCTTCCAGGGCTGCTCGCTGTCCGGGGTCTCGGTGGCGTGCTTGACGGTGTCGAGGCTCATCAGGCGTTGACCAGCTTCTTGAGGATCGAGGTGAAGAAACCGAGGCCGTCGGTACGGCCCGTACCGATCAGCGGCTCGACGGCGTGCTCGGGGTGCGGCATGAGCCCGACGACGTTCCCGGCGGCGTTGGTGATGCCGGCGATGTCACGGAGCGAGCCGTTGGGGTTCATGTCCACGTAGCGGAAGGCCACGCGCCCCTCGGCCTCCAGCTCGTCGAGCGTCCGCTCGTCGGCGACGTACCGGCCGTCCATGTTCTTGAGCGGGACCTGGATCTCCTGGCCCTGCTCGTAGTCGGACGTCCAGGCGGTCTCCGCGTTCTCCACCCGCAGCTTCTGGTCGCGGCAGATGAAGTGCAGGTGGTTGTTGCGCAGCATCGCACCCGGCAGCAGGTGGGCCTCGGTGAGGATCTGGAAGCCGTTGCAGATGCCGAGGACGGGCATGCCCGCCTTCGCCTGCTCGATGAGCGGCTCCATCACCGGCGAGAAGCGGGAGATGGCCCCGGCGCGCAGATAGTCGCCGTAGGAGAAGCCGCCGGCCAGGACCACGGCGTCGACCTGCTTGAGGTCCTTGTCGCGGTGCCAGAGCGAGACGGGCTCGGCGCCGGCGAGACGGACGGCGCGCAGCGCGTCCTGGTCGTCGAGCGTTCCGGGGAAGGTGACGACGCCGATGCGTGCGGTCACGACGAGGCCCCGGCGGTCTCCGTGGACTCGACCTTGACGGTGAAGTCCTCGATCACGGTGTTGGCGAGGAAGGTTTCGGCCATCTCATGGATGCGGGCGAGGGCGGCCTCGTCGACCGGTCCCTCCACCTCCAGCTCGAAGCGCTTTCCCTGGCGGACGTCGGCGATTCCCTCGAATCCGAGGCGGGGCAGTGCGCGCTGCACGGCCTGGCCCTGGGGGTCGAGAATCTCCGGCTTGAGCATGACGTCGACTACGACGCGTGCCACTGGCACTCCCGGTGGTGTGTTGCGTGGGCGGTTCCCTCAGCGTACCTGCCTCCAAATTCTACGCGGGTAGAGGACTGGAGGACCCTACAAACGCACCCGAAGATCCCCACGGAAAATTCAAGTGAAATATTGCGCGGCCCATTGCGGCGGGACACGCGGATGCAATTGGCTGGGCTTCACAATGCGACGCCTGCCGCTGTACAAAGGAATACAGAGGAAAGCAGCATTGCCCCGGGGTAGCCGCAAAGCCGGTGTCGCCGCACGTCAGAGGCGCTCGACGCGTCAAACTGGACACGGTGGGACCGCAGGAAAGGACCGATATCCGTGGCTCAGCGAGTAGTGGTCACTCTCTTCGACGACATCGACGGGGGAGAAGCGGCGGAAACGGTGGCGTTCGGCCTGGACGGGAAGATGTACGAGATCGACCTGAATCCCGCCAATGCAAAGAAACTGCGCAAGGCGCTGGCGCCCTACCTCGCGGCCGGCCGGAAGCTCACCGGCAAGGCCGCCGCCGCCCGGGCCGGCGGATCGCCCGCCTCCGTGGCTTCGTACAAGCACACCGCTCTCGCCCCCGACCCGGCGGCGGTCCGCGCCTGGGCGCAGTCCAACAAGATGGACGTGCCGGCCCGGGGCCGCATCCCGAAGCGGGTCTACGAGGCCTTCCGCGAGGCCAGTTGACCCCGTCTCCGACGTGCCGCAGGGAACGGAGTTGCACTGCACCCCCGCTGATCGGCTAGAGTCTGGATCACGCCGAGGGGCGAGGCCGCAGGGCCGGACCTCAAGCAGCGTGCGGGTGTAGTTCAGTAGTAGAACATCCCCCTTCCAGGGGGAAGGCGCAGTGTGCAATTCCTGTCACCCGCTCTGCATCGCATTACCGACCACTCTTGTGGATCAGGTAGAGTGGTGCTCGCACCGCCCGGTGAAAGCCGGTCGGAGGCATGCGGACGTGGCTCAGTTGGTAGAGCATCACCTTGCCAAGGTGAGGGTCGCGAGTTCGAATCTCGTCGTCCGCTCAGGAATGAAGGCCCCGGTTCTCAGGAACCGGGGCCTTCGCCATGTCCGCCCTCTCTCGGCGCCGTACTGACATTTGTCATGCCCAGTGATGACAGCGCGCACTGCCGACCGGCTCCGACGGCCGCGAGGCTGAGGTCATGACCAACGTGATCGAGGCCGACGACCTCCGCCGGACCTACTCCGGCGGCTTCGCGGCCGTCAACGGGATCTCCCTCGCCGTCCCCCAGGGCGAGATCTTCGCCCTCCTCGGGACCAACGGAGCCGGCAAGACCTCCACCGTCGAACTCCTGGAGGGCCTCGCCGCGCCCAGCGGCGGCACGGTCCACGTCCTCGGCCACGACCCGTACCGCGAACGGGCCGCCGTCCGGCCCCGGATCGGCGTGATGCTCCAGGAGGGCGGCTTCCCCTCCGACCTGACGGTGACCGAGACCGTACGGATGTGGGCCGGCTGCACCAGCGGCGCCCGGCCCATCGGCGAGGCCCTGGAGATGGTCGGCCTCGCCGCCCGCCGCGACGTACGGATCAAGCAGCTCTCCGGCGGCGAGCGGCGGCGCCTCGACCTGGCGCTCGCGCTCCTCGGCCGCCCCGAGGTCCTCTTCCTCGACGAGCCGACCACCGGCCTCGACGCAGAGGGCCGGCGCGACACCTGGGAGCTCGTGCGGGCGCTGCGGGACGGGGGCACGACCGTCGTCCTCACCACGCACTACCTGGAGGAGGCCGAGTCCCTGGCCGACCGGCTGGCGATCATGCACCAGGGGCGGATCGTGCTCTCCGGCACCCCCGCCGAGGTCACCGCCGCCCGGCCCGCCCGCATCCGCTTCACCCTCCCCGAGGGCCTGCCGCCCGGCCGGCTCCCGCTCACCCTGAAGGCCGCGGCGGAGGGACGGCGCGTGGAGATCCGTACGCGCGAACTGCAGCACGCGCTCGGCGAACTCCTCGACTGGGCCCGCGAGGCCGGCGTACAGCTCGACGGGCTGGACGCCCGCTCGGCCTCCCTCGAAGAGGCGTTCCTGGAGATCGCCTCCCGTACGGACGAGTCCCGTACGGACTCCCTCAAGGGCTCCCGTACCGGCGACCCCCGCAACGACGACCCCCGTAACGACGCCCTGGAGACCGCCCGATGAACGCGACCGCACGCCGGATGACCGCCCTGGGGCGGGCCGAGCTCACGCTCCTCGGGCGGAACAAGAACAACCTCTTCATCGCCCTGCTGATGCCGCTGATGATGATCTTCGTGTTGCGGTCCACGCTCGCGCAGATGGGCCAGGAGGAGCTGCCGATGGGCATGGCGGGAGCCACCCTCATCGGCGGCACCGGCCTTGTCCTCGTCCTCGTCGTCTACATGGGCCTGACGTCCGCCCTGGTCGCCCGTCGCGAGGAACTGGTCCTCAAGCGGCTCCGTACGGGAGAGGCGACCGACCTGGAGATCCTCGGCGGCGCCGCGCTCCCTTCCACCGCCATCGCGCTCCTCCAGTGCGCCGTCCTCACCGTCGGCGGCACCCTCGTCCTCGACGTGCCCGCGCCGCGCAGGCCCGACCTGCTCGCGCTCGGGCTGCTCGCCGCGATCCTGCTGCTCGCGGGACTTGCCGCCGCGACCACCGCCATCACGCGGAACGTCGAGAGCGCCGGCCTCACCACCCTGCCGTTCTTCCTGATCTCGGCCATGGGCTCCGGCCTGATGGTGCCCCGCGACCTCCTTCCGGACCTGGCCGCGAGCATCACCGAACTGCTGCCGTTCACCGGGGTCATGGAGTTCGTCCGGGCCGGCTGGCTCGGCGTCGGCGACACCCAGGACCTGGTCACCGCCACACTCAGCACGCTGGCCTGGGGCGTCCTCACCGTGTTTGCTGTCCAGAAGTGGTTCCGCTGGGAACCGCGACGCTAGAAAGGGGGGCCGGGCGCGTGTCCAGGCTGACGGGGTGGTGGAGCCGACGCGGCAGTGCGGCCAAGGTCGAGCTGTACACCCGGTGGAGCTTCCACTTCTTCATGCTGATCGAGATCGGCGCCATCGGTCTCGTGCCGATCTCCGACTCCGGGTACAACCCGCTCGCCACTCCCCTCGGCCTCACGCTGACCCTGCTGGTCTGCGCGCACGCCGTACTGAACGCCGTGCTCTCATCGCGCGCCCTGGACTGGGCCCTGGACCGGCGCGACCGGCCGGTCCGGCTCGCGACCGCGGTGATCGTCCTGACGGCGGCCGCTTCGCCGGCCGTGATCGCGCTGCGGGCCACGGGCGTGCTGCGCGACCCCGCCGTAGCCGCCGCCGTCGTCACCGGCATGGTCACCTTCGCCATGGGCAGCCTCGTGCTCTGCGTCCGCAGGCCCCGCCGCATGCTGTACGTCGTCCCCGCCGGCGCGCTCGCGACCGGCGTCGCCGTCGTGGCGATGGGCCTCCACCCGGGCGAGGGCCTCGGCTACGCCGTCGCGATCATCATGGGCGGAGGCGGCCTCGCCGCCGCCTGCGGGTTCTCCGGCTGGCTGATGAAGATCGTCTGGGAGCTGGAGCTCTCCCGCGACCTGAAGGCCCGGCTCGCGGTCGCCGAGGAACGGCTCCGCTTCGGCCGCGACCTCCACGACGTCATGGGCCGCAACCTGTCGGTGATCGCCCTCAAGAGCGAACTCGCCGTCCAGCTCGCGCGACGCGAACGGCCCGAGGCCGTCGACCAGATGATCGAGGTACAGCGGATCGCGCAGGAGTCCCAGCGAGAGGTACGGGACGTGGTGCGCGGCTACCGAGAGGCGGACCTGCGCGTCGAACTCGAGGGCGCGCGCGGGGTGCTGGGGGCCGCCGGCATCGACTGCGCGATCGACCCGGTGACCATGGAACTCCCGGCCGGCGTCCAGTCGGTGCTCGGCTGGGTGGTGCGGGAGACGACGACCAACGTGCTGCGGCACGGGGACGCGCGGAAGTGCGCGATCTCGCTGCGTGAGAAGGACGGTTCGGTGCTGCTGACGGTACGGAACGACGGTGTACGGGAAGGGGCGGTGATGGGGCACGGCTCGGGCCTCGCGGGGCTGCGGGAACGGCTCGCGGCCGTCGACGGGACCCTGGAGGCGGGGCCGGACGAGGGCGGTACGTTCCAGGTGACGGCGCTGGTGCCGGTCCCCGCACCGGGGCGGGGAGAGGCGTCGTGACCGTACGCGTGCTGCTCGCCGACGACGAGCATCTGATCCGGGGCGCGCTCGCCGCGCTGCTCGCCCTGGAGGACGATCTCGTGGTCGTCGCGGAGGCCGCCACCGGGCCCGAGGCGCTCGCCATGGCCCGCGCCCACCGGCCCGATGTCGCCGTCCTCGATCTGCAGATGCCGGGCCTCGACGGTGTGAGGGTCGCCACATCCCTGCGGGACGAACTCCCCGACTGCCGCACCATGATCGTGACCAGTCACGGTCGGCCCGGACACCTCAAGCGGGCCCTCGCGGCCGGGGTGCGGGGCTTCGTGCCCAAGACCGTCAGCGCCCAGCGGCTGGCCGAACTCATCCGCTCCGTAAACGCCGGAAACCGTTACGTGGACCCGGAGTTGGCGGCCGACGCGATCGCCGCCGGGGACTCCCCGCTGACCGCCCGCGAGGCCGAGGTGCTCGAACTCGCGGCCGACGGCGCACCGGTCGCGGAGATCGCCGAGCGCGCCTCGCTCTCACAGGGGACGGTCCGGAACTACCTCTCCTCGGCCGCCGCGAAGCTGGGCGCCGAGAACCGTCACACGGCGGTACGTCTCGCGCGGGAGAAAGGTTGGGTATAGTTGGCTCCGCGCTACGGCGCATGCGGACGTGGCTCAGTTGGTAGAGCATCACCTTGCCAAGGTGAGGGTCGCGAGTTCGAATCTCGTCGTCCGCTCCAAAGGAAGAAGCCCCCCGGTCCTCTCGGACCGGGGGGCTTCTTCGTGTTCCGGGACGGCCGGGGCGGGGCCCCGGGGTCACTCCCAGGTGTTGCCGGTCAGCAGCTCGTACGCCTCGATGTACTTGGCGCGCGTCGCGTCCACGATCTCCTGCGGGAGCGCCGGCGGCGGCTGCTCGCTCTTGCGGTCCCAGCCGGAGGCCGCGGAGGTCAGCCAGTCACGGACGAACTGCTTGTCGTACGACGGCTGGGCGCGGCCCGGCTCCCACTGGTCGGCCGGCCAGAAGCGGGACGAGTCCGGGGTGAGCACCTCGTCGGCGAGGACCAGCGTCGCGCCCGCCTCGGTCGACGCGAAGCCGAACTCGAACTTGGTGTCGGCGAGGATGATGCCCCGCTCACGGGCGATGTCCCGGGCCCGGCCGTAGACCGCGAGGGTCGTCTGGCGCAGCAGGGCGGCCGTCTCGGCGCCGACCTGGCGGACCACTTCCTCGTACGACACGTTCTCGTCGTGGTCGCCGACGGCTGCCTTGGTGGCCGGGGTGAAGATCGGCGCGGGCAGCTCGGAGCCGTCGCTGAGGCCCTCGGGCAGCCCGATGCCGCAGACCGTACGGGACTCGTCGTACTCGACGAGGCCGGAGCCGGTCAGGTAGCCACGGGCCACGCACTCGACCGGCACCATGCTCAGCGACGTGCAGATGAGGGTCCGGCCCTCCCAGTCGGCGGGGGCGCCGGGCGGGAGATCGGTCGAGATGACGTGGTTGGGGGCGAGGTCGGCGAGCCGGTCGAACCACCACAGGGACAGCTTGGTGAGCACGCGCCCCTTGTCGGGGATCTCGGTCGGCAGGACCCAGTCGTACGCGGACATACGGTCGCTGGCCACCATCACGAGGTCGCCGGCCTCGTTCTGGTAGAGGTCACGCACCTTGCCCGTGTGGAGGTGGGTCAGGCCCGGGACCTGGACGGGCTCGGGCTTTTCTACGAATCCGGACACGGTTCCTCCGCGTAGGTTGATCCAGGAGCGGTTCGATTCTCTCGCACTCCGCGGGTCTCTCGACGCGCGGCCCCTCGAAGCCCTGGTCAGACCCTCTTGTCGATCAGTTCCGCTTGATCGGGCCCGCTTGATCAGTCCCGCTTGCAGATCCGGTCGAGGAGGTTGGCCGTGGCTCGCTGGATGCGCTCGTCGACATGGCCCGGCCGGTCCAGGGCGGGCGACCAGGCGAAGGTGCCCGAGGCGAAGACCCAGGCACCGGACGGTGCCCGGTAGAGCGACGTCTCCTGGTGGCGCAGGGCGCCGTCGCCGTCCCGGTAGGGCGAGTGGGCGAGCAGGATGCGGCCCTGGTGCTCGGGGAGGGCGGTGCGCGGGAAGTAGCGGTCCGCCTCGCCCGCGACCAGGCCGGGGATCTCGTCCCCGTCCCCGGCGCCGGTGGCCTCCCAGAGCCAGTGATCCGCGTTCCGTACGACCAGGGGGTGCGGTTCCGGCACCCTCCCCGCGTACTGGATGCCGAGCAGCTGCTGCTCCGGACGGTCGATCTCGCGCCAGAGCGCGGAGCGGCCGGGGCCGCGGCGCTTGCGGCAGGTGAGCAGCCGGTCGGGGACACCGGACGGCGAGGGGCCCAGCTCCACCTGCCAGTACATGGTGTTGGCGGAGAGGAAGACGAGGGAGGTGCCCTGGTCGCGGGCGAGTTCGACGGTCCGGCGCATGGGGACGGACCAGTACTCGTCGTGGCCGGGGAAGACCAGGCCGCGATAGCGGCTCGGGTCGACGCGACCGGCGTGCAGATCGCGGGTCTCGGCGTAGGCGAGGTCGTAGCCGTACCGCTCGGCCCAGCGGATGAAGTCGTAGGCGTGGCCGACGTGGAGGGGGAGACCGGCGCCCGCGTAGGGGCGGTCGAAGGAGACGGTGATCGCCGCGTCCCGCTCGCCGAGGAGCCGGCCCTCCTCGTCCCACGCGTGGTAGAGGCTGGCGCCCGTCCGGCCGTCCTCGGGATAGAGGTTGTACGCCTGCCAGGTGATGTCCGGGAGGACAAGGAGCAGGTCGGCGGGGTGGCTGTCGCGGACTGTGAAGGGGATGTGCGAGCGGTAGCCGTCGGCGGTGGTGAGCACGGCGACGTACGCCCCGATCGACCAGTGTGCCGGGATCTGCAGGCGCCAGGACTGCCACCAGTGGTGACAGGAGACGGTGCGGTCGGCGGCGAGCGGGGCGGGCTGGACGATGCCGGAGAGGCGGGGGCTGGTGGTGACCTTGGTGGCGCCCTCGCCCGCGTAGTGACCGATGCGGTAGATGTCGACCGAGAACTGCTGCGGCGGGTCCACCGTGATGTGGAAATCGATCGCCTCACCGGGGGCCACGGCCCCGTTCGACGCGAACCCCTTGATCTGGCTCCGTACGTCGTCGGCCGTGCGCGGACCGCCGCTGCCGCCGCGGGCCAGTGTCTCGTCGGCGTACCACGGGACGACCTGGCCCGTGTCGTCGAAATAGTTCTCCGAACCGCGCAGCCAGGGCAGCGGGCCCTGACCGAAGGGGTCCGTGACGGCGTGGGCGAGCGCGCCCGATTCCCACCGCCTGATCTGCTCCGCCCCCATAACGCGCCCCTCCCTCGACTCCCCCGCGTGCCGTCTGCCGTCGTGTCGCACATGCGCTGTCATGGGCTGTCATGTGCTGCTGTCAGTGCCGGTCTCCAGCACATCACATAACGCACGCACTCCGTCACCGTTCGTCGCGAATTGACGTGAACGGAAGGCGAGCTTCCGGTGACTGGTGCCCTCAGACCAGTCGTACGGGCTTCTCGGGGCGTACGCCGGTCTCGGTGAGCCAGGCGCTCAGGGGCTCGGGGTCGCCGTCCTCGACGAGGGCGAGGACGCGGGCGGTGAGGTCGGTGTTCCGCACGCCGCCGACGAGGAGCGCGGGGCCGTCGAGCCAGTCGAGGCCGGGGGCGGCACCGGCCGTGTCGACGGCGGCACAGCAGACCATCGCCGTCACATGGTCGGCGAGGAGGTCCCGCCCGGTCCGGGGCGGCTGGAGCGGGAAGAGCGGCAGCGTGTCGCCGCCGAGGGCCCCCGCCGCGCTGTGCGGCGCGGGGGCGGGCGCGGCAGGCATGGCGGCCTCCTCGCGCGCGACACGTGCGGTGAGCGCGGCGGCGAGGGTGTCGGCGGTGGGGTTGGCGACGGGGAGCTCGACGGGGTCGAGGTCGTCGGGGACGTCGGCGTGGTCGTCGGCGGGGGCGAGGTCGCCTGGGGCGTCGGAGGGGTCGTCGTGGGGGCCGTCGGCGGGGTCGAGGTCGCCGGGGGTGCCGGAGAGGCCGCCGGAGGGGGCCAGGTCGCCTGGGGTGCCGGAGAGGGCGTCGGAGGGGGCCAGGTCGCCGGGGGTGCCGGAGAGGCCGCCGGAGGAGGCCAGGTCGCCTGAGGCGTGCGAGGGGCCGTCGGCGGGGTCCGGGGCGGGCGTGGGAGGGGACGGGCGGGTCGCGGGGGTGCCGTCCTGCTGCGCCTCGGCCTCGGGTGCCAAGCCCGCGTCCGCCTCGGGGCGGGACGACAGGTGGGTCATCACACGGGTCAGCGTGGGACCGTCGGCGGTCGCGCGCGCCGGGCCGGTACGGGCGCCCGGTCCTGGCGGGAGGACGCCCAGTTCGTCGAGGACCTGGTGGAGGCGGGCCGCGTCGCTGCGCCACTTCCGGTCCACGACCTCCTCCGGGTACTGGCTCCAGTCCACCGGAGCCCAGTCCGGGCCGGCCTCCGCCGGGCCGCCGTGGAAGAGCCGGGCGGCGAGCAGCGAGGCGGCCTCGTCGACCGCACCGGGCTCCTCCAGCAGGTCACAGGCCGGGCGCTCGCCGAGCCGGGAGGCGAAGCCCTCGGCGAGACGGTCGCGGCGGGACAGCTCCGTGAGGGCCGCGACCACGCCCACGTCGAGGCTCGACGGCCAGCGGCCCATCCGCCAGGCGGGCAGCGCGACGCGCGTGAGCAACCGGTCCCAGCCCGCGTAGGCGAGGCCGACCTGCTCCTGGGCGACGATCCGGATGCCGTAGTCCACAGCCTGTGCACGCTCGGAGCCGGCCACGGCGACGCCCCGCTCCATCTCGGCGGCATGCCCGCGGCTCAGGCGCAGCAGGACCCGGGCGACCCACGCGATCGCGTGCGCGCCGAGCCTGCTGGCCGGGTCGAGCCCGGGCGTACGGGGAGCGGCTACGGCGGCGTCGAGGCCTTGGACGAAGCGGCGGGCCGCGGCTATGTCGGGGTGCGCCGACGGGGCCGTACCGGCGACGACGGGGGCGAGGACGGCGCGCAGCTCGCCGACCCGCATCCACCAGAGGAAGGGCGAGCCTATGACCAGGACCGGCGCGTCGGTGGAGCGCCGCAGTCCGGCCGTACCCCCGGAGCCGTGCGCCGGGTGCGTACGGTCCTCGAGCCAGCTGTCGCAGTCGGGTGTGAGGGCTATCGCGGAGGGCGCGGGGACGCCGAGCCGGTCGGCCAGGTCCCGCACCATGCGGTAGAGATCGGGGGCCGAGGTCTCGGCGAGCTCGACGGTGGGGGTGACGGCGGGCCGGGAGCGCGCGATCACCAGGGCCACGGCCGCCGCGGCGAGCAGGACGACCAGCGCGAGCACCGTGGTGAGCCAGCGGGCCGTGTCCCAGCCGGCCCCGGTCATATGGCCGGTGACCCCGCCCGCGTACAGGACCACGGCCGCGGCGGCCGGGAGCACGGCGACGCCCAGCGCCCTGCCGCGGACCCGGAGCACGGCGAGGGCCCGGAGGCGCGCGGCGCGCGCACCCATCTCCTCGCCGACAACCGAACCGGTACCGGACACGCCGTACATCACCCCCTCCTGCCCTCGTCGGGACTGCCTGTGGCGGTGTTGCTCACTCCCCCACTGTGGCACCCGCCACTGACATCGCAATGCCGGTGGGCCAAGTGCCGGAACGCCTGCGCCGCACCCTAGTTGGGGCGTCGGCAGGCGTCATCCGGATGGCTCAGTCGTCACTCGATGGAATGGCTTTGGGCAAAGGTGATGACGGTTCGGGGTGGTTAGAGGTTCACTCCCCCGCGGCCTTGCGCGCGATGTCCGTACGGTGCTGCGAGCCGTCCAGCCGGATGCGGCCGACCGCCTTGTACGCCCGCTCGCGGGCCTGCGCCAGGTCCTTTCCGGTCGCGGTGACCGACAGGACGCGGCCGCCGGCGCTCACGATCGCGTCGCCGTCCCGCTTCGTCCCGGCGTGCAGGACGTACGCGTGCGGTGCATCCTGCGCCGCGACCTCGTCCAGGCCGTCGATCGGGTCACCCGTGCGCGGGGTCGCCGGGTAGTTGTGCGACGCGACGACCACGGTCACGGCCGCGTCCTCGCGCCAGGTCAGCGGCGGCTCGTTGTCGAGGGTGCCGTTGGCGGCGTTCAGCAGGACGCTCGCGAGGGGGGTCCGCAGCCGGGCCAGCACGACCTGGGTCTCCGGGTCGCCGAAGCGGGCGTTGAACTCGATGACCCGCACGCCACGGCTGGTGATCGCCAGACCCGCGTACAGCAGGCCCTGGAACGGGGTGCCGCGGCGGCGCAGCTCGTCGACCGTCGGCTGGAGGACGGTGTCCATGACCTCGTCGACCAGCTTGGGGTCGGCCCAGGGCAGCGGGGAGTACGCGCCCATGCCGCCGGTGTTCGGGCCCTCGTCGCCGTCGAGCGCGCGCTTGAAGTCCTGCGCGGGGGTGAGCGGGAGGACGGTGACGCCATCGGTGATCGCGAAGAGGGAGACCTCGGGGCCGTCCAGGAACTCCTCGATGACCGCCCGCCCGTCGCCCGCCACCGCCCCGGAACGAGTCGCTTCGCGACGCTGTGACACACAGGCGAGCGCGTGGGCGCGGGCCTCGGCGAGGTCGGAGGTGACCACGACGCCCTTGCCGGCCGCGAGGCCGTCGTCCTTCACCACGTACGGAGCACCGAAGGCGTCGAGCGCCTCGTCGATCTCCTCGGCGGTGGTGCAGACGTAGCTGCGGGCGGTCGGGACGTTGGCCCCGGCCATGACGTCCTTGGCGAACGCCTTGGAGCCCTCCAGCTGCGCCGCCTGCTCGGACGGGCCGAAGCAGGGGATGCCGGCCGCGCGGACGGCGTCGGCGACACCCGCGACGAGCGGGGCCTCCGGGCCGACGACGACCAGGTCGGCCTGGAGTTCGCCGGCGAGCCGCGCGACGGCGTCGCCGTCCAGCTGGTCGACGGGGTGCAGCTCGGCGACCTCCGCGATTCCGGCGTTGCCGGGCGCGCAGTGCAGAGCGGTGACGTCGGGATCGAGGGAGAGAGAGCGGCACAGGGCGTGTTCGCGGGCGCCGCCGCCGATGACGAGGACCTTCACGCCAGCCAGGGTAGCCCGCGTGGCGGGATGCCCCTTGTGCGGGCCACCGAGCGAGACGTCCCTACTCGTTCGTGTATTCCTCCACAACGGTGGCTCCGAGCTCGCGCACGATCAGGTCGTGGCCCGAGAGAGCGGAGTCGACGAGGTCCGGATCGTCCTCCTCCGGCACGTCGTCCTCGGGCGCGACGGGCGGCGGCGCGTGGTGGACGGGCGGCGCGGCCTGCTGGTTCCGGGATGCGGAGGCGGCCGCGGAAGCCTGCTGGGCCGGTGGGGCGGGGGGCGCCTGCGGGGCCTGGTGCGCCGACTGGGCCTGATGGGACTGCTGTGTCTGCTGGGTCTGCTGTGGGGAAGACCACTGCTGCTGCGGGGCGGGGGCCTGGGCCGGGCGTCCGCCGCCGAAGCCGGTCGCCGCGGGCGGCGGCGTGGCGCCGCCCGACGGGTCGATAATTGCCTCGATCTTCCACTGCACGTTGAACTGGTCGGCCAGGACCTGGCGCAGGACGTCCTCGCTGCCGCTGCTCGCGAAGTTGTCGCGGGCACCGGCGTTGAGGAAGCCGAGCTGGACGGTGGTGCCGTCGAACCCCGCCACCTGGGCGTTCTGGCTGAGCAGGATCCAGGTGAAGCGGCGCTTGTTCTTGACCGCGTCGAGGATCGACGGCCACATGTTCCGCACCTGGGCGGCGCCTTGGGCCATGTCGCCGGTGGGGGCGGGAGCGGATGCGGCTGCCGGCGCGGCCTGCGGCGCGGGGGCGGGAGCCTGCGGCGCGGGAGTCGAGGCACCCGGCCAGGCACCGGGGGCGGGGGCGCCGGGGGTGGCGGCTCCGGGCCAGGCACCGGGCCGGGGCCCTTCCGCGGCCGGCTGCGGCTGTACGGGCTGTACGGGTGCGGGCTGTACGGGTGCGGGCTGCGGCTGTACGGGCGTGGGCGCGGCGGCCTGCGGGGCGGGGGCCTGCTGGACAGGGGCGGGCGGGGGCGGGGCCATCGGCGTATGGGCGCCGGGCCCGGGGACGTACCCCATGGCGGGCGCGGGCGAACCGGCCGTGAAGACGGCGGGGGGCGCGGCGGCGGCACCGCGCTCGAGGCGCTCGATCCGGGCCTGGAGCGACCGCTCGTCGTCGAAGGCGGCGGGCAGCAGCACCCGCGCGCAGATCAGCTCCAGCTGGAGCCGGGGCGAGGTGGCCCCGCGCATTTCGGTCAGTCCGGTGTTGACCAGATCGGCAGCCCGGCTCAGCTCAGCCGCGCCGAAGACGGACGCCTGCGCCTGCATCCGCTCCACGACGTCCACGGGAGCGTCGATGAGCCCCTTCTCGGCGGCGTCCGGCACGGCGGCGAGGATCACCAGGTCGCGCAGCCGCTCCAGGAGGTCGGCGACGAAGCGGCGGGGGTCGTTGCCGCCCTCGATGACGCGGTCCACGACCTCGAAGGCCGCCGCACCGTCACCGGCGGCGAAGGCGTCCACGACCGAGTCGAGCAGGGACCCGTCCGTGTAGCCGAGAAGAGAGGTCGCCATGGCGTATGTCACACCGTCGTCGGCGGCGCCGGCGAGCAGCTGGTCCATCACGGACATCGAGTCACGCACGGATCCGGCACCCGCGCGCACGACGAGCGGCAGCACGCCGTCCGCGACGGGGATGCCCTCGCGCCCGCAGACCTCGCCCAGGTACTCCCGCAGGGTGCCGGGCGGCACGAGCCGGAACGGATAGTGGTGCGTACGGGACCGGATCGTCCCGATCACCTTCTCCGGCTCGGTGGTGGCGAAGATGAACTTGAGGTGCTCCGGCGGCTCCTCGACCACCTTCAGCAGGGCGTTGAAGCCCGCCGAGGTGACCATGTGCGCCTCGTCGATGATGTAGATCTTGTACCGGCTGGAGGCGGGGCCGAAGAAGGCCTTCTCCCGCAGGTCACGGGCGTCGTCCACGCCACCGTGGGAGGCGGCGTCGATCTCGATGACGTCGATCGATCCCGGCCCGTTCCGCGCCAGGTCACGGCAGGACTGGCACTCCCCGCAGGGCGTGGGAGTGGGACCCTGCTCACAGTTCAGACAGCGCGCGAGGATGCGCGCACTGGTCGTCTTGCCACAGCCGCGGGGCCCGCTGAACAGGTACGCGTGATTGACCCGGTTGTTCCGCAGGGCCTGCTGCAACGGGTCGGTGACATGCTCCTGCCCGATGACCTCGGCGAAGGACTCGGGGCGGTAGCGGCGGTACAGCGCGAGAGACGACACGTATACGAGGTTATAGGCGCCCACTGACAACCCGGGAACGCAAGCGCCCCCCACGCACCCGCCAGAGCCGACCTACCCTTGCTGCCTTCCGGCCCTGGGGGAGTTCAGTCAGATAGCGCCACGTGAGGGGCTCCGCCAAGGGTACCTGATCCCAGAGGCCCCGCGGTCCCCCGATCCCGACCGCGGAAACCTCTTCTGGATCACGTTCGCGAGCACCCCTCAGCGTCTTGTATTGTTTGCGGCGGAGGATTCGCCTAGTGGCCTAGGGCGCACGCTTGGAAAGCGTGTTGGGGGCAACCCCTCACGAGTTCGAATCTCGTATCCTCCGCCAGTGCCTCACCGGGCACGATGTCGAAGGGCCCCACCGTTCGCGGTGGGGCCCTTCTTCGTGCGTGGTCTCAGTTTTGGTCTCAGTTGCACAGGACGGATGGCCGCGAACTTCCTCGGACAGCCTTCCGACCCCTCCGCCTAGGACCACGTCGCTGGTCGACGAGCCTGGGCCTCCTTCACAGCCTCACCGCAGCGACCACGACGCGACTGTCAGGCGCCTCCTCCGCATGCGCGACGCTGGGCATGCTTGATCAACAAGCGGGCGGCCGGTCGCGTTGCTGGTTCAGGTCGTTTGCCGCTTTTCGTGGCCCTGGGGAGGGATATCGTTGCTCCCCCGGCAGGGACGTGCCCGTCGTGTACATGCCGGGCACGCCCGAAACTGGGATGCCCAGCAGGAACACCGCGGCCTCTGCATCGCCACCCTCTGACGAGCAAGGACACCTCCAACTGATGGCAGTGACCCAGCAGGAGATCGAGAACCGGTTGTGGGACGCAGCCGACGAGCTGCGCGTGGCGATGCCCGAGGCGCAATACTCCTCGGTCGTCTTCCCTCTGATGTTCTGGAAGTACCTGTCGGACACCTGGGAGCACAACCACCAGACCTTCCTCAAGGAGAACGAGGACCTCGGCCTCTCAGCCGAGGAAGCCCACGAGGTCGAGTACAGCAACTACCAGACGTTCAAGATCCCCTTCATCCACCCTGGCACCGTCGCCGAGCGCCGCGCCTCCTGGTCGTCCATCCTGGCCACCGTCACCCAGCCCGGCTTGGGTCAGCGGGTCCGCGCCTCCCTGCAGGCCATCGAGACGGCCAACCCTGCCAAGTTCTCCCGCCTGTTCGGATCCATGGCCTGGACTTCCGAGGACGTGTTGTCGGGGGAGGTGCTAGCGGCGGTCATGCGGGCAATGGACCGCACCCCGAAGATGCACGAGGGCAACATGTCCCACGACGTGCTGGGCGGGGCATACGAGTACCTGCTGAAGCGGTTCTCCGACGGGTCCGGCACTCGCGCCGGCCAGTTCTTCACCCCGCGCGAGGTCGTCGAACTGATCGTCGAGGTCTTGGACCCCAAGAGCTTCGAGTCGGTGTACGACCCGACCTGCGGGTCGGGCGGCATGCTCATCGCTTCCGCGAACCTCTTGAAGGCCCACGGTGGACGTGGCTACACGCTCAGCCTGCACGGGCAGGAGGCCGTACCGGACACTGCCGGTGTGGCACGCATGAACCTCTTCATGCACAACCTCACCCAGTTCCAGGTCGAGGTCGGCGACACTTTGAGGGACCCACGCTTCAAGAAGCCGGACGGGTCCATCGCGCAGTTCGATGTGATCCTCGCTAACCCGCCCTACAGCCTGAAGTGGAAGCCTTGGAGTAACGACCCGCGCGCCATCGGCGGCGTCGCCCCGCAGTCGTCGGCGGACTGGGCGTTCGTCCAGCACATGATCGCGTCGATGGACCCGAAGAAGGGGCGCGCCGGCGTCGTCCTGCCTCACGGCGTCCTGTTCCGCGGCGGCCAGGAAGCCGCAATCCGCCAGCGGGTCCTCGATGACGACCTCCTGGAAGCCGTGATCGGCCTGCCGGCGAACCTCTTCTATTCGACTTCCATCCCGACCTGCATCCTCGTGTTCCGCGCCCCCGGCACCAAAGCCAAGGAGCGCCGACACGGGGTCCTGTTCATCGACGCCTCCAGGCGGTTCGCCAAGGGGAAGAACCGCAACACCATCACCACAGTAGACATCGCCGACACTGTGGCCGCCTACCACTCAACCTTCGGCGCAGGCAGTAACCCGGTGGAGCCCGACGGTGACGGCGGTCTGGCCGCACGCCTCGTGCCCACCACGGAGATTGCGGCGAATGGGTACGACCTCCACATCGGCAGGTACATCAAGCAGGCCACTGTCGAGCAGGAAGACCTCGGCACCCTGATCGACGCCTACAACATCGCCCGAGCCGAGCGCCAGAAGACCGAGCAGCACATGCTCGCCGTCCTCTCCGACGCAGGGATCGAGGGCTTCGATGAGTGACTGGGAGCAGATCACCCTCAGTGGCCCGCAGACTCGTGTGCGCCGCAAGGTGGCCGTTCCGCCGCAGGGAACGAAGCCTTCGATGAGCGATTGGCGGCAGGTCTCTCTGTCGGAAGTCGTCACGCGCGTCACCAAGAAGAACGTGGACGGGGCCAACCAGAACGTTCTGACTGTCTCCGCCGAGCACGGGCTGATCGCGCAGGAAGCGTTCTTCACGAAGAAGGTCGCGAGCAAAGACACTTCGGGCTACTACGTTGTCGCACCGGGGCAGTTCGTCTACAACAAGAGCACGTCGAAGTCGGCCGCCTACGGCACAGTGGCTCGCAACCTCAGAGACGAGCCGGGCATCGTCTCCCCGCTGTACTTCGTGTTCGAGGCCAAGGATGGGCCTGCGCTCCCCGAGTACCTGGAACTTGCCCTCAACTCCGACCAGTTCTTCGGCTCGCTCGCTGGCATGCTCCGAGAGGGCGCCCGTGCCCACGGCGCGCTGAACGTCCGCCTGGGAGAGTTCTACGCTGCCACCGTCACCCTGCCGCCTGTATCCGTGCAAGAGCGAATCGTTGAGGTCATCGGTGCGGTCGACGAGCAGATCACCGCACTCGACGCCGAGGCCGAGGCGCTGGAGGGCGTGTACCGGGGCTTTCTCCGCTCGCTCGGAGCGCGCTACGGCGAGGTCAAGATCAGCGAAGTGGTGTCAGCGGCCTTCGCCGGAGGGACGCCCTCACGAAGTAAGCCCGAGTTCTACGGCGGCGACATCCCGTGGCTCAAGTCGGGCGAGGTCGAGAACGACAGCATCGTCACGGCTTCGGAGTTCATCACCGAAGCAGGGCTGCAAGGCAGTAGCGCGAAGATGGTTCCGCCGGGCGCGACCGTCGTAGCTATGTACGGACAAGGTGACACCAAGGGGAGGGCGGGATTCGTCGAAGCGCCCGTCTCCACGAACCAGGCGGTGCTCGCCCTGGCCCCGGACGAGAGCGTGGTCCTGCCACGGTTCCTACTCCATGCGGTCAGGTCAAAGACCGACGACCTTCGCCATCGTGCGGTCGGCTCGTCGCAGCCAAATCTAAGCAAGGGCCTGGTACTGACCCAGACGATCCCCATGCCCGACTCGCTCGCTGATCAGGAGCGAGCGCTGGTTGCTATCGATTCGGTTCGAGCAAGCCAGGCCGCGACCCGTGCTGAAGCTGACCGCCTGCGCAAGATTCGTCCGTCGCTGCTCAACGGGCTACTGGATCGCACCATCGACATCGAGTCCGCCAAGCTGGAGGTCTGACCCATGGCGAAGGGCATTCGCGAGCGTGAGTTCCAGAATCTGATGATTCGGTGGTCCCTCCCGATGGGCTGGGGCTTCACAGCGGGCAGGTCGCTGCCTCGTGAGACGACGCAGACGGTGGTCGTCGGCCAGCTGCGGGATGCCATCGTCCGGCTCAACGCTGGGGTGATCGACGCTTTCGACGTGGACGCCGTGGTCGAGGAGATCGTTGCCACCGTAAACGCTGTCGACGGCGGCCTGGTACGAGCCAACGAGCAGGTGCTGCGCCTGCTGCGCGGGCATAAGGAGTTCCGAGACCGCGACGGTGTCTGGCACGCCCTGAAGATCATCGACTTCGCGCGCCCGACTGACAACACGCTGGTTGTGTCGGACGAAGTGACCATAACCGTCCCTGGCAAGACCTCTCGCCGCTTCGACCTTGTGTACTGGGTGAACGGCATGCCCCTGGTAGTGGTCGAGGTAAAGTCACCGACCGCGAAGTCCGCTTGGGCCGACGCCGCCCGCGAGATCAACAACGTGTACGCCACCGAGTACCCGTGGTTCTTCACCCCCAACATCTTCGCCGTCGCTTCCGACGGGCTGAAGCTGCGGTTCGGTGCCGTCGGCGCGCCCACGAACCTGTGGCAGCCGTTCCGGTCTACCGACGACGACGAGAACCTGTCCGGGCAGGCCGACGTGCAGCGCTCCGTCCAGCTGCTCCTCAATCCGTCGACCGTCCTGGACATGCTCGCCAACTTCGCCCTCTTCGACACTTCCGGGGGCGGGGCGGACAAGAAGTACCTGCCCCGCTACCCGCAGATGGAGGCCGCGCACCTGATCCACGAGCGGGTCCTGGAGGGCGGGTCCAAGGGCCTGGTCTGGCACCACCAGGGGTCCGGGAAGACGCTGCTGATGGTGTTCGCCGCCTCGCTGCTGCTAGCCGACACCCGAACCGAGTCGCCCACGATCATCCTGCTCTCGGACCGAACCCATCTCGTCCGGCAGACCTCCGGGGTGTTCACCTCCGCGATGGGGGACGCCTACTTCCACCAGCCGGCCACAAGCAAGGAACTGCGCTCTCTGCTGGCTGACGACGTGCGCGGCGTCATCTCCACGACCGTTCACAAGTTCGCCGACGCCGGCAAGAACCTTTCCACCCGAGACAACGTCATCGTGCTGGTCGACGAGGCACACCGTACGCAGTCCGCCAAGTCGAAGTCCCTGGCCGGCCAGATGCGCGCAGCATTGCCGTACGCGAAGTTTTTCGGCATGACCGGCACCCCCATCAGAAACCTCGCCACTGACACCTTCGCCCTCTTCGGCGAGGAGACCGACCCGGGCAGGGTGCTGCACCGGTACTCGGTGTCCCGGTCCCTGCTGGACGAGGCGACCGTCCCGGTCATGCTGGACCCGCGCCCCGTCTCGTTCGAGATAGACGACCAGGCGTTGCAGGCCGAGTTCGACCAGTTCGCCGACGACTTCGACCTAGACGATCCCGACCGTGAGACCCTGTCCCGCAAATTCGGTCGCCTCACCTCGGTGTTCGCCAACCCCCACCGCATCCACACGGTCTGCCAGGACATCGTGGACCACTACCTGGCCGGCGCTTACCGCAACGGCCTCAAGGCCCAGGTCGTCGCCTTCAACCGTGAGCTGGCCGTGGCGTACACGGACAAGATCAACGAGCTGCTGGCAGGCTTCGAGGCGTCGCAAGTGCTCACCGAGGTCGGGAAGCACGACCGGATCACCGCCGAGGTCAACATCTCCGTCTCGGACTCCAAGGACGAAGTCGCCGCCATGCGGCCGTACCAGCTCTCGGAGACCGAGGAGGAGGAGCAGAAGCGCCGGTTCCTCGCCGCCGACGACCCGCTGTGCTTCCTGGTGGTGACCGCGAAGCTGATGACGGGTTTCGACGCCCCCAACGAAGGTGTCCTCTACCTGGACAAGCCGCTGAAGGCCCACACCTTGTTCCAGACGATCACCCGCCCGAACCGCACCTGGGTGTCCCCGACCGGGTTCGTGAAGACCTCGGGCGTGGTCGTCGACTACATCGGCCTGGCCGAGGAAGTCCAGCGGGCGGTTGTCGACCCCACCGCGACGGGGGCCGGCAAGGGGGGCGGGTTCGTCAGCGACGTGTCTGAGCTGGTCGCCGAATTCCGCACCGTCTTCGCCCGTATCGAAGACCTTTTCGTGGACGTGGACGACTTGGACCTCACGGTCCACGGATACGAGTCCGTGCGAGCCATCAACGTCTTCTTGGACTCCAACCCGGGCGCCGCCGAGGTGTTCTCCAAGGACTACCGACTCCTGGCCCGCCTGTATCCGCTCATAAACACCGACAAGCGGGTCGCCAAGTATCGGGACGGCTTCGGGCTGTTCGGATCCGTCTACACGACCCTGTTCAAGAAGTCGTCCGACGAGGAGAGGAAGGAACGGCTGGCCGAGCTGGGGCCGATGGTCCTGGAGATCATCAACGCCCACGTTCACTCCTTCTCCGTAGTCGCCTCCCAGGAGGAAGCCCTCGTCCTGGACGCCCAGGGCATCGCCATTCTCAAGGAGCTGTTGGCCCTCGTCCGCCCCAAGTCCCGAAAGGACGTCGACGAGGACAAGAAGCCGCCGTCCGCTGCGGAGATCCTGGACCACATCAAGGCCGCCCTCGACAAGGGCGTCGAACCGGGGTCTGCGAAGTACACGGCCCTCGCAGAGCGGATCAAGCAGCTGCGGGACCGGATCATCCAGAACGCCCAGGACGCCCTGGAGTTCCTGTCCGAAGCGCTCCGGATCGCCCGCGCCATCGTCAACGCGGAGAAGCACCCCGCCGAGGCCGTCGTCGTTCTGGACGACGACCACGTGGGTGTGCTGTCACGGATCATCCTCGATCACGCGCCGTCCGGCCTCACAGTCACGGAGAGAAACCTGGCCGAAGAGATCGACCAGGTGGTCACTCGCACCCTCGCCCAGGCATGGGACAACGCGGACGCTCGCAATCGAGGCGCCCGGCGCGCGACCGCCGCGGTCTTCCGCCGGTACATGTTGAAGCCGGTCGGGGAACCGTACGACTCCACCGTCGCCTACATCGAAGCCCACTACCTCGTCGACTGACGAACGCCACGAGGCCCGGCAACCCGTGGCGGGTGCCGGGTCTAGCCGTGCTGCTTGGGCCTGATGCTCGCCTTTGATGAGAATCCTTGAAACGGCTCTGTCCACAGTTCCGTGCATCCTAAGGTCAGCGATCCAGAGCGGAGCTTCGTCGCTCCACACGGAACAGACAAGTCGAAGGCATCGAGGTCCTGGTGACCTTGAAACTGATCTATTTGCACGTCAGAGACCGGAATTTGGGATCGTTCGCCGAGCACGCTCTCCACCGCGGTCACCGATAGGGTTGGCGGCGTCGGAGCGAGGAGGAAACCATGGCGCTGACCACGTCGCTGGCTGGCCGGGTCCGGAACACGAGCCTGCCGAAGAGCCATGCGCTCTTGCCGCTCCTTGAGGCCGTGGTTAACGGCATTCAGGCGATCGACGCCCGATTCGGCGGTGACGTTGAGCGTGGCCGTCTGAGCGTAAGGATCCAGCGCAGCCCGCAGGAGGTACTCGACCTCGGTCCCGCTGGCCCTGGACGCGCGGCGCTGAAGCCGATCGTCGGCTTCAGCATCGAGGACAACGGGGTGGGCTTCACCCCTGAAAACATGACCTCGTTCGAGACGCTGGACAGCGACCATAAGTCCGCCTTCGGCTGCCGTGGCGTGGGACGCCTACTCTGGCTCAAGGCGTTCGACAGAGTCTCGATTCGCAGCGGCTACGAAGGCGAAGCCGGTGGACTCCGAGGACGGCAGTTCCGGTTCTCCGTCGATGGGGAGGTAGAGCCGGGCGAGGAATCGAACGGCCTAGGAAATATCGGCACGATCGTGAGTCTCGACGGGTTCAAGAAGCCCTTCCAGCAGAGCGCGGCGAAGTCCGTCGACGCCATCGCTCGCGAGATGTTCGAGCACTGCGTCTGGTACTTCCTCCGCCCGGGCGGCGCGCCTGACATTACGGTGACCGACGACGACGAGAGCGTCTCACTCACCACCCTCATGGACGATTTCGTGGACTCCGAGATGCCGATGACCTCGATCGACGTCAAAGGGCAGAAATTCGACATGGTCAACCTCCGTCTCAAGTCCTCGACACGCAATCCCGCACCGCGGCTGTACTGGTGTGCCGCGAGCCGCGTGGTCATGGAGGAGAACCTCACAAGCAAGGTGCCCGGGCTCTACGGACGGCTCAAGGACGCGGCGTCCTCCCAGTTCACGTATGTCTGCTACCTGTCTTCCGCCTTCCTGGACAACCACGTCCGCGCGGACCGCACGGCCTTCGACATCGCCGAGCGCGTGCCGGGCTCAGCACTAATCGAGGATGTGTCACTCGACGACATCCGCGAGGGCGTGCTGAAGGAAGTGGAGAGGATCCTCGCCGGCCCGCTCAGTGCAGCGCGGGAGGAAGGCAAGGCTCGGGTCAACCAGTTCGTGAGCACCCAGGCACCGAGGTACCGACCCGTTCTGTCGCGGCTCGAGTCGCTCGGCGTAACTGTGGATCCGTCCATCAAGGACCACGACCTTGAGTTGCTGCTGCACGGCAACCTACAGAAGCTTGAGGCCGCCGCAAT
This sequence comes from Streptomyces sp. NPDC012508, assembly GCF_042902595.1. Classification (NCBI taxonomy): domain Bacteria; kingdom Bacillati; phylum Actinomycetota; class Actinomycetes; order Kitasatosporales; family Streptomycetaceae; genus Streptomyces; species Streptomyces sp. NPDC012508. The sequence continues at coordinate 92,174 of NZ_JBIBEO010000004.1, forward strand.
CGCCGAGGGCCATGCCGTCTTCGCCGAAGACGGCGCCACTCAGCCGGAGGGCTACGCAGAACGGCTCGCCCGGTATCTAGACACGGTGACCGACATCAACCAGTCCGACCTGGCTGCGTACGTCTCGCGTCGGCGAGCGATCCTCGATGTACTCGCCAGACTGATCAGGTCCGACGACCGGGGCAAATACAGCAAGGAGGACGCGATCCACTCGCTGCTGATCCCGATGCGGACCGACTCGAACGAGATCGGCACTGACGCCTCGAACCTGTGGATCATCGACGAGCGGCTTGCGTTCCACGACTACCTGGCCTCCGACAAAACGCTCAAGAGCATGCCGGTAACAGGATCCGATTCGACGAGGGAGCCCGACGTGCTCGCGACTCGGCTCGTCGGCTCCCCGGTGCTGGCCGCGGAGGGCGAGACGCTCCCGCTGCCGTCCATCGTCGTGATCGAAATCAAACGGCCGATGCGTAACGACGCGTCGGAGGACAAGGATCCGATCCAGCAGTGCCTGGACTATGTGAAGCGTGTGCGCGCCGGAGGCGTGAAGACCGCATCGGGGCGACAGATCCCCGAGACACATGAGGCGCCCGCTTTCTGCTACGTCATCGCCGATCTCACACCGACGATGGTGGATAGATGTAAATACGCGAGCCTACGTCCCACCCACGACGGAATGGGTTACTTCGGTTTCAACGAGCCGTACAAGGCTTACATCGAAGTGGTGAGCTTCGACCGCCTCGTCAATGCGGCCACCGAGCGGAACCGAGCGTTTTTCGACAAGTTGGGCCTCCCATCCAGTTGACCAAGGAGTGGGGAGATCAACGAGCCTGATCCCATGGGCATCTTCTGCGGGAGCTCCAACGTGGCTTGCCGCGGTGGGCGGCGTTCAGCGCATTACCAGTCGTCGGTGTCCCCGTACTTTCCCGGGTTCTGGGCGCGATCCACAGCCTGTGTACACGCTTCGGTGAAGGCCGCCTCGACGGCTGTCTTGTCCCTGCCTCGCACCTGGGCCTCGACCTCCTTTCCCGTGCCGGGGCGCCGGGCCGTGCGCCAGGCCGAGGCGCGGTCCGTGTAGCGGTCGGTCTCGAATTCCCAGGTTGGCACTGACCACTGTTCGGGCACGCCGGTCACCGCGCGTTCCCCGCCGGGGAGGAAGGCGGCTTGGGCGTGGAAGACCACAGTTCGCTCTGGCATGCGATCACGGATGGCGCTCGCGCCGTCGGGGCCCTGGTGTTCCCAGCGCCAGCGGTCCCATTCCTCGACCTCGGCGGTGTGGTCGGGCCAGTCCTCGCTCCACCGTGCGACGACCTCGTCGGCGTGCTCGCGGTGAAGGAAGGGAACGCGCCGCTCGCCGAGACGGGCGACGTGCACCACCAGCTCGGCGGGCACGGGGCTCTGGCGGGCCTCCGGCGCGGCACTCCCCTCGGCCTGGTCCGTCCCCCACAGGAGGCCACCGACCTTGGCAGCGGTGTCCTTGAGGACGCGGCTGGTCAAGTGCTGGTAGCGGCGGCGCATCCGGGCGGACTTGCCGGGCTCCCAGCCCATGATGGAGTCGACGACCGCGTCGGAGACGCCAAGGATGAGCAGGACCGTCGCCGCGGTGTGGCGGGCGTCGTGAAGGCGGGCGTCGCGGACGCCCGCGGCCTTCAACAGCTCCTTCCACTTGTGGTAGTCGGTGTTCGGGTTCAGGGGCTCGCCGGTGGGCGACGTAAACACGTACCCCTTCTCCGTCCACAGGTCGCGGGCACGGATTCGCTCGCGGGCCTGCTTCTCGCGGTGCTGCCGGAGGAGCTGGAGGAGTTCGTCGGGGGCGCCGATGGGGCGTTGACCGGCGCGGGACTTGGCGTTCTTCGTCTCGCGGCGGGTGTTGATCTTCTGGGGGCAGAAGCCGGGTTTGCGTCCGCAGCGGTCTCCGCAGCCGTGCTTGTAGCGGGGCCGCAACCGGCCACGGCGTACGCGGATGACGCCGAGCTCGAAGTCGACGTCGTCCCACTGCATGCCGAGGACCTCGCCCTGCCGCAGGCCCAAGGCCAGGGCGATCACCCAGCGAGCGGTGTTGCGGTGCTTGGCGGCCTCGGCGAGCAGGTGCTGGACCTCTTCGACGGTGTACGGCTCGACCTCCTCCTCTTCGACCTTGGGGGCCTTGGCGATGGAGGCCGGGTTCGCGGTGAGGTGTTTGCGGCGCACGGCCTCGTTCAGCGCCGTGCGGATCGTGCGGTGCGCCTGGTGGGCGGTGCCGGCGGCGCTGCCGTTGTCCTGCATCTTCTTGTAGAAGCGCTCCAGGTGCTCGGGATCGAGCTTCTCCAGGCGGTGGGCGCCCAGGCCGGGGATGAGGTGGTGGTAGACCGCCACCCGATAGCCGTCGATCGTGTTCTCCGAGACGTGCGCGGCGGCGATGTTCTCGACCCAGTGGGTGAGCCACGTCTTCACGGTCCACGACTGGCCGGCCTTGCGGACGGCGCCCTTGTCGCGCTGCCGTTCCAGCTCGCGTACGAGCTTGGTGACCTCGGCGCGGGTCTTGCGGCCGACGTGGCGACGGTCCGTGGTGCCGTCGTCCTTGACGCCGACGGTGACGCGGCCGTGCCAGCGGCCGTCCTTGCCGAGGTAGATGGACGAGGCGCCGTTGGGCTGGCGGGGCTTCGGTGCAGAGGCTCGCGTCATGCGGCGGCTCCGAAGTCGGTCGCCGACAGCCGGCGGGCCAGGAAGTCGTTCACCGCCTCCGCTGGGATGCGGCGCAAGCTGCCGATCTTGACCGAGGCGATCTCGCCGGAGGAGACGTACTCGTACAGCTTGGTGCGGCCAATGCCGATCCGGCGAGCTGCCTCGGCAACGGTCAGCGCGACCAGGGTCGTGTCGCCGGCGGATCGCCGCTCGACCATCAAGGTGCGCAGGGCGTCTTCGGGGACGTCCAGGAGCTGGGCTATCTGGGAAATGGGCAGCGCGGGCTGCGGCATGGGGTACTCCTCGCGCCGGCATCGCGGCGTCGAGGGAGCGGCAACTCCCGTCGGCCTGGCCGGTGGCGTCGTTCAGGGATGGATGGGTCGGTGAATGATCGTCGGCGACGGAGGTCGCCGCGCGTGCGGTTTCTCGGCGTTCATAGCGCCGGGGGAGGGCAGTAGCCGGCTATTCGCCGGTGGGTGGCTGCCCCTGGTTTCGCAGGTGCGCCCGGGATGGGTGCAGGCTCCTCTGCAGGGCCCGTTCTTCGAGCCGGAGGAGTTCGTCGACCTGTCCCCTCTGCTCGGGACCCTTGTCCCCGTATGCGTTGAGTTCCATGTCGATCTCGTGCAGGTGCATCTGGTTCCGGTCGATCGCCGCTCGCAGTTGGCGGTACTCCCGCGTCATCTGGACGTACTCACGGGCGAGCTCGCGGATACGGGGCGTGGCCAGCTCTCCTGGCGGTCCGGTCAGGTCCTGCATGGTGATGTCGAAGACCTTGCAGAAGCCGAGGGCCTCGTCGAGGTTGACTCTGCGACGGGGTTTGCCGCTCTCGATGCGCCAGATCGCCGACTGGTTGATCGGATGGCCGGCAGCGGCCATCTCCTCAGCGAGTTTCACCGTGCTCCAACCGCGGACCTCGCGCTCCAGCTTGATGCGGGCGGCGACGTGCTCCTCCGGCATCGGACGACCGGGGCCGGCGCGCTCCGCGCCTTCCTCACCGCTCACTCGCACCTCCCTTCACGCTTCAACGGATCCACTGGGGCTAGCATCCACAACTAAACATCGTTGCGGAGTGAAATGCAAGGCGTTGCGTTGCCGAAAATCTCGGCTATGGTCGTAGTCCGCCGTACAGCGGCGAACGGATCCGCACACGCAAGCGGCCCCGGTGCTACGAACACCGGGGCCGAAGTAGAGGCTCCACCGCACAACCATCCATCCCTGAACGATCGAAACCGGAGGCCGGGGTTGCCGCCCCGTAATGGCCTGCCGGATGAGGAGCTCCATGCCCCAGGGTACGACCCTGCCACCCCAGACGCCATCCCGCTTCAACGAGGGCCCCACGCCGATGGAGCCGCCCTTCAACGTGGACGCCGAGTGCGCAGTCCTCGGCGCCTGCATGCACCAAGCCGACATCATCGACGCGGTCCGACCCATCCTGGGCGACGACGCCTTCTACCGGCCCGCGCACGAGACCATCTGGCGCGCGCTCCTCGCCCAGCACCGCGAGGACAAGCCGACCGACCCGATCGTCCTCACCGAACTGCTCCAGCAGCAAGGGGACCTGCAACGGGTCGGCGGTCACGCCTACGTGTTCCAGCTCGCCAACGCGCCCTACGGCACCGGAAGCGCGGCGCACCACGCGGAGATCGTCCGCGAGAAGGCCGACCTGCGCCGCCTGGTGACCTCCGCCGTACGCACCCTCCAGCGGGCCCAGGAGCCCGGTGCGAATCCCGAGGCGATCCGCAGCGAGATCGAAGCGGAAGTACGCGCCGAACGCGAGCGCGCGCTCGCCTCGGGACAGGGGCGGCTGTCCCGTTTCGCCACCGACGGCTGGTCGTTCGTCAAAGAGAGCGGCGCGGACGCCGAGCCTCTGTGGGGCACGCGTGAGAAGACCATCTGGGCCCCCGGCGAGAGCCTGATGATCGTCGGCGCTCCGGGCGTCGGCAAGACCACCCTGGCCCACCAGGTGATCTTCGCCCGCATCGGCCTGCACCAGACCGCCCTGGAGATGCCCGTCGCCCCCAGCAGGCGGGTGCTCTACCTGGCCATGGACCGCCCCAAGCAGATCGCCAAGGCCATGGCCCGCCGCGTCTTCCCCACCGACGAGAAGATCCTGCGCGAGCGGCTCGTGGTCTGGGAGGGCCCGCTGCCCGCCACCCTCGACAAGGAGCCCGACCTCCTCGCCGACCTCGCCGCCGCCCACCAGGCCGACACCATCGTGATCGACAGCCTCAAGGACGCGGTCAGCACGATGGTCGACGACAGCCTCGCGGTCGCCTTCCACAACGCCCGCATGCGCGCCCTGCGCAATGGCGTGGAGATCATGGAACTGCACCACCAGCGCAAGGCCACCGCCGACGCGCCGCGCGGCCAGCGCCCCAGCCTGGACCAGGTCTACGGCTCTACCTGGATCACCGCCGGCGCGGGCAGCGTCCTGTTCGTCACCGGCCGGGCAGGCGACCCCGCGGTCACCCTGCACCACCTCAAGACCCCCACCGGCGAAGTCGGCCCCCTGGACGTCACCCACGACCACGTGCGCGGCACCACCACCGTCGACCCCACCAAGGACCCCGCCGTCCTGCTGCGCAACGCCCCCAACGGGCTGACCGCACGCGACCTGGCGACCATCCTCATCGGCGGAGGCGACCCCGAACGCGCCGACATCGAAAAGGCGCGACGCCACCTCAGCCGCCTCGTCGACAGCGGCCTGGCCACCAAGGCCGACGGCATCGCCGGAGGGGCCGGAGGCGGCCAGCAGGCCCGCTACTACGCCTCCGCCCGCCACCTCACCGCCGTCGGCTGAGCCCCGCACCGACCCCCTGAAAGCGTTCACGCGACCGTCCACGCGGCCCCTGCGCCAGCACACCGCCGTGAACCGCTCACAGCGCACACGCTCACCGCGAAACCGCAGGTAGAGCGATCACGCGACCGTCCACGCCGTACACGCACCCAAGCGATCACGCGCGGGGCCCCCTTTAGAAGGGGGCCCGCGTGTACGCCCCCTCCGTGAACGTCCCTCACTACCACCCCACAAGCCCCACACCATGCCCCTGGAGAGACCGGCTTGCCCTCCCCTGCCCCGATATCCCTCGCCGCTGTACGCGGCACCACCGCGATCCTGCCGGACTGGGCCACCTCCCCCGCACTGACATGGGTGCTGCTCGCATTGCTCGTGCTGCTCGCCCTGTTCGCTGCCCGGCTGATGCGGCAGCAGCGTCGGCAGCCGTCCGGCGCCAACCGGTGGCGCGCGACCATCGCCGTGCGCGTCGCCGCCATGGCCGCACTCGGCTGTACCGCCTACAGCGCGGACACCAGCTGGCGGTTCGCCGCCGACTACCTGGACATGGGCAGCACCGTCGAGCGCGCCTTCATGTTCGCCACCGCCGAGCTGGCCTTGTTCGCCATGGCCTTGATGGCGCGCCAGAACCTGAAGGGCCCCAAGCAGGCGCCGGGCCCGCCTGGCGTCCTGGTGTGGGTGATCACCGGAGCCCAGATCATCCCCGCCTACGCCGAGTCCGGCCCCATCGGAGGAACGGTCCGCGCCCTGATCGGCCCGGTCATGGCAGCAGTCCTCTGGCACCTGGCCATGGGCATCGAGCTACGCAACCACACCCCCGAGGCCGCCTCCCGCAGCCTTCTCGCGATCCTCGGTCGGCAGGCACGCGAGAGGCTCCTGGCACGCCTGGGCATCCACGACCAGGACGCCGATGCCGCACGGCTCATCCGCGAGCGCGCCCTGAGCCAGGCCGTCACGTTGATCCTCCGGATCGAAGCGATGCCCGAGAAGAAGCGAAACAAGGGGCGCGGCCGGCGCGCAACGCGGCGGCTGCACGAAGCACTGGAGAGGGCCGACGTCGATGGCGATCCTCACCAGGACGAGCTGCTGCTGCGCAAGCTCGGGACCCGACGGCAGGCCACCCAACTGGCCTCGCTCCCGCTGCCCGACCGGTGGAAGACGCCCGGCGACCCAGTCAGCCAGCCCCGCACTGCCACAGCGAAGCGGGCAAGGCCCGATCGCCCGAAGGCCGTACCGAATCCGGGCGATGAAGACGCTCATCCGTCGGACCGCCCGGAAACCACCGCCCGCCCTCAATCCGCTACTGAGCAAGGCGCGGAGGCGAATACGGGCACGGATGCCGGTGCCGATCCGGGCAAGGAGTCGGGCCCGAGGCGCCCGGGTCGCAAGCCCGACCTGCCGCGGGATGCCCTCATCGCGTACGCGGAGCGCATCTACCGCGAGACGGGCCGCCTCTCGCGCGACGTCCTCAAGGCAGCCGTTCGCGCCGACGGCCACCAAGTCGGCACCGACCTTGCCCAGAGCGTCGTCAACGCGGTCAAGGCCGAGCACCAGGACTCCGTCCGCACAGGCCACCCCCACTGAACTCTGCTCCCTCACCCCCAATAACTACCCGTCGCTGAAAGGCCCTTCTGCCATGCCCCGTTCGACCTCGTCCGCCTGTACCTGCAACTACGACGCCTACCCGATCTGCACCGCTCCGGAGCACGACGAGATGAGCGTGCTGCGTTGCGCCATCCTCACCCTGCTGGACCAGGGCCGATGGATGGCCAGCGACGACATCCCGCTGCCCGACATCCTCTCCGCCGGCGGCGACTACCTGAGCCGTCTCAGGGGCACCGGTGACGGGATCCCGGTGCCCGCCGTCGAGCACTGGGCCTGGCTCGAGGCCGAGCTGCGCCTGGTTGTCGCCCGCGCCGCCGGGCTGGACGCCGTCAGCACCCTCGATCCGCGCATCGACGGCGTCCTGGCCACCGCCGCCCGCCTCCCGGAGCGCCGTCAGGTGAAGCTGCTCGACCTCGCCGCCCAGCAGTTCACCAAGCCCCACACGCAACCGCGCTCCGCCTGAACCCACCGACCCCTGTAACCCCGACACAAGGACATCCCGTAGTGCACGACCAGCACCCCGAACTCCCCCCGTCCCAGGAGCAGACGATCGCCACACCTGTCACACGCGCAGCAAGTTGGAGGTTCGGACACTCCCCCGCTGGGGGTGCTTCCGAACCAGTGCCCGCCCCGGGGGTGGCGGGCAGCCTCCCGCGCCAGGGGGCGCGGGAGGCAGGGCCTGCGACCGGGGGCGGATCGCAGCCTGGCAAGCGCCGGGGCAAAGCCCGTATCCGCGCACCAAAGCAGCGACCCGCGCACAGCGTCCGCCTGAGTGAATCCGAGTTCGACGTCGTCGCCGCCGGCGCCGAAGCGGTCGGCATGAGCATCGCCGGCTTCCTCGCCCACAGCGCCCTCGCCGCCGCCCGCGATCTCGACCGCACCGCAGCCACCATCGCCACCCGTCAGGACACCCTGACCGCCCTCTTCGCGCTCCGGCGCCAGCTCGGATACGCGAACAACAACCTCAACCAGGCCGCCCGTGCCCTCAACAGCGGCGCCTACCCCGACGGCCTGGAGGACACCATCGCCGCCGTCAAACGTGCCGTCGACGACGTCCGCCACATCACCGCCCGCCTCACCGACCCGAACACCGAAGGCACCGCCGCTTGATCCCCTCCATCCACAAGCAGGGCCGCGACACCGCCCGCCTCCTCGCCTACCTCTACGGCCCCGGCCGCCGCGAGGAACACACCGACCCCCACCTCGTCGCCTCGTTCGACGGCCTCGCCCCCGACCCCGGCCGCGACCCGAACGCCACCCTCGCCGACCTCGCCCGGCTCCTGGACGAACCCCTGCACCTCCTCGACGACGACACACGCCCCGCCACACACGTGTGGCACGCCTCCGTCCGCGCCGCCCCCGGCGACCGCACCCTCACCGACGCCGCGTGGGCCGACATCGCCCGCCGCGTCATCGCCGCCACCGGCATCGACCCCGGCGACGGCGCAGGCTGCCGCTGGGCAGCCGTCCGCCACGCCGACGACCACATCCACCTCATCGCCACCCTTGTCCGCGAAGACGGCCGCCGCCCCGACCACCACCGCTCCGCCAAACGCGCCCAGGCCGAATGCCGCCGCATCGAAGCCGACTACGACCTGCACCGTGTGAAGGCCGGCGACGGCACGGCCGCCAAGCGGCCCACCAGCGCCGAACGCCACAAAGCCGACCGCCGTGGCCGGCAGCGCACCTCGCGCGAGGAACTGCGCGAGACCGTTCGCCGCTCGGTGGCCGGCGCGGCGAGCGAGGAGGAGTTCTTCGACCGCCTCGCCGCGGCCGGCCTACTCATCCGGCGCCGCATCGCACCATCGGGCGACACCCTCGGCTACACCGTCGCCCTGCCCGACGACCGCAACGCCAAGGGCGAGCCCGTCTTCTACTCCGGCTCCAAGCTCGCCCCGGACCTCTCTCTGCCCCGCATCCGCGAACGCTGGACCCAGACGTCGGACGACGCCACCCAGCAGTCGGCCCTGCCGTCGGTGACCGGGCCCGCGTCCGCACGCCGACGCGCCAGCACCGCCGCCTGGCAGGCCCTGCTCGTCATCGACCACGGCGACGACAACGTCATCGCCGCGCAGATCGCCGCCACCGGCGAAGTCCTCGACGCCCTCGCCAAGACCTCCGCCGCCCACACCCGCCACGAACTACAGGCAGCAGCAACCGCGTTCGAACGGGCCTCCCGCTCCCACATCCGCGCCGCACGCGGCCACGACCGTGCCCTGCGCCAAGCCGCCCGCGACCTCGTCCACAGCGGCCCGACCCTCGGCCGAGGCGAGGACGGCGCCACCACGGCCATGGCGCTCGACATGCTGATCTTCCTCGCCGTCGCCGCCGCGCACTGGCACGCCAAGAAGCAGCACGCTCAGCAGGCCGAGGCCGCAGAGCGAGCAGCCGTGCACCTGCGCGTGGCCTACCAGGCCGCCGCCGAGCACCCCATGGCATTGCTCAACCACCGGGGCCGCAGCCTGGCCTCATCGTGGCAACGCCACCACTCCGCCGCCGTACGCCATGCCCTGCCCGAGCTGGCTGACCGAATCCTCGCCGAACCGGGCTGGCCCGCCCTCGCAGCCACCCTCGCCGAGGCCCAGACCGCCGGCCACAACCCCACCGCCCTGCTCGCCCAGGCAGCCGCCCGACGAGAACTGGACACGGCGGACGGCATGAGCGACGTGCTCGTGTGGCGGCTGCGGTGGATGGCCGACCTCCCCGCGGATCCTCAGAACGCCCAGGGCCAGCGAGCCAGCGGCACCCACGCCGTCTCCTCGCCGGGACGGGCCGCGCAAATCGGGGCCCGGCCCGCGAATAGCTCCCCACGGCGACGCTGAACCGCGAAAACCGAGCCGCCAAAAGTAGCCGACAATCCCCGGTTAGGCTAACCGGGGATTCTCCAGACCATGGGCACATCGGCACCCACCCCCGCCCCGCTAAGGAGAACCCCTATGCCCGCACCCACCCCTCGCCCCCACGTCATGGCCTTGCTGTTCGACACGAACTTCAACCGGCCCTCGGGCACCCGCACCTTCCGCCACCTCGACGGACGCCCCTTCACCGACGAGGAACAGGCCCTCGCCGATGACGCCACCCTCGAAGAACTCCAGGCCGCCGGCGTCCATGTCCACAACCCCGAGGCCGGAGCCGAGGCCAAAGCCGCCGCGCACCAAATGGCCGAGCTTCTGTTCAAGTACGTCCTCCCGCACCGTGAAGCCCTCATCCCCTTCATGACCCACGAGGACATGCTCGAGTACGGCCGGTTGGAGACCATCGTCGCTGCGGGCGCCCACCGCCTCCGCCCTCACAAGGACTGAGCACACAGGCACGGCACCAGCTCAAGAACCGGCGGCCGGTGGTCGGGAGTGCTCCCCACCACCGACCGCACCCCCGTCGTCCGGCCGGACGGGCCCGCTCAAGCTAGACCGCGAGACCACCTGTCCCAGCCGCCGCCATCACCGACCACTGTGAGCTGGTCGCCGCCCGCCGACACCTCGGCCAGGTCGGCTGCAACCTCAAAACTGACCCGGCTTCCGGGAGGCGGCGCGACCGGTCGTGGACGCATGCAACAAGCCCGGCCCTCCTCATTCGAGGTGGGCCGGGCCTGTTGCATCGGCAAGAGAACAGCCCGTCGTCAGCCGGCTGGAGCCCGCAGAAGCCGTTCCTGAGTGCTTTCGGGCAGCACCCGGCGCAGGACCGGTGCCGTAGAACTCAAGGAATCGGCGAACGCGGCGACGAGGTCGTGCGGCACGCTGGCGCCGAACGAAGCGGCCCACAGATAGCCTGCGCCAGGCACCGGCTCGGCCCATGCCTGCCACCCAGCCAGGACCGCCTCGTCAGGCTCGGCCACCAGGGCGAGCGGGTCGGCGTCCTGAATGAGGGGCGGCACCTCGCCGAGGTGGACGTGGGAGGCGAAGGTCGGGTCCACCGCGCCCGCGCCGGACGCGTCGATGTCGCGGAGCCAGCCATGCGCCGTAACGGCGTCGAGGACCAGCTCGGGGCTGCCGAGTGAAACGGCGGGCTTATCGCGGGCGTCGAGTGCGAAGAGGAAGTCGGCGAGGACCTCCCCGGGGACATCGGGGGTGAAGTAGGCAGACCACTGGGCAAGCGGGCTGCTCATGTCCGTACGAGCGGAGACCTGCCAGGCGATCGGCAGACTCCCCAGGTGAAACGGCTCATCCGGCAGGACCCATTGAGCCCAGCGGAGAGTGTCGGGGCTTATGTGCAGGACGGTGCTGCGCAGGACCTGACGGTCCTCCGGCGCCTCGTCCGGCACCCGTCGCCCGCGGACGATCGCCAGGCTCGTCCAGCCAAGCTCGGTGAGTGTGTCGGCGACGGTGTCGTACAGGCGTCCGTCGTCACCGGCCAGGTGCCGGGGACCTACCCAGTACGCGGACTGGACGCCAGCCGGCGTGGGGCCAAACGGGAAGTCGGGATGCAGGGGCGCCTCCAAGTGCTTGTGGGTTCTACTTGCCGCCGGCGATGCGGCGGTGTGCGCGGCGTCATGGACGGAAGACCTGCCAGGCAACCTTGCGGCGGCCGTGGGTGGCAGATGGCCGACCTGCGTGTCCGTGGCCCGAACGTTGTCGACGCAGGCGACGGGCCGACCTGGGACTTCAGACTCGAGCGTCGGTGTCACGCCCGCCGGGCGGCATCCAGCACGCGTGCTACGGCGACGGCGACAATACCGGCTGGCGTTTCGGTGCCGAATGAAATCTGGTAGCCGCGCACTTTGGCTGTGCCAGTAACGGCGATCTTCCATCCCTCCCCCTCGGTGCCAGGGCGGCCAAGCGGGAACCATCCGAGATAGAAACGGCCGTCCTTCGAGTTGACGTGCACGTCCGCGCGGTCGTCCACGACCAGGTTGAAATCGTGGGCGGAGAACTGATCCATCACAAGCGTGGGCTGGCCCGGGCCGAGCTGCCACTCACGCAAGCGCAGGGCTCCGACGCTGGTCGAGAATCCGGGACTCGGGGGCGTCGCAGTCACAGGCAATCACCTCCATGACCTGGGCGTTTGCAGAAGGTCGTCTACGTTGACATTCCTTGCCCGCGTTGGCCACTCATTCGTGGATCTTCGCTGTCTGCCTCCGGCGAACGACGGTGCAGCCACTCCTGTGGGATCTCAAGTTCGGCTGCACAATCTCACCGCCCGCTTCATATCGACTGCACTCTCGACTCGCCGACGAACCCCGCCGCAGCACCTCCCACCTTGGCTAGGGTCACGCCTCCCTACCCGTCTCACGCTCCGCGCGCGGACCATGCGTGAGCTAACCTGCCCGCATGCGCGGACAGTTCACCGGCTGGCCGGAGCAGGCCATGGACGTGTTGTGGCAGCTCCAGGGCGAACCGACCCACGCGACCCGCGAGCGCTATCGCACGGACCGCGAACGCCTGGTCCGGCAGCCGATGATCGCCCTGCTCAACGAGGTCGCGGACACCGACCCCCGATACGAGGACTTCTCCGTCTGGCACTACCGCACCGACTCCTGGTGGTGGCAGCACCAGAGCGCGGTGATCCGGCTCGGCCGCAAGATCGAGATCGGTCTCCGGTTCTCCCTGGACGGCCTGCGGATCCAGGGCGCCTGGTGGTACCCCGATCGCGGCCAGGTGGACATGTTCCGCAAAGCCGTGGCCTCCGAGGGGAGCGGCCGCGAACTGTCCGCCATCGTCGAGGACGTGCGGAAGAAGGGCTACGACATCTCCGGGGACGTGATGAAACGCCCCCCGCGCGGCTATCCCACGGACCACTCCCGTACGAACCTGCTGCGCCACCGTTCGCTGATCGCCGCCCGTCCCCTCGGCTGCGAGGAGTGGCTGCACACCCCCGAGACAGTCGACCGGGTCCTCTCGGCCGCCGCCGACCTGGACGCCCTGCTGATGTGGCTGGTCCGCCACGTGAAGCGCGCCGCCTGACGTCACGAGGGTGCCGCGCGGCACGGGAGGATCCACACCCGTGTCGCCAAACCTGGCGGGGATGCACCGCGAGCCGAGACAACCGCAGATGAAGCAGCGTGAGGCACCACGAGAAGTCGCAGGTCACAGCCTCGGTGTATGCAGCGAAGCGCGAGCCCCTACAGCTCCCCAAGCTGGAGGCTCACGAGGGTGGTACGACACGAAGCACGATTCAGACCCCACGGGCCGAGAGGCTCACGGACTGCCGGACTGCGTGACGCTCCGTGCGAGTTGGCCCACGATGTTCAAGACGCCCTGCCCGAAGCTGGTCGGAGCGATGAGCACGCCGAACACCAGCACCACGATCACGGTCAGCTTCTCGTCCAACCGGCTTCGCGCCTGTGTGCGTCGGCGTAGTCGCAGGACGATGACGACAGCCAGCAGGACCGCCACGTTGATGGTCAGAATCACCCTGCAAGCCCTCCTGTCAGGCAAGACAACGGACATCCCAGCCTTCCTGCATAGTCCGAACGGGGCAGTGAAATGGTTCGGTCACCAGTGGTTGGCAACAAAGCGCTGGCCTTGGGCTGGATTTGCCAGGCACCTGTCACGTCAGGACAGAGCAGTCGGCCGGCGTGGCGGTGGGATGCGGTCGAGCAGGTCCCACAAGGGGCGGGATCCTGCGGCCCACTCGCCGAGCACGCGGCGGTCGACGAGGTGGATTCGGTGCTGCTTACCCCAGGGGATCGCTTTGGAGGAGAAGCGGCCGTTGGTGAGGACGACCGCGATGTCCGCTCCGTGGATCTGCCGTGCGGTGCCGTTGACCTGTTGCAGCACCCCGACACCGACCGCGGAACCACGGTCCCCGTCCCGGCGGTGCTTGCACTGGATCGCCCAGACGCGACCGGCGGGGTCGACGGCGCGTACATCGCAAGCGTCGTCGCCAGCACCTCCGAGCTGCTCCGCCTTGCAGCCGTCGCGGCGCATCAGGTCCCGTACAGCGAACTCGAATGCACGGTGATCCAGTGCGTCGAGCTCGGCAATCCGCAGCCGCAAGGCTTGGGCGCGTACGCGAGCCCAAACTGCCCGCTGCTGCGCCTTCTGGTACCAGAGGCCACCCGCAGCCGAGGCGGCCACGGCGACGATGACGAGGACCCACCAGTGCGTGAGCAGCCACTGCACGATGGCGGCGAGCAGGCCGACCGCCACGACCACACCCACGACCAGGGCGACCTGCTCGTCCTGCTTCTTGGATCGGCGAACCGGTCGGCGTCGGGCAGAGCGCCGTATCGGGCGGCGGCTCATCGAGTCCCGCCCAGCTGCGCTGAGGTGGAGGAAGTGGACAGGTGCGCCGTGCACGTGGCACCGCCTACCGCGGCTGATCCCACATGCCACCGTGTCTGCGCCCACACCGGGACGTCACCCCGAACGTGGTCCGCAAGCTGAACCGCCATGAAAGAATTCCCCCTCTGTCCAAGACCGTTGATGCATCCCCGCGCCGGTCGTATGACAGCACGCACCACCGACAGAATGTAAGAAGTCGATCACCAGGAGTGATGGGTTTTCGGTCAGAAGAACTCCCCACGCCATCAGTCGCTCGCCGTTCGACCTGCGCGTTTAGCGGCTCGACCTACCAACTTCAGCCGTTTCGAGGCTTGGCCCGAGAACGAGCGCTGCACACAACTGCTATGCCGCCAGGGCCGAGCGCGTCGCCTCCCCCTCTCCCTCGATGACGCGAGCGATCTCCGGCCATGGAGCACGCAAGGCACCGAAGAGCGACCAGTAGTCGTAGACAGCTCGAACCATGGCGCTGACGCCGAGGCGGGCGGCTTCGGGATCGATGGCGCCAATGACGCGCCGTGTGATTCCGCCGGCACCCCGAGCTGCTGGGGCGATCCCGTGGCCGAGCAGGAGCGTGGCGGTACGGATGGCATCCAGCGTCGACGGTGTCGCCATCTGTGCGAAGCGCCCAAAGATCAGGGGGTGCCAGCTCGCCCTGGTGCGCGCCCAGGCCAGGCGTTCCAGCCCAGTGCCGAGGTCAACGGCCATCCGGTCCGGGTGATCCGTGTTCCACAGGAGGACGATGTCGCCGAGGGTGAGGTCCAGGTGGCGGAAGCGCAGTGTGATGCCTTCGACCTGCCGTCGGCGCCACGGGGTGAGCGTGCCGTAGATGCTCAGGTGCCGTGCATGGAAGCCGAGTTGGGAGAGGACGGTCAGCCAGCCGTCGAGGATGGCGCCGCACTCGTCCAGGTGGCCTATGGGTTGGACTCGGGAGACGTTGACGAAGGAGGTCAGGAAGCCGTCCATCAACTGGCCTTCCGCGTCCCGTTGGCCGGTGAAGCGGACGACCGGCTGCGGGATGAATCCGCTTCGATACGTGCGGGGTTGGCCGTCCTTGAGGACCGGGTCCAGGGCCTGGATAGCGGAGATCGTCAGTTCGGTCTCCCTGCCCCACCGGAGTGGGAGGCAGGCGTCACGTGGGGCGCCGTCCCGCGCGAAGCCGGCTTCCAGGGAGTCGAGGATCTCCCTCCACGTGGGTGATCTGCGTGGCGGCTGGTAGGGGCTGCCCCGGTGCGGGTGAAGGATCTCGATGTGCGGGCCGTCGGCCGTGAACTCCCAGTGGGGGCCTAACGCGGCGCTCAGTACGCCGGGTATCCGCTGGGCCAGGTCGTCTCCGACGGTGCCGGCGGCGCGGGTCAGCACGATCGGGCCGACATCGCCTGGAAGTGGCGCGCCGGGTCGAAGCGCTGCATTCCGATCGCCTGGACGCGCTGGTGGTCGAGGCTTTCCCCCTGTTCGATCGCGTCGGCGAGCCTTCGTGCCGCAGTCTCGTCCTCCTCCCTGGGGTCGACGACCGCGACCGCGCCCGTCTCGTCGCACAGGGCGGTGTGGGCGCAGGTTCCTTCGCGCCAGGTCAGGGCGGCCATGGGGGTGCCGGCGCGGAGGGATTCGCCAAAGACCGCGGCACCGGCTTCCACGTACGTGCGGGCGTACGTGTAGACGAAGACCGAGGCGTCGGCGATGGCTGCGGTCTTGGCGGATCCGCCGAGTTCGCCGATCCACTTCACGTGGTCGGCGCTGAAGAGCCGTTCGTGGCGTCGCACGTACGCCTCGTCGAAGACGGGGCCGACGATCCGAATGCGGCGCCCAAGGATCTGGGCCGCCCGCACGGCGATGTGCGGTGCCTTCTCCTCGTCGATCCGGCCGAGCCAGACGAGATCGGTGCCCGCGGTGGCCGGCGGCTCCTCCTCGTCGAGGCCGAGATGGACGGCGAGCTCAGGGATCGGCCGGTGATCCGCATACCGTTCGATCATCTCGGGCGAGTAGCAGTAGAGCCGCGAGCGCTGGCCGTCGAAGGCGGTGGCGGTGTGCTGGAAGACGGGCGAGTGCTGGAAGGTCGCGACGTCACAGTCCAGCTCGTTCCAGGTGCGTGTCCACGCGGGAAGCGACGGGTACTCGTGGCCGACGACCAGGAGGTCGTACCCCGTGTCGCGCAGCTCGCGCTCGGCGAGCGATCCGGTGGAGATGTCCTCCAGGCGGACCGGCTTGCGGACCCAGTCGTGTTCCAGGTCCGTGAGCCAGCCCGGCCCGAGGAGGTGTACGTCGGCGCCTGCGGCACGGGCGCCTACGGCGACCGCCCACAGCCATCGTTCGATCCCGCCGTATCCGGCGGGTGGAAAGGCGTAGCTACCAGGGAAGTCGCAGACGCCGACGAGCACGTTATGCCTCCGGTGTTCCGTCCGCCGAGATACGGCGGAAGCCGAGATACGGGAAGAGTGATTCGGGCAGGACGATGGAGCCGTCCTGCTGCTGGCACTGCTCGAGGAGCGCGGCCAGGGTGCGGCCGACGGGCAGGCCGGAGCCGTTGAGGGTGGCGACGAGCTTGGGCTTGCCGTCCTCGCCACGGGTCCGGATGTTCGCCCGGCGGGCCTGGAAGGTTCCGAAGTTGGAGACCGAGGAGATCTCGCGGTACGTGTTCTGGCTCGGGATCCAGACCTCGAGGTCGTACGTGAGCTGGGCGGAGAAGCCGGTGTCGCCGGCGGGCAGCTTGATGACCCGGTAGGCGAGGCCGAGCTCCTTGAGGCACGCCTCGGCGTGACCGACCATCTCCTCCAGCTCGACGTCCGCCGTCTCCTGTTCGACGATCTTGACCATCTCGACCTTGGCGAACTGGTGCTGGCGGATCAGACCGCGGGTGTCGCGGCCGTACGAGCCGGCCTCGGACCGGAAGCACGGAGTGTGCGCCGTGAACGCGAGCGGCAGCTCGGCGGGCGGGATGATCTCGTCCGCGTAGAGGTTGGTCAGCGGAACCTCGGCCGTCGGGATGAGGAAGAGCTCTCGGTCGGCGACCCCGGTCTTGAACAGGTCCTCCTCGAACTTCGGCAGCTGGCCGGTACCGGTCATGGTCTTGCGGGTGACCAGGTAGGGGACCGCGTACTCGGTGTACCCATGCCGGCGGGTGTGGATGTCGAGGA
This sequence comes from Streptomyces sp. NPDC012508, assembly GCF_042902595.1. NCBI lineage: Bacteria > Bacillati > Actinomycetota > Actinomycetes > Kitasatosporales > Streptomycetaceae > Streptomyces > Streptomyces sp. NPDC012508. Next base: position 109,594 of record NZ_JBIBEO010000004.1, read on the forward strand.
AGAGCGTGGCCAGGGCCCGCTCCAGAGCGGCGCCGGCGCCGCGGGAGACCGCGAAGCGCGGGCCGGACAGCTTCGTCGCGCGGCCGAAGTCGAGGATGCCGGTGGCCTCTCCGAGATCGACATGGTCCTTCGGCTCGAACGGAAACGCGGGAGGCGTGCCGACGCGCCGGATCTCGATGGCGAACTCCTCGGAGTCGCCATCAGGCGCTGAGTCGTCCGGCAGGTTCGGGATGCTCAGGAGCAGATCACGGAGCTGGGCCTCGATCTCTTCCTGCCCCGCTTCGATGTCGCGGACCTGCTCCTTGATCTCGCGGGCGCGCTCCTTCAGCTTGCTGATGTCACCGCCCTGCTTGGCCGTCTGCTGAACCTCACTCGCCACCCGCTTGGACTCGGCCCGCAGCTCGTCGGCCGAGCGGATGTTCTGGTTGCGACGAGACTGGAGGGACTCCAGCTCGGACAGGTCCAGGGAGTAACCGCGACGAGCGAGCCGACGAACCGCTTCGGCACCCATTTCAATCAGGGCGCGGGCATCATGCATGAGGAAGATCCTTCTGATCCGGCGAGTGGTGGGATACGGGATCGACGGTAGCAACCGCGGCCCCTTCGCCGATCCGCATTACCTCCCTGCCACCGGAGCCGACCGCGTGATCGAGAACGCCAGTTTCAAGATCGTCCATCAGGGCCCCGGTGAATTCCGGCAGCTCGTCATCGGGGATGGCGACGGGCTCGATGTACGGGGCTTCCGGGAAGAAGAGGGGCATGGCCTCGCCAGGAGTCCGTTCGCGGTGCCACAGAAGCACGGAGACCAGCAGGCCGTGGGCCACCAGGACGCGGGGGCCGGGGTGCTCCAGGGCCGCGAGCACCCCGGTGAGCATCCTGCGGATGCCCTCACGCTGCGACTCGCTCCCGCCGGGCGGGCGCTCGTGGGCACCGTGCCCGTCGAGCCAGACGGCGTATTCCAGGAACGGGTTTCCCTCGAATTCTCCGTAGTCGAGTTCGTTCAGCCGCGGATCGGTGATCAGTTCCGGTCCGGGGACTCCCATCAGGAGGTTGGCGGTCTGCTGAGCGCGGGGGAATTCGCTGGCCAGCCACGTCTTCACGCTGTGGAGGGGCACGCTGCTCCATCCCCTGTTCAGCGACCGGCGGCCTTCCTCGCTCAGGCGGATGGGCTTGGTCGGATCGCCGTTGACGAGATAGCGCCGGCTGTAGTTCGTCTGTCCGTGGCGGAGCACGTACGTCGTCATGATCGGTTCCTTGGGGTCGGCGCCGACAGCCACGCGAGGACGTCGGCCATCCTCGGCGCGCGCGGATCATCGGTGTCGAGGTAGAAGAGCAGGCCGTCCAGGGCCAGGGCCCTGCACCATGGCGCGAGGACGGGCACGGGGATGCGGGAGATCCGGGCGGCTGTGGCCAAGCGAGCGTCCGTGCCGTGCCCGAGGTCGTAGTACACGGTCCAGAAGGCCCAGTCGAAGGCCGCGTCGCCCACCATCGGGAGGGGATCGATCAGGCGGGGGTGGCCCAGCCAGTCGAAGAGGACGTTCTCTCGGTAGAGATCCGCGTGCAGGACGGTGGATCGAGCGGAGTCCTCCTCCAGGGCCACGAGGGCCGGGACAGCCGCGTCGACGTGCTCCTGCCACGGGCTGGCGTCGACCGATTCGAGTCGGCGCCTCACCCTGGGGCGTACCTCCTGGTGGAGGTACGTGGTCAGGGGCGGAAGGTCATGCGGCCGGCGCCGACGGCGGCCGAAGGTGTGGAGGCCCTGGAGGGCGGCGGCCACGGTCGGAAGCTCGCGAGGCGGTCGCTCACCACCACCGGGGCTCCCTCCGATCATTTCCAGGGCCGCCACGGCCAGGTCGTCAGCCGCCTCGACGACGCCCGCCGTCGGCCCGCCCGCCCACAGACGTAAGGCAGTGACCTCGTTGCGGAACCGCGTGGGATCGGCCCACGCCTTGAGAAGCAGCGGACGCCCGTCGAAGGTTCCGGCCATGACGACCACGGAGGCATGCCCGGCGTCGTGGTAGCCGTCGAGGGTGAGCTTCCAACGATCCGCGGCCTCCTCCAGCAGGGTAGGCACCGCATCGAGCCACCCCGAGACCTCGGGGCCGTAGTGAGTGACCAGCCGACGCCGGCATTCCGGGGAGACCTCGCCGAGCATCCGCTTCTTCATCAGCTCAGCACGATCCCGTCGGAGACCAGCTCGTCGGTGAGCGCCGGGAACTCGCCCAGCGCCTCCGCCACCAGCGCCTGCACCTTGTCCACTTCGGCGTCTGAGGACGACAGACGGACGAGGACGCGCCATGGCTGGTCGAGTCGCTGCCCGGTGGTGCTCACCAGGTGGACCTCGGCGTGCCCTCCCGTCGCCTCGTGGAGCCGCTGGGCGAGCCTTCGTGCGGCGATGTTGTAGAGCTTGCCCACGTGGTAGACGGGGTTCTTGCCGTTGGCGCCCTCCAAGTTCATCGGCCGCAGGGGCGTGATGAGGCCGTTGACGCGGTTGCCGCGGCCGACGACGCCCTCGTCGCCGGACTCGATCGAGCTCCCGGTGTAGGTGAGGTACAGCTCGTCCTTCTCCGGCACATCGCGCGCGTTGAGCCGGAAGCTCGCCTCGGCGCCGGGCAGGTGGAGGCCGGCGAGCCGGTAGCACTCCGCCAGGACGCTCTCGGTGTTCTGGACGTACTCCGCTCGGCTCGCGACGAGCCGCGACTTCTGCGGCACACAGAGCACGACATCCGCCCGCTCCCCGTCCCAGTAGCCCATGAGCTTCACGTCCGACCCACACCAGGCGTGGGAGAGGGTGAAGTCGCTCTCCCCGGAGAAGTGGTCGACCAGATCCCGCGCGAAGGACTCGAAGACGTTCTCCGGCGCCCAGCCGGTGCCCAGCGACGTGTCGTTGGAGAGCCGCACGCGCCGCTCCCGCAGGTCGTCGATCGACCGCGGGTTGAACCATCGCGTCCGGTCGGGCACCTCGTCGCCCGTGAGGACGGCACCGGGGCTGGAGTTGCTGGTGATGTTGAAGGTGATGTCGAGGTGGTCGGAGACCTCGGGGAGCCGGCGGGCGAAGAACGCCCGCACCTCGGCCTCCACGATCTCCTCGACGGGGATCCGCTCACCGCCGCACATGGGCGCGGCACGGCCGTTGACGAGCACCCGGACCGGGGCGGTCATGCGGCCAGCGCCGTACCGGACCTCACTCGCTCCGCCCAGCAGGGCGAGCTTGTCGAAGTTGTGGTGCAGGACCGCGCCGAAGTTCTGCACGGTGTAGGCGCTGTACGCGCGGGACAGCCGCTCGGCCAGCTGATCGGCGAGGGTGTCCGGATGGCCGAGGCCCTTGCGCTCCACGATGGTCGTGGCGTCCGGGGCGGAACCGCCCGTCTCGATGACGAGGTGGCTGTTGTCGATGGTCGTGCTCGTGCGAAGCATCACGAACTCCCGTTCAGGGTGGACAGAAGGGGATGAGCGCAGGCGCAGAACGCCTGGACGAGCGGTAGGTGCCGTGGGTGGTGACGAGGCCGATGTCCTCGGCCCGTGGATGCCATCTTCCTGGCCCTCCAGGTCCTATTCGAGGGCTCTGACAGGTCATCAAGAGGACTTCCACAGGGCTTTGTTGGGATCCAGCGGATGATTTTGCGCCGCGGCGGGGACATCGCATGTCACTCTCTGACGAGAACTCGTCCCCGGAGGAGATCCATGTCCCGTCCCGCAGGCAACACCCGACTCAAGTCCGCCCGCCTGGCGGCCGGATACAACTCACAACAGGCTCTGGCCGACGCCATCACCAAGACGGCACCCAAGCTGGGCATCAGGGGGCTCGCTGTTGGCGTGCGTCAGATCCGACGCTGGGAGTCCGCCACACCGCCCTGGCCTCAGCCTGACGTCCACCGAGTTCTGACCCACCTCCTGGGCCAGAGCATGGAGGACTTGGGATTCACCCCACCCTGGGGAAATGAGAGCCGCCACGCGGGCTCGACGGTCCGCAACACCCCGCATGCGCCTCTGAAGGGAGCGCGGCTAGCTAACGTCCCCGCCCAGGCCGGGCTCGCGACGCAGCCAGTCACAGTGGGCAAGGACTTCGAGGCCGTCACTCGTTCTCACCGGCACCTCTACTGGTCCGTAGCGCCCGCCGTACTGCACCCCGCAGTGCTGGAGCACGCCCGTCTGGGATGCGCTCTCCTGCCGGAGACGGCGAACCCTGCTCGCCAGACCCTGGCCGGCGCCCTTGCCGAGTCCTATCTACTGGCCGGGCGCATCGAGTTCTTCGACCTGCGCCAGCCCGACCAAGCCTCGGAAACCCTCTTGCGTGCCCTGCAAGCGGCGGGCGAAGCCGACGACCCCCTCCTCGGATCGGCCATCCTCGCGCACATGGCGTTTATCCCCGGCTGGACCGATGACCGGGAAGCGGCGATCGAGCGCATGATGGCCGCCCGCACCTACGCTCGACGCGGAGACGCCTCCGCGGAGCACTGGGCATGGCTGGATGCAGTCGAGGCGGAATGCGAGACCCGATGCGGCGACCCTCGCGCCGCGCTCCGCCTGATCGGACACGCCGAGGACGCCCTTTCCTCGGGCTCCGAGCACCCCACCCCTGAGTGGCTGGACTGGTTCAGCCCCGTGCGCCTGTCCGCGTTCAAAGGGAACACGCAGCTGAAGGCCGGCCACATGCCACAAGCCCGCCAGACTCTTCAGGAGGTTCTCGACGACCTGCCGCCCGAGTCGGACAAGCAGCGCACGGTCGTCCTCGGTGATCTCGCCGCAGTCGAAGCCGCGGACGGCCACCCAGAGGCGGCATGCCGGTACGCCGTACAAGCCCTCGACCAGCTCGCCATCACCTGGTACGCCACGGGCATGGAGCGTATCCGCGAGGTCCGACGCACGCTCGCCCCATGGCAGAACGAGCAGTGCGTCCGAGACCTCGACGATCGTCTCTACGACTGGGGAACGACTGTCAGCGCTCTCCAGCGTTGAACTTGGCGATCTTCTCAGGCAGCTCCGCGAGCGAGTCGATGCGCATCGTGGTGATCGAGTCCGCATCCGGGTCACGCTGCTGAATCGTGCCCCAGGGCCCACGCCGAATCAGAGCTGTCAGAAGCCCGGCCTGCACGGCCGGACGGATGTCGTTGTCGAGCCGGTCCCCGACGTACAGGATCTCGCCCGGCTCGGCAGGCGTAGCCTCGATGACGCGCTCGAAGAACTTCACGTCCGGCTTTGACGCCCCCCAGTCGTCGCTGGTGGCGATCAGGTCGGACGGAAGGTCCAGCCCGCGGAGCAGGCCGCCCGCACGCACGGTCTGGTTCCCGGCGATGCCCACCCACAGGCCGGCCTCTCGCAGCGCGGCCAGCGAGGGGCGCACATCGGAGTAGAGGTCGTCCTCGCCGAACCATTCCGGCTTCCCGGCCGCCGCGCGCTTCTCGCGCTCCTCGGTCAGATCGAACCCCGGACGGAACTCCTGGAACGTCTCGCGGTAGTCGCGCCCCTGCGCGATGACCGCCCCGAACATCGCCGCGAAGGTATGCCGCGGCACCCCCAGCCAGTCCGCCCAGGTCCCGTACTCCCGGGTCTCGTCGACAAGACACTCACCCACGTCGAACACCACCGCACGAATCATGCTCCGCAGGTTAGACGGTGCAGCACCTGGAGTAGACAGCCCTGTCGGACCGCGGCTGAATTTCCACCCCGTCCCTGACCTGATCAGGTCATATCGCCCGCGCTGTCAGTGGTGTGGCTCACCATGGGTCGACGTGTGCTGTGATCAACATGGGGGAGAAGCATGACCGTCGAAGAGCCACGTTCAGGGCTGCCCATCGAGTTCCTGCGTGCCATCGCCGCGCAGTCCGGGCCGGATACACCGCCCGTCGGCATGGCGGTGGCCCGAGCACACGAGCTACCTGAGGGAAGCGTGCGCGACGACCTCCTGCTCGCGCTTCTTCGTGGGGCGCTCAGTGCCTCCGCTCCTGAATGGATGCTCAGCGCCGCGATCGACAGCGACCTTCGGCAGGAGGCCGCCTCCTACGCGAGCTATTCGATGCACCTGTCCGCAGCGGCGCTCGGCCATCCTTCATGCCCGGACGAACTGCGCGCGGAGACGCTGCGCCGCTACTCCGTAGCCCAACTCGGCGCACTCGGCCGACGGGACCGCGGGCCGACACTGACGGCGGCGGTTGTCAGCGAGCTGCGTCGGCGTGGACCGCATAGCCAGCCGATGACGCCGGCGCTCCTTGAAGATCCCGGCACGGCACAAGTCATCCTCCGTGAGCCGATGCTCGACGACTCGGTCTTCGCCGCCGCTCTTGGCCTGCTGCCCGTACTTCCCTCCTCCCCACGGCTGGACGAGGGGGACGGCGACGTCATTGCCCGATTCGACGCGTACATGGCCACCTTGGACGCGGGCAGCTCGATGTGGGAGGCGATCACGCGAGTCCATATCGACCGTCATCGTCAGTTGATCGAGTGGGCGCAGGGCACGCGAGCGAGCCACTACATCCGGAAGCACTTGCTCGGCACCATCCCTTGGGATGTCGAGGGCTCCCTCCTCGAAGAGATCGCCGTTCGCGACCTTGCGGACTTCCCTCGCGCCTCCCTGATCACGCGCATGAGTCGCCTACTCCGTGATGGCGCCTCGGAGGCGGATGTGCGCTCGCGGCTTGCCGGTGAGCTCGCATCCCTGTCCCCGAAGGAGCGCCGCCACGTCGAGGAGTTCTTCGACGAGTCCCCTGAAGTCCGCTCCGCGGGGCTGCGGGCCGCAGTCCTTTGGGTGGAGTCCAGGGCCGACACCTCCTGGCGCCACCTCCTCACCCCGTCCGACGCCAAGGACCGATTCGGCCGCGCGCACACCTGGCGCGCGCCGCAGGAACTGCTGGTGACGCTCGGCGAGCGTTTCGCGGCAGTCGCCGAAGAGGCTCTGGAGCTCTGGGAAACCGACCCTGAGCCCGGCCGACGGACTCCCCGCGATTTGCGATGGCTGCATTCCATGCTCCTCCACCTCCCTCAGGTGACGAGCGAGGTGAGGGACAAGGCTCGTGCTGTCCTACGGCATGCGAGACCACAGCCTCGTCGAAGCTGGGAGGTCACCGAGCTCGGCACGGATCAGCACGATCGCGAGTTTGCCGATCTTCGCACCGCCATCGACCGGATCCTCGGGGACCCGACCACAGCTGCCCGCAGTTCGGCGCTCGGCGATCCACAGCAGGTCACCGTACGAGATCTGGCAACCGCTTCCGACGAAGTGCTGGACGACTATCTCTCCCGCCACGCCGGAAACGATGAGCTCGTCGAGAAGGCGCTGCTGTCGTTCGGCAGTCGCGACAGCTACCGGCCGAAGCTCGGTTTCTCCGACGTGCTGGGACGGCACTCTTCACCACAGGAGGCGCTGCTCCAGGTCACCGCTGGCCTGCGTAAGCGCCTCGGGGGCGGCCCTCACCTCCGCGAGGCATGGGTTCGGCAAGTGCTCAGACTCCCCGAGTGCGATACGAAACTCATCTGCGCGCTGCCCGCTTGGGCCGCATTGACCGTCGGTGGTCCCGAACACGGCACGGCTCACGCCGCGGTCGCGTCAGTCGTCACGACCGCGCTCGGCGAAGACGAGGAAGCCTGGGCGCGTTTCGCCACCAGCCCTGCCTCTTACTCCGGGCCGACTGCCTGGCTCCGCCTGGGCGACATCCTCACCGCCGCGAAGGAGGACACCTCGTGGCCGAAGCCGCCCAGCGGCCGGTGATCCAGCCAGTTTTTGAGTGCGCGACGACAACACGGCGGCCCTGGCTCAAACACCAGAGCAGCCGTCTACTCCACAGGGTGTTTCGGCTCCTGGCTCGCATTCTGGCCGACAGCGGGTCCTCCGGCTCCCCCAGAAGGCGCAGTCGGACGTTCACGTCGTGGATTCGCTCGGCAGGCGGAGGCGGGAGCATCGCCATTCTGGTTGTAGGCGCTCGGCGGGACCGGTACGACGGTCACCATGTACCGATGGTCGCCGCTCAACGATCGACAGTTGGCCTTGCTCACCCGCATTGGAGAGGGAACGGATCCCGTTACCTCTGAGAGCCCGGAACTTGCCCACACCGCCCGTGCCCTCAAGGGTCGGGGCCTCATCACCATGCCCAGGCATGGTGGGAAGTGGCGGGCGGAGATCACCGACGACGGTCGCTTCTACCTGGAACACGGCCACCATCCAGACCGGCCCGAGCCAGCCCCGTGCAAGCAACGGCCGCCGGCAGCAGCCGAGTCGAAACCGGAGCCTGCGGCGCCTCCCCGTCGGCGGGCGGCGCCCTCGCCCGAGGCGAAGTCGGCGCCGTCACGCCCGGCGAAGCCGCCACGTCAGTCGCCGGCGGAAATCGGCGCGGCTTTGATCGCGGAGGTGCAGAAGGCCGGTCGGTTCCTTCGGATCCCGGACCCGAGCAACGAGGAGCGGGCCCGCTATCGCAGGGCGTTCGACGCCGCGCGGCAGTGTGCGCCGGAGGGCTACCACCTGAAGTACAGCGGGCGGGCGAAGGGAGACTTCTTCCTCGGCCTGCTCCGAGTGACAGGCGAGGACGACACCGAGTGGAACCGGATTCGCCTGGCACGCAGCCGAGTGATCACCGACGTCGAGGACGTGATCGCGGCGGTGACCGCGGACCACAGTGCATTCGAGATCTCGGACGAGGTACTCCCACGGGTGCTTACTCTCCTTCGGCTCCTCGCCGAGCAGGCCCTCGCGCGACACGGCGATATCGCGGTGTCGAAGAAGCGCAGGCAGGCCAGGCCGCTGCTTACGGTCCACGGCAGGACGTACGAGATCAGCTTCAAGGAACGGCAGAAGCAGGTCCGGTACGTGCCCACGCAGCCGGGTCGGCGGACGTACGACTGGCAGCGGGTCACCCCGGCCCACCGGTTCGAACCGTCCGGCGAACTGGAACTGCACGTAGCCCAGCAATCGGGCTACCGCTACAGCTGGGAGAAGGAGTGGGGCGACACCGCCAAGAAGCCATTGGAGGACCAGATCGACTCCGTCTTCCGGGAGCTGAAGGCGAACGCGGAGGCGGAGGAGCAGGCTCGGCTGGCACGGGAGGCGGAACAGCGGCGTCAGCGTGAGGAGCGGGAGCGGCTGGAAGAGGAACGCCGCCGACGGGAGACCGAGGAGCAAGGGGAGCGCCGGCGGCGGGAGGCGGAGGCGAAGGAGCGTACGCGGCGGGAGTGGGAAGCGGCGGTCAGCGTCGCGACGATCAAGGCAGTGGATGCCGTGCGGGTCGACCGGTTCGGTACCGCCCTGGCGCAGTGGCGGGCCGCAGGGGAGATGCGGGTCTTCTGCGCCGCGCTCGATGAGGCCGCCTCCGCCTCGGACGACGCCCACGAAGCCGGGCGACTACGCGAGTGGTCGGCGTGGGGGAAGGCGGAGGCCGACCGGCTCGACCCGACCGTGGCCGGCAGGGGCCTGACCGCCCACAGCCTCCACGCGGAGCCCACGGGCGACCAGCTACGGCCCTTCCTCGACGGATGGCATCCGCAGCGGCCGGAGAAAGAGAAGCCTCCGAAGAAGGAAGAGCCTAAGGCGGAAGCCGAACCGCCCAAGCCGGAGCCGGAGCGGTGGCGTAGCTTCACCGACGAACGTCTGGACCAAGGCTGGAGACATGGACCCCGAGGTCGCGCTCAATGGTGGAGGCGATGACGCCGTGCCCGCGGTCGCGTAGGGCCTTCACCGATTTCTCCACGAGCTTCCCGAGTCGGACAACCTCCTCGCGCAGGGCGACCAGCTCGTCGTAACGCTCGGCCTTGTCCTGGCCACACCACTCCCGGACGGTCCGCAGGACGGCCGCTTCCGCGTCCAGCTTGCGGTCGTCCCGGCGGCTGTAGGAGTACCAGGAGGACTGCGTGCGCTCCTGATCGATGGCCTGCTGCCTGCGATCCACCTCAGGCAGGATGTCCTCGGCAAGACGGCCGGCCACGAGGCGCGCGATGCGCTCGGTGACCGGCCACCCGGCCAGACACAGGCCGGCGCGGTTCTCATAGACCATCGGATCGCCTCGCAGCTCCGCAGGATCCATGCCGACAAGGGGAGCGCCGCCGTCGAGACTGCCCATCTCCAGGATCCCTGCGTCCGCGACACTGCGCCGCAGACGCAGCTTGCTCTTCGGGCGGACGAACCCGAGGATCAACCGTGCAGCCTCGAAGTCGGCACTCCCCCGCACATGCCGCGACACCTCGGCCAGAGCGAGCTCGCTCGCGTCGTCCGCACGAAACGCCTCGACCTCCTCCCAGCGCGCCACGAGGGAAGTCGTGTCGACCCACTCCTGCAGTCCGGCGTCGTCACCGTCGAGGAACCGCACGTGAAGCCAATCAGCCCGGCCACGACCGCCTACTCGTACGACCTCGACCCGACGAACCGGGCCGCCCAGCTCCTTCGGCCTCGCTCGGTAGGCCCAGTGCTCACCCATCTCCATGGGTCCATTGAGCCAGGTCTGTTGATCCAGCTGCCCGACAATTGCCAAAACAGCAGCTGGGTGTCCAAGGTCCCCAAAAGGGGCCGATCTGTTCATCCATCTGATCGGCCTGGCGACTCTCTGCCGCCAAGTCTGAGCATGCCCGCCGCACTACCGCCTGGCGGGAGAACAATGATGAACGCCGCACCGCCGTAGGCGTTGCAGCACGCAACGTGAGCCCTCTTCAGCGGACAGGCACCCGCCTTGTCCACACTCCGCGCCACCGAGGATTTCGAATGACGCAGAGCACAACCACCCGAGTAGGTCGCTTCCACACAGGCCGTTCGACCGAGGGACGCCCTCAGGCTCTGGACACATGGCGTTTCACCAGCGACGACGCAGGGGTGGCCGCCCGCGTCGCCAGCCTCCTGGGCGGTCAACCTCAACCGAACGAAGGCGGAGGGAAACTTACCCACGAAGTCCTGACAAAGCTTGAGACAGTACGCGTACTCATGGATGGGCCTGACGCAGTGGCGGCTCACATGATCCTCTGGGGCAGTAAGGGGATCATCCACCAATGTGACGGCTTGGAGTTCCTGTCGCCAGAAGAGAAGAAGGGCCAGCCATGCGGCTGCCCTCCAGTATTCGAGGATCGGAAGGTGGCCGCGAAAGAGGGCCGCGGCCCGACGCCGTCCATCAACCTCACCTTCCGGATCGCGGCAGAACCCGCGCTCGGCGAGTTCCACTTCATGACCAGCTCGTGGCAGATGGCCGCGCAGCTCTCCGACCTGACGGACGCGCTGAAGCGGGTCAACGGCCTGGCCATCTGCGACCTCACGCTGGAGCTCGTCGTCTACACCACCAAGATGGGTAGAGGTGTCTGCTATCGAAAGCCGGTGGTCACAGTGCTCGGCAGCCCCGATACGGTGACGATCGAACCCCCGCAGGTGGCCGAGCCCACGCCCACTCCGGCACCATCCCCACTCCGCCGCAAGGCCAGGCCGGCCCCTGAGCCCACCATCCCGTCCGCGATGGAGTCGAGCCACTCGGTCAGTGTGAGCGCCGCTCTGCTCCGCCAGGCCGCCGAGGTGCTCGGCACCGCCGGTCACGAGGAAACCGTCATCGCCGCCCTATCCGAGATCGTGGCGGGACGGCAGCAGACCGCAGAACTCTTCCGGCTGCGAGAGCAGGTCGGGCAGATCGCCGACATCGCGGGGCGAGCACTCCAAGGCAGGGACTCGGCACTCACCTGATCGGCCCCGACCGTCTCGCAGTGATCAACAGCAGCTGGCACAGGCTGGTCTCAAGACGGCCTACGGCCAGCCGCTACGTCCGCCGAGAGGCACCTGACTCGTAGGTCTCCGTCCAACGCTCCCGATGCCGCTGATTGCCCTTCCCCAGGCCGTTCACCGCGCCGAGTGACAGCAGCGAAGTGGGCGCTCAGGCCGGCTTTCCCCCGATCCGGGTCGACCATCAGCGGTCAGGTGCTCGCTGACCTATTCGCGTCCGAGCTGGTGGAGAGACGAAGGATCTTGTCCCAGGTGACCACAAGCCCCGCCGCGGCAGCCGTGGCCAGGGCGACACCCACAGCTGACGAAGCCAGGGCAAAGACGATGCCGGCGAGACACAAGGTGAACGCAGATCCCCGCAGCACCTGCTGCCGCCACGCTCTGCGCTCGCGGTGGCTGTGCAACAGCCCGTCGGCGGATACGTCCCCGGGTGCGAGATCTTGCAGCCGGCCGCTGGCGAGCACTTTCAGGATTCGCTCCACTTCGAGCAGAGCACGCTTCGCACCGTCGATCCGATCAAGCTCAACCCCGTCACGAAGCTCACGTACGAGGGCAGCGGCTGTTGCGAACCGGGCCACAACCTGGGGCATGGGGTTGCGGCCGTCAGGAAGCGCACGCTGCACGGCATACCTCTCCAACGCGATGGCGAAGTCTTCCAACGCTCGCACTGCCGCAACGTGCGGAGAGTTGAAGGGCGATGCCGTCGGGGGCTCCTTCCCTGTTACCTCCAGAGGCTGGAGAAGTGCCTCATAGGCCCTGCGCACCGTGACCGTCACGGCCTCGGTTGTCCACCGTTGCATGCCTTGGTTTGCGACAAGCGTGGCGATCACAGCCGTAATCAACATGGGCGTCACCAAGACCCCTACGGCGACGGCGTCGCGCCAGACGTACCAGCTTGTGCGTTGGATGGCTGCTGCAAGGGCACCACCCGCTGAGACGGACATCGCGACGGGGACGACCATCTTGAGAGCGAGTGACCTCCGGGATGCCTGATACAGGACGTCTTCGCGCTGCAAGTAGTCCAGCGTCGGACGGTCTGGACGCGTTGCCAAGGAACTGTCGCGGACCTGACGCACCAGGTGAGCGCGGCGCCGTCTTGCGTGTGCCCGCGCGTGAGCCCAGCAGATCCGTTCCAAGAGCGTTCTGTTACGTCGGCGCTGCGATGTTGCCGTCATGGTCAGGGCCCATATCGACAATGTCCAAACAGTGAAGATGAGCGCCCCGAACTCGGCTTCCGACACGTTCTCCCCCTTCGGAACATCGAGGGGCTCAGCCCCATCACCAGTCTCTATGCCCCGGGGAGGTTCACCAACGCCTCATGTCAGTACGAAGCCCTGTGCGAGCCGAGTACCGTCGATCTGGCCACCGCAGGCCCGTGACGAGCGACGGGATCGCGCTGCCGCCCTGACAGGCAACCCAGCTTCGTGGTCTCAGTTCTGGTCTCATTCGCCCCCGTCCGGGCCCGTCCGGACGGGGCCACCCCGAACGCTCCGCCGCAGGTCAGGACACCCACGACCCCCGCCGGACCCCCGTACGAACATTTGGAAAGCGTGTTGGGGGCAACCCCTCACGAGTTCGAATCTCGTATCCTCCGCCAGTGCCTCACCGGGCACGATGTCGAAGGGCCCCACCGTTCGCGGTGGGGCCCTTCGACGTTTCCCGGACCTGGTCGTCCTGACCTCGGGTGCGTTCCACCAGTTGACGATCATGCCGTGACCTCCGCGAAGCGGACCCTGTTGGTTGATCATGAACGTTGCTCGGGTGCATCGCTTCGTCTGCGGCGGATTCACCTACAGGTGCCGTGTCGTCGAGAACCCCGCCCCCCTCACGCAGCCTGTGGTGGTGGTCGGCGGCGCGTTCCAGGACATGTACTCCTACCGTCGGCTGGAAGGCTCCTGGATCGCGGCTGCGACGGTGATCAGCGTCGACCTGCCGGGTTCGGGCGGCGCCGACGAACTGCCCGGCTCCTACGGTTTCGACTTTCTGTCCTTCGCCCTGGCCGATCTCCTGGACCGCCTGGGACTGGACCGGGTCAACATCTTCGGGGCGTCCTACGGTGTGCCGGCCGTCTACGGCCTGGCCCAGGAGCGACCCGAGCGGGTGGCCCGCATGGCATTGGCGGGCGCCGCCCCGATCTCGTGGCGGACATCCCCCGGCACATCGCGTCGACGCGTCGCGTCATCGATTGGGGAGGGCTGCGGCCGGGCGGCATCGAGGGCGTGCCGACGTTGTGCTTCACCGGCGAACACGACTCGCTCACCCTGCCCGACCTCGGCCGCGCGGTGGCGGCCACGATCTCCGGCAGCACCTTCACGCAGATCCGACCAGTTCGCGGGCGATCTCCTCGTCCGAGGCTCCCGCCTCACGCATGTTGGCCTCCGTACGGTGCATGTCCTCCAGGAGCTCGTGGTACTGCATCCGCGTCCGCTGGGCCTCCACCTTCTCGTCCATCGGCAGGACGCGGATCCGGCAGACGACGGGGTCGGTGCTGGGACAGGGGTCGTCGGCGGCGACGGGGCGGGCGAGCGGGGCGGTGATGAGCGAACCGCCTCCTCTTCCGCGGCGACGGAAAAGGAGGCGGCGGCCAGCAACGCGACGGCGGCCACGAACGGGACGAGGGCACGGCGCGGCAGGGATGAGGGAATGCGCATGCGCGCATCCTTGGGCGCCGAGCCGCACCGGCTCACGCCGCCACACCGATGATCACTCCTACGGGGCGGGGGCGCGTGGGAGCGCTCTCGGTCGCTGCGGGAGGTGGAGGGCGACCATCCCTGGGGGGAGGGCGGGGGCGCAGGGCCGGGCCGTACGTGAACCTCGCCTCGCGGATCTCGACCGGATCGAGCGTCGCCAGGGACGCCTCGCACTCCCCGGCCAGGTGGTCGTGGTCGGCCGCCGCCTGCTGGGCGGAGGGGGTGAGGCGGGCGGTGAACGCTGCATCCGTCTCGCCCGAGCGGGCGACCGCCGTGAGCCAGGCGCCGAGGGCGCCGAGCCGGAGCCCGTCGGCTGCCCCCGGCCGCCGGGCCGGCCGGTCCCGGCTGGTCAGGAATCGCGCGCAGGGCCCCGCCCGGGAAACCGGCCGGGGCCTTCGGTGTTCCCCGCGGCGACCGATCGGTCGATGGTCGGACTCGTGTGGTGATGTCACCGGATCGGGGGGTCCGGAGCGGCAGAGACGTTACGCCGGGTGATGCTCTCCGTAATCGCTGCAACACTTTCCGCAATGCCCGAGCGGGGCGCTCTCAAGCTGGAGGAAATGTGCGGAAGTTGATTACGGCGGCGGTTGCGGCGGGGTTGTTCTTGGGTGGGGCGGGGGTTGCCGTGGCGGACGGATGGAAGACCCTTCCGCGTATGGGCGACCGAGGCGTGATCGCCGTCGGCAAGTACAAGTGGGAGCCCAGGGGACAGAACCACGGCGGATTCCACTTCGACGTGAAGCTCACGGACGACGAAGACAATGACGGTCACAACGTGTACCTGGAGTCGAAGGTCGAGGGGTACAGCTGGAGCCGCCTCTATGGAGTGCAGAGGAAGACCGTCACGCTGAAGAAGGTCATCTACGACGGCGCCGCACAAATCACGAGCGAGGCGTGGATCCGCGCCTGCCGTGACCGCGGATCCCTGCGCCCGGACAACTGTTCAGACGCCGTGTACCGCGAGCGTCCGAGGCAGCGGTAGTCGCACGTACGACCGTTCTGGAGGCCGCGTACGTGCGGCCTCCACAGCAAGGGAGCTCGCACCACGATGGACGCCATTCTCCACGCCGAGGGCGTGGATCTCTTCTACGGAACGCAGAAGGCCGTCGACGGCGCGGACTTCTCGCTCAGGCGTGGGGAGGTGACGGCCATCATGGGGAGCAGTGGTTCTGGGAAGTCGTCGCTGTTGTACTGCCTGGCCGGGGTGTTGGCACCGACGAACGGCTCTGTCTCTTTCGACGGAGTCGCCTTTTCTACGCTCTCCGATGATGATCTGAGCACGCTGCGGCGAGAGCGGTTCGGCTTCGTCTTCCAGTACGGGGAATTGCTGCCGGAACTCACGGTCGAGGAGAACGCGGCACTCCCTCTCCGCCTGGCCGGGCAGCGCAAGGCGCCTGCCCACGAGGCGGCCGGGGAAGTACTCGGACGACTCGGCATGACTGAGCTGTTGCGGCGCAGGACCTCGCAGCTGTCCGGTGGCCAAAGCC
Organism: Streptomyces sp. NPDC012508; assembly: GCF_042902595.1. Lineage (NCBI taxonomy): Bacteria > Bacillati > Actinomycetota > Actinomycetes > Kitasatosporales > Streptomycetaceae > Streptomyces > Streptomyces sp. NPDC012508. The sequence goes on from NZ_JBIBEO010000004.1 coordinate 125,442, forward strand.
AGCGCGTGGCGGTTGCCAGGGCTCTTGTCCACCGTCCGGACGTCGTGTTCGCAGACGAGCCGACCGGCGCGCTCGACAGCGTCAACGCCTCAGCTGTACTGGAGGAGTTCCTGCGGCTTGCACGAGACCAGGGCACCGCTGTCGTCATCGTCACGCACGACGCGACGGTGGCCGAACAAGCCGATAGCCGCTACACCATGGCCGACGGGATCCTGCGATGAACCCATTCCTGCTCGGCATGCTTCTGCTGTGGCGTGGCGGACGCAGGGGCTGGACCCGATTCCTGCTGATGACGTTCGGTAGCTCTCTCGGTGTGGCCTGTCTCGCCGCCGTTCTCACCATTCCGGCGATCCTCGCCGCCCACGACGCCAGATCAGCCGCCCGTGAGCCACGAGCGGGGTACGAGCTGGAGGATGGATGGTCGACCGCCGACACCATCGCATTCAGCCGCAAGGACGCGTACGGATCCCAGCCGCTCCGCCGGGTGTTCGTCGCCCGTTCGTTGGCCGGCCGCGCGCCGGTTCCTCCTGGCATCGACCAGCTGCCCGCCGCTGGCGAAGTGATCGTCTCGCCGCAGCTGCGCCAGGTTCTGGCCGAGGCCCCCGGAGTGGCTGGACTCCTGCCTGGCAAGGTGACTGGGACGATCGGGCCGCAGGGACTCGCCGGACCCGACGAGCTGTACGCCTACATCGGTACCACCCATGCTCAACTTCCGAAGGAAGGCGTCCGGCACGTCGACCATTTCGGCACTCGCTACCCCGTCGCGGAGGTCGTCGAAGAATCCACCCTCGACATCCTGCGGTTCACCCTCGCCTGCGTGGTCCTGCTCCCCCTCGCCGTCTTTCTCTCGGTGTGTGCCCGGCTCTCGGCCGAATCGCGCGCGCGCAGACTCGCAGCGCTGCGGCTCGTCGGGCTGAGCGTCAAGGACACGTTGCGGGTCAGCGCGGGCGAAACCGTGGCCGCAGCGTTCCTGGGGGCAATGCTCGGTGTTGGCGGATACCTCGTCGTCAACGAGATCATGGCGCGGATCGGCCTGCCCGGTCTCCACTGGTACCCCGCCGACGGCCGTCCCGAGCCCAGCACGCTTGCCGCGTGCCTGATCCTCTGCCCAACGCTCGCCTGGTTCGTCAGCAAACACAGCGCCCGCACAGCGGCTCGTACCCCACTCAACGTCCGCCGTACTGCAGAGCGCAAGCCACCCAACGCACACGGGACGCTGCTGCTTGTTCCGGGGCTCGGTGTCATCAGCGGATACTGCGTCCTCAGCATGCTGGGGAGAGATCCGTCCGGCGGTTCCGCCAGCACCATCCTTGTCCCGGCCGCGGTGCTGCTGACCGGCGCCGGCCTGGTCTTCGGCCTGCCGCCGATTACTGCGTGGCTCGCCCGTCGGCTGGCAGGCACTACACGGTCTCTACCGCTGGCGCTCGCGATGCGCCGCGCCGAGGTTGAGCCCGGCGCCTCCCTACGCGTGGTCACCGGATTGGTGTTGCTCATCTATGCCACGGCCCTCACTCAGGGCGTCCTCGTAGAACTCAGCCAGGTCAGCCGCAACACCTCGCCCGTCCAGGAGTACAGGGTCGGACTCACCGAACTGACCCCTCAGCAGCGGGAGAGCATGACCAAGGTAAAGGGGATCAAGGGACATGGCATCAGCGCTCCAACCTGGTACGACGCTAACGGCACCGGCAACACGACCCTCGACGTGACCGTCGCGACCTGCGCGCACCTCAGGGCCTTCGGCGAGTCGTCCCATGGCTGCGTCGACGGAAAGACCGTCCGCCTCCGACGCCCCGCCAATCCGGTGTCTGAGGATGCCAAGCCCGGGAAGAGATTCCCCATCCTTTTGGACAACGGCAAGAAGTTCACTTTTGACGTCCCTCAGGAACTCATGACCGTTCGCGCCTACGAGTCGTACGACCTCAGCGCTGCAGACGTGCTCGTCCCGCCTTCGCTGCTCCCGGCCGGCACATTTCCGGCAGAAGGCCAGCTCGTTCTCGCCAGTGATTCCGACCCCCAGACCGTCCGCGCCACCCTCGACGCACTTGGCGCTATCGCTCCCACCGCCTCGATCCAACCCGTCGGCATCGTCATCACCTCCCTCGCCCAACTCACCGTGATCCGCAGCCTCCTAGCCGCCGGTATGGTCCTCGGGCTCGTCATCAGCGTCGCCGCCTTCGTCGTGTCCGTTGCTGATCGGGCCATGGAGCGGCGGGGGCAGGTTGCCGCGCTTGCTCTGCTTGGGGCGCGGGCTGCGACTCTGCGGGTGGTGCAGTGTGCGCAGGTGGTGTTGCCGCTTGGTCTGGGGCTTGGCGCGGCTGTGGTCACCGGGTGGCTTGCCGAGTCGAGTTATCTGATCACCGGGGGTGGGGCCGTTCACTGGGACTGGAGTGGTTTGCCGTTGTTGCTCGTCTGCTGCCTCGGCGTGCTGATCGCCGCCGCCCTCGCCTCCTTGCCGCTCGTGCAGCGCCACATCGATCCCGAGCACATCCGGCGCGACTGACCCATCGGGCCCTCACGCCGCCAGCGCGTGCGCCGTGCGGGTTTGCACTCGGGTCGTCAGGGCCAGCGTCGCCGCCGCCGCTGCCAGGCCGCCCGCCAGGGCCGTCCACCAGAGGGTCGACGGGCCCAGGCCCGTGTAGAGCGTCACGCCCAGGGTGAGGGCCGTGAAGCGGGCCACGCCCCAGGTCCAGCTGAAGGCGCCCTGGTAGCGGCCGCGGGCGTGGGGCGGGGCCAGGTTGGCGACGACCGTCGCCGCGATGCCCGCGACCACGACCTCGCCCAGGGACCAGACGACCACCGACACCGTGAAGCCCACGATCCCGTCCGCGAGGCCCGTCAGCGCCACGCCCACCGCGATCAGGACGCTGCCCGCGCACTGGACCCGCAGCTGGGGAAAGCGGGCCAGCCTCGCCGTGACGAAGGGCTGGAGCGCGACCACCAGGACCGCGTTGACCGCCGCCATCGCCCCGTACACCGCCGGCGACAGACCGCTGTCCTGGACGGCCAGCGGCAGCGCCACCTCCGTCAGGGAGTAGACGAAGAGCTGGATCCCGAAGAGCGGGAGCAGCGCCATGGCCAGGCGGTCCCTCACGACCACTCCGTAGCCGATGCCGTCCCCGGCAACGTGGACGGCCTTCCTACGGTGCGGGTCCTTCACGCGCGTCGCCACCACCACCGCGTAGATCAGCATCGTTCCCGCGTCCACCGCGAACAGCAGCCAGTAGCCCCGCGCCGCGAGGAAGCCGCCCAGGACGCCCGCCACCGCCGTACCGATGTTCACGCCCCAGCCGAACAGGGCGTACGCGCGCTGCCTGCGGTCCGCGTCGACCGCGTCGGCCATCAGTGCGTACGCCGCCGGGCCGACCAGCGCGCCCATCGCGCTGATCAGCAGCGCCGCGACCGCCATCGTCCACACGCCCGGCGCGACGAACAGCGCGCCCTGCGCCGCCGCCGAGCCGACGAGGCCGAGCAGCATCGTCGGGCGGCGGCCCACGCGGTCGGCGAGGACGCCGCCCACCGCCGGGCCGAGGAGGTTGCCCGCGCCCAGGGCGCCGAGGACGTACGTCGTCTCGGGCCCCGTGACATCGCGCGCGGCGAGGAAGAAGACGAGGAAGGGCGTGACCATGAAGCCGAGCCGGTTGATGACCGTACCGGCGAAGAGGGTCCACACGGTGGGCGGAAGTCCGCGGAAGGAGGAGAGCATGCGAGGACCATGCGCCCGGGACACCGCCCCCATCCATTGATTAAGCTCAGGCCGAATCCATCGGACGGGATGCAAGGGGGAGCTCATGGAGTCCGGGCTCAGTTTCTCGGCCGCCGATCTGGCGCAGACCCGGTTCGCCGTCTCCCCCATGTGGGAGGTCGTCACCAGCTTCCGACTGCTCCGGGAACCGGACGACCCGCCCCTGCACCGCCGTTGGGCCGCGCAGGTACGGCCCCGGGTCACCGGCGCCGGGCTCGACCGCGGCTGGCTCGCCGAGCTGATCCCCGGCCACGGCTATCTCGCCGACTTCCTCAACCCGACCCCCGCCACCCCCTTCCCCACCCTCGCCGCCGAACTCGACGCCATCCGCGCCTCCACGCCCGCCCAGGTGCGCAGGGACCTGGACATCCTCCACGCCAAGGACGCCAAGGACGCCAGAGACGCCAAGGACGCCAGGGGCGCCAAGGGCCCGGGGGTCGGACACCGGCTCTCGCCCCGGCTGCGGCTGCTGTACGAGGCCCCCGAGCAGGTCCTGGAGAAGGTCGTCGCCGAGATCGAGGCGTACTGGGAACTCGCCCTCGCCCCCTACTGGGCCCGCATCCGCCAGCTCCTCGAAGCCGATGTCTTCCACCGCGCCCGGCAGGTCGCCGAACACGGCTCGGCGCGCGTCCTGAGCGAACTGCACGAGACCGTACGGTGGGACGACGGCACCCTGCACCTGGTCCGCCGCCACTGCGCGCTGACCCGCGACAAGGCCGGCTCCGGGCTGTTGCTCGTCCCCTCGGCGTTCGCCTGGCCCCGCGTCCTGACCCGTGCGGTGGCGCCCGAACCGCCCCAACTCGCCTATCCCGCCCGAGGCATCGGCAACCTCTGGGCCCCGCGTACGTCCGCCGCGGCCGACGCCGTCGCCGCCGTACTCGGCCGCTCCCGCACCCTGCTCCTCACCGAACTCGACACCCCGGCCTCCACCACCCAACTCGCCGCCCACTGCGGCCTGTCCGCCGCCGCCGTCTCCCAGCACCTCACCGCCCTGCGCGGTGCGGGGCTCGTCACCGCACACCGCAGCGGCCGCTCCGTCCTCTACGCCCGCACCTCGGTCGCGGACACCCTGCTCTCCCCCACGGAGGAACTCGTATGACCCGGTCCTGGTCCGAGCGTGTCGTCATACGCGACGGTGTACGACTCTCCTGCCGGGACTGGGGTGGTGGCGGCGGCGCGTCCGAGCCCGCCGTCGTCCTGCTGCACGGGCTCGCCGGGCACGCCGGAGAGTGGGACGCGACCGCCGTACGGCTCCGGGCCGAGGGCCACCGCGTCGTCGCCGTCGACCAGCGCGGGCACGGCCACAGCGAGCGCCACCCGAAGGACACCTCACGGGCGGCGTACGTCGCCGACGCCGTGGCCGTGATCGACGAACTCGGCCTGGAACGACCCGCGTTGGTCGGGCAGTCCCTCGGCGGGCACACCGCCATGCTCACCGCCGCCGCCCACCCCGGCCTGCTGAGCGGCGTGGTCCTCGTCGAGGCCGGCCCCGCGCAGGCGGAGCCGGGCGTCGCCGACGACATCGGCGCGTGGCTGAAGTCCTGGCCGGTGCCGTTCCCCTCGCGGGCGGCGGCCGAGCGCTTCCTGGGCGGCGGGCCCGTCGGGGAAGGGTGGGCGGCCGGCCTGGAGGAACGGGACGACGGCGGGCTGTGGCCCCGGTTCGACCCCGAGATCATGGTGCGCTCGCTCGCCGAGAACCCCACCCGCGCCTGGTGGGAGGAGTGGGCGGCGATCGACTGCCCGAAGCTCGCGGTGATCGCCCAGAACGGGATCATCACAGCGGACGAGTTCGACGGCATGGTCCGGGGACGCCCCGACCTGTGGGCCGCGAGCCTCCCGGGCACAGGGCACGACGTGCATCTGGAGCGGCCCGACGCACTCCACCGGCTGCTCATGGGATTCCTGGGCGGCCTGGAGTGCCCGGGCGGCCCGGGATCGCCGGGAGGCCTGTCGGCGGCTCCGGGCGGAATCGACCCTTGCGCTGGAGCCCACTCCAACTCCTAGAGTGCGTCGCGCGAAGCGGCCGCGCACGAGCGCGCCGGAGGCTCGACGGGGAGATGTGAAGCATGCGTTATCGCGTACTCGGCGGTACCGGGATCGAAGTCAGCACGTACTGCCTCGGCACGATGATGTTCGGCGCCGTCGGCAATCCCGACCACGCGGACTCCGTACGGGTCATCCACGCCGCGCTCGACCAGGGCATCAACTTCGTGGACACCGCCGACATGTACTCGGCCGGCGAGTCCGAGGAGATCGTCGGCAAGGCTCTGCGCGACCCGCGCCGCCGCGCCGAGACCGTCCTCGCCACCAAGGGGTACTTCCCGATGGGCGACGGGCCGGCCCGCGGCGGTCTCTCCCGGCGCTGGCTCACCCGCGCGGTCGAGGACAGCCTGACGCGGCTCGGCACCGACTGGATCGACCTCTACCAGGTCCACCGGCCCGACCACCGTACGGACATCGAGGAGACGCTCTCCGTCCTCGGCGACCTCCAGGCCCAGGGCAAGATCCGGGCGTTCGGCTGCTCCACCTTCCCCGCCGAGGAGATCGTCGAGTCGCACGCCGCCGCCGAGCGCCGCGGCCTGCGCCGCTTCCGCACCGAGCAGCCGCCGTACTCGCTGCTCGCGCGGGGCGTGGAGGCCTCGGTGCTGCCGGTGGCGCAGCGGTACGGGATGGGTGTGCTGACCTGGGCCCCGCTGGCCTCCGGGTTCCTCACCGGGAAGTACCGCAAGGGCCGTCCGGTCGACCTGACCGGCGGCCGCCCCGCGCTCACCCCGCACCGCTTCGACCCGGAGCTCCCCGGCAATGCCGCCAAGTTCGACGCCGTGGAACAACTGAGCGCCCTGGCCGAGGAGATCGGCTGCTCGCTGCCCGAGCTGGCCCTCGCGTTCGTGACGGCACACCCGGCGGTGACGTCCGTGATCATCGGGCCCCGGACGGGTGACCAGCTGGAGGGGCTGCTGAAGGGCGCCTCGCTCGTGCTCGACGACGAGGTCCTCGACCGGATCGACGAGATCGTCCCGCCGGGGACGAACCTCTACCAGGCCGACGGCGCCTGGCACCCGAACGCCCTGACGGACGCCTCGCTGCGGCGGAGGCCGGTGGCGGAACGCGCGGCGGGCTGACGGGGGTACGGCGGGGGTGACGGGGGTACGGCGGGGGTGACGACTCGGCGGCGGTGACGACTCGACGGGCGTACGGCTCCCCGGCCCCGCCCCTGGGCCATGCTTGCCCGTATGGGAACGCACACACGCCGCCGTATCGACGCCGACGAGCGCCGGGCCCGTCTCGCCGTACGCCACCGGCTGGCCCCGTCCGCGCGGGCGTCGAGCGCGGAGGAGGTCGCCGGGTCCCTGGTGGCCCTGCACGCGACCGACCCGGCGAGCGTGTTCCTCGCCGTGGCGGCGCGGCTGGCCGGGGAGCAGGGCGAAGCAGGCCCGGTGGCCGGGCTTGAGCGGGCTCTCTACGAAGACCGGACGCTGACCCGGATGCACGGCATGCGGCACACGCTCTTCGTCTTCCCGACCACCCTCGTCCCCGCCGTCCACGCCTCGACCACCCGCGATGTCGCCGCCCGCGAGCGCACGATGCTGCTGAAGGACCTGCGCAAGGGCAGCGAGTACGACGAGGCCTGGCTCATCGAGACCGAGCGGCAGGTCCTGGCCGAGCTGACGGCACGGGGCGAGGCCACCGGGGCCGAGCTGGGACGGGCCGTTCCGCGGCTGCGCGCGCAGTACCTGTACGGGGTCGGCACCCGGCAGGAAGGGCCCCAGTCGCTCTCCAGCCGGCTGCTGCGGGTCCTCGGCATGGAGGGCCGGATCGCGCGCGGGCGCCCGCTGGGGGCGTGGACCTCCAGCCAGTTCCGCTGGGCGCCGACGCCCCGGCAGCCTGATCCGAGCGACGAGGACGCCCACGCCGAACTCGTACGGCAGTGGCTGGCGGCGTGCGGTCCTGCGACCGAGGCGGACCTGAAGTGGTGGACGGGGTGGAAGGTCACCGACGTCCGCAAGGCGCTCGCGGCGGTCGGCGCGGAGCCGGTGGACCTGGCGGAGGGCACCGGCCATGTCCTGCCCGACGACCTCGACCCCGTAGGGGCCGACCCCGGACCGTGGGCTGCGCTGCTACCCGGCCTGGACCCGACGGCGATGGGCTGGCAGTACCGCGACTGGTACACCGATCCCGCGCACAAGGCCGCGCTCTTCGACCGCAGCGGCAACATCGGCCCGACGGTGTGGTGGAACGGCCGTGTCGTGGGCGGCTGGGCGCAGCGCCCGGACGGGGAGATCGCGGTCCGCTTCCTGAGCGGAGTGGGCGGCGCGGAGGCGAGGGCGGCCGTCGGGGCGGAGGCGGCGCGGCTGCGCGGCTGGCTGGGGGACGTACGGGTGACGCCCCGTTTCCGCACACCGCTGGAGCGGGAGCTCGCGGGCGGGCCGAAGGGCGGGACCGCGGCCTGACCTTCGGGAGGGCGTGCGGCCCCGTTTCCGCACACCGGCGTGCGGGTGGCTGACGCCCCGGAGGGCCCCGGAAGCCCGCGCCCCTTGTCGGCGGCGCGCCCCTCGAGCCCCGGCGCCCACCGCCTCCTCACACGTGACTCGTACAACCTTTCGCACTGATCACGTGTCAAGCCGGTGAACACATGCCATTACGTGGGCCAACCGGCTCTTTACAGGAGGAAGTTTGTTCTCCGTACGCGCCCCCCGCCGTCGCGTCGCCGGCTCCGTGGCCACGGTCCTCGCCGTCACCCTCGGCGCGGGTGTCCTGACCGTCCCGTCTGCCGTGGCGGCGCCGAGCGCGGCGGTCCTGGCCACGGCGGAGGCCCAGGACAGCGTCGCCCAGATGCCGTTCAACTCCCGGGTGCTGAGCGCCGGCACGTCCGGCTTCTTCTCCGTGAACGAGGCGACCGGCCGCCCGGTCTACTGGACGAGCTACATCGACGGGAAGACCTCCGACTTCGAGGACTACGCGAACACGTTCGGCGGAGACCTGTACTTCGACTACGGCAAGTCCTCCGTCGTGAACCTGGCGACGGGTGCCACGTTCGGACTCCCCGCCGGTCACACGAAGAAGGTGGGCATCGCGGGTCAGGCCATGTTCACGACACCGACCGCGCAGACCCTGTGGATGCACACCGTCGAAGGCAGCCGCCAGGTCACCGGACTGCCCGCCGGGTCCAAGGACTTCAGCGTCGGCGCCGGCGACCGCACACACGGTCTGGTCGGCTTCACCGACGCCGACGGCGTGCGGCGCCTCGCGCTCGTCGAGCTCGCCACCGCCGAAATGACCGAGACGTTGACTCCCCCGGAGGCGGCGTCCGGCACGGACTACAGCCTGGCCGCCCTCTCCGGCGCCCACGCCGCCTGGGCCCGGCACGACGCCGCGACCGGCACGGCGCGCGTGGTCGTCCGCGACCGCTCCACCGGGAAGGAGAAGACCGTCGACCTGGGCCCGGCGGAGTCCCGTCCCTCCATCGGCCTGGTCGGCGACTGGCTCGTCCACGGGCTGGACAGCACGGATGCGACCAAGCCGTCGCCGATGTACTCGCTGCGCGCCCTGAACCTGGCCGGCGAGACCGGCGAGACGGTCACGCTGCTCGACCACTTCCAGTCGATGGCCCCCGAAGCGGCCGGCGGCCTGCTGGTGAGCGGCGGCCTGCTCGGCTCCGGAGACGGCGCCTACCGCATCACTCAGGGCCACGACGGCAAGCCCGCGGCCACCTTCGTCGCGAGCGCCGGATCCCCGACCGAGACCGCCGAGATCAGGGCGGCCGAGGTGCCTTCGGGCACGGTCGACCTGGACAAGGTCGATTACATCGACTTCACCTGGTACTTCAACCGCCGGAACACGAAGACCGACTTCACGCTGCGGCACGTCAGGACCGGCCTGACCTACCACCACGCCCAGGACTCCTTCGAGGAGGCCGGTGAGGACGGCTTTCACCCCTACGGCTTCGCCATGGGGCCGACATGGGGAGCGGACCTCGACATCACGCACCCCAACGGCTCGGCTGCACAGATCGCCGCGTACAACGGCGAGTACACCTGGGAGATGACCGCCTCGTCCGCGATCGGCGTCGGCCCCGCCCTGAAGCGGTCGGGCACGTTCACCGTCGCCCGCTCCCCGGAGATGCACGACTTCGACGACAACGGCTCGACCGACCTGCTCGCCCGGGACGCCTCCGGCACCCTGTGGTCCGACACCGCCTACCAAGTGGAACGCAACACGAACCAGAGGGAACTGCCGGAGGCCAAGATCGGCGGCGGCTGGCAGATCTACGACCGGATCGAGACCACCGGCAACATCACCGGCTCCCCCGCCTCGGACATCGTCGCCCGCGACAGGTCCGGCGTCCTCTGGCTCTACCAGGGCAACGGAAACGGCGGCTTCGCCGGACGGGTGAAGGTCGGCGGCGGCTGGCAGACCTACGACAAGCTGACCGGCGGCAGCGACTTCACCGGCGACGGCCGTCCCGACCTCCTCGCCGCCGACAAGACCGGCACCCTCTACCTGTACGCCTCCACCGGCAACGCCAACGCCCCCTTCTCCGCCCGCAAGAAGATCGGCACCGGCTGGGGCGTCTACAACCAGCTCACCGCCGTCGGCAACATCGCCGGCGCGGGCGCGGGGGACCTCGTCGCCCGCGACAAGGACGGCGTCCTCTGGTTCTACCTCGGCAAGGGCGACGGCACCTTCACCGGCCGCACCCGCATCGGCGCCGGCTGGAACCGCTACAGCGAACTCATCGGCGCCGGGGACTACAACGGCGACGGCCGTCCCGACCTCATCGCCTACGAGCCGGCGACCAGGACCGCCTACTCCTTCAAGGGCACGGGCGACCGCTCCACCCCCTTCGACGCCAAGCGCGCCGGCACCGACCTCTTCAGCGGCGGTTCCTACAACCAGTTCGGCTGAGCAGAGGCCGTCTCGGCGGACACCCCCGTCGGGACGGCCGTCTCGGCGACACCCCCGTCGGGACGGCCGTCTCACCGCGTCACCCGACCGCACATCCCACCGGCCACGGCACCGCCGTGCCCCGCACTCTCCCGGGAGTTGAGCCTTGCAGCAGCGCAGCGTCTCCAGCCGTCGTCTCATCACGGCGGTGACCGCGGTCCTCGCCGTCACCGCCGGGACACTCGCCGCCGGACCGGCCGCGCTCGCCGCACCGGCCGCCGGGCCGGCCGCCGGGCCGACGGCCGTGGCACCCGCCGCCGCGGCGGATCCGGTCCCCTTCCCCTCGGGCACCAAGATCGCGGGCGCCGGGGCCACCGGTTTCCTCACCCGCTCCACCGACGATCGCCAGGAGCTGCGCTGGACCGCGTACGCGAGCGGCGCGTCGACCGTGATCGTCCCGCCGTCCGGCGGCGGTGTGGCGCCCACCGGCACCGACGTACTCGTACTGGGGGACTCGGGCTTCTCGTCCGAGATGCGCAGCCTCACGCTCCGGAACATGGCCGACCCGGCGGCCCCCGGCGTCCCTCTCGACCTGGGCGCCCTCTCCGCCACGTACGTGGCGGCGCTGAGTCCCACCAGCGTCCTCGCCCAGGTGGCCGAGGAGGACGGGACGAAGGAGCTGCACGTCGTCTCGAAGGAGGGCGAGGAGCTCACCAGCCGGAAGGTGGAGGGGCTCCCGGCCGACGCGGACAAGTACTTCACCTCCGCGCCCGTCCGGAACGGCGAGGCGCTCGTCGGGTACGAGACCGGTCCGGGCGGCGCACGTACCGGCGGGCGGGCCGTGGTCGACCTCGCCGCCGGGAAGGCCGTCGAGACGTACGCGTCCGCGGCGTCCGGGTACGGCGTGCACCCGCTCGGGCTCTCCGCCACGCACGTGGTCTGGACCCAGACCGACGGCACCGGCTGGGTGGTCGTCTCCGTCGACCGGAAGAGCGGTGTCGAGCGGCGGATCTCCCTGGGCAAGGCTGAGGAGCTGTCCATCGGCCTCGTGGGCGGCTGGCTGGTGTACGCCACCCCCGGGTCGCTCACGGACGGCTTCCCGAACCGGCTGCAGACCGTGCGGGCCAGGTCCCTCACGGGAGACGAGACCGTCGACCTCGCCGACTACGCCAACGCCTACATGCGTCCGGCGGCGGATGGCGGCATCCTGGTCGGCGGCGGCCGCGTCGCGAACGGAGAGGGCCTCTTCCGGATCCTCCCCGGCCAGGACGGCAGGCCCGCGGTGACCCAGGTCGCCACCTCGTCCCGGCCGACCGCGATCACCTATCTGGGCGCCGAGCTGCCGAGCGTCAACTTCGACAAGAGCCAGGAGTTCCCGCTGAAGTGGCGGTTGTCCCGGCTCAACGCCGACGTGACCGTCAAGCTCACCCACCGGCCGACCGGACAGAGCTTCACGCGGGAGCTGAAGCTCGCTCCCGACTCGCCGTATGTCCTCGGCTCCCACACCTTCGGCATCACCTGGCAGGGTCTCCTCGACGACACGACCCCCATCGGGCGTTCCGCGTACACCGGACCCTACGAGTGGTCGATCCGTGTCGTCCCGCAGAACGGGATCGGTCCCGAACTGCGCGAATCCGGCCTGATCGAGGCCTACCGCGGGACCAAGCCGCACGACTTCAACTACAACGGAGCGCCGGACCTCCTCGCCCGGGACACCTCCGGCAAGCTGTGGCGGGTCGACACCGTCTTCGACCGGGCGAAGAACCGGCTGAGCCTTCCGGGCCAGGCGCGGGCCGAGGTCGGCCCGGGCTGGGGCGTCTACGACCGCATCGAGAACCTGGGCGTGGCGAGCACCTGGGACGAGGCCCCCAGCGTCGTCGCCCGGGACCGCTCCGGTGTCCTCTGGTCCTACCCGGGCATCAACAGCCCGACGGTGCCGTTCTCGCGCCGGCAGCAGGTCGGCGGCGGCTGGCAGGTGTACGACAAGCTGGCGGGCGGCGGCGATCTCACCGGGGACGGCGACGCCGACCTGGTCGCCGCCGACAAGTCCGGCGCCCTGTGGCTCTACGAGGGGACCGGCCTGTACAAGGCTCCCTTCGAGGCGCGCAGGAAGATCGGAACGGGCTGGGGCGTCTACAACCAGATCACCGCCGTCGGCAACATCGCGGGCGCGGCCGCCGGGGATCTCGTCGCCCGTGACAAGGACGGCGTCCTCTGGCTCTACCTCGGCAAGGGCGACGGCACCTTCACCGCCCGCACGCGGATCGGCGCCGGCTGGAACGCGTACACGAAGGTCGTCGGCATCGGCGACGGCAACCGTGACGGCAAGGCCGACCTGTACGCATACGGCCCGAACGGCACCGCGTACTTCTACGCCGGTACGGGAAGCCGGACGGCGCCCTTCGCCGGGCGGACTCCCACCGACGTCCTCGTGAAGGACGGCGCGCGCTACGACCACGTGCTCTGACGCGGTCGCCCACGCCCTGCTCGGCGCCCGGCACCTGTGCCGGGCGCCGCTCCTCGTGCCGGGCTCTGGTTCCCCCGGGTGGAATCCCGAAGAAAACCCCTCCGGCTCCCGGCGAGGTGTCGAGAATCGGCACGCGGCTCCGACGTCCCCTGTGAAGGCATCCGGGAACGGGTGAAGCCACCACCGAAGGAGAACGTCATGAAGTACCTCGTCATGGTGCAGGGGTCCCAGGCCGACTACGAGACGATGAGCGGCAAGACGTCCGGGCAGGGCCCCGCGTGGAGCGAGCAGGACATGAAGGCGATGTTCGAGCACATGGGGTCGATCAACAACGACCTCGCGGAGTCGGGCGAGCTGGTCGACGCGCAGGGGCTCGTCGAGCCGGCCAAGACCCGGTTCGTGTCCGTGGACAAGGCCGGGCAGCCGGTCATCACCGACGGGCCGTACAGCGAGACGAAGGAGCTGCTCGCCGGCTACTGGGTGCTCGACTGCGCGAGCCTGGAGCGGGTCACGGAGATCGCGGCGCGTGTCGCCCGGTGCCCGCAGCCCGAGGGGGCGCCGGAGTACCCGGTGGTGATCCGCCAGATCGACGAGCGGTCGGAGTCCGAGTTTCTCGCCGGCTGAGCGTGGACAGGGAGGAGACCGTCGAGGACCTGCTGCGCCGGCACGCGCCGCAGGTCCTCGGCGCGCTCGTACGCCGGTACGGGCACTTCGACGCCGCCGAGGACGCCGTACAGGAGGCCTTGCTGGCCGCCGCCCGGCAGTGGCCCGAGTCGGGGACGCCGGCGAATCCGCGCGGCTGGCTCATCCGGGTGGCGTCGCGGCGGCTGACGGACCAGCTGCGGGCGGACGAGGCGAGGGCCCGGCGGGAGGAGACCGCGGCGCGCCTGGAACCCCGCGAGACCCGGGCGGCGCCGTCCGACGACGACACCCTGACGCTGCTCTTCCTCTGCTGCGACCCGGCGCTCGCGCCGGCCGCCCGGGTCGCGCTGACGCTGCGCGCGGTCGGCGGTCTCACCACGGCGGAGATCGCGCGGGCCCATCTCGTACCGGAGGCGACGATCGCGCAGCGGATCAGCCGGGCGAAGGCGAAGCTGCGCGACCACCCCTTCCACCCTCCCGGCCCCGGCGACCGGGACGCGCGCCTGGCCACGGTGCTCCAGGCGCTGTACCTGATCTTCAACGAGGGCTACACGGCCACCTCGGGCGCGGCCCTCCACCGGGCCGACCTGGCCCAGGAGGCGATCCGGCTGACCCGGGCCGTCCGCAGGCTGCTCCCCCGCGAGGCCACGGTGACCGGGCTCCTCGCCCTGATGCTGCTCACGGAGGCCCGCAGCGCCGCCCGCACGGGCCCGCACGGCGAGCTGATCCCGCTCGACGAGCAGGACCGGACGCGCTGGGACCGGGCCGCGATCGCCGAGGGCACGGCGCTGGTGGAGGAGGCCCTGCGCGAGGGCCCGCCGGGGCCGTACCAGCTCCAGGCGGCGATCTCAGCGCTCCACGACGAGGCCCGCGCACCCGAGGACACGGACTGGCCGCAGATCCTCGCGCTGTACGACGTCCTGGTCGCCGACTGGCCTGATCCGATGGCCGAACTCGGCCGCGTGGTCGCCGTCGCGATGGCGCGCGGCCCGGAGGCGGGCCTCACCGAACTCACCGCCCTGGAACCCCGCCTGAAGGACCACCACCGCCTCTGGGCCGTCCGCGCCCACCTCCTGGAACGCACCGGCGCGCCCGAAGCCGCCCGCGCCGCCTACGAGGAGGCGGCCCGCCTCACCCTCAGCCTCCCGGAACGCCACTACCTCAACACCAGGGCCGCCCGCCTGGGCCGCTCGGGCGAGCCGAGCTGAACGCGGGCGTGCCCCCGGGGTGGGAGACCCTGGGGGCACGCGCGCGTGGTGGTGGCGGGTGGGGGTCAGTCCGTTGCCAGGCCCTTCAGGCGCTTGGCGATCTTCGTGAGGCGGGCGCCCTGGTAGCGGGCGGCCTGGAGGGTGTTCTCGTCCGGGGCGCCGTTCGCGGCGGGGTGCGAGGTGCCGTAGGGGTTGCCGCCCGCGGCGTACACGGACGCGTCCGTGTAGCCGGGGGAGACGATGACCGAGCCCCAGTGGTGGAAGGTGTTGTAGAGCGCCAGCAGCGTCGACTCGTTGCCGCCGTGCACGTTG
Organism: Streptomyces sp. NPDC012508; assembly: GCF_042902595.1. Lineage (NCBI taxonomy): Bacteria > Bacillati > Actinomycetota > Actinomycetes > Kitasatosporales > Streptomycetaceae > Streptomyces > Streptomyces sp. NPDC012508. The sequence continues at coordinate 140,698 of NZ_JBIBEO010000004.1, forward strand.
TGGGCGCTGGTGAAGGCCGTCGCGGGCTTGTCCACGAAGGCGCCGCTCGACCACAGGCCGCCGGTCGTGTCGATGAACTGCTTCAGCTGGGCGGCGATGTTGCCGTACCGCGTCGGCGAGCCCAGGGCGTACGCGTCCGCCCACTCCAGGTCGTCGAGCGTGGCGATCTCGACATCACCGGTGGCGTCCACATGGGCGCGCCACGCCGGGTTGCCGTCGATGGCGGCATCGGGGGCGAGCTCGGTCACGCGCCGCAGCCGGACCTCGGCGCCGGCCTTCTCGGCGCCCTCGGCGACGGCCTGGGCGAGCCGGTGCACGCTGCCGGTGGACGAGTAGTAGATGACGGCGACCTTGACGGACATGACGTACCCCTTTAACCGGATTCACTTCCGCTTCAACTGCCCTCCGAGCGTAAACGGATACTCATCCACTTTGCAAGGGGAACTCGCGAAAACCGGATAGCGCTCCGTTATGCTCGGGGCAAGGGCGGCCGACCGAAAGGGATCGATCGGAGCGACGAGGCAGGTGGAGGCGGAGATGTTGAGCGCGAAGGACCCCCGGGCGACCGATGCCCACGACACCGGCGCCGCACCGGAGACCGTGCAGGCCCCGGAGACCGTGCAGGCCCCGGAGACCACGCAGGCACCCGAGACCGCGAGGACCGGGGCGGGGCCCGTGTCACCGGCCGTCGCCGCGGACGGGCCGCTCGTCGCCATAGCCCCCGCCCTCACCTTGCTTCCCGGTGCCGGGGGGCCGGGCGTGCCCGAGCGGGCCGATGCCGCGCGGAACCGGCGCAAGATCCTCGACGCCGCCGCCCGGATCGTCGCCGACGTGGGCCCCGAGGCCGTCACCATGAATCAGGTCGCCCACGCCAGCGGCATCGGCGTCGGCACCGTCTACCGCCGCTTCGGCGATGTCGCCACGCTCCTGTGGGCGCTCCTCGACGACCGGGAGCGCCAGTTCCAGGAGGCGTACATGAGCGGCCCGCCGCCGCTCGGCCCCGGCGCCCCCGACGACGAGCGGCTGCACGCCTTCTTCGACGCCCTCGTCGACCGGGTCATCGAGCAGCGCGAGCTGCTGCTCGCCGCCCAGGCCGCCGCCCCCAGCGCGACCTACACCAGCGGCGCGTACCTCGCCATGCACACCCACGTCACGATGCTGCTCACCCGGCTCCGGCCCGAGGCCCAGCCCGCGCTCCTCGCGCATCTGCTGCTCGCCTCGTTCTCGCCGAGCCTGATGCACCACCTCACCGTCGAGCGCGCGCTCTCCGCCGAGGAGCTCAAGGCCGGGGTCGACGAGCTGCTGAACCTGGGGGGATGAGGGCCGCGAGCCCGTCGAGGACGCGCGCCAGACCGAAGGCGTAGGCGTGATCGGGGCTGTACATGCCCTGGTAGGCGACGGCCGCCGCCTCCCCCACCCGCGACGCCAGCGGGAACCGCTCCGCGTCGAACATCCGGGCCAGCAGCGGCGCGTGGGCGTCCCACCACTCGTGGTCGGACATCGCGCTCTCCCGGTCCACGGCGCGTGCGTCCAGTTCCGTACGGGCGGCGGACTGCACGAAGCCGAGCAGGTGCGTCAGCGCCGAGTCCATGGCCACGTCGTCGAGCCCAAGGCCCTCGAAGGCGCCGAGTTCGTGCTCGTACTTCGTCATCACCCCGGGCCCGAGCGGCGGCCGGTGGACCCGCAGCTCGGCCAGCCAGGGGTGGCGCAGATAGAGGGCGCGGTTCTCGTCGGCGACCGCCGTCACCCGCTCCCGCCAGGACTCCTCCGGTACGAAGGGGGCCCGGGGCATCCGCTGGAAGACCAGGTCCAGCATCAGGTCGAGCAGCTCGGCCTTGCCGGGGACGTACGTGTAGAGCGTCATCGGCGTCACGCCGAGGCGCTGCGCGACCGCGCGCATGGTGAGCGCGTCCAGGCCGCCCTCGTCGGCCAGACCGATCGCCGCGTCCACGACCGCGTCGACGGTCAGCCCCTGCCGAGGGCCGCGCCGGCCCTCCGGGAGCGGCGTGGCGCCGTCCCGCCACAGCAGTTCGAGGGTCCGCGCCGGATCCCCCGCACCGCTGCTCCGCTCCTTCGCCATGACATCCATTCTCGACCCGTCGTCGCAGGTCAAACCATATGCCCATTACTTTGTACGCTGTATAGAGTAACGTGGCTCGGGTACTGGGACCACCATCGGAGGGCGCAGCCATGACCACCCCCGCCGCAGCGGACAACCACCACGTCATCCAGGTCCGCGGGGCCCGCGAGAACAACCTCAGGAACGTCGACGTCGACCTCCCCAAGCGCCGCCTGACCGTCTTCACCGGCGTCTCCGGGTCCGGCAAGTCCTCGCTCGTCTTCGGCACCATCGCCGCCGAGTCGCAGCGCCTGATCAACGAGACCTACAGCGCCTTCCTCCAGTCCTTCATGCCGGCCCTCGGCCGCCCTGACGTGGACGGACTGCACAACCTCAGCGCCGCGATCGTCGTCGACCAGGAGCGGATGGGCGCCAACTCCCGCTCCACGGTGGGCACGGCGACCGACGCGTACACGATGCTGCGGATCGTCTTCAGCCGCCTCGGCACCCCGCACGTCGGCACCTCCGGCGCCTTCAGCTTCAACCTCCCCGAGGGCATGTGCCCGCGCTGCGAGGGCGTCGGCCAGATCTCCGACATCGACGTCGACGAGCTCGTCGACCGGACCAAGTCCCTCAACGAGGGCGCCATCACCGTGCCCGGGTACGCCGTCGACTCCTGGATGTGGCAGGTCATGGCCCACTCCGGCTTCTACGACCCCGACAAGAAGCTGGCGGACTTCACCGAGCAGGAGTGGGAGGACTTCCTCCACAAGCCGTCCTGCAAGGTGAAGGTCGGCAGCAACAACTTCACCTACGAGGGCTTGGTGGTGAAGCTCCAGCGGACCGTCCTCGTCAAGGACCGGGACGCGATGCAGGCCCACATCCGCGCCTTCGTGGACCGGGCCGTCGTCTTCCGCACCTGCCCCGAGTGCGACGGCACCCGCCTCACCCGGGCCGCGCTGTCCTCCCGGATCGACGGTGTGAACATCGCCGAGTGCTCGGCGATGCAGATCAGCGACCTCGCCGCGTTCGTACGCCGGATCGAGGATCCTTCCGTCGCGCCGCTCCTCGCCGGCCTGCGCGAACTGCTCGACTCGCTCGTCGAGATCGGGCTCGGCTATCTGAGCCTGGACCGGGCCTCCGGCACGCTCTCGGGCGGCGAGGCCCAGCGCGTGAAGATGGTCCGTCACCTCGGCTCCTCCCTCACCGACGTCACGTACGTCTTCGACGAGCCGACCATCGGACTGCACCCTCACGACATCCGGCGCATGAACGACCTGCTGCTGCGGCTGCGCGACAAGGGCAACACCGTCCTCGTCGTCGAGCACAAGCCGGAGGTCATCGAGATCGCCGACCACGTCGTCGACCTCGGCCCGCGCGCCGGTTCCAACGGCGGCGAGATCTGCTACTCCGGCGACGTGCCGGGCCTGCGCGCCTCGGGGACGCTGACCGGCGAGCACCTCTCCCACCGGGCGAAGCTCCGTCCCGAGGTACGGCCCCGCACGGGCTCGCTCTCCATCACGGGCGCCGATCAGCACAACCTGCGGAACGTGAGCGTCGAGATCCCCACCGGTGTCCTGACCGTCGTCACGGGCGTCGCCGGCTCCGGCAAGTCGTCCCTGATCCACGGGAACCTGCCGGGCCGCGAGGGGGTCGTCGTCGCCGACCAGTCCCCGATCCGCGGCTCGCGCCGCTCGAACCCGGCGACGTACACGGGCCTGCTGAACCCCATCCGTACCGCCTTCGCCAAGGCCAACGGCGTCAAGGCGGCGCTCTTCAGCGCCAACTCGGAGGGCGCCTGCCCGAAGTGCAACGGACTGGGGCTCGTCTACACGGACCTCGCGATGATGGCGGGCGTCGCCTCGGTCTGCGAGGAGTGCGAGGGGAAGCGCTTCACCGCCGAGGTGCTCGCGTACACCCTCGACGGAAAGAACATCCACGAGGTCCTGTCGATGTCGATCGAGGAGGCGTACGACTTCTTCACCGCGAAGGGCCAGGCCCGCACGATCCTCGGCCGCCTGAAGGACGTCGGCCTCGGCTACCTCCGCCTCGGCCAGCCCCTCAACACCCTGTCCGGCGGTGAGCGCCAGCGTCTGAAGCTGGCGATCCACATGGCGGAGAAGGGCGCGACGTACGTCCTCGACGAGCCGACCACCGGCCTCCACCTGGCCGACGTCGACCAGCTCCTGGCCCTCCTGGACCGGCTCGTCGAGGCGGGCAACACGGTCGTGGTCATCGAGCACCACCAGGCGGTCATGGCCCACGCCGACTGGCTGATCGACCTCGGTCCCGGCGCGGGCCACGACGGCGGCCGGATCGTCTTCGAGGGCACCCCGTCCGAGCTGGTCGAGAAGGGCGAGACGCTGACGGCACGCCATCTGCGCGAGTACGTCGGCGCCTGATCCCCGGCCGTGGGTGCGGGCCGCACCGTCCCTCCGCACCCACGGCTCCGCCTCCGGCCGGCCCGTCCACACCCTGAAACGATCTGGACCCGGACCCCGGCCGCGGCGCACCATCACGCCCATGGCGACCTTCCTCCTCCTTCACGGCTTCCAGAACCACCGCCCGCCGGGCCACTGGCACCACTGGCTCGCGGGACAGCTCGCCGAGCGCGGACACGAGGTGCGCTATCCCCAGCTGCCCGAGCCGGACGCCCCCGTACTGGAGGACTGGGTGGCGGCGCTGCGCGCGCAGCTCCACCCTCCCGCCGAGGGTGAGTTCGTCGTCATCGCGCACAGCCTCTCCGTCCTCCTCTGGCTGCGCGCCGCCTCGCCCGACGTCGACCGGGTCCTGCTCGTCGCCCCGCCCTCCCCCGCCGTGACGGCCTCGATCCCCGAGATCGCCGCGTTCGCCGAAGGGCTCGACCTCGCCTCCGTACGGCTCAAGGCGCCGGCGCGGCTCGTCTACGCCGCCGGGGACCCGTACTGCCCCGAGGGCGCCGACGTCCCCTACGGCACCCCGCTCGGGCTCGACATGGACGTGATCCCGGGCGGCGGGCACCTCAATCCGGACTCCGGGTACGGGGAGTGGCCGTCGGTCCTCCGATGGTGCGAGGACCCGGAGACCAGGCTCGGGCCCCGCTAGAACCGGCGGACCGCCGGGGCCGCGGCCGTCACCCTCCCGGGCGAACGATCACGGAGCCCGCCCGCCGCCCCGCGCGCGCTGCCTAGAGTGGCGAGCCATGAGGTGGCTCAGCCGGGGAACCGCAGTCGAGAACGCCGTCGTCGCCGGGCGGATGCGGAGCTTCTTCAGAGGGCTGTCCGCCGAGACCCGCAAGGACCCCCGGCTGGTGGCCCAGGCGTACGGCGAGCACCTCTTCCACCGGCGCAGGCGCAGGCTCGTGGACGAGAAGCGCTTCGCCGCCTCGCGCTTCCACGTCGGCATCGGCGTCGACTCCGACGACTTCGCCGACCTGACCAAGCGGGCCGTGCTGATCTCGGACACCCTCCTGCTCTCCCACAACGGGGCGGGACACCGCCACCACGTCAGGCAGCTCTCGAACCGCGACTCCTTCATTCCCCGGACCGAGGAGGAGGACCGCTCCGGCGTCCTGCCCAGCGGGACGAGCACGACGGAAGACCTGTACATGCACTGCCCGGACCCGGACCGGCTGGGGCGCTGGCTGCTGCAGACCGAACCGTTGCTGCGCGCGGGCTGCGCCTGGTACCTGCCCACGTACTCGGTGTCCCGTCACACCACCCGGTACGGATACGCGGGGGAGCCGCTCGACCCCACCTACGAGCATCACTCCGGCCCGGTCACGGACTCCGACGTGCCGAGTCTGCTCGACTTCGCGGCCACCGGGCGCCGGGTCGTCGCCCAGAGCCACACGCCGGCCGTGCTCAGCCAGCTCGTGGTCCCGGTCGTCGAGGAACTGGAACTGCCCTTCATCGACGGCGTCTCGCTGGAGGAGTTCAGCCGGATCACCGTCGGGGAGTTCGGCTCCTACCAGGCCCATCGGGGATGGATGCGGATGGAGCTGGCCAACGTCGACAGCGCGCTCGACGCGGACGGGCAGCGGAAGGAGCTGATGAAGATCGGCCTCCGGATGCAGGACGGGGTCCGGGGCATGCAGGCCCAGATGAACCAGGTCCGCCGCAAGCGGGCCGTCGCCGTGACCGGCGCGGTCGTCGGCACGGTCACCGCCAGCCTGGTCGCCGTCTACGGCCCCGCCCTCCAGTCGGCGCTCACGGCCGTCGTGGGCGGGGCGGCCGGCGGGCTGTGGGGCGCGTTCCAGGCCGGGGCCGACAACAGCCCGCGCACCCTGCGCGAGAACTCCTGGTACTACGTCTGGACGCTCGCGCGCGCGGCGAACCGGAACCCCTGACGCGGATGCCCGGGCGAGGCACACAAAGGGCGGGCGAGCCCATGACCGGATCGGCTGACAGGCCGTGCGGCCCGGCCGCCCGGGCGCGATCATCGACGTATGACCACCGAGATCCACCTCGCCCAGCAGCCCGAGGCCGACGAGCTGCTCGGCCGCTCCCCGCTCGCCGCGCTCGTCGGGATGCTGCTCGACCAGCAGGTGCCCATGGAGTGGGCGTTCTCCGGGCCGTACACGATCGCGCAGCGGCTCGGCACGGACGATCTCGACGCGGGGCAGATCGCCGCGTACGACCCCGAGGCGTTCGGCGCGCTGCTCTCCGCGAAGCCCGCCGTGCACCGCTATCCGGGGTCGATGGCCAAGCGGATCCAGCAGCTGTGCCAGTTCCTCGTCGACGAGTACGGCGGTGACGCCGAGGCCGTCTGGGCGGACGCGGAGAGCGGGGCGGAGCTGCTCGCGCGGCTGAAGGCGCTGCCCGGTTTCGGGGTGCAGAAGGCGCAGATCTTCCTGGCCCTGCTCGGCAAGCGGTACGGCGTCCGGCCCACCGGATGGCGGGAGGCGGCGGGGGCGTACGGCGAGCAGGGCTCGTACCGTTCGGCGGCCGACATCACCGGTCCGGAGTCGCTGGCGAAAGTTCGTGCCTTCAAGCAGGAGGCCAAGGCAGCCGCAAAGGCGGCGAAAGCGCAGAAATCAGCCGGGAATTGAACGCTCCGGATGTCAATCCTGCTAAATCCGACATGAATTGTGCCGGAGCTGTTCACAGGAGCCATCAGAGATCGCTAACTTCCCCTCAACCTCGTCCTAATCGGGAAGGAACTCTGTGAACGCATCCTCTCGCAGAGCCGCGGCCACTCTGGCCGCAGCCGCACTCGCGACCCCGCTCCTGCTGGCCACCGCCTCCCCCGCCACCGCCACCGCGGACCCGGGGGCCAAGCCCGCCCGGGACGCCGCACAGCTGGCGAAGAAGCTGGTCCGCGAGACGTCCGGGAAGGACGCCTACAAGCACCTGCAGAAGTTCCAGGCGATAGCCGACTCGGCCGGCGGTCACCGCGCGGCCGGATCGCTCGGGCACGACGCCTCGGCGGCGTACGTGTACCAGCAGCTGAAGAAGGCCGGCTACAACGTCTCGTACCAGAAGTTCGACTTCATCTACACCCAGACGCTGGCCGAGAAGGCCTCCGTCCTCTCCCCCGCGCCGCGCGATCTGGTGATCTCGGCGATGACGTACACGAAGTCGACCCCGGTCGGCGGCATCAAGGCCGACCTCGCGGCCGTCCCGGTCGACGCGGACGGCACGACCGGCTGTGAGCCGGGCGACTTCGCGTCGGGCACCTTCACCGGCAAGATCGCGCTGGTCAAGCGCGGCGGCTGCACCTTCGCCGTCAAGCAGGAGAACGCGGCCGCGGCGGGTGCCGTGGGCGCGATCATCTACAACAACACCACCGGCGCCCTCTCCGGCACCCTCGGCGACCCGGCCGCCGGCAAGATCCCGACGGGCGGCGTCACCCAGGCCGAGGGCGAGAAGCTCGCCGCGGACCTCGCCAAGGGCCCGGTGAACGTCTCCTTCGAGATCCGTCAGCTCCAGGAGAAGCGTTCCACCAACAACGTCATCGCGGAGACGAAGGGCGGCAACGCCGCCAACACCGTGATGCTCGGCTCGCACCTGGACTCGGTGACCGCCGGCCCCGGTATCAACGACAACGGCTCCGGCTCCGCCGGTCTGCTCCAGGCCGCCCTGGAGCTCGCCGAGTCGAAGGACAAGGTCCGCAACAAGGTCCGCTTCGCCTGGTGGTCCGCGGAGGAGAACGGCCTCCTCGGCTCCGAGCACTACGTCGCGAACATGAGCGAGCTGGACAAGAAGGAAGTCAAGCTCTACCTCAACTTCGACATGATCGCCTCGCCGAACTACGGCCTGTTCGTCTACGACGGCGACAACTCCGACAACGTCGGCGCGGGCGCCGGTCCCGAGGGCTCCGCCCAACTGGAACGGGACATCAACGACTTCATGGACAAGCGGGGCCTGCCGCACGAGGGCACCGACTTCACGGGCCGCTCGGACTACGGCCCGTTCATCGAGATCGGCATCCCCTCGGGCGGCACGTTCACCGGCGCCGAGGGCATCAAGACGGCCGCGCAGGCGGCCAAGTTCGGCGGGACGGCGGGTGTCGCGTACGACGTGAACTACCACGCGGCCGGTGACAACCTGTCGAACATCAACATGACGGCGTTCGACGCCAACATCGACGTCATCGCCAACGCCGTGGGCACCTACGCCCACGACATCAGCTCCCTGCGCAAGCCGGTCGTCTCCGTCCCCACGGAGGGCGACGCGGGCAGCGGCGGCGGCCTCCACGAGGACCACGGCCACGAGGTCACGGAGTAGCAGTCCGGGCGGCGGAAGCGGCTACCGCTTCCGCCGCGCCGTACCGAAGAGCGACCTCGAGACCTCCCGCCCCAACTGCGTCCCGATCGAGCGGGCCAGGGACTTGAACATGCCGCTGTCCACCACCTGCTCGACGAGCGACTCGTCCTCCTTCGGCGCCCGCGCCGCCGGCTCCGGACGCGCCGCCTCCCCTTCCGCCGGCTTCGGCTGCTTCGGCTGCTCCACCTGCTTCGCCTGCTCCGCCGAGAGGCGTTCGTACGCCGACTCCCGGTCCACCGCCTCCGCGTACCTGCCCCACAGCGGCGACCCCTTCACCGCCGCCTCCAGCGCGTCCGCCGCGATCGGACCCATCAGGGACTCCGGCGCCCGAAGCCGCGTCGCCGCCACCGGGGTCGGCGCGCCCGTCTCGCTCAGTACGGTGATCACCGCCTCGCCCGTGCCGAGACCCGTCAGGACCTCCTCCAGGTCGTACGCCGAGTTCGGGAACGTCCGCACGGTGGCCTTGAGCGCCTTCGCGTCGTCCGGGGTGAACGCCCGCAGCGCGTGCTGCACCCGGTTCCCCAGCTGAGCGAGCACATCGCCCGGCACGTCCTTCGGCGTCTGCGTCACGAAGAAGACCCCGACGCCCTTCGAGCGGATCAGCCGCACGGTCTGGGTGATCGACTCCAGGAACGCCTTCGACGCCCCCTTGAACAGCAGATGCGCCTCGTCGAAGAAGAACACCAGCTTCGGCTTCTCCAGGTCGCCGACCTCCGGCAGGTCCCCGTACAGGTCCGCCAGCATCCACATCAGGAACGTCGAGAACAGCTGCGGCTTGTCCTGCACCGCCGGCAGCTCCAGTACGGACACCGTCCCGCGCCCGTCCGCCGCCGTCCGCAGGAACTCGGCCGTGTCGAACTCCGGCTCGCCGAAGAACCCGCCCGCCCCCTGCTGCTCGAAGGCCGTGATCGACCGCAGGATCACCCCGGCCGTCACGGTCGAGAGCCCGCCGATCCCCTTCAGCTCCGGCTTCCCCACGTCCGACACGAGGAAGGCCACCACCGCCCGCAGATCCTTGAGATCCACCAGCTCCAGACCCTTCTGGTCCGCGTAGTGGAAGATCAGCCCGAGCGACTGCTCCTGCGTCTGGTTGAGCTGGAGCACCTTCGACAGCAGGACGGGCCCGAAGCTCGTCACCGTGGCCCGTACGGGAATCCCCTGACCGACGCCCCCGAGCCCGTAGAACTCGCACGGGAAGCCGGTCGCCGTCCACTCCTGCCCCACCTGCGCCGCCCGGTCCCTGACCTTCCCGCCGTCCGCGCCCGGAGCCGAGATCCCCGACACGTCGCCCTTGATGTCGGCGAGGAAGACCGGCACCCCGTTGGCGGACAGTTGCTCGGCGATGAGCTGAAGGGTCTTCGTCTTGCCGGTGCCGGTCGCGCCGGCGACCAGACCGTGCCGGTTGAGCATCGGCAGCGGGATGCGGATACGCGCGTCCGGGTGACATTCCCCGTCCCACAGCAGCGCGCCCAGCTCCAGGGCCGGTCCCGAGAAGGCGTACCCCGCCGCGATCTCGGCGGCCGGAGACTGCTCGCTCACGCTCATGACAGGACCCCTAGTCCGGATTCGTGACGGTTTGCCCCAGCATCGCACCGGCTCCGCGTGGCTGCGCCGGGAGCCGCTTGCCCGGTAGGCTTTCCGTGTGATCTTCAAGCGCATCGGACAAGGCCGGCCGTATCCCGACCACGGCCGGGAAAGCACCCGGCAGTGGGCGGACGTCGCCCCGCGCCCGGTCCGCCTCGACCAGCTGGTCACCACGAAGGGCCAGCTGGACCTGGAGACGCTGCTCGCGGAGGACTCCACCTTCTACGGCGACCTCTTCGCGCACGTCGTGAAGTGGCGGGGCGACCTCTACCTCGAGGACGGGCTGCACCGCGCGGTGCGCGCGGCGCTCCAGCAGCGGCAGGTCCTGCACGCCCGCGTCCTGGAGATGGACTAGCGCCACGCCCGCGTCCTGGAGTTGGGCCGGAGCCACGCCCCGCGCCCCGGGGACGGCCCCGCGCCGACACGCCGATCTGACCCTTTCGGGGGCTCTGCCCGGCCATCCGGACGCGATCACATGATCGTCAAGTATCCAATGCCGACGGACGGCATTACGCTGCGTCCATGAGCATGCTCACTCCCCCCGGAATGGGCGGAAAATACCGCATCACGGGCGACAAGTACCCCCGTATGCGCCGCCCCCGGCACCGTCGCAGGATCGTCCTCGCGGCCGCGGCCGCCGTGGTCGTGCTCGGCGCGGCCGGGTGGGGGACCGTGCAGCTCGTCGACGTGTTCTCCGGCGGTGACGAGGACACGAAGACGACGGCCGGTCACCGCACCGACTGCAAGCCCGTCCCCAAGGCGACGACAGCACCCGTCGCCACGCTGCCCAAGCCCGCTCAGATCACGGTGAACGTCTACAACGCGACCCCGCGCAGCGGCCTCGCGAAGTCGACCGCCGACGAGCTCAAGAAGCGCGGCTTCGTCATCGGCAAGATCGGCAACGCCCCCGCCGCGTACGACAAGAAGGTCGCCGGCGCCGGGATGCTGCTCGGCGCTCCCGGAGCCACCAAGGGCGCGTTCCCGGTCCTCGGCACCCAGCTGAAGGGCGTCACGACGAAGACGGACACGCGCGCGACGGCGGACGTGGACCTGATCATCGGGACGGCCTTCAAGAACCTGGACCCGAAAGCAGCGGCGGACGCCGCCCTGGTCGCTCTGAACAAGCCCAAGGCCACGCCCGCCGGGAAGTGCTGAAGACCCGTCGCTGACCGACTAGTCGGCCGTGCCGTACATGCGGTCGCCCGCGTCGCCCAGGCCCGGGACGATGTAGCCGTGCTCGTTCAGGCGCTCGTCGACCGAGGCCGTCACGACGGTCACCGGCGTGCCCGCCAGCTCGCGCTCCATGATCTCGACACCCTCGGGGGCGGCGAGCAGCACGACCGCGGTGACATCGTCCGCACCGCGCTTGATCAGCTCCCTGATCGCCGCGACGAGCGTGCCGCCGGTGGCCAGCATCGGGTCCAGGACGTACACCTGGCGGCCCGAGAGGTCCTCCGGCATGCGCGTCGCGTAGGTCGACGCCTCCAGCGTCTCCTCGTTGCGGATCATGCCGAGGAAGCCCACCTCGGCGGTCGGGAGCAGCCGGACCATGCCGTCGAGCATGCCGAGGCCGGCGCGGAGGATCGGGACCACCAGCGGCCGCGGGTACGACAGCTTCACACCGGTCGTCGGCGTGACGGGGGTCTCGATGTCGACCTGCTCGGTCCGCACGTCCCTGGTGGCCTCGTAGGCGAGCAGGGTGACCAGCTCGTCGGCGAGCCGGCGGAAGGTCGGGGAGTCGGTGCGCTTGTCGCGCAGCGTGGTGAGCTTGTGGGCGACCAGCGGGTGATCGACGACGTGGAGACGCATGGTCACACAGTAGCCCGCACTGGCATCAACCCATGCCCTGGAGGGAAGGTGGGCACACAGGACCCAGTCGTGGGGTGGTGTGGCCCATGCCCGACCCGGCAGACCCGGCGCAGCAGCGAGGCGGCAGGAACCAGGACGGCGAGAAGCCGCCCGAGACGGACGCGGAGCGCCGCAGGCGCCGCGCCCAGTTCCTGCGCGAACTGCACGAGGCGAAGGCGCTCCGCGACCGTGTGCAGCCCCGGCGCGCGCGGGCGGCCAGGATGCGTCAGCAGATGCGGATGAGGACCTTTCGCTGGTGAGGGCCACGGCGCCGGGCCGGCGCCGTGCGCCGTCCGTGCGCCGGGCCGTGCGCCGGGTCCGCGCACCCACCCGTCGGGTGTCCGGATCAGACTGATGCACGACGCAAGAGCCGAAGACCTCTCCTGAAGCCGCTGTTTCTGCCACGATGCCGATTGGGCGGGGCATCGAAAGCGCGCCGCCGGATCGTCACACCTCTGATCAGTGGGAGAGTCACGGTGTACTTCGCCGCACTGCTCGCGCGCACCGAAGACGGGTGGGAAGCGAGCGACACAGAGCTCGACGACGTGGAGACCCTGTCGGATCTGATCGATCTGGCCCGCGAGGCCTCGGTCGACGACGACACGGTGATCGTCTTCATCGAACAGGAGGACGCCTGGTTCGGGGTCCTGCGGATCGAGGGTGAGGACGACCCTCGCATCTACGTGTCGGACGGGGCGGCCGCCGCCCGCTCCTCGTACGGGGAGATCCTCACCAAGGAGATCCTCGGGGACGACCTGGACGACGCCGACACCCTGGACGACCTGAACCTCGACGGTACGGAGGACGGCGAGCCTCTGGACCGCGACGACGACGAGGAGGACGAGGCGGGTGTGTCCGTCGACGCGGTGCCCGCCGCACCGGTCGGCGACCGGCTGATCCTCGCGGACCTCGGCATGTCCGAGAGCCAGCTGCAGGAGCTCGACAGCGACGCGCTCGCCGAGATCGCGGACGCACTGGGCGCCGCGGAGGTTCTGGAGACCGTTCGCTAGTGACCGAAGCAGTACCCGATCCCGTACCCGTACCCGTACCCGACCCCGTACCCGTACCCGATCCCGAAGCGGCACCCGATCCCGAAGCAGCACCCGATCCCGTACGGGATCCCTGGCGGGAGTCCATGCGGCTCGCCCTCGCCGAGGCCGACCGGGCCGCGCTGGCCGGCGACGTACCGGTCGGCGCGGTCGTGCTGTCCCCGGACGGCACGGTCCTCGCCCTCGGACACAACGAGCGCGAGGCGACCGGTGACCCGACCGCCCACGCCGAGGTCCTGGCCCTGCGCCGGGCCGCGGCGAAGACCGGCGAGTGGCGGCTGACCGGCTGCACGCTCGTCGTGACCCTGGAGCCCTGTGTGATGTGCGCCGGCGCGCTCGTGCAGTCCAGGGTGGACCGGCTGGTGTTCGGCGCGCTGGACGAGAAGGCGGGCGCGGCCGGTTCGCTCTGGGATCTCGTACGGGACCGGCGGCTGAACCACCGTCCCGAAGTGATCCACGGCGTCCTCGGCGACGAGTGCGCGGCGCAGCTGACGGCCTTCTTCCGGACCCGCTGAACCCGCCTCCGACCTGCGCGGCGATACGGATTTCATCGCAGGGGCCTCTTTGGGCTAAGCTCTCTCTCGGTAGCGTGTCCGAGCGGCCGAAGGAGCTCGCCTCGAAAGCGAGTGTGGCGCAAGTCACCGAGGGTTCAAATCCCTCCGCTACCGCTTCGATCGAAGGGCCCGGTGCATCGCACCGGGCCCTTCGGCGTATCCGGGACCCGTGCGCGGGGGCCCTTGTACGCGAAAGGCCCCGGACGCGCCGGGGGCGCGGCCGGGGCCTTCTCGCTGGACGGGGGGAGCGGCATCGGGGGGACAAGCCGCTCCCCCCGATGAGAACCGGTCCTGCAAGTCCTCGCCGCTGTCAGGGGGAAGCTCGCGGCGTGGACCCCGCAGTGAGGGCCGGTTCCTCGACCCCTGCGGATTCCTGCCAGATCCGCCGGGCTCGACATCCATACTGCTCTGCCGTCACCCTTCCGGGGGGCGGCAAAGGACCCCGGTCACCGGGCCCTTGGTCCATAAAGGTCCGATGAAGCGGCCGAGACGGCTCCGTTAGACTCACGCGTCCACGCAGGGGTGCAGACAGGGGAGGGCGCGGCAGATGGCGCAAGCGAAGAAGGTCGCGCTCTACGCGCTCGTGGTCTTTGTGCTGTACACGATCATCAATTCCCCGGACAGGGCCGCCGATCTCGTCCAGGTAGGGTTCGAGGGCATATCGTCCGCCGCACAGGGCGTCGGCGAGTTCATGACCGAGCTCGTCAACTAGAACCACCGACGAGGAGTCCTGCTGTGATCCGCCATCTGGTCCTGTTCAAGCTCAACGACGGCATCGCGAAGGACGACCCGCGTGCCCTCGCCGCGGCCGAGGCGTTCGACGGTCTGGAGAAGGAGATCCCGGAGCTCGGCTTCTGGGAGTGCGGCTGGAACGTCTCCGAGCGGCCCATCGCGTACGACTTCGCCATCAACTCGGCGGTCGAGGACACCGATGCGCTCCAGCGCTACCTGGACCACCCCGCCCACCAGGCCGGTGTCGCCCTGTGGCGCGAGATCGCCACGTGGGTGATCGCGGACTACGCGTTCTAGACACGTTCGGCTCTTTTCCGGAAGGCCCCTCGCCGTCACGGCGGGGGGCCTTCCGGCCGCTGGCGTCCGCCCGACGCCGTCAACACGTTGTTATGCGGTGCTTGCACACAGTGGACATGTCTTGTGATGCTATGACCGCTTTTGACGGATGAGTTGACCGTAGTTGACCAGCAAAAGGGGTGGCGTGAACGTGCCGGCCAGTACAGCGCCTCAGGTCCCGCCCCAGAACGAGGCTGGCGACCCGGACACCCCGCGCCCCCGACCGCAGAGCAACCGGCCGCAGGGCAACCGCCCCCAGGGCAGCCGTCCCCAGAGCACCCGGGGCGCCGACACCCGCGCGCTCACCCAGGTGCTCTTCGGGCAGCTCAAGGGGCTTGAGCCGGGCAGCCCGGAACACGACCGCGTCCGCGGGGCGCTGATCGAGGCCAACCTTCCGCTGGTGCGGTACGCGGCGGCCCGCTTCCGCTCCCGCAACGAGCCCATGGAGGACGTCGTCCAGGTCGGAACCATCGGCCTGATCAACGCCATCGACCGCTTCGACCCCGACCGCGGCGTGCAGTTCCCGACCTTCGCGATGCCCACCGTCGTCGGCGAGATCAAGCGGTACTTCCGCGACAACGTCCGCACCGTGCACGTGCCGCGCCGGCTCCACGAGCTCTGGGTCCAGGTCAACGGCGCCACCGAGGACCTCACCACGGCCCACGGCCGCTCCCCCACCACCGCCGAGATCGCCGCGCGTCTGAAGATCGGCGAGGACGAGGTACTGGCCTGCATCGAGGCCGGACGTTCGTACCACGCCACCTCCCTGGAGGCGGCGCAGGAGGGTGACGGGCTGCCCGGACTGCTCGACCGGCTCGGCTACGAGGACCCGGCGCTCGCCGGGGTCGAACACCGCGATCTCGTACGCCATCTGCTCGTCCAGCTGCCCGAGCGCGAGCAGCGGATCCTGATGCTCCGCTACTACAGCAATCTGACGCAGTCCCAGATCAGCCAGGAACTCGGCGTCTCGCAGATGCATGTGTCAAGGCTCCTCGCCCGGAGCTTCGCCCGATTGAGATCCGCAAACAGGATCGAGGCGTAACCGAAACGGGTAGACCGGTTCGGAGCAGTTCCGCGCAGGCCCAAATGCCTTACACCCCTTGTTTCCTGCGGATATTCACCCACGCCATGTCGACAAGTCACTACAGCGTGTTGCCGACATGTGACATTCTGCTGGAACCGCGTTTGCCGCAGCCCCGCCTCCGGTATTCAGGTGGAGGCTGCGTTCCTCCGATGGTCGTGGCCGCCGCGACCGTCCGCGACCTCAAGGGGGTGGCATGTCCGCAGAACAGGGCAGCTCGAAGGTGCTCACGCTCACGCCCGCGCAGACGCCGGTACCGATGCCGGTCCAGCCGACGGCCGAGAGTGCCGAGCCCGCCGCGCCGCTTGTTGTCACGCCGGAAGCCATCGACACCCGCACGCTCTCCCGCTCCCTCTTCCTCCGGCTGCGCGCCCTGGACGACTCCGGAGCCGCAGCGGAGAGCCCGGAGCGGACGTACGTCCGCGACACCCTCATCGAGCTCAACCTGCCGCTCGTGCGGTACGCGGCGGCCCGGTTCCGCTCCCGCAACGAACCGATGGAGGACATCGTCCAGGTCGGCACGATCGGCCTGATCAAGGCCATCGACCGCTTCGACTGCGAACGGGGCGTGGAGTTCCCCACGTTCGCGATGCCCACGGTCGTCGGCGAGATCAAGCGCTTCTTCCGCGACACCTCGTGGTCGGTGCGCGTGCCGCGCCGGCTCCAGGAGCTGCGGCTCGCCCTGACGAAGGCCAGCGACGAACTGGCCCAGAAGCTCGACCGCTCGCCGACCGTCCCCGAACTCGCCGCCGTACTCGGGGTGTCGGAGGAGGACGTCGTCGACGGCCTCGCGGTGGGCAACGCGTACACCGCCTCCTCGCTCGACTCCCCCTCCCCGGAGGACGACGGCGGCGAGGGCTCGCTCGCGGACCGGCTCGGGTACGAGGACACGGCGCTGGAGGGCGTCGAGTACCGCGAGTCGCTGAAGCCGCTGCTCGCCAAACTCCCGCCCCGGGAGCGGCAGATCATCATGCTGCGCTTCTTCGCCAACATGACGCAGTCGCAGATCGGGGAAGAGGTCGGCATCTCGCAGATGCACGTCTCGCGCCTCCTGACCCGCACCCTGGCCCAGCTCCGCCAGGGTCTCATCGCCGACTGAAGTTCGCGTTTCCGGTTCACAACTGACATGGCGTCAGCAACACTGACGCCATGCGGCGACAGAAGTCACTTCTGACGGTGGTCGCGCTCTGCCTGGGCGGAGCGCTGACCGCGTGCGGCGGAGGCGAGGACGAGGGCTACGCGGCGGTCGGCGCGGGCTCCACCCCGAGGGACGCGGTGCGCCCGTCGGGATCGGTCACGCTGATCCCCCTGGACTCCCCGCCACCATCGGCGAGCGGTACCACCTCGAGCACGTCGTCCCCCTCACCCCGCCCACCGGGCGCGGCCCCCGGCCCGACCCCGGCACCGTCCACCGGCGGCACGGATACGGCTCCGGGCACCGACGCGGGTACGGACACGACACCCGGGACCTCACACCCCGGCACGACACCCGCCCGCCCCGGCACGACCCCGCCCCCCACCGCGACCGCACCGCCCCCGGGCACGACGACCTCCCCACCACCCCCGGCAACACCGGCCACCCCCGCCACGCTCACCCTCTCCGCCCCGGTCCTCGCGGACGGCGACAAGCGGTGGTGCGAACGCGTGACGGTCACCTTCCGCAACACGGGCGGCACGGCGGCCACTTCAGGCACGGTCACCTTCGCCACGCACATCATCGGCGCGCTGGGCGTCGACTGGGCGACGATCGAATCGGCCCAGCCCCTCCCCGCCCCCATCGCGGCGGGGGCGGCGAAGACGGCGACGTACACGGTCTGCGTGGACTCCTGGCGGGTCCCGCTCGGCATGCGCGTCGACACCCAGAAGGTCACGGCGACATGGAAGTGACCGGGGGATCGTCCGGGGCGTGACGCTCACCACGGTGCCGGCGCAGCAGCACGTTGGCATCGGTCTCGGCGCTCCAGTCGAACCGGGCACGCGCCGCCGTCCGCCGCGCGGCGAGCTCCGCGCAGTCCACGCAGCCCGGCACGGGCACGGGCGGCCGGCTCAGCTCGTACTCCGCCTCCGCCCGCTCGTTCGCGGCCCGCACGCCCGCGCTGAGCCGTTCGGCGGCCGTCGCGGGCCGCACCCGCGCCGGATCCGCCTGCCACTCGCGCCCGCCCCCGACGGGTCGCAGCATGGCGTACGGCCCCGCCTCGCCCCGGTACTCGCCCACCTTGCGGGCGGCGGGATCGTAGACGAACCCCCCGCACTCCAACTGCCCTGCCATTCCACAGCTCCTCACCCGATCAGGCGACTACTCTCAGTACCTGAAGCGTTGCTCAATGGAGGGGGCGGCCACAACGCTCGCCGCGTGCCAAGGGCCCACTGTCACAAGGGGGGATGGAGTGAGCCGACGTAACGCCACGGGGGGTACGGCCGCGACGACGGCCGGGGTCTTCGGCGAGGTCCTGCGGCACTACCGGGAGGCGGCGGATCTGACACAGGAGGGCCTGGCACGCCAGATCCCGTGCGACCGCTCGCACGTGGCCCGGGTGGAGGCGGGCACGCGGGTCCCGCAGGACGCGTTCGCGAAGACGTGCGACGAGCTGCTGGAGACGGGCGGGGTGTTGCTTCGGCTGTGGGGGCGGATCGACTGGTATCCGGAGGTCCAGCACCCGGACTGGTTCGAGCGGCGGGCGGACATGGACGCCAAGGCCGTGATCCTTCGGGAGTACCAGGTGCACGTCGTGCCGGGTCTGCTCCAGACCCCGGAGTACGCCCACGCCCTGTTCTCCCGGGCAACGAGCGGCGTGGAACTGGAGGAGCGGGTCCGTGCCAGGTTGAGCCGCCAGCAACGCTTCCTGTTGGCGGACGGACCGTTGTACTCAGTCGTACTGGACGAGAGCTGCCTCCGGACCGTCATCGGCGGCGCGGCCGTCATGCGCGCGCAATGCGCTCACCTGCTCCAGGTGGGCGAACTCCCCAACGTCTTCATACAGATCGCACCGGCTCGCGATGCCGGTCTGCACCGCCCGAACACGTCACTGTCGCTGATCAAGCTGCCTGACGGGCACGAATGGGTCTACTCGGAGTCGCTCGACAGCGGCCACTTCAGCGACGATCCGTCCGTCTTGCTCCGGCACACCCAGACCTATGATGGGCTTCGGGCAGATGCTCTGTCGGCCCGCGAATCCACCGCCCTGTTAGGCGACTTGATCGAAGGGTACGGACAGCATGGAGATGCACGATCTGACTCCCGCGGCGTGGATCAAGAGCAGCTACAGCGGAGACAACGGCGGCAACTGCCTCGAAGTCGCCCCCGGATTCCCCGGCCTCGTCCCCGTGCGTGACAGCAAGGCTCCCGAAGGACCCGCCCTCGTCTTCGACCGCCGGGCGTGGGACTCGTTCGTGCGGTCCCTGTGAGCGGGATGCTGCCCAAGGGCACCAAGGTGCTCTCCATCGGGCTGCACCCCCGCTCGCTCGACTACCGGAAGATGCCCGAGGGCGTCACCCAGGAGGCGCTCACCGCGCGCATCCAGGCTGCGAACTCCGCGCTGCGGGAGTCCGGGTTCGACGTCGTCACGTGTCTGGTCGATCCCGACCCCGACACCGCAGAGGCGGCCGTTGCGCAGGAGCTCGGCGCTGGGTCGTTCGGGCTCGCGATGATCGGCGGGGGTGTGCGGATGGTTCCCGAGCACACCCTCGTGTTCGAGCGGCTCGTGAGCGTCCTCACCGAGGCCGCACCCGGCATCCGGCTGTGCTTCAACTCCTCGCCCGAGACGACCCTCGACGCCTTGCGGCGCTGGATCGAGCCGTAGTCGTACACGCTCACGCTCGGGCTCAGGCCAGGAACAGCGCGGCGACCGCCGGGGCCGCGTACATCATCGGCCAGACCACGTGTGCGTACGAGCGGGCGCGGATCACGGTGATGAGGGCTCCGGTGAAGTACAGGGCCACTCCGACGCCGGCCGCGAGGCCGATCGCCGGGATCCACAGGCCGACGACGAGGCCCACCGCGCCGGCCGCCTTGGCGAGGCCGAGCCAGGTCCACCAGGACCGGGGGACGCCGTACTCGGTCAGCGGCTGGGTCACCCACGGGGCCTTGATGAAGACCGAGAGCGCCGAGAAGCCGACCATGAACGCGGCGACGGCGGTGACGACGATGTAGGTGGTGGACATCTCAGGCTCCTCGGCTCGGGGGCGGCGAGCGCTTCTCGCTCGTACACCCCCCTGACGGAGCGCGCCGCCCCTGTGTGACAGGTACGGGCGGAGAAATAGGGTCGCGTTCATGGATGCCAGTGCGGAGCACGCGATGATCGCGGTCCCGGCGGGACCCGTCACGCTCTCGGACCGCCGGACACAACGCAGTTGGACGGTCGAGGTCGCGCCCTGTCTGATCGCCACGTACCCCGTCACCCGCGCCCTGTACGCCCGGGTCACCGGGGAGCGCTCCGGCGCCGCCGAGGGCGGGGAGCTGCCCGTCGAGGGCGTGTCGTGGTGGGACGCGGTCCGGTTCTGCAACGCCCTGTCCGAGCGCGAGGGGCTCACGCCCGCCTACCTGCTCCCGCCGGACGGCGTCGGCGACGTCGAGCGGGACACCTCGGCCGACGGCTACCGCCTTCCGACCGAGGCGGAGTGGGAGCACGCCTGCCGGGCCGGAACGGCCGGCCCCCGGTACGGGCCCCTCGACGAGATCGCCTGGCATCGCGGCAACTCGGAGGAGCGGACCCACGAGGTGGGCGGAAAACGGCCCAACCCGTGGGGCTTCCACGACATGCTCGGCAACGTCTGGGAGTGGTGCTGGGACGTCTACGACGCCGAGGTCTACGGCAGTTACCGCGTACTGCGCGGCGGCGGGTGGTTCGACGAGCACTGGAGCTGCCGGGCCTCGGTGAGGCGCCGCAGCCACCCCACCTTCCGTGTCGACGACGTCGGGTTCCGCCTCGCGCGGTCCGCCGGGCACTGACCGGAGCGCCGGGGGCACGGCCTTCCTGGACGACCCTCCGGCGGGCTCACCCGGGTGAGTGGATCACACCGTCCAAGCAGCTCAGCGGTGCCGAGCCGTCGGCCCCACCGCGGCGGGCATGGCCGGAGTCTGTGGACCGTCACGCAGGACGGCCCGATCCGAGAGGTCTCCATGTCCACATTCACTGGTCTGCGAAGAACCCTGGGGCGCGGCGGACTCGCGGTCGCCGCGAGTCTGGCGCTGGTGCTCGCCCTTCCCGGAGCGGCGCTGGCCGCCCCGGGAGACTTGGATCCCGGCTTCGGGGGCGACGGGACGGTGCTCACCGCCGCCGGCGGGGAGGAGGTGGGCAACGACGTGGTGGTGCAGGCCGACGGCAAGATCGTCGTCGTGGGCACCGACGCGCCGGACTCGTTCGGGAACTACGCGCTGGTCCGCTATCTCACGGATGGCAGCCTGGACTCCACCTTCGGCGACGGTGGAAGGGTGTCCACCGACATCGGTGGTTTCACCCAGGTCGCCGAGGCGGCCGCGGTGCAGGACGACGGCAAGATCGTGGTGGTCGGGAGCGCCGCGACCGACTTCGAGACGTGCTGCACGTTCACGGTGGCCCGCTACACCGCCGCCGGCAGCCTGGACACGACGTTCGGCGACGGCGGCGTCGCGTACCTCACCGCGTTCGGCCAGCCCGCCGGTGCGCAGGACGTGGCGGTGCGTCCCGACGGCAGGATCGTGGCCGCCGGTTACGCGGGCGGCCGATTCGCGGCTGCCCGTCTCCTCGCGGACGGCAGCCCGGACACCAGTTTCGGCGGTGACGGAACGGTGGCCACGGACCCGGACCCGAGCCCGGAGGCGGGCGGATCGGGCCGCTCCCTCGCGTTGCAGACCGACGGCAAGATCGTCGTCGGCGGCGAGGTGGGCACCACCCGCTTCGACTTCATGCTCATGCGGTACAACACCGACGGCAGCCTGGACACGAGCTTCAGCGGCAACGGCATGGTGCGTACCGATTTCGGCGCGTACGAGAGCGCCGAGGAGGTGGCGGTACAGGCCGACGGCAAGATCGTCGCCATGGGGAACACCGACGCGGACGCGGCGGTGGTCCGGTATCTCGCCGACGGCACCCTGGACACGAGCTTCAGCGGTGACGGCAGGGTGACCACCGCCGGCGGAGCGGCCAGGGACGGGGTGGTGCAGTCCGACGGCAGAATCCTGGTCGCGGGCAGGGGCGGCGCCACCGGCGGCGACTTCGGGCTGATCCGCTACAACCCCGACGGCGCTCTGGACCCCGGCTTCGGGACCGGCGGCCGGGTGACGACCTCGTTCGGCGGCGCCGACATCGCCCGCGCGGTCGCGCTGCAGGCCGATGGCAAGATCGTCGCGGCGGGCGACGGCGGGCCGAACAGCGACTTCGCGGTCGCGCGCTACGAAGGCGGCGGTGGCGCCCCCACGCCGCCCAGCGTGGACCTCTCGGTGACGAAGACCGGGCCCGGCACGATCAGCATCGGTGACCAGGCCACGTACACGGTCCGGGTGACCAACAACAGCGCGACGGCGACCGCCACTGCGGTCTCGGTCTCCGACACGCTCACCGGCGGCTCCGGGACCCTGCTGTCGGCCTCGCCCAGCCAGGGCGGGCCGTGCACCGTCAACCCCACCACGATGACGTGCCCGCTGGGCAACCTGGCCCCCGGCGCCTCGGCCACCGTCACGGTGGTCGCGGAGCCGCGCGCCACCGGCACCCTGACGGACTGGGTGGCGACGGCGGCGGTCGAGACCGACCCCGTGCCCGGCAACAACAACGCCAACGCCGCCACCACGGTGAACAACGCCCGCGGCTGCACGATCATCGGCACCAGCAGCTACGAGACGCTCAACGGCACCTTCGGCAACGACGTCATCTGCGCGCTCAGCGGCAGCGACACCGTCAACGCCGGCGGCGGCAACGACACCGTGTACGCCGGACCCGGCAACGACCTGGTCAACGGAGGCAACGGCGCGGACCGCCTCATCGGCCAGAGCGGCAACGACCGCCTCAACGGCGACGCCGGCAACGACAACCTCGACACCCGCGACGGCGTCACCGGCAACGACGCCGCCTACGGCGGCACCGGCTTCGACTCCTGCTCCACCGACACCGGCGACACCCGCAACAGCTGCCCGTAGCAGGGCGAACCGGCCGAACCCGCCGGGCCATCGACCGTCACCGGAGCCCGAGGAGGCTCCGGTGACGGTTCATGTCGGGCCCGGCCAGGGCCGGCTTTCGGCGCCGGCCGAGGACCGGGCCATGGCGCCGGTCCACGGCTCCGGCCCGAGGCCGGGATGCGGCGCTCAGCCCAGGGCCAGCCAAGCCACCGCGGCCAGGACGACGATCGCGGCGACCACGCCGACGATGAGGCCCACACGGGGGCCGGAGGACTGGGGAGCCGCAGCCGCCTGGCGGCCGCCGCCCTGCGGGGCGCCCTCGTCGACGAAGGCGCGGAACATCTGGGTGCTGCCGGCGGGGTCGTAGTTGCCCTCGGGGCCGGGGCCCTGACCGTACGGAGCTTGGGGGTTGTGTGCCATGAGCCAGGACCCTAGCGAACCCCCGCTTCCTGTCCCAAGCCCCGGCAGGGTCCGGGCACCGCTCCGGCACCGGTCCAGCACTGATCCCCCGCACCCTCACCCGTACCCCTCCCCTGGCTCCACCTCCCGTCCCCCTCCCCTTTGCCGATTCTTTAGCGCCGTTTGACCGATTTAGTTTGCCTGGAGCAACCATCCATCTCTATGGTTGCCCTAAGCAACAAGATGCATCGGGTCATGGGGTCACAGTGGACAAGCCGAACCGGTACGAGAACCTCGCCCGACAGGTCAGCGCCATCGGCGCGGTCAAGCGCGGGATGGCCCGTTCGCTGCCCGCCGACTGCCCCAGCGGATCGGCCATCGTCCTCGCCCTGCTCAAGCACGACGGGGACATGAGGATGAGCCGGATCTCGGAGCGGATGGCGGTCGACATGTCGGTCAGCAGCCGCCACGTCTCCCACGCCGTCGACCGCGGCTGGGTCGAGCGGCTGCCGGACCCCGCCGACAGGCGCTCCCGCATCCTGCACCTCACCGACGAGGGCAGGGAGAAGCTCGACGAGCTCGACCGCCGGCTGACCGCGATGCTCACCCGCAACCTGGCGGACTGGTCCGACGACGACGTCGAACTGCTCACCCACCTGCTCGCCCGCCTCCGCGACTCCTTCGGGGACTGCCGGGCCCACCACGCGTAACAGCAAAGGACGTTCATGGCCACGACCACACCCGCCCCGCCAACGCAGGCGGGCGGCCACACCTCCGACGGTGCGCCCATGTCGCACCGGCAGATCATGGAGGCGCTCTCCGGGCTGCTGCTCGGCATGTTCGTCGCCATTCTGTCGTCGACGATCGTCTCCAACGCCCTCCCGCAGATCATCACCGACCTGGGCGGCGGCCAGTCCGCCTACACCTGGGTCGTCACGGCCGCGCTTCTGTCGATGACCGCGACCACCCCGCTCTGGGGCAAGCTCGCGGACCTCTTCTCCAAGAAGCTGCTCGTCCAGATAGCCCTGATCATCTACGTCGCCGGCTCGGTCGTCGCCGGCCTCTCCCAGAACACCGGCATGCTCATCGCCTGCCGTGTCGTCCAGGGCATCGGCGTCGGCGGTCTGACCGCCCTCTCCCAGATCATCCTGGCCGCGATGATCGCCCCGCGTGAGCGCGGCCGGTACAGCGGCTACCTCGGCGCCACCTTCGCCGTCGCCACCGTCGGCGGCCCGCTGCTCGGCGGAGTCATCACCGACACCGACTGGCTCGGCTGGCGCTGGTGCTTCTACGTCGGCGTGCCCTTCGCGCTGATCGCGCTCCTCGTCCTGCAGAAGACGCTGAAGCTCCCGGTCGTGAAGCGAAAGGTCAAGGTCGACTGGACCGGTGCCTTCGTCATCAGCGCCGCCGTCTCCCTCCTCCTGATCTGGGTGACCTTCGCGGGCGACAAGTACGACTGGATGTCCTGGCAGACGGCCGCGATGGTCGGCGGCTCCGTGGTCCTCGGCGCGCTCTTCGTCCTCGTCGAGTCCCGGGCGAGCGAGCCGATCATCCCGCTGCGCCTCTTCCGCAACCGCACCATCACCCTGGCCTCGGTCGCCTCGCTCTTCGTGGGCGTCGCGATGTTCGCCGGCACGGTCTTCTTCAGCCAGTACTTCCAGCTGGCCCGCAACGAGTCGCCGACGATGTCCGGCGTCCTCACCATCCCGATGATCGCCGGTCTGTTCGTCTCCTCGACCGTCTCCGGCATGGTCATCACCAAGACCGGCAGGTGGAAGGCCTGGCTGGTCAGCGGCGGTGCCCTGACGACCGGCGGACTCGGCCTGCTCGGCACGATCCGCTACGACACGGAGTACTGGCACATCGCGCTCTTCATGGGCGTCATGGGTCTCGGCCTCGGCATGATGATGCAGAACCTGGTGCTGTGCACGCAGAACCAGGTCGCCCCGGCCGACCTCGGCTCGGCCTCCTCCGTCGTCACCTTCTTCCGCTCGCTCGGCGGCGCGATCGGCGTCTCGGCGCTCGGCGCGGTGCTGGCCCACCGGGTCACGAACTACGTCCAGGACGGCATGGCCGCGCTCGGCCCGAAGGCCGCGGGCATGAGCGGCGGCGGTACGGGCGGCGGCATCCCGGACATGGACAAGCTGCCGGCCCCGATCCGTACCGTCATGGAGGACGCGTACGGCCACGGTGTGGGTGACGTCTTCCTCTACTCGGCCCCCTTCGCGCTGCTCGCCTTCCTGGTGACGCTGTTCATCAAGGAGGTCGCCCTGAAGAGCGGTTCGGCCCCTCAGGCCGACGCGACCCCGGTGACGACCGAGAAGCCGGCGGCCGACGCGGTGGCCGCCCTCTCCACCGGCCTGACCGTCAGCGGCACCGTCCGTACGGCCGAGGGCACGGACCTGGCCGGTGCGACGCTCACGCTGATCTCGCTCGGCGGGCAGCAACTCGGCCGCGCGGTCGTCGGCGGTGAGGGCCGGTACGCCCTCGACGCGCCGGCAGCCGGTTCGTACGTCCTCATCGCCTCCGCCGACGGCTTCCAGCCGCAGGCCTCCACGGTCGTCGTGAACGACGGTCCGCTCGCCCACGACGTGCTCCTGACCGGGACCAGCGGGCTCACCGGTGCGGTGACCTCCGCCGAGGGCGGCACGCCCGTGGACGGGGCGATGGTCGTGATCACGGACGTACGGGGCGAGGTGCTGGCCACCGGCAAGTCCGGCGCGGACGGCGGCTTCGTCTTCGGCGAGCTGGTGCCGGGCGCGGTCACGGTCGCGGTCACGGCCGCCGGACACCGTCCGCAGGCGCTGCCCGTCGAGATCGGCGGCCAGGGCGTGACCCGGCTCGACGTGGCCCTCGTGGCCGGAGCGGTCGTCCACGGGACGGTCCGCGCGGGCCTCGACCACCGGCCGCTGGCCGACGCGCGGGTGACCCTGGTCGACGCCGCGGGGAACGTGAAGGCCTCGGCGACGACGGACACGGAGGGCGCGTACGCCTTCGCCGACCTGGACACCGGCGAGTACACGCTCATCGCGACCGGCTACCCGCCGGTGGCGGGACGGCTGACCGTGACCGGCGCCGGGATCGACGGCCACGACATCGAACTCGCCCACCCGGGCGAGTGACCGACTCCCGGCCGCGCTCCGAGCGGAGGCGCGGCCGGGTCCGGGGCGGCAGGCAGGGGACGGCCTGCCGCCCCGTTGTTCTTCCGAGTGAGGGTTGAGGGTACGGATGGGACTGCACGCACAGGTACGGACCCGCGACGGGTGGCCGGTCGAGCACGCGGTGGTGACCGTGACGGACGGTTCGGGCGGACAGGTCCTGCGGGCGGCGGCCGACGGCGACGGGGTCGCACGGGCGGAGGGCGTGCTGGCGCCGGGCCCGTACACGGTGGTGGTGACCGCGCTCGGCTACGCGCCGGACGCGCGCACGGCGTTGGTCGGCGGGACCGGGCGGGCGGACGTCGGGACGGTCGTCCTCGCCCGCGCGGGCGGCACGGAACTGCCGCCGCCGGGCACCTGGACCGTGGACGCGGCGCACTCCTCGGTCGGCGCGGTGGCCCAGCACCTGGGGATCTCCAGCGTGCACGGCCGGTTCACCGAGTTCACCGGCCGGATCGAGATCGCGCCGGACGTCCTGGCCTCGCGTGTGGAGGCGGTCATCGGGGCCGGGTCCGTCGACACCGGCAACGGCCTGCGGGACAAGCACCTGCGGTCCGCGGACTTCCTGGACGTGGACCGCTTCCCGGAACTCACGTACCGCAGCACGGCCCCCCTGCGGGCGGCGGGCCCGGACCGGTGGACCGTGGACGGCGAGCTGACCCTGCGGGGCGTCACACGGCACGTCCCGCTGGATCTCACCTACCTGGGGACGGGTGCGGATCCGTGGGGCGGAGTGCGTGCGGCGTTCCGCGCCGAGGCCGAACTGCGGCGCGAGGACTTCGCGATCAACTACAACCAGGTGGTGTCGGCCGGCATCGCGGCGATCGGCGCGACGCTGAGGGTGACCCTGGACATCCAGGCGGTACGGGAGGACTGAGGCTCCCCACGACGTCAAGGGCCTCTCCGGCCAGGAGAGGTCGCCGGCCTCGCGAGCGCCGTCAGGAGGGGTCGCCCGCCTCGCGAGCGACCATGACCTCGATGCCGGCGACCAGCACTTCCAGGGCGTAGTCGAAGTCGCGGTCCCAGATGTCGCTGACGCTGCCGTGCGAGGCCCGTTCGTCGAGGATCTCCGCCATCGGTTCGAGCGCCTCGACGAACTGCGGATCGTCGCGGAAGGCCTTGATCGACTCACCGTAGAAGTCGTCCTGCGACATGCCCGCCTCGGTCGCCCGGCGCTCGAACTGCGCCTCGATCGTCCCGTAGCCGTACACGAACTGGAAGACCGCCGACATCGCGCTCGGCTGCCGGCGCAGCGGCAGGCCGGTGTCCCTGACCGCGTCCTGGATCTTCGTGCCCACGGCGATCGCGTGCGGGCCGATGTTCAGGTACTGGCCCGCGCACGGCGACATCCACGGGTGGCGCACCAGCATCCGCCGGTAGTCCAGGGCGAGCACCCGGACCCGGTCCTGCCACCCCCCGGCGGCGTCGACCGCGTCGAGGTCGATCTCCCCGTACACGGAGTCGACGGCGTACTCGATGATGTCGTCCTTGGTGTCCACGTACCAGTAGAGCGACATCGCCGTGACGCCGAGCTCGGTCGCCAGCTTGCGCATCGAGAGGCCGGCCAGGCCGTCCTCGTCCAGCATCCGGATCGAGGTCGCCACGATCCGGTCGCGGTCGAGGCCGGCCGGGCCGCCTCCGCTGCGCGGGGTCCGCTGTTCGAGCCACACGCTGGAACGCGCCGGGTTCCTGGCCCGGTCGGCGGCCTTGACCATCGCGTTCCTCCGTGAGCTCACCTGTCAGCGGTCCGTCACCATGCTATGCAGCCGCCTGCCGCTTCTCGGACCGCTCCGCCCTCCGCAGCAGCGCCGCCGCGACCAGGCCGCCGACGAAGACGGCGACCGCGCCGACCAGCTGGCTGGTCTGGAGACCGGAGGCGAACGCGTCGGAGATCTCGGCCCGTTCGGCCTCGCTTCCGGCCGCCGCGAGGGCCGCGGGCAGCGAGGTCGCGGTGACGGCGACCAGCGCGGCGAACCGGGCGTTGAGCACGGCGCCGAGGACGGCGACGCCCAGACCGTTGCCGAACTCGGCGAGGGTGCCGTTGATTCCGGCGCCCACGCCCGCCTTCTCCGGCGGGATCGCGCTCATGATGGCGTTGGCCATGGCGGGGGACGAGACGGCGATGCCGGCGCCCATCAGGACCAGGCCGAGGAGCATGCCCCAGTAGCTGCCGTCCGTACCGCCGCCGAGGACGGCGATCGAGGTGAGGCCGCCGGAGACCAGGGTCATACCGATGAGGACCGCCACCGGGGTGCCGATCTTCATCACGAGCTTCGGGCCGAGACCGGTCAGGTTGAGACCCACGATCGTCAGCGCGAGCGGCGCCATCCGCAGACCGGCCTCCAGCGGCTCGTACCCCAGGACGAACTGCAGGTGCTGGGTGAGCAGGAAGAGCGAGCCGCCCATGCCGAAGACGACGAGGAGCGAGCCGCCGATGGCACCGATGAACTTCTGGTTGCGGAAGAAGTGCATGTCGAGCATCGGGTAGGGGATGCGCAGCTCCCACAGCGCGAAGGCGCCGAGGACGGCGGCGCCGATGGCGGCCGGGACCAGCACCTCGGCGGAGGTCCAGCCGTGCTCGGGGCCGGTGATGATCGCGTACACGACGGCGGTCATACCGATCGTGGAGAGCAGCGCGCCGAGCAGGTCGGGGCGCTCGCCCTGCGGGTTCTTCGACTCCGGTACGAGCTTGAGGACGGCGACCAGGCCGATCAGCGCCACCGGGATGTTGATGAGGAAGATCATTCCCCACCAGAAGTGGTTCAGGATGGCCCCGCCGATCAGCGGGCCGCCGGCGAAGCCGAGCGAGCTGACGGTGGACCAGAGGGCGATCGCCTTGACCCGCTCCGAGTCGTCGAAGATCTGCATGACGACGGCGAGCGTGGTGGTCATCAGGAGCGCGCCGCCGACACCCATGCCGGCCCGTGCGGCGATCAGCTGCGCGGTGGAGCCGGCGAGTCCGGCGGCGAGCGAGCCGAGGCCGAAGAGGGCGAGGCCGACGGCAAGGAGCTTCTTGCGGCCGTAGCGGTCTGCGGCGTTGCCCGCGGTGAGCAGGAGGCCGGACTGGACGAGCGAGTACGCGTTGATCATCCACTGGATGTCGCTGGTGGACGCGTGGAGTTCGGAGGTCAGCGAGGGGATCGCGACGCTCAGGACGGTGTTGTCGAGCAGCACGGTGAGCTGGGCGAGACAGATGACGCCGAGGATCAGCCAGCGCTGCGGGTGCCCACCGGTGGTGGTGGGCGAGGAGGCGGCGGTCGTCGCCGTCATGGGTCCCCCTTGTACGGTGTACGGGAATCAGGTCTCGTACACCGTACAAGGGTCTCTCTTACGCTGTATAGCGATTACTTCTCGCGGGTCAGGTCGTAGAGGGTGGCGCCATCGACGGTGACCTGTTCGAAGGTGGCCGTGACCCATGCGGAGATCTCCGAGCTGCCGCCCGTCCCGCCGCCGGCGGCGCCGCCGCCACCCATGCCGCCTCCGCCACCGCCGATGCCGCCTCCCCCGATGAAGTAGTGGATCCTGCCCTGGGCGACGTACTGCTTGAACTGGGCCAGGGTCGGGGACGGGTCGCTGCCGTTGAAGCCGCCGATCGCCATCACCGGCTTTTCGGTGGCGAGCTGATAGCCGGCGGCGTTCTGCGCGCCGACGGCCGCCGCGACCCAGGTGTAACCGTCGGCACCGTCGAGGACGGCGGCCCTGGCCTCGGAACCGACGGTCGCGCCGTTGAGCAGGCCGCCCATACCGCCACCGCCGCCCGCGCCGCCGCGTTCCATGCCTTGCGGCGGGGCGCCGCCGGGGATCTGGCCCTGGCCGTCGGGCGCCTGCCCCTGACCCTGACCCTGGCCGCCCGGCATCCGACCGGTGGGGGCCTGGCCCTGGCCCTGGCCTTGGCCCCCGGGACCGCCGGGCATCTGGCCGCCGGGGCCCCTGCCGCCCGGCCGGCCGCCCATCGCGCCGCCCGACGGGCCCGCCGTCACGATCGAGCCCTGATGGCCGGTGCTCAGCGTCTCCAGCGTGTACGCGAACGGCCCCGCGAGCCCCGCCGCCAGACCGAGCCCCGCGATCCCGAGCCCGATCCTCCGGTCGAGCCGCCCCGCGAGCAGCAGCCCGACCGCGGCGGCCGAACCCGCGACCAGGACCGTCCAGCGCAGCCACGGCAGCCAGTCGGGCGTCCGGCCGAGCAGCACGTACGCCCAGACCGCCGTCGCCGCGACCGCCACCGCGACCGCCGCCGAGGCGAGGAACCGGCCGCGCTCCTCCCACAGGACGCTCGCGCCCATGCCGACGAGCGCCGCGACGTACGGGGCCAGGGCCACCGTGTAGTACTCGTGGAAGATGCCGGCCATGAAGCTGAACACGGCCAGCGTGATCAGCAGCGAACCGCCCCAGACCAGGAACGCGGACCGGGCCGTGTCCGTACGCGGCGCCCGCCAGGTGACGACGAGACCCGCCACCAGAAGGATCAGCGCGGCGGGCAGCAGCCAGGAGATCTGGCCGCCGACGGCGTCGTTGAACATCCGCCCGATGCCGGTCTCGCCCCAGCCGCCGCCACCACGGCCCCCACCACCACCGCCGGCACCGCCGGCACCGACGCTGCCGGTCTCATTGCCGTTGATCCGGCCGAGGCCGTTGTAGCCGAAGGTGAGCTCCAGGAAGCTGTTGTTCTGCGAACCACCGATGTACGGACGCGAGGACGTCGGCCACAGCTCGACCAGGGCCACCCACCAGCCGGCCGAGACGATCATCGCGAGCCCGCCGAGGGCCAGTTGCCCGATCCGGCGGCCGAACCCGGCCGGCGCGCACACCGCGTACACGAGCGCCAGCGGCGGCAGGATCAGGAACGCCTGGAGCGTCTTGGCGAGGAACGCGACACCGAAGGCGACACCGGCCCACACCAGCCACTTCCCGCCGCTCTTCGCGTCCTCGAGGGCCCGCAGCACGCAGTACACGGCGACCGTCATCAGCAGCGCGAGCAGCGCGTCCGGGTTGTTGAAGCGGAACATCAGCGCCGCGACCGGTGTGAGCGCGAGGACCGTGCCCGCGATCAGCCCGGCGCCCGCGCCGAAGCGGCGCCGTACCGCCGCGTAGAGCACACCGACGGTCGCCACGCCCATCAGCACCTCGGGGAGCAGGATCTGCCAGGACCCGAGTCCGAAGACCCGCACGGACAGGGCCATCGGCCAGAGGGCGGCGGGCGGCTTGTCCACGGTGATGGCGTTCGCGGAGTCGAGCGAGCCGAAGAAGAACGCCTTCCAGCTCTCGCTGCCCGCCTGGACGGCGGCGGAGTAGAAGGAGTTGGCGTAGCCGGACGCGCTCAGGTTCCAGACGTAGAGCGCGGTGGTGACGGCGAGGAGCGCGAGGAAGGCGGGGCGTACCCAGGGGGCGTCCTCGGGCCGCCCGCGCCAGACGCGGGCGAGACGGGCGCCGGGAGGAGCGGCGTGCGCGCCGTGGACCGTCGGCGGCGGTGTGTCGTACGTGATCGTGGTCATCGCGTGTTCCTTGCGAGCGAGGTGTCCGGGAAGACCCAGAGCCGGAAGAGGAGGAAGCGCACGACGGTCGCGGCGAGGTTGGCCACGATCAGGACGGCGAGTTCGGTGGAGTGGGCGGCGTCGCCGGTGGCCGCGCCGAGCGCGGCGAGCGAGCCGCTGGTCAGGGCGAGACCGATGCCGAAGACGACGAGCCCCTGCGCCTGGTGGCGTACGGCACGGTCCCGGCCGCGTACACCGAAGGTGAGGCGCCGGTTGGCCGCCGTGTTGGCGACGGCGGAGACCAGAAGGGCGGCGGCGTTGGCGAGTTGGGAGCCCATGCCGAGCCGGAAGGCCGAGTACAGCGCCACGTAGAAGAGCGTGGACAGCGCGCCCACGGCGCAGAAGCCGACGAGCTGCCGGGCCAGACCGCGGGGCACACCCGCGAGTCGCCGGTCGCGCGGATCGTCCCCGAAGGGGCGGGCGAGCCGGTCGAGCGGCAGCGAACCGGTGGCGAGTGCCCGGCCGACGCGCCAGACGCCCTTCAGGTCGTCGGTCGCGGTCCGCACGATGTGGACGGTGGAGTCGGGGTCGTCGACCCAGTCGACGGGCACCTCGTGGATGCGCAGCCCGGCCCGCTCGGCGAGGACCAGCATCTCGGTGTCGAAGAACCAGCCCGTGTCCTCGACCATCGGCAGCAGGCGCTCGGCGACGTCACCGCGTATCGCCTTGAAGCCGCACTGCGCGTCGGAGAACCGCGCGGCGAGCGAGCCGCGCAGGATCAGGTTGTACGCCCGCGAGATGAACTCCCGCCTCGGTCCGCGCACCACCCGCGAGGAGCGGGAGAGCCGGGAGCCGATCGCGAGGTCCGAGTGGCCGGAGATGAGCGGCGCGACGAGCGGGAGAAGGGCGTTGAGGTCGGTGGAGAGATCCACGTCCATGTAGGCGAGGACGGGTGCGTCCGAGTGCGACCAGACGGTGCGCAGCGCCCGGCCGCGGCCCTTCTGCTCCAGCCGTACGGACCGTACCTCGGGCAGCGTCGCCGCCAGGGCGGCCGCCACCTCGGGCGTCCGGTCGGTGGAGGCGTTGTCGGCGACCGTGATCCGGAATCCGTACGGGAAGGTGCGGGAGAGGTGGTCGTGGAGCCGCAGGACGCACGGCTCCAGGTCCTTCTCCTCGTTGTAGACGGGGATCACCACATCGAGGACGGGCCGCCCGGCCATCCCCACGGGCAGGTGGTCCCGGGCGGGGAGAGTGCCCGCGATCGTTTGGGTTCGCATGGCACAGACCCTCGCCAGGGCGGCTGTCACGGCTGTGTGATCAGCCTGTGCCCTGCCTGTGAGTCGTGCGGGGCGGGCGCGGCGCCATCGTGCTCCTTGGGTTCCGTGGGGTCGATGGGCTCCCTGGGCTCCCTGGGTTCCGTGGGCTCCCGGGGCTCCATGGGGAGTGCCACGGCGAAGACGGTCTCTCCCGGGCGGCTCCGCACGGTCACGTCCCCGCCGTGGGCGGCCGTCACCGCACGGACGATGGCGAGCCCGAGCCCAGTGCTGCTGCCGCTGCCGCCGCCGGCATGGCGGGTGCGGGAGGCGTCCCCCCGGGCGAAGCGCTCGAAGACGACGGGGAGGAGCTCGGGCGGGATGCCCGGGCCGTCGTCCTCGATCTCGACGACGGCGTGGCCGCCCTCCGGCCGTACGCGCGCGGTGACGATCGTGCCGGGCGGGGTGTGGGTACGGGCGTTGGCGAGCAGGTTGACCAGGACCTGGTGGAGGCGGGCGGCGTCCGCCCGAACCGACACGGCGGAGTCGGGAAGTTCGAGCCGCCAGTGATGCTCGGGGCCCGCCGCGCGGGCGTCCGAGAGCGCGTCCACGACGAGCGGTGCGAGATCGGTGCTCTCGTACGAGAGCGGGCGTCCGGCGTCCAGTCGGGCCAGCAGCAGCAGGTCCTCGACGAGGCCCGTCATCCGGGTCGCCTCGGACTCGATCCGCCCGAGCGCGTGCCGGGTGTCGGGCCCGCACTCCTCCCCGCCGCGCCGCGTCAGCTCCGCGTACCCCCGGATCGAGGCCAGCGGCGTCCGCAGCTCATGGCTGGCGTCCGCGACGAACTGCCGTACCCGGGTCTCGCTCTGCTGGCGCGAGTGGAGCGCGGAGTGGACGTGGTCGAGCATCCGGTTGATGGCCGCGCCGACCTGCCCGACCTCGGTCCGCGGATCGGCCTCGGGAACGCGGTGGTGAAGGGCCGGCTCTCCGCTGTGGAGGGGGAGTTCGGACACCTGCGTGGCGGTGGCGGCGACCCGCCGCAGCGGGCGGAGCGCGATCCCGACGAGCGCGCCGCCGGCCAGCGAGGCGGCGACGAGACCGGCGCCGGTGACACTCACCTCGACGAGGATCAGGGTGGACAAGGTGTCCTGGACGTCGGACAGCGGGATGCCGACGAGATAGTCCCCGCGGCTCCCGGAGGCGTACTCCACCCGGTAGTCGTCCATGCCCGGCAGCTCGACGGTGTGGGGAGTGCCGTCGCGCGGAACGGCGGCCAGGGCGGCGCGCTGGGCCTCGTTCAGGGCCTGGGCACGGTACTTCGGACCGTACGCCCCCTGCTCCTCCTCCCCGGAGACGGCGGCGTCCCGCAGCTCACCGTCCACGACGGACGCGCCGATCGTGCCGAGCGGGGCGCCGGGGCCGGTGACGAAACCGAGCACCTCCGGTGTGCCGCCTGGAGTGAGCCCCGGCATGGTCTGCGGCGGCCCGGCGGCCCGGTTGGCGACGCCCCGCAGCTGCCCGTCGGCCTGGTCGTACAGATAGGACCGGAACGCGATCGTCGTCACCGTTCCGATCACGGTGGCGACGATCGCGATCAGGGTGACGGCGGAGACGACGAGCCGCGTACGCAGCGACCAGGAGCGGGGGGCTCGGACGGGGATTCGCGTGGGGCTTCGCCTGAGGCCTCGCGCAGGGCGTCGCATGGCGCCTCGCATGGGTCGCCCTACTCCCCCGGCTTGATGAGATAGCCCGCCCCGCGCCGGGTGTGGATCATGGGGGGCCGCCCCACGTCGATCTTCCGGCGCAGGTAGGAGATGTACAGCTCGACGACGTTGGCCTGGCCGCCGAAGTCGTACGACCACACCCGGTCGAGGATCTGCGCCTTGCTGAGCACCCGGCGCGGATTGCGCATGAGATAGCGCAGCAGCTCGAACTCGGTCGCGGTGAGATGGATCGACTCGCCGCCGCGCGTGACCTCGTGACTGTCCTCGTCCAGGGTCAGGTCCCCGACGGCGAGCAGCGACTCGCTCCGCGCGTGCGCCGCGCCGGACCGCCGGATCAGCCCGCGCAGCCGCGCCACGACCTCCTCCAGGCTGAACGGCTTGGTGACGTAGTCGTCCCCGCCCGCGGTGAGCCCGGCGATCCGGTCCTCGACGGCGTCCTTGGCGGTCAGGAACAGCACCGGCACCTCCGGCTGCTCGCGGCGCAGCCGGCCGAGCACCGAGAGCCCGTCCATGTCGGGCAGCATCATGTCGAGGATCACCGCGTCCGGCCGGAACTCCCGCGCCTCGCGCAGCGCCGCCGCCCCGTCGCCTGCGCTGTGCACCTGCCAGCCCTCGTACCGCAGGGCCATGGAGAGCAGCTCGGCGAGCGAGGCCTCGTCGTCCACGACGAGGACGCGGACGGCGGAACCGTCGGGCCGGAGCATGTCGGTGCGCCCGCGGGACGTGGTCGCGGTCGGTCTGATCGCAGTCATACGGTCACGCTGGCCGGACGTACTGAGATCTCTCTTTCCGTTAGCTGTGAATTCCCTGAGAAACCTGGGGGAAGAGCGCGGCGCCGTTCTCGTACAGGACGCGGCGCAGCCAGTCGTCCCCGAGGCCGAGCCGTTCGAGGGCGTGGAGCTGGTGGACGTACGGATAGGGGATGTTCGGGAAGTCGGAGCCCAGGAGGATCCGGTCGCCCAGCGCGCGCAGCCGGGGGAGTTCGGCGGCGGGGAAGGGCGCGAGGCGTTCGCTGAAATCGGTGAAGGCCATGGTGGTGTCCAGGTGGACGCCTTCGTACCGCTCGGCGAGGTCGAGGAAGTCGGCGTACTCGGGCATTCCCATGTGCGCGACGATCAGCCGCAGCCGGGGATGGCGGGCGAGGAGCTGTCCGACGGGCCCGGGGCCGGTGAACTTTCCGGGGGCGGGCCCGGAACCGCAGTGGACGACGACGGGCGTGCCGGCGTCGGCGAGGAGGCCCCAACCGGCATCGAGGAGCGGATCGTTCGGGTCGAACCCGCCGACCTGGAGGTGCACCTTGAAGACGCGGGCGCCGTCGTCGATCGCCGTGCCGACGTACGAGGTCGCGTCGGGTTCGGGGTAGAGGGTGGCGGTGTGAAGGCAGTCGGGCGTACGGGCGGCGAAGCCGGCGGCCCAGGCGTTGAGCCACGGGGCCATGCCGGCCCTGTGCGGGTAGAGCATCGAGGTGAAGGCGAGGACCCCGAACTCGCGGAGGAGGGCGACCCGCCGGTCCTCCTCCTCGCGGTAGGTGATGGGCCACTCCACACCGGTGAGGGGGCCGACGGCGTCGAAGTAGGCCCAGACCTTGTCGAGGACGTTCTGGGGCATGAAGTGGGTGTGGACGTCGACGAACCCAGGGATCCCGAGTCGCCGGGCGAGCTGCCCCGCGAGCTGCCGCGTCGTGTCAGCCGCGCTCAAAACCGTAACTCCGCTCGACCTTGCCGATGTGGACGCTGTAACTCTCGTACCAGTGCTCCCTGCCGTGACGCTTCGCGGCCTGGTGCTCGGCGTTGTCCCGCCAGGCGTCGAGGGAGGCGAGGTCGCGGAAGTACGCGACGGTGATGCCGATGCCGCCGGGGGTGCGGGCGGACTCATGACCGAGGAAGCCGGGAAGCTCGCTGACGATCTTCTCCATACGGTCGCTGGTCTCGGCGTATCCCTCGGGGGAGTCGGGCCGGATCGAGGTGAAGACAGCGGTGTAGTAAGGCGGTTCAAGGCCCGCCACCAGGTTCGGGGTCATGTGGATCACCCTCCGCCGGGCAGGGCGGGCGTGTCCATAAGGGTCGCCCGAAGGGATCCAAGTCTTTACCCGGTCACGCAGTCGGGGGTCCTCGCTACAGGGGGAACAGCTCGTCCTGGACGTCGGTGTCCGCCCTCCGCACGGGCACGGTGACGCGGTGGCCGGGGTCCGCGGAGACGAGCCCCCAGCCACGCACGACACGGGTGTCGACGGCGAGACAGCGCCCCGCGGCATCACGAAGGTGCAGGTCGGGCCCGGCGGCGGCGAGGAGGCGCCCGGCGACGACACCGCCGCCGACGAGCTCGGTGACGGAGCCCGAGAGCGGCGGCAGGCCCTCGAGCCCGAACGCCTCGGCATGGTCGTACGCCTGGAACTCCAGCCGCTCCAGGGTCTCGGCCCATCCGGGGAGCGCGGTGGCCCGCCCGTACAGCTCCTCGATCTCGCGGCGGCGCGCGTCCGGGCCGGGCAGGTCGTGCCGCACGGCGCGCTTACGGGCGTACGGGATCCGGTCGGGCACCTTCAGGGCGTGGCGCAGCAGCTCCTCCGTCCGCCGGGCGGCCATGAGCGGCCCGCGCCCCAGCCAGCCGAAGGCGACGGCCCCCTGCTCCAGGAGCCGGGCGTCGCCGCGCTCCTCGGCCGTGATCCCGACCTTCGTCATCCCGGGCCCGAACCAGGCGAGATACACGCGGTACGTCCGGGGGTCGTCGGCGACCGTGTCGGCGGCGACCGAGTGGACCCGGTCGAGCCGCGCGCACTCGGGGCACTGCCCGCCGGTGGCGCGGGCGGGCACGGTCGCGTCGAGCGGGCAGGGGTTTCCGCGGGCGCCGGGACAGCGCCGCGGCCCGACGGCCCGGAAGGCGACCTGCTGCCCGTACGCGAGCACGGAGACCCGCCCACCGTCCCAGCGGAGCCCGGGCACACCCCCGCTCCACCGCATCCCGACACACCGCCACGTCACGGAACCAGTCTGCTCCGAGCCACTGACAACGGAAGCGACGAGGCCGGCGGCCGGGCGTCAGGGGGCCCGGGCCCTACGAGCACGGGGGCGCCGATGAGTACGGCACAACGCAAGAGGCCCGGACTCTCGTCCGGGCCTCTTGCCTGCTGTGCACTCGGCAGGATTCGAACCTGCAACCTTCTGATCCGTAGTCAGATGCTCTATCCGTTAAGCTACGAGTGCTTGTGCTTCCCGGCTTTTTTCTTGCCGGTCGGCGTTGCGTGGACAACATTACATGACCTGCGCCGTAGCGCGAAATCCATTAGCCAGACCACCCCTGACCTGCGGAAACGTCATCCTGAGGGTTCCCCTCCGCCCCCGTGACACCGCCGTACGGGTGAGCCTCGATCCGCCGTCCGGGACCGGGAACGGCCGAAGCCCCGGCCTGTGGGGCCGGGGCTTCGGGTGGGGCGGAGGCGGAGGGATTTGAACCCTCGATGGGCTTTAAGGCCCAAACCGCATTAGCAGTGCGGCGCCATAGACCGGACTAGGCGACGCCTCCATGCACCTTCACGCGGGCGTGAGTGGTGCGTGCAGATGATGACACAGGCGAGCCTGGTGTCACCAATCGCTTCTCACCGTACTAGCCCTCCGGGGCGGAGAGCAAAGCCCCTCGGCGCACCCCGGTTGCGCAACGAACGGCAGTACGGAGCGTTAGACGGGACGGGCCCGCGCCCCGGCCCCATCCGCCTCCCTGGAGTTCGTATGCTGCGCAGCCTCGTCCTCGCCACCCTCGCCGCCACCACGACCACCGCCGCCGGCCTCGGTGGCGTCGGCGGGCTCGGGCCCCTGCCCTCCCTGCCGTTGCTGTCCTCGCCCGACACGCTCACCGTGACGATCACCAAGAGCGGCCACCGGAACGCCGACGGCACCTTCCGGCTCGAGTGCGGCGACAAGCCCGGCGGGACCCACCCGGCCGCCGCGCGCGCCTGTGCCCGCCTCGCCAGGCACGCCGAGGCGGGGAAGAACCCGTTCGCGCCCGTCGCCGAGGACCGGATCTGCTCCCTCCAGCACGGCGGGCCCGCCACCGCGCACATCACCGGGCAATGGCAGGGCCGCGCCGTCGACGCCCGCTTCTCCCGGGCCGACGGATGCGAGATCGAACGGTGGGAGAACCTGGAGCCCGTACTGCCCCACGTGCGGTGATGCGGTGAGGATGCCGTTGGGATGTTGCCGCGGGCATGCGACCTCCCCCCGAGACCGCCGGGCCTGCCTTTAGACTCCCTCTCAGTGACAGGCTGCGGTCCGGAGGGCAAGATGGGGCCGGCCAGCCGGGCAAGGTGCAGTGAGTCAGGGAGGAAGCGTCGTCGTGAGCAGCAGGCCATCCCGAGGCGCTGCTCGCCTCGCAGCCATACTTGACGCCCTCCCCGACGGCCTCGTGCTCGTCAACTGCAACGGCACGGTCGTCAACGCCAACACCATCGCCCTCGGCATGTTCGAGACCCCCGGCACCGCACTCGTCGGGCGCGGGCTGCTCGATCTGCTGCCCGGGTTCGACTCGCGCCTGATCCCCGGCTCCATGCGGCGCCCCGAGGGCACCGACGAACACGGCCGTACGAAGCCGACCCGCATGATCGCCCGCCGGACGGACGGCAGCGAGTTCGCCGTCGAGGTGACCAGCGCCAGCCTCGAGGACGGGCGCGAGGCCTACGACTCGTACACCGCCTACACCGGCGACGAGCTGCTCATGCTCGTCGTCCGCGACCTCACCGGCACGCTCGACACCGAGGCCGAGCTCGCCCGCTCGCAGCGCCAGACCGAGATGATCCTGCGCGCGGCCTCCGAAGGCGTCGTCGGTACGGACACCGACGGGCGGGTCGTCCTCGTCAACCCCGCCGCCGCGCAGATCCTCGGCTACCGCGCCAGCGACCTCGGCGGCAAGGACCTGCACCCCCTGATCCTGCACTCGCGCGCGGACGGCGAGCCCTTCCCGTACGAGGAGTCGCCGCTCGCCGACACCCTCAAGTCGGGGCGCAAGCACCGCGTCCGCGGGCAGGTGCTGTGGGCGAAGAACGGTTCTCAGGTACCGGTCGACCTCACGACCGCTCCCGTACGGGACGGGGACCAGCTCGTCGGAGCGGTGATGACCTTCACCGACCGCCGGCCGTACGAGCAGCTCGCCGAGGAGCGGACGACCGAGCTCGCCACCCTCACCGAGAACCACGCGGCCGAGCTCGCGACCCTCACCGAGAAGCACGCCGCCGAGCTCGCCGAGCTGAAGAAGAGCCACGAGGAGCGGGCGACGGCGGAGAAGGAGCGGTACGAAGCGCTGGCCGCCCGGCACGAGCAGCTGACGGCCGTCCTCGGCGAGTCGCTGCGCGGGCCGCTGGAGGAGCTGCGGACCGAACTCTCCACCCTCGCCGCCGACGACGCCGGACAGCTCTGGCCCGAGGCCAACCAGCTCCTGCATCACCTGGCCGCCGGATACGCCCGGATGACGACCCTCGTCGACAACGTCCTCGGCTACCAGCGTCTGGACGCCGGGGCGGAGACGCTCGGCACGTCCGTCGTCCTGCTCGACACCGTCGTCACGGCCGGCGTCGACGGGGCCGTGGAGCTCATCGGGCCCGGCCGGGCGCAGTTCGCCGTGCACGCCCCGCCGATCGAGGCCGAGGTGGACGCGGGCCGGCTCGCGACCGCGCTCGCCCATCTCGTCGCGGACGTCGCCGGGGTGGACTCGACCGGCAAGGCCCGCGTCGTGCCGGGTGCCGGGTACGCCGACTCGACGATCGTGGTGGCCGCCGCGCAGCGCGGTGAGGTCGTACGGATCGAGGTCCGCGGACCGTACGCCGGTGGCGACCCCGTCCACCAGCCCATCGTCCGCGGCATCGTGGCCGCGCACGGCGGTGTGGTGCAGACGCACGAGGTGCCGGGGATGAGCGGCAGCGCGTACGTCCTCGAGGTGCCGCTCGGCGCCGGGAGGGGGACGGTCACGCCCCCGCCCGCGCCCCCCGCGCCTCCTGTCGCGGCCGGCTCGGAGCCGACGGTCGCGCCGTCCGACGGGGCCGCGCTCGCGCTGCCCGCGCAGGCCTCGGACACGAACGGTGGCGGACGTCGGCGCGCCCGGCGGGCGTCCACCGACGCCTTCCTGGACAGCCCGGTGGCCGCCGAGGGCGGCAGCGCCGGCGCCGTCGAGCCGACCGGCCGTCGACGCGGCCGTACGGAGCAGGCTCCGGCCGCTCCCGCCGAGCTGATCCCGGCCCAGAACGCGGGCACGGCGACCGGTTCGGCAGAGGGCGCGGCCTCCTCCGGTGCCGTCGAGCCGACCGGGCGCCGTCGCGGCCGGCCCGCCGAGGGCTCCGTGGTGACGGCCGCCGAAGGCGCGCAGGGCCGTGCCGCGCTCGGCGACACCGTGCCCCCGCAGGGCGTGCCCGTACCCGCCCAGGGCGTCCCGGCCGAGGCTCCCGCCCTGACCGCCCTGGCCCTGCCCGCGTCGGGCGGCGACGAGACGGGCGCGCCGCAGCCCACCGGGCGCCGTGCGCGCCGGGCGCTCGCGGCGCAGGAGCGGACCGCGGCCGCCGAGGCCGGGCCCCGTACGCCGTTCGCGCTGCCCCCGGCCGACGCGGACCGCGCCCCGGAGGCCGAGAGCGCTCAGCCCCCCGCGCGGCCGGCACAGCCGCAGGCCGTATCCGCGACGCAGGCGGCGCAGCCTGCGCCGCAGGCCATGCCGGTCTCGCAGGCCATGCCGGTCTCGCAGCCGACGCCCATGGCGATGCCGATGCCCATGCCCATGGCGACGCCGATGCCGATGACCGTCAGCGACGAGGGTCAGCACGACGCCGTACGGTCCGGGCCCGACGCCGACCACACGCCGCCGCAGCCGCACCCGCTGCCCGAACCGACCGGTCGCCGCCGGAACACGGCCGGGCCGCAGGAGACGACCAGCGGCACCGGCACCGGTTCCGTACCGCTGCCTCCGGAGATGCCCGCGCCTGCCGCTGGGCCCCCCGCCGCGCCTGCCGCTGTGCCCCCCGCCGCGCCTGCCGCTGGGCCCGCCGCCGCGCCCAAGGAGCCGAAGGACGGGACGCAGGGTGGGCGGGCGTTCAGCGTGCGGACGCTCGGGCAGGGCGTGCCCTTCGCCCAGCAGATCGCCGCACAGCAGAGCGCCGCGCAGCAGAGCGGGCACACCCCGCCGCCCGCCGGGAGCAACGGCTCCGGGCGGCGGCGCAAGCTCGCCACCCCGCCCGAGGGCGACCGGCCCGCGCCCGCCGCCGTGACCGCGGCACC
The DNA here is from genome assembly GCF_042902595.1 of Streptomyces sp. NPDC012508. Classification (NCBI taxonomy): domain Bacteria; kingdom Bacillati; phylum Actinomycetota; class Actinomycetes; order Kitasatosporales; family Streptomycetaceae; genus Streptomyces; species Streptomyces sp. NPDC012508. The sequence goes on from NZ_JBIBEO010000004.1 coordinate 183,026, forward strand.
CGCCGAGCCCGCGGGCAAGCAGCACCCGCAGACCAAGCTGTCCCCCGCGGCCCCCGAAGGCCGCTCGTACGCCATAGGAGCCCCCGCCGAGGGCGCCGCCGAGGGTCCCGAGCCGCTCGACGGTCCCGGCGGCGCGGTCGAGGTCGCCCACCAGCCCGTGCCGCGGCCCCTCGACGACGAGCTGCCCCCGGAGCCGCTGGACAACCCGCGCCGGCTGCTCGTCTGGCCCGCGCCGGACGTCTCCACGCAGCAGGCGCTGAGCGACCGCGGCTACCGGCCGGTGATCGTCCACTCCCGCGAGGAGGTCGACGCCCAGATCGCCGCCTTCCCCGCCGCGCTCTTCGTCGACCCGCTGACCGGGCCCATCACCCGTACCGCGCTCCAGTCGCTCCGCCAGGCGGCCGTCGCCGCCGAGGTGCCTGTCCTGCTCGCGGCCGGGCTCGGGCAGGCGACCCGGGAGGCGGCGTACGGCGCCGACCCCGCCGTACTCCTCAAGGCGCTGGCGCCCCGCGACAGTGAGCAGCACCCGTCGCGCGTGCTCCTCATCGAGGAGAACGACGACATCGCGCAGGCGCTCGGCGCGACCCTGGAGCGGCGCGGGATGCAGGTGGCACGGGCCGCGGCCGACACCGACGCGGTCACGCTGGCCACCCAGATCCGGCCGAACCTGGTGGTGATGGACCTGATGCAGGTGCGCCGCCGGCGCGCCGGGATCATCGACTGGCTGCGCGCGAACGGGCAGTTGAACCGCACCCCGCTCGTCGTCTACACCTCGGTCGATCTCGACGAGGCCGAGCTGCCGAAGCTGTCGTCCGGCGAGACCGTCCTCTTCCTCGCGGAACGTGCGAACAGCAACGAGGTGCAGGCCCGGATCGTCGACCTGCTCGCGAAGATCGGCACCAACTGAGAAGGAGGGGGAGCGGTGGACCCCGCTCCCCCTCCTCCCGTACGGACTACGGACTGCGGACTACAGCTGGGTGACGTCCAGCTCGCCCTCCGCGTACTGCCTGCGGATCACCTTCTTGTCGAACTTGCCAACGCTCGTCTTGGGCACCGCCGGCACGATGGCCCAGCGCTCCGGAAGCTGCCACTTGGCGATGCCGCCCTCGGTGGCGAGGAAGTCCTTCAGCGCCTCGTAGTCCGCCGTGGCGCCGTCCTTCAGGACGACGGTCGCGAGCGGCCGCTCGCCCCACTTCTCGTCCGGTACGGCGACGACGGCGGCTTCGGCGACCTCCGGGTGCGCCATGATGGCGTTCTCCAGCTCGACGCTCGAAATCCACTCGCCGCCGGACTTGATGACGTCCTTGGCGCGGTCGGTGAGGGTGAGGTAGCCGTCCGGGCTGATGACGCCGACGTCACCCGTCTTCAGCCAGCCGTCCTCGCTGAACTTGTCGGCGGGGCGAATCGGTTCGCCGTCGACGCCGCCGAAGTACGAGCCGGCGATCCAGGTTCCGCGCACCTCCAGCTCACCGGCCGACTCGCCGTCCCAGGGCAGCAGGTCGCCGCCGGGGCCGACGAGGCGGCCCTCGACACCGGCCGGGAAGCGGCCCTGCGTGACGCGGTACGACCACTCCTCCTCGGCGGTCAGGCCGGCCGGCGGGTGGGCCATGGTGCCGAGCGGGGAGGTCTCCGTCATGCCCCAGGCGTGGCAGAGGCGGACGCCGAGCCGGTCGTACGCCTCCATGAGGGAGGGCGGACAGGCCGCGCCGCCGATGGTGACCTGCTTCATGGAGGAGAGGTCGCGGGGGTTGGCGGTGACCTCGGCGAGCAGACCCTGCCAGATGGTGGGGACGGCGGCGGCGTGGCTCGGCTTCTCGCGCTCGATCATCTCGGCGAGCGGGGCGGGCTGGAGGAAGCGGTCCGGCATCAGCATGTTGATGCCGGTCATGAACGTGGCGTGCGGCAGGCCCCAGGCGTTGACGTGGAACTGCGGGACGACGACGAGGGTCGTGTCCGCGGCCGTCAGACCCATCGACTCGGCCATGTTGACCTGCATGGAGTGCAGGTAGATCGAACGGTGGGAGTAGACGACGCCCTTGGGGTCGCCGGTGGTGCCGGAGGTGTAGCACATGGCGGCGGCCGCACGCTCGTCGAGCTCGGGCCAGTCGAAGGTGGTGGGGCGGCCCGCGATCAGCTCCTCGTAGTCGTGCACGCGGGGCGTCACCCCGTCCAGCGCCGAACGGTCGCCGGGTCCGGCGACCACGATGTGCTCGATGGTCGGCAGGTGGGGGAGGAGCGGCACGAGGAGGGGAAGCAGCGAACCGTTGACGATGACCACCCGGTCGTCGGCGTGGTTCACGATGAACGCCAACTGCTCGGGCGGAAGCCGCAGGTTGAGGGTGTGCAGGACCGCGCCCATGGAGGGGATCGCGAAGTACGCCTCGACGTGCTGCGCGTTGTTCCACATGAGCGTCGCGACCCGCTGGTCACCGGTGACTCCGAGCTCGTCGCGCAGGGCGTTCGCCAACTGGGTCGCGCGGGCGCCCGTCTCCGCGAAGGTCTGGCGGTGCGGCTCGGGCTCTCCGGTCCAGGTGGTGATCAGGGACTTTCCGTGAATCGTCATCCCGTGGTTCAGGATGCGGGTCACAGTCAGCTGTACGTCCTGCATGGTGCTCAGCACGGCGTCCTCCCGGTGGGCGCTACGTGGCAGTAAGGGTGTGGAGATTCTGCGCACGTACCGCTCGGTATGTCACTACCCGGGAGTACGGAAATTGCCAGTGATTGCTGGCAGAGGCTGCGGCGTCAGCGCACGGGGGAGAGCTCCGGGTCCTCGCGGAGCTTGCCGAGCGCACGCGACACCGCGCTCTTGACCGTACCGATCGAGACGCCCAGCACCTCGGCCGTCTGCGCCTCGCTGAGGTCCTCGTAGTACCGCAGGACGACCATCGCCCGCTGGCGGTCCGGGAGCTTCATCACCGCGCGCCACATGGCGTCGTGCAGCACCTGCCGCTCGGCCGGGTCCGGCTCGGGCAGCCCGGCCGGCTCCGGAAGCTCCTCGCACGCGAACTCGTCGACCTTCCGCTTGCGCCACTGGGACGTACGGGTGTTCAGCAGCGCGCGCCGCACATAGCCGTCCAGGGCGCGGTGGTCCTCGATCCGCTCCCAGGCGACGAACGTCTTGGTCAGCGCGGTCTGCAGCAGGTCCTCGGCGTCCGACGGGTTCGCGGTCAGCGAGCGCGCTGTGCGCAGCAGCACGGGCCCGCGTGCCCGTACGTAGGACGAGAACGACGGGTAGCCGGCGGCCGTGGAGGCGCCGACACAGACGGGGCCGGGAGGTGGCGGAGTCATGACTCCACGCTAGGAGCGGGTACGTGGGCGGCGGATCGGCCCCAGGTCCCGAACCGCACTCCCCCTCAGGTTGTAGGGGTGGGGACGGCTGGACCTCCTGAAGGTGGAGGTGGGATGAGCCTGGAGTCAGGGTCGGGGCCGGCCGACGCCTCAGCCGTCCGCGCCCAGGATCAAACCGGACGTGGGGACTCCGGTGCCCGCCGTGACCAGCGTCCTGGCCACGCCCGGTATCTGGTTCACGGACGTGCCCCGCACCTGCCGCACGGCTTCCGCGATCCCGTTCATCCCGTGCAGATACGCCTCCCCCAGCTGGCCTCCGTGGGTGTTCAGCGGCAGCGCGTCCGCCACGACGAAGTCGGCCGCCTCCCCGGGGCCGCAGAACCCGAACTCCTCCAGCTGCATGAGGACGAACGGGGTGAAGTGGTCGTAGAGGATGCCGACGTCGATGTCTGCGGGGGCGAGGCCGGAGGTCTGCCACAGCTGTCGCGCCACCACGCCCATCTCGGGCAGGCCGGTCAGGTCGTCGCGGTAGAAGCTGGTCATCGCCTCCTGGGCGCGTCCGGCTCCCTGGGCCGCGGCGACGATCACCGCGGGCGGCCGGCGCAGGTCGCGGGCGCGCTCGGCGGAGGTGACGACGATCGCCTGCCCCCCGTCGGTCTCCTGGCAGCAGTCGAGGAGCCGGAGCGGCTCGACGATCCAGCGCGAGGCGGCGTGGTCGGCGAGCGTGATCGGCTTGCCGTGGAAGTACGCGGCGGGGTTGGTGGCCGCGTACCGCCGGTCGGTGACGGCGACATGGCCGAACGCGTCCGGGGTCAGCCGGTACGTGTGGAGATACCGCTGGGCGATCATGGCGACCCAGGAGGCCGGGGTGAGCAGCCCGTAGGGCAGCTGCCAGCCGAGCGCGGCGCCCTCGGCGGAGGGCTCGCGCTGCTGGACGCCCGATCCGAAGCGGCGCCCGGAGCGTTCGTTGAACGCCCGGTAGCAGACGACGACGTCGGCGACCCCGGCGGCCACGGCGAGGGCGGCCTGCTGGACGGTGGCGCAGGCGGCCCCGCCCCCGTAATGGATGCGGGAGAAGAACGACAGCTCGCCGATGCCGGCCGCCTGGGCGACGGTGATCTCCGGGCTGGTGTCCATGGTGAAGGTGACCATGCCGTCCACGTCGGCGGGGGTCAGCCCGGCGTCGTCGAGCGCCGCGTGCACCGCCTCCACGGCCAGCTTGAGCTCGCTGCGGCCGGAGTCCTTGGAGAACTCGGTCGCCCCGATCCCGGCGATCGCGGCGCGCCCGCCGAGCCGGTCGGCTCTCCGGATGCTCATGCCCCTGCCTCCTTCGCCTCGGGCGCGTGCCCAGGCAGGCTCACCGTCCCTGTCCCTGTCCCCGTCCCCGGCTCCGGCTCCGGCAGGCCCACCGTCACCGTCCCCGTCACGTGGTGGCCGAGCCCGTTGGCGCCGACCACGCGCACCTGGGCCGTGGCGCCCTCGACCTCGATGACCGTGCCCGTCAACGTCATCGTGTCCCCCGGATAGTTGGGCGCGCCGAGCCGTATCGCCACCTTGCGCAGGACCGCCCCCGGGCCGAGCCGGTCGGTGATGTACCGCCCCACCAGGCCGTTCGTCGTCAGGATGTTCATGAAGATGTCGGGGGAGCCCTTCGCCCTGGCCAGCTCCGCGTCGTGGTGCACGTCCTGGTAGTCCCGGGAGGCGACGGACCCGGCGACGATCAGGGTGCGGGTGATCGGGATCTCCAGCGGCGCCAGCGTGTCCCCGGCCTTCATGAGCGCTCTCCGTTCGCGATCAGGTCGCCCAGTTCGGCGAGGAGTTCGGTGCCGCAGCCGAGGTACGCGTCGAGCTGTCTGCCCCAGAGGAAGTGGCGGTGGACGGGGTGGTCGAGGTCGGCCCCCATGCCGCCGTGGAGGTGCTGCCCGGCGTGGACGACCCGCTTTCCCGCCTCCGACGCCCACCAGGCGGCGGTCAGCGCGTGCTCGGCGGCCTCCAGCCCCTCGTCGTGCCGCCAGGCCGCCTCGTAGGCCGTCACCCGGATCGCCTCGGTGTCCATATGGGCGTCGGCGGCCCGGAGCTGGACGGCCTGGTGGGTGGAGAGGGGGCGCCCGAACTGCTCCCGTACCGAGGTGTACGCGACGGCCCGGGCCAGCGAGCCGGCACAGACCCCCGCCTGGAGCCCGGCGAACACGATCCGGGCTGTGGCCAGCACGTCCGCACGGGCGCCCGCGCCCCCGATCCGCTCGCCGCGCGCGGCGTCGAGGACGAGCCGGCCGGCGGCCCAGGGGGCGGTGAGCTCGACGGGCACGACGGAGGCTTCCGCCGTGGGCACGAGCCACAGGGCGCCGTCCTGGTCCGGTACGAGGACATGGGTGGCGTCCCTGAGCCAGGGCACCCACTCCACCGCCCCCGACAGTCGGCCGTCCCCGTCGGCCCGTACGTGTCCGGCGGGCGGGAAGGCCCCCGTCGCCACGCTCGTACCGTCCCGGAGCCCCGGCAGCAGCCGGTCACGCTGCTCTGCCGTGCCGTGCCGGGCGAGGGTGAGGAGGCCGAACGCACCGCTCGCGGCGAACGGCACCTGAGCCGTCGTACGCCCCTGCTCCTCGGCGAGCAGCACCAGGCCGAGCAGCCCGATCTCCTCGACCGCTCCGGGCAGTCCGGCCGCGCACAGGGCCTTCCACAGCTCGGCGTCCGTACCCGTGCCGGCCGCCGCGAGCCGCTCGTGCGTGGAGAGGTCGCCGAAGATCCGCGCCGCCAGCTCCAGTGCCGCGGTCTGCTCCTCCGTGGGCGTGAAGTCCATGTCGTCAGCCCTCCCCGCCGTCCTGCGCCCGGAAGACGGGCAGCTCCAGCTCGTCGTCCACGCGGAGGAACTCCAGCCGGACCGGCATCCCGATCCGGACCTTGTCGTACGGCACCCCGACCACGTTGCTGACCATCCGTACGCCTTCGGCCAGTTCGATCAGACCGACCGCGTACGGAGGGTCGAAGGCCGGGAAGGGCGGGTGGTGCATCACCACGTACGAGAAGACGGTCCCCTCGCCGCTCGCCTCGACGGTGTCCCACTCCGGCGAGCCGCAGGCACCGCACCCGGGCAGCCAGGGGAAGCGGAGGGCCGCACAGCCCTCGCAGCGCTGGATGAGCAGCCGGTGCGCGGCGACGCCCTCCCAGAACCCGGCGTTGTCCCGGTTGGTCACCGGCCGGGGCCGCCTGGCCGCGGGCTCGCTGCCGCCCTCCGGCTTCGGTGCCGCCGGCGCGTACTTGAGGATGCGGAAGCGGTGGGTGCCCGCGAGCTCGCCGCCGGCTCGGATGTCCATCCGGGTCGTCACGAAGTGTCCCGTCCCGAGCCTGGTGGTCTTGCGCTCCGACACCGACTCGATCACGGCGTCGAAGGTGATCGCGTCGCCCGGGCGCAGCGGCCGCGGATACTCCTGCTCGCAGTCGGTGGCGACCACGGAGGTGAACCCCGCTTCGTCCAGGAGCGTGAGCAGCTCGTCGTACGCCCCGGACCGGTCGGTGTGGCCGGACAGGCCGCCCATCGTCCAGGCCTGGAGCATGGTGGGCGGCGCGACGGCGTCCGGCCCCCTGTACGCCGGGTCGGTGTCGCCCATCGCCTCGCACCAGTGCCTGATCATGGGCTCGTTGACCAGGTCCTTGCCTGCGCCCGCGGTGGCGGCGGGCTGCCCTTCGTACGCCTTCAGCCGCTCGTACAGGCCGTCCGGACCGTTCCTCATCGCCGCCCCCTCCCCTTCATGCCGAGTCGCATCGTCGCGACGATCTCGCGCTGCACCTCGCTCACCCCTCCCCCGAAGGTGTTGATCTGCGCGGCGCGGTTCATCCGCTCGAGCTCACCGCCGTCGAACTCCCCCGGCGACCCCGCTCGCACGAGACCCGCTCCGCCCGCGATCTCCTGACATATTCGGTACACCTCCACCGCCGATTCGGTTCCCGCGAACTTCACCCCGCTGGCATCCCCGGGGGCGAGCCGGCCGGCCCCCACATCGCCCACCAGACGCCAGTTGAGCAGGCGCGTTGCCGCGAGCCTGGCATGCGCCTCGGCGGCCCGGATCCGTATCCACGGCTCGTCAATGCGGCGCCGCCCCGTCACCGGATCGGGTGTGCGGGCCCGGCGGAGCGCCGCCTCGTAGAAGTCCTCGGCCTGCATTCCGATGGCGGCGAGGGCGACGCGTTCGTGGTTGAGCTGGTTGGTGATCAGCCCCCAGCCGCCGTTCTCCTCCCCGACGAGGTTCCCGGCGGGGACGCGGAGGGAGTCGTAGTACGTCGCGGTCGTCGTCAGCCCGCCGACCGTCTCGATCGGCGTCCACGAGAAGCCAGGGGCGTCGGTGGGGACCAGCACGATGGAGATGCCGCGGTGCTTGGGGGCCTCGGGGTCGGTGCGGCAGGCGAGCCAGATCCAGTCGGCGTTCTGGGCGTTCGAGGTGAAGATCTTCTGCCCGTCGATCAGCCAGGAGCCCCCGTCCCGTACGGCCTTGGTACGGAGCGAGGCCAGGTCGGTACCGGCCTCCGGCTCGCTGTACCCGATGGCGAAGACGGTCTCGCCGCGCAGGATCCGGGGGAGGAAGTACGCCTTCTGCTCCTCGGTCCCGTACTTCATCAGGGTCGGGCCGACGGTGTTGAGCGTGACCATCGAGACGGGGGCGCCCGCGCGGTAGGCCTCGTCGAAGAAGACGAACTGCTCGTCGGGGCCGCGGCCCTGTCCGCCGTACTCCGGCGGCCAGCCGAGCCCGAGCATCCCGTCGCCGCCGATGCGGCGCAGCAGGGCACGCTGGGCGGCGCTGTCGGTGGCGGGCGGAGGGCCGTCGGGCATCACATCGCGGAAGTACGCGCGGAGTTCGGCGCGCAGCCGCAGCTGCCGCTCGGTCGGGGCGAGGTGCACGGCGACGGCCTCCCGGGGGTACGACTAAGGTTTCTGACTGTCCGTCAGATACAGGAGTCGTGTCAAGGTCACGGACGGGGCGGGCGGCTCGGGCGTGCACCGTGAACGAACCCGCAAAAACGCGCAGCGGCCCGCGCGCCGGCGCCGAAGCGCCGCCGCACGGGCCGCTGTTCACCCCGCGGTCATTCCCCCCGTCGGGCCGGACCCCAGCTGTCGGCTAGAACCACCAGGGGTAGAAGTTGACCGTCGCGTTCGACTGGTCGATGGCGGTGAGCCCGGATCCGTTCACGCTCGCGGTGTTGTTCTGGTTGGAGGCACCGGACCCGGTGGCTACCTGCTGCGTGGTCGTCGAGTTGCCGAAGTTGTCGCCGCCCACGCCGCTGCCGATGATGGAGGCGACGCTCGTGTTCGATCCGTCGACCGCGAATCCGCCGTTGTCGGCCTGCGCGACGCCGCTGAAGAGAGCGGCGGCCAAGGGCAGCGCGGCGGCAGCGGCGAGAACGCGGGCGGTACGGATGCTTGCCATGTCTTTTCCTCCGTGAGCTGAGCTGAAGCTGTCGTGCCCGAAGCACTGAAGTACGGCTGGTTCCAAGGCAGTTGGCCGACCGCCTCGGTCGTTGTGCTCGACGTCGCGACTCCAGAGTTGCCCACGCAATCCCCGGCGAACCACCCCTCAGCAGCCGATTCCCCCTCAAGCGTGAGGACAAGTCGATAAACCCCCTCCCCGCACCCGAAGGCGCAGCTCAACGGGCCAGGGGCCGGATCACGCCGCCGTAGCCGCCCCACCGCAAGGGGGGAAGCGTTCCGGCAGATTTTCAGCCAATCCTCCCCTCTTTCTTTTTTCGAACGCATGTACGAAACTGACTCCATGGCCACCTCCGACCGGCGCTCCGCCACCCTGGCCCTGGCCCACGCCCTGTCTGCCGCAGAGCGCGGGCTCCCCGTCATCCCCCTGTCGCCCTCCAAGCTCCCCGCGCTGCGCTCGCCCCACCGGGACGACCCTCACCCGGTGGTCTGCCACGGCGAGTGCGGCCGCCCCGGGCACGGCGTGCACGACGCGACCACCGATCCCGCGGCCGTACGGGCACTCTTCGCCGCCGCGCCCTGGGCCACCGGCTACGGCATCGCCTGCGGGCGCCCGCCGCACCACCTCGTCGGCGTCGACCTCGACGTCCCCCACGGGGACGCCCCCGCGGACGCCACGGCCGAACTGCGCCACCTGGCGCTCCAGCACCTGTTCACGCTGCCGCCCACGGTCACCGTCCTCACCCCGAGCGGCGGCCGCCACCTGTGGCTGACCGGGCCACCGGACGTCGTCGTCCCCAATTCGGCGAGCCGCCTCGCCCCCGGCATCGACATCCGCGGCGCCGGCGGCTACCTGGTGGGACCGGGCTCGGTCTCCGCCAAGGGCGCGTACCGGCTCGCTCCGGGCAGCGAGCACCTCGACCCGGCACCCTGCCCGCGCGCCCTCCTGGACCTGATCGCGCCCCCCACGCCACCCCCGCGCCCCCACCACACCCCGCCGGGCCCCCGCCACGGCCTCGGCCTGATCCACTTCGTCCGCACCGCCCACGAGGGCCAGCGCAACACGCGCCTGTTCTGGGCGGCCTGCCGGGCGTACGAGAACGGCCTCGGCGACTCCCTCGCCGACGCCCTGACGTCGGCGGCGGTCCACACGGGCCTGACCGAGCACGAGGCCCGCACGACCATCCTCTCGGCGGCCCGCCTCACCCAGCACACGGAACCGACGGACCGACCGGGCGCGGGCGCCTCGCGGGGTGACACGGCCCGACGGCCCGGTTGAACCACCCGTGCCGCACGCACGACGAAGGGGCGCCCCGCGACCGGGGCGCCCCTTCTGGTCAGCACAGGTACCGACGTGCTGCGGTGGGTGTGGGATTTGAACCCACGGTGACTCGCGCCACGACGGTTTTCAAGACCGTTCCCTTAGGCCGCTCGGGCAACCCACCCATGCCCCGCCTCACCTGCTGCGGAGCGGCTACAGCCTACCGGGTGGGCGGATGTGGCGGGGATGGACGGGCTCGTCAGGACCACTGGGTCTCGGCCAGCGAGCTGACCGGCTGCGGCTTGCCGATGACGGCAATGGCGATGAAGAAGTTGATCTGGCCGATCGCGATGGTCAGAGTGGCCAGCGCCTTCTCGTCGTAGTGCTTCGCCACCTCGGCGTACAGCTCGTCCGTGACGCGCTCCCTGCCGTGCGGGGCGGGCTGGAGGGTGGCCTCCAGGAGAGCGAGGGCGGCGCGCTCGGCGTCGGTGAAGTACGGGGCGTCCTGCCAGGAGGCGACCGCGGTGATCCGCTCCTCGGAGACCCCGGCCTTGCGCAGGAAACCGGTGTTCAGGGTCGTCAGGTAGGTGTTGCCGACGATCTGGCCGCCCCGCAGGTGGATCAGGTTCATCGTGGTGCGCGGCACCGAGCGGTTGCCCGTGGCCCGGAACAGGGCGGCACCGATGTCGTTCAACTCGGGTACGAAATCGGCCGGGTTGGGCATCCGGGAGATGGTGGGGTTCGTCATGGCTGTGCTCCTTCGCTCCGGTCTGGCCTGCGTCTTCACAGCACTGACGGAGCGATGGGCACACATGTGACGGGAACGCGGAAGAAATTTTCCCGGGCCTCCGAGCGGGCCCGGCCCACGGCGGGCAAGCCGCCCCGCGCCGGGGCCCGTTCGGGGCGGCGCGGGGGGACGGCTCAGGCGGTCAGTTGTCGCCCGTGCGTTCGCCGAGGGTCACCGTGGTGGTGGCTTCCTTGCCGTCGCGCTCGTAGGTGATCTTGATCGAGTCGCCCGACTTGTGCGTCCAGATCTCGCTGATCAGCGTCGGGCCGCTGTCGATCTGGCGGTCGCCGAAGCCCGTGATCACGTCGCCCGGCTTCAGGCCGGCCTTCGCCGCCGGACCGTCCGCGATGACGGCCGGGGTGCCGCCCGCGCCCTCGTCGGCGATCGTGGCGCCCTCGCCCTGCTCCGTCATGTTCACCGTCGCGCCGATCACCGGGTAGACCGGCTTGCCCGTCTTGATCAGCTGCTCGGCCACGTTCTTGGCCTGGTTGACCGGGATGGCGAAGCCGAGGCCGATCGAGCCCGCCTGCGTCTGGCCGAAGCCGTTGCCGGTCGACTGGATCGCCGAGTTGATACCGATCACCGAGCCGTTCGCGTCCAGCAGCGGGCCGCCGGAGTTGCCCGGGTTGATCGAGGCGTCCGTCTGCAGGGCGCTCATGTACGAGTTGCTGCCGCCGGAGCCGTCGCCCGAGGCCACCGGGCGGTTCTTGGCGCTGATGATGCCCGTCGTCACCGTGTTCGACAGGCCGAAGGGCGCGCCGATCGCGATCGTCGAGTCGCCCACCGCCACCTTGTCGGAGTCGCCGAGCGGGAGAGGAGCCAGCCCGTCCGGCGCCTTCTTCAGCTTCAGGACGGCCACGTCGTAGCCCTCCGCGCGGCCCACGACCTCCGCGTCGTACGTCTTGCCGTTCGAGAAGGTCGCGGAGAGCGTGCCGCCCTCCGCCGCCGACGCCACCACGTGGTTGTTGGTGACGATGTGGCCTTCCTTGTCGTAGACGAAGCCGGTGCCCGTGCCGCCCTCTCCCTCGCTGTCCGTACCGCTGCCGCTGCCGCCGGACTTCGCCTGGATGGTCACGACGCTCGGCAGCGCCTTGCCCGCCACCGCCGCGACCGTGCCCGGGTCGCGCTTGAAGGCCGCCGGCGAGTCGCCCGCGGCGACCGTCGTCGAGCTGATCCCGTCGTCGCCGCGCTCGGCCGCCCAGTAACCGATGCCGCCGCCGACACCACCTGCCACCAGGGCGGCCACGAGGACGGCCGCGACGAGTCCGCCGGTCCGCTTCTTGCGCGGAGCCTCCGGGACGGGCGGTACGGGCGCACCCCAGGCCGGAACGGTCGGCGGAGGCGGGGGCCAGCCACCGGCCGCCGCCTCGGCCGGGACCTGAGCCGGGGCCGGGGCCGGGGCCGGGGCATGAGCATGGGCATGGGCATGGGGAGCGGGCTGAGCCTGAGTCTGGGGAGCGGTCGGGTCCTGATGCCCGGCCGGGGCGTGGGTCGGTGCCTCGGCCCGAGTGAGCGCCTCGGCCCGAGTGGGCGCCTGCGTTTCCGCCGCGGCTGGAGCGCCTGCCTGCGCCTGCTCGGGAGCGGCGGGAGGGGCGACCGGGGGCGTGGGAGGGGCGGGAGGGGCGGGAGGGGCGGACGGGGCACTCGGGTCCGCCGGAACCTCGGTGCCCTCGTTCTCGGTGCTCACAGCTCTCTCCTCGTTCACTGCACGGGTGGATGCCATCACTAGGGTGCTGCGAACAGCTTTTCCCACAGGCCGTCAGGCCACTGTAAGGCGGAGCTGTGCATCCGCACCCCTTTCTTTATATACGGACAGAACGGACGCGATCCGCTACGGCCGCCCCGCCAATGGCACCATGACGCGGTGACCCACGCACGGCAGCACCCCCGGCCGCACTCGAACCCCGCCCCCGTCCAGGTGGTCGCCCACCGCGGGGCCTCCGAAGACGCCCCGGAACACACCCTCGCCGCCTACGTGAAGGCCATCGAGGACGGCGCCGACGCCCTCGAGTGCGACGTCCGGCTCACCGCCGACGGCCACCTCGTCTGCGTCCACGACCGCCGCGTCAACCGCACCTCCAACGGTCGCGGCGCCGTCTCCGCCCTGGAGCTCGCCGACCTCGCCGCCCTGGACTTCGGCACCTGGAGAGGCCGCGAGGAAGCGGGCGAGAGCCCGGACTGGAAGGACTCCGGACTCACCTCCGTACTCACCCTGGAACGTCTCCTGGAGCTCGTCTCCGACGCCGGGCGCCGTATAGAGCTGGCCATCGAGACCAAGCACCCCACCCGCTGGGCGGGCCAGGTCGAGGAGCGGCTGCTCCACCTGCTCAAGCGCTTCGGCCTCGCGGAGCCGCCGGCGCCGGAGGACTCTCCCGTACGGGTCATGAGCTTCTCGGCGCGCTCGCTCCACCGGATCGCCACCGCCGCGCCGACACTCCCCACCGTCGCGCTGACGCAGTTCGTCACCCCCCGGCTGCGCGACGGACGGCTGCCCGCGGGCGCGCGGATCGCCGGACCGTCGATCCGGATCGTCCGCCACCACCCCGCCGTGATCCTGCGCCTCCAGAAGGCCGGGCACCAGGTCCATGTATGGACGGTGGACGAACCGGAGGACGTGGAGCTCTGCGAGCGGCTCGGCGTGGACGCGATCATCACCAACCGACCCAAGCAGGTGCTGTCCCAGTTGGGCCGCCTTTGATCCTGTTTCCCTCCCCATGCGTCCCCTTCTTCCCCACCCGTCACGGCTGTACAGGGAGTGCACCGGCGCGTTCGGTCCGTACTCGATCGTCACGAGTGCGTCACCGCACGCTCATGAGGCGGTTTCCGGTCCAGGCCATTGGGGCATCCACACCGTGGCGTGGGGCAAAGGAGGTCTCGGGGGTGGCGTTGGTGGTGGCACAGGAGGTGCCCACGTCGTCGAGCATGGCCGTTCCCCATGGCCCTGCGGGCGTGGGTGAAGCGAGACACCGTATGCGGGAGCAGTTGAGCCGCAGCGGGATGTCCGAATCGGTCGTCGACGATGCGGTACTGATCCTTTCCGAGCTGCTCAGCAATGCCTGCCGGCACGGCAGGCCGCTGGGGCGGGCGGAGGTGGGCGACGGGGACGTCCGTGCGGCATGGCGCGTCGATCCGTCGGGTGGCCTGACGGTCGAGGTGACGGACGGAGGTGGTCCGACCCGGCCCGTTCCGTCGACGCCCTCGGTCACCGCGCGCGGCGGCCGTGGGCTGAACATCATCAGTGCGCTGGCTCAGGACTGGGGCGTACGGGACAACGCGTCCGGCGAGGTGACGGTCTGGGTGGTCGTCACCGAAGGCCATCGCCGCGAGGACTTCGCCGCGCGGGTCGGCGGCGGCCAGGGCTTCGAGTTCCTGGACGCGTACGACGACCTGGACTGAGCCCGGGCCACGTCCCGAGCCACGTCCGGCACCCGCACCGTCCGGCACTGGCAACGTCCGGCACGGGGCTCCCGGTCCTACGTCCGGCACGGGGCTGCCGGTCTTACGTCCGGCACGGGGCTCCCGGTCCTACGTCCGGCACGGGGCTCCCGGTCTTACGTCCGGCACTGGCACCGTCCGACACGGGCCCGGCCCGGCCCGGTGATCGTGTCCGCCTGAGTCCCTCGGCGCTTCCGTACGGCTAGGCTCGCCCGACACAGAGCCGTGCACCGAGCGCGGCCTGCACCACACGCACTGCCGCTATCGGGAGAAGCCACACCATGGCCAAGAAGCGCCCCCAGACGAAGGCCGTCAAGGCACAGGTCACGAACGGGGAGATCCCGGTCGTCGGTGCGCGCGAGCCGTGCCCCTGCGGCTCGGGCCGCCGCTACAAGGCGTGTCACGGCCGGGCCGCCGCGCACGCCGTGACCGAGCTCGTCCAGCGCCCCTTCGAGGGGCTGCCCGGCGAGTGCGACTGGGTCGCGCTGCGCGAACTGGTGCCTGCCGCCACCGTTCCGCTCACCCTCAAGGACGGGCTGCCCGAGGGCGTGCCGTCCGTGACGCTCGCGACCGTACTGCCCATGGCGTGGCCCGCCCTGCGCCGCGACGACGGCTCCGTCCTCCTCGCCCTGCAGAACGACTCCTCCTCCGGCGACCTCGCCCGCGATCTCGCCGACACCCTCCTGCGCGCCCTGGAGGCGGAGCCGGGTACTCCGGTCTCCGGCCGTCGCGTCCCGGCCGAGGGCCCGCGCCTTCAGGATCTGCTCGACCCGAACGGCGATTTCACGCCGGTCGTGCACGCGGGCTTCGAATTCTGGATTCCGGAGACCTCGGACAACTCCAACCCGGAGGTCGGCGCCTCCCTGGAGCGCGCCAACGCCGCCGCGATCCCCACGGTCAAGCTGACCGGCGTGGACTCGTCGTACTGGTGCGAGACCCCGGAGAAGAACCACCTGCGCTGGGTCATGCCGCACCCCGAGGAGAAGCTCCTCGACGCCCTCGCCCGCCTGCACGCCGCCGGTACGTCCTCCCTCGGCGACGACACCCGTCTCGTCGGCTCCTTCCGGGCCCACGGCCTGATGGTCCCGGTCTGGGACCTGCCGACCTCGATGCGCGCCGAGGACTGCGAGAAGCCGGCCGTCGAGTTCGCCGAGCGCCTCGCCGCGGCGCTGGCCACCGACACTCCGCTCACCCCGGAGGAGCGCCGCGCCCGTGGCGGTCTCACCAACCGCCAGGTCACTCTGAGCTGACCCCCGTGGTGCGCGTGGTGATGGTGGGGACTGACAGACCGACCAGTCGGTGACATCCGCCACAACTCCTCGTGCGGCCAGGTAAATCCCTGTCCGAATAACCGAGATCGAATTTGCGAACAGCAGATCTCTTGTTACCGTTCTAGAAGCCCGGTCGCTGGTGCATCCCCCGTCGCCAGCGATCGGGTCTTCTCATGCCCGGACGGATCCCGTCCCGAGGCTCAACTGCCGCCCGGCGCGGCCATGTTGCTCCCCGCTCGCAGCAGCAGCGGCGTACTGCCGCCCTCTCCCGAACCTGCGAATTCCGCCACGGCCGAATATGCCGAAGCGGCGCCCCGCGAGCGCTCCCGCGGCGTCTCACAGGCCCCCGGTTCGTCCCGCGCCGGAACCGAGCAACGCACTTGTACGGTCCGCCCCGCGGGCCCCATAAGAGTGAGTACGGAGTCGAGCTGCTGGCCGCCGGCGTTGCGGTAGTACGTCCGCGCCCAGGTGTCGGGGCCATCGGTCAGCACGCACGTCTGCGCCTCGATCCCGTCGGGGGAGGTGAGGTCCGGACCGCAGTGCGAGGCGCGGCCGGGAAGGTCCGCCGGGGCCTGCGCGGCGGCGGAGGAGGAGCGCTCGGTCGCGGGGGCCGGCGGGGCCTCGGGGGCGCCGAGATCGAGCCCCGGCAGCAGCCCCCCGTCGGCCCGTCGCCCGGCGTCCTGCGCGTGGTCCTCGGCGCGCGGCTTGGCGTCGGCGTCCGGACCCGGACCGCCGGCCTGGCCGGCGAGGGCCACCAGCGGCAGCAGCGTGGCACACACCACGACGGCCCCGAGCCCGATCATGCGGAGATTCATGGGACCACCTGCCCGGCTGGCTACGACGTGAGAACGGCAAGAACGGCAAGAGCCGCGTGCGCTACGTGATCAACGTGAACGGTGCGCCGAAGATATCGGCGGATCGGCGGCGTACAGCGCGGCGCGCGCCCATTTCCCGTACAAGTCGGGCAGCCTCACACCCGTACGGGTGAGGCCGCGCCGCGAACACCGCCCGTTCGAGCCCCGTCGACTCGTCGACGTGTCGAACCGTCGAGGCGTCGAACCGTCGAGGCGCCGTTCCTCGTCGCGCCGTCGACGCGTCTACGCGCCGAGCCCCGTCGCCCCGTCGACCCGTCGCCGCGCCGGGCGTCGCGTCCGGCCACCTGCCGCCTCCGGTCGTTCCGCCGCGCGCCGCTCCGGCCCGTCCGTCCGTCCCCGCCCGTCAGTACGCGAGCCTGCTGCCGCCGCCGGGCGCGCCCGTGCTCGCCTCGACCAGCGCGTCCACGACCGCCTCCACGTCCGGCAGCCAGGGCCGGGCCGAGCCCTCCAGCGGCGCACGCTCCCAGCGCACCTGCCCCGTCCCCGCGACCGACGGCGGCAGCAGCAGATAGCCGCCCTCACCGTGGAACCGCAGCGAGCTGGGCACGCTGTCCTTCGCGTAGAGGAGCTCGCCGAGCTGTTCCAGGCCGTACGGAGCGACAAGCAGCGACCAGCGCGTGGGCGTCGCCACCACCGGCCCCAGCCGCATGCCCATCGCGTCGAGGGCGACAAGGGCGCGCGCCCCGGCGACGGCCGGCAGGCTCACCGCGCACGGCGCGGTGCCTCCGGTGGCCAGGACCACCGGGGCGTCCGGGCGCCGCCCCCACCACCAGCGGATCATGCGCTCGTCGGTGGTGGCCGCGAGCAGTCCGGGGTCGAAGGGATGCGCGCCGGGGACGACACACCCCGGGTCGGGGCAGGCGCAGCCGGCCCCTCTGGACGTACGGGTCGTCGCCTTCAGCCCCACACCGGGCAGCACGGGCCATTCCCACTCGGTGGCGCAGACGAGCGCCGCGTCGAGCTGAACGGTCCTTTCCCTGCGCCGGAACCGGAACCTGCGTCGCCTTCCGAGGATCTCGCGCATGAGCGCTCGTTCCTTTCCGTTGAACGCCGAATCCACATCACACCATGTGCAGATCACTTCACTGTGCGTATCAGCGCGTACAAGGTCGGCGGTTCACCGCCCCGTGGTGGGGCGGGAGGGGCCGAGCTGAGGCTCGTCGTCCACTCGAGGGGGCGCGGCCTGCGGCGGTGAGGACGCCCAGGCACCCTGCCAGGTTCCGGGGCGGTTCCAACTGCCCCTGGCCATCACCGATTACGTACCCGTCACGGTCAAATCAACGCGCTTTCAAACGACGCCAGTCGACCGCAAAAGGTGCGCCGAGGGGGCAATTTTCGGCCAACTTGGCCTGCACTTCAACCCTTCTGCCAAACCCCACGGACACCACAAGTCCCGTGGGGACAATGCTGGACATCGCTCCTCTTGTGCGTGTACATGTGGATGCATTGCTAGCGGCGCAGATTGACATGGGGGTTTGCGATGCTATTGAGCGAAACGCACCAGTCGGAAAGCCGGCCGACATGAGCGCCCCACACCTGCCGAAAGTGGCTGGAATCGATTCCACGGTTCCCTCGCCCGCGCACACTACCGCGCCCGTTCCGCCCGTACACCCGTCCGCGACAGCCCTCCCGGCGATCCCCGGCGCGATGATCCAGGACCGGCTGGCCGGCTGGGTCTCCGACCTCACCACCCTCCACGAACTCACCGAACGCCTGATCAAGACCGGTTCGCTCGACGAGGCACTGCGCGAGGTGCTGCGCGCCGGAGCCGCCCTCGTCGGCGCCCGCCGCGGCATGGCCGTCCTCGAACCAGGCGACGGCCTCGGCCCAACCTCCACCATCGGCCTCGGCCTGGCCCACGCCGACCTCGGCACCATCGAGACCGTGCCGCGCAGCGCCACCTCGTACGGCCGCATCCTCGACGGCCTCCCCGAACCGGACCACGAGCCGGCCGCCGCCCGGGCCGCCCCCGATCCCACCGGCGCCCACGGCTTCCCCGATCCGCTCGCCGCGCCCCCTTCGATCGCGACCCCCCACCCGATCACCGTTCCCGAACCGATCGCCGTCCCCGACCTGCTCGGGGAGGCCGAGCTCGACCCGCGCCACCGCGAGGTCGCCGCCCGGCTCGGCTACGCCGCCAGCTACGCGCTCCCCCTCGCCACCGAGGCGGCGGGCAGGCTCGGCGCCGTCGTCTGGCTCTACGACGAACCCGCCGAGCCCGCGGAACGCCAGCGCCACCTCGTCGGCCTCTACAGCCGCCACGCCACCGAACACCTCGCCCGCCTCCTGGAGCTGGAGCGGGCCCGCGTCCAGGTCGCCACCATCGCCGAGGAGTTGCTGCCCAGCCGCCTCCCCCGGGTCCCCGGCGTCCAGCTCGCCGCCCGCCACCACACCGGCCCCCAGGGCGGCGGCGACTGGTACGACGCGCTGCCGCTGCCCGAGGGCGCCCTCGGTCTCGCCGTCGGCTCCGTCTCCGGGACCGGGCCCAGCGCGCTCGCAGCGATGGGCCGGCTGCGCGCCTCCCTGCGGGCGTACGCGGTCATGGAGGGCGAGGACCCCGTCGCCGTCCTCTCCGACCTGGAGCTCCTGCTCAGGATCACCGAGCCCGCCCGCTCGGCCACCGCGCTCTTCGCCTACTCCGAGCCGAAGCAGCGCAAGCTCGTCCTCGCAGGAGCCGGACACACCCCGCCGCTGATCATCGGCGACCACCGCACCGAGTTCGTCGAGACCTCGCTGTCGGCACCGCTCGGGATGCTCGCCTGCTGGGAGGCACCGAGCATCGAGATCGCTCCCGCCCCCGGAGAAACGGTGCTGCTCTACACCGACGGGCTGCTCCGCAGGACCGGCGACCCCATGGACCGGGCCTTCGCACGGCTGCACGCGGCCGCCGCGAGCGTCCCGAAGGCGGACCGTAAGGACCCCGGAGCCATCGCCGACCACGTCCTGCGAACGCTGCTGCCCGAGGGCCTCGGCCACGCCGTCGACGGAGAGGACGTCGTCCTGCTCGCGGCCCGCTTCGAATGAGCCCCGCCTTCGACTACGCCACCACGCGCCTCGCGTGAGCCACGCTGCGCGTGAGCCGTGCTGCGCGTGAGCCGTGCTGCGCGTGAGCCGCGCGTAGAGCGGAGGTGACTCAGCGGTAATGGGTCTTACGGCCCTGGGCCCCCTTCCGTACGACCGTACGATGGAGGGGGTTCAGTGTCGTACCAAAAGGAGACCCCCGTGGCAGACGAGCTCACCCCGGAAACCCCGGACGAGACCGAAGAGCCGATCAAGCAGCGCAAGAACGGCCTGTACCAGGGCGTGTCCGACGAGCTCGCCGAGAACATGAAGTCCGGCTGGGCCGACACCGAGCTGCGCGGCCTGGAGCCGATCGCCCAGGCGCAGCACACCGCCGACCGCCGCGCCGCGCTCTCCGCGCGCTTCCCCGGCGAGCGCCTCGTCATCCCCGCCGGCAACCTGAAGACGCGCTCGAACGACACCGAGTACAGCTTCCGCGCGTCGACCGAGTACGCCTACCTCACCGGCGACCAGACGCAGGACGGCGTCCTCGTCCTGGAGCCCACGAAGAGCGGCCACAAGGCGACGATCTACCTGCTGCCGCGCTCCGACCGCGAGAACGGCGAGTTCTGGCTCGACGGCCAGGGCGAGCTGTGGGTCGGCCGCCGGCACTCCCTGACCGAGGCCGAGCAGCTCCTCGGCATCCCGGCCAAGGACGTCCGCGAGCTGACCGCCGCGCTCAAGGAGGCCACCGGCCCGGTCCGCGCCGTCCGCGGCCACGACGCCGGCATCGAGGCCGCGCTGACCGACAAGGTCACCGCCGAGCGCGACGAGGAGCTGCGCGTCTTCCTCTCCGAGGCCCGCCTCGTCAAGGACGAGTTCGAGATCGCCGAGCTCCAGAAGGCCTGCGACTCCACCGCCCGCGGCTTCGAGGACGTCGTCAAGGTCCTCGACAAGGCCGAGGCCACCAGCGAGCGCTACATCGAAGGAACCTTCTTCCTGCGCGCCCGCGTCGAGGGCAACGACGTCGGCTACGGCTCCATCTGCGCCGCCGGCCCGCACGCCACCACCCTCCACTGGGTACGCAACGACGGCGCGGTCCGCTCGGGCGAGCTGCTGCTCCTCGACGCCGGCGTGGAGACCACCGAGCTCTACACCGCCGACGTGACCCGCACCCTGCCGATCAACGGCCGCTACACCGAGATCCAGCGCAAGATCTACGACGCCGTGTACGAGGCGCAGGAGGCGGGCATCGCCGCGGTGAAGCCCGGCGCCGCCTACCGCGACTTCCACGACGCCGCCCAGCGTGTGCTCACCGAGAAGCTCGTCGAGTGGGGCCTGGTCGAGGGGCCGGTCGACCGTGTCCTGGAGCTGGGCCTCCAGCGCCGCTGGACCCTGCACGGCACCGGCCACATGCTCGGCATGGACGTCCACGACTGCGCCGCCGCGCGCACCGAGGCGTACGTCGACACCACCCTCGAGCCGGGCATGTGCCTGACCGTCGAGCCGGGGCTCTACTTCCAGGCCGACGACCTGAGCGTGCCGGAGGAGTACCGGGGCATCGGCGTCCGGATCGAGGACGACATCCTGGTCACGGAGGACGGCAACCGGAACCTCTCCGCCTCGCTGCCGCGCCAGGCCGACGAGGTCGAGGCGTGGATGGCCGGCCTCAAGGGCTGACGGGCCGATCCGACACCGCGTACGAGAGTGGGCCCCTGCCGACCGTCACGGCCGGCCGGGGCCTTTTCGTACACGGCGTCAGGTCACGTCAGCGCGAGCGGGGCGTCCGTACGCCACTTCACGATCTTGTCGAAGCTGACCAGTGCCCCGCCCCGGCCCGTACGCCCGAAGTGGACATGGTCCGCCAGCTCCTCGATGAGCCGCAGACCCCGCCCGTTCTCGGCATCGGCGCCGGCGGAGGGCACCGGGCACCCGGCCGCCGAGAAACCCGGCCCCGAGTCCGCCACCTCGATATGGCAGGTCTCGCCGTCCAGATACGCAGTGACCCGGTACTCCTCCGAGGCCGGGCCGGAGCCGGAGTCCCCGCCGTGCTCCACCGCGTTGGCGCACGCCTCGGTCAGGGCGACCGACAGTTCGTAGGACACGTCGGGGTCGACCCCCGCCGTCTCCATCGTGCCGAGCAGCAGCCGCCGGGCGAGCGGAACGCTCGCGGCTTCGCGCCTCAGATGGAGGGACCACCAGATGCTCATGCTTCAGCCTCCTGGCTGCGGCTCGACATGCTGCGGCGCGACATACCGTTACCTATTGCCGCCCTGCGTGGTCCGTAAGCCCCTCGGCACCACTAGAGCCCTCGTTCGGCGGATGTGTACACGCCGTGCGCCGGTGTATGCCGGTCCCGGCGCCCCGCCCCCGACCTGCCCGGCGCACCTTCCGGCGCCCCATCCGGCGCCCCCCAACGCCCCGCCCGAAGTCGGCCCGAAGGCACCAAAGGTGATCTTCCGGACCTGCCTCATGCTGGGCATGGGCCTGGTGCGATGATGGGCCCGCCATGTCTGCCCCCGCGCTCGCGCCACGCCTGCTGAGGGCCGCGGTGTTCACCGCGGTCTGCGTCGTGCTGTCCGGGCTCGGCCACGCCCTCGCCGCATGCGCGGGCATCGCCCTGTGGACACTGGCCGCCGGCTTCCTCGCGATCTTCGGCGTCACCGTCCTCTTCGCCGGACGGGAACGCTCGCTGCCCGTCATCGTCACCGCTCTGGCCGGCGGACAGCTCGGACTGCACGTCCTGTTCGGGCTCGGGCAGCGGCCGCTCTCGGCCGGCTCCCTCGGTCCGGTCACCGACGACGCGCTGATCCGGATGGCCGCCAAGATCGTCTGCGGCGGCGGGGCCGCGTCCCTGAGCGCCGCCGACGCCACACGGATCATCAGCGACGCCGGCCTCGACCCGGCCGACGCCGCCGCGCACACGGCCCACGCCACCCACCTCGCGGCCGGAACCGCCTCCGGCGCCGAGGTCCTGCCCAACCTGCCGATGGTGCTGGGCCACCTCCTGGCCGCACTCGCCACCGGCTGGCTCCTGCGCCGCGGCGACCTCGCCCTCGGCCGGCTCGTCCGGCTCTCCACCCACGGGGCGACCGAACTCGCCGAAGGCGCCCTCGTCCGCTCCCTGCGCGCCGCGCTGACTCTCGTACGGGCCCTGCTCGCCGGCCTCCCCGGCCTTCCGGCCGCCGGGCCGCGCCGCCCCGCCCGTACCGCGGACCACACCTCGCCGCCCACCGGCGCCGAGGCACTCCAGCACACGGTCGTCCGGCGCGGCCCTCCGGCCGCCGACTGCGCCCTCGCGGCCTGACCGACGCGGACCGCTCACCAAGAGCGGGTCCCGCGGCCCTTCGTACGCCCGTACCAACCGGATCACACCCTTCCGGTCCTCGGCGTGCCGGAACCCCGACCCTTCTCATGAGCTGGAGTGTCCTGAAGTCATGAACGTTTCCCGTATCGCCCTCACCGGTGGCATCGCCCTCTCCTCCGTCGTGCTGCTCTCCGGCACCGCCTTCGCGCATGTCGGCGTCCAGCCGCAGGGTGAGGCCGCCAAGGGCGGCTACGCGACGGTCAACGTCAAGGTCCCCAACGAGCGCGACAACGCCTCCACCATCAAGGTCGAGGTCAACTTCCCGGCCGACCACCCCCTCGCCTCCGTGATGCCGCAGCCCGTCCCCGGCTGGAAGTCCGAGGTCACCAAGTCCAAGCTCGCCAAGCCGCTCGAGCTGCACGGCAAGACCATCAACGAGGCCGTCACCAAGGTCACCTGGACCGCGGACGGCTCGAAGATCGGCCCCGGCCAGTTCCAGCAGTTCCCGCTCTCCCTCGGCCAGCTGCCGGAGAACACCGACCAGCTCGTCGTCAAGGCCATCCAGACGTACGACAACGACGAGGTCGTCCGCTGGATCGAGGAGGCCAAGGACGGGGGCGAGGAGCCCCAGTACCCCGCGCCCGTGCTGAAGCTCTCCGCGGCGAGCGACGACCACCACGGCGGCGGCGCCAAGACGGACGAGAAGGCCGGTCACGACGACAAGGCCAAGGACGAAGCCAAGGGCGACAAGGCCCACACCGAGAGCGCCGCCCACGCGGACTCCGCCGGCAGCGACACCACCGCCCGCATCCTCGGTGTCGTCGGCATCCTCGTCGGTGTCGCGGGCGTCGCCTTCGGCCTGCTCGCCGGCCGCCGCCGCTCGGCCTGAACCGAGAGAACAACGAGAGAACGAGTTCCATGTCCGTCCAGAAGACGAACGACCCCAGCACCGACGCGCGGACCCGGCCCAGCCGCCGCGCCCCCCTGATCGCCGCCGCCGTCGCGGTCGTCGCCGCCCTCGCGGTGACGGCCGCGGTCGGCCTCGGCGGCGGAGACGACAAGGCCACCGGATCCGGAAACGGAACGGTCGCCGCGATCTCCGGCGGCAGCGACGGCACCAAGGCGGCGACCGTTCTCGACCGCCCCTTCACCAAGCCCGACCTCGTCCTCACGGACACGAAGGGCCAGAAGTTCGACCTCCGCGCGCAGACCAAGGGCAAGCCGACGCTGATCTACTTCGGCTACACGCACTGCCCCGACGTCTGCCCGCTGACGATGAGCAACATCGCCATCGCCAAGAAGCAGCTCCCCAAGGCCGACCAGGACAAGCTCCAGGTCGTCTTCGTCACCACCGACCCCGAGCGGGACACCTCGGCCGAACTCGGCAAGTGGCTCCCCGCCGCCGGCGACGCGTCCTTCATCGGCCTCACCGGCGACTTCACCACGATCCAGGCGGGCGCCCGCCAGATCGGCATCGGCATCGACCCGCCGAAGAAGGAGAAGGACGGCACGGTCGTCTCCATGCACGGAGCGCAGGTGATCGCCTTCTCGCCCACGACCGACCAGGGCTACGTCCTGTACGGCGAGGACACGAGGGTCGAGGACTACGCCAAGGACCTGCCGAAGCTCATCAAGGGGGAGAACCCGTGAACCGCCGCACCACCACCCTGATCGCCGCCGTCGCCCTCACCTCCGGGCTGGCGCTGACCGGGTGCTCGACCGACAGTTCAGCCGGAGCCGCCGGCGCCACCGGCACGCCCGAACTGAAGGTCAGCGGCGCGTTCATGCCGCAGCCCGTGATGGACATGGCCGGCGGCTTCCTGACCATCAAGAACGACAGCGCCACCGCGGACAAGCTGACCTCCGTCACGAGCCCGATCTCGGACGACGTCCAGATCCACGAGACGAAGAACCAGAAGATGCAGCAGGTGAAGTCCTTCGACATCCCTGCCAACGGTGAGCTGAAGCTCGAACGCGGTGGCAGCCACATCATGTTCATGGCCCTGAAGCAGAAGCCGAAGCAAGGCGACATGGTCAGCATCGAGCTGCACTTCGAGAAGTCCGGCCCCATCAAGGTCGACCTTCCCGTCGAGGCCGCCACCCACAACCCGAAGCAGCACTGAGCTACTTGAGGGACTGACACACACATGCCCACCACCACCGCCCCGCGCCTCGGAACCGCCCTGGCGCGGCTGCTGCTCGTCGCGGCCACGCTCTTCGGCGCCCTGCTCGCCGGCGCAGCCCCCGCGTCCGCGCATGCCGCGCTCACCGGCAGCGACCCGCAGGACGGGGCGGTGGTCGCCACCGCCCCCAAGGACGTCAACCTCACCTTCTCCGAACAGGTCGCCATGAGCGACGACTCGATCCGGGTGCTCGACCCGGCGGGCAACCGCGTGGACACCGCCGAGATACGCGACCTGTGCAGCGGCTCGATCGTCAGGTACGGGGTCGGCCTCCGCACCGGCCTGCCCGAGGGCACGTACACCGTCGCCTGGCAGACCGTCTCCGCCGACAGCCACCCCATCGCGGGCGCCTTCACCTTCTCCATCGGCGCCCCCTCCCAGACCACCGTCGCCCTCCCCGACCAGGAGGTCGGCGGCGGACTCGTCGGTGCGCTCTACGGCATCGCCCGCTACCTCTCGTACGCCGGCTTCGTCGTCCTCGTCGGCGGCGGCGCCTTCGTCCTCGCCTGCTGGCCGCGCGGCGCGAGCGTCCGGCCCCTCCAGCGGCTCGTCGTGCGGGGCTGGCTCACCCTGACCGCGGCCACCCTGGCCATGCTGCTGCTCCGCAACCCGTACACCGGCTCCGGCGAACTCGCCGACGCCTTCGACCTCGGCGGACTCGGCTCCGTCCTGGAGACGAAGACGGGCGCCGCGCTCATCTCCCGGCTGCTGCTGCTCGGCGCCGCCGCGCTCTTCGTCGCCGTGCTCTTCGGGACGTACACCAAGCGGACCGACGAGAAGGAGAAGAAGGACCTCACCTTCGGGCTCGCGATCGGCGGCACCGTGGTCGCCGCCGGTATCGCCGGCACCTGGGCCCTCGCCGAGCACG
Source organism: Streptomyces sp. NPDC012508 (assembly GCF_042902595.1). Taxonomy (NCBI): domain Bacteria; kingdom Bacillati; phylum Actinomycetota; class Actinomycetes; order Kitasatosporales; family Streptomycetaceae; genus Streptomyces; species Streptomyces sp. NPDC012508. Next base: position 208,720 of record NZ_JBIBEO010000004.1, read on the forward strand.
CCTCCACCGGCATCCAGCCGGGGATCGCGATGCCCGTCGACCTGCTGCACCTGCTCGCCGTCGCGGCCTGGCTCGGCGGACTGACCGCCCTGCTCGTCGCCCTCTACCGGGCGCCCGGCATCGAGCGGACGGCAGTGGAACGCTTCTCGAAGCTCGCCTTCGGTTCGGTCGTGGTCCTCGCGGCCACCGGGCTCTACCAGTCCTGGCGGCAGGTCGGCTCCTGGTCCGCCCTGACCGGCACGTCCTACGGACAGCTGCTCCTGGTCAAGATCGGGCTCGTGGCCGTCCTGGTCGGCATCGCCTGGATATCCCGCCGCTGGACCCAGCGCCTCGGCGAACCGACGGTGTCCGACGCACCCGCCGAAGAGGAAACGGCCGCCCAGGAAACGGCCGCCCGGGACGAGAACGACCGGGACGAGGTCCTCGACCCCGAGCGGGCCGCGCAGCTCGCCCGGCAGCGGGCCGCCGTCGCCCTCGCCCGCACGAAGCGGGACCGGGACGCAGACCCCGAGCGCACCGGCCTGCGCCGCTCCGTCCTGACCGAAGCCGTGGTCGCCGTCGTCCTGCTCGCCGTGACGACCGTCCTGACGTCGACCGAGCCCGGCCGCACGGAGGAGGAGGCGGGTCGCTCACAGTCCGCCTCCGGATCGACCGCTGTGCCCGAGCGGCCCGTCGACATCCGGCTGCCCTTCGACACCGGAGGCGCCGCGGGCAAGGGGACCGTACGGCTCAGCCTCGACCCCGGCCGGACCGGCGCCAACGTGCTCCACCTCTTCGTCGACGACCCCGACGGCCGCCCGCTGGACCTGCCCGAGATCAAGGTCGCCTTCACCCTGAAGGCGAAGGACGTCGGGCCGCTGCCCGTCGTCCCCGAGCGGATCCAGACCGGACACTGGAGCGCCAACGGCGTACAGATCCCGATGGCCGGCGACTGGCAGATCCAGGTGACCGTCCGCACCTCCGACATCGACCAGACCACCATCGACAAGAACGTGAAGATCGGCTGACCGACGTGAGCAACGACGACAACCTTGAGATCTCCCGGCGGCGGCTTCTGGGCACGGTCGGCGCGGCGGGCGCAGCCGGCCTCGCCCTCGGCGCGGCCGGCGGCACCGGGGTCTACGCGGCGGTCGCCGACTCCGGCTCCTCGGCCTCCTCCGCCGCCGAAGGAAAGGCACTGGCGACCGTCGGCTCGACCGAGGCGATGTTTCACGGGAAACATCAAGCGGGGATCACCACTCCGCTTCAGGCGCGCGGCCATCTGGTCGCCTTCGACCTCGCGCCCGGGGCCGGCCGCAAGGAGGCGGCCGCGCTGCTGCGGCGATGGTCGGCCACGGCAAAGGCGCTGATGGCGGGCAAGCCGTCGACCGACGACACCGGTGTCGCCCTGGACGCCGGACCCTCCTCCCTGACGGTCACCTTCGGATTCGGCCACTCGTTCTTCGGCCGTACGGGACTCACCGCCCGCCGCCCCACGCAGCTCGACGCGCTGCCCGCCTTCTCCGCCGACGCCCTCGACCCCAAGAGGTCCGAGGGCGACCTCTGGGTGCAGATCGGCGCCGACGACGCACTGGTCGCCTTCCACGCACTGCGCGCCCTGCAGAAGGACGCCGGATCGGCCGCCGGTGTCCGCTGGCAGATGAACGGCTTCAACCGGTCGGCGGGCGCCACGGCCAGGCCGATGACCGCCCGCAATCTCATGGGCCAGGTGGACGGAACCGGCAACCCGAAGCCGTCCGACCCCGACTTCGACCAGCGGATCTTCGTCCCCGCCGGGGGCAGCACCGGCGCCTCCGGGGCTCAGGAGTGGATGGCCGGAGGCTCGTACGCCGTCGTCCGCCGGATCCGCATGCTGCTCGACGACTGGGAGAAGCTCTCCCTCGACAAGCAGGAGAAGGTCATCGGACGCCGCAAGTCCGACGGCGCCCCGCTCACCGGAGGAACCGAGACCACCGAACTCGACCTCGACAAGACCGGGCCCGACGGCAAGCTCGTCATCCCGGACAACGCCCACTCCCGGATCTCCGCCCCCGAACAGAACGGCGGAGCCGCCATGCTCCGCCGCCCCTTCTCCTTCCACGACGGCATCGCGCCGGACGGCACCCCCGACGCCGGGCTCCTCTTCATCTGCTGGCAGGCCGACCCGCTCAGGGGCTTCGTGCCCGTCCAGCGCAAGCTCGACCGGGGCGACGCGCTCTCCCCGTTCGTCCGGCACGAGGCGAGCGGTCTCTTCGCCGTGCCGGGTGGGGCGGCGGAGGGTGAGTACGTGGGCCAGCGGCTTCTGGAGTCCTGAAAGCCCGGCGCCTATTAGGGTGACCGTATGTCAGCCACCCGGTATACGTATCTCGGCCCCGAAGGCACCTTCACGGAGGCCGCGCTCCGTACGCTGCCCGAGGCCGCGACCCGGGAACTCGTCCCGATGGTCTCCGTACCGGCCGCGCTGGACGCCGTACGCAACGGAGAGGCCGCCGCCGCTCTCGTGCCGATCGAGAACTCGGTGGAGGGCGGCGTCACCGCGACGCTGGACGAGCTTGCCTCCGGCGAACCGCTGATGATCTACCGCGAGGTCCTCCTGCCCATCGCCTTCGCGCTGCTGGTCCGGCCGGGCACCAAGCTGTCCGAGATCAAGACGGTCACCGGTCACCCCGTGGCGCAGCCGCAGGTACGGAACTGGCTGCGCGGCCACCTGCCCGACGCCCTGTGGGAGTCGGCGGCCTCGAACGCGGACGGGGCCCGGCTGGTGCAGGAGGGCCGGTTCGACGCGGCCTTCGCCGGCGAGTTCGCGGCGGCGACCTATGGGCTGGAGGCCCTGGTCACCGAGATCCACGACGCGGAGAACGCCGAGACCCGTTTCGTCCTGGTGGGCCGCCCGGCCAGGCCCTCGGCGCGGACGGGCGCGGACAAGACGTCGCTGGTGCTGTGGCTGGGTGATGACCATCCGGGTGCCCTCCTCGAGCTGCTTCAGGAATTCGCGGTGCGCGGGGTCAACCTGATGCTGATCCAGTCCCGTCCGACGGGCGCGGGGATCGGCAACTACTGCTTCGCCGTGGACGCCGAGGGCCATGTCTCGGACCGGCGCGTGGGCGAGGCGCTCATGGGTCTGAAGCGGATCTGCCCGAAGGTGCGGTTCCTCGGTTCGTACCCGCGGGCGGGCGTCGCGGTCGAGGACGTACGGGCGCTGCGGCGCGGGACGTCGGACGCGGAGTTCATGGCGGCCTCCGATTGGCTGTCGAGGGCCCAGGACGGTCGGGCCTGACCTGATAGTGACCCACCGCCTCCTTCGCCGGGGGCGGTCGTCCACAGGTGTGAACCACTAGTCCTACCTGCATATTTTCCGTCCACACCCATAGTTATCCACAGGCAGCTCTCCCGGCCTGGGGACAAGTCGATATGGCTGAGGAGCGAGGTCGACAAATCGCCCCAGTCGGCTTCCCGTCACCCACAGGGCGCAGCTCACCTCACGTCACCCCCATTCCGTTGATCAACTCTTTAGAGCGAGTGAGATCAGGGAATTCCCACCCGGAAGAGTGCGCCGGGGTGGTTTGATCATGATTGCGCCCAGGATTTCGTTCACCATCCACAGAAGTTCCGCACAGCCTGTGGAAAACTTTCCAGGGCAGGCCTCCACTGTGGAGAAGTCCGCGCGCCCACAGGGCGGTTCGGTCAAGCCGCGCGCCCCGGTCCGCCCCTTTTCGGGGGCTCCTGGCCGTTAATTGACGAATAGGGAGAGCATTTCCCAATACCGGCAATTCGGGCAAAGCGACACGCACGGCTATATCGGGTGGGGTGGCACGAGCGCGCACCGGTAGCCTGGTGGGGTGATTGACCTTCGCCTGCTCCGTGAGGACCCCGACCGTGTTCGCGCCTCCCAGCGCGCCCGTGGAGAGGACGTCGAACTCGTCGACGCCCTGCTCTCCGCCGATGAGCGGCGCAGGTCGTCCGGCGTCCGCTTCGACGAGCTCCGATCCGAGCAGAAGGCGCTCGGCAAGCTGATCCCCAAGGCCTCCCCCGAGGAGCGCGCCGAGCTCCTGCAGAAGGCGGAGCAGCTCAAGACCGACGTCAAGGCCGCCGAGGCCGAGCAGAACGAGGCCGACGAGACGGCCCGTACGCTCCTGCTCCAGCTCGGGAACATCGTCCACGCGGACGTGCCCGTCGGCGGCGAGGAGGACTTCGTCGTCCTCGAGACGCACGGCACGATCCGCGACTTCGCGGCCGAGGGCTTCGAGCCCAAGGACCACCTGGAGCTGGGCGAGGCGCTGGGCGCCATCGACGTCGAGCGGGGCGCCAAGGTCTCCGGCTCGCGCTTCTACTACCTGACGGGTGTCGGCGCCCTGCTGGAGCTGGCCCTCGTCAACGCGGCGATCGCGCAGGCGACCGAGGCCGGGTTCATCCCGATGCTGACGCCGGCGCTGGTCCGCCCGCGCGCCATGGAGGGCACCGGCTTCCTCGGCCAGGCCGCGGAGAACGTGTACCACCTGGAGAAGGACGACTTCTATCTCGTCGGTACGTCCGAGGTGCCGCTCGCCGCGTACCACATGGACGAGATCATCGACGCGGACAAGCTCCCGCTGCGCTACGCCGGCTTCTCGCCGTGCTTCCGCCGCGAGGCCGGCACGTACGGCAAGGACACCCGGGGCATCTTCCGGGTCCACCAGTTCGACAAGGTCGAGATGTTCTCGTACGTCGCTCCGGAGGACGCCGAGAACGAGCACAAGCGGCTCCTGGAGTGGGAGAAGCAGTGGCTGACCAGCCTTGAGCTGCCCTTCCAGGTCATCGACGTGGCCACCGGCGACCTGGGCTCCTCCGCCTCGCGCAAGTTCGACTGCGAGGCCTGGATCCCGACCCAGGGCAAGTACCGCGAGCTGACCTCCGCGTCGAACTGCGACGGCTTCCAGGCGCGCCGCCTGTCCGTGCGGATGCGCGACGAGCGGGGCGGCAAGAAGGTCGTCCAGCCGCTGGCGACGCTGAACGGCACCCTGTGCGCCGTACCGCGCACGATCGTGGCGATCCTGGAGAACCACCAGCTCCCGGACGGTTCGGTGCGGGTGCCCGAGGTCCTCCGGCCGTACCTGGGTGGCCGCGAGGTCCTGGAGCCGATCTCCAAGTGAGCTCCTTCCCGTACAAGCTCGTCGCGACGGACCTCGACGGCACGCTGCTGCGCGCCGACGAGTCGGTCTCGGAACGTACGCGTGACGCTCTCGCCGCCGTGGTGGCGGCGGGGGCGGCGCACATCGTCGTCACCGGCCGGTCCGTCCCCTGGACACGGCACATCCTCGACGACCTCGGATACGAGGGACTCGCGGTGTGCGGTCAGGGCGCGCAGGTCTACCACGCGGGCGAGCACCGGCTGCTGACCTCGGTCACCCTGGACCGGCAGCTGGCCGGTCTGGCGCTGTCGAAGATCGAGGCCGAGGTCGGGCCGCTGGCCCTGGCGGCGAGCCGGGACGGTCTGGACGGCGCTGTGCTGATCAGCCACGACTACCGGGTTCAGGAGGGGCCGCTGCCGTTCGTCCCCTTCACGGACCCGGCGGAGCTGTGGTCCGCCCCGCTGAACAAGCTCTACATCCAGCACCCCACGCTGTCGGACGACGAGCTGGCGGGCGCCGCCCGGCACACGGTCGGCAGCCTGGTGGACGTGGTGATGGCCGGCCCGGGGATCGTGGAGATCCTCCCGCTGGGCCTGAGCAAGGCCACCGGCCTCTCGCTCGCGGCCCGCAGGCTCGGTGTGAAGGCGGCGGAGACGATCGCCTTCGGCGACATGCCCAACGACATCCCGATGTTCGGCTGGGCGGCGCGGGGCGTGGCGATGGAGAACGCGCACGAAACCCTGAAGGCGGTCGCGGACGAGGTCACGACCTCGAACGAGGACGACGGCATCGCGGTGGTGCTGGAGCGCCTGCTCGCGGCGTAGGCGCACGGCCCGTACCCGTACGGGCCTCACCGATTCGTACGACCCCGGGCCTCGGCGGCCGGCTGTCACAACCTGGTCGCCGCCCGCCCAGGGGACACGCGGAGGATGCGCGGATCGAACGCGCGCGGGCGTGAACCCGACTACGGCTTAGCAAGCCGCTGCCTTACCACTCGGCCAATCCTCCGGGTGGGCGGCCTCGCGCGGAGAACCCGCGCGCTCGAAGCGGCCGCCCCGGCGGCGCTAGGGGGCGCCGCCCTGCAGGGAGCTCGACGGACTCGAACTCCGGCTCGAACTGGTGTCGGTCGTCATCGCGCTCCTCCCCGGTCTCGTGGCCGGCCCGGCGGCCTCACAGCGGGCGTCTCCCGCACAACTAGTGTGCGCGTGGCGGAGGTTCGGAAGCCACCGATTTACCGTGCGGGGCGCCCCAGGTGAGCGGCTGGCAGGCCAGCCCGACGGCGAGCGAGATCGCGTGTCCCAGATCCGTGTACGTATGGCTCGTGAACAGCGGTACGGCGAAGAAGGTCACCGCTCCCGCCAGATAGAGCCACCGCCAGGGCCATGGGATCCGGTACGTCAGGATCCCGGCCGACGCCGCGATCCCGTAGCTGACCCCGATGTCCACCACGTGCGCCATGCTGCGCGGCACATCATGGTCCTGGATCGCCTCGAGGACGACCTTCTGGCTGATGAGCGTGGCCGCGATGTGTGCTGTGGCGACCGTGACGAGCCAGCGCGGCGTGCCGAGCCAGCGCTCGACCGGCGCGGGGAAGACCTCGAACAGCACCGCGTACAGCAGGAAGTTCGCCGGGTTCTCGATCCAGAACGCGCTGCCGAGCAGCGCCCGGATCGGGTGGTGGGAGAGCTGGTGGAGATTGCTGCTGTTGCGCTGCAGCAGATAGTGCTCCAGGCCGTCGGACGACAGCGCGATGACCGTGCTGGTGATCGCGATGACGAGCAGCCACACATGCGTACCGGGTGACGAACGCACCCACGACCTGATCGGTCGGGACGGTTCGCCACCCGGCGTACCAGCGGGGAGCGTTTCACTCGGCACGTTTCAGTGCCTATCACCCCGTACTGGGAGAGTTCTCAGAAATTGATCATGTGTCCGGCAAGACCGTGGATCGCTTCCTTCACGGCCTCGCCCAGCGTCGGGTGCGCGTGGACGTTCCGCGCGACCTCGTGGACCGTCAGGTCCCACTGCTGGGCCAGCGTCAGCTCGGGCAGCAGCTCGGTGACGTCGGGGCCGATCAGGTGCGCGCCGATGATCTCGCCGTACTGCGCGTCGGCGATGATCTTCACGAAACCGGTGGAGTCGCCGAGGCCGTGCGCCTTGCCGTTGGCGGTGAACGGGAACTTGGCGACCTTGACGTCGTACCCCTTCTCCCGCGCCTGCGCCTCGGTCCAGCCGAAGCTGGCGATCTGCGGCTGGCAGTACGTGGCGCGCGGGATCATCGGGTAGTCGAGCTCCATGGTCTCGGCGTCCCCGATGGTCTCGGCGGCGACGACACCCATGGACTCGGCGGTGTGCGCGAGCATCAGCTTCGCGGTCACGTCACCGATGGCGTAGATGTGCGGCACGTTGGTGCGGCAGCGGCCGTCGACCTCGATCGCGCCGCGCTCGGTGAGCGCCACGCCGGTGCTCTCCAGGCCGTAGCCGGAGACGTTCGGGGCGAAGCCGATGGCCTGCAGGACCTTGTCGGCCTCCAGGACCTTCTGCGCGCCGTCCTTGCCGGTGACGGTGACGCGGACCTGCGGGCCGGACTCGTCGATCGCCTCGACGCGGGTCGAGGTGAGGACGTCGATGCCCAGCTTGCGGTACTGCTTGGCCAGCTCCTTGGAGACGTCCACGTCCTCCAGCGGCGCGATCCGGTCGAGGAACTCGACGATGGTCACCTTCACGCCGTAGTTGTGCAGGACGTAGGCGAACTCGATGCCGATCGCGCCGGCGCCGGCGATGATGATCGACTGCGGGATGTCCTCGGCGAGGATCTGCTCCTCGTACGTCACCACGCGCTCGGTGCGGGCGGTGCCCGGCAGGAGCCGCGGGGTGGCACCGGTGGCGATGATGCAGTTGTCGAAGGTGATCGTCTGCGTGGTGCCGTCGGACTTGGCGACCTGCATCGTGTTCGCGTCGACGAAGGTGCCGCGGCCGTCGAACTCCGTGATGCCGTTCTTCTTCATCAGGAAGTGGACGCCCTTGACCCGGCCGTCCGCGACCGTGCGGCTACGGCTGAACGCCTCGCCGTAGTCGAAGGAGACCGTGCCGTCGACCTTGATGCCGAAGGTCTTCGCCTCGTGGTTGAAGATGTGGGCGAGCTCCGCGTTGCGCAGCAGCGCCTTGGTGGGGATGCAGCCGACGTTCAGGCAGACACCGCCCCAGTACTTCTCTTCGACGACCGCGACCCGCTTGCCCAGCTGGGCGGCGCGGATGGCGGCGACGTAGCCGCCGGGGCCAGCTCCGAGTACGACGACGTCGAAGCGGTCTGACATGACTGACTCCCGAGGGTGGTGAGGGTGTTCGTGTCCCGTACGGAGCCACAGTAGTCCGGCGCCCCTCGGAGGGCCCTGAAAGTCAGTTGTAGGATGACTGGGCAACCGGGCTAATGAGGTGGAGTGTCGCATGGTGGTGGAGTGGTGATGGCGCTGAAGGCGGCGGGGCGGACCTCGCTGGTGGATTCGGTGGTCGAGCAGCTGCGGGAGCAGCTGGTCCAGGGCGAGTGGGCCGTCGGCGACCGCATCCCGACCGAGCACGAGCTCGCCGAGCAGCTGGGCGTCGGCCGCAACACCGTCCGTGAGGCGATCCGGGTCCTGGTCCACGCCGGGCTCCTCGTCTCGCGTCAGGGCCACGGCACGTTCGTCCGTTCGACCGCCGATCCCGCGGCCGTCCTGCGCGGCATGCGCCACGCCGGCGCACGGGACGTCCTGGAACTGCGGGTGGCGCTGGAGGCGGAGGCGGCGCGCCTCGCCGCGGTGCGGCGGGACACCCACGACCTGCTGCGGCTGCGGGCCGCCCTCACGACCCTCCGCGAGGAGGGCGACCGTGACGCGGACGCGGACCTGGCCTTCCATCTGGCCGTCGTCGCGGCCACGCACAACGCGGCCTTCACCGAGGTGTACCGCTTCTTCTCCACCCAGGTGCACGAGGTGCTCGTGGAGGCGCTCGGCGACCGGGAGATGCCGCCGGTCGACATCGACGCGCACGAGGCGCTGATCGCGGCGATCGAGTCGGGGGACGCGGAGGCCGCGGAGACGCAGGCCCGGGAGCTGCTGCGGGTGCCGATGGAGACGGTGACGGCACTGACGGGGGAGTCGGTCGCGGAGGCATCGCTCGCGGGGGAGCCGCCCGTGGAGGCGTCGCTCGTGGAGGAGGCGCTCGTGGAGGAGGCGCCGGGAGGGAAGTCGTCGGTGGGTGAGTCGCGGTGAGGACGGATGCGGGCAGCCCGGCCCTCGGCGCACCGTCCGAGGCCGGCCCGGCCACCGCCGCCTCCCAGGTCACCGACGTCACCCAAGCCGCGTCCGCCTCCCAGGTCACCGACGTCACCCAAGCCGCGTCCGCCTCGCAAACCGCCTCCTCCGCCTCGCAAGGGGCCCCGGGGCGGAGGGCGTTGCTCGCGCACCCGCTGCTGCTCATGGCCGCGATCGTGCTCGCCTCGCTCAACATGCGGGCGGCGCTGGCGAGCGTGGCTCCCCTGGTGGGTGAGATCGCGGCGCAGTACGGCCTGTCGTCGACGGCCAGTTCGCTGGTGACCTCCGTGCCCGTCCTCTTCCTGGGGGCGGGCGCGCTGGTGGCGCCGTGGCTGGGACGGCGCCACGGCGTCGAACCGGTGCTGCTCGCGGCGCTGCTCCTGCTCGGCCTCGGCATCCTGGTGCGCGTCCTGCCGTCGGTGTACGCGCTGTACGGCGGCGGTGTCCTCGTCGGTACGGCGATCGCGCTGCTCAACGTGTTGATGCCCGGCCTGATCAAGCGGGACTTCCCGGACCGGGCCGCCTCGATGACCTCGCTCTACACGGGCGCGATGATCGCGGGTGCGACGGTGGTCGCGGCGGCGTCGGTGCCGCTGGAGGACGCCTTCGGCGGGAGCTGGGAGGCGTCGCTCGCCTTCTGGTCGCTGCTGGCGGCGCTCGCCGCGGTGTCCTGGCTGCCGCAGGTGCTGCTCGCCAAGAGCCGTACGGGGCACGGCCGTCGGCCTTCCGCCGGTCACGGGGTCCGTTCCGCGGCGGCGGCCACGCCCGCGCGGAGCGTCTGGCGCTCGGCGCTCGCCTGGCAGGTGACCCTCTTCATGGGCCTGCAGTCCCTGTGGACGTACGTCCTGATCGCCTGGATGCCGACGATCTTCACGGACCACGGCATGAGCCGCTCCACGGCCGGTGTGATGTTCGCCTTCAACACCCTGACACAGGTGGCGGGGGCGTTCGCGGTGCCGCTGCTCGCGGGCCGGATGCGGAGCCAGCGCCCGCTGGTCGTCCTCGTCACGACGCTGGTCGCGGCGGGTTACGCGGGGCTGCTGGCCGCCCCCGTGCAGGGCGCCTGGCTGTGGTCCGCGCTCCTCGGCGTCGGGCAGGGCGGAGGCGTCGGCCTCGCCCTGACCCTGATCGTGCTGCGGGCCGGCGACGCGGTGACCGCGTCCCGGCTCTCCGGGATGGCCCAGACCGTCGGCTATCTGCTCGCCGCGGCCGGACCGCTGGTCGCCGGCGCGGTGCACCAGGCGACCGGCTCCTGGACGGTGCCGATCGTCATGGTGCTGGGCGTCTGCGCGACCGCCCTGGTGGTGGGCCTGCTCGCCGCCGGAGACCGCAAGGTCTGACACGCTCAGGGCCCCGGGACGTGCCCGAGGCCCTACGCGGGACCACCTCCGAGGCCCCCTCACGGGCCTCGGTACGCGCGCCGTCCTACTCCTCGCCCGCCAGCTTCAGCGTCCGCAGCTTCTGGCCCGCGTACCAGGTCGCGAGGACCGTCACGCCGATCAGCAGCGACACCGCCGTCGCCAGGCCGACGTCCGAGGTGACCAGACCCTCGCCGCTGACCTTCTGGGCCACCGCGAGCGCCCACTGCTGCACGCTGAGCGTCTTCGCCCCGGAGATCAGCGAGCCGAACAGGGCCTCCCAGACCAGCGCGTAGACGAGGCCGATGACGACCGCGTGCCGGCTGACCGTGCCCAGCAGCAGGAAGAGCGCGCTGTACGCGATGGAGGCGACCAGCGCCGCGACGGTGTACGCCACCGCCACCTGCTGGCCGTTGCCGTTGAGGATCATGCCGGCGATGAAGGTCGGCACCGCGGAGAAGACCATCGTCACGGCGACCGCGACGATCAGCTTGGTGAAGATGATCGACGGCCGCTTCACCGGCTTGGAGAGCAGATAGACGATCGAACCGTCGTCGATCTCCGGGCCGATCGCGCCCGTTCCGGCGATGACACCGATCAGCGGCACCATCGTGGCGAGCGCGAAACCGCCGAGGACATCGGCCGCGACCTGGTCGTCGGCGCCGTTGAACACCCGTACCGCAGCGGCGATCGCCAGCAGGAACGCGGGCAGAAGGAAGAGGATCAGCGCCCGCCGGCGGCCGAGGAGGGCCCGGTAGGTGAGCCGGGCGACTGTGGGGTTGTACATCGGTCAGGCTCCTTTCAGGCCGCTACGAGGTACGAGAAGACCGATTCGAGGGACTCGTCCGAGGGCGAGACCGTCAGCAGCCGGATCCCCTGCGCCCGGGCTACCCGGGGCAGCAGTTCCGTGAAGCGGCCGAAGTCCACCGCCTGGATGCGCAGGGCGCCTTCGGCGAGGTCGACCTCGATACCGGCCGTGGACGGGTCGGCGATGAGCGCGGCCGCGAGCGCCCGGTCGTCGCTGGACCGTACGAGATAGCGGTGCGGCCGGTCCGTCATCAGCCGGCGGATCTTGCGGAAGTCGCCGGAGGCGGCGTGGCGCCCGGCCACGATCACCTCGATGTGCGAGGCGAGCTGCTCGACCTCCTCCAGGATGTGTGAGGAGAAGAGCACCGTGCGGCCCACGGAGCCCATCCGGCGCAGCAGGTCCATCAGCTGCATGCGCTGGCGCGGGTCCATGCCGTTGAACGGCTCGTCCAGCAGGAGCACCGACGGGTCGTGGACGAGGGCGGAGGCCATCTTCACGCGCTGCCGCATGCCCTTGCTGTACGTCGCGATCTTGCGGTCCTGCGCGTACTCCATCTCGACCGTGGCGAGCGCGTGCTGCGCCTCCTTGTCGCCCAGGCCGTGCAGCTCGGCGTTGGCGACGACGAACTCACGTCCGGTGAGGAAGTCGTACATCGCCTCCCGCTCGGGCACGACGCCGATCTGCCGGTAGACGGACTCGTTGCGCCAGATCGCCGCGCCGTCGAGGGTGACCGTGCCCGTGGAGGGGGCGAGGAAGCCGCCCATCATGTTGATGAGGGTGGACTTCCCGGCCCCGTTGGGTCCGAGGAGGCCGGTGACGCCCGGGCCGATGGTCATCGTGACGTCGTTGACGGCCACGACGTTGCCGAACCAGCGCGAGGCGTGGTCGATGTGGATCGTGGTCACAGCCCGACCTTTCGATAGCGGCGCATCAGGACTCCGTACGAGCCCGCGATGAGCGCGAGGACGACCAGCAGGTACACCACGCCGACTCCGGCGCCCGGGCCCGTTCCTTCCCCTCCGGGGAAGTTGGTCGCGGCACCGAGGAAGGCGGTCTGCACGCCGTCGATGAGCGTGATCGGCGAGAACAGGCCGAGCCACTTGATGGCGTCGAGGTTGTCCGTGCCGTAGGCGATGCCCTGGAGCGTGGTGACCGCGCCGAAGGAGATGACCAGCGTCGCGATGACGGCGGCGACACCGAAGCCGCGCCTTGGGGTGAGCGCGGCCATGACCAGGCCGATTCCACCGAACAGCAGCGAGAGCAGCGTCACGGAGACGAGCCCCTGGCCGAAGCCCGCGGCCTGGTCGGAGAAGTCCAGCTTCGCGAGCAGTGCCCCGACGAAGAGGATCACCAGCGGCGCGGCCGTCAGGACGAAGAGCGCCGCGGCCATCGCCCCGTACTTGGCGAGGACGTAGTCCATCCGCTCGATCGGGCGCGAGAAGTAGAGCGGCACCGTCCTGAACCTGAGGTCCCGGGAGACGGACTGGGGGGCCTGGGCGGCCAGGTAGATGCAGATCACGAGCTGGAGGTAGATCGCGTAGCCCGTGTAGTCGAGCGGCAGCTTGTTCGCCTTGGTGACGACCGTGACCGCCACCATGATCAGCGCGGGAACGCACATCACGGCGAAGAGGATCATCGGCAGCACCTTGGACTTGGCGCTGCGGCCCAGTCCGTACGCCCCGCGCAGCGACTGCGAGAACAGCGCACGGCGCGCATAGGCGCGGCCGAGGCGCGGCCCGTCGTAGTTGCGGTAGCCGATGTTGTGGATCTGTGTGGTCTCGGGGGCCTGGGAGCTCATCGCGCCGGCACCTCCTCCTGCTGCTGGGCGTCGGGGCGGAAGACCTCGGCGATGTGGTGCCGCCGCTGCTCCATCCGTACGAGACCGAGGCCGAGGTCGGCGACGGTGTCGCGGACGAGGTTGTACGTCTCCTCGCCCGCGGCCTCCACCAGGAGGATGTGGCCGGCTCCGGGCAGCCCGTCCTCGAGACCCTCGTGGAGGGTGACGCCCGCGGTGGCGAGCGCGGCGCGCACGGCCTGGGCGCCGTCGGGGTGGGTGTCGGAGTCGGTGACCTCGACCGCGAGGGTCGTGGTGATCTGGGTGAAGTCGCTGGTGGAGCTGGAACGCAGCAGCCGGCCGCCGTCGATGACGACGACGTGGTCGCAGGTGCGCTCCAGCTCGCCGAGGAGGTGGGAGGTGACGAGCACCGAGATGCCGAAGTCGGTCCAGACCCGGCGGATCAGGCCGAGCATCTCGTCGCGGCCGACCGGGTCCAGGCCGTTGGTCGGCTCGTCGAGGAGGACCAGCTGCGGGTCGTGGACCAGCGCCTGGGCCAGCTTCACCCGCTGCTTCATACCGGTCGAGTAGCCGCCGATGGGGCGGTACCGCTCCTCGTACAGACCGACGTGGCGCAGGGTGTCGGCCGTCCGCTCGCGTGCCGCGGTGGCGGGCAGGCCCGACATCCGCGCCATGTGGACGACGAACTCGGTCGCCGAGACGTCCGGCGGGAGGCAGTCGTGCTCGGGCATGTACCCCACCCGTTCACGGATCTGGGCGCCGGAGGTGGCGACGTCCAGGCCGAGCACATGGGCGCGGCCTTCCGTGGCGGGGGACAGGCCCAGGAGGATTTTGATCATCGTGGACTTGCCGGCTCCGTTGGCACCCACCAGTCCGGTCACACCGGGCCCGATGTCCAGGGAGAGCCGGTCGAGAGCGGTCACCCGGGGGAACCGCTTGCTGAGGCTTTCGGTGGCGATCACAGTCACGGTTCGAAGGTAGTGGTGTGCGCCACAGCAGTCGTCAGCCCAACGGCTCGATCCACGTACGACTCCAGGCGTACAGACCCGTAAGGGAGTCGAGACCAAAGTCTTTCCGCGGATGCCTCCGCGGGGTTTTCCACAGGCGTCCTGCACACCCCTTGACGTAGCCGCCGGGCATTGTCACATTCATCAGTGTCAAGTTACGACCACGTAGCGCACACACGGATGTTCATGGGACGGACGGGTGGCATGGCCTCAGCAGTGACAAGCGAACTGACCGCGGAGCTGCGGGGGTTCCGGGAAGTGCAGCGCCTCTCGTACGAGTGCGCGGAAGCCGTGGCGGCGCAGCTCAAGCCCGGCGTGACCGAGCGCGAGGCCGCGAAGATGCAGCGCGACTGGCTGCACGAGCGGGGCGTGCGGGACTGGTTCCACCGGCCCTTCGCCTGGTTCGGCGACCGCACGGCCTTCGTCGACTTCAAGATCCCGCTGCAGTTCTTCCCCACGAACCGTCGCCTCGAAGCGGGCATGCCGTTCATCCTCGACATGGCCCCCGTGTACAAGGGCTACACCTCGGACATCGGCTATTCCGGCTGTCTGGGCCTCAACCCGGTCCACGACAGACTCCTCGCCGATCTCCGGGCCCACCGGGAGCTGATCCTGGCCGAGGTGCGCGAGCGCCGCTCGCTGCGGGAGATCTACGAGGACGTGGACCGGCTCATGGTCCGCCAGGGATACGCCAACCGGCACCGCGCGTACCCCTTCGGCGTGATCGCCCACAAGATCGACCGGGTGAAGGAGCGCCGCTGGTCCCCGACCCTCTTCGGTTTCGGCACCCAGTCGCTCAAGGGCCTCGCGAGCGACGCGATCCACGGTCACCGCGACGGCTGGTCGCCGCTCTGGTCGCCGTACACGTTCTCCGACCACCCGCCCCGGCCGGGGCTGTGGGCGGTCGAGCCGCACCTCGGATTCCGGGGTACGGGAGCGAAGTTCGAGGAGATCCTCGTCGTCACCGACTCGATGGACCCCGAGCAGAGCGCTTTCTGGCTGGACGACGACCTGCCGCACGTGCGGCGCTGGAACGAGGAGGGGGCAGCGGCATGACGGCGGCACTGAACGGGGCGCGGGAGCGCTGGGTCCGTACGGGAGGGATCGAGCTGTGCGTCGCCGAGCTGGGCGACACCGCCCGGCCGACCGTCCTCCTCGTGCACGGCTACCCCGACTCCAAGGAGGTCTGGTCGGAGGTCGCGCACCGGCTCGCCGAACGGTTCCACGTCGTGCTGTACGACATCCGGGGCCACGGACGGTCCACGGCACCGGCCCCGCTGCGCGGCGGGTTCACGCTGGAGAAGCTGACGGACGACTTCCTGGCCGTCGCCGACGCGGTGAGCCCGGACCGGCCCGTGCACCTGGTGGGACACGACTGGGGCTCGGTGCAGTCCTGGGAGTTCGTGACCGTCCCGCGCACCGAAGGCCGCATCGCCTCCTTCACCTCCATGTCCGGCCCGTCGCTCGACCACTTCGGGCACTGGATCAAGAAGCGCATGACGCGGCCCACCCCGCGCAGGGTCGGCCAGCTCCTCGGCCAGGGCGCCAAGTCCTGGTACGTGTACATGCTCCACACCCCCGTCCTGCCCGAGCTCGCCTGGCGCGGACCCCTCGGCAAGCGGTGGCCCAAGCTTCTGGAGCGCGTGGAGAAGGTCCCGACCGGCGACTACCCGACCCCGTCGCTGCCCAACGACGCCGCGCACGGCGCCTGGCTCTACCGGGACAACGTCCGCTCGCGCCTGAGCCGGCCGCGGGCCGACGCGTACGCCCACGCGCCCGTGCAGCTGATCACGCCCACCGGTGACGCGTTCCTGTCCGAGCGGCTCTACGACGACCTCGCCGACTGGGTCCCGGACCTGACCCGGCGCTCCCTGCCGGCCAAGCACTGGGTACCGCGCACCCGGCCCGACCAACTGGCCGCATGGATCACCGAGTTCGTCCAGGCCAACGAGGATCCGGCCACCAAGGCGCCGAGCGCGGCCGCGAAGAGCACGGCCGATCCCGTGTACGCCGAGCGGTTCGGCGGCCGGCTGGTCCTGGTCACAGGCGCGGCCAGCGGCATCGGCCGGGCCACGGCCTTCGCCTTCGCCGAGGCCGGCGCACGGGTCGTCGCCGTCGACCGGGACGGTGAGGGCGCGGCCCGTACGGCGGAGATGGCCCGGCTCATCGGCGCCCCCGAGGCCTGGGGCGAGACCGTCGACGTCAGCGACGAACAGGCCATGGAGAAGCTCGCGGCCAAGGTCGCGAGCGAGTACGGGATCGTCGACGTGCTCGTCAACAACGCGGGGATAGGCCTCTCGGGCTCGTTCTTCGCGACGACCAGCGAGGACTGGAAGAAGGTCCTCGACGTCAACCTGTGGGGCGTCATCCACGGCTGCCGGATCTTCGGCGGTCAGATGGCCGAGCGCGGCCAGGGCGGCCATATCGTCAACACCGCCTCCGCCGCGGCCTTCCAGCCCTCCCGCGCCCTGCCCGCCTACAGCACGTCGAAGGCGGCCGTGCTGATGCTGAGCGAGTGCCTGCGCGCCGAGCTGGCGGGGCAGGGAATCGGGGTCTCGGCGATCTGTCCCGGGATCGTGAACACGAACATCACCGCGACGGCCCGGTTCGCCGGGGCGGGCGAGGAGGAGCAGAAGCGGCGCCAGAAGAAGGCCTCCCGGCTGTACGGGCTGCGCAACTACCCGCCGGAGAAGGTCGCGGACGCGATCCTGCGGGCCGTGGTGCGCGATCTGGCCGTCGTCCCGGTGACACCGGAGGCGCGCGGCGCGCACCTGCTGTCCCGGTTCGCCCCGAGGGCGCTGCGCGCGATAGCCCGGCTGGAGCCGCCGGCGTGAGGACCCGCGCGGGCGGTGGCCGCGGAGCCGGCGACCTGGCTGACGGTGGCGGGGCGGCCGGCGAGCGGGCTGACGGTGGCGGGGCGGCCGCGGCCGTACCCCGTCGTGGCCGGCGGTCGTACCATCCCTCGCGGGAGAGCTCCCCGCGCAGGACCGCGATCGGGTAGCAGGATCGAGCGGGTGGGAGTGGCTTTGTCGGAGCAGACAGCACAGGGGGCGGCCGCGGCGCAGGCCGCCGCGGCGGAGTACCGGATCGAGGATCTGGCCCACCACAGCGGTGCCACGGTCCGGACGATCCGCGCCTACCAGGACCGCGGCCTGCTGCCCCGGCCCGAGCGCCGGGGCCGGTCCAATGTGTACGGGGACACGCATCTGGCCCGGCTGCGGCAGATCGCGGACCTGCTCGACCGTGGCTACACCCTGGCCTCGATCAAGGAGCTGTTGGAGGCCTGGGACGCGGGGCGCGGTCTCGGCGGCGTCCTGGGTCTGGTCGCCGAGGTCGACGGACCGTGGACGGACGAGGAGGCCGACCGGATCTCCCGCGCGGATCTGGACGCAGCGTTCGGCGGCAAGCCCGACGAGGACGCGATCAGGGAGGCGATCGAGCTCGGTGTCCTGGAGCGGATCCCGGACCGGGAGGACGAGTTCCTCGTTCCGAGCCCCCAAGAGCTGGCGGTGGCAGCGGAGTTGTACGAGGCGGGCGTCCCGCTCCCGGCGATCTCCGGGCATCTGCGGGAACTTCGCGTCCAGGTCGAGCACATCGCCTCTCGTTTCCTGGAGTTCACGACCGAGCATGTCTTCGCCCGCTATCTGGAGCACCGGCCGCCGACGGACGCCGACGCGGTCGAGGCGGCGGCGATGGTGCGGCGACTGAGGCCGCTCGCCCAGCAGACCGTGGACGCCGAACTCGCCCGTGCGATGCGCCTGTTCGCGACCCGGCACCTCCAGCACCATCTGTCGCCCGAGCCTCCGCCGATGCGTGACGACGAGCCCCGACCGGTGGCCCTCCCGTCCAGCACGATTCGGGCTGTGCAGCGTCTGGTTGGCGCCGAGAACGCGGCGGCGTTCATCGCGGCGGCGGCCGAACGCGAGGTACAGACGCGAACATTGGACTCGCTCGCCTCAAACCACCCTGAGAGTAGTGAAGTAGCCCAAATGCACTGATAATCTAGGCTTGTTGTCCACAGAATCGCCAATTCCCCTGTGGATAACTACAGTTCGCTGTGGATCAAACATTCCGAGCGAATTTCGTTGGTCGGCGGATCCGCCCTCCGGCATCCTGGCGTCATGAACAGACCGATGGACGAGAGACGCACCGTGAAGGTGTCGAAGTACCTCTCGAAACACCTGCGGCATCAACCCGAGCGGATCGGACTGGTCCTCGACGCGCACGGCTGGACCGAGATCGAGGACCTCCTGCGCGCGACGGCCGCCAACGGCTTCCCGATCACGCGCGCCGAGCTGGACCACGTCGTCGCCGCCAACGACAAGAAGCGCTTCGCGATCGAGGGAACGCGGATCCGCGCCAGCCAGGGCCACACCGTCGAGGTCGACCTCGACCTGCCGCCCGCGGAGCCGCCCGCGTACCTCTATCACGGTACGGTCGCCGCCCGGCTGGACGCCATCCGAGCCGAAGGCCTGCGGCCCATGGCCCGCCACCACGTCCACCTCTCCCCCGACCGGGAGACGGCGACCCGCGTCGGCGCCCGCCGCGGACGCCCGGTCGTCCTCAGCGTGGACGCCGGAGCGATGCACAGGGCCGGCCATGTCTTCCGCGTCAGCGCCAACGGCGTCTGGCTGGCCGACACCGTCCCCCCGGAGTTCCTCCGCTTTCCCGGCTGAGACATCCGGACCGGGCCCCGCTGCGGCATGATCGTTCCCATGGCGCACCCTCATCTGCCCACCACCGAGTCGGCCGTCACCGCGATCCGCGAGATCGCCCACGAGTACAACCTGGAGATGACCGTCACCGACGACATCGGTGCCGACCAGACCTCCCGGCGGACCGCAGCCGGTGTCTTCACCGTCCTCGACCCGGACGGCTCGCTCCCGCACGAGGCCTTCGTGGAGCTCGGCGGCTCCCCGGCGGTCACCGTCCGCCTCTTCCCCGAGGACGACGCGAAGATCACCGTCGACGGCGTGGACTTCGAGGACGTCCCCCGCGACTCCGTCCCGGCATTCGTACGCTCCGTCCACAGCGGGCTGGCGTATGTGAAGGGCCGGTTCTTCCCGCCCGGCTGGCGCCTGATCGTGCCACTGCCCGGTGACGAGACGTACAAGGAACTCATCCTGGACGACAGCCTCACCCCCTGGCTGAGCCGTCAGGTCCGCTGACCTGGCTGAGCCGTCAGGTCCGCCGGCGCGGGGCGGCCCTCCGCGCTCTGCACGGTTCCCGCCGACCGCCGTAGGCTCGTGGGCATGACCTTGCGCCTGAGCACCGTGATCCTTCCCGTCAACCGCTGGCACGACGGCGGCCGCGAGCGCTGGCAGCGGGCCGAGGAGCTCGGCTTCCACGCCGGCTACACCTACGACCACCTGTCCTGGCGGACCTTCCGCGACGGTCCCTGGTTCGGCGCCCTGCCCACCCTCACCGCCGCCGCGACAGCCACCGAGCGGCTCCGTCTGGGCACCCTGGTCACCTCGCCGAACTTCCGCCACCCGGTGACGCTCGCCAAGGAGCTCATCTCCCTCGACGACATCTCCGGCGGCCGGGTCACCCTGGGCATCGGCGCCGGCGGAAACGGATTCGACGCGACCGTACTCGGTCAGGAGGCCTGGACGCCGAAGGAGCGGGCCGACCGGTTCGGCGAGTTCCTGCCGCTGCTCGACCGGCTGCTCACCGAGGACGCGGTGACCGAGCGGGGCACGCACTACGCGGCGGAGGAGGCCCGCAACATCCCCGGCTGCGTCCAGCGCCCGCGGCTGCCCTTCGCGGTCGCCGCCACCGGCCCGCGCGGACTGAAGCTCGCTGCCCGGTACGGCCAGGCCTGGGTGACGACCGGCGACCCGAAGCTGTACGAGGAGGGCACGCCGGAGCAGTCCGTCGAGGCCATCCGCGGCCAGGTCGAGAAGCTCGGCAAGGCGTGCGCGGAGACCGGCCGGAACGTGGCCGACCTGGACAAGATCCTGCTCACCGGCTTCACGCCGGACCGCGGCCGGCCCCTGGAGTCCGTAGACGCGTTCGTCGACTTCGCGGGCCGCCACCAGGCGCTGGGCTTCACCGAGATCGTGATCCACTGGCCGATCGCCGACTCGGACTTCGCCGCCGACCAGCGCGTCTTCGAGCAGATCGCCACCGAGGCCGTCGGCCAGCTCGCCTGACGCCCGGCGCCGACGCCGAGGGCGGGGGCGCACGGAGCAGTACCGGAGGGCGTGGAATCAGCGACGGGGGCGCGCGTCGGGGCCGGAAATGCCCCTCTCAGATGTGCGCCCCCTCGCACGCCCGTGCACCAAGTGCGAAAGAATGGATCGGTGACCTCACCCCACTCCGCGCGCCGCGCCGCCCCGGCCCCCCGACTGATCGCCACCGACCTCGACGGCACGCTGCTGCGTGACGACAAGTCCGTGTCGGAGCGCACGATCGCCGCGCTCGCCGCCGCCGAGCGGGCCGGCATCGAGGTCTTCTTCGTCACCGGCCGCCCGGCCCGCTGGATGGACGTCGTCAGCGACCACGTCCACGGCCACGGCCTCGCGATCTGCGCCAACGGCGCGGCCGTCGTCGATCTCCACTCGGGAGGAACGTTCCTGGAGGTGCGTCCGCTGGCGCGGGACGTCGCGCTCGACGTCGTGTCGACGCTGCGCGCCGCCGCCCCCGGCACCTCCTTCGCGGTCGAGTTCACCACCGGCATCCACTACGAGCCGAAGTACCCGCCGTTCTTCCTCGACCCGGGTGCCACCGTCGCCTCCGCCGAGAAGCTGCTGTTCGAGGAGGAGCCGGGCGCCGCCGCCCCGGTCCTCAAGCTCCTCGCCCAGCACCCGGACCTCGACCCCGACGACTTCCTCGCCACGGCCCGCGCGTCCGCCGGCGCTCTGGCCTCCATCACCCGCTCCAGCCCGACGGCGCTGCTCGAGATCAGCGGCCTCGGCGTCTCCAAGGCGTCCACCCTGGCGCTGTGCTGCGCCGAGCGCGGGATCTCCGCCGAGGAGGTCGTGGCCTTCGGGGACATGCCGAACGACATCGAGATGCTCAGCTGGGCGGGCCGTTCGTACGCCATGGGCAACGCCCACCCAGACGTGATCGCCGCCGCCTCCGGCCGTACCGTCGCCAACAACGAGGACGGCGTGGCCGTCGTGATCGAGCGCATCCTCGCGGGCACGCTCGACGACTGACCCTTGGTTCCGTCCCGGCTCCGGTACGGCTGCAGCTCCGGGTCCGGCTCCGGTGCGGGCGCGGCGCCGGGGCCGGTACGGGGACGGTTCCGGCACCCCGGCCGCCCCTGCGGGCGGTCCTACAGCGGGGCCTGCCAGATCACCGTCGTACCGCCGCCGTCCTCGCCGATGCCCGGGCGGCACCAGCTCGACCCGCCCAGCGACTCGGCGCGCCGCGCCAGGTTGCGCAGTCCGCTGCGCCGCCCGCCCTCCGGGATGCCGACGCCGTCGTCCGCGACCGAGAGCCGTACCCCGGCGGTGCCGTCGGGGAGCTCGACGCCCGCGTCGACGACGACGTCGATCCGGGTGGCCCTCGCGTGCCGGAAGGCGTTGGACAGTGCCTCGCGCAGCGCGGCGATGAGGTTCTTGCCGGTGAGTTCGCCGACCGTCGAGTCGATCGCCCCGAGGAAGCGGTGCGCGGGCTTGAAGCCGAGCGGCACGGCGGCCATGTTGATCTCCCGCAGCACGCGGGTGCGCAGCCCGGAAGGGGCCTCGGCGGGGCCCTGCTGGAGGGCGAAGATCGCGGTACGGATCTCCTGGATGGTCACGTCGAGTTCGTCGACGGCCTTGCCCACACCGTCGCGCACGGCGGGCACGACCGACCTCCGCTGGGCGCTCTCCAGCATCATCCCGGTGGCGAAGAGCCGCTGGATGACCAGGTCGTGCAGGTCACGGGCGATCCGGTCACGGTCCTCGTAGACGGCGAGCCGCTCCCGGTCGCGCTGGGCCTCGGCCATCATCAGCGCGAGCGCCGCCTGGGAGGCGAACTGGGTGGCGAGCGTCCGCTCGGCCTCGGTGAACGGCCTGCCACCACTCGCGCGTGGCGTGGCGAGCGCACCGAGCACCCTGCCGCCGCTCTGCAGCGGCAGCAGCATGCTGGGGCCGTACTGGGCTGTGAGGCGGCTGAACATGCGCGGATCGGTGGAGGCGTCCTCGACGAACACCGCCTCGCCTTCGAGGAGTCGGTCCGCCACGGCGCTCTCGGGCGGGATCACCATGCCCAGCGACTGGGACGGCCGGTCGGAGGAGACGGCGACGATCTCCAGACCCCCGTCCGCGGCGGGCAGCAGCACGATCCCGGCGGCCGCGTCGGCCAGCCTGCGGGCCTGCTCGGCGACCACCGTGAGGGCGTCGTCCGCGTCGCCGCCGGACAGCAGGGCGGTGGTGACGGCCACCGAGCCGTCGATCCACCGTTCGCGCTGGCGCGCGGCCTCGTAGAGGCGGGCGTTGCCGATGGCGATGCCGGCCTCGGTGGCGAGGACGCGGACCATGTGGACGTCGTAGTCGTTGAACTCGCCGCCGTCGTTCTTCTCGGCGAGGTAGAGGTTGCCGAAGATCTCGCCCTGGACCCGGATCGGGACCCCGAGGAAGGTCCGCATCGGAGGGTGTCCGGGCGGGAACCCGGCGGAGCGGGGGTCGGTGGACAGATCGGCGAGCCGGATCGTCTGGGGATCCAGGATGAGCGCGCCGAGCAGCCCGGCGTGGCCGTCGGGGCGTCGCCCGATCCGGCGGGCGACCTCGTCGTCGACGCCGAAGGTGACGAAGTCGGAGAGACCCTTGCCCTCCTCGTCGACGACGCCGATCGCCGCGTAGCGGGAGTCGGCGAGTTCGGCCGCTGTCTCGCAGATGCGGTCGAGGGTGGAGTGCAGTTCGAGCCCGGTGCCGACCGAGCGCATGGCTTCCAGGAGCTGGGGCACGCGCGCGGTGAGTTCCGTGGACAGGCCCTGGAGGCTGCGGGTGGCCTGGGTGGCGGCTTCCAGGGGGTCCGGGAGGTCAGGCACGGCGGCGGTCATGGCCTTGAGCCTAGTAAGTCCTATTTGGCGAGAAAAGTCGGACGCCCGCGGCCGCCTCCGGAGCCTCGCCCGCGGCCGCCCCCGAGGTCTCGCCCACAGCCGCCCCCGAAGCCTCGCCCAAGGCTTGTTCCGAGGACTCGCCCGACGCCCGTCCCGGCGTGAGCAGCAGATCGGTCTCGCGCTCCTGCTCCAGCATCCGCCGCAGCGGACCGTCGGCCCCCGCCAGCTCCGCGTAGGGCCCGCGCTGCACCGTCCGGCCCTCGTCCAGGACCACGACCTCGTCGACGGCGTCGAGGCCGTGCAGCCGGTGGGTGATGAGGACGGTGGTGCGGCCCTCGGTGGCGAGCAGCAGATCGTCGGTGAGGGCGTCCGCCGTGGCGAGGTCGAGATGTTCGGCCGGCTCGTCCAGAACGAGGACCGGGAAGTCGGCGAGGAGGGCCCGGGCGAGCGCGAGACGTTGCCGCTGGCCGCCCGAGATCCGCGAACCGTGCTCACCGACCAGGGTGTCCAGCCCGTCGGGCAGACCGTCCACCCAGTCGAGGAGCCGGGCCCGGCCCAGCGCCACGCGCAGTTCGTCGTCGCTCGCGCCGGTACGCGCCAGGCGCAGGTTCTCGCGGATGGTGCTGTCGAAGATGTGGGCGTCCTGGGCGCAGAGCCCGACAAGGCGCCGGACGTCGTCGCCGTTCAGCTCGGCCGCCTCCACCCCGCCGATCCGGTACGAGCCGGTCTCGGCGTCCAGGAAGCGGAGCAGCACCTGGGCGAGCGTGGTCTTTCCCGACCCGGAGGTGCCGACGACGGCGACGCGCCGCCCGGCCTCCAGGGTGAGCGCGAAATCGCTGAGCGCCTCCCGTTCCTGCCCCGCGTGCCGTGCGGAGAGGCCGCTGACCTCCAGCGGGAAGGGGCTCTGCGGCGGTGCGGCGGGCCGGTCGGGCTCGTGTACGGGAACGGGGGCGTCCAGGACCTCGTACACCCGCTCGGCGCTGCGCTTGACCCGTTGGCGGTACTGGACGGCGAGCGGGAGGCCGGTGACGGCCTCGAAGGCGGCGAGCGGCGTCAGGACGACGACGGCGAGCGCCACGCCGGCGAGGCGACCGTCGAGGACGGCCTGGACGCCGACGACCGCGGCGGCTGCGACGGTCAGGCCGCAGACGAGCGCGGAGAGCCCGGCCCCGAGCGCGGTGGCGGCGGCCTGCCGGCGGGCGATGGCGGTGAGCGTACGGTCGGCCGCTCCGGCCCGGTCGGTACGGTCCTTCAGCGCTCCTGCCACCGTCAGTTCGGCACAGCCGCGCAGCAGGTCGACGACGATGACGGCGAGAGCGCCGCGGGCGGGCGCGAGCCGGCGCTCGGCACGGCGGGCCAGCATCCCGCTCAGCAACGGTACGGCGACGCCGGCGACGAGGAGACCCAGGGCGAGTACGGCCCCGGCCTCGGGCAGCAGCCAGGCGGTGAACCCGACGGATCCGGCCCCTACGACGAGGGCGGCACCCGCGGGCAGCAGCCAGCGCAGCCAGTAGTCCTGGAGCGCGTCGACGTCCTGGACGAGCCGGGAGAGCAGGTCGCCGCGGCGGGTGCGGCGCAGTCCGGCAGGGGCGATGCGCTCCAGACGCCGGAAGACGGCGACCCGGAGTTCGGCGAGCATCCGCAGCACCGCGTCGTGGGACACGATCCGCTCGGCGTACCGGAACACGGCCCGGCCGATGCCGAACGCCCGCGTGGCGGTGACGGCGACCATCAGGTAGAGCACCGGGGGCTGTTCGGAGGCCCGGGAGATGAGCCAGCCGGAGACCGCCATGAGTCCTACGGCGGATCCGAGCGCCAGGCTCGCGAGCAGCAGGGCGAGGCCCATCCGCCCGCGCAGCTCCCCCGCCATGGCGCGCACCCGCCCGAAGACGGATCGCGTCTCTCCCGTGTCCGCGGAACCCGTGACGCCGGCCGCCGCCCCGGCCTCTGCGCGCGCGTCGGAGTCCGCCGCTCCCTGGGCGGGCACGGCGGACGACCAGGACGTCTTGTCCAGGGGCGCGGCGGGCCGTCGCTCCTCGGGCGCGCTCGTCGGCGCGAGCTCCACCACACGGTCCGCGACCGCGAGCAGGGCCGGGCGGTGGACGACCAGGAGGACCGTACGGCCCGCGGCGAGGCGGCGGACCGCGTCGACCACGGCCGCCTCGGTCTCGCCGTCCAGCGCGGCCGTGGGCTCGTCCAGGAGCAGCAGGGGCCGGTCGGCCAGGAACGCACGGGCCAGGGCGAGGCGTTGGCGCTGGCCCGCCGAGAGACCCGCGCCGTCCTCGCCGAGGACGGTGTCGACGCCGGCCGGGAGAGACCGGAGGAACCCATCCGCACCAGCGTCCCGCAGGGCCTCCCGTACCGCTTCGTCGGAGGCTTCGGGGCGGGCCAGGCGGACGTTCTCGGCGATGGTGCCCGCGAACAGATACGGCCGCTGCGGCACCCAGGCGATCCGCGACCGCCACTCCTCCACATCGAGCGTGCCGAGTTCGGCGCCCCCGACCCGGACCGAGCCGTCCTCCTCCGGGGTGGCGAACCCCAGCACCACATCGAGGAGCGTGGACTTCCCGACCCCGCTCGGCCCCACGAGCGCGACGGTCTCGCCGGGCTCCACGACGAGCGAGGCCCGGTCCAACGAAGGCTCGGAACGGCCCGCGTGCCGGACGGTCACGTTCGCCAGCTCGATACGGGACGACGAGGGCACCGCGCCGGTACCGACCTCGGGCGCCGGAGCCTCCAGTACCTCGAAGATCTCCTCCGCGGCCGCCAGTCCCTCCGCCGCCGCGTGGTACTGCGCGCCCACCTGTCGGATCGGCAGATAGGCCTCGGGCGCCAGGACCAGAATGACCAGACCCGTGTACAGGTCGAGGTCGCCATGGACCAGCCGCATACCGATCCCGACCGCGACCAGGGCCACCGAAAGCGTCGACAGCAGCTCCAGGGCGAAGGAGGAGATGAAGGCGATGCGCAGCGTCTTCATGGTCGCCCGCCGGTACTCCGACGTGATGGCGCGGATCGAATCGGCCTGCGCCTTGGCCCGTCCGAACACCTTGAGCGTCGGCAGTCCGGCCACCACGTCGAGGAAGTGCCCCGAGAGCCGGGAGAGCAGCTTCCACTGACGGTCCATACGGGCCTGGGTGTACCAGCCGATGAGGATCATGAAGAGAGGGATGAGCGGCAGGGTCACGACGATGACCGCCGCCGAGACCCAGTCCTCGGTGACGATCCTCGCCAGGACCGCCACCGGCACCACCACCGCCAGTCCCAGCTGTGGCAGATAGCGCGCGAAGTAGTCGTCGAGCGCGTCCACTCCGCGGGTAGCGAGAGCGGCCAGCGAGCCGGCCTTCTGGCCGCTGAGCCATCCCGGCCCGAGCCGCGCCGCACGGTCGAGCAGCCGCCCGCGCAGTTCGGACTTGACCGCGGCGCTCGCCCGATGGGCAGCCAGTTCGGTCAGCCAGGAGACCAGTCCCCGACCCGCCGCGACTCCTGCGAGCAGCAGCAGGGGCGTGGTCAGGTCGGAAACCGACAGGCCCTTCTGGAAGGCGCCCACCACCACCTCGGCGATGAGCATCGCCTGGGCGACGACCAGCGCCGCCCCGGCCAGGCCGAGCGCCACGACCGCTCCGAGGAAGAAGCGGGTGGCCCTGGCGTACCGGAGCAGACGCGGATCGATCGGTTTCACGTGAAACATCCCCTACTAGTGACCAGCGTCGGCGATGTGCTGCGTACCGATGCGCTTGCGGAACACCCAGTAGGTCCAGCCCTGGTAGAGCATCACCAGCGGAGCGGCGATCGCGGCACACCAGGTCATGATCTTCAGGGTGTACGGGCTCGACGACGCGTTCGTCACGGTGAGGCTCCACGCCGGGTCGAGCGAGGACGGCATGACGTTCGGGAAGAGCGTGAAGAAGAGCATCGCCACCGCCGCGGCAATCGTCACACCCGACAGCGCGAACGACCAGCCTTCACGCCCCACCTTGATCGCCCCGATAGCGCCGACCAGCGACACC
Source organism: Streptomyces sp. NPDC012508 (assembly GCF_042902595.1). Taxonomy (NCBI): domain Bacteria; kingdom Bacillati; phylum Actinomycetota; class Actinomycetes; order Kitasatosporales; family Streptomycetaceae; genus Streptomyces; species Streptomyces sp. NPDC012508. The sequence continues at coordinate 236,072 of NZ_JBIBEO010000004.1, forward strand.
ACGGCGACGAGCATGGCGCCCAGGCTCCAGCCGTCGCCCTTGTCCACCTGGGTCCAGATCAGGAAGGCCAGCGCGAGGACGGCCGTGACGAGACCCAGCTTCAGCGCCAGCGCCCGGGCGCGGGCCCGGATGTCCCCCACCGTCTTCAGCGCGGCGAAGACCGTCCCGTGGAAGGTGAAGAGGGCGAGGGTGACCAGGCCGCCGAGGAGCGCGTACGGGTTGAGCAGGTCGCCGAAAGTGCCGACGTACTCCATCTCGCTGTCGATCTTCACGCCGCGGACGATGTTGCCGAAGGCGACGCCCCACAGCACGGCGGGGATCAGGGAGGTCCAGAAGATGGCCTCCTCCCAGTTGCGCTGCCAGTTCTCCTCGGGCCGCTTCGCGCGGTACTCGAAGGCGACACCGCGAATGATCAGACAGACCAGGATGATCAGCAGCGGCAGGTAGAAGCCGGAGAAGAGCGTCGCGTACCACTCGGGGAACGCCGCGAAGGTCGCGCCGCCGGCCGTGAGCAACCACACCTCGTTGCCGTCCCAGACGGGACCGATGGTGTTGATCAGGACCCGCTTCTCAGTGCGGCCCCGGGCGAGCAGTTTGGTCAGGACGCCGACCCCGAAGTCGAACCCTTCGAGGAAGAAGTAGCCGATCCAGAGAACGGCGATGAGTACGAACCAGACGTTGTGGAGTTCCATGCCTCGATCTCCTGAGCCTCAGTACGAGAAGGCCATGGGCCGGTCGGGGTCACGGTCGTCCCCGCCGATCTTGGTGGGCGGGTTGAGGTCGGACTCGGTGAGCTCGGGCGGTCCGGCCTTGACGTACTTCACCAGCAGTTTGACCTCGATCACGGCGAGCACCGCGTAGAGCAGGGTGAAGACGATCATCGAGGTGAGGACCTCTCCCTGGGAGGTGCCGGGGGAGACGGCGTCCCTGGTGCGCAGCACGCCGTAGACGACCCACGGCTGGCGTCCCATCTCGGTGAAGATCCAGCCCCACGAGTTGGCGATCAGCGGGAACGCCATGGTCCAGAGAGCGATGATCCAGTACCACCTGCCCAGGCGGGGGCTGAGCGCCTTCCGCCTGAACAGGACCAGATTCGGCACCTCGTCCTCGCCGGTGCGCATCCCCGGCGACAGCATGAACTTCTTGCGGGTGAGCCAGAGGCCGAGCATCCCGATGGTGAGCGAGGCCATGCCGAAGCCGATCATCCAGCGGAAGCCCCAGTAGGCGACGGGGATGTTGGGCCGGTAGTCGCCCGGGCCGAACTTCTCCTGCTCGGCCTTGTTGATGTCGTTGATGCCCGGGACGTACGAGCTGAAGTCGTCGTTCGCCAGGAACGACAGCAGGCCCGGGATCTCCACGGCCACCTTGTTGTGACCCTTGTCGACATCGCCGTACGCGAAGATCGAGAACGGCGCCGGCGCCTCGCCGTCCCAGAGCGCCTCGGCGGCGGCCATCTTCATCGGCTGCTGCTTGAACATGACCTTGCCGAGCAGGTCGCCGCTGATGGCGGTGCCGAGTCCGGCGATGATCAGGGTGATCAGGCCGAGCCGCAGCGAGGTCCGCATCACCGGGACGTGCTTCTTGCGCGCCAGGTGGAAGGCGGAGATACCCACCATGAACGCGCCACCGACCAGGAAGGCGGCCGTCATGGTGTGGAAGAACTGGGTGAGGGCGGTGTTCTGGGTCAGAACCAGCCAGAAGTCGGTGAGCTCGGCCCGGCCGCGCTCCTCGTTGATCCGGTAGCCGACCGGGTGCTGCATCCAGGAGTTGGCCGCCAGGATGAAGTACGCGGAGAGGATCGTGCCGATCGACACCATCCACATGCAGGCCAGGTGGATCTTCTTCGGCAGCTTGTCCCAGCCGAAGATCCACAGGCCGATGAAGGTGGACTCGAAGAAGAAGGCGATCAGTGCCTCGAAGGCGAGAGGCGCTCCGAAGACGTCGCCGACGAAGCGCGAGTAGTCGGACCAGTTCATGCCGAACTGGAACTCCTGCACGATGCCGGTGACGACGCCCATGGCGATGTTGATCAGGAAGAGCTTGCCCCAGAACTTCGTCGCCTTGAGGTACTTCTCCTTCCCCGTGCGCACCCAGGCGGTCTGGAGACCGGCGGTGAGGGCGGCGAGGGAGATCGTCAGGGGGACGAAGAGAAAGTGGTAGACGGTGGTGATGCCGAACTGCCATCGCGCCAACGTCTCTGGCGCCAGAGCTAGGTCCACGTCGTCTTCTCCTTACCTTGCCGTGAGCACATCGGCAATGTGCCCCTTTAATCCCACCGATCCAGGGAGGAACGGGACACGCTTGTGAACGCGTTCACATTCACAAGCATTATGGCTCATACGAAATCCGTATGTAAGACCGGGGGGTCCCCCTACCGAAGGTCACCCCTTCCCAGGACCTTCAACATATTGTTGAATCCTGGCTATGACCCTTCAGATCCGTATCTCCTGGCCCGCCGGACACACCACGGCGACCCTCGACGAAACCCCCACGAGCAAGGCGCTCGTGGGGGCTCTCCCGATCTCCTCCACCGCCCGGACCTGGGGCGAGGAGGTCTACTTCGACACACCGGTCTCCACCGCCGTCGAGGCCGACGCGCGGCAGGTGGTGGAGCCGGGCACGGTCGCCTTCTGGACCGAGGGCGACGCCCTCGCACTCCCCTACGGCCCCACCCCGATATCCCGGGGCTCCGAATGCCGGCTCGCGAGCCCGTGCAACGTGCTGGGCTCGCTGGACGGCGACCCCCGCGTTCTGGCCACCGTCAAGGACGGTGACCCGATCCGCGTCGAGCACGTCGAGGGCTGACCGGCCCGCCTCCCGCCATCCCGACCAGCCCGGGTCGATCAACCTCCGCCGATCAGGCGCGGTCGACCAGGCACCGTTGACAGGGCCCGGCCGATCAGCCTCCGTTGATCAGGCTCCGTTACGGAAGCCCTCCGCCGTCTTCAGGAACAGGTCGTTGGCCTCGCACTCACCGATCGTGACGCGTACGCCCTCGCCCGCGAACGGCCGCACCACCACGCCATGCCGCTCGCACTCCGCCGCGAAGTCCAGCGTCCGCTCACCGAGCCGCAGCCAGACGAAGTTCGCCTGAGTGTCCGGCACGGTCCAGCCCTGGGCCACGAGCCCCGCGCGGACCCGCTCGCGCTCGCCCACCAACGAGCCGACCCGGCCGAGCAGTTCGTCCTCGGCCCGCAGCGAGGCCACCGCCGCGTCCTGCGCCAGCTGGCTCACGCCGAACGGCACCGCCGTCTTGCGCAGCGCCGCCGCCACCGGCTCATGGGCGATCGCGAAGCCGACCCGCAGTCCGGCCAGACCGTACGCCTTGGAGAACGTCCGCAGCACGGCGACGTTCGGCCGGTCGCGGTACAGCTCGATGCCGTCCGGGATGTCGGCGTCACGGACGAACTCTCGGTACGCCTCGTCGATCACCACCAGGACGTCGGAGGGCACCCGGTCCAGGAATCGCTCCAGCTCGGCGCGGCGCACCGCCGTGCCCGTGGGGTTGTTCGGATTGCAGACGAAGATCAGCCGCGTCCGGTCGGTGATCGCCTCGGCCATCGCGTCGAGGTCGTGCACCTCGCCGTCGGTCAGCGGCACCTGCACGGAGGTGGCGCCGCTGATCTGCGTGATGATCGGGTACGCCTCGAAGGACCGCCAGGCGTAGATCACCTCGTCGCCCGGGCCCGAGGTCGCCTGCAGCAGCGACTGGGCCACGCCGACCGAACCCGTGCCGGTGGCCAGGTGCGAGACCGGGACCCCGAAGCGGTCGGCGAGCTCGTTCATCAGGCCCGTGCAGGCCATGTCGGGGTACCGATTGAAGGCGGCGGCCGCGGACAGCGCGCTCTCCATCACACCCGGCAGCGGCGGATACGGGTTCTCGTTGGAGGACAGCTTGAAGGCGACCGCACCGCCCGCGGCGGCCCGCTTGCCCGGCTTGTAGGTGGGGATGCCGTCCAGCACGTCCCGCAGCCTCGGGCCGGCCGCGCCCGTCCCGCCGGCCGCGCCGGTTCCGCCGGTCTCGCTCACTGCGCTCACTGTGGTCCTCCTCGACCGTCCGTACCACCAATACTCCTCACCTTATGAGGATTCGCCTCCGCTGCGAATGGGCTGTGGACAACGGAGTGGGGAACCTGTGGACGAGCGGGGGAGCGCGGGCTCGGGTGGCGCGCGCCGGTGGCGGGCGCCGTGGCGCGCATCGCCCGTAGAGGTGAGTTGAGACCTCTTCGAGACATGGCCTTCTTGGCAGGCCCATGCGGGTCGACAACCGCAGATCACACCCGAGAGGCCATAACTCACTTGCTTTCTAAGGCAATTGGCAGTTTTTGATCATGCAGAAACGTGCCCGTCAACGGGTGAATATGCGAGCGTCCCAACCACCCGGCCTCGCCCTACTATCGGCTCGCCATGACAGCAGCAGGGAAGCACCAGGTGAGCCGGGCACAGACCCGGGGAAGCCGGCAGGGGCGAGCGGGCATCCGGGATGTGGCCGCCGCCGCCGGGGTCTCCATCACGACTGTCTCCGACGCGCTCAACGGCAAGGGCCGGCTCCCGGACGCCACCCGCCGCCACGTCCGCGAGGTCGCAGACCGGCTGGGCTATCGCCCATCCGCGGCGGCCCGCACGCTCCGTACCGGCAAGTCGGGCCTCATCGGCCTGACCGTGACGACCTACGGGGATGAACCTTTCACCTTCACCGAATTCGCGTACTTCGCGGAGATGGCCAGAGCCGCCACATCGGCCGCGCTCGCCCGTGGCTATGCCCTGGTCATCCTGCCCGCCACCTCCCGCCATGACGTCTGGTCGAACGTCGCCCTCGACGGCACCGTCGTCATCGACCCCTCCGACCACGATCCGGTCGTCACCGAGCTCGTCCGCCAGGGCCTGCCCGTCGTCTCCGACGGACGCCCCGCCGGCACGCTCCCGGTGACCGCCTGGGTCGACAACGACCACGAAGCCGCCGTACTCGACCTCCTCGACCATCTCGCCGCCGCCGGCGCCCGCCGGATCGGCCTTCTCACCGGAACCACCACCGACACGTACACCCGCCTGTCCACCACCGCGTACCTCAACTGGTGCGAGCGGGTCGGACAGGACCCCGTCTACGAGGCCTATCCGGCGCACGATCCGTGCGCGGGCGCCGTCGCGGCCGACCGGCTGCTCGCCCGCCCCGACCGTCCCGACGCCGTCTACGGACTCTTCGACCCCAACGGAACCGATCTGCTGGCGGCAGCCCGCCGCTACGGACTGCGCGTACCGGACGATCTGCTGCTGGTCTGCTGCAGCGAGTCGACCGTCTACGCCAACACCGAACCGCCCATCACGACCCTCTCGCTCAAACCGCGCCGGATCGGCACGGCCGTCGTCCAGCTCCTCATCGACGCCATCGAGGGGATCGACACCGACGGACCGGTCGAGCAGGTGATACCGACCGAACTCATCGTGCGGACGTCGTCCCAGAGGCGTTCGCCGCGCACGACGGTCAGTCCGCCCCGGTCACCCTCGAAGGACTGACGAAGAACGCGTACGCGCCGAAACCCGGCCCATGACGGGTCGGGTGGGGTCGGGCACGGACCCGGAGCCGGACACAAACCAGGCCCCGGCCCGGCCCCGACCCTGGACTGGACCTTCTCAATTCGGGCGAAACAACCGGTGAACCCGGAGTGGACCCGGATTCACCACCCCTGGTGCGTCACACAGGCGGACCCTCATTCCTATGATGGGCGCACGACATCGCGGACCACCCCGACCAGGCCGGTCCGCGATGTGCAGGGCATCGCGACGGTGGTGGAGGGGTCGATGACTCAGGGGGCCGGGCAGGAACCCGTGGTGCGCACGGCGACATTGCGTGATTTCCGCGTACCGCCGTACGCCCGGGTGCCCGTGCAGGGCCAGGCCCCGGAGCCCCCGGCCGGGCACCCTGTCGTGCCGTACGAGCCCGGCGCTCCCGGCGCCCCGGGTGCACCCGTCGAACCGGGCGTGCCGTCGGCCGACTCCGGTGCGGCCGGCGTGCCGCCCCGCGAAGCCGGTGCCCCCGGCGTCGCCTTCGAACCTGGCGCGTCCGGTGAACCCGTCGCGCACGCGGCCTCCTTCGAACGGGTCGACTTCGTGAAACCTGTCGAATTCGCCGAACCCATCGAGCCCGTCGAGATCGCCGAGCCCGTCGAATTCGCCGAGCCCGTCGACGCCGTGGGGCCGTTCGAGCCGGCGCCCCCCGCCCGCGTCACCGTCTCCGACCCCACGCTCCTCCTCGGCCGGCCCGCATCCGCGCTCTCAGCCCTGACCACCATGGTCACCCCCGCCGCCGTGGCCCCCGGCCACCCGGGGAACGCCTTCCCGGACGACGAGCTCCCCGAGGGCTACACCCCCACCGAGCGCGACCTCCCGGTGATCAACCGGGGGGACACCGTCCAGGTCCACGTGGACCCGGTCGCGGCCCCCGCGCCCGCCCCGGCCGGCGAAGGCCCCGGCCCCCTCTACGTGGTCGGCGACGTCCACGGCTACCTCGACGAGCTCGTCGAGGCCCTGCGCGAGCAGGGACTCATCGACGAGAACGGCGCCTGGGCCGCGGGCAACGCCCGCCTGTGGTTCCTCGGCGACTTCACCGACCGTGGCCCCGACGGCATCGGGGTCATCGACCTCGTCATGCGCCTGTCCGCGGAGGCCGCTGCCGCCGGCGGCTACTGCAAGGCCCTGATGGGCAACCACGAACTGCTGCTCATCGGCGCCAAGCGCTTCGGGGACACCCCCGTCAACTCCGGCGCGGGCACCGCCACCTTCCAGGCGGCCTGGCTGCTCAACGGCGGCCAGAAGCACGACATGGACCGCCTCCAGGACGTCCACCTCCAGTGGATGTCGCGGCTCGACGCCGTGGTGGAGGAGGACGGGCATCTGCTGATGCACTCCGACACCACCGCGTACCTCGACTACGGGAGCACCATCGAGGACGTCAACGAGACCGTTCACGAGATCATCACCCGAAACGACGCGGACGAGGTCTGGGACCTGTTCCGCAAGTTCACCAAGCGCTTCGCCTTCCGCGACGACGGCGGTCCCCAAGCCGTCCAGGAGCTGCTCGCCACGTACGGCGGCGGCCGTGTCGTGCACGGTCACAGCCCCATCCCGTACCTCCTGGGCCAGGTCGGCACCGAGGACGGCGAGGGCGGCTCGGACCCGATCGTCGACGGTCCGCATGTGTACGCGGACGGTCTGGCGATCGCCATGGACGGCGGTGTGACCATGGCCGGAAAGCTGCTGGTCGTCCAACTCCCCCTGCGGGGCTGACGCATAACCCTGCGCATCCGGGGAGGGTGATTTCGGGAAACCCCCTGTCACCCTGCGCCATAACCGCAATACCATCGGATCATCCGTAGCAGGCTCTCCTCCGTTTCCGCCCAACTGGCCGTTCCCCACGGTCAGCAAGGCCCTACGGAGCATCGGGGGATGCACATGAACGTGGCTCCGCACCTGCTGACCGAGGACCGTGCCGAGTACGTGCGACTCCTCGACGACGCACTGCGTAACGCGCACGACCATCCGGATCTCGCCGAGACCGGGAAACGGCTCACGGCCGAACAGCTGCGCACGATGGCGCTGAACGCGACGGCTCTGATCACGGCCGCGGCGGCGGTCGAGTACGACCACTTCGTGAAGGTCCGCGAAGAGGGCCGCTCACCGAGCGGTACGAGCGTGATGAACGCCGTCCTGGCGGCGGAGGGCGAGGGGCCGAGCGCCGGACCGGGCGCGGGCATCGTCGCGATCGTCACGGTCCTGGCACCGGTCCTCGCCGGTACCGCCGCGGTGATCTTTCTGCTGGTCGGCGCCGTGCTGAAGGTGCTGGCGCCCACGCTCGCGTTCGCCGATACGCTGCTGACCGCGGGGTGGTTCTTCGGCGCCGTCGCCGCCGCCGGCCTCTTCTGCGCGGCGGTCGGGCTGCTGCTCACGGCGCTGCGCAACCGGTCGACGCAGGTGGCCGCCGGCGATCCACCGCCCGCCGAAGTCGACGACGAGCTGTCCCGCGCCCGCGAGGCCTGGCGCCGCGCGCTGGTGGAACGGGGCATCGTCCCGTTCCTGCGCGACGCCCTCGCCGCCCCCGCCCCGTTCCCGGCCACGCCGCCCGTCGCGCCGCCCCGTACCGACCGCATACCGAAGATCGGTTACAGCGGCCCGGAGTTCAGCAGCCCGAACGAGGGCGCCTCTGGCACCCGCCCGACGTTCAGCAGCCCGGACTTCTCCAGCCCGGACTTCGGCTCGCCGGACCACCACGGGCAGGAGTAGCCCGGCCCGGACGACCGAGGACACCGGCCGGATCAGGCCAGGCCCCCCTCCCGGACGGCCGAGGACACCGGCCGGATCAGGCCAGGCCCCTCCGGAAAACGCCGCGGCGGGCACGAGCCGCACGGCCCCCCGGCCATGCGGTCCGCCCCGCCGCTTCGTGCGTCCCGCCACACATACGTACGGAAGCGCGCTGTTACTCAGCCAGCGGCAGATACACCCGGTTGCCCGCGGCCGCGAACTCCTTCGACTTCTCCTCCATGCCGGCCGCGATCTCGTCCGACTTGAGGTCGCCACCGTGCTCCCGGCGGATGTCCTGCGAGATCTTCATCGAGCAGAACTTCGGACCGCACATCGAGCAGAAGTGCGCGGTCTTCGCGGGTTCGGCCGGCAGCGTCTCGTCGTGGAACTCGCGGGCCGTGTCCGGGTCGAGCGCCAGGTTGAACTGGTCCTCCCACCGGAACTCGAACCGCGCGTCCGACAGCGCGTCGTCCCACTCCTGCGCCCCCGGGTGACCCTTGGCCAGGTCCGCCGCGTGCGCCGCGATCTTGTACGTGATGACACCGGTCTTCACGTCGTCGCGGTTGGGCAGGCCCAGGTGCTCCTTGGGCGTGACGTAGCAGAGCATCGCCGTGCCCCACCAGGCGATCATCGCGGCGCCGATGCCCGAGGTGATGTGGTCGTACGCCGGGGCGACGTCCGTGGTGAGCGGGCCGAGCGTGTAGAACGGCGCCTCCTCGCAGATCTCCTGCTGGAGGTCGATGTTCTCCTTGATCTTGTGCATCGGGACGTGGCCCGGGCCCTCGATCATCGTCTGCACGTTGTGGCGCTTGGCGATCGTGTTCAGCTCACCGAGCGTGCGCAGCTCCGCGAACTGCGCCTCGTCGTTGGCGTCGGCGATCGAGCCGGGCCGCAGACCGTCGCCCAGCGAGTACGTGACGTCGTACGTCGCCAGGATCTCGCAGAGCTCCTCGAAGTTCGTGTAGAGGAAGTTCTCCTTATGGTGCGCGAGACACCAGGCGGCCATGATCGAGCCGCCGCGCGAGACGATGCCGGTCTTGCGGCGGGCCGTCAGCGGCACGTACGGCAGCAGCACGCCGGCGTGGACCGTCATGTAGTCGACGCCTTGCTCGGCCTGCTCGATGACGGTGTCCTTGTAGATCTCCCAGGTCAGCTCCTCGGCCTTGCCGTCGACCTTCTCCAGAGCCTGGTAGAGCGGGACGGTGCCGATCGGCACGGGAGAGTTGCGCAGCACCCACTCGCGGGTGGTGTGGATGTTGCGGCCGGTGGAGAGGTCCATGACCGTGTCGGCGCCCCACTTGGTCGCCCAGGTCATCTTCTCCACCTCCTCCTCGATGGAGGAGGTGACGGCGGAGTTGCCGATGTTGGCGTTGACCTTCACCAGGAACCGCTTGCCGATGATCATCGGCTCGATCTCCGGGTGGTTGACGTTGGCCGGCAGCACCGCGCGACCCGCCGCGATCTCCTCCCGTACGACCTCGGGGGAGACGTTCTCGCGGATCGCGACGTACTCCATCTCCGGGGTGATCTCACCCCGGCGGGCGTACGCGAGCTGCGTCACGGCCTGGCCGTCGCGGCCCCGGCGGGGCTGGCGCGGCCGGCCCGGGAAGACCGCGTCGAGGTTCTTCAGGCCACCCCGCGGCGAGGTGTGCTTGATGCCGTCGTCCTCGGGGCGGACCGGGCGGCCCGCGTACTCCTCCGTGTCACCCCGCGAGATGATCCAGTTCTCGCGCAGCGGCGGAAGACCCCGCCGTACGTCCGTGTCGATGGTGGGGTCGGTGTACGGACCGGACGTGTCGTACAGCGTCACGTCCTTGCCGTTGGTGAGGTGCACCTGACGGACGGGCACCCGGAGGTCGGGGCGCGAGCCCTCGACGTATCCCTTGTGCCAGCCCGGCTTGCGCTCGTCCTGGCTGGTGGCAGGCGTGCGTGCATCCTGAATGGTCATGAGACCGATCTCCCTACGCCGGCATTACCCGGTAACAGGTTCGGCGGTCGGCGCAGCCTCCTCCCGTACGTACATCAGTACGCGCGTACGGTGATCAGCGCCCTCTCAGCCCGGTGCTCCGAGCTCCCGCGTGTGCAAAGGTGGCACCACGCTAGCGTCAACCCGGCCATGCTGAACAGTGGGCCCCCGCCGTTCTTGCGATGATCGGTCGGTGACTTCCTCGCAGCAGACCCCGGAACCCGACGGCCACGACGGACACGGCGACGTCGGTCACGGGCACGGCCACACCCACAGTCATGGGCCCGCCGCGCCCGTCTCCCGGCATCTGCGCAGGGTCATCGCCGCGGTCCTGATCCCGTTCGCCACGGCCGTGGTGGTCGGGCTGGTCGTCCTGTGGCCCGGCGGCGCCCCGGAGCACGAACGCACGGGCGTCGGCTTCGACCGGCAGACCTACCAGGGCACGGTCACCAGGGTCGAGCAGGTCGACTGCCAGGACGTGAACGCCGCCCAGGTGCCGCCGACCGCGGACCCCTCCACGCCCCAGGGACGCGAGGCGGCCAACGCCCAGCAGGGGCAGTGCGAGAAGGCGACGATCGAGGTCACGAGCGGTCCGGACCAGGGCCGTACCTTCACCGAGATCGTGCAGCCGGACGCGCCGCGGCAACTGGACGAGGGGCAGGGCGTGGTGGTGGCGTACGCGCCCGACGCCCCGCGCGATCTGCAGTACTCGGTGACGGACGTCAACCGCAAGGTTCCGCTGGCCGTTCTCGCCGGGATCTTCGCCCTCGCGGTCGTGCTCGTCGGACGGATGCGCGGCGTGATGGCCCTGATCGCGCTCGCCATCAGCTTCATGGTGCTGACGTTCTTCATCCTGCCGGCGATTCTGCAGGGATCGAATCCGCTGGTGGTGGCGGTGGTCGGATCGAGCGCGATCATGCTGATCGCGCTCTACATGTGCCACGGACTGTCGGCCCGCACCTCGGTCGCGGTGCTCGGGACGCTGATCTCGCTGCTGCTGATCGGTCTCCTGGGCTCGTACTTCATCAGCTGGGCATCGCTGACCGGGAACACCGACGACAACACCGGTCTGATCCACGGTCTTTACCCGGAGATCGACATGTCGGGTCTGCTGCTGGCCGGCATCATCATCGGCTCGCTCGGTGTGCTCGACGACGTGACGGTGACACAGACCTCGGCGGTGTGGGAGCTGCACGCGGCGGATCCCCGGATGGGGCCGCGCGCGCTGTACCGGGCCGGGATCCGGATCGGCCGCGACCACATCGCGTCCGTCGTGAACACGCTGGTGCTCGCCTACGCCGGTGCGGCCCTGCCCCTGCTGCTCCTCTTCTCCATCGCGCAGAGCAGTGTGGGGACGGTGGCCAACAGCGAACTGGTGGCGGAGGAGATCGTCCGCACGCTGGTGGGATCGATCGGGCTGGTCGCCTCGGTGCCGCTGACCACGGCTCTCGCGGCCATGGTGGTCTCGGCCGACCGGCCGGGCGGCGTGGAGAAGCGTTCAGCCAAGGGCGGGCGCCGCCGCCGCGCCAAGTGACGGGCGGCCGGTGACGAGACGGGGACGTCAAAGACTGGACGTCCGGGCCGGCCGGGCGGCCGGGCCGAGTGACGGCCGCCGGAGAGAGACGACCGGACCAGCCGGCCATCGCGTGTGGGCGCGGCGGCTCAGCCGGCGTTCTCCTCCGCGAGGATCCGGCCGAGCGCCGCCTCCAGGTTGTCCTCGAAGTCACCGAAGGTCCGTTCCTGACCGAGCGGAACGAGCTTGTCCGTACGGTCGAGGAACGCGACGAGCGGCGGAGCACTGGCCCGGAACAGGGCACGGTCGCTGCCGACCTGGAGCCGGATGGCGACGTCCGAAAGGGCCTCGGGGTCGGTGGGCGCGATGTGGACATCGCCGTCCCCGCTCGGTCCGTTGATCCCGTCGAGCAGCAGCTCCCGGCCGAACGCCCAGGTCACAGGCGCGTCTCCGGGGAGGTGGAACGTCATCCGCACCGCGTAGGGATCCCGGGTCTCGTAACGCAGCTCCACCGGGATCCTGAAGGAGAGCTCCTCGGAGACGAGGAAGCTCATCAGAACCTCGGCCTGAACCGACTCTCGCATGATGTACCCCGCAGTAGATGAAGCAGTTGTGTAAACACAGCAGCTGAAAGCTGTGACCAAAACGGCCAGGAATGATCCCTCACGGCCCTCTTGACGCAATCGTGCTGTACGCACTAGCAGATCACAAGGAGTGATTTTTCAGATACTGATAGAGAAAGCGAAGCTACTGAAGAGCCTTCCGATCTCATTGCGTAGTCGGTCGACTGCGGGCAGCAACCGTTCTTGCTGGTGAAGAGGGAGAGAAATGGCCATCGCGGCCGCTGTGGACCCCGCAGTGATGGGGATCGCGGCGCAGACCGTGCCGAGCGCATATTCCTGACGCTCCACCAGGGGTTCCATTCGCCCCATAGCGCCCAAACGATCCAAAAGGGTACGCCGGTTACGCACCGTGTACGGAGTGATGGATTCCACCGGATGGCGATCGAGGTGGTCTTGACGAGTTTTCAGATCCAGTTGACTGAGCAGACACTGACCGATCGCATGCGCGTGACCCGTCTCGCGGAAGTCGGCCCACTCGTCCACAGCGGGGGCGGAGGGAGTGTCGGCGACGGCGACGAGCTCGATCTCGCCCTCGCGGTAGATCGCGAAGTAGACGGGGACGCCGATCTCGTCGCGCCAGTGCGCGAGTGAATCTTCGATCTTGGTGCGACGATTCTGCAGGTCTCCGCCGCCGGCCAGTCGACCGGCCGCGTCGCCGAAGACGAACACACCCTTCTCGCGGCGGAGATAGCCCTCATGCGTCAGGGTGCGGAGCAGGTGGTACGCCGTGGGCAGCGGGAGCCCCGCCTCGCGCGCGAGTTGTTTGGCGGGAGCTCCGTCCTCATGGGAGCCCACGGCCTCCAGTAGTCTCAGCGCCCGCTGCACCGAGCCGATCAGGGTAGGAGCGGCGGACTGCGTAGCCGTGGCCAAAGGTCACCCCCAGGCATGACGACGGGTGCCGTACACCCGCCCGCGGGGGCCGCCCCCGCGCGCCCGCCGCGGCCTGGGAACCGGTGGGGTCCATGGCGGACCCGCCCGGGACGGAGGTGGACCACCGCAGGTCGATGCGGAGGTCTACGCCAGTTTTCCCCGGGGCGGCAGAGATGTGCCACTCTAATGGCAGCTCCAGGCCTGGCCCTGGATTCCCGGGCCGCGTCCCTCGCCCGGGCTAACACCCCCACGGCCCGCCCCTACCGATCGGTAGCGTGTGCTACCAGTCCTCGCGCGACGTCGACGAGGACATGAACTTCCGTACGACGTAGATCAGTCCGCCGACGAGGGCGACGAAGACCAGCACTTTGAAGAGCAGACCGATCACGAACGTCGCGATGCTGGTGATCAGGCCGCCGAAAACGAACAGGGCGATGACGGGTATGGCGACCCACTTCACCCACCAGGGCATCCCCGCGAGAATCTCTCGTACCGCCATCGTGCTTCCCTCATCTCCGAAGAGTCCGTCCCGCGCGCTCTGCGCCGGACACTCTCGATGCTAGGGGTGGCACCTGTGCCCGCGGGGGCCTCGGAGCCCTTGCTATCCCCTGATCCATCCCCTAGGGGAGTTCAGCTCTCCGGCGGCGAGAACACCACCATGACCCGCAGGTCCTCGGTGATGTGGTGGAACTTGTGGGCCACACCGGCCGGTACGTAGACCACACTGCCGCGCGCCACCTGCGTCGTCTCCATCCCCACCGTGATCGCAGCCCGTCCGCTGACGACGAAGTACACCTCGTCCTGGCCGTGCGGCTGCTGCGGGTCGAGCGAGCCGGCGTCGAGCGCGTACAGACCGACGGACATGTTCCGCTCCCGCAGGAACTGGAGGTACGCACCGTCGTTGGCGGCGCGCTCCGCCTCGAGCTCGTCCAGTCGGAATGCTTTCATCGTGCGTCTGCCCCTGCCGTTGGCCCGATCATGTCTGCCACGATCAGACACATGATGAATTTCGTAGTCAAGACGCTCGCGAACGCGGGCGCATTGGGAGTGGCGATCTGGCTGCTCCAGGACATCACCCTGACCGGTGACAGCACGGGCAAGAAGGCCTGGACACTCATCCTCGTCGCCCTGGTTTTCGGTCTGGTGAACTTCTTGGTGAAGCCGATCGTCAAACTGATCTCGCTTCCGCTGTTCATCCTCACCCTCGGCCTGATCACGCTGGTGATCAACGCCCTGATGCTGCTGCTCACCTCCTGGCTGGCAGAGCAGCTCGATCTCAGTTTCCATGTCGAGGGCTTCTGGACCGCCGTCCTCGGCGGCCTGATCATCTCTGTCGTCTCCTGGGCGCTCAACGTCGTGCTCCCCGACGGGGACTGAGTGCGGACCATGACGTACCGCGTCTGCTTCGTCTGTACCGGCAACATCTGCCGCTCGCCGATGGCCGAGTCCGTCTTCCGCGCCCGCGTGGAGGAGGCCGGCCTGGCGGGCGCGGTCGAGGTGGACAGCGCGGGCACCGGAGGCTGGCACGAGGGCGACGGCGCCGATCCGCGGACGACCGCCGTCCTGGAGGAGCACGGCTACGCCTCCGGGCACACCGCCCGCCAGTTCCGCGCCTCGTGGTTCGCCGCGCTCGATCTGGTGATCGCTCTCGACGAGGGGCATCTGCGGGCGCTGCGCGCGCTCGCGCCGACTCCGGAGGACGCGGCGAAGGTGCGGCTGCTGCGCTCGTACGACCCGGCGGCCGACGACCTCGACGTGCCCGACCCGTACTACGGGGGGATGGACGGCTTCGAGGAGTGCCTTGAGATGGTGGAGGCGGCGAGCGAGGGACTGCTGGCCGCGGTGAGCGAGAGTGTGGAGGAACGGGCGGCATGAGCACGGACACGTTCGGGGGCGCCGAGGACCTCGGCGCCGTCGGCGACGGGACACGGGCGGTACGGGCGGGGCTTCCCGAGCCGGTGAAGTACGAGCCGACCCTGCCGGGACCGGTCTTCGCAGCCCATTTCCATCTGCCGGGCGACCCCACCGGGCCTTATACGTACGGGCGGGACGAGAACCCCACCTGGACCCACCTGGAGCGCGCCGTCGGCGAGCTGGAGGCGCCGGGAGAACCGGGCGTCGAAACGCTCGTCTTCGCCTCGGGCATGGCCGCCATCTCCGCCGTCCTCTTCTCCCAGCTCAAGTCCGGCGACGCGGTCGTCGTACCCGCCGACGGATACCAGGCGCTGCCCCTGGTGCACGAGCAGCTCAGGGCGTACGGGATCGAGGTCCGCACCGCGCCCACCGGCGGCGACGCCCAGCTGTCCGTACTGGAGGGTGCGCGGCTGCTGTGGATCGAGACGCCCTCCAACCCCGGGCTCGACGTCTGCGACATCCGCCGTCTGGCGCGGGCGGCCCATGAGGCCGGCGCTCTGGTCGCCGTCGACAACACCCTGGCCACCCCGCTCGGCCAGCGCCCCCTGGAGCTGGGGGCGGACTTCTCCGTCGCCAGCGACACCAAGGGCATGACCGGGCACGGCGACATCCTCCTCGGTCACGTCAGCTGCCTCGATCCGCGGCTCGCGGCGGACGTGCGGCGCTGGCGCAAGATCGTCGGGGCCATCCCCGGCCCCATGGAGGCCTGGCTCGCCCACCGTTCACTGGCCACGCTCCAGCTCCGCATCGACCGGCAGTGCACCACGGCACTCGCCCTCGCGGAGGCGCTGAGCAAGCGGGACGAGGTGACCGGGCTGCGGTACCCCGGACTGCCGGACGACCCCTCCCACGCGGTCGCGGCGACGCAGATGAAGCGCTTCGGACCCGTGGTGTCCTTCGTCCTGCCCGACCGGGACCGAGCGGAGCGGTTCCTCGGCGCGCTACGGCTCGTGGACGACGCCACCAGCTTCGGCGGTGTCCGCTCGACGGCCGAGCGGCGCGGCCGGTGGGGCGGCGACGCCGTGCCGGAGGGCTTCGTCCGCTTCTCCGTGGGTGCGGAGGACCTGGAGGACCTGATCGCGGACGTCCTGCGCGCCCTCGACACGGCCGCAGCGACCACGGCCCGCTGAGCCTCTCCACCTGACGTCCGGGCGCCGTCCGCACGTTTTTAGGAGCGCTCCGCACGGAACCGGGGCGCTCCGAGCCTCCCCCCTCATGGCTCGGAACACCCCGGGTTCCACGCGCGGAGACCGCCTGAACAAGGCTAGTTGACTCTGCGTCAGTGTCCAATCACGGTAGCGACAGAGACCTATCGACTTATTTATAGTTGGACGGTCCTGAGGCGCAGTCAGCCGACCGCCTGAGTCGAACGGCCGACACGGCCGGGAGGGGGCGGACATGGATCTCGCCCTGCTGCGCACCTTCGTCGCGGTGCACCGGGCCGGCTCCTTCACCCGCGCCGCGGCCCTTCTCGGACTCTCCCAGCCCGCCGTCACGAGCCAGATCCGCACCCTGGAACGGCAGCTCGGCCGCCCGCTCTTCCTCAGACAGGCCCGTGGGGTCACCCCCACCACGATCGGTGACGAGCTCGCCCACCGCGCCGCCCCGCATCTGGACGCGCTCGTGGAGATCGCCGAGACCGGTCTGGACGAGGAGAACGGCGTCCGCACCCTGCACTTCGCCGGGCCTCCCGAGTTCACCTCGATGCGTGTGCTGCCCGCCCTCACCACGCTGGTCTCCCAGGGGCTCGCGGTGCGGGCCACGTTCCCCGCCACGACCGAGGAGATCCTCGACGGGCTCGCCGCGGGCCACCACGATCTGGCCGTCGCCACCGCCCGCCCACGCGGAGGGCTGTTCAGCTCCACGCCGCTCTGCGACGAGGAACATGTGCTGGTCGCCGCCCCGCGCTGGGCCGCGCGGCTGGCTCCCGACCTGTTGCTGCGCAAGGGCGCCGTGGTCCTTGAACAGCTGCCGGTGGTGGAAGTGCACGAGTCGCTGCCGTTCGTCTCCCGCTACTGGGCGGCCGTCTTCGAGACCAAGCCGGCCGCGACCGCCACCGTCGTGGCGCCCGACCTGCGGGCCGTCCTGGAATCCACCGCCGCCGGGGCGGGGCTGGCCGTCCTGCCGCGCTATCTGTGCGAGGAAGCGCTGGAGCAGGGCCGACTCGTGGCACTCCTCGATCCGCCGGTGCCGCCGCTGCGGACGTACTTCCTCGTCGTCCGGACCGGGACCCTCGCACTGCCGCACATCGCGCGGGCCCATGAGTGGCTCCTGCGAGCCTCCGGAGACTGGTGAGTTTCAGGACACCTGTGGCGGGCCATTTTCTTCCCATGACCGAACGACCTGTGGTCAAGCGCACCGCACGCGCCATTCTGCTCGATGGAAACGACCTCATCCTGATCAAGCGCACGAAGCCGGGGGTGGATCCCTACTGGGTGACGCCGGGTGGCGGGGTCGAGCCCTCGGACACCACTGTCGTCGAAGCCCTCCACCGCGAGGTGCACGAGGAGCTCGGCGCCAAGATCACCGATGTGGTCCCCTGCTTCGTCGACACCGTCGAGCACATCGTCGACGGCGGTGTCTCGGGAGTGAAGGTCCAGCACTTCTTCGTCTGCCGGCTCGATTCGATGGACCCCTCACTGCGGCACGGCCCCGAGGTCGAGGAGCCCTGCGGGGAGTACGAGATCGTCCGGGTGCCGTTCAGCCGGGTCGGCATCGCCGCCGTCCACCTCGTGCCGTTGTCCCTGCGCCACTACCTGGACGGCAATATCGAGGGCGTCCGCGCCATGCACGCCCCCGACCTGGGTTAGAAGCCCGACGGGAGTTCTTCGGTCAGGACGCGAGCTCTGTCAGGAGGTCGTGGCGGATGCGTTCTGCGGGGATTCCGATTCCCCGCAGAGTGTCCACCCCGCGCCGGATCATGCCGGGCGGCCCCGACAGATAGGCCTCGTACTCGGTCCACGGACCGTACTGGCGCACGACGTCCGGCAGCTGTGCCTGGTCCTCCTCCGTGACCGGCCGCACCGACAGCCAGGGGTACGTCTTCTGGAGCCGCATCATCGTGTCGATGTCGTACAGGTCATGGCCGCTGCGTGCCCCGTAGAACACCTCCATGGGGCGCCGGTCCCCGTGCTCGGCGACGTCCTCGACCAGCGCCTTGATGGGCGCGATTCCCGTGCCGCCGCCCAGGCACAGCAGCCCGTTGTCCGTGGAGTGGTCGACCGTCATCGACCCCGCGGGCGGGCCGAGGCGCAGGATGTCGCCGGGTCGCGCGTGGTGCACCAGGGCATTGGAGACCCAGCCGGCGGGGACCGCCTTGACGTGGAGGGTGAGCAGCCCGTCGGGGCGGGGCGCCGAGGCGAAGGAGTAGTGCCGCCACACGCGCGGCCACCACGGCGTCTCCAGAGTCGTGTACTGGCCGGCGAGGAAGGTGTACGGCTGGTCGGGCCGCAGGGTGATCACCGCGATGTCCGGGGTCCGCAGATCGTGCGAGACGACCTCGGCCTGCCACCAGGCGGGGGCATGCAGCTCGCTCTCGGCCGCCGCGTCGATCATGATCTGCGAGATCGTCGTGTACGTCCGCACCCAGGCAGCCTCGGTCTCCTCGTTCCAGGTCAGGGTGGCGTACCGGATCAGCGCCCCGATCAGCGCCTCGCCGACGGCCGGGTAGTGCGTCGGCCGGGTCCCGTACTTGCGGTGTCCACGGCCCAGGTTCTGGAGGTACTCGGTGAGTACGGGGGCGTCGTCCATGTGCTCGGCCGCCGTCAGCAGCGCCTTGAGGAGGCGGTCGCGCTGGGTGTCCATCGCAGCGGGGAACATCGCGCGCAGCTCGGGGTGGCGGACGAAGAGCAAGGCGTAGAAGTAGGAGGTCACCTTGTCGGCGACGGGAGCGATCTCCGCCAGGGTGCGGCGGATGAGGATCGCGTCAGGGGACGGCCCGTTGCGGGGCGGCCGGTCGGAGGATGGCCCCGGGGCTATCCGGGGCGGTGCTTCGCCGTCGTCGTGCACGGCCTCTTCCATTGTGTGCCTCGCCTCACGCCTGCGGCTCTTGTCGCCGCAGCTTGACAGGTTCGACCACCGGTTCGGACAGAAAGTGGAATTCTCGGGCATTAGCCCCGTGGCGCGACTAGGCTGCGCTCTTTCGGACCAGGTCGTATGCCTCGCGCAGATCGCCTCCGGTGTAGGTGTGGCGGGACAGCCCGGCCAGATGATGATCGGCGTTCACCGCCACGGTGAGCGGCACGGCGGCGAAGAGTTCCGCGTCGGACATCGAGTCGCCGTAGGCCACGCAGTCCTCCAGGCCGATCCCGTACTCCGCGCAGAGCCGGCGCGCGATGCTCACCTTCGCCGCAGCGGTGAGGATGCTCGGACGGTCGATGGGCGCGGTGAACGGCACCGACGGCCAGCGGGAGCCATGGGTCGCATCGGCCCCCCAGTCGAGAAGGCGCTCGACGAAGAAATCCGGCGAGAGCGAGATGACGGCGCAGCGCCCTCCCTGGGCGTGGATGTCCGCCCAGACCTCACGGATACCGGCCAGCCAGGGCGCCCCTTCGAAGGCGGCCGTGACCTGCTCCGTCGTCAGAGCGGACCAGAGAGCGTGGGCCTGAACCGCGAACTCGTCGGGCGTCATCCCGTCCAGCAGGAATCCGCGCTCCAGGGCGGCGATCTCCTCGGCGAGACCGAGCTGCCGCGAGATCTCCACCGCGGCCGCCGAGCCCCGGATCAGGGTGCCGTCGAGGTCGAAGAGATGGAGCCTTCCGGCGCCCGGGGAAGTGGTCATGTACGCCGAGGCTAGTACGTATGGTTACTCCCCCCGTCAGACGCGGGGCGAGGGGGCGGCGCGGCACGGTGTTTCACGTGAAACATCTCCAGCGCCCCGCTCGGCGGGCTCTCCTCGTCGTCCATGTCGCCGTCTCCGTGGCGTGGCTCGGGCTCAGTGTGGGACTGCTGACGCTCGGCATCACGGCCTACACGACGGGCGACCCCTCGCTCACCGAAGCCTCCTACCGTGCGATGAAGGTATTCGCGGACTGGCTGCTCGCTCCGGTCGCGGTGGTGACGTTGACGAGCGGGCTGGTGCTCTCCCTGGGCACTCCCTGGGGGCTGGCCCGGCACCGCTGGGTCTGGGTCAAGTTCTGGATCACCCTGGCCACGGCGACCGCGACCGTCTTCGCACTGCGTCCGGGGATCGAGCACGCGGCGGCGGCCGGGGTGCCGGATCCCAGCCTGGTGTCGGCGCCGACGGTGTCGACTGCGGCCTATCTGTTCATGACCGCGATCTCTGTGCTGAAGCCCTGGGGACTGACGCGCCGCGGTCGTCGCCTGCGGGCGCAGACGAGTTCCCGTAAAGCGGTGGACGAACGATCATTGCGTCCGACAGCCTGAGCCTCATGCCGACGTCGCTCACCCCGCTCGATCAGCTTCCCATCCGTATCCTCACCTCCGCGGACCTCACCGCCTGCGCCGATCTCTCCGAGGACCGGGGCTGGCTGCGCGAGGAGCACAAGTGGAACCTCCTGCTGACCGCGGGGACTGGCTACGGCATCGACGACCCCGACGGCAAGGGGCTGATCGCGGCAAGCGTGGTCACCTCGTACGGCCCCGGGCTCTCCGCGATCGGCATGGTGCTCGTCGCCGAGCGGTACGCCCGCCGAGGAGTGGGGCGCCGTCTGATGCACCACGTGGTGGCCGAGGCCGGAGACACCCCGCTCACGCTCCATGCGACCCCGAACGGTCAGCCGCTCTACGAGCAGCTGGGCTTCGTCCAGACGGGCCGCGCGGAGATGCTCAAGGGCCACTTCACCTCGACGGAGCCGGTCCCGGAGATCGCGACCCGCGCCGCCACGGCCGAGGACCTCCAGACGGTGCTCCGCCTGGACACCGAGATCTTCGGCCTGGACCGCACGCATATGATCACCCGCCTGCCGGCCTTCGCGGACCACCTCCGCGTCGCCGAGGAGGACGGCGAGATCACGGGCTTCGCCGCAGCCTGGCCCAACATGGACACCCATGTGGTCGGACCCCTGATCGCTCGCGACACGGCCACCGCACAGGCCCTCGTCGCCGCCCTGGCCGCCGCCACCGACCGCCCCCTGCGCACGGACATCGACGTACGCCATGAGGCGCTCCTGACCTGGCTGAAGGCGAACGGCCTCGCCTCGATCGCCTTCAACGCGGTCATGGTGCGCTCTCTGCCCGACCTGCCGGGCGACTGGGGCCGCCGGTTCGCGCCTCTGACCGTCGCGGCGGGGTAGAGCGCGAGTAATTGCACACGCGGGCTTTTGCGCTCATCGTCTACTCTGGGAAAAGCCGCTCCGGACCGAGGAGAGACCATGACCGCGACCGCCCCCGCACTCACCGCCCTCTCCCAGGGCTGGTGCGCCCTCTCGCTGCTGCACGGGAGGATCGAGTCCCACATCGAGCGCGCCCTGGAGTCGCAGCACGGCCTGAGCGTGCGCGAGTACTCCCTGCTCGATGTGCTCAGCCGCCAGCACAGCGGTCCCGGCGGGCATCTTCAGATGAAGCAGGTCGCCGACGCCGTCGTCCTCAGCCAGAGTGCCACCACCCGACTGGTGACCCGCCTTGAGGACAGGGGTCTCCTGACCCGCTACCTCTGCGCCACCGACCGGCGCGGGATCTACACCGACGTCACCGAGGCGGGGATGGAACTCCTTACGGCGGCCCGGCCCACCAACGACCGGGCGCTGCGCGAAGCCCTCG
This sequence comes from Streptomyces sp. NPDC012508, assembly GCF_042902595.1. Classification (NCBI taxonomy): domain Bacteria; kingdom Bacillati; phylum Actinomycetota; class Actinomycetes; order Kitasatosporales; family Streptomycetaceae; genus Streptomyces; species Streptomyces sp. NPDC012508. The sequence continues at coordinate 257,973 of NZ_JBIBEO010000004.1, forward strand.
ACGAGGCGGCCAAGAACCCGGAGCTGGCCCCGTTGGTCCGCGTCGTCGAAGGGCCGCACGTTCCCGCCTAGCCGCCCTCGGCGTCCTGTTTCACGTGAAACAGCCGTTCAGAGGCCGCGCCAACCCGCCGCGTCCACTCCGCCCGGGACCGCGTCGCTCCGCTCGTACGGCTCCCGGGTGAAGACAAAGGACCCCAGATCGAGATGGCTCACCGAGCCGTCAGGATGCCGGACCGGGCGGAGTGTCTCCCCCAGGTAGTAGCCGTTCAGGCCGATCCAGCCCCCCTCCGGCAGCGCTCGGAAGGTAGCCCGCCGCCCGACACCGCTCAGCGGTTCGAGGGTCGCGCTTCGGTCCGGACCGAGGCGCAGCCCGAACGCGTACGTGCCCCAGTACCAGGGCCCGGCAAGGTCCAGCAGCTCCTGATCCACCTCGCCCTCGGGCATCGGCCTCCACGGCTCGGGGAACCTGGGCTCGGCCTCCGCCACGATCCGTACGAGATCGGCCGCCACCGACGCCATCAGCGGCCCGGAGGTGGCATTGGCGAGGGCGACCGCAGCGACACCGTCCTCGACACTCACCCAGAGACAGGCGACGAACCCCGGCAGCGAGCCGGTGTGGCCGATCAGCGTCCGGCCGTCCTTGCGCAGCAGCTGGACACCCAGTCCGTAGCCGCCCTCCCAGTCACCGGCACCGGGCGCGGACGCCGGCGTGCGCATCTCCTCGACCGAGGCCGCGCCGAGCACACGATCGTCGCCCTGCGCGAGGAACCGCGCGAAGCGGCAGAGGTCCTCGGCCGTCGACCAGAGCTGTCCGGCCGGCGCCATCAGCCCCAGATCCTCGGAGGGTTCGGGCAGCATCACATCGGCCCACGGGTGTACGGCCCAGCCGCCGGCGTGCGGAGCTACCGGCTGCACGCTCGTCCGCGTCATCCCCAGCGGCTCCAGGATCTCGCCGCGCAGCGCCTCCTCCCAGGAGACCCCACGCAGCGTCTCGACCAGCGAACCGAGCAGGGTGTAGCCGGGGTTGGAGTAGTGGAAGTGACGTCCCACCGGGTGCAGCATCGGCTCCTCACCGAGTACATCGGTCAGCTTCGGCCGTACCGTCCCGGGCGTCCGCTCCCACCACGGACCGGGGCTCTCCGCCGCGAGACCCGCCGTATGAGCGAGGAGTTGGGCGATGGTCGTCTCGCCGACGTCCGTGCCCGGAAGATGCTTCTCCAGAGGGTCGTTCAGATCGAGGAGGCCCTCGTCACGGAGCCGCATCACCAGAACGGCGGTGAAGACCTTGGTGAGCGAGCCGATCCGGTACTGCGTGTCGGCGTCCGGGGCGTGCCCCTCGACACAGCTGCGCGCCCCGCTCCACACCATGGCCCCCTCGCGGGCCACGGCCCCGACGAAGGAAGGCGTACGTCCCTCGGACTGGGCGACCGCGACACGGTGCAGCAACGCCCGTTCGGTACTGGGAAGCAGAGCTTCGAAAGGTGAGGTCATGCATCGATCCAACGCGCTGCCCGAGCGGGCGTCGACCACATTTCCCGTCGGATACCCGTGTGGCGGGAGCGAGTTCGCCTCTGAGGAACCTCACAACTCGCCGGATCAGAGCGCGGGCGCCCATTGGCGCGTCCCACCACGGCGTTCCAGGGCATGACGTTTCAGCAGGTCAGAACCGCCTCGGCATTCCAGCATCCCCGAAAGCGCGCGTCGGCTTGCCCCCGCTTTCCTGGAACGGATTCTCTGTTGCCGAGCCGGACGGAAGCGCCGACCGGCAGCGAATCACCGACCACACACCCACGGGGGAACACATGAAGCTGACGCACGCCACCAAGACGCTCCTCGCCGGCCTCACGCTGGTCAGCACGCTCACGCTGACCGCCTGCAGCGGCGACGACGCCGCCACCACGAACGCCCAGCCCACCGGCTCGGCATCCACCGCTCCCTCGGGCAGCAGCGCCGGCACCGGACCCACCGAGGCAGCCACGGACACCAGCGGCAGCGGCGGCAGCAGCCAGAGCGCCGGCAAGAGCAGCGGCGGTGGCAACGGAAGCGGCGAAGGGACCACGGCGGGCACGGGCTCCGGCGGTAAGCCGGCCGGCATCTGCCGCAGCGACGAGCTGGAGGTCAGCGCTGTCGACAACACCACCGACAAGGTGGAGGGAATCGTCACGGTCCAGTTGAAGAACGGCGGCGGCCGTGACTGCACGATCAGCGGCTTCGCGGGCGTAGACCTGAAGACCGCGGCAGGCGACACCCTCTCGGTGGCACGCAACGGCGACAAGCCCATCTCGGGCGTCCTCAAGGACGGCGAGTCCGCCGCCTTCAACATCACGTTCCCGCTCAACACCACCGGGGGCACGGGTGTAAGGGTGTCCAAGATCCTCGTCACCCCGCCGAACGAGACGAAGACGATCACCCTGAACTGGCCGGCGGGCTCCCTCCCGGTCGACAACCCGGACTCCCCGAACCGCCCCCTCGAGATCAGCCCGGTCGGCAAGGTCGGCTGATCACCCGTCGGCTGATTCCGTGCCGGCTGACCTCCCGTCGGCCGACCTCCGCGCGTGTGCCCGCCTTATGTGTCCAGGGGAAGCCCTGGTAGGTCCTAGCTTCGCTGGCCAACAGCGATGTTGTGACCTGCGCCTTCTTCACTGTCTCAAGGCGACGTGACAGCGCTTCGTCTCATGCACATGGCACATCCCCACCCTGCCGTCCAACACTGGTCAGGTCCGTTCCCTCCTGCCGGGTGGCGGACGCCCAGTGGCCGAGATGCGCCCTCTGGCTGATGGTGATGTTGTGGTGCATCGAGCGACCTCCCCCACCGTCAGGGCACGTCGGCTGTACGCCCGCCGCAGACGTCCGCGAGCCAGCGCATCACCGGGCGCGACGCGGCGGCCACGTGGTCTCAGCGACATTTTGGTGCCCTGGGCAACGGCTTTGACGGCCATCGCGGCCGCGATCGGCCTGTTCTTCAGCGCCACGGTGGCGTCGTCGAGCGTAGACGCGACACGCAGGCAGTTGGACCAGGACGAGCGGCGGCAGGCTGGGCGGGTCGGCTACTGGGCCCAGTCAGCCGGCGAGCTTGCCGAGACGATCATCATCGTGAACCGCTCGCTGGATCCGGTGACCAACGTCGAGCTGTGGTGGTACGCGCCGGACGCGAACATCGACCCGGCCAAGCATGAGTGGGTCTTCATGGCCTTCGAGACCATCCCACCCTGCACTCGAATGGTCTTTGATCACCGCGCCATCGACGAATTCCTTCTGAGCCACTTCGGGATCGAGCAGGGCGGGGCTCCGGTCCGGGCGATCCAGTTCATCGACAGCGACGGGCGGCAGTGGTTGCGCGATCCGACGGTGCTTCGTGCGGCCGGGTACGAACGGGACGATGGCGAGTACGTCGGTGATGCGCCTGCTCGCCAGGAGCCCGCCGAGCACTGCGACAAGTGAGCACCACCCGGCGGCTGCGGTCGATTCGTCGGGCGCGGCAGGACGCCGCCCCTCTCGCGGCCGCGCTCGCAGCGTTCTACGGTGAGGACGTGTGGTGAAGGCTGCTGACGTGCCCGTCTCACCAGCGTGGCCAAGTGGCCACGCCATGGCCAACCGGCCTGAGATTTGGCCACGAAATCCGAGCCCTACACCTGGGCACAGGAGGCGATCAGGTCTGCGCCATGTCGACGAAGCGCGAGTAGTGGCCCTGGAAGGCCACCGTGATCGTCGCCGTCGGACCGTTTCGGTGCTTGCCGACGATGATGTCCGCCTCGCCCGCGCGCGGTGACTCCTTCTCGTATGCGTCCTCGCGATGAAGCAGGATGACCATGTCCGCGTCCTGCTCGATCGAGCCGGATTCACGGAGGTCGGAGACCATCGGCTTCTTGTCGGTGCGCTGTTCGGGACCACGGTTCAGCTGCGAGAGCGCGATCACCGGCAGTTCGAGCTCCTTGGCCAGGAGCTTGAGGTTTCGCGACATGTCCGAGACTTCCTGCTGGCGGCTCTCGGACCTCTTGGCGCCGGACTGCATCAGCTGGAGATAGTCGATGACCACGAGCTTGAGCCCGGCACGCTGCTTGAGCCGACGGCACTTGGCACGGATCTCCATCATCGACAGGTTCGGGGAGTCGTCGATGTAGAGCGGGGCCTGCGAGACGTCCGGCATCCGGCGGGCCAGCCGGGTCCAGTCCTCGTCCGTCATGGTGCCGGAGCGCATGTGGTGCAGCGCCACCCGGGCCTCCGCCGAGAGCAGGCGCATCGCGATCTCGTTGCGGCCCATTTCGAGGGAGAAGATGACGCTGGGCAGGTTGTGCTTGATGGAGCAGGCCCGGGCGAAGTCCAGGGCGAGCGTCGACTTACCCATGGCGGGGCGGGCCGCGATGATGATCATCTGGCCGGGGTGCAGTCCGTTGGTGAGCTGGTCGAGATCGGTGAAGCCGGTCGGGACACCGGTCATCTCGCCGCTGCGGGAGCCGATCGCCTCGATCTCGTCGAGCGCGCCCTCCATGATGTCGCCGAGGGGCAGATAGTCCTCGGTGGTGCGCTGCTCGGTGACCGCGTAGATCTCGGCCTGGGCCGAGTTCACGATCTCGTCGACGTCGCCATCGGCCGCGTATCCCATCTGCGTGATCTTGGTGCCGGCCTCCACGAGACGGCGCAGCACGGCGCGCTCATGGACGATCTCCGCGTAGTACGCAGCGTTCGCCGCGGTCGGCACGGACTGGACGAGCGTGTGCAGATAGGAGGCCCCGCCGACACGGGTGATCTCGCCCCGCTTGGTGAGCTCCGCACCGACCGTGATCGGGTCGGCCGGCTCGCCCTTCGCGTACAGGTCGAGGATGGCAGCGTAGACCGTCTCGTGGGCGGGCTTGTAGAAGTCATGGCCCTTGATGATCTCCACGACGTCCGCGATGGCGTCCTTGGAGAGCAGCATGCCGCCGAGGACGGACTGCTCGGCGTCGAGATCCTGCGGAGGCACGCGCTCGAAGCCGGAGAGGCCGCTGTCCCACGGGCCGCTGTCGCTGCCGCGGTCGTGCTGGTCCTCACGGCCCCGCCCCCGACCACGGCTCTCACCGCGAGGGCGTGCGACGGGCAGCCGGTCACTCGGTCCGCTGTCGGCCCAGGGGTCGTCCAAGGGCTCGGGAATGCTCACCAAGCCACCTCCTCCCGTCCGCTCCGCGGACCTCGCCGTGCCACTCTTTCTTACGCCACGGCTCGGACAAACAAGAGGCTTTGACTCCGCTTTTGGCGCGTCGTGCGCCGGACCACGGTAGGCCCGTCGGCACCGTCAGCCAATCTGGTTATCCACAGGGCCTGTGGGTGAACGACCAGATGCTGTGGAGAACTCCGCCGAACCTGTGCACGGACCGGGGGACAGCCATGTGGACAAACTCATAGCCCACCCCACGACACCCTCCTGACCTGCACCTTTTCCATCCACGGGCTGTGGGGGAGAAAAACTTTTTCCTCTGGACCAAGATCAGAACAAACGGCGCACACCCGAAGCTCCACACCAAGGAGATGTAAGGACCCTAGACTCATTGCATCTCTTACCTGTGGAAGATTAGATTGAGACCCATGACCCAGGCTCCCCCGACCCCCAAGGCCGTCCGCCGGCAGCACGACAGAGAGATCATCTCGCTCGCCGTCCCGGCCTTCGGCGCGCTTGTCGCAGAGCCGCTCTTCCTCATGGTCGACAGTGCCATTGTCGGACACCTCGGCACTCCCCAGCTCGCCGGTCTCGCCATCGCGGCAGCCCTGCTCACCACCGCCGTCAGTGTCTTCGTCTTCCTCGCCTACGCGACCACGGCCGCCGTAGCCCGCCGGGTGGGAGCCGGTGACCTCACGGCAGCCATCCGTCAGGGCATGGACGGCATCTGGCTCGCGCTCCTGCTGGGAGCGGCGGTCGTCGCCATCACCCTGCCCGCCGCCCCCTGGCTGGTCGACATCTTCGGCGCCTCCGACACGGCCACCCCGTACGCCATTACCTATCTGCGCATCTCCAGCCTGGGTATCCCGGCCATGCTGGTGGTCCTGGCCGCCACAGGCGTCCTACGCGGCCTCCAGGACACCCGTACACCGCTCTACGTGGCCATCGGTGGCTTCGCGGCCAACGCCGTACTCAACGTGGGCCTGGTCTACGGCGCCGGGATGGGCATCGCCGGCTCCGCCTGGGGCACGGTCATCGCCCAGTGCGCCATGGCCGCCGTGTACCTCGTCGTGGTGGTCCGTGGAGCGCGGCGCCACGGCGCCTCCCTGAGGCCGGACGCAGCCGGCATACGCGCCAGCGCCCAGGCGGGCGTCCCGCTGCTTGTCCGTACGCTCTCCCTGCGGGCGGTACTGATGATCGCCACCGCCGTCGCGGCCCGCATGGGCGACGCCGAGGTCGCCGCCCACCAGATCATCCTGTCCCTGTGGAGCCTGATGGCCTTCGCGCTGGACGCGATAGCCATCGCCGGCCAGGCCATCATCGGCCGCTATCTCGGCGCCGACGACGCCGACGGTGCCCGGCAGGTCTGCCGCCGCATGCTCCATTGGGGCGTGGTCTCGGGTGTCGTCCTGGGCGCCCTTCTCATCCTCGCCCGCCCGCTCTTCATCCCGCTCTTCACCGGCGACACCACGGTCCAGGACACCCTGCTCCCGGCGCTCCTGGTCGTCGCGGTCTCCCAGCCGATCGCCGGCGTGGTCTTCGTCCTCGACGGCGTCCTGATGGGCGCGGGCGACGGGCCCTATCTGGCCTGGGCCATGCTGCTCACCCTGGCGGTCTTCGCCCCGGTCGCCCTCCTGGTCCCCATCCTCGGCGGTGGGCTCACCGCGCTGTGGTGGGCCATGACCCTGATGATGACCGTCCGCATGCTGACCCTCTGGCTGCGCTCCCGCTCCGGACGCTGGATCGTCACTGGCGCCACGCGGTGAATGTTTCACGTGAAACGCCGTGTTTCACGTGAAACGACGAGTCGGCAGAGAGCTCGGGTGCCCGCGAAACGGCGGAAGGGCCGCACCCCTGGGGGTACGGCCCTTCCCTACTGCTGAGAGCAGCGTTACGCGGCGACAACCTCGACGCCGAGCTTCGCGGCAACCTCGGGGTGCAGACGCACGGACACCTGGTGCGAGCCCAGGGTCTTGATCGGCGAACCGAGCTCGACGCGACGCTTGTCGACATCGGGGCCACCCGCGGACTTGATCGCCGTGGCGATGTCGGCCGGGGTCACGGAGCCGAAGAGGCGGCCGGCGTCGCCGGAGCGAACGGCCAGACGCACCTTCACGCCCTCGAGCTGAGCCTTGATCTCGTTGGCCTGCTCGATGGTCGCGATCTCGTGGATCTTGCGGGCGCGGCGAATCTGCGCCACGTCCTTCTCGCCACCCTTGGTCCAGCGGATCGCGAAACCACGCGGGACCAGGTAGTTGCGAGCGTAACCGTCCTTGACGTCGACGACATCGCCGGCGGCACCGAGGCCAGAGACCTCGTGGGTCAGGATGATCTTCATTAGTCGGTCACCCTTTCCTTATCGCGCGGTGGACGTGTAGGGCAGCAGCGCCATCTCACGGCTGTTCTTCACGGCCGTGGCGACGTCACGCTGGTGCTGCGTGCAGTTGCCGGTCACGCGGCGGGCACGGATCTTGCCGCGGTCGGAAATGAACTTCCGCAGCATGTTCGTGTCCTTGTAGTCCACGTACGCGGTCTTGTCCTTGCAGAACGCGCAGACCTTCTTCTTAGGCTTGCGCACAGGCGGCTTCGCCATGGTGTTTCTCCTGTGTGATCAAGAAGTTTGGGTACGAGCTGCCTTCGAGGGGAGTGCCCTAGAAGGGGGGCTCGTCCGAGTAGCCGCCGCCGCTGGAGTTTCCACCCCAGCTGCCTCCGCCGCCCTGCTGCTGGCCGCCACCGGCCGGCGCGCTGGTCGCCCACGGGTCGTCGGCGGGAGCACCGCCGCCACCCTGCTGGCCACCACCGGAGTTTCCACCCCAGCTGCCGCCGCCCTGCTGGCCGCCACCGCCGCCGTAGCCACCCTGGCCACCACGACCGGTGGTCTTGGTGACCTTGGCCGTGGCGTTCTTGAGGCTGGGGCCGACTTCGTCGACGTCCAGCTCGTAGACCGTGCGCTTGACGCCCTCGCGGTCCTCGTACGACCGCTGCTTCAGCCGGCCCTGCACGACGACGCGCATGCCTCGCTGAAGCGACTCGGCGACGTTCTCCGCCGCCTGACGCCAGACCGAGCAGGTCAGGAACAGGCTCTCGCCGTCCTTCCACTCATTGGTCTGACGGTCGAAGGTGCGGGGGGTGGACGCGATACGGAACTTCGCGACCGCCGCACCGGACGGGGTGAAGCGCAGCTCGGGGTCGTCGACAAGATTGCCGACGACCGTGATGACGGTCTCGCCTGCCATTGGATGAACCTCTCGGCGGGATTGCTTCTGGCTGCTTGCTGCTACTCGAACCCGATGACCTCTGAGCTAGGCGCTCAGTGGGTCTCGGGACGGAGGACCTTGGTCCGGAGGACCGACTCGTTCAGGTTCATCTGTCGGTCGAGCTCCTTGACGACCGCAGGCTCGGCCTGCAGGTCGATGACCGAGTAGATGCCCTCGGGCTTCTTCTTGATCTCGTAGGCGAGACGACGACGGCCCCAGGTGTCGACCTTCTCAACCTTTCCGTTGCCCTCACGGACGACGGAGAGGAAGTTCTCGATCAGCGGGGAGACAGCGCGCTCCTCGAGATCGGGGTCGAGGATGACCATCACCTCGTAGTGACGCATGTGGAACCCACCTCCTTTGGACTCAGCGGCCACGGTCGTTCCGTGGCAGGAGGGTCGTGATGCGTAAGCAACGGTATCGGCCACCACTGACAACCCCCCTCGACGGGCGAGGGGAGCGTCGGGTCCGGGACGGACCTGGGCAGACACCGGTGCAGACCGTACAGAGTACCCGCACATCCGCTTCCGGTTGAAATCCGGTGGTGAGGGGACGCAATCTGTACACATCGGATGTCGGCGGCGCTACGATGCGCCGCCGTCCCGCAGGCACGCCAGGAGGTGCCCCATGGCACAGGCAATGCGACCCGACCCCGGACATTCCCTCCTCGCCACCGACGGCAGGGCCCACCCGCTCCAGGACACCCTGGTGGCGGTGACGCTCTTCCTCGGAGTCCTCTCCTTCATCACCGCGCAGTTTCACAGCCTGCACGTGCTGGCGTCCTGGGCGGGGCTGATCGGCATCATGAGCGGCGCGTTCGGCCAGTTCATCTCGGTGACGACGAGGGAACGCTTCGCCTTGATCGTCGGGCTCGGCGCCTCGGCGGTGGGCTTCTACCTCGGCATGTTCTACGGCGGCCTCGCCTGAGGCATCCGGGTCGGCCACCGGCCGAAGGACACACGTCCCCTCGGGGCGCTCCCCGGTCACAGTAGGCTTCGGCGCGAGAGCCGGAGCCCCTGAACCGATGGGGACACACCTGCCGAGGAGCGCCCCGTGAGCCTGACCCTGAGGACCATCAGCCGTGAGCAGCATCTGGCATTCATCCAGAGCCAGCCCGCGGCGAGCCACTGCCAGGTCCCGGCGTGGGCTGATGTGAAGACCGAGTGGCGCTCGGAGAACCTGGGTTGGTTCGACAAGTCCGGCGAGCTCGTCGGCGCGGGCCTCGTGCTCTACCGCCAGCTGCCGAAGATCAAGCGCTACCTGGCCTATCTGCCCGAGGGCCCGGTCATCAACTGGTACGCCCCGAACCTGGACGACTGGCTGCAGCCGATGCTCGCGCATCTCAAGCAGCAGGGCGCCTTCTCCGTGAAGATGGGCCCGCCGGTCGTCATCCGCCGCTGGGACTCCGCCGCCATCAAGTCCGGCATCCAGGACCCGGACGTGAAGCGGCTGAAGGACGTCGAGGCCTCGCACATCGAGCCGCGTGCCTTCGAAGTCGCCGACCGGCTGCGGAAGATGGGCTGGCAGCAGGGCGAGGACGGCGGCGCCGGCTTCGGCGACGTCCAGCCGCGCTACGTCTTCCAGGTGCCGCTCGCCAACCGCTCGCTCGACGACGTGCTCAAGGGCTTCAACCAGCTGTGGCGCCGCAACATCAAGAAGGCCGAGAAGGCCGGTGTCGAGGTCGTCCAGGGCGGCTACGAGGACCTCGCCGAGTGGCAGCGGCTGTACGAGATCACGGCCGTACGCGACCACTTCCGCCCGCGCCCGCTCTCGTACTTCCAACGCATGTGGACCGTCCTCAACAACGAGGACCCCAACCGTATGCGGCTGTACTTCGCCCGTCACAACGGGGTGAACCTCTCCGCGGCCACGATGCTCGTGGTCGGCGGGCACGTCTGGTACTCCTACGGAGCCTCCGACAACATCGGCCGCGAGGTCCGGCCCTCGAACGCGATGCAGTGGCGGATGCTGCGCGACGCCTACGCGATGGGCGCGACCGTCTACGACCTGCGGGGCATCTCGGACTCGCTCGACGAGACCGATCACCTCTTCGGCCTCATCCAGTTCAAGGTGGGCACGGGCGGCGAGGCCGTGGAGTACGTCGGCGAGTGGGACTTCCCGCTCAACAAGCTCCTGCACAAGGCGCTGGACATCTACATGTCGCGTCGCTGACGGCCCGGGCTTCGCGCCCGTAATCTCGTACGTAATCTCGTAAGTCTCGTACACACCTTTGATACACCGCAGCCATCAGAAAGGTTCCGGGCCGGCCATGGCGCTCTCCCTCTACGTCGACACCGCTCGCTGGCGGGCGCACCAGAAGTCCGTGATCGACCAGTTCCCCGGTCTGATCCCGGTCTGCAAGGGCAACGGCTACGGCTTCGGCCACGAGCGGCTGGCCGACGAGGTCACCCGGTTCGGCTCGGACATGCTGGCCGTGGGCACCACGTACGAGGCCGCGAAGATCAAGGACTGGTTCGGCGGCGACCTGTTGGTTCTCACGCCGTTCCGGCGGGGCGAGGAGCCGGTGCCGCTGCCGGACCGGGTGATCCGCTCCGTGTCGTCCGTGGACGGCGTGCACGCCCTCGTGGGCGCCCGTGTGGTCATCGAGTGCATGAGCTCCATGAAGCGCCACGGCATCCTCGAAGAGGAACTGGGACGGCTGCACGCCGCCATCGAGGACGTACGCCTCGAAGGCTTCGCCCTCCACTTGCCCCTGGACCGCACGGACGGCACCGACGCGGTCGAGGAGGTCATCGGCTGGATGGACCGGCTGCGGGCCGCACGGCTGCCGCTGCACACCATGTTCGTCAGCCATCTGCGGGCCGAGGAGCAGGCCCGGCTCCAGCAGCAGTTCCCGCAGACCCGGTTCCGCGCCCGGATCGGCACCCGGCTCTGGCTGGGCGACCACGAGGCCACCGAGTACCGCGGGGCGGTCCTGGACGTCACGCGCGTCGCCAAGGGCGACCGCTTCGGCTACCGCCAGCAGAAGGCCGCCTCGGACGGCTGGCTGGTCGTCGTCGCCGGCGGCACCTCCCACGGGGTGGGCCTGGAGGCCCCCAAGGCGATGCACGGAGTGATGCCGCGCGCCAAGGGAGTGGCCCGCGCCGGTCTCGCGACCGTCAACCGGAACCTTTCTCCGTTCGTCTGGGCCGGCAAGCAGCGCTGGTTCGCCGAGCCGCCGCACATGCAGGTGTCGATCCTGTTCGTGCCGGCCGATGCTCAGGAGCCCAAGGTCGGCGACGAGCTCGTGGCCCACCTGCGGCACACCACGACGCAGTTCGACCGGCTCGTCGAACGCTGACCCGCGCGCTGGTGGGCTAGCCCGCCAGCGGGTCCCTGGGGGGCGCGTCCACGGGGACTCCCCACTCCACGCGCGGCCCCTCCACGGCCGGGGCCGCGTGACGGGCGGGGTGCGCCGCCCTCCCCTGTACGAAGACGTCCTCAGCGCCGTCCAGGACGCCCCCGGAGGGGTCGTCCGAGCCGTCCTGCCGCACCACGTCCCGTTCGGGCGCCAGGATGTCGCGCACGATCACGGCGCACAGGTACAGCGTGCCGACCAGATGCAGGACGATCGCGAAGTGGTAGCCGTCCGTCGGCAGCCCCTGCTTGTTGCCGCTGGTGGTGAAGGCCAGGTACATCCAGATGCCCAGGAAGTACATGACCTCGCAGGCCTGCCAGATCAGGAAGTCCCGCCAGCGCGGCCGGGCCAGCGCCGCGAGAGGAATGAGCCACAGCACGTACTGGGGCGAGTACACCTTGTTGGTCAGCACGAACGCGGCCACGATCAGGAACGCGAGCTGTACGAACCGGGGCCGGCGGGGTGCCGTGAGCGCCAGGACGGCGAGGGCCGCGCCCGCGAGCGCCATCAGCACCATGGTGTACGTGTTGGCGCTCCCGGGAGAGATCTGCTCGCCGGAGCGCTGGCTGATCAGCAGCCAGACCGACCCGAAGTCGACGTTCCGCTCCTCGTTGAACGTGTAGAACTGCTTCCACCCCGCGGGCGCGAGCAGCATCACCGGCAGGTTCACGGCGAGCCAGGCACCGGCCACACCGACGAGCGCCGCGCCGAACTCCCGCCAGCGGCCCGCCCGCCAGCACAGCAGGAGCAGCGCCCCGAGGATCAGGAAGGGGTAGAACTTGGCCGCGATCGCGAGGCCGAGCAGGGCGCCGAACGCGAGCGGACGGCCGCGTGACCACATCAGTACGGCGGCCGAGGTCAGCGCGACGGCCAGCAGGTCCCAGTTGATGGTGGCGGTGAGCGCGAACGCGGGGGCCAGGGCGACCAGGAGGGCGTCCCAGGGGCGGCGGCGGTGCGTGCGGGCCACGCAGACGGCCATGATGACGGCGCAGACCATCAGCATGCCCGCGTTGACCATCCAGTAGATCTGCTCGCGGTGCACGAGGTCGCCGCCACCGGGCGTGAGCCAGGCCGCGACCTGCATGAACAGACCGGTGAGAACCGGGTACTCCAGGAACTCTATGTCGCCGCTCAGCCGGTCGAAGTACGGCACCAGGCCCTCGGCGAACCCGCGCCCGACGAAGAGGTGGGGGATGTCGGAGTAGCAGGCGTGGGTGTACTGGGAGGTGGTGCCCCGGAACCAGGCCCAGTCGTAACACGGGATCTTCTGCACCATGCCGAGCGCAAACATCCCGATCGCCACCAGCGCGATCACCCGCACGGGGGTGAGCAGCCCGCCGCCGAGCAGGGCCCGGCGGCCGACCGGCCCGCCGATCAGTTCGCTGCCCGCCGCGGCGACCTCGTCACGACGGGTGGGACACACCGTCGCCGGGGTCTGCGACCGGTCCCGCTGCGGACTCGTCTTGTGGAGGCTCGGCATGGGGACATCCTGCCGTACGTCCCCGGGAAACGGTGAGGGCCGCCGTGCCGGGCGACGTACGTGTGCTTACGTGCCGGGCACGGCGGCCCTCAGGGCGCTACCGGACGGGGTCCGGTGGGCGGGTCATTCGCCGCCCAGCCAGCCGTTTCCACCGCCCCGAGTCGCGGGGTTCCCGGTGTCTGTCGGTGTCGGTGACGTCGGGGTCGTCGGAGTCGTCGGTGTCCCTGTCGGGCCGCCGTCCTGGCCACCGTCCTGGCCACCGTTCTGGCCGCCGTTGTCGTCGCACGGCCAGTCCCACACGTCACAGGTCTTGCCCGGGTCCGGCGACTTGCTGGGCGTCCGCGACGGCGTCTGCGAGGGAGTGACAGTCGCGGACGGTGTCTGCGACGGGGTCTCCGTCGGCGTCGGGGTGGGGCTCGGCGCGCCGCCACCGAACACGGGCTCCGCGTCCAGGTCCTCCGGCTCCGGGAAGGACTCGACCTTCATGTCCTTGAGCGCGTCGGTCATGTAGTCCTTCCAGATCTGCGAGGGGAAGGACGAACCGTGGATCTTGGGCTGGGCGCCGGTACCGAACATCGACTCGAACTTGCGGCCCTGCTTGGTCTCGTCGTCGTCGAAGCGGTACATGTCGATCGCCGTCGAGAGGTTCGGCGTGTACCCCACGAACCACGCGGAGTTGTTGCCGTCGGTGGTACCGGTCTTGCCGGCCACGTCCCGACCGGGGATCGCGGCCTTCCGGCCGGTGCCCTTCGGGTTCTCGACGACATCACGCAGGACGTCGGTCACGTTGCTGGCGATCGCGGAGGAGAAGGCCCGCTCGGACTTCGCCTCGTGCTTGTAGATGACCTGACCCTTCTCCTTCACCTCCTTCACGGAGAACGGATCGGTGCGCTCACCGTTGTTCGCGAAGGTCGCGTACGCGCCGGCCATCCGGATGGCGCTCGGGTCGGAGATACCGAGGGAGAACGACGGCACATTGGCCTTGACCAGCGAGCTCTCGCGCAGACCGGCCTTGATCGCGGTCTGCCGGACCTCGTCGATGCCGACGTCCATGCCGAGCTGCACATAGGGCGAGTTGGCGGAGCGGATCATCGCCTCGCGCAGGCTCATCGGGCCATAGCTGGCGTCATCGTCATTGACCTGCAGCCACTCCTCGCCCTTCTCGTTGTGCCAGACGGTGCCGTCGTAGTTCTTGATCCGCAGCTTGTTCTTGCCGTTGTAGCGGCTCTTGTTCGGATCGACGATCGTGCGGGTCGAGGAGTCCTGGACCTTGCCCTCCTTCGGATCCCGCACGCCGTACTGCATGGCCGCGGCCAGCACGAACGGCTTGAACGTCGATCCGACCTGCGCACCGGTCTGGTCCGCGTTGTTGGTGAAGTGCTTGGTGGCGTCGGTGCCGCCGTAGATGGCGACAATCTCACCGGTCTTCGGGTTGACCGAAGCACCGCCGAACTGGACGTGCGTGTCCGTCTTCGGCCGCTTCTTCGGGTCGATGTGCTCGTCGTAGACCTTCTTGATGGAGTCCTCGAGAGCCTTGACCTTCTTCTTGTCGAAGGTGGTGTAGATCTCGTAGCCGCCCTGGGCGAGCTTCTTCTCGTCCATCCCGGGATGGTTGTTGATGAAGTTGGCCTTGGCCGTGCTCACCAGGTAGCCGATCTGACCGGTCAGCTGGGCGTTCTTCTTCGGCGGCTGCACCTTGGGGAAGGCCGGGTACTTCGCCCGGTCCGCCGCGTCGAGGTGGCCGTCCTTGACCATCTCACCGAGGATCCAGTCCCAGCGCTCCGTGGCGCGCTTCAGGTTCGCCTCGGGCGTCGCCCTGGGGTCGATCTCGGTGGAGCCGGCGGGGTCGTAGTACGTCGCGCCCTTGAGGAGCGAGGCGAGGAAGGCGCACTCACTCGGGTTGAGCTGCTTGGCGTCCTTGCCGAAGTACGTCCGGGCCGCGGCCTGGATGCCGTAGGCGCCACGTCCGTAGTACGCGGTGTTCAGGTAGCCCTGCATGATCTCGGGCTTCTCCATCTCGGCACCGACCTTGATGGAGATGAAGAGTTCCTTGACCTTTCGGGACAACGTCTGCGATTGGTCGTTCAGCAGGCTGTTCTTCACATACTGCTGAGTGATCGTCGAGCCACCCTGCGTCTGGCCGCCCTTGGCCATGTTCCACACCGCGCGGCCGATACCCATCGGGTCGATACCGGAATCGTCGCGGAACGTCTTGTTCTCGGCCGAGATCACCGCGTTCTGCATGTCATAGGGAATCTGATCGATCCCGACGATCTGCCGGTTGACCTCACCACCGGTCGCGGCCATCTGCGAGCCGTCAGCCCAGTAGTACACATTGTTCTGAGCCTTGGCGGCCTCGTCCTCCTTGGGGATCACCACCTGGGAGTACGCGATCGCAGCCCCGCCCATCACCAGCCCGAGGAACGCCAGGCACAGCCCCGAGACGAGCTTCCAAGAAGGCACCCAGCGGCGCCAGCCGTACTTGTCGTGGCGCGGGTAGTCGATCAGCCGCTTCCTGCCCGGCGGGCGGCCACCGCCACGGCCGCGACCCGGGCCACCGCCCTGTCCGCCGCCCCCGCCGCCACGCCGGCCACCGCCGTGGCCGCCCGCGCCGCCGTCGGGCGCGCGCCGACGGCCTCCGCGCTGGGCGGCACGGCGGGCCTCGGCCCGTCCACCGTAGGTGGTCTCCTCTCCGTACCCAGACGAAGGGGAGCCGGTACTGACATCCCGTCCCTGGGCCGACCGGCGGCCCTGGGGCTGCTGGGCGGCGCGCCGGGCCGCCGCGCGGCCGCCACTCGGCGGCTGCGACTGCGGCATTTTGCGACGATGCTCGCTCATCGAACGACTACTCCTCGGGCAGGCGCGTACGCCTGGAAGCGGCAGTTGAGTTCCGGTCCCCCCGAAATGCGTACGGCAGAGCCTCACCGAAGGCCCCTCCGTACCGCAGCCGGTCACCCCGATCACTGACGCCCTGCGGCGTCTCTCGGTTCCCGGTGGTCTGCATGCCGCACAGACTACGCACGGCCAAAACCCACCTAGGGCCGAAGTTCACCCCAAATCAGGCAAGTCGATTGCTGTGAATTGACGATGTGACGCCGGTCACCGTAGCCCCACTTGTCGCAGCAGGACGGCCGTTCTATCGTCGGGATGTATCGAGTCGATACATCAGCACGGCATAAGGGCACTCGACAGCGGAGGAGGCGACGGATGAGCAGGCGCTCGGGAATCCTCGAGTTCGCTGTTCTCGGCCTGCTCCGCGAGGCGCCGATGCACGGGTACGAGCTGCGGAAGCGGCTCAACACGTCGTTGGGCATCTTCCGGGCCTTCAGCTACGGGACCCTCTATCCCTGCCTCAAGACGCTGGTCGCCAACGGCTGGTTGATCGAGGAGCCGGGCAGCGCCCCCGAGGACGCCCTCGCCGCTTCACTCGCAGGACGCCGCGCCAAGATCGTCTACCGGTTGACGGCCGAAGGTAAGGAGCACTTCGAAGAGCTCCTCTCCCACACCGGTCCGGACACCTGGGAGGACGAACACTTCGCCGCCCGCTTCGCCTTCTTCGGTCAGACCGAGCGCGAGGTGCGGATGCGCGTGCTGGAAGGCCGCCGCAGCCGGCTGGAGGAGCGCCTGGAGAAGATGCGCGCCTCTCTGGCCCGCACACGCGAGCGCCTCGACGACTACACACTTGAGCTGCAGCGCCACGGAATGGAGTCCGTGGAGCGCGAAGTGCGCTGGCTGAACGAGCTCATCGAGAGCGAGCGGGCGGGACGGGATCAGCGATCCGGTCCCGACGCCCCTGAGGGCGCCGCTCGGCACGACAACGATTCTGGAGAAACGGGCGGCCTGCCCCGGCACGGGGGCAGTACCCGGCCGGATCCGTCCGACGACACCGCCAAGTGAATCCCTGCACCCCGCAGGGCTTCCACGATCACACAGGGAGCAACCGGAATGGGTTCGGTTCGCGTAGCCATCGTCGGCGTGGGCAACTGCGCCGCCTCGCTGGTACAGGGCGTCGAGTACTACAAGGACGCCGACCCGGCGTCCAAGGTGCCCGGCCTGATGCACGTCCAGTTCGGCGACTACCACGTCGGTGACGTGGAGTTCGTCGCCGCCTTCGACGTCGACGCGAAGAAGGTCGGCCTCGACCTCTCCGACGCCATCGGCGCCAGCGAGAACAACACCATCAAGATCTGCGACGTCCCGCACTCGGGCGTCACGGTTCAGCGCGGCCACACCTTCGACGGCCTCGGCAAGTACTACCGCATGACCATCGAGGAGTCCGCCGAGACTCCCGTGGACGTCGTCCAGGTCCTCAAGGACCAGCAGGTCGACGTGCTCGTCTGCTACCTGCCCGTGGGCTCCGAGGACGCCGCGAAGTTCTACGCGCAGTGCGCCATCGACGCCAAGGTCGCCTTCGTCAACGCTCTTCCGGTCTTCATCGCCGGCACCAAGGAGTGGGCGGACAAGTTCACCGAGGCCGGTGTCCCGATCGTCGGTGACGACATCAAGTCCCAGGTCGGCGCCACCATCACGCACCGCGTGATGGCGAAGCTGTTCGAGGACCGCGGTGTCCGTCTTGAGCGCACCATGCAGCTCAACGTCGGCGGCAACATGGACTTCAAGAACATGCTCGAGCGCGACCGCCTCGAGTCGAAGAAGATCTCGAAGACCCAGGCCGTCACCTCGCAGATCCCCGACCGCGAGCTGGGCGAGAAGAACGTCCACATCGGCCCGTCGGACTACGTGGCCTGGCTGGACGACCGCAAGTGGGCGTACGTCCGTCTCGAGGGCCGCGCCTTCGGTGACGTTCCGCTGAACCTGGAGTACAAGCTCGAGGTGTGGGACTCCCCGAACTCGGCCGGTGTCATCATCGACGCGCTGCGCGCCGCGAAGATCGCCAAGGACCGGGGCATCGGTGGCCCGATCCTCTCCGCGTCCTCGTACTTCATGAAGTCCCCGCCGGTGCAGTACTTCGACGACGAGGCCTTCGCCAACGTCGAGAAGTTCATCAAGGGCGAGGTCGAGCGCTAAGGCGCTGATCCACTTCGTCGTTCGAGGGTCCCCGGTCTTTCGCCCGGGGGCCCTCTTCGTATGTGAGTCTTGCTGCCATGCCCGTCGTACGTGATCTGCGCGTACTCCTGCGCCTGACGAACTTCCGCCGTCTCCTCGCCGTGCGCCTGCTCTCCCAGTGCGCCGACGGTGTCTATCAGGTGGCGCTGGCCACGTACGTCGTCTTCTCCCCCGAGAAGGAGACCTCCCCCGCGGCCATCGCTTCCGCCATGGCCGTGCTGCTCCTCCCCTACTCCCTCGTCGGCCCCTTCGCTGGCGTGCTCCTGGACCGCTGGCAGCGACGCCAGGTCTTCCTCTACGGGAACGTGCTGCGGGCGCTTCTCGCCTGCGGTACTGCGGTGCTGATGCTGGCCTCCGTCCCCGACTGGCTCTTCTACGCCTCCGCCCTGTCGGTGACGGCCGTCAACCGCTTCGTCCTGGCGGGCCTCTCGGCCGCGCTGCCACGGGTCGTCGATTCCGAGCGACTGGTGGTCGCCAACTCCCTGTCCCCGACGGCCGGCACCGTGGCCGCGACCGCGGGGGGCGGCCTGGCCTTCGGGGTGCGGCTCCTGTCCGAGGACTCCGACGCCGCCGTCGTGGTCCTCGGCGCCCTCCTCTATCTCTGTTCCGCCCTCGCCTCCCTGCGGATGCCCCGGGAGCTCCTCGGCCCCGACCCGGACCTCGTCCAGCCCCGGCTTCGCGCCGCGCTGGCCTCCACCGCCCGTGGGCTCGTGGCAGGACTGCGCCATCTGGCCGAGCGTCGGCCCGCGACCCGCGCACTGGCCGCGGTGACCCTGATGCGCTTCTGCTACGGCGCCCTCACGGTGACTGTGCTGATGCTCTGCCGCTACGCCTGGAGCTCCACGGAGTCGGAGGGGCTCGCGTTGCTCGGGCTCGCCGTGGCGTTCTCCGGGGCCGGGTTCTTCGCGGCCGCCGTCATCTCGCCCTGGGCGATCGGACGGCTCGGCCCCTTCGGCTGGATGATCGCGTGCGCAGGTGCGGCAGCAGTTCTGGAGCCCGTGCTGGGACTGTCCTTCACGCAGGCCCCTCTGATGGTCGCGGCCTTCCTTCTGGGGCTGGTCACCCAGGGCGTCAAGATCGCGACGGACACGGTCGTCCAGACGTCCGTGGACGACGCCTACCGGGGACGGGTCTTCTCGCTCTACGACACCCTCTTCAATGTCGCCTTCGTGGGCGCGGCCGCAGTCGCGGCGCTGATGCTGCCGCCCGACGGCCGATCCGTCCCCGTCGTCGTGATGGTCGCCGCCGTCTATGCCTCGATCGCACTGGTGCTGTGGAGCCGACGCAAGGAGGGGTGATGTTTCACGTGAAACATCACCCCTCCTTCGATGCCACGCGTCGATGTTTCACGTGAAACATCGACGCGTGGGCTCAGCTCTGAGTCGCCCACCACTCCTTGAGCGCCGCGACCGCCGCCTCGTGCTCCATCGGGCCGTTCTCCAGGCGCAGCTCCAGCAGGAACTTGTACGCCTGACCGACGGCCGGTCCGGGACGGATACCGAGGACCTCCTGGATCTGGTTGCCGTCCAGGTCGGGACGGATCGAGTCCAGCTCCTCCTGCTCCTGGAGCTGGGCGATCCGCTCCTCCAGTCCGTCATAGGCGCGCGAGAGGGCGCTGGCCTTGCGCTTGTTCCGCGTGGTGCAGTCCGAGCGCGTCAGCTTGTGCAGGCGGGAGAGCAGAGGGCCCGCGTCGCGCACATAGCGGCGCACGGCGGAGTCGGTCCACTCACCGGTTCCGTATCCGTGGAAGCGCAGATGCAGCTCCACCAGACGCGAAACGTCCTTGATCATCTCGTTCGAGTACTTCAGTGCCGTCATGCGCTTCTTGGTCATCTTCGCCCCGACCACCTCATGGTGGTGGAACGAGACCCGACCGTCCTTCTCGAAGCGACGGGTGCGCGGCTTGCCGATGTCGTGCAGCAGCGCGGCAAGGCGCAGCACGAGGTCCGGCCCGTCCTCCTCCAGGTCGATCGCCTGGTCCAGGACGGTCAGGGAGTGCTCGTAGACGTCCTTGTGCCGGTGGTGCTCGTCACTCTCCAGCCGCAGCGCCGGCAGCTCCGGCAGCACATGGCCGGCCAGGCCCGTGTCGACGAGCAGACCGAGTCCCTTGCGGGGGTGTGCGGCGAGCAGCAGCTTGTTGAGCTCCTCCCGGACCCGCTCCGCGGAGACGATCTCCAGACGGTCGGCCATCTCCGTCATCGCCGTGACGACCTCGGGGGCGACCTCGAAGTCGAGCTGGGCAGCGAACCGCGCCGCGCGCATCATGCGCAGCGGATCGTCGGAGAACGACTCCTCCGGCGTTCCGGGCGTGCGCAGCACTCGCGCGGCAAGGTCGTCGAGGCCGCCGTACGGGTCGACGAACTCCTTCTCCGGCAGGGCCACAGCCATGGCGTTGACGGTGAAGTCACGGCGGACGAGATCCTCCTCGATGGAGTCACCGTAGGAGACCTCAGGCTTGCGCGAGGTGCGGTCGTACGCCTCGGAGCGGTACGTCGTCACCTCGACCTGGTAGCCGCTCTTCTGGCAGCCGACGGTGCCGAAGGCGATCCCGACCTCCCAGACCGAGTCGGCCCACGGGCGGACGATCTTCAGGACGTCCTCGGGCCGCGCATCGGTGGTGAAGTCGAGATCATTGCCGAGCCGCCCGAGCAACGCGTCCCGTACCGAACCGCCGACCAGCGCGAGGCTGAACCCTGCCTCCTGGAATCGGACGGCGAGGTCGTCGGCGACAGGGGACACGCGGAGCAGCTCGCTGACCGCGCGGCGTTGCACCTGGCTCAGTGCAGTCGGGGTGTCTTCATTGGCGTTCGGCACAACAGAAAAGGGTACGTGCCCCGGCCCGCGCCGGCGTCCCCGTTTTCCCGGGGCCGGTGATCCCGTCCCTATCGGCTGGAGCAGTCCCCGGCACTTGCTCCCGGCGTGCCTCGTTACCATGCGTGGACACAGCAACGGGGAACCACCGGCACCATTGATTACGACGAGGACGGGCGAACGCGTGGCCGAGGCGGCAGACATCCAGGGGACCCTTCCCTCACCTGCCCGTCGGTGGCTGCGGCGCACGGCGTCTCTCCTCGCCGGGGCGCCCCTGCTTGCCGGGCTCCTGCAGGGTGTGGTGGCCCCGCCGGCCGTCGCCGCGGCCGCCGTGGAACCCTCAGCCGTCACCGCCGAGAACGCGACCGGATCGCGCACGGTCGATGTGTCTCTCAACACGCTCAAGCCGATCGCGCCGGTGGAGGGCGACACGGTCACGGTCTCCGGGACGGTGACCAACAAGGGCAAGCAGACCGTGACGGATGCCACGGTGGACGTCCGGGTCGGCCCCCGGATGACGAGCCGGAGCGAGATCGAGCAGGTCTCGGGCCGTACCGGTTTCCGGGCCGGCAGCGACCCCCTGCCTCTCGGCGGCCGCTACACGGTCAAGATTCCCCGGCTTGCGGCCGGGCTCAGCCAGGACTTCAAGCTCTCCGTCCCGGTCGACAAGCTCGGACTCGACGACGAGGGCGTCTACCAGCTGGGCGTCTCCCTCTCGGGCCGGACCACCTCCCAGCCCGGAACGCGTGTCCTCGGCATCGAGCGGACCTTCCTGCCGTACCAGCCCGAGGCGACGGAGAAGAAGACCCAGCTCACCTACCTCTGGCCGCTCATCTCCTCGGCGCACGTCTCCGCGGAGACCGGCAGCGACGACCAGCAGACGCCGGTCTTCGAGAACGACGATCTGGCCGCCGAGCTCGCCCCCGGCGGACGCCTGGACCAGATGGTCACGCTGGGCAAGGAGCTTCCCGTCACCTGGGTCATCGACCCGGACCTGCTGGCCACCGTCGACGCCATGACGAGGAGCTACCAGGTCAAGGAGGGCACGGGCACGGTGCCCGGCGCGAACCAGGCCGTCGCCGAGCGGTGGCTGGACGCCCTGCAGAAGGCCGTGGTGGGCCGCAAGGTCGTCGCCCTGCCGTTCGCGGACCCGGACATCGCCTCGCTCGCCCACCGCGGCAAGGACGTCCCCGGCTCGCTGAGCCACCTCCAGCCGGCGACGGAGCTGGCCGGGACGACCGTGGAGACGATCCTCCATGTGAAGCCGTCCACCGACTTCTCCTGGCCTGTGGACGGGGCCGTCGACCCCTCGATCATGGACGTCGCGACCTCTGCCGGTGCCCACAAGGTGATCGCCCGCAGCGACAGCTTCCGGGACGACCTCCCGTACACCCCGACGGCGGCCCGCCCCATCGGAGGCGGCACCACCGCCGTCGTCAGCGACGCCTACCTCTCGACGGCCTTCGAGGGCGACATGCTCCCCGCCGGGAACTCGACCCTCGCCGTCCAGGAGTTTCTCGCGCAGACGCTCGCGGTGACCCTGGAACAGCCCGAGCAGCAGCGCAGCGTCGTGGTCGCCCCGCAGCGGCTGCCGACCACGTCCCAGGCACAGACCATGGCGAGCGCGCTGCGCGGTCTGACGGCCCAGCGCTGGACCCAGCCTCTCGATCTGATCGCTGCCTCCGCCGTGAAGCCGGACCCCGACGCCGCCACCAAGGTGCCGAGCGCGTCCCGCTACCCGCGGGCGCTGCGCAAGCAGGAGCTTCCGGTCGAGGCCTTCCGCGACATGAAGGACACCCGCGCGGACCTGGACGACTTCAAGGTCATCCTCACCCTGCCCGACCGCGTGGTGACGCCCTTCGGCAATGCGATCAGCCGCGAGATGTCCACCTCCTGGCGCGGCCAGGCCCCCTCGGCCTCGCTGTACCGGATCACGGTGCACCAGTACCTCGAGAGCCTCACGCGCGAGGTACAGCTGGTCGACAAGTCGGACCTCACGCTCTCCGGACGCAGCGCCACCATCCCGGTGACCGTCCAGAACAAGCTGCTGCAGGGCGTGGACGACCTCGTGCTGAGGCTCACCTCCGGCAACAAGACCCGACTGAAGCTCAACGGCGGCGACGCCGTGGCCGAACTCCCGGTCAAGATCGCCGCCGGACACAGCCAGTCCGTGAAGTTCACCGCCTCGGCCAACGCCAACGGTCCGGTGCCGATGACGGCCCAGCTGTTCACCAAGGACGGCACACCGTACGGACAGGAGATGACCTTCACCGTGAAGGTCTCCGAGATCACTCCGACCGTGATGCTCGTCATCGCCGGCGGCGTACTGCTCCTCGTCCTCGCCGGAGCTCGGATGTACACCCAGCGCAAGCGCGCGGCGGCCCGAAACGCCGAAGCGGAGGCCGCGGAGGGCGACGATCCCGAGCAGCCGAGTGACCCGACGCCGGACACCGGTCCCGAAAGCGGCGACCCGTCCGACGCGGGTGAGAAAGTGGACCGTTGAGCGATGTCGTGGCCGGTCGGCCGGGGACGATGAGGTGGGGTAACCATGAACGCGCCGTACGACGGTGACCGCAGCCAGGGCGCGGGCGGCACCGAGCCGTCCGGTGGTACGCCCTCGGCGACCCCGGGACCCGGCATGCCGCCGGGCTCCTCGCCGCAGCAGCAGCCCGCCTCGGACCCGTACGCCCAGGACCAGTACGCCCAGGACCCCTACGTCCAGGACGCCTACGCCCACGACCCGTACCAGGCACGGGACCTCTCCGCGCAGGACCCGGTGACCGAGGCGCTCTACGACCGCGCCGCGCACCCTCCGCCCCCTCCGGGCACCTACCAGGAACCGCAGCCGCTCTATCAGCAGCCCGCGGCACCTCAGCACGCCCCTGACCCCCGGGTGTGGGCCCAGACCCCGGCTCCCGAACCGGACGGCCCCTCGCGCCATCTGCCCTACGGCGACGACGCCCGCACCGTCCAGTTCACCGGTGTGGACGATCTCGTGACCCGGGCCGGCGACGAGCAGCCCGAACCGGATGCCTTCGCCCACCTCTACCGGGACCAGCAGACGCCCGGCCAGGTGCCCCCGCCCGCCCCGGAGCCGAATCCGATGCCCGCCCCCGCACCGAAGAAGTCCGGCCGCGCCTCCGGGCTCCTGAAGTCCAGCGCGGTGATGGCGGCCGGAACCCTGGTCTCCCGTCTCACCGGCTTCGTCCGCAGCCTGGTGATCACCGGAGCGCTCGGCGCCGCTCTCCTCGGTGACACCTTCACCATCGCGTACACCCTGCCGACGATGATCTACATCCTCACCGTCGGCGGCGGCCTCAACTCGGTCTTCGTGCCGCAGCTGGTCCGCTCGATGAAGAACGACGAGGACGGTGGCGAGGCCTACGCCAACCGGTTGCTGACCCTGGTCATGGTGGCGCTCGGCGCGATCGTGGTCATCGCCGTCTTCGCGGCCCCGCTGCTGATCCGGCTGATGTCGAACACCATCGCCGACGACGCCGCCGCCAACAGCGTCGCCGTGACCTTCGCCCGCTACTGCCTGCCCACGATCTTCTTCATGGGCGTGCATGTGGTGATGGGTCAGATCCTCAACGCCCGGGGCAAGTTCGGCGCGATGATGTGGACCCCCGTCCTCAACAACATCGTCATGATCGTCACGTTCGGCCTGTTCATCTGGGTCTACGGCACCTCCGCCGAATCCCAGATGGGCGTACAGACGATCCCCGACGACGGCATCCGCCTGCTCGGCATCGGCACCCTGCTCGGCCTGGTCGTCCAGGCGCTGGCGATGATCCCGTACCTCCGCGAGACGGGCTTCCGCTTCCGCCCCCGCTTCGACTGGAAGGGCCACGGCCTCGGCAAGACGGTCAAACTCGCCAAGTGGACCGTGCTGTTCGTCCTCGCCAACCAGGCCGGCGTGCTCGTCGTGACCCAGCTCGCCACCGCGGCGGGTGAGGAGTCCGGCAGGAACGGCGCCGGCTTCCTCGCGTACTCCAACGCCCAGCTCATCTGGGGCATGCCGCAGGCCATCATCACGGTCTCGGTCATGGCCGCCCTGCTGCCCCGTATCTCCCGCGCCGCACACGACGACGACCCCGGCGCCGTCCGTGACGACATCTCGCAGGGCCTGCGGAACTCCGCCGTCGCGATCGTCCCGGTCGCCTTCGCCTTCCTGGCGCTCGGCGTCCCCATGTGCACCCTGCTCTACGCCTCCAGCGGCGTCCAGGCCGCCCAGGGCATGGGATTCATCCTGATGGCCTTCGGCCTCGGCCTCATCCCGTACTCGGTCCAGTACGTCGTGCTGCGCGGGTTCTACGCCTACGAGGACACCCGGACGCCGTTCTACAACACGGTCATCGTCGCCGCCGTCAACGCGGCCGCCTCGGCCGCCTGTTACTTCGTGCTCCCCGCCCAGTGGGCCGTCGTCGGCATGGCCGCCTCCTACGGCCTCGCCTACGCCGTCGGAGTCGGGGTCGCCTGGCGGCGCCTGCGCAACCGGCTGGGCGGCGACCTGGACGGCGCCCACATCATGCGGACCTACGCCCGCCTCTGCCTGGCCTCGCTGCCCGCCGCGGTCGTGGCCGGCGCCGTCGGCTTCGGTCTGTTGAAGGTCCTCGGCGAAGGTGCTCTCGGCTCGCTCGTGGCCCTGCTCGTCGGCGGCGCTGTCCTGCTCGGAGTCTTCTTCGTGGCGGCAAAGCGCATGCGGATCGCGGAGCTCAACTCCATGGTCGGTATGGTCCGTGGACGCCTGGGACGATAGGAAGCAGCTGCCGCGCAACCATCGCCGGCTGCCGCGTGTCGTGCATAGCGGCCGACTGTGGGCACAATTGGCATGGCTGTTGGATGTGGCGCAACGGATGGGGAGGCAGGAACGACGGTGGCGGAACGTAGCACGGCTGCCGTCGACGTGGCCGACAACAGCGGTGACGACCCGCTGACCGCCAAGGCGGAGAAGGCCGCGACCGACGGGGTGGCGGAAGCGCAGGACACGGTGGAGAAGTCCGCCGAGGTCGCAGAGAACGACGCCGCTCAGCGGCAGAACGGCGAACAGCCCTCCATCGAGACTCCCGAGCTGCACAGCGGGCACAAACTGGCCAGGCGCTACCGCCTGGAGGAGTGCGTCACTCGTCTGGACGGTTTCAGCAGTTGGCGTGCCGTCGACGAGAAGCTTCGGCGTGCCGTCGGCGTGCATTTGCTGCCGGCCGACCATCCACGAGCGCGTTCGGTCCTTGCGGCGGCCCGTTCCTCGGCGCTGCTCGGAGACCCCCGCTTCGTCCAGGTCCTCGACGCCGTCGAGGAGAACGACCTCGTGTACGTCGTACACGAGTGGCTTCCTGACTCCACCGAGCTGACGGCGCTGCTCGCCGCCGGACCGCTGGAGCCGCACGACGCCTATCAGCTCGTCAGCCAGGTCTCCCAGGCCATGGCCGCCGCGCACCGCGAAGGCCTGGCGCACCTCCGTCTCACCCCGAGCGCGGTACTGCGCAGCTCGACGGGCCAGTACCGGATCCGCGGCCTGGCCGTGAACGCAGCGCTGCGGGGCATCAGCGCCGAGCGCCCCCAGCGCACGGACACCGAGGCCATCGGCGCCCTGCTCTACGCGGCGCTGACCCAGCGCTGGCCGTACGACAGCGACGCCTACGGCCTCTCCGGGCTGCCCAAGGGGGTCGGCCTGCTCGCTCCGGATCAGGTGCGGGCCGGGGTCCACCGCGGGCTCTCCGAGATCGCGATGCGCGCCCTGGCCAACGACGGCGCCACCGCCTCGCGCCAGGAGCCGCCCTGCACCACCCCGGACGAGCTCGCCAAGGCCGTCGCGGCGATGCCCCGCATCCGCCCGCCGGAGCCCGAGTTCCCCTCTCCGCCCGACTACCAGCGCACGACCTATCAGCAGGGCACGTACGGCCGTCCGCCGGCCCGCCCGGGCGTCGCGGCGCCCCAGGCCGTGGTCGTGCCCCCTGCCCCGCTGGAGAGCCGCACCGGCAGGGTCCTGAAGTGGGCCGTGTCCGCGCTGCTGATCGCCGCCCTCGGCCTGGGCAGCTGGCAGATCGCGGACCGGCTGCTCGACAAGGACAAGAACCAGCAGGCCCCGCAGACCACCCAGCCGCAGAACAACGACGACGAGAAGGAGCCCGAGACGGGCAAGCCGGTCACGATCGCCGGCGCCCAGGACTTCGACCCCCAGGGCGACGGCGCCGAGACACCGTCGGAGATAAAGAACGCCTTCGACGGCAACCCCTCCACGTCCTGGCAGACATCCATCTACTACGGGTACTCGAACTTCGGCAGGCTGAAGGAAGGCGTGGGTCTCGTCCTGGACCTCGGCACGGTCCAGGACGTCTCCAAGGTGGAGGTCACCTTCCAGGGCTCCACCGCTGTGGAGTTGCGGACAGCCCCCGAGAACGCCACGTCCCAGCCCACGGCAGCCGACGGTTTCACGACCGTCGCCAAGGGCTCAGGTACGCAGGTCGCACTCACGGCCGACAAGCCTGTGAAGACGCGCTACGTTCTCGTCTGGCTGACCGACCTGCCCAGCAGTGGCGGCGGTTACCGCGGCAAGGTCGCGGACATCAAGATCACCAGCTGACGGCATCGGGGGAGGGGGCTCACCGTTGGACGAAGCCATAGGCAGCGACACCAGCGACCAGGAACTCCTGGCGCGCCATGTCGCCGGCGACCCCGATGCCTTCGGTGAGCTTGTGCGGCGCCACCGCGATCGACTGTGGGCTGTGGCGCTGCGGACGCTGGGGGACCGCGAGGAGGCCGCTGACGCCGTCCAGGACGCCCTGGTGTCCGCCTTTCGGGCCGCGCATACCTTCCGTGGCCAGTCGGCCGTCACGACCTGGCTCCACCGCATCACGGTGAACGCCTGTCTCGACCGTGCCCGCAAGGCCGCGTCCCGCAAGACCTCGCCCATGGACGACACCGCACGCTTTGAGCAGCTCCTCGAACCCGCGGAGTCGGCCGAGGCCCCGGCGGAACGCGAGGACCTCCACCGGGAGCTGGTGACAGCCCTCGCCACGCTCCCCGCTGATCAGCGCGCCGCTCTCGTCCTGGTGGACATGCAGGGCTACCCGGTGGCGGAAGCCGCCCGCATCCTGGACGTCCCCACCGGAACGGTGAAGAGCCGCTGTTCGCGCGGGCGCGCCAGATTGCTGCCCATGCTCATCCATCTGCGCGCCGACACCGTGGGTAACGAAGGCCCCGACCGGGGAAGGAACCGGACGCCGGGGACATCCGTCCCACCGGTGTCGGGGCCATCGGATACCGGACCGAACGGGCCGGCTGCTGTGAAGGGCGGAGGTGGGCGCGCGTGACTTCCACGACCGGCAGGGCCGACACAGCACAGCACCCGGACGTCTCGGAGATCTCCGACCTGACCGAGGGGCTGCTCTCGCCGTCCCGCACGGCAGACGTACGTCGGCATATCGAGGGGTGCTCCCTCTGCGCGGACGTAAGGACCTCCCTGGAGGAGATCCGCGGGCTGCTCGGCACCCTGCCCGGACCGCCGCGGATGCCTGCGGACATCGCTGGCCGTATCGACGCCGCCCTGGCCGCCGAAGCGCTGCTGAACGCCACCACCCCCGACATCGGCACGCATGTTTCACGTGAAACGGCGAGCGATCACGCCGACGCGCGTCCCTCCGCGGCGCCCGCACCGGCCCCGGACCGCCCGGCCGGCCACCCTCGCGTCACCACCGGCCGCGCGACCACCGGCCCCGGACGCCCCAAGGCCCGACGCCGCCGCGTCGCCGCTCTCGGGGCGGTATTCGGCGCAGCGGCGCTCAGCATGACGCTCTTCCTCACCCAGGGCGGCATGCAGACGCTGACCGGCGGTGAATCGGCCGACAAGAAGACCTCCTCCGCCGCGAGCGGTGACGGCGACGCCAGGTTCGACGGCCGCCCAGTGGAGGCCCAGGTCCAGGAGCTGCTTCAGGGAGACGGCGTCAGGGCCCCCAAGACCTTCCCGGAATCACTCAGCGACGAGGGCGGCAACACCCCCAAGCGGGGGACGGCCGAGACCGTGCCCGAATGCGTCAAGGCCGGCACCGGCCGCACCGACACGGTGCTCGCTTTCCAGAGGGGCGACTACCAGGGAACGCCCGCCTTCCTCCTCGTCCTGCCGGAAGGCTCCGAGGGCACCCATGTGCAGGCCTACGTCCTTGACGCCTCCTGCGCCGAGAACGCGGGACAGGCCAAGGCCGAGGTTCTGCTGACACAGACCTACCCTCGCTCCTGACTCCTCGCCGTGCCGTGCGGCATTCTCGGGAATGCTTGCCCCGTAGGATCCGTTGGGTGGGGTGAGAGTCACCGATACGACCGCCCCGTAGGCAGTAGGCAGTCTGCAGAGACGAGGAAGAAACCCGTGAGCGACGTCCGTAACGTGATCATCATCGGCTCCGGGCCCGCGGGTTACACCGCTGCGCTCTACACAGCGCGTGCGTCGCTGAACCCGCTGGTCTTCGAGGGGGCCGTCACCGCTGGTGGCGCCCTGATGAACACGACCGACGTGGAGAACTTCCCCGGCTTCCGCGACGGCATCATGGGCCCCGACCTGATGGACAACATGCGTGCCCAGGCCGAGCGCTTCGGCGCCGAGCTGGTGCCCGACGACATCGTGGCCGTGGACCTGACCGGCGAGATCAAGACCGTCACGGACACCGCCGGCACTGTCCACCGCGCCAAGGCCGTCATCGTCACCACCGGCTCCCAGCACCGCAAGCTCGGTCTCCCCAAGGAGGACGAGCTCTCCGGTCGCGGAGTCTCCTGGTGCGCCACCTGCGACGGGTTCTTCTTCAGGGACCAGGACATCGCCGTCGTCGGCGGCGGTGACACCGCGATGGAGGAGGCCACCTTCCTCTCGCGCTTCGCCAAGTCCGTCACGATCGTCCACCGCCGTGACTCCCTGCGCGCCTCCAAGGCCATGCAGGAGCGCGCCTTCGCCGACCCGAAGATCAAGTTCGCCTGGGACAGCGAGGTCGCCGAGATCCACGGGGACCAGAAGCTCTCCGGTCTGACGCTGCGCAACACCAAGACGGGCGAGACCAGCGAGCTGGCGGCGACCGGTCTGTTCATCGCCGTGGGCCACGACCCGCGCACCGAGCTCTTCAAGGGCCAGCTGGAGCTGGACGAGGAGGGCTACCTCAAGGTCGATGCCCCCTCGACGCGGACCAACCTCGCCGGTGTCTTCGGCGCCGGTGACGTCGTCGACCACACCTACCGCCAGGCGATCACCGCTGCGGGCACCGGCTGCTCCGCGGCACTCGACGCCGAGCGGTTCCTCGCCTCCCTCGCCGACAGCGCGAAGAGCGAGAAGCTCGCCGAGACCCCCGCGGTCTGACCCCCATCCTCACCACTCACACCCCGCAAAGTTAAAGGGAGGTTGCCGTGGCCGGCACCCTGAAGAACGTGACCGACGCCGACTTCGACGAGGTCGTCCTCAAGAGCGACAAGCCCGTCCTGGTGGACTTCTGGGCCGAGTGGTGCGGTCCGTGCCGCCAGATCGCCCCGTCGCTGGAGGCCATCGCCGCTGAGCACGGCGAGATCGAGATCGTGAAGCTCAACATCGACCAGAACCCGGCCACGGCCGCCAAGTACGGCGTCATGTCCATCCCGACGCTCAACGTCTACCAGGGCGGCGAGGTCGTGAAGACGATCGTCGGTGCCAAGCCGAAGGCCGCGCTCCTCCGCGACCTCGAGGGCTTCGTCGAGGCCACCGCCTGACACCTCCGTTTCACGTGAAACACCGACGGCCCGCCTCCTCAGGGAGGCGGGCCGTTGTCATGCCGTTCGGAGTGGCTCGGTCACAGCGGCCGTAGCGCCGGTTCCTTCTGGACGGCGCCCAGGAGTCGGTCCAGTGCCAGCTCCACGTCTTCCTTCCACGACAGCGTCGTCCTCAGCTCCAACCTCAGCCGCGGATACGCGGGGTGGGGCCGCACGGTCTTGAAGCCCACCGCCGTGAGGTGGTCGGTCGGCAGCACACACGCCGGCTCCTTCCACCGTGCATCGCCGAAGGCCTCGATCGCCTTGAAGCCCCGTCGCAACAGATCCTTGGCGACGGTCTGCACCATCATCCGGCCGAGTCCCTGCCCCTGATAGCCCGGCATGATCCAGGCCGTCATCAACTGGACGGCGTCCGGGGAGACCGGGCTCGTGGGGAACGCCATGGAGCGCGGCACATAGGCGGGAGGCGCGTACAGAACGAAGCCGACGGGCACCTCGTCCACATAGACCACGCGGCCGCAGGATCCCCACTCCAGGAGCACCGCCGAGATCCAGGCCTCCTTCTCCAGCTCCGGCCGGCCCGCCTTCACCGCCGCTTCCCCGCTCACCGGGTCGAGCTCCCAGAACACACAGGAGCGACATCGCTTGGGGAGGTCAGGAAGGTTGTCCAGAGTGAGCGGTACGAGCCGACGCCCCACGGCTGTTCCCTCGCTTCCCACGGCCTTCGCAGTACGGATACGCCTCCCAGAATCGTATCGATGGGGCGATCAGGGCGATACCGCTCACAGGCAAAGGGCGGACCGTGTTCCGGCTTTCACCGGATCACGGCCCGCCCTGGGGTCACGGAGGTCGATGCGGAGGCCGTCGATGCGGTCAGTCCTCGACGTCCTCGTCGCTCTGCTCGGAGCTCCCCTGATCCATGACACGCCCCTCACCGGGCGCCAGGGTCGAAAGGATCCGGTCCAGATCGTCCATCGAGGCGAACTCGACGACGATCTTGCCCTTCTTCTGACCGAGGTCGACCTTCACCCGCGTCTCGAATCGATCCGAGAGCCGCGAGGCCAGGTCTGTCAGGGCCGGGGAGACACGAGCCCCGGCCCGGGGGCCCCTGGACTTGGTCGTGGCTGTGGGCTCGGACCCCATCAGCGTCACGATCTCCTCGACCGCACGCACCGAGAGCCCCTCGGCCACGATCCGGTACGCCAGCTTGTCCTGCGTCTCCGGGTCCTCCACGGAGAGCAGAGCACGTGCGTGGCCGGCGGAAAGCACGCCCGCGGCAACGCGACGCTGGACGGGAGGGGAAAGCCGCAGCAGACGCAGCGTGTTGGAGACCTGCGGACGCGAGCGCCCGATCCGGTCGGCCAGCTGGTCGTGGGTGCAGTTGAAGTCCTTCAGGAGCTGGTCGTAGGCGGCGGCCTCTTCCAGCGGGTTCAACTGCGCCCGGTGAAGGTTCTCCAGGAGCGCGTCCAGGAGAAGCTTCTCGTCCTCCGTGGCCCGGACGATCGCGGGGATGCGCTCCAGGCCGGCCTCACGGCACGCCCTCCAGCGGCGCTCACCCATGATCAGTTCGTAGCGCTCGGCACCCAGCTGCCGTACGACGACGGGTTGCAGCAGGCCGACCTCCTTGATGGAGGTGACCAACTCCGCCAGAGCGTCCTCGTCGAAGACCTCACGCGGCTGCTTCGGGTTGGGCGTGATGAAGTCCAACGGCAGCTCGGCGAAGTGCGCACCGGCAGGAGACTCCGGCTCCACCGCCACGGGGACCTCGACGACCGGCACCATAGAGTCCGGGGACTGCGGGCTCTGCGGCAGGGTCGCCACCTTCGCGGCGGCCACCCCTCGGTCCGACGACAGCGCCGGAACGGCCCCGGGAGAGGCAGAACCCGCCCCCACACCGACGTTCGGCGTCTGCCGCTCCTGGGGAGCAGCGGGGATCAGCGCACCGAGCCCACGCCCCAACCCTCTACGTCGCTCACTCACTGGATCCCCTCCGACATGCTGTGCTGGCTGTTCTGGTGACCCATGTGGCCGTGCTGCGGGTCGTAGTGAATACCCACACCCCGCAGTGCGATCTCACGGGCCGCCTCGAGATACGACAGCGAGCCACTGGAGCCCGGGTCGTAGGTGAGGACGGTCTGTCCGTAGCTCGGCGCCTCCGAGATGCGCACGGACCTCGGGATGCTGGTCCGCAGCACCTCCTCGCCGAAGTGGCTGCGTACCTCGTCGGCGACCTGCGAGGCGAGCCTCGTCCGGCCGTCGTACATGGTGAGCAGGATCGTCGAGACATGCAGCGTGGGGTTGAGGTGCCCACGCACCAGGTCCACGTTCCGCAGGAGCTGGCCCAGACCCTCCAGTGCGTAGTACTCGCACTGGATCGGGATCAGCACCTCGGCGCCGGCCACCATGGCGTTGACCGTCAGCAGACCGAGCGAGGGAGGACAGTCGATGAGGATGTAGTCCAGCGGCTGCTCGTACGCCTGGATGGCCCGCTGCAGCCGGCTCTCTCGCGCCACCAGCGACACGAGTTCGATCTCCGCACCGGCGAGATCGATGGTGGCAGGGGCACAGAAGAGACCCTCGACATCCCGCACTGGCTGCACCACGTCGGAGAGCGGCTTGCTCTCCACGAGGACGTCGTAGATCGACGGAACCTCGGCGTGGTGGTCGATACCGAGGGCCGTCGAGGCATTGCCCTGGGGGTCGAGGTCGATGACCAGCACACGGGCGCCGTGCAGCGCCAGGGAAGCAGCAAGGTTGACCGTCGTGGTCGTCTTGCCGACTCCCCCCTTCTGGTTGGCCACCACCATCACGCGCGTCTGGGCAGGCCGGGGAAGACCCTCGCCGGCACGACCCAGCGCTTCTACTGCCAGCTGGGCAGCACGACCGATGGGGGTGTCGTCCATCGGGGGCGGTGTTTCACGTGAAACATCCTCCCCCGCCGATTCGGTTCGGGGACCGGGGACCGGATCGGTCATCGGTCCCGCGATGTTGGCGTCGGACCGCAAGGATTCACTCTCCTCGGCTTCAGGCTCGCGATGAACAGAGCCTGCCATGCTTTCGGGGTCGTGAACCAGCGAGGCCCGTGGTTCTGTGGATGAATCCACCTCTGTGGACAATCCCGTCCCCCTCGCGAGCGGTTTCGCGAGGGGTTTGCGGTCCCGGGGCGTGGCAGCCGCGCGGCCGCGGCTGATGATCCCCTGCAGCAGTGAGCGACGTTTCACGTGAAACACGATGCACTTGCAGTCGGCCCAGGACCGTTCGACACTCCCGAAATACGTACGTATGGCAGCTTGTACGGATCAATTGCGCAGTGTTGACGGCTCATATACGCCGCGTTGACAGCTCAGCGGCGGCGGCGCGTCCTGCTTGGGCGGGCGGCCTTGGCGCGCTTCGCGGCGAATCTCACACCGCCCGGGCTCTCGCCGACCTCTACTCGTACGACGGTCGACAGCGGGTCGACGATCCCCTCGCCGACCTGGAGCACGGACGTACCCACCACACCCAGCTTGGAGAGCGCCGCACGGGCTCCGTCGATCTCCTCCTGCGCGGTGTCGCCCTTGAGGGCCAGCATCTCCCCGTACGGACGCAGCAGCGGAACGCCCCAGCCGGCCAGCCGGTCCAGCGGCGCCACGGCACGAGCCGTCACGACATGCACCGGAGGGAGCTTGCCGAGCATCTCCTCGGCGCGGCCCCGCTCCACCGTCACATGGTCCAGGCCCAGCAGCTCCACGACCTCCTGGAGGAAGTTCGTCCGACGGAGCAGCGGTTCCAGGAGCGTGATCTTCAGGTCCGGGCGGACCAGCGCCAGCGGGATGCCTGGCAGCCCGGCCCCCGAGCCGACATCGCACACGGTGACGCCCTCGGGCACCACCTCGGAGAGCACCGCACAGTTCAGCAGGTGCCGCTCCCAGAGACGGGGCACCTCACGCGGGCCGATCAGCCCGCGCTTGACGCCGGCGTCCGCGAGGAGCTCCGCGTACCGGACGGCCTCCGGGAAGTACTCGCCGAATACCGTCCGCGCCTGTTCGGGCGCAGGGGGGAGCTCCGCTGCCTCCGTCACGGAAACCGTCCTTCCGCACCGCACACATGGGTGCGAGCGCACTGTGGTGGCTGACTATCAGGCTGACAAGATCGGCCCCGCCTGCGAGCAGACGGGGCCGACACTGCGAGAGGGGTCAGGCAGGGAGTACGACGACGAAGCGCTGCGGCTCCTCGCCCTCGGACTCGCTGCGCAGACCGGCGGCGGCGACCGCGTCGTGCACGACCTTGCGCTCGAACGGGGTCATCGGGTCCAGCTTGACCGGCGCACCGGTCGACTTCACGTCGGAAGCGGCCTTGGCGCCGATCTCGGCGAGCTCGGCACGCTTCTTGGCGCGGAAGCCGGCGATGTCGAGCATCAGCCGGCTCCGGTCACCGGTCTCCCGGTGCACGGCCAGGCGGGTCAGCTCCTGGAGCGCCTCCAGCACCTCGCCGTCACGGCCCACGAGCTTCTGCAGGTCACGGCCGCTCGAGTCACTGATGATCGAGACCGCGGCGCGGTCCGCCTCGACGTCCATGTCGATGTCGCCGTCCAGGTCGGCGATGTCGAGCAGACCCTCGAGGTAGTCGGCCGCGATCTCACCCTCCTGCTCCAGGCGGGTCAGGGTGTCGCCACCCTCGGCGGCGGCGGAGGTGGTGCCTTCCGTCACGGATGGACTCCTTCTACTTCTTGGACGACGGGTGCTTCGGGCGCTGCTGGCCCTTGCGCTGACCGGACTTGCCCTGGCGGGAGCCTCCGGAGTTGGCCCGGCTCGGGCGCGCGGGCTTGTCGCCCTGCGCCGAGTCCTTGGCCTCGTCCTGCGGCTTCTTCTCCAGCGACGTGGTGGGCTCCTTGGCGACCTCGACGGAGTCGGCGTCCTCCTCGGCACCCTTGGCCGGGCCGTGCTGAGCCGCGGCCTGACGCTTCGCCTTGGTCTGGCGCTTGGGCTGCTGACGCCTGACCGCGGCACCGCCCTCGGCCTCGGCGGTGATGGTGTCGCCCTTGATCACGGTGCCGTCGGCCTGGGCTGCGAAGCCGGACTTGGCCAGACCCGCGAAGAAGCGGCGCTCGTTCTCGTTCCGGTCGCTGCCCTTGGCGACGATCGCCTTGACCACGTTCTTCCGGCGACGGCCGCGGACCTCACCGTGCGCACCGATGCTCTTCAGCAGTCGCTGCAGGTAGGCATCCTGGGCCTTGCTGCCCGGAGTCGGGTTCTGGCTGATCACGTACATCTGCTGGCCCATGGTCCACACGTTCGTGGTCAGCCAGTAGACGAGGACACCGACGGGGAAGTTGATGCCCATGACGGCGAAGATCAGCGGGAAGATGTACATGAGCATCTTCTGCTGCTGCATGTACGGCGTCTTCACCGAGAGGTCGACGTTCTTCATCATCAGCTGGCGCTGCGTGTAGAACTGCGAGGCCGACATCAGGACGATCATGATCGCGGTGACGATACGGACCGAGGTCAGCGTCGCGTCGAGAGCGGCGACATCGGCGGCGCTGTCCGTGAAGGTGGACGCCAGCGGAGCGCCGAAGATGTGCGCCTGACGGGCGCTGTCCAGGAGCGACTGGTTGATGACACCGATCGTCTTGCCCTCGGCGATGTGCGAGAGCACCGCGTACAGAGCGAAGAAGAACGGCGACTGAGCCAGGATGGGAAGGCACGAGGAGAGCGGGTTGGTACCCGTCTCCTTGTACAGCTTCATCATCTCTTCGGACTGACGCTGCTTGTCGCTCTTGTAGCGCTCCTGGATCGCCTTCATCTTCGGCTGGAGCGCCTGCATGTTCCGCGTCGACTTGATCTGCTTCACGAAGAGCGGGATCAGACAGATGCGGATCAGCACCACGAGGGACACGATCGACAGGCCCCAGGCCCAGCCCGTGTCAGGGCCGAAGATCGCCCCGTACAGCTTGTGGAACTGGACGATCACCCATGAGACAGGTGTGGTGATGAAGCTGAAAAAATTGGCAATCGTGTCCACTAATCAGGCTCCTTGAGCATTGGGCGAAGTCTCTGCGGCCGGGCTCGTCTCGGCGGGGGACCCGCCCTTGTCGCCGCGCAGCGCGTTCCGCAGCAGTTCATGCCAGCGAGGACGCTTGCGCGGGGGTACGTGGTCCACGCCGCCGGGCGACCACGGATTGCACCGCAGAATGCGCCAGGCGGTCAGGGCAGTGCCCTTGATCGCGCCATGCCGGTCGATGGCCGTGAATCCATAGTGGGAACACGACGGGTAGTACCGGCAGACGGGCCCCAGAAGAGGGCTGATCGTCCACTGGTACAGCTTGATGAGAGCCAGCAGCGGGTACTTCATCGCGTGCCCCCTCCCAGGAGCCGCTGAAGAGCGGCGTCGAGGTCTCGGGCCAGCTGTGCGTGATCGGCGTCGCCGGCTCCGGGCAACGCCCGTACGACCACCAGGCTACCGGGGGGCAGCTCGGACAGTCGTTCGCGGACGAGATGGCGCAGGCGTCGCTTCACGTGGTTGCGTACGACCGCACCGCCCACGGCCTTGCTCACGACGAAACCCGCACGCGTCGGGGGAGCGCTCTCCCCAGGCGCGTGCGGGTCCGTTGCACCGCTGCTCAGGTGGACGACGAGGAGCGGGCGACCGGCCCGGCGCCCTCGGCGTACCGCGGTTGCGAAGTCCTCGCGCCGCCTCAGCCGATTCTCGGTAGGCAGCACGTCATGACCTGTTTAAGCGGATCAGGCCGACAGGCTCGAGCGACCCTTGGAACGGCGGTTCGCCAGGATGGCGCGACCGGCACGCGTACGCATGCGCAGGCGGAAGCCGTGGGTCTTGGCGCGGCGACGGTTGTTCGGCTGGAAGGTGCGCTTGCTCACTCGGGGGCTCCAGAAATGATTCGTAGATGGCGGGACATCGCCTGGCTGTCACCGTGCGCCCACGAGTAGCTCGCAATACGCCCGAGTGCACCGCTTCACGATCACAGACCGTGATCTTTGCCCATCGGAGGCAGGCGGCAGCAGCCATCGACAACTCGACCTGGTTACGGTACGCGCGGCTACGCCATCCGGTCAAACCGGCCGATCACCGGGGTCCATTGTGCACAGGCTGTGGACAACAACTTGAACCAGGTCATCCGCCGCGACTACCGTGGCTGGACTCCTAAATCTTTTTTCCGTTCTGTCCTTACCTGTCCTGACGGACATCGACCTACCGTCCCGAGAACCACACATTCGTGGGACCAACGAGGAAGCGTGCCCTGTGGCTGACGTACCTGCCGATCTTGCCGCAGTGTGGCCACGCGTGCTCGAGCACCTCCTCGGAGAAGGCCAACAGGGCATCGAGCCCAAGGACAAACAATGGATCGAGCGGTGCCAGCCGCTCGCGCTGGTCGCCGACACGGCACTCCTCGCCGTCCCCAACGAATGGGGCAAGCGCGTCCTCGAAGGACGCCTCGCCCCACTCATCAGCGAGACCCTCAGCCGTGAGTGCGGCCGCCCGATCCGGATCGCGATCACCGTCGACGACTCCGTC
The DNA here is from genome assembly GCF_042902595.1 of Streptomyces sp. NPDC012508. Taxonomy (NCBI): domain Bacteria; kingdom Bacillati; phylum Actinomycetota; class Actinomycetes; order Kitasatosporales; family Streptomycetaceae; genus Streptomyces; species Streptomyces sp. NPDC012508. Next base: position 296,311 of record NZ_JBIBEO010000004.1, read on the forward strand.
GGCGAGCCGACCCCGCTCGCGCCCCCGGTCCAGCAGCAGCAGCCCCGCTACGACGAGCGGCCGCCGGCGGAGACGTACGAGAAGTACGACGGCTACGGTCACCGGCCCCTGCCGGACGACGGCCTGCCCACCGCACGCCCCGCCTATCCGGACTACCAGCAGCAGCGTCCCGACCCGGGCTCCTGGCCGCGCACCCAGGAGGACCTCTCCTGGCAGCAGCAGCGCCTCGGCTCCTTCCAGGAACGCGACCCGTACACCGGCCCGCGCCCGCAGCAGCCCCAGCAGCCCCGGTACGACGAGCGGCCGTCCGCCTACGACCAGCCGCAGCGACCGGAGCGGGCCGAGCTGCCCGACACGCCTCGGCCCGGATCCGGTCACGGTCCGCGCCCCGGTGGTCCCGGTGGACCCGGTCCCGGTGGACATGGCGGCCCCGGTGGACACGGAGGCCACGGGGGAGGAAACACCGGTGCGGGCTCCGGACAGGGCTCCGGCCCCGGCGCCCCGGGCGAGCAGCACGCGCGCCTGAACCCCAAGTACCTCTTCGACACCTTCGTCATCGGTTCCTCGAACCGGTTCGCCCACGCCGCCGCCGTCGCGGTGGCCGAGGCGCCGGCGAAGGCGTACAACCCGCTCTTCATCTACGGGGAGTCGGGCCTCGGCAAGACCCACCTGCTCCACGCGATCGGGCACTACGCGCGCAGCCTCTACCCCGGCACGCGCGTGCGGTACGTGAGCTCCGAGGAGTTCACCAACGAGTTCATCAACTCGATCCGCGACGGCAAGGGCGACACCTTCCGCAAGCGCTACCGCGACGTGGACATCCTTCTCGTCGACGACATCCAGTTCCTCGCGAGCAAGGAGTCGACGCAGGAGGAGTTCTTCCACACCTTCAACACCCTCCACAACGCGAACAAGCAGATCGTTCTCTCCTCGGACCGGCCGCCCAAGCAGCTGATGACCCTGGAGGACCGGCTCCGCAACCGCTTCGAGTGGGGTCTGACCACCGACGTACAGCCGCCGGAGCTGGAGACGCGGATCGCGATCCTCCGCAAGAAGGCGGTGCAGGAGCAGCTCAACGCCCCGCCGGAGGTACTGGAGTTCATCGCCTCCCGCATCTCACGGAACATCCGTGAGCTGGAGGGCGCGCTGATCCGTGTCACGGCCTTCGCGAGCCTCAACCGGCAGCCGGTGGACCTGGGGCTGACCGAGATCGTCCTCAAGGACCTGATCCCCGGCGGCGAGGACTCGGCGCCCGAGATCACGGCCGGCGCGATCATGGCGGCCACGGCCGACTACTTCGGCCTCACGGTCGAGGACCTCTGCGGATCCTCCCGCAGCCGCGTCCTGGTGACGGCCCGGCAGATCGCCATGTACCTGTGCCGCGAGCTCACCGACCTGTCGCTGCCGAAGATCGGCGCGCAGTTCGGCGGCCGCGACCACACGACCGTGATGCACGCGGACCGGAAGATCCGCGCGCTGATGGCCGAGCGCCGCTCGATCTACAACCAGGTCACCGAGCTCACCAACCGCATCAAGAACGGCTGAGAGAGCCGCTCCACACCGTCGAAGGGCGCTCCGGGACACCTCCCGGGGCGCCCTTCCGCATGCTCCGGGGCGGTCCTCCGAGCGGCTCCGGCGCGGACCTCCAAGCGGCTCCGGAGCGGTTATCCGCGCGCTCAGGACGGTCCTCCGAGCGCTCCGGAGCCGTCGTCCGTGAGCTCTGAGACGGTCCTCAGCGCGCTCCGGGGCGGTCTTCGACGCTGTCCACACGCCTGTGCGCGGGCCGGGCTGTTCGATTTCGAAGGTGCGGTAGCGCGTTCTCCACAGATTGCGGGATGATCTTCCGTCCACAGGGTGGGGACTCCGGAGTTATCCGGATCCTCTCCACAGGCCGCGTGGGCCGGCGATCAAGATCCCAGGTCAGAGGGGTGTGGATTTGTTGGCAACCTTGATCCACAGGTTGTGGACGAATCTTTCGTCCACAGGAGGTCTTGTGGGTTGTCCACTGGCAACCCACAGGGGTGGGTCTGTTGCCCACAAGTTCTCCACACCCCTGTCCACTGTTCGGCAACGAAACGCCCGGCGTCACCGCGTCGAGTGAAAGCGGTCACACCAAGGGGGACGGTTGGGCTGTGGGGAACGTGGGTAAAGCTGGGGACAGCGCTGGGGAGAAGTCCCCGTGGCCTGTGTACCGGGTGTGCAGAACTTTCGGGCGTCCACAGAGAACCCCTGTTGTCCACCGGTGCCACCCACAGGGGCAGTGGACAAAAAACCGGGGTTGACCTGCACATATGGCGTTATCCACGGTTTCCACAGGCCCTACTACTACTCCCACCTAGAGTTAGCCCGGAATCCGCTTCGAAGTGGGGCCTGTGCACAACTCGAGCCCGGAGCCTTCTCGACCTCTTGTCGCGACTTGACCCCGAGCCGCACCGAGTGTCGGCGGCGTACGTCAGACTGGTTCCCGCAGTCGACGAAGAGCCAGCAACAGCAGGAGGCGGTTCCGGTGAAGATCCGGGTGGAGCGCGATGTACTCGCGGAGGCGGTGGCCTGGGTGGCCCGTAGCCTTCCGGCCCGTCCGCCGGCGCCCGTACTCGCGGGCCTTCTGCTGAAGGCCGAGGACGGCGCGCTGAGCTTCTCCAGCTTCGACTACGAGGTCTCGGCCCGTGTCTCCGTCGAGGCGGAGATCGAGGAGGACGGCACCGTTCTGGTCTCCGGCCGCCTGCTCGCCGACATCTGCCGCGCCCTCCCCAACCGCCCCGTCGAGATTTCCACAGACGGTGTACGGGCGACCGTGGTCTGCGGCTCCTCCCGCTTCACTCTCCACACACTCCCTGTGGAGGAGTACCCGGCGCTGCCGGAGATGCCCACCGCGACCGGCACCGTGCCCGGTGAGGTCTTCGCCTCCGCCGCCGCCCAGGTCGCCATCGCCGCCGGCCGCGACGACACGCTGCCGGTGCTCACCGGTGTGCGCATCGAGATCGAGGGCGACACGGTCACCCTGGCCTCCACCGACCGCTACCGCTTCGCGGTCCGCGAGTTCCTGTGGAAGCCGGAGTCCCCCGACGCCTCCGCGGTCGCCCTGGTGCCCGCGAAGACCCTCCTGGACACCGCCAAGGCGCTGACCAGCGGCGACACCGTCACCCTGGCGCTCTCGGGCTCCGGCAAGGGCGAGGGCCTGATCGGCTTCGAGGGCGCCGGCCGCCGCACCACCACCCGGCTGCTCGAGGGCGACCTGCCGAAGTACCGGACGCTCTTCCCCACCGAGTTCAACTCGATCGCCGTGATCGAGACCGCGCCGTTCGTCGAGGCCGTCAAGCGTGTGGCCCTGGTGGCCGAGCGCAACACCCCGGTGCGGCTCAGCTTCGAGCAGGGCGTGCTCATCCTGGAGGCCGGCTCCAGCGACGACGCACAGGCTGTGGAGCGTGTGGACGCGCAGTTGGACGGCGACGACATCTCGATCGCCTTCAACCCGACGTTCCTGCTGGACGGCCTGAGCGCGATCGACTCCCCGGTCGCCCAGCTCTCCTTCACGACGTCCACCAAGCCCGCGCTGCTGAGCGGCAAGCCGGCCGTCGACGCGGAGGCGGACGAGGCCTACAAGTACCTGATCATGCCGGTGCGGCTCAGCGGCTGAGTGTGCTCGGGTGGCCGTCGACTGAGCGGCTGACCCCACAGGTGTGCACAGGGGTCCGGGCGTAGGCTCGGACCCGGGTACACCGCACACGACGCTTAAGGAATCTCTGATGGAGCTCGGTCTCGTCGGTCTCGGCAAGATGGGCGGCAACATGCGTGAGCGCATCCGCCGCGCAGGCCACACCGTCATCGGATACGACCGCAACCCGGACCTCGCCGATGTCCACAGCCTGGAAGAGCTTGTGGGCAAGTTGAAGGGTCCGCGGGTCGTGTGGGTCATGGTCCCGGCCGGTGCCGCGACCCAGTCCACCGTCGACGAGCTGGCGAACCTGCTCTCCCCCGGCGACATCGTGGTGGACGGCGGCAACTCCCGCTGGACCGACGACGAGAAGCACGCCGAGGAGCTCGCCGCCAAGGGCATCGGCTTCGTCGACTGCGGCGTCTCCGGCGGAGTGTGGGGCCTGGAGAACGGCTACGCGCTGATGTACGGCGGCGACGCCGAGCACGTGGCGCGGGTCCAGCCGATCTTCGACGCGCTGAAGCCCGAGGGCGAGTTCGGCGCGGTCCACGCGGGCAAGGTCGGTGCGGGCCACTTCGCGAAGATGGTCCACAACGGCATCGAGTACGCGATGATGCAGGCGTACGCCGAGGGCTGGGAGCTCCTGGAGAAGGTCGACTCCGTCACCGACGTGCGCGAGGTCTTCCGCTCGTGGCAGGAGGGCACGGTCATCCGTTCCTGGCTGCTCGACCTGGCCGTGAACGCGCTGGACGAGGACGAGCACCTGGACCAGCTCCGCGGTTTCGCACAGGACTCCGGCGAGGGCCGCTGGACCGTGGAAGCCGCCATCGACAACGCGGTGCCGCTGCCGGCGATCACCGCCTCGCTGTTCGCGCGGTTCGCCTCGCGTCAGGACGACTCCCCGCAGATGAAGATGATCGCCGCGCTGCGCAACCAGTTCGGTGGCCACGCGGTCGAGTCCAAGAAGTAGTCCACAGGCTGTGCACCTCCCGGTGTACAGCAGCCGGGGGAAGGTCGGCGCACACCATGCACGTCACGCATCTGTCGCTGGCCGACTTTCGCTCCTACGCCCGGGTCGAGGTCCCGCTCGACCCGGGCGTCACCGCTTTCGTGGGGGCCAACGGCCAGGGCAAGACCAACCTGGTCGAGGCCGTCGGCTATCTCGCCACGCTCGGCAGCCATCGCGTCGCCTCGGACGCACCGCTCGTACGGATGGGAGCGGACCGGGCGATCATCCGCGCCGCGGTCACCCAGGGCGAGCGCTCCCAGCTGGTCGAGCTCGAACTCAACCCGGGCCGCGCCAACCGTGCCCGTATCAACAGGTCCTCGCAGGTCAGGCCCCGCGACGTCCTGGGGATCGTACGGACCGTGCTGTTCGCACCGGAGGATCTGGCCCTGGTCAAGGGCGACCCCGGAGAGCGCCGGCGCTTCCTCGACGAACTGATCACGGCGCGCTCGCCGCGTATGGCGGGCGTGCGCTCCGACTACGACCGGGTCCTCAAGCAGCGCAACACCCTGCTGAAGTCCGCGGCCATGGCCCGGCGGCACGGTGGTCGTGGCATGGACCTGTCGACGCTGGACGTCTGGGACCAGCATCTGGCGAGGGCGGGGGCCGAGCTGCTCGCGCAGCGGCTGGATCTGATCGGGGTGCTGCAGCCGCTGGCCGACAAGGCGTACGAGCAGCTGGCGCCCGGCGGCGGACCGATCCTGCTGGAGTACAGGCCGTCCGCTCCGGGCCCCGGCCACACCCGCGAAGAGCTCTACGAGCAGGTGATCGCCGCGCTCGCGGAGGTCCGCAAGCAGGAGATCGAGCGGGGCGTGACGCTGGTCGGCCCGCACCGTGACGAGCTGCTGCTCAAGCTGGGCGACCTGCCGGCGAAGGGGTACGCGAGTCACGGGGAGTCCTGGTCGTACGCGCTGGCGCTGCGGCTCGCCTCGTACGACCTGCTGCGGGCGGAGGGCAACGAGCCGGTACTGGTCCTCGACGACGTCTTCGCCGAGCTGGACGCGCGGCGCCGGGAGCGGCTCGCGGAGCTGGTGGCCCCGGGCGAGCAGGTGCTGGTGACGGCGGCGGTGGACGACGACGTGCCGGGGGTGCTCGCGGGGGTCCGGTACGGGGTTGAGGGGGGTTCGGTGGAGAGGCTGTGAGCTCGTGAGCGAGAACGAGGCCGCCGGCCAGGACGGCGCCGCCCCCAAGACGCCCGAACCCTCGGGCGTGGACCTGGCCCGGGTGGCGCTGCGCGCCGCCAAGGAGCAGGCGAAGGCGCGGGGCGCGGCGGCCCAGCAGAAGAAGCAGGCGCGGCGGGGCGGAGGGCTCCGTTCGGGCGCGCACGCCGATGGGCGGGACCCGGTCGGACTGGGCGCCGCGATCAACCGGCTCATCACCGAGCGAGGCTGGGAGGCACCGGCGGCGGTGGGCGGGGTCATGGGGCGCTGGCCGCAGATCGTGGGCGAGGACCTGGCGAAACACTGTGAGCCGCTGAAGTACGACGAGGACCCCGAGGAGCGGGTGCTCACCGTCCAGTGCGACTCGACGGCGTGGGCGACGCAGCTGAGGCTGCTGGCGCCACGGTTGGTGGCGCGGCTGAACGAGGACCTGGGGCACGGGACGGTGCGTGTGATCAAGGTCTTGGGGCCCGGGGGCCCGCGCAAGGGGTACGGACCGCTTCGGGCGCCCGGGTCCGTCGGGCCGGGGGACACGTACGGCTAGAGCGCCGAACGGGACAGGTACGCGTGGTGCGGGGGCACTCGGCTGCGGGCTCCAGCGAAGGCGCCGGGCGCCGGTCCTCTGCGTGGTGCCCACGCTCCCCCAGGACTCCGTCCGGGGAACCCCCAGCCTGTGGACGATCGCCGACAACGAGGGGCGGGTGGGTGTGGACCCCCCACCCACGACGGTCGCCGTGGCGATGCCCACGCCGCGCTACGACTCGAAGCGCTGGGTGGCCGTCAGAGCCCTTTGGAGCCCCTCCCCGGATATGGGGAGTCGTCTCGCTCCCGCTCAGGGCGGCACATGCGGACTCAGGTACCGGCAAACCCCCATTCGTGTCGGCGCTACCGGTAGACTGGTCGGTAAACCCGCCACCCCGCGGAACAAGTCGAACGACGCAGCCGCTCCCGTATGCCCGGAGAACGGCCTGTGCTGTGCCAGAAAGGGCGCTTCGTGGCCGATTCCGGCAACCCCAACGAGAACATTCCGTCCGCCAACGCTGCGTCGTACGACGCCAGCGCGATCACCGTCCTCGAGGGTCTGGACGCGGTCCGCAAGCGACCCGGCATGTACATCGGGTCCACCGGTGAGCGCGGACTGCACCACATGGTGCAGGAGGTCGTCGACAACTCCGTCGACGAGGCCCTGGCCGGCCACGCGGACACCATCGACGTGACGATCCTGGCCGACGGCGGCGTCCGCGTCGTCGACAACGGCCGCGGCATCCCCGTCGGCATCGTCCCTTCCGAGGGCAAGCCGGCCGTCGAGGTCGTGCTCACGGTCCTCCACGCGGGCGGCAAGTTCGGCGGCGGCGGCTACGCGGTCTCCGGCGGTCTGCACGGCGTCGGCGTCTCCGTCGTCAACGCCCTCTCCACCAAGGTCTCGGTGGAGATCAAGACCGACGGCCACCGCTGGACGCAGGACTACAAGATGGGCGTCCCGACCGCGCCCCTCGCGCAGCACGAGGAGACCGACGAGACCGGCACCTCGGTCACGTTCTGGTCCGACCCGGACATCTTCGAGACGACCGAGTACTCCTTCGAGACGCTCTCGCGCCGCTTCCAGGAGATGGCGTTCCTCAACAAGGGCCTCACCATCGCCCTCACCGACGAGCGCGAGTCCGCGAAGGCGACCGTCGGCGCCGACGACCCGGATGCCGAGGCGGCCGCCGAGCCCACCGCGCGCACGGTGAAGTACCACTACGAGGGCGGCATCGTCGACTTCGTGAAGTACCTCAACTCGCGCAAGGGCGAGCTGATCCACCCGACCGTCATCGACGTCGAGGCCGAAGACAAGGAGCGCACGCTCTCGGTCGAGATCGCGATGCAGTGGAACTCGCAGTACAGCGAGGGTGTGTACTCCTTCGCGAACACGATCCACACGCATGAGGGCGGTACGCACGAGGAGGGCTTCCGGGCCGCGCTGACGGGCCTGGTGAACCGCTACGCGCGGGACAAGAAGCTGCTGCGTGAGAAGGACGACAACCTCACGGGTGAGGACATCCGCGAGGGTCTGACGGCGATCATCTCGATCAAACTGGGCGAGCCGCAGTTCGAGGGCCAGACGAAGACGAAGCTGGGCAACACGGAGGCCAAGACCTTCGTTCAGAAGATCGTCCACGAGCACCTCAACGACTGGTTCGACCGCAACCCGGTCGAGGCCGCGGACATCATCCGCAAGTCGATCCAGGCGGCCACCGCGCGCGTGGCGGCCCGCAAGGCGCGCGACCTGACCCGCCGCAAGGGCCTGCTGGAGTCGGCGTCCCTCCCGGGCAAGCTGAGCGACTGCCAGTCGAACGACCCCACCAAGTGCGAGATCTTCATCGTCGAGGGTGACTCCGCCGGCGGCTCGGCCAAGTCCGGCCGTAACCCGATGTACCAGGCCATCCTGCCGATCCGCGGCAAGATCCTGAACGTCGAGAAGGCGCGGATCGACAAGATCCTGCAGAACACCGAGGTCCAGGCGCTGATCTCGGCCTTCGGCACCGGAGTCCACGAGGACTTCGACATCGAGAAGCTCCGCTATCACAAGATCATTCTGATGGCGGACGCCGACGTCGACGGCCAGCACATCAACACCCTGCTGCTGACCTTCCTCTTCCGCTTCATGCGTCCGCTGGTCGAGGCCGGTCACGTCTACCTCTCCCGTCCGCCGCTCTACAAGATCAAGTGGGGCCGGGACGACTTCGAGTACGCGTACTCGGACCGTGAGCGCGACGCGCTGGTCGAGCTGGGCAAGCGGAACGGCAAGCGGATCAAGGAAGACTCGATCCAGCGCTTCAAGGGTCTGGGCGAGATGAACGCCGAGGAGCTGCGCGTCACCACCATGGACCAGGACCACCGTGTCCTCGGCCAGGTGACCCTGGACGACGCGGCCCAGGCGGACGACCTGTTCTCGGTGCTGATGGGTGAGGACGTCGAGGCCCGGCGTTCGTTCATCCAGCGCAACGCCAAGGACGTTCGCTTCCTCGACATCTGAGTCGGTCTCAGCTGACCGTACGAAAGGACTGACGACCAGCAATGGCCGACGAGAACCCCCCTGTGACCACTGAAGAAGAAGAGCCGGTGCTGCGCATCGAGCCCGTCGGGCTCGAGACCGAGATGCAGCGCTCGTACCTCGACTACGCGATGTCCGTCATCGTGTCGCGTGCGCTGCCCGACGTCCGGGACGGCCTCAAGCCCGTGCACCGGCGCGTGCTCTACGCGATGTACGACGGCGGCTACCGGCCCGAGAAGGGCTTCTACAAGTGCGCCCGCGTCGTCGGCGACGTCATGGGTACGTACCACCCGCACGGCGACTCCTCCATCTACGACGCGCTCGTCCGCCTCGCCCAGCCCTGGTCGATGCGGCTGCCGCTGGTGGACTCCAACGGCAACTTCGGTTCCCCGGGCAACGACCCGGCCGCCGCCATGCGGTACACCGAGTGCAAGATGATGCCCCTGGCCATGGAGATGCTCCGGGACATCGACGAGGAGACCGTCGACTTCCAGGACAACTACGACGGCCGTAACCAGGAGCCGACGGTCCTGCCGGCGCGCTTCCCGAACCTGCTCGTCAACGGCTCGGCCGGTATCGCGGTCGGTATGGCTACCAACATCCCGCCGCACAACCTGCGCGAGGTCGCGGCCGGTGCCCAGTGGGCGCTGGAGCACCCGGAGGCCACGCACGAGGAGCTGCTCGACGCGCTCATCGAGCGGATCAAGGGCCCGGACTTCCCGACCGGCGCGCTGGTCGTGGGCCGCAAGGGCATCGAGGAGGCGTACCGCACCGGCCGTGGCTCGATCACGATGCGCGCGGTCGTCGAGGTCGAGGAGATCCAGAACCGCCAGTGCCTGGTGGTCACGGAGCTTCCGTACCAGACCAACCCGGACAACCTCGCGCAGAAGATCGCCGACCTCGTGAAGGACGGCAAGATCGGCGGCATCGCCGACGTCCGCGACGAGACCTCGTCCCGTACCGGCCAGCGCCTCGTCATCGTGCTCAAGCGCGACGCCGTCGCCAAGGTCGTCCTCAACAACCTGTACAAGCACACCGATCTGCAGACGAACTTCGGCGCGAACATGCTGGCGCTCGTCGACGGTGTGCCGCGCACGCTTTCGCTGGACGCGTTCATCCGCCACTGGGTGACGCACCAGATCGAGGTCATCGTGCGCCGGACCCGCTTCCGGCTGCGCAAGGCCGAGGAGCGCGCCCACATCCTGCGCGGTCTGCTCAAGGCGCTGGACGCGATCGACGAGGTCATCGCGCTCATCCGGCGCAGCGACACGGTCGAGGTCGCGCGCGAGGGCCTGATGGGCCTGCTGCAGATCGACGAGATCCAGGCCAACGCCATCCTCGAGATGCAGCTGCGCCGGCTCGCCGCCCTGGAGCGCCAGAAGATCGTCGCCGAGCACGACGAGCTCCAGGCGAAGATCAACGAGTACAACGCGATCCTCGCCTCCGAGGAGCGTCAGCGGCAGATCGTCAGCGAGGAGCTGGCGCTGCTCGTCGAGAAGTTCGGCGACGACCGCCGCTCCAAGCTCGTGCCCTTCGACGGTGACATGTCCATCGAGGACCTGATCGCCGAGGAGGACATCGTCGTCACCATCACGCGTGGCGGCTATGTGAAGCGGACGAAGACCGAGGACTACCGCTCGCAGAAGCGCGGCGGCAAGGGCGTCCGCGGCACGAAGCTGAAGCAGGACGACATCGTCGACCACTTCTTCGTGTCCACGACCCACCACTGGCTGCTGTTCTTCACCAACAAGGGCCGGGTCTACCGGGCGAAGGCGTACGAGCTTCCCGACGCCGGCCGGGACGCGCGCGGCCAGCACGTCGCCAACCTGCTGGCCTTCCAGCCGGACGAGCAGATCGCCGAGATCCTGGCGATCCGCGACTACGAGGCCGCGCCGTACCTGGTGCTCGCCACGAAGGCCGGTCTGGTGAAGAAGACCGCGCTGAAGGACTACGACTCGCCGCGTTCCGGCGGTGTCATCGCGATCAACCTCCGCGAGGCGGAGGACGGCAGCGACGACGAGCTGATCGGCGCCGAGCTGGTCTCGGCGGAGGACGATCTGCTGCTCATCAGCAAGAAGGCGCAGTCGATCCGGTTCACCGCGACGGACGACGCGCTGCGTCCGATGGGACGGGCCACGTCCGGCGTCAAGGGCATGAGTTTCCGCGAGGGCGACGAGCTGCTCTCGATGAATGTCGTCCGGCCCGGTACGTTCGTCTTCACCGCCACCGACGGTGGGTACGCGAAGCGGACGAACGTCGACGAATACCGCGTCCAGGGTCGCGGTGGCCTCGGTATCAAGGCCGCCAAGATCGTGGAGGACCGTGGTTCGCTCGTGGGCGCGCTGGTGGTCGAGGAGACGGATGAGATCCTCGCCATCACGCTGTCCGGCGGTGTGATTCGTACGCGAGTCAACGAAGTCAGGGAGACCGGCCGTGACACCATGGGCGTCCAGCTGATCAACCTGGGGAAGCGGGATGCCGTCGTGGGTATCGCGCGGAACGCCGAGGCGGGCAGCGAGGCCGAAGAGGTCGAAGCTGCCGCGGACGGCGAAGGCGTCGAGGCCGCGACCGCGGTCGAGGCAGCCGAGGGCACCGAGCCCTCGGCCGGGGAGCACGAGGAGTAGAGCGTGAGTGGAGCCACGGGCGCCGGTTCGGCGGCTGCCGGAGCTTCTGCTGGTGCTGGAGCGAACGCTGCCCGTGGCTCCGCCACGGACTCCCAGGGGGTTGCGGTGACGGACACCCGAGGGCAGGGGCCCTCGTACGAGACGTACAACGGGCCGCTGCCCGGCGAGCGCGCCGGCGCGCAGCAGCCGAGCGGGCCCTACCACCCGCCGCAGGCGTACGGCGCTCAGGCGCCGGCCGCGGCCGCGGGTGGTCAGAACACCGGCGCGGTGCGCCGTCCGCGTACGGGGGCGCGCACCACGCCCCGTACGCGCAAGGCGCGGCTGCGGGTGGCCAAGGCCGACCCGTGGTCGGTGATGAAGGTGAGCTTCCTGCTCTCCATCGCGCTGGGCATCTGCACGATCGTGGCCGCGTCGGTGCTGTGGATGGTCATGGACGCCATGGGCGTCTTCTCGACCGTCGGCGGCACGATCAGTGAGGCGACGGGCTCGAACGAGTCCAACGGCTTCGATCTGCAGTCGTTCCTGTCGCTGCCGCGGGTGCTGATGTTCACCTCGGTGATCGCCGTGATCGACGTGGTCCTGATGACCGCGCTGGCGACGCTGGGCGCGTTCATCTACAACCTGTCGGCCGGTTTCGTGGGCGGCGTGGAGCTGACGCTGGCCGAGGACGAATGAGCTGCGTGGGGGCCTGAAGCCGTGCTCATCAGGGGCTCCGCCCCGGGCGATTTTGGGACTGGCCCCCACGTGCGCTAATCTTCAGGAGTCAGCGCGCGGGACACACACCGCAGAGCGCGGCGGGGCTATAGCTCAGTTGGTTAGAGCGCATCCCTGATAAGGATGAGGCCACAGGTTCAAATCCTGTTAGCCCCACAGTATTGATCGGCCCGGACGGTTCACCCGTTCGGGCCGATTGCTTTCGTGCGACGGGCCCGGGCCAGGTCACCGATCGGTATCGGTCGGTGTGTAGAGTGGGCGTCAGAAGTCTCCTACGTCAACGAAAGACGAGGTCGCGCGGTGAAGAAGCTTCTCCTGGTCGCACTGGCCGCCATCGGCGGGCTCCTCGTGTACCGCCAGATCCAGGCGGATCGCGCCGAGCAGGATCTGTGGACGGAGGCGACCGACTCCGTGCCCGCAGGTTCGGGTGTCTGAGTCGCACATTGTCTGAGGGCGAAGCCCCGGCCGCGTTCGAGCGGCCGGGGCTTCGCGCTGTTCCTGGACCGTGGCGCCGGACCTCTTGAGTTCACCTCAGCAAATCGCTACGTTGCTGGAGCAAAGTCGCGGGTGTGCGCAGACAGCGGAGTGACGCGCGGGGCAGGATGGTCCGTCATTGGGCCGCCCTGGCGGGCGGCGGAGTCGTCGTACTGATCGCGGGGGCGGTGTTCTCGTGAGGCGGCTACGGGGCGGGACAGCGACGGACACGAGGAGAGGCGCGTGAAGACGCAGCGCGTGACGCAGCGCGTGGAGACGTGGCGCGTGGAGACGCGGCGCTTGGGGACGTGGCGCTTGGGGACGTGGGGTGGCACGACGCGGGCGGCCGGGTGCCTGGTCGCCGCGGCGGTGTTCACGGCGGCGGCAATGCCGGCGGGGGCGGCGTGGGCGGCCGACGGGAGCCCGTACGGCTTCGACAGCGGGGCCACGCCGATCAAGGGTGCCGCCACCAGCCTGGACGCCCGGCAGTTGAAGGCCGGTCAGAGCTACCGGGACAGCATCAAGAAGGACGGCAAGCTCTACTACCGGGTCGACCTCGACGACAAGCAGAACGCTTACGTGTCGGTGGTCGCCGTGCCGAAGTCCGGCGGCAAGGCGGAGTACGGCGACGGCATCAAGGTCAGCCTCCAGGACGGCTCCGCCGCGCAGTGCGGCTATCAGGACTCCTCCTTCGAGTCCGCCTCGTTCACCCGGCCGATCACCGCCTACGCCCACCGCACGATCGAGGCCGACAGTTCCACCTGCCAGCAGGCGGGCGCCTACTACGTCCTGGTCGAGCGGACTTCGAAGGCCGTCTCCACGCCCGACAACTGGGATCTGGAGATCCGGTACGTCTCCGAGCCCGGCGTGAAGCAGACCGGCCCCACCGAGCTGCCCGAGAACTGGCCCTCCGCCTCGCCCCCGCCGCCCGGCGGCGGCCCGCAGAAACGCCAGGGCGGCGCGGGGTTCCACGACGCCACCTCGCTGAAGCAGGGCGAATGGCGCGCCGACATCAAGCCCGGGGAGACGCTCTTCTACCGGGTGCCCGTCGACTGGGGGCAGCAGATCTTCACCACCGCCGAGCTGGGCAGCAGCGCCACCGGCACCACCGAGTACGTCAGCAACGCGCTGGTGGTCTCGCTCGACAACCCGGCGCGCGGCCATGTCGACCAGGACACGGTCAGCTACGACGGCAAGCCGGCGACGCTTGCCATCGACCCGCACCGGCCGGTCGCCTTCGAGAACCGTTACTCCTCCAACAGCTACACCAACGCCCTGCGGTTCGCGGGCTGGTACTACCTCTCGGCCACGCTCAGCCCGGAGATCGCCAAGGCGTACGGGGACAAGCCGGTGCCGCTGACCCTGAGGGTGAGCGTGACCGGGACGGCGAAGGCGGGTCCCGCGTACGACGGGGACGCGGGGCCGTTCAAGGTGACCGCCGACGACCGGGAGGCGGCCGCCAGCGGTGCGAGCGGGCCGCAGGCGGAGAAGAGCGACAGCATGGCGCTCGTCGCGGCGGCCGGGATCGGCGCCGGGACGGTGCTGGTCGCCGGCCTGGGTGTGTGGACGCTCGCCGGGCGGCGCAGGGCCGCACGGGACGCGGCGCGGGGCGGACCGCTGGACGGTCCTCCGCAGTTCGGTCCGCCGCCGGCCTGGTAGGGCCGCCGACCGGCGGTGGGGCAGTCCGGCGGTCTGGCGGTCGGCTCGTCCGGCGGTCGGGCCGTCCGGCGGTCGGGCCGTCCGGCCGTCCGGCGGTCGGGTCCGGGGCCGTTGCCGGGGCCGTTGCCGGGCTCAGGTCACGACTCAGGTCAGGGCCGGGCTCAGGTCTGGGTCAGTGCCCAGATGCCGACGGCGAAACAGACCAGCGCGACGAACAGCACCGGGATCGCCACCTTCGGGGGCGGTCCCGGTCGCTTTGTCAGGACGGACGGCGCCGCCGGAACGGGAACCTGACCGTCGTGGGCGGTGTATTGACGAGTAGAAGGCTGAGGGAACACCGCGGCCGTCGGAGCCTGGGCGACGTCGGGCGCGACGGCGTGATGGGGGGAGGCGATGTGCGCGGAAGCGGCGACCGGGGGCTGCGTGGGGGCGGCGACCGGCTGAGGAGGCGGCGGAGGCAGGTGGAAGCTGCCCGTCTCGGAGGGGCTCGGCGGCTGCTGGGGCTGTGCCGGCGTCTGGTGCTGGGGCTGATCCTGCGGCTGTACGGGTACGGGTACGGGTACGGGTACGTGTGCGGGGGCGGGGGCGGCCGGGGCCTGGGGCGCTTGGGCCTGGCGCGCGGGGGCCTCGGGGCCGTTCGGGCCGAAGCCGGACGGCAGCGGGCCGATCTGGTCGAAGACCTCGACGGACTCCTCGTCCGGACGGGGCTCGGGCAGCATCTCGACGGCCGCGGTCAGCGCCTTCCGTACGCCCGTGGCCGTCTTGAAGCGGGCCTGCGGGTCGGGCTGGAGCAGGCCCGCGAGGACCTGCCACAGCGGCTCGGGAATGCCCTCGGGGGCTCCCGGCGTCCCGTGCGCCATGAAGTACTCGATCAGGGCGCGGGAGTCCGGCTTCTGGCCCTGGAGCAGATAGAGCGCGACCAGGCCGACCGCGAAGAGGTCGGCGGGGAAGTCCGGCTCCGCGCCCAACATCTGCTCGGGTGCGAAGTAACCGGGCGTCCCCACGACGTAGTTGGTCTCGGTGAGGCGGGGTTCGCCCTTGCGCATCGAGATGCCGAAGTCGGACAGCCGCAGATGCGGCCGCCCGGTTCCGGTCACGTCGAGCAGGATGTTCGCCGGCTTGATGTCGCGGTGCACGACCCCCTCCGCGTGCACCGCGGCCAATCCGGCGAGCAGCTGGTCCAGCAGCGTGCAGACGAAGCGCGGCGGCAGCGGCCCGTAGTCGCCGATGACGTGCGCCAGAGACCCGCCGGCCACCAGGTCCATGGTGAACAGCACCTTGTCGTCGTCGGCGGCCCAGCTGGCCGGCGCGAGGACATGGGGATGATCGATCCGGAGCGCCTGCTCGCGGACGAAGCGGAGCAGCGTATGGGCATCGCTCTGCTGGAGCACCTTGGCCGCCACATACCGACGGCGACGGTGGTCCCAGGCGCGCCAGACGGCACCGACCCCACCGCGTCCGATCGGGTCGATCAGCTCGTACCGACCAGCGAAGACCTCACCCATTGCGCTGCGCCCGCTCCCCGTTCCGGGTCCGTCCTGCCGG
This sequence comes from Streptomyces sp. NPDC012508, assembly GCF_042902595.1. Lineage (NCBI taxonomy): Bacteria > Bacillati > Actinomycetota > Actinomycetes > Kitasatosporales > Streptomycetaceae > Streptomyces > Streptomyces sp. NPDC012508. The sequence continues at coordinate 312,185 of NZ_JBIBEO010000004.1, forward strand.
ACCGGCTGCTCTGCGTCAGTTCTGGTGCGACTCGTAGTGCGCGACCGCGTCCGCGGTGCGCCCGGCGCCGTACACCCGGAGAAACTCTGCCAGCTCCGGGTGGGCCGGGGCGAGGGAGTCGGCGGCATCGATGATGTCGCCCGCGGCCGCGACCGAGCGGAGCAGCGACTGGATCTCGCGGACCACGCGGCGCACTGTCGGCGCACCGGAGCTGGTCGTGGTCTGGCTGGTGCCGGTGAGGACGGAGCCGCCCTGGGACTTCTTGATCTCGTCCATCCGGTCCGTGGCCTCGGCCGCGCTGACGCTGCCGTCGGCGACCAGGCCGGCGAGTTCCTGGAGGGCCTGGACGCGCTGGACGACGGCCGGGTTGCCGATCTTGGCCCGCTGGCCGCTCATCAATTGGGAGAGCATGGGCGCCGACAGCCCCAGCACAGCCGCGAGCCGGGCCTGATTGAGGCCGAGGTCGTCGATCAGCCGACGGAAGAGCGCCCCCAGCGGCTCTCCGTACCAACTGCGCTGAAGCTCGCGGGCTCTTGCCGTGGCTTCCTGCTGTACTGCGTCCATTGCTTCTCCCCATCCCTTGGTTCGCCACTGCGAACCCCGGGCAGCATCTTACGGAGCGTGGTCGTCCATAGGGAGTCCCAATCCTTTTGCGGGAAAGAGGGGGTGACCCGGTACTCTGTTCTCGTTCCGGGGCCTTAGCTCAGTTGGTAGAGCGCTGTCTTTGCATGGCAGATGTCAGGGGTTCGACTCCCCTAGGCTCCACCGGACAAGCCCCTTCGGACCGCGGCAGCGCGGTGCGGAGGGGCTTTCGTCGATTGGCGCCCGCTCTCCGGGGCCTGCAATGGACTCGCCCTGCACGCCGGCACCCGTACCGCCTACGTGTCCGTGTTCGCGCTGGACGCGGCCGGCTTCCTGATCTGCGCGCCCGTTCTGCGCGGCCTGCCGTCCGTCACCCCCGCACCCGACCCGGCCGCCGGCGAGCCGGGACTGGCGGTGCCGGGCTTCTACGGGACCGGCGTCCCCGTCGCGCGGACCCTCGGCCCGCTCCTGGTCACCGCGCTCCTCGTCACCTGGGGCGTGCCCGGCTGGCTGCTGCTCGGGGGGATCTTCCTGCTGACCGGGGCGGCCGCGAGACCCGCGGTCCGCTGGGCCGAGCGCTCCCGCGCCCATGCACCAGCCACCCACGGTGCCACGGAGCTCGCCACGGCCCACTGAGCCGTACGAGTGGTGTTCATCGGAAGAACTGCGCGGGGACGGCGTAGCTCCGGGAAATCCGGATCCGCGTCCCCATCATGAGGAAGGTACGAAAAGCGCGCAATCCGAAATGAACCATCCGAGAACATCACGAACGTAGCGTCACGAAAGTGAGGGGCCATGGCCACCGCCAAGGTCAAGCAGTTCTGGACCGCCTTCATCTCCGTACTCTTCGCCCTGCTCGCCTCCGTCGGCCTGGCGTCCACCGCCGCCGCCGCGCAGTCTCCCGCCGTCCAGCAGCCCGAGGAGCCGGCCGCCAAGAGCGCCGCGACCCCGGCCCGCGCCACCGCCGCCGTACCGGCAGAGAGGTCGGTGCATCAGTGGCCCACGACGGTCCGCGAGCGCTCCCTGCCGCCCACGATCAAGCAGCGCATCGGCGCCGAGGCGCACAACTCCTCGCCCTCCGTACGCCACCTGCGCGCCGGTTCCCCGGTCGAGACCACGCTCGCGGACCAGGCGGAGCTGTCGGGCCTGGCGCTCGCCACGGCGGCGTAGGGCGTGGGGAGTCGACGTACTCCTCCCCACGCCCTACGAGCCCAGGTTCCACGAGCCCAGGTTCCACGAGCCCAGGCCTCACGAGCCCAGGCCCTACGAGCCCAGGCCCTACGAGCCGGCCGGAACGCGGAGGCAGTCCACGGTCAGCGACGCTCGTCGCCATCCGTGTCCGCATCGGCATCGGCGCCCGCCTCGGCCTCCTTGGCCTCCACCTCGGGATCGAGAGCCCCACTGCCGTCGACGGACGACAGCGGCGACGTCCGGGACGACGGTTCCGGAACATCCTCATCGACCTCGGTAGGAGCGGGCGGTTCGACCAGCCAGTCCGGGTTGGCCTGCTTGTCCCACCACTTCCACGCAAAGAACACACCGGCGGTCACCACGCCGAGGACAGCGAGTCCCTTGGCGAGACGTCCGGCCCTGGCCCGACGCTCGTGCTTCCGCACGATCTTCTCGATCTCCCTCGGTGTCACCTGACCGCGCAGCGCGGCCCAGGCGGCCACCGAACGTGAACCGGCCTCGTCCAGAACGGGACCGGTGGCGGCGACCGCTTGCCCGACACGCGGCACCGTGTAGTCAGCCGCCTGACGGGCGGCCTTGCGGGTCACCACCGCGGCACGTTGCGCGGCGTCGTCGACCCGCGGCGGTACATGCGGTGCGACATGGCATTCGTACTGCACACGAGCTTGCTTGCGGGCCTGCTGAGCGGCCTGCGAGACCTTCGGCGCGAGCCGGACGCGTGCCTCCTGCGCATAGCGCGCGGCCTGCTCCTTGGCCGTGCCGGCGTACTGAGCGGCTTGCTCCTTGGCCGTGCCGGCGTAAGGCGCCACCACTTCCGCGGCGTGCAGCACGCTGTCCTTGGCCGAATCGGTCGCGGCGCGCACGCTGTCCATCCGGGTCACGGGATCCTCCTACTCGGTGGCGGTGTCGGTATTTCGCCTTTCCACCCTTTTCGAAATCATGCCTGCCGGAACGCGGTCCGGCATGCGGGGCTGGCATCCGGGGCATACCCACGACGCTTCCGTGCAAGGATGCGATGCGCGTCAGTGGAGACTTACGGAAGGCGGACCGTGGCCGAGCAGCTCTACGCCACTCTCAGGACCAGCCAGGGCGACATCGAGATTCGGCTGCTGCCGAACCACGCCCCGAAGACGGTCAGGAACTTCACCGAACTCGCCCAGGGCGAGCGGGAGTGGACGCATCCGGCCACCGGCACGGTCGCCGCGGACCGGTTGTACGACGGGACCGTCTTCCACCGCGTCATCGAGGGCTTCATGATCCAGGGCGGGGACCCGCTGGGGAACGGCACGGGCGGGCCGGGGTACGAGTTCGCCGACGAGTTCCACCCCGAGCTCTTCTTCGACCGCCCCTATCTGCTGGCCATGGCCAACGCGGGCCCGGGCACGAACGGCTCGCAGTTCTTCATCACGGTCGGCGCCACGACCTGGCTGAACCGCAAGCACACGATCTTCGGCGAGGTCGTCGGCGCGGCCGGCAAGAAGGTCGTCGACGCGATCGCCGCCGTCCCGGTCAACCCGAACACCAAGCGGCCGCTCGACGACGTGGTCCTGGAGTCGGTCGTCATCGAGACCCGCTGACCGGTCACCCCGCCCGGCCTCCGCAGAGGCCCGGGCCGCCCCCGTCCGGCCTCCGCGCCGACCGGGTCGCCCGCGCCCGCCGACAGGGAACCTTTCCGCCCCGCCCGTCCGTATCAGGAAGGCGGGGCGCAGCCTCGCCGCCCCATCTCCTCGGGAAGGATCTCCATGGAGCCGCAGTCCGGCCTGCCGCGCTGTTACCGCCATCCGGACGTCGAGACAGGCATCCGCTGCACCCGCTGCGACAAGCCGATCTGCCCGCAGTGCATGGTCTCCGCGTCCGTCGGCTTCCAGTGCCCGGACTGTGTACGGAACGGCTCCGGCACGGGCCACGCGCCCGACGCCAATCAGCCCCGGACGCTCGCCGGCGGCCGCGTGGCATCGGACGGCCGGCTGATCACCAAGATCCTCATCGCGATCAACCTCGCCCTCTTCATCGCCGTCCAGGTGGTCGGCGACCGGCTCGTGGACGAGCTGTCGCTGATCGGCTACGCCTTCAGCCCGCCGCTCGCCGAGGTCGTGGGCGTCGCGGACGGCGAGTGGTACCGGCTGCTGACCTCGGCCGTCCTCCACCAGGAGATCCCGCACTTCCTCTTCAACATGCTGGGACTCTGGGTCATCGGCGGCATCGTCGAACCCGAGCTCGGCAGGGTCCGCTACGCCGCGCTCTGTCTGCTTTCCGGCCTCTCCGGTTCCGCGCTCGCCTATCTGCTGGCCGCGCCGAACCAGCCCTCGCTCGGTGCCTCGGGCGTCGTCTTCGGACTGATCGGCGCCTGGGCCGTGCTCACCCGCCGCCAGCGGTACGACATGCGGCCGGTGGCCCTCTTCGTCGCCCTGTCGCTGCTCCTGACCTTCACCCGGCCCGGGATCTCCTGGGAGGCGCACATCGGCGGCCTCGTCGGCGGCGCCCTGGTGACCTACGGCCTACTGCACGCGCCGCGGGCGCGGCGGAACCTCGTGCAGTACGGAGCCTGTGGGCTGGTGCTCCTGATCGACCTGGGGATGGTCCTCGCCCGATCGTCAGCGCTCACCTGAGCGCAGAGGGCTGTGGACGAGCTACTCCGCAAAGCTTTCCCCAGAGTTATCCACAGCGCGTGGCGAGCTGTGTGCATCTCGTGGAGAACGACCGCGCCCCCCGCTCCTGAGCTGGGCTTTTCCAGCTGGAGCGGGGGGCGGGGCGGATCCTGGGCCATCGTGCCGCAGTCACACCGGCGTCAACCGAGCCGATGGTTATCCACAGATCTTCGTAAGTTATCCAGTGCTGTGCACAACGCTGTGGATAAGTTCAGGGCAAGGCTTGACGGGCAAGCCGGGAGCCCGCTACTTCCACTGCGTGGAGACGCCGAACCCGGCCGCGATGAAGCCGAAGCCCACCACGATGTTCCAGTTGTTGATGGACTTCACCGGCAGCGTGCCGTCGGTGACGTAGAAGACGACGATCCACACGAGCCCGATCAGGAACAGCGCCAGCATCACCGGTGCCACCCAGCTGCGATTGGTCAGCTTGATGTTGGTGGCCTGCTTGGCGGGCGGGGGCGTGAAGTCGGCCTTCTTGCGGATACGTGACTTCGGCACGAGGGACTCTCCTGTCGATGCGCTGCGTGACCGCGCAGGGAACTGTGGCTGGCGCCGGGGCGGGACGGCTGGGTGACGTAGGAGGACCACTGCGTCCCCCGGGCGTCCGTTAGCGTAGTGGTTCCACGGCACCGAAGGGGATCAGGGTACGTTGAGCAATTCTGCCGACTCTTCCCCCGGGCCGGGCCGACCCACCAGGTGGCGCCCCGTCCGGCTGCTGACGGCTGCCGTTTTCGCCCTGGCCGGTCTGATCTTCGTGACCAGTTTCAACACTGCCAAGGGTACGAACATCCGGACGGACGCGTCGCTGCTGCGGCTCTCCGACCTGATCGAGGAGCGCAGCCACAAGAACGCCGGCCTCGACGAGTCCACCGCCGCCCTGCGCGGTCAGGTCGACGCCCTCGCGGCCCGCGACGACGGCTCCACGAGCGCCGAGGACGCGAAACTCCGCGCCCTCGAAGCGGCCGCCGGGACCAGCGAGACGTCCGGGGCGGGCCTGACGGTCACCCTGAACGACGCCCCGCCGAACGCCCAGGCGGCCCCCGGCTACCCCGAGCCGCAGGCCAACGACCTCGTCATCCACCAGCAGGACCTCCAGGCCGTCGTGAACGCGCTCTGGCAGGGCGGGGCCCAGGGCATCAAGGTCATGGACCAGCGGCTCATCTCCACCAGCGCCGTGCGCTGCGTCGGCAACACCCTCATCCTCCAGGGCCGGGTCTACTCACCCCCGTACAAGATCACCGCCGTGGGTGACCGGGGGAAGCTGACCAAGGCGCTCGCCGATTCGCCCGCCGTCCAGAACTACCAGCTGTACGTGAAGGCCTACGGGCTCGGCTGGAAAGTGGACGAGCACAAGGCGGTGACTCTTCCCGGCTACTCCGGCACAGTGGATCTCCACTACGCGAAGCCTGTGAGCTGACTGCGGGGAGGCCCGGCCGGTGGCGGTGCGACTGATCGTCAGGACGTTCAGCGAGCTGTGCATCACCGCCGGGACCGTGATCGTCCTCTTCGTCGTGTACGTCCTCCACTGGACCGGCGTCCAGGCGGAGAGCGCGACGGCCGGGCAGATCGCGACCCTGGAGCGGGAGTGGGTCGAGCGGCCCGTTCCCGGCGCCGCCCCGTCCGCACCGCCGTCCCCGAAGCCGTACACGACCGGCCGGGGCATCGCCGTCATGTACATCCCCCGGCTCGGCGAGGGCTGGGAGTGGCCCGTCCTCGAGGGCACGTCCGCCGCCGTCCTGAAGAAGGGCCTCGGCCACTACGCCGCCACCGCCCGCCTCGGCGAGACCGGCAACTTCTCCGTGGCGGGCCACCGGCGCACGTACGGAGATCCGTTCAAGGACTTCCCCCGGCTGCGGCCGGGTGACGCGGTCGTCCTCACCGACGGCACGACCTGGTTCACCTACCGGATCGCGACGAAGCCGTACCGGACCGTCCCCACCGACGTCGGCGTGATCGACCCCGTGCCCCGCCCGCTGCGGAAGAACGCGGCCGCCTTCGACGGCCCCGGCCGCTATCTGACGCTCACCACCTGCGAGCCGGAGTGGGGCAGCAGCCACCGGCTGATCGCCTGGGCGCACCTCGACGCCACCCGGCCTGTGACGCAGGGCAAGCCACCGGCTTTGGCGGGCTGACCCCTCACGGCTCCTTCGCCCCGTACTCTGGTGCCCGTAACGAACGGAAGGGGCAGTGGACGTCATGTACGGCTGGATCTGGCGGCATCTGCCGGGCAACGCGTGGGTCCGGGGCATCATCTCGCTCGTGCTCGTCCTGGGGGTCGTCTACGCCCTCTTCCAGTACGTGTTCCCCTGGGCGGAGCCGCTGCTTCCGTTCAACGATGTGACGGTGGACGGCCAGTGAGCGCGCGGATTCTCGTCGTCGACAACTACGACAGCTTCGTCTTCAACCTCGTCCAGTACCTCTACCAGCTCGGCGCCGAGTGCGAAGTGCTGCGCAACGACGAGGTCGAGCTGAGCCACGCCCAGGACGGCTTCGACGGCGTCCTGCTCTCGCCCGGGCCCGGCGCGCCCGAACAGGCCGGAGTCTGCATCGACATGGTGCGCCACTGCGCCGCGAACGGCGTGCCCGTCTTCGGCGTCTGCCTGGGCATGCAGTCGATGGCCGTGGCGTACGGCGGAATCGTCGACCGCGCCCCCGAACTGCTGCACGGCAAGACCTCGCTCGTCACACACGAGGGCAAGGGCGTGTTCGCGGGCCTGCCGTCGCCGTTCACGGCGACGCGCTACCACTCGCTGGCCGCCGAGCCCGCGACGGTGCCGGCGGAGCTCGAGGTCACCGCGCGGACGGAGGACGGCATCATCATGGGGCTCCGCCACCGTGATCTCGCCGTCGAGGGCGTGCAGTTCCACCCCGAGTCGGTGCTCACCGAGCACGGCCACCTGATGCTCGCCAACTGGCTGGAGCAGTGCGGCGACAAGGGGGCGATCGGCAGGTCGGCGGGGCTCGCGCCGGTGGTGGGCAAGGCCGTCGCGTGACGGCGGGGTCGCCGTGGTTCCGGGCGACGAACCTGCCGGAACCGGAACCGGGGGCGATACCGGAGGAGACGCCGTACGCGACGGCGCACCCGGATCCGTACGGTGCGTACGCGCACCAGTTCGGGCCGATACCGGAAGCCGTGACCGAGGCGCCGCAGCCGACGTCGCAACCGCCGTTCGAGTCACAGCTGGAGCCTCAGGACGTGCCGTATCAACCCCACGAGGCGGCCCAGGAAGGCCCGTACGAGCCCTCGGAGGCGCCGTACGAGCCTCGGGACGAGACGATGGCCCTGAGGGCCGTGGAGACGGCTGTGGCGCCTCCGGGCCCCGGCAGGGCGGAGCGTCGGCGCGCCGCCAAGGGCAGGGGGAAGGGCCGCCGGGGCGCACCACCCGCCGCACCCGCCTCCGAGGCACCCGCCGCACCGCTGTCCCGCGTCGAGGCCAGGCGCGCGGCCAAGGCGGCGAAGGACAGTGTCGGTGTCGTCGCGAGCCGTCTGGTGGGCGAACTGTTCATCACCTTCGGCGTGGTGATGCTGCTCTTCGTCACCTACCAGCTGTGGTGGACGAACGTGCGGGCCGGGCAGCAGGCGAACCAGGCCAAGGGGCAGATAGAGGACTCCTGGTCCCAGGGGCGGGCGCCGGGCGCGTTCGAGCCGGGACAGGGCTTCGCGATCATGTACATCCCCAAGCTGGACGTGGTCGTCCCCGTCGCCGAGGGCATCGACAAGCCCAAGGTCCTGGACCGGGGCATGGTGGGCCACTACAGCGAGGGCAGCCTGAAGACGGCGATGCCGGGCGACAAGGAAGGCAACTTCGCGGTGGCCGGGCACCGCAACACGCACGGCGAACCGTTCCGGTACATCAACCAGTTGCAGCCCGGGGACCCGATCGTCGTCGAGACCCAGGACGCGTACTACACGTACGAGATGGCGAGCATCCTGCCGCAGACCGCGCCGTCGAACGTGTCGGTGATCGACCCCGTGCCGAAGCAGTCGGGCTTCAAGGAGCCGGGACGGTACATCACGCTGACGACGTGCACGCCCGAATTCACCAGTACGTACCGCATGATCGTGTGGGGCAAGATGGTCGAGGAACGCCCGCGCAGCAAGGGAAAGCCGGACGCGCTCGTAGGCTGAGACCCTACGGATCCACGACCCCACACTTCAGGACGGGACGACGCAGTGGCACGTGCGCGCAACCGGATCGCCGGATTCATCAGTCTCTTCGGCGAACTCCTCATCACCGCGGGCCTGGTGCTCGGTCTCTTCGTCGTCTACTCGCTGTGGTGGACCAACGTCCTGGCCGACCGCGCCGCCGACAAGGACGGCGACCAGGTCCGCGACAACTGGGCGTCGGGGCCCGGCGCCCTGGACACCAAGGACGGCATCGGCTTCCTGCACGTCCCGGCGATGGGCGGGGACGAGATACTCGTCAAGAAGGGCACCGACAGCAAGACGCTGAACAACGGCGTCGCCGGCTACTACACGGACCCGGTCAAGTCGGCACTCCCGCAGGACAAGCAGGGCAACTTCACGCTGGCGGCGCACCGGGACGGCCACGGGGCGAAGTTCCACAACATCCACAAGCTGAAGACCGGCGACCCGATCGTCTTCGAGTCGAAGGACACGTGGTACGTCTACAAGGTCTACAAGTCACTGCCGGAGACGACGAAGTACAACGTGGACGTCCTTCAGCAGGTCCCGAAGGAATCGGGCAAGTCGAAGCCGGGCCGCTACATCACGCTGACGACGTGCACCCCGATGTACACCTCGGACTTCCGGTACATCGTGTGGGGCGAACTGGTCCGGACCGAGAAGGTCGACGCGGCCCGGACGCCCCCGGCGGAGCTCGGCTGACACCTGTACGGGAAAGGCCCCGGCATCCTCGTGGATGCCGGGGCCTTTCCCGTTCGGCGTGTACGCGCGACAGCTAGTCGAAGATGCCGCCGCCGCCGTTGTTCCCGCCGTTGTTGCCGCCGCCGCCCGCCGAGAAGACGGTGATCGTCTGGCCGGTGTTCACCGGGCTTCCCTCGGGCGGGTTGGTGCCCATGACGATGGCGTCGTTCTTGTCCGAGCCCTGCTGCTGCACCACAAGGCCCAGGGCCTCCAGCTGCTGCTTCACTTCCTCGAATTTCTTGCCCGTCAGACCCGTCGGGATCGTCGTCTGGGTCTGCTGCGGGCCCTTGGAGACGCGCAGTGTGATCTGGACGTCCTTCGGCTGGTTGCTGTTGCCGTTGGGCGTCATGCCGAGGACCGTGCCGAGGGGCTGCTGCGAGTCCTCGTCCTGGCGGCCGACGTTCTCGAAGCCGAGCGTCTTGAGGTCCTGGATGGCCTGGTCGACGTTACGGCCGGTGACATCGGGGAGCAGCGACTTCTGCTGCTTCGCCACGGTGATCGTGACCTCGGAGTTCTGCTCGGCCTTGGCGCCGCCGTCCGGGCTCTGGCGCAGGACCTTGCCCGGGTCCTCGTCGGACTCCTCCTGCTTGACGACGACCTTGAAGCCCTTGTCCTTGAGGAGCTGCTCAGCGCTCTCCTGGGACTTCTCCGTCACGTCCGGGACCTCGATCTGCGGGGCGCCCTCGGAGATGACGACCGAGATGGTCTCGTCGACGTCCATCTTCGCCGTGCCGTCCGCCACCGGCAGCTGGCTGCAGATCTTGCCCTTCGGCTGGTCGCAGCGTTCGGAGCCCGACTGCGCGACCTTCACCTGGGCGTTCTTCGCCCGGGACTCGGCCTCCTGGAGGGTGTGGCCGACCAGGGACGGTACGACCACCTGGTCCGTACCCTCCTTGTCGTCGAAGATCGACTGGCCGATGAGGATCGCGCCGACCAGGACCAGGATGCCCGCGAGGACCAGCAGGATCGTCGAGGTGTTCGACTTCTTCTGGCGCCGGCGGTCCGGGCGGTCGTCGTAGGCGTAGCCGCCGTCGTCCGGGTTCATCGGCGGGAGCATGGACGTCTGGCCGGCCGGATCGGTCTGGCGCAGCGCGGTCGTCGGCTGGTCGTCCGGGGCGTAGCCGCCGTAGCCGTTGCCGTACCCGCCGCCGTACGCCGCCGCCCCCATCGCCGCGGCCGCCGCGACGGGCTGGCCGTCGAGGCACGCCTCGATGTCGGCGCGCATCTCGTCGGCGGACTGGTAGCGGTAGTCGGGGTCCTTGACCAGCGCCTTGAGGACGATGGCGTCCATCGAGGGCGTGATCTCGGCGTCGAAGTTGCTCGGAGGCTGCGGCTCCTCCCGTACGTGCTGGTAGGCGACCGCGACCGGGGAGTCGCCGATGAACGGCGGGCGGACGGTCAGCAGCTCGTACAGCAGGCAGCCGGTGGAGTACAGGTCGGAGCGGGCGTCGACCTGCTCGCCCTTGGCCTGCTCCGGGGAGAGGTACTGGGCCGTGCCGATGACCGCCGCGGTCTGCGTCATGGTCATGCCCGCGTCGCCCATGGCGCGCGCGATGCCGAAGTCCATGACCTTGACCTGACCGGTCCGCGTCAGCATGACGTTCGCCGGCTTGATGTCGCGGTGCACGATGCCGGCGCGGTGCGAGTACTCCAGCGCCTGGAGAATGCCGACCGTCATCTCGAGCGTGCGCTCGGGCAGCAGCTTGCGCCCGGAGTGCAGCAGCTCACGCAGGGTCGAACCGTCGACGTACTCCATCACGATGTACGGGATGGAGACCCCGTCGACGTAGTCCTCGCCGGTGTCGTAGACCGCGACGATCGCCGGGTGGTTGAGCGAGGCGGCCGACTGGGCCTCACGGCGGAACCGGGCCTGGAAGGACGGGTCGCGGGCGAGGTCGGCCCGCAGCGTCTTCACGGCGACGGTGCGGCCGAGCCGGGTGTCGTGGGCGAGGTAGACCTCTGCCATGCCACCACGGCCGAGCACCGAGCCCAGCTCGTACCGGCCGCCGAGGCGACGCGGCTCTTCCATAACTGATCCAGCCCTCTCCGTCTGTCCCGACCGCACCCGTGTGTGGTCCGGCGGTGTGCTGTTCGCGCAAAGGCTACCGGCCACGGGAGGGCGATCCGCCCGCGACCGGCACCTGATACCTGACCGGTACCTGGCCGGTGCCCGCCCGCAAGCTCAGCTCCTGGTCTTCAGTACCGCCTTCATCACGGACTTCGCGATCGGGGCGGCCAGGCCGCCACCGGAGATGTCCTCACGGTTCGTACCGGCGGAGTCCTCGACGATGACGGCCACCGCGACCGGGGAGCCCTGGTCGGTCTTCGCGTACGAGATGAACCAGGCGTAGGGACGCTTGGCGTTCTTCTCGCCGTGCTGCGCGGTGCCCGTCTTGCCGCCGACCTTGACGCCGTCCATCTTGACGTCGGCCTTGGCTCCGGTGCCGTTGCTGACGACGTTCTCCATCATCTGCTGGAGCTTCTGCGCGGTCTCCTGGGAGACCGGGCGGCTCATCTCCTCCGGCTCGTTCGCCTTGATCACGTCGAGGTTCGGCGCCTCGAGCTTGTCGATCATGTACGGCTTCATCAGCTTGCCGTCGTTGGCGATCGCGGACGCCACCATGGCCATCTGGAGCGGCGTGGTCGCGGTGTTGAACTGGCCGATGGAGGAGAGCGCGTTCCCGCCGCGGTCCATCTTCTTGTCGTAGACGGAGGCGGCGGAGCGGACCGGGGTGAACTGCTCGGCGTTGAAACCGAACTTTTCGGCCATTTCGACCATCTTGTCGCGGCCGACGTCGTCGCCGAGCTTGGCGAAGACCGAGTTGCAGGAGACCTCGAGCGCCTTGTTCAGGCTGGCGTTCTCACACCCACTGGCGTGGTTGACCATGTTCCGCGTGGAAAGCGGGATCTTGTACGGCTCGGGGGTGACCGTCGGCGCGTTGATGTCGCTGACCTTGCCGCTCTCCAGCGCCGCGGCCGCCGTGACGACCTTGAAGACGGAGCCGGGCGGGTAGATCTCGCGGAGCGCGCGGTTGAGCTTCGGCTTGTTCTTGTCCTTCTCCAGCGCCAGCCAGGCCTTCTCGTCCTTGCCGGAGTAGCCGGCGAAGGTCGAGGGGTCGTACGAGGGCGTGGAGGCGAGCGCGAGGATCTTGCCGGTGCCCGGCTCGATCGCGACGACCGCGCCGGTCTTGTCACCGAGGCCCTCGAAGGCGGCCTTCTGGGCGGCGCCGCTCAGCGTCGTGACGACGTTGCCGCCCTTCTTCTTGTCACCCGTGAACATCGACAGGGTGCGGTCGAAGAAGAGCCGGTCGTCGTTGCCGGTGAGGATGCCGTCCTCGATCTTCTCGATCTGGTTGGCGTCGTAGGCCTGCGAGGCGTAACCGGTGACCGGGGCCCACATGGGGCCGTCGGTGTAGGTGCGCTTGAACCGGTAGTACGGGTCCTGGGAGTCGATCGACCCGGTGATGGGCTTGCCGTCGACGATGATGTTGCCGCGCTCGGCGGCGTACCGCTCGATCGTGACGCGCCGGTTCTTCGGGTGCGCGTTCAGTTCGTCGGCGCGGACGTACTGGATCCAGTTGTCCCGGATCAGCAGGGCGAGGACCAGCAGGCCGCAGAAGATCGCGACCCGGCGCAGGGGCTTGTTCACGGTCGGACCACCTGGGTCATCTCGGCGTCGGGGGACGGGGCGGGGGCGGGCGCCGGGCGGCGCGCGGTGTCGCTGATCCGGATCAGGATGCCGATCAGGGCCCAGTTGGCGATCACGGAGGAACCGCCGTAGGCCAGGAACGGCATCGTCATACCGGTCAGCGGGATGAGGCCCATCACACCGCCCGCGACGACGAAGATCTGCAGCGCGAAAGCGCCGGACAGGCCCATGGCGAGCAGCTTGCCGAACGGGTCGCGGGCAGCGAGGGCGGTACGGACACCGCGCTCGATGATCAGGCCGTACAGGAGCAGGAACACCATCACGCCGGTCAGGCCGAGCTCCTCGCCGACGGTGGCGAAGATGAAGTCGGAGTTGGCGGCGAAGCCGATCAGGTCCGAGTTGCCCTGGCCCAGGCCGGTGCCGAGGATGCCGCCGGAGCCGAACGACATAAGCACCTGGGTCATCTGGTCACAGGCGGCGGCCATGTTCGACCCCTCGGGCGCCGTCTTCAGGCATTCGAACGGGTCGAGCCAGGCGGCCACGCGGGACTGGACGTGGGTGGCGGTGGAGCCGACCACGACCGCACCGGCGGTCGACATCAGCAGACCCATCACGACCCAGCTGGTCCGTTCCGTCGCCACGTACAGCATGATCACGAACATGCCGAAGAACAGCAGCGAGGTGCCGAGGTCGTTCTCGAAGACCAGGATCAGAAGGCTGACGGCCCAGATGGTGAGGATCGGGCCGAGGTCACGGCCACGCGGCAGGTAGAGCCCCATGAAGCGGCGGCTGGCCAATGCCAGCGCGTCTCGTTTCACCATCAGATAGCCGGAGAAGAAGACGGCGAGGACGAGCTTGGCGAACTCACCGGGCTGGATGGAGAAGCCGGCGACGCTGATCCAGATCTTGGCTCCGAAGACGTCGGCGCCGAGACCCGGCACCAACGGCAGCAGCAGCAGGACGAGGGCCGCCACCATGGAGATGTACGTGTAGCGCTGGAGGACCCGGTGGTCCTTCAGGATCAGCAGCACGCCCACGAACATCGCGACGGCGATCGCCGAGTACAGCATCTGGCTGGGCGCGTCCGGGGTGAACGTCTTGTACCGGTTGATGATCCGCGGCGACTGGTCCAGGCGCCAGATCAGCACCAGGCCCATGCCGTTCAGCAGGGTCGCCAGCGGCAGCAGCAGCGGGTCCGCGTACGGGGCGAACTTGCGCACCACGAGGTGCGCGACGCTCGCGAGCAGGCCGAGACCGAGCCCGTACCCGAGCATCCCCGCCGGCACCTTGCCGTCGATCGCCAGACCGACGTTGAGGTACGCGAAGACGGGGATGGCGACGGCGAACGCCAGCAGCGCCAGCTCGGTGTTCCGGCGGCTCGGCGCCTCGATCGCGCCGATGGTGGTCGTGTTGGTGACAACGCTCATGGTGGTGAAAGGCCCCCTACGGGTGCTTACTGCTTGCCGCAGTTCGAGGCCAGCTTCTGCTCGTCCTCCGTGAGGGTGGGGCCCGGGGAGGGAGCGGCTGTGGTGGGCTTGTTGTCGGGCGTGGTCGCGCCTTCGGCGGGCGGCTTGCTCGCCTGGTCCGCGGACTTCTCGGCGGCCTCGCGGCGCTGCTCGGTCTTCTTGCAGGCCGAGGCCTGCACGGCCAGCTCCGCGATCTTCGTCTGGGCCTTGCCGAGGCTGCCGCCCGCGATGGTCTCCTCGACCTGCTTGCGCTGGTAGGGCGGCAGGTACTTGAGTTCGATCTCGGGGTGGTCCTTCTCCACGTCCGAGAGCGAGACCCACGCCAGGTCCTGGCTGATGCCCCGGTAGAGCGCGACATGCTCCTCGTTGGAGCCGACGTAGTACTGCGTCTGCGTCCAGCGGTAGCCGCCGTAGACGCCGCCGCCGACCACCGCGAGCGCGAGGATCAGGAAGAAGCTGCGCTTCAGCCACTTGCGGCCGGTACGCGGCTTCTCGAACTTCTCGTACTTGTCGAAGTTCTCGTCGGTGTACGCCCCGAAGGAGCCCTGCGGCGGCATCCCGCCGTAGCCGTGGTCGTCGCCGCTGCCGGGCGGGCCGAAGCCCTGGGGCGCGTGCCCGCCGGGCGGCTGCTGGTGCGCCCCCGTGCGGCCCAGCCCGGAGGCCCGGCCGGCCGGCGTCTGCATCGCCCCGCCGTCGGACTGCTGCACCTGGTTCTCGGCGACCGCGCCGACGATCACCGGGGTGTCGCTGAGCTGACCGGCCAGGGTGTCACCGCCGTCGACGTCCAGGACGTCGGCGACGATCACCGTGATGTTGTCGGGGCCTCCGCCGCGCAGCGCGAGCTGGATCAGCTCCTGCACGGTCTCCTGCGGGCCCTGATAGCTGGCGAGCGTGTCCTCCATCGTCTGATGGGAGACGACGCCGGACAGCCCGTCGGAACAGATCAGATAGCGGTCGCCGGCCCGGACCTCACGGATCGACAGGTCCGGTTCGACATGGTCGCCACTGCCCAGCGCGCGCATCAGGAGCGAGCGCTGCGGGTGGGTGGTGGCCTCCTCCTCGGTGATCCGGCCCTCGTCGACCAGCCGCTGCACCCACGTGTGGTCCTGGGTGATCTGCGTCAGGACACCGTCCCGCAGCAGATACGCACGCGAGTCGCCGACGTGCACGAGGCCGAGGCGCTGCCCCGTCCACAGCAGGGCGGTGAGCGTGGTGCCCATGCCCTCCAGCTGGGGGTCCTCCTCGACCATCAGCCGCAGCTGGTCGTTGGCGCGCTGCACGGCGGCACCGAGCGAGGTGAGGATGTCGGAGCTGGGGACGTCGTCGTCGAGGGTGACGAGCGTGGAGATCACCTCGGACGAGGCGACCTCACCGGCGGCCTGGCCGCCCATGCCGTCGGCGATGGCGAGCAGCCGCGGCCCGGCGTAACCGGAATCCTCGTTGCCCTCGCGGATCATGCCCTTGTGCGACCCGGCGGCGAAGCGCAGTGACAGGCTCATGCGCACCTGCCCTGTCGGCGTCGCCTCGGGGTACAGCCGGTCTCGAGCCACACTGCCCACCCTCCGGTCGGGAGCCCGTGCCGGTACGCGGCCCGGACCTGACGGTCCGCCGCGCGGTCCGTCGTGGGGACCGCGTCGGCCCGCTCGCTCCGCTCGCTCATTGTCGTACTACTTCCGCAGCTCGATGACGGTCTTGCCGATGCGGATCGGCGCGCCCAGCGGAATCGGCGTGGCGGTGGTCAGACGGGTCCGGTCGAGATACGTGCCGTTGGTGGACCCGAGATCCTCGACGATCCACTGGCCGTCCCGGTCCGGGTAGATCCTCGCGTGCCTGCTGGACGCGTAGTCGTCGTCCAGCACGATCGTCGAGTCGTGGGCGCGGCCCAGCGTGATGGTCTGCCCCTGCAGGGCGACCGTCGTGCCGGTCAGCGTCCCCTCGGAGACGACGAGTTTGGTCGGCGCGCCGCGGCGCTGGCGCCCGCCGCCCGTGTTCTGCTGTCCGCGCTGCTGCGGCGGCGAGGCCGCCTGGCGCGGATTCTGCTGCGGCCGGGCGTCCTGGCGGCGCGAACCGCGCTGCGTGACACGCGTGCCGAACAGGTCGCTTCGAATGACCTGGACGGCCACGATCACGAACAGCCACAGAACGGCCAGGAAACCCAGCCGCATGACCGTCAGGGTCAGCTCTGACATTGCCCCCGCTTCACCCTTCGGCTTGCCGGTAAACGATGGTGGTGCTGCCCACGACGATCCGCGAGCCGTCGCGGAGCGTAGCGCGGGTGGTGTGCTGCCCGTCCACCACGATGCCGTTGGTGGATCCGAGATCCTGGATCGTCGAGGGCGTTCCGGTCCGGATCTCGCAGTGCCGGCGGGAGACGCCGGGATCGTCGATCCTCACGTCCGCGTCGGTGCTGCGGCCAAGGACCAGGGTCGGGCGAGAGATCTGATGGCGGGTGCCGTTGATCTCGATCCACCGGCGCACCTGGGCGCCGGAGGCAGGCATGGGGCCGGGTCCACCGGCCGTGGGGCGGCCGGCGGCGGGCGCCTGCCCGGGTCGCTGCATGCCGCCCGCGCCCGGCGGCGGGGCCGCGGGCATCGGCGGAGCAGCGACCGGAGGATAGCCGTAGCCACCCGGCGCGCGGCCCGGCTGAGGGGCGGCGGCGGGGGCCTGCTGCTGTGACGAACTCGACGCGAGCGTGCGACTGCGCACCCGGTACAGACCGGTGTCGAGGTCGTCGGCCTTCTCCAGGTGCACCTTGATCGGGCCCATGAAGGTGTACCGCTGCTGCTTGGCGTAGTCGCGGACCAGGCCGGCGAGCTCGTCGCCGAGCTGACCCGAGTACGGGCTGAGACGCTCGAAGTCCGGCGTGCTCAGCTCGACGATGAAGTCGTTGGGGACGACGGTCCGCTCGCGGTTCCAGATCGTCGCGTTGTTGTCGCACTCGCGCTGGAGAGCGCCCGCGATCTCGACGGGCTGGACCTCGGACTTGAAGACCTTGGCGAAGGTGCCGTTGACCAGGCCTTCGAGCCGCTGCTCGAAACGCTTCAGGACTCCCATGGGGCACCTCCTCCGTCGTTGCCGTCCTGGTACTGCTTACTGATCGTATCCACGCGTCGGGAAATCGGCTGGTTCCCCTTCTCTGCCCTGTGGACGAGTGTCACCTCTCACAGGCTTTCCCCACGGATCGTAGAGGCGGCCCCTGGACAGTGTCCCGCACCCGGGGAGCGAGCAGGAGGAGTGGGGCGGGACGGCGGGGGTGGTCCGTCCTGTTCCTCCCGTTACCCGTGCCCTTCCGGGCACTCCGTGTCCATCGTGGGCTTCCTCGGACTCTGCCCCGTCCCTTCCGTCCTCCCATTCGCGTACTTCCGCTCGCGTACGGCGATGTGCGTCCTCCGACTGTCCCTGTTCGCTCCGGGAGGGGGTCAAACAACGGATGTGAATCCACCGTCTGCGACGTGCTAATCTTCAGATGTCGCCAGGCGATCGCACCGAAAAAACGGTGTGGGAGCCCGGAGCACACCCAATGCGCGGGTGGCGGAATAGGCAGACGCGCTGGATTCAGGTTCCAGTGCCCGCAAGGGCGTGGGGGTTCAACTCCCCCCTCGCGCACCAGACGGAAGCCCCGTAGGTCATCGACCTACGGGGCTTCCGCGTTGTCGGATGCGGGGCGGGCCGGCGATGTGAGCGAGGCGATGTTTCGTCGCGGTGGGGCGTTCGTCGTGATGCGACGTTCGTCGCGGTGGGGCGTTCGTCGTGATGCGACGTTCGTCGCGGTGGGGCGAGACGAAAGAGAGCCGCGGGCGGTGCGGGGCGCTGCCTAGGGTGCGAGCGTGGACGCGACTTCGAAGATCAGGGCCGGGATCGGCGCCGGGTGGGCATGGTTCGCGGCGCCCGCGATGTGGTCGCGGCGCAGGACCGCCGGCGAGGTGGTGCTCGCCGTCGTGATGGGGCTGCTCGCCGCAGGCAGCGAGGAGCTGCTCGGCGGTGAGGGCTGGCAGCTCGCCGCGGTCGGCCTGGCCGCCGCCGTCCTGTCGCTGCTGCGCCGGCGGCTGCCCGTCACCATGCTCGTCGTCACGGGCGGGCTCGCGCCGCTCGTTCCGGGCTTCGTGGTCCTCCTGATCCTCGTCGGCTGGTCTTCCGGGCGGTACATCGCGGGCGCCGGACGGGCGCTGATCGCGTACACCGTCGCGTATGTGCTGAACATCGCTGCCAGCCTGGTGGACGTCTGGGACCTGCACCGGACGCTCACCGTCGTCTTCATGGCGACGCTCTACTACCTGGCGACGACCCTGGCGCCCGGCCTCGCCAACCGGTACTGGACCCAGCGCAGGACCCTGCTGCACACCCTGCAGGAACACAACGGCCAGCTGCTGCGGGAACGCGCGATGGTGGTCGGGCAGGCGCGGCTCATG
This sequence comes from Streptomyces sp. NPDC012508, assembly GCF_042902595.1. NCBI lineage: Bacteria > Bacillati > Actinomycetota > Actinomycetes > Kitasatosporales > Streptomycetaceae > Streptomyces > Streptomyces sp. NPDC012508. The sequence continues at coordinate 331,021 of NZ_JBIBEO010000004.1, forward strand.
GAGCGGCAGCGGATCGCCCAGGACATGCACGACAGCCTCGGGCACCAGCTCGCGCTGATCGCCGTCCACACCGGCGCCCTGGAGGTCGACCGGGAGCTGACCGACCGGCAGCGCGAGGCCGTGGGAGTGCTGCGCAACGCGTCGGTGACCGCCATGCACGAGCTGCGCGAGGTCGTCGGCATCCTGCGCGACGGCGTCGCCGCGCCGTCCGAGACCGCGGTCGCGCCCGCACGGTCCGGTGACGCCTCGGGACGGGCGGCGCGGGGGACCGCCGGTATCGAGGGGCTCGTGGAAGCCGCGCGGGGCGCGGGGAACCGGGTGGAGCTGCGGCGGCGCGGGGAGTTCCGGCCGCTGCCGCCGGCCGCCGACCACGCCGCGTACCGGATCGTGCAGGAGGCGCTCACCAACGCCTACAAGCACGCGCCCGGCGCGCTCATCGACGTGGAGGTGCGGTACGAGCCGGACTCCCTGGTCGTCGAGATCGTCAACGAGGCGGCGGCGAAGTCGCCGGAGGGCGTGGTCAGCGGCGGGCAGGGGCTGACCGGGCTCCACGAGCGGGCGCGGCTCGTCGGCGGCATCGTCCACGCGGGGCCGGTCGACGGCGGCGGGTTCCGGGTCGCCGGGATGTTGCCGTACGGGACGGTGGAAGCAGCGCCTTTGGTCGATGCGGAGGACGACTTCCGGCAGCAGTCGACGAGGCCTCTGCTGGGCGACCGTGGTCGCGGCCCGGTCGGGCAGGCCGACTGGACGCTGACGGAACGGGAGCTGGCGATGGCGATGCGCGGGGGCGGGAGCACGGGCCGTGGAGTCGCGGTGGGATGTGGGATAGCGTTCGCGGCCCTCGTGCTGCTCCTGGTGGCGGGGGGCTTCGGCCTCTATTTCCTGGTGTCGTCACTGGAGAAGGGCATGATCGACCCGGGCGAGTACGACGCGGTCAAGGTCGGCGCGGCCGAACAGGACGTCCGCGACCGGCTGCCGTCCGGCGACACCGTCACCACCGTCGGACTGCACGGCAAGGGGCCCGCGGAGCCCGAGGGATCGAAGTGCCTCGTACTGATGTCCTCGGAGGTCGTGGACAGCGAGGCAGAGCCGGTTTTCCGGTTCTGCTTCAAGGACGGCAAGCTGATCGAGAAGAAGTCGTACGAGGTCACGCGCTAGCGCTGACCCGCCCGAACCGGTAGCCGTGGGGGAGTAGCTGTGGCAGGGCAGCGCATCAGGGTCGTGATCGCCGATGACGAGCCGCTGATCAGAGCCGGGATCCGGATGATCCTCACCTCGGACGAGGACATCGAGGTGGTCGCGGAGGCGGCGAACGGCCGGGACGCGGTCGAGGAGGCGCGGGCACACGCCGCGGACGTGGTGCTGCTCGACATCCAGATGCCGGTGCTCGACGGTCTGTCCGCGCTGCCCGAGCTGCGCCGGGCGGCGCCCTCGACACGGGTGATCGTGCTGACGACGTTCGGCGAGCGGGAGAACGTGCTGCGGGCCCTGGAGCACGGGGGCGCCGGGTTCCTGCTCAAGGACACCGCGCCGGCCGAACTGATCCGCGCGGTACGGGCCGCGGCGGCGGGGGACGCGTACCTCTCGCCCGCCGCCACACGCCACGTGGTGGAGCAGCTGGCGTCGGGGCGGGAGGTGGCGCGCGCCGAGCAGGCCAGGGGGCGGGTGGCGGCGCTCAGCGAGAAGGAACGCGAGGTCCTCGCCCTGCTCGGGGAAGGGCTGTCCAACGCGGACGCGGGACGACGCCTGCACATGAGCGAGGCCACGGTGAAGACGTACGTCAGCCGGATCCTGGCGAAGCTGGGCTGCGAGAACCGCGTACAGGCGGCGCTGCTGGCGCGCGACGCGGGGCTCTAGGGGCTGACGCGGGGCTCCAGGGGAGCTGACGCCGGGCTCTAGGGGAGGTCCAGGGGGTCCTGGGGGTCCTGGGGGTCCTGGGCGCTCCTGGCCGCCTGGGCGCCGGTCTTCGGCGGGGGGCTCCGGCGGTCCGTCGCCGGGGCGAGGGGCGGGGTGACGTCGGGGAGGACGGCGGTGCCCGCCGCGTTGTAGCGGAGCAGGTACGAGGCGAACTGCGCGAGGTCCTCGGCGGACCAGTCCTTGAGGCGCTCCTGATAGGCGGCGCGACGGCTCGCCTGGGTGGCGGCGAGGACCCGGGTGCCCGCCTCGGTGGGGTGCAGGACCTGGACCCGGTGGTCCTCCGGGTCGGGCCGGCGCTCGACCAGGCCGAGTTTCTCCAGGCCCGCGACCTGACGGCTGACCGTCGACTTGTCCAGAAGGTAGTGGGCGGCGAGGTCGGTGGCACGGCAGCCCTGCTGGTCGTCGATATGGGCGAGCAGCGTGTACGAGACGAGCGGCAGATCCGGGTGGAGCCGGGCGGCCGCGGCCCGGGCGCGGCGGGAGAAGGCCGTCAGCTCCCGCTGGATGATGTCGACGGATGCCTCGCGCGGGCCGTCGGTCATGATGCGCTCCCTGGATCACCGGATCACCTGCCCGGTTTGCTCACCACCGGTTCAGTTGTATAGTACAACGGTTACTTAGTTGTAAAAGCCAACTATGGAGGTGTGCGGTGTCCGCAGGACCCCACTCCGCGGGACCGGCGTCGACGGGTGCGCTACGGCATGTACTCGGGCACCTGCTCACCCCGCTGCTCATGTGCGTCGGCATGGGCCTCGCCTACCTCGGCGCGTTCCACGCCCCCCAGCCCCACGACCTGCGCGTCGACGTCGTCGGCTCGGGCCCCACCGCCCAGGTCCTCGCCCAGACCCTCCACGACAAGGGCGCCGGCGCCCTCGACGTCCGCACCGTCCCCGACCGTGAGACAGCGGTCTCGGCACTGCGCGACCAGTCCACCTTCGGCGCCTACCTCCCCGGCGCCCACCCCGAACTGCTCGTCGCCTCCGCCTCCTCCGACACCAGCGCCATGGCCGTCGAAAAGGTCTTCACCAAGGTCGCCGCCGCACAGGACGCACCCCTGAAGGTCACCGACGTCGCCCCCGTCTCGGACGGCGACCCCACCGGACAGGGCGTCTTCTTCCTCCTGGTCGCGCTCAGCATCGGCTCGTACGCCTCCGTCGCCGTCATCGGCGGCGCCGGAGCCGTCCTGCCCCTGCGAATCCGGGCCCTGCTCGCCGCCGGAATGTCAATCGTCGTCAGCCTCGTCGGCACGGTCTTCGCCGGACCGATGTTCCACCTCGTCGACCAAGGACTCGGCGGAGTCTGGGCGATGTCCTGGCTGTACTCGGCCGGCATCCTGCTGATCGGCGTCGGACTCCACACCTTCCTGCGGCGCTGGACCACCCTCGGCGTGATGGTCCTGTTCGTCATGCTCAACTTCACCAGCTCCGGCGGCATCTACCGACCCGAACTCCAGCCCGGGTTCTTCGGCGCGCTGCACGCCTTCTGGAACGGCGCCGGATTCGTCGAGGGCGTCCGCAGCCACGTCTCCTTCGACGGCCACGCACTCGGCGGACACCTGCTCGTCCTCGCGCTCTGGTTCCTCGCCGGAGCGGCCCTCACGGCCTGCGCGGGCCTGGCCGAAGCGCGCCGCCGCCCGGCCGCGCCGGCTGGGGCGGCGGCTGTGGCGGCGGCTGCGGCGGGCGCGGCGGGCGCGCCGGCTGTGACGTCCGGGGCGGCCGGGGCGTCTGGGGCGTCTGGGCAGTCCGGGGGCGAGGCCGACGCCGAGGAGGAGATGGAGGAGGCCGTCGGGGTCTGAGTGGCTGGCCGATGGCCTGGTGGGCACTCGCCACGTGCAGTTGTCCACAGGTCGTTGTCCACAGGGGAAGACGGGCCGCCGAACCCGGCGGTACCGTCATGCCCAGTTGATGTTGGACAGCACAGCACGAAGGCGGGGGAGGCGTCCCATGGACGAGATCCAGACAGCAGTACCGGGACCGCGAGGCACGGAGAGCGGGCGCGTCCCGCACGTGCCAGGGTTCGCCCGGCGGGCGGCTGCGGGAGCCACGAACTCCCCCAAGGAACAGGGCAAGGCCCTGCGCGCCCGCGTCCCTCGCGGCACCCACAGCACCCTCGTCCTCTCCGACGACCGACCCGACGCCCTCCGGGCCGTCGAGGAATCGAGCCGCGACCGCGTACCGGAACTGGCGCCCATACGCGTCGGACGCATGGCCGCGAGCCCCTTCGCGTTCCTCCGCGGCTCCGCCGGGCTCATGGCCCACGACCTGGCCGGCTCCCCCGTCACCGGCATCGCCGCCCAGATATGCGGCGATGCCCACGCGGCGAACTTCGGCCTCTACGGCGACGCCCGCGGCCGGCTCGTCATCGACCTCAACGACTTCGACGAGACCGTCGTCGGCCCCTGGGAATGGGACCTCAAGCGACTGGCCACCTCCCACGTGCTCGCCGGCCGCGAGGTGGGCGCCGACGAGGACACCTGCCGGGCCGCCGCCTTCGACACCGTCGGCGCCTACCGGCGCACCATGCGGCTGCTCGCCAAGCTCCCCGCGCTCGACGCCTGGAACGCCATAGCCGACGAGGAGCTCGTCTCCCACACCGACGCCCGCGACCTCCTCGGCACCCTCGAACGGGTCTCGGAGAAAGCCCGGAACAACACCAGCGCCCGGTTCGCCGCCAAGTCCACCGAAACCGTGACCGACGCCGACGGCGGCGGCCGGCGGTTCGTCGACGCACCGCCGGTCCTGAGCCGCGTTTCGGACGAGGAGGCGGCCGCCGTCGCCGCCGCGCTCGGCCCCTACCTGGACACCGTCTCCGAGGACCGGCTGCCGCTCCTCGCCCGGTACGCCGTCCACGACGTCGCCTTCCGCGTCGTCGGCACCGGCAGCGTCGGCACCCGCTCCTACGTGGTGCTGCTCCTCGACCACCGAGGCGAAGCGCTCGTCCTCCAGGTGAAGGAGGCGCGCCCCTCGGCGCTCCTCCCCCATCTGCCGGCGGTCGGCTTCACCGTTCCGGACGCGGGGCACGAAGGGCAGCGCGTGGTGCTCGGACAGAAGCGGATGCAGGTCGTCAGCGACATCCTGCTCGGCTGGACCACGGTGCAGGGGCGCCCGTTCCAGGTGCGCCAGTTCCGCAACCGCAAGGGCAGCGTCGACCCGGCCGCGCTCACGCCCGACCAGGTCGACGACTACGGCCGCATGACCGGCGCCCTGCTGGCGCGCGCCCACGCCCACAGCGCGGACCCGCGCCTGATAGCGGGCTACTGCGGCAAGAACGAGGAGTTCGACGAGGCCGTCGCGGCCTTCGCCGTCGCCTACGCCGACCGCACCACGGCGGACCACACCGACCTGGTGACGGCGGTACGCGACGGCCGGATAGCGGCTGAGCTCGGCGTCTGACGGCACACGCCTGCCCGACACCGACCGACAGCCGTCCACGGGGGGACGGGGGCGGGGGGAGGGAGGGGGAGGGGCCCCCGGAGGATCGTAGGCTGGTGGGGTGACGGACCGGAGCGAGGACGTGGGCGTGGACCAGGACCAGGGCGTGGACCCGGGCGCGGGCTCGGATTCGGGCGTGGACCCGGCGGGCGTGAGCCCGGAGGCGGATTCGGCGGGCTTGGGTCCGGCGGGCGACTCGGGTGGCGCGGCTGGAGCCGAGCGGCCTGAAGCTCGGCTGGAGAAGGCCGTGCGGGTGGCCGAGCAGGCACTGATCGAGTTCGAGATCGCCGTGGAGACCTTCCGCGTCGAGGTCGACAATTTCTCCCGGCTGCACCACCAGAAGCTCGGCCCCATGTACACGCGGCTCGACGAGCTGGACGCGCAGATCGCCGAGGCGCGGGCCGCTCGGACCGGGGATCCGGAGGATCTGCGGCGGGCGCAGGAGGCGCGGGCCGTCGTGATGCCGATGCCGGCCGTCGACGAGCTCTTCCACGACTGGATGGACTCCGACGGGCTCTCCCCCGAGGCCGCCGCGATGCTGACCGGGCAGTCGGTGCAGCCGCCCAAGCGGGTCCGGCCCGGTGAGGAGGCGCGGAAGCTGTACCGCGAGCTGGCCCGCCAGGCCCACCCGGATCTGGCGCGCGAGGAGGACGAGCGCAAGCGGCGTGAGGAGTTCATCACCCGCGTGAACGCGGCCTACGCCCGCGGTGACGTGGCGCTGCTGCGCGAGTTGTCCGAGGAGTGGGCGGCCGGTCCGGTGCCCGAGCCTGAGCGGCTCAGTGAGAGCGAGGAGCTGTATGCGCGCCTCGAGTGGCTGACGCAGCGCAAGGAACTGCTGACCCTGGTGGCGCGGGAGCTGGAGGAGAGTGCGATCGGCGCGATGCTGCGTATGGCGCCCGACGACCCCGACCGGCTCCTCGAGGAGATCGCCGAGCAGCTGCTCGCGCAGGTCGCCGAGCGTGAGGCGGAGCTCGCCGCGCTCGTGGAGTAGGTGCAGTAGGTTTCACAGGGTTCGCGTTCCGTCGAGCCGTTCGTACGAGAGAAGGCCTGTCCCATGAATTTCGCCCCGCTCCCCTCGGTGGACGTGGCTTCCGTGCCGGCCGATGCCCTGGTGCTGGACGTCCGTGAGGACGACGAGTGGGTGGCCGGGCATGCCGAGGGTGCGCTGCATGTGCCGATGAGCGATTTCGTGGCGCGCTTCGGTGAGGTGACCGAGGCGGTGGCCGACGGGCGTCGCGCGTATGTGATGTGCCGGGTGGGTGGCCGGTCGGCTCAGGTCACGCAGTATCTGGTGCAGCAGGGGATCGACGCGGTGAACGTCGACGGCGGCATGATCGCCTGGGACGCGGCCGGGCGGCCGGTGGTGACGGCGGCCGGAGCCCCGGGCTTCGTCGCCTAGGGCGCGGACGTCGGTCCCTAGGGCGCGGACGTCCGGCCCTGGGGCGCGGACGTCCGGGCTGTCTTCCCGGGCGGGTTCAGCTGAGGGAGTGGGCGGCCAGGAGGTCGCCCAGGGCTTCTTCGTGGGCCGCGGCCGGGCCGAGGGCCAGTTCGATCTGTTTGGCCCAGGCGTGGTACCGGTGCAGCGGGTAGTCGGTGTCGGCGCCGAAGCCGCCGTGGAGGTGCTGGGCGGTCTGCACGACGCGGCGTACACCTTCCGAGGCCCAGATCTTGGCGACGGCGATGTCGGCGGCGGGCGGCAGTGGTCCGCCGGCTCCGCTGCTGATGCGCCAGGCGGCCTGCCAGAGGGTGACTTCCATGGCGCGCAGGTCGATGTAGCGGTCGGCGGCCTGGACGGCGACGGCCTGGAAGGTGGCCACGGGGTGGCCGAACTGTTCGCGTTTGCCGGTGTACTGGCTTGTCATGGTGAGGACGTTCTCGCCGAGTCCGAGGGCGAGGGCGCAGGTTCCGGTGGCGAGGACGCCGCGGAGCCAGTCCCAGGCGCCGTCGGTGTCGATGACGTCGGCGGTGTCGAGGCGTACGGAGTCCAGGCGTAGTTCGGCGAGGAGTTCGCCGCTGGTGGAGTACTGCTCGGCCAGGGTGAGGCCGGGGTGGGTGCGGGGGAGCAGGGCGAGGACGGTCTGTCCTTCGGCGGTGTGAGCGGGCACGGCGATGCGGTCGGCGCCGTGGGCCCAGGGGACGGCGCTCTGGAGGCCGTCGAGGATCCAGTCGGTGCCGTCGCGGTGGGCGGTGACGGCGAGTTCGGCGGGGTCGTGGCCGGTGCGGCCGTTGGAGGCGGCGGTGAGGACGAGTTCGCCGCGTCTGACGCGGGGGAGGAGTTCGGCCGCGGTGTGTGGGTCGGCGTAGCGCTGGATGGTCATGGCGACCGCGCTGGTCTCCAGGAGGGGCACGCGGGCGAGGACGCGTGCGGATTCGCGGAGGACGAGGCAGAGGGCGATGGTGTCGAGGCCCGCGCCGTCGTGTTCGGGGTCGAGGACGAGGCTGAGCAGGTCGGCGGTGGCGAGGCGGGACCAGAGCGGTCGGTCGAAGTCGTCGGCGACGGCTCCGGGGGTGAGCGCGGGGCTCGGTACGGCGTCGGGTGTGATGCCGGAGAAGACCGCTTTGGCCGCCTCGACGGCCGCCTGCTGTTCCTCGGTGAAGGTGAAGTCCACGGCCATGCCCTCCCGTTGCCTGTCTGACGGATCGTCAAGATAGAACAGGTTCTAGGGGAAGGGAATGGGCGCGCGGGGGCGGTCAGCGGTCGAAGTCCAGCTCCACTTCCGCGGTGGCCGGGTGGGACTGGCAGGCCAGGACGTATCCGGCCTCGGTCTCCTCCGGCTCCAGCGCGAAGTTGCGCTCCATGCGGACCTCGCCGTCGACGAGGAAGGCGCGGCATGTGCCGCAGACCCCGCCCTTGCAGGCGTAGGGGGCGTCGGCGCGGGCGCGGAGGACCGTTTCGAGCAGTGTCTCGCCCTTCTGCACCGGCCAGTTGCCGGAGCGGCCGTGCAGGGTCGCCGTGAGCGTGGCGTGGGCCGGGGCGGTCGTGCTGGGTGCGGAGGCGGGTGCCGAGCCGTCGTCGACGTGGAAGATCTCCTGGTGGATCCGGGAGCGGACGACGCCGAGTCCGCGCAGGGCGCGTTCGGCTGCCTGGACGAGGCCGAACGGACCGCACAGGAACCAGCCGTCGATGTCGTCGACGGGCAGGAGCGCGGGGAGCAGCCCGGTCAGTCGTTCCTCGTCGAGCCGCCCGGAGGGGAGGCCGGCCTGCTGCTCCTCGCGGGAGAGCACGGTGACGAGCTGGAAGCGGTCGGGGAAGCGGTCCTTGAGGTCGGCGACCTCGTCCAGGAACATCGTGGAGGAGGCGGTGCGGTCGCTGCGGACGAGGTGGAACCGGGCGTCCGGCTCCTGGGCGAGCAGGGTGGCCGCCATCGAGAGGACCGGGGTGATGCCGCTGCCGCCGACCACGGCGGCGAAGCGGCCGGGGCGGGGCGTGAGGGTGAAGCGGCCCATCGGCTCCATGACGTCGACGGTGTCGCCGACGGCCAGTTCCTTCAGGGCGTACGTGGAGAACTCGCCGCCGTCGACCAGCCGGATGCCGACGCGCAGGACGGGATCCTGGCCGGTGGGGGCCGCGGCCGCGCAGATCGAGTACGTACGGCGGATCTCCTCGCCGTCCCGCGCGGTGCGGCGCAGGGCGAGGTGCTGGCCGGGGGTGTGGCGGTAGGCGTCGCGCAGCTCGGGCGGGACCGCGAAGGTGACGGCCACCGAGTCGTCCGTGAGCTGCTCGACCTCGCTCACCCGGAGCGGATGGAACTCAGCCCGTCCGGAGCGTGAGGACTGCATCTACAACTCCTTGAAGTGGTCGAACGGTTCGCGGCAGGCCGTGCAGCGGCGCAGCGCCTTGCAGGCTGTGGAGGAGAACCGGCTGAGCAGCTCGGTCTCGGTGGAGCCGCAGTGCGGGCAGCGGATCGCCAGGGTGAGGGGCACGGGGCCGCCGGCCGGGCCTTGGGGGCGGGGCGGGGCGATGCCGAACTCGGCGAGCTTGCGCCGTCCTTCGTCGCTGATGTCGTCGGTCGACCAGGCGGGGGCGAGGACGGTGACGACGGAGACGTCGGGGACGCCGTGGTCGTGCAGGGCGCGCTCGATGTCGGAGGACATCGCCTCGATCGCGGGGCAGCCGGTGTACGTCGGGGTCAGTTCGACCTCGACGCGGCCGGGGCCGAGGACCTGGACGCCGCGGAGGACGCCGAGCTCTTCGAGGGTGAGGACGGGCAGTTCGGGGTCGGGGACGGCGCCGGCGATACGGCTCAGTTCCCGCTCCAGGTCCGTCATGGCCGTGGTCACCATGTCGCCCCCGGGTGGCTGCGGTGCAGATGCTGCATCTCGGCGAGCATGCGTCCGAAGGGCTCGGTGTGCAGGCCTTGTCGGCCGGCTCCGGCGCGCCAGGCGCCGGTGTCGGGGCCGCTGGGGACGGTGAGGGTGGCCCGTTCGAGGACGGCCGTGATCGAGTCGAGCCAGGCGCCGCGCAGGGCTTCGTGGTCGACGCCGAGGCCTTCGAGGGGCTGGAACAGCTCGACGGTGTACCGCCAGAGGGCGTCGCAGGCGCGCTGCATGCGGGCGTGGCTCTCGTCGGTGCCGTCGCCGAGGCGCAGGGTCCAGTGTTCGGCGTGGTCCTGGTGGTAGGCGACTTCCTTGACGGCCTTGGCCGCGAGGCCGCTCAGGGGGCCGTCGCCGGCGGCGAGCTGTCCGTACAGGAGTCGCTGGTAGGTGGAGAAGTAGAGCTGGCGGGCGATGGTGTGGGCGAAGTCGCCGTTGGGCTGTTCGACGAGCTGGGTGTTGCGGAAGGCCCGCTCTTCGCGGAGGTAGGCCAGTTCGTCCTCGTCCCCGACGAGGGAGAGCAGGATGCGGGCCTGGCCGAGGAGGTCGAGCGCGATGTTGGCGAGGGCGACCTCTTCCTCCAGGACGGGGGCGTTGCCCGCCCACTCCCCCAGCCGGTGGGAGAGCACGAGGGCGTCGTCCCCGAGGGCGAGGGCGGCTTCGGTGATCGCGGCGGTGCCGGTGGTGCCGGCGGTCGCGCTCGCGGGTGCTTCGCTCACAGGTGCTTCACTCCCTCGGGGATCTCGTAGAAGGTGGGGTGGCGGTAGGGCTTGTCCGCCGACGGTTCGAAGAACGGGTCCTTCTCGTCGGGCGAGGAGGCGGTGATCGCGGCGGAGGGGACCACCCAGATCGAGACGCCTTCGTTGCGGCGGGTGTAGAGGTCGCGGGCGTTGCGCAGGGCCATCTCGGCGTCCGGCGCGTGCAGGCTGCCGGCGTGGGTGTGGGACAGTCCGCGGCGCGAGCGCACGAACACCTCCCACAGCGGCCATCCGTCGGTGGTCATGCCCGTGCCTCCCCGTTCGCGTGCGCGTCCGTGCTCGTGTCCGCGGTCGTGTTGGTGTTGGTGTGCGTGTGCTGCTGTGCCGCGGTGTGCTTGTCGGCGTAGGCCGCGGCCGCTTCCCTGACCCAGGCGCCTTCTTCGTGGGCGCGGCGGCGCCGGTCGAGGCGCTCTTCGTTGCAGGGGCCGTTGCCCTTGAGGACGTCCCGGAACTCGGCCCAGTCGATCGGGCCGAAGTCGTAGTGCCCGCGCTCCTCGTTCCACCGGAGGTCCGGGTCCGGGAGGGTGAGTCCGAGGGCTTCGGCCTGGGGGACGGCGATGTCGACGAAGCGCTGGCGCAGCTCGTCGTTGGAGTGCCGCTTGATCTTCCAGGCCATGGACTGGGCGGAGTGCGCCGATTCGTCGTCCGGCGGGCCGAACATCATCAACGAGGGCCACCACCAGCGGTCCACCGCGTCCTGGGCCATGGCGTGCTGGGCCTCGGTGCCCTGGGAGAGCGCGAGGAGTGCTTCGTACCCCTGCCGCTGGTGGAAGGACTCCTCCTTGCAGATACGGACCATCGCGCGGGCGTACGGGCCGTAGGAGCAGCGGCAGAGCGGGACCTGGTTGGTGATGGCGGCGCCGTCCACGAGCCAGCCGATCGCACCGACGTCGGCCCAGGTCAGCGTGGGGTAGTTGAAGATCGAGGAGTATTTCTGGCGGCCGGCGTGGAGCTTGTCGAGGAGCTCGTCGCGGCCGGTGCCGAGGGTCTCCGCCGCGCTGTACAGATACAGCCCGTGGCCGGCCTCGTCCTGGACCTTGGCCATGAGGATCGCCTTGCGGCGCAGCGAGGGCGCGCGGGTGATCCAGTTGGCCTCGGGCTGCATTCCGATGATCTCGGAGTGGGCGTGCTGCGCTATCTGGCGGACGAGGGAGGCCCGGTAGGCGTCGGGCATCCAGTCGCGTGGCTCGATGCGCTCGTCGGCGGCGACGGCGGCGTCGAACACCGCCTCGTAGGCGGCCTGGGCCGCCGCCTCGGCCGTGTCCTGCGCGCCGTGCGCGGCCGTCCGCGCGCTCTGCGCGTCCGCGGTCACTGCGGTCGCTGCCGTCCCTGCGGTCATCGCACTCCCTACCGACCGATCGTTCGGTTGAATGACTTCAATGGTCGGTCGGCGGCCCGTATGGTGTCAACCCTGTGGATAACCGAGGGTGGACCGATCGGGATCGGGGCGGGATGGAAGCGCACGACGACGCGGACGCGCACGAGGAGCGCCCCTTGCGGGAACCGGGTCCGCGCGGGGGCGCCGGGATCGCCTCGCTCTCCCTTCCGTACCAGGTCGTCGCGGCCGTCTCGCTCGCCGTCGTCGGCGTCCTCGCCTGCGTCCACCTCGCCATGGTGTTTCTGCACGTCGCGCCGTCGAACACGCTGACCAAGCAGCACGGTGCAGCGGTCGACGACTGGGTGTATCCCGAGTTCGAGCAGAACTGGAAGCTCTTCGCCCCCAACCCGCTCCAGCAGAACGTCGCCGTCCAGGTCCGCGCCCGGGTCGCGGACGCCGGCGGCACCCCGCGCACGACGGGCTGGATCGATCTGACCGCCCAGGACGCCGCGGCGATACGCGGCAGTCTCGTGCCCAGCCACACCCAACAGAACGAGCTCCGCCGGGCGTGGGACTTCTACCTGAACACGCACACCGAGGACCATCTGCCCAATGGTCTGCGGGGCAGGCTCTCCGAGAGCTACGTCCGCCGGATCGTCATGCTCCGTCTCGACGAGCAGCCGCTCGGCGGCGCGGTCGAGCAGATCCAGCTCCGCTCCACCACGCGCGGCGTTCCCGCCCCGTCGTGGAGCACCGAGAAGAGCAGCACGGAACCCGTCCACCGGGAGCTTCCGTGGTGGAAGGTGACCGCCGCCGACCTGCCGGGCGGGGCGCGTGACGACCGTACGGAGGCGGGCCGGTGAACCGATCATTCACGCACCGGTACGCCGACGGCGGCGAGGACCCCGAGGGCCGAGAGAACCGCGCGGGCGCCGAGAACGCCCAGGACGCCGCAGGCCCCGCGAGCAAGGCCCCCGCAAGCACGGCCCCCGCGAGCGGGGCCCTCGCGAACAAGACCCCCTCGGCCGAGGCCCACGTCGCCGAGGCTCCTTCAGCCAAAGCCCCCGTCCCGCCCCGGGAGCCGTTCGACCGGCGGCTCGCCCGGGGTGTTCAGCGGGTCACGGCCTCGGCGCTCGGCCCGTACCAGACCGCGATCATCCGGATCGGCTTCTCCCTGACCTGGCTGCTCTTCCTGCTGCGCGAGCTGCCCCACCGGCATGAGCTCTACGGCCCCGACGGCCCCTGGTCGTGGGAGATGGGCCGGCAGCTGATCGCCCAGAACGACGCGTTCACGGCACTGATGTGGTCGGACAGCGCGTTCTGGTTCGAGATCGTCTACGCCCTCGCCGTGCTCTCCGCGCTCCTGATGCTGCTCGGCTGGCGGACCCGCGCCACGTCGGCGGTCTTCATGGTCGGCGTGCTGTCCCTGCAGAATCGCTCCGTCTTCATGGGTGACGGCGGCGACAACGTCCTCCACCTCGCCGCGATCTATCTCGTCCTGACCCGCTGCGCCCAGGTCTGGTCGCTCGACGCCCGCAGGGCGGCCCGCGACGCCCGTGAGGCGGAAGAGGGGCGGGCGCCGCGCCGCGATGTCGTCGGCCCGCTGCTGTGGACGGTGCTGGGGGGCTTCCTGCTCGCCGCCACGTACTTCTCCGACATCACCGGCTCGCTGTGGCTCCTGGTGATGCTGTGGGTGCTGTGGCTGGCGCAGGCGCTGTGGTGGTGGGTGTGCCGCAACACCCCGGGCGAGCCCCGCACGCTCCTCGACGTCCTCGCCAACCTCGCCCACAACGCCACCCTCGTCGTGATCATGGCGGAGGTCTGTCTGATCTACGCGACGGCCGGCTGGTACAAGATCCAGGGTTCGCGCTGGCAGGACGGCACCGCGCTCTACTACCCGCTCAAGCTGGACTACTTCACGCCCTGGCCCGCCCTGTCCGATCTGCTCGGCTCCAGCGGTGTGCTGGTGCTGGTGCTGACCTACGGCACCGTGCTGATCCAGGTCGCGTTCCCCTTCGCGCTGTTCAACCGCAAGGTCAAGAACGTCCTGCTCGTCGCGATGATGCTGGAGCACGCCGGCATCGCCGTGCTCCTCGGCCTTCCCCTGTTCTCGCTCGCGATGATCTCCGCGGACGCGGTGTTCCTGCCGACGGCGTTCCTGGTGTGGCTGGGCGCGCGGGTGGGGCGCGGCCGGGACCGGCTGCTGCCGCGCCGCCGCGGGAGGGTGCCCGAGCAGCGCCGTACGGGTGAGGAACCCGCCCCCCGTACCCTCGTGGGGTGAGCACCGCTGAACAGTCCGAGCCGATCCAGTACGACGACGGGTACGCCCCCGAGGTCGGTGTGGGGCCGCATCCGCTGCCCTGGCCGGACGGTGAGCGCTACGACCCGGAGCTGCTCGCGGGCGGCGACCGGCGCAATGTCGTCGACCGGTACCGGTACTGGACGCGGGAGGCGATCGTCGCCGACCTGGACACCCGGCGCCACGACTTCCATGTCGCGGTCGAGAACTGGGGCCACGACTTCAACATCGGCTCGGTGGTGCGGACCGCCAACGCCTTCCTGGCGAAGGAGATCCATATCGTCGGCCGGCGGCGCTGGAACCGTCGCGGGGCGATGGTCACCGACCGCTACCAGCATGTGCGCCACCATCCGGACACCGAGTCGCTGACCGCGTGGGCGGCGGCCGAGGGACTGGCGATCATCGGGATCGACAATCTGCCGGGCGCGGTGCCGCTGGAGCGGACCGTGCTGCCGCGCCGCTGTGTGCTGCTCTTCGGCCAGGAGGGGCCGGGCCTCACCGAGGAGGCGCGCGAGCACGCGGAGATGGTCTGCTCGATCGCCCAGTTCGGTTCGACCCGGTCGATCAACGCGGGGGCCGCGGCCGCGATCGCGATGCACGCGTGGGTGCAGCGGTACGCCGAGATCACCCCGGGCGCGTGACCGGCAGGCTCGCGGAGAGAGGGCTCGCGGAGACCCCGTAGGGCCCCCGCGAGCCCGGAGGATCACGCCTGGCGGCGGACCTCCACCACCCGGAAGCGGTTGGCGACGAACGCTCCGTCGCACAGGGCCGCGTTCGCGGCCGGGTTTCCGCCGGAACCGTGGAAGTCGGAGAACGCGGCCGTCTGGTTGACGTAGACCCCGCCCGTCAGGTTCAGCGAGAGCTGGGCCGACTCCTCCAGGCAGACCTCCTCCACGGCGCGCTCGGTCTCGGGCGAGGTGGTGTACGCCCCGACCGTCATCGCGCCCTTCTCACGCACCGTGCGCCGCAGCAGCTCCAGTGCGTCGGTGGTCGAGTCGACGGAGACCGCGAAGGAGACCGGGCCGAAGCACTCCGAGAAGTACGCGGCGTCCGCGTCCGGCTTGGAGCCGTCCAGCTTGACGATCACCGGCGTACGGACGACGGCGTCCGGGAAGTCCGGGTTCGCCACCTCGCGGGAGGCGAGCGCCACCTCGCCGAGGCCGGCGGCGGCTTCCAGGCGCGCCTTCACGTCCGGGTTGACCAGGGCGCCGAGCAGCGCGTTCGCCCGGGCGTCGTCGCCGAGCAGACCGCCGACCGCGGCGGAGAGGTCGGCGACCACCTCGTCGTACGACTTGGGGCCCGCGTCGGTGGTGATGCCGTCGCGGGGGATCAGCAGGTTCTGCGGGGTGGTGCACATCTGGCCGCTGTACAGCGACAGGGAGAACGCCAGGTTGGAGAGCATTCCCTTGTAGTCGTCGGTGGAGTCGACGACGACCGTGTTGACGCCGGCCTTCTCCGTGTAGACCTGCGCCTGGCGGGCGTTGGCCTCCAGCCAGTCGCCGAAGGCGGTGGAGCCGGTGTAGTCGATGATCCGGACCTCGGGGCGGACCGCGAGGGTCTTGGCGATGCCCTCGCCGGGCCGCTCGACGGCCAGCGCGACCAGGTTCGGGTCGAAGCCCGCCTCGGCCAGGACCTCGCGGGCGACGCGGACGGTGAGCGCCAGCGGGAGGACGGCGCGCGGGTGCGGCTTGACCAGGACGGGGTTGCCCGTGGCCAGGGAGGCGAAGAGGCCCGGGTAGCCGTTCCAGGTCGGGAAGGTGTTGCAGCCGATGACGAGGGCGATGCCGCGCGCGACCGGGGTGAACGCCTTGGTGAGCTCCAGCGGGTCCCGCTTGCCCTGGGGCTTGGACCAGTCGGCGTTGCCAGGGGTGCGGGTCTGCTCCGCGTACGCGTACGCCACGGCCTCGAGGCCGCGGTCCTGGGCGTGGGGGCCGCCGGCCTGGAACGCCATCATGAAGGCCTGGCCGCTGGTGTGCATGACGGCGTGCGCGAACTCGTGCGTGCGGGCCGAGATCCGGGCGAGGATCTCCAGACAGACCAGGGCGCGGACCTCGGCGCCGGCCTCGCGCCAGCCGGCCATGCCGGCGCGCATCGCGGGCAGCAGGACGTCGATGTCGGCGTGCGGGTACTCGATGCCGAGCGCCGGGCCGTACGGCGAGGTCTCGCCACCGGTCCAGGCGTCGGTGCCGGGCTGGTCCAGCTCGAAACGGGTGTTCAGCAGCGCCTTGTACGCCTCGAGACCGGCGGCGGCGTCCAGCGAGCCGTTCTCGCCGTAGGCCTTGGGGTGCTCGGGGTGGGGCGACCAGTAGGCGCGGGTGCGGATGGTGTCGAGAGCCTGGTCGAGCGTGGACCGGTGCTTCTCGGCCAGGGCGTCGGTGGTCAGCTGAGCGGCGGCCATTACAGGACCAACTCCTCGTCGAGCTAGATCGATTCGGCGCGCGGAGCGCTCCGCAACGGGTGGTTGCGGAAGACGGGTGGGCAGTAAAGGACGGACAGAGTTAGAGTAACCGAACGATCGGTCGGGACAAGGGGGTCTGTCGAAGCTGTGGACAACCCATCGGGGAGGATCAGTCGTATGACCGCCAATGTGAGCGACTCCGCGCCGGACGCCGCGGCAGGCGCCGCGCCGGATTCCGGTGCCGACGCCCTCGACCGCAGCCGTACCGTCGCCGTCGTCGGCACGGGGACCATGGGCCAGGGAATCGCGCAGGTCGCGCTGGTCGCCGGACATCCCGTACGGCTCTACGACAGCGCCCCCGGCCGGGCCGAGGAGGCCGTGGCCGCCCTCGCCGCCCGCCTGGACCGGCTGGTCGAGAAGGGGCGGATGGACCGGGCCGAGCGCGACGGAGCCGTCGCCCGGCTGCATGCCGCGGCCGGGTTGCCGGACCTGGCCGACGCCGCGCTGGTCGTCGAGGCGATCGTCGAGCAGCTCCCGGTCAAGCGGCAGCTCTTCGCCGAGCTGGAGAAGATCGTCGGCGACGACACGCTCCTCGCGACCAACACCTCCTCCCTCTCCGTCACCGCGATCGCGGGAGGGCTGCGGCTGCCCGGCCGCTTCGTCGGACTGCACTTCTTCAACCCGGCGCCGCTGCTGCCGCTCGTCGAGGTCGTCAGCGGCTTCGCCACCGACGAATCCGCCGCCACGCGCGCGTACGAGACCGCGAAGGCCTGGGGCAAGACGCCGGTGCGCTGCGCCGACACCCCCGGCTTCATCGTCAACCGGATAGCCCGGCCCTTCTACGCGGAGGCGCTGCGGGTCTACGAGGAGGGCGCGGCCGACCCCGCCACCATCGACGCCGCCCTGCGCGAGTGCGGAGGCTTCCGCATGGGCCCCTTCGAGCTGACCGACCTCATCGGCCAGGACGTCAACGAGGCCGTCACGCGGTCCGTCTGGGACTCCTTCTACCAGGACCCCAAGTTCACGCCCTCCCTCGCCCAGCGGCGCCTGGTGGAGTCGGAGCGGCTCGGCCGCAAGTCGGGCCAGGGCTGGTTCCCGTACGGGGACGGCGCGGCGGCCCCCGAGCCGCACACCGCGCCGCCCGCCGAGCCCCCGGCCTCGGTGACGGTCCAGGGCGACATGGGCCAGGCGCGCGCCCTGGTCCAGCTGATCGAGGAAGCCGCGATCGCGGTCCACCACGGGGACGAGGGCGTGGCCGGCTACCCGGGCTGGATCGAGCTGCCGAGCGGCACCCGGATCTTCCTCGCCGACGGGACCGCGGCCGAGGATGCCGAGATGCCGGTGATCCACATCGATCTCGCGCTGGACTTCTACACCTGCGAGCGGATCGTGCTCGGGCCTTCGGCCACCGTGGAGGGCACCGCGCTCCAGGAGGCGATCGGCCTCTTCCAGGCGGCGGGCAAGAAGGTCAGCGTCATCCGCGACATCCCGGGCATGATCGTCGCCCGCACGGTCGCGATGCTCGCCGACTTCGCCTTCGACGCCGCCGCGCGCGCGGTGGCCGACGCCGACGACATCGACACCGCGATGCGGCTCGGCGTGAACTACCCCCGCGGACCCCTCGCCTGGGGCGAGGAGCTGGGCGTCGGCTGGGTCCTGGAGACGCTCTCGAACCTCCACGAGGAGTACCCGACGGGCCGCTACGCCCCCTCGCAGGCGCTGCGCCGCAGGGCCGCCGCCGAGCGGGTCGCCGCCGAGGCGGCCGCGCTCGAGTCGGCCGAGGCCGAGGCGGGGGCGACGGCATGACGACCGCGAAGCGTGACACGTACACGCCCGAGACGCTGCTCTCCGTCGCCGTGCAGGTCTTCAACGAGCGCGGCTACGACGGCACGTCCATGGAGCACCTGTCGAAGGCGGCGGGGATCTCCAAGTCCTCGATCTACCACCATGTCGCGGGCAAGGAGGAGCTGCTGCGGCGGGCCGTCAGCCGGGCCATAGACGGGCTCTTCGGCATCCTCGACGAGCCGGGTGCGGGGCGCGGGCGGGCCATCGAGCGGGTCGAGTACGTCACCCGGCGCACGGTCGAGGTGCTGACCGCGGAGCTGCCGTACGTGACGCTGCTGCTGCGGGTCCGGGGCAACACGGACACCGAGCGCTGGGCGATGGAACGCCGCCGCGAGTTCGACCACCGGGTGGCCGACCTGCTGAAGGCGGCCGTGGCCGACGGGGACCTGCGGGCCGATGTGGACATCAAGCTCGCCACCCGGCTGCTCTTCGGCATGATCAACTCGCTGGTGGAGTGGTACCGGCCGCTGCCGGGCGCGCACGCGGAGCGTGAGCAGCTCGCCGACACCGTGGTCCACCTGGCCTTCGACGGGCTGCGTACGGCCCGCTGAGGCCTGCTGCGGGCCGCTGAGACTCGGCTGGGGCCCGCTGAGGGCCGCTGGAGCGTTCCGTGAGGGTTGCGGGGCGCCGAGGGGGCGCCGATGCTGCGCCGAGGGCGCCGAGGCGGCCTCGGGCGTCGAGAGGCGGCCTCGGGCGTCGATTCGGTGGCCGCTGACGGGTGGCGGGCCAGGCTGCGTGCCTGCGCAGCGGCGGGCCCGGCCGCGTGCCCGCTCAGTGGTCCGGGTCGAGGTCCGTCTCCTCGAAGACCAGCAGCGTGCGCGTGGAGAGCACCTCGGGGATCGACTGGAGCTTGGTGAGCACCAGCTCCCGCAGCGTCCTGTTGTCCGGCGTGTGGACCAGCAGGAGGACGTCGAAGTCCCCGCTGACCAGCGCGATGTGCGCGGCGCCCGGCAGCGCCTGGAGCTGCTCGCGCACAGTGCGCCAGGAATTCTGGACGATCTTGAGCGTGATGTAGGCCGAGGCGCCGTGGCCCGCGCGCTCGTGGTTGACCCGGGCGCTGAAGCCGCGGATGACCCCGTCGTCGATCAGCCGGTTGATCCGTGCGTAGGCGTTGGCCCGGGACACGTGCACCCGTTCGGCGACGGAACGTATCGAGGCGCGGCCGTCCGTCTGCAGGATGCGCAGGATGTCGCGGTCGATCGCGTCGAGCGGCCGCGCCGGCGGCCCCTGCGGCGCTCCGGCCGGACTCTGGGCCAGGGCCTGCTCCCAGCCGTCGGCCATTTGTTCATCCGCCATGTCCCCCCGCCTCTCATCCATGGACGACATGTCTCTATCCCAGGCTGTGGAGAACCGATTGTCCACAGGCTGAGGGCGCCTGTAGCCAAAATGCCTCCACGACCGAACAATCGGTAGGTGAGGCGCGCCACACCCGCGCCACCCGCCTTCGGGTCTTATGCCCGCTCCCACGAGGAGGTGGACTCGTTGCAACAGCGCAGTTCGACAGTCCAAGAGCCGCCCGGTGCCGTCCCTGCCTACCGGCCCACCCCGCCCCCGGCGTGGAAGCCGCGCACCGACCCCGCCCCGCTGCTGCCCGACGCCGAGCCCTTCCGGGTCCTCGGCACGGACGCGGTGGCCGACGCCGACCCCGAGCTGCTGCGGCGGCTCTACGCGGAGCTGGTGCGCGGCCGTCGGTACAACACGCAGGCCACGGCGCTGACCAAGCAGGGCCGCCTGGCCGTGTACCCGTCGACCACCGGGCAGGAGGCCTGCGAGGTCGCGGCCGCGCTGGCCCTGGAGGACCGGGACTGGCTGTTCCCCTCGTACCGCGACACCCTCGCGGCCGTCGCCCGCGGACTGGACCCGGTCCAGGCGCTGACGCTGCTGCGCGGTGACTGGCACACCGGGTACGACCCGCGTGAGCACCGCATAGCGCCGCTGAGCACCCCGCTCGCCACCCAACTGCCGCACGCGGTGGGACTGGCCCACGCCGCCCGGCTCAAGGGCGACGACGTCGTCGCGCTCGCCATGGTCGGCGACGGCGGCACCAGCGAGGGCGACTTCCACGAGGCGCTGAACTTCGCGGCCGTCTGGCAGGCCCCCGTGGTCTTCCTGGTGCAGAACAACGGCTTCGCGATCTCCGTACCGCTCGCCAAGCAGACCGCGGCCCCCTCGCTGGCCCACAAGGCCGTCGGGTACGGCATGCCGGGCCGGCTCGTCGACGGCAACGACGCGGTCGCCGTCCACCAGGTGCTGACCGAGGCCGTGGCACGCGCGCGGCGGGGCGGCGGACCGACGCTGGTCGAGGCCGTCACGTACCGCATCGACGCCCACACCAACGCCGACGACGCGAGCCGCTACCGCGGGGACAGCGAGGTCGAGACCTGGCGGGCCCACGACCCGATCGTGATCCTGGAGCGGGAGCTGACGGAGCGCGGGATCATCGACGAGGGCCGCAAGCAGGCGGCGGCGGAGGCCGCCGAGACGATGGCGGCGGCGCTGCGCGAGCGGATGAACGCCGACCCGGTCCTCGACCCGATGGACCTGTTCGCGCACGTCTACGCCGAGCAGACGGCACAACTGCGCGAGCAGGCCGCGCACCTGCGGGCCGAGCTCGACGCCGAGGGTGAGGCGTGATGACGACCGCGCAGAAGACGACGGCGGCGGACAAGGCCAAGGCCAAGCCCGCCACCATGGCGCAGGCCCTTCAGCGGGCCATGCGCGACGCGATGGCCGAGGACCCGACGGTCCATGTGATGGGTGAGGACGTCGGCACGCTCGGCGGTGTCTTCCGGGTCACGGACGGCCTCGCGAAGGAGTTCGGCGAGGACCGCTGCACGGACACCCCGCTGGCCGAGGCGGGCATCCTCGGCACGGCCGTCGGCATGGCCATGTACGGGCTGCGGCCGGTCGTCGAGATGCAGTTCGACGCCTTCGCCTACCCGGCGTTCGAGCAGCTGATCAGCCATGTGTCCCGGATGCGGAACCGCACACGGGGCGCGATGCCGATGCCGCTGGTGATCCGTGTGCCGTACGGCGGCGGGATCGGCGGCGTCGAGCACCACAGCGACTCGTCCGAGGCGTACTACATGGCGACGCCGGGCCTGCACGTCGTCACCCCGGCGACGGTCGAGGACGCGTACGGGCTGCTGCGGGCGGCCATCGCCTCCGACGACCCGGTCGTCTTCCTGGAGCCCAAGCGGCTGTACTGGTCGAAGGCGGACTGGCGGCCGGAGGCTCCGGCGCCGGTGGAGCCGATCGGCAAGGCCGTGGTGCGGCGCAGCGGGCGCAGCGCGACGCTGATCACGTACGGGCCGTCCGTGCCGGTCTGTCTGGAGGCGGCGGAGGCCGCGCAGGCGGAGGGCTGGGACCTGGAGGTGGTCGATCTGCGCTCGCTGGTGCCGTTCGACGACGAGACGGTCTGCGCGTCGGTGCGACGCACCGGCCGGGCGGTCGTGGTGCACGAGTCGACCGGATTCGGCGGGCCGGGCGGGGAGATCGCCGCGCGCGTCACCGAGCGGTGCTTCCACCATCTGGAGGCGCCCGTCCTGCGGGTCGCCGGGTTCGACATCCCGTATCCGCCGCCCATGCTGGAGCGGCACCACCTGCCGGGCGTGGACCGGGTGCTCGACGCGGTGGCGCGGCTGCAGTGGGAGGCGGGTCACTGATGGCGCAGGTGCTCGAGTTCAAGCTGCCCGACCTCGGTGAGGGGCTGACCGAGGCGGAGATCGTGCGCTGGCTGGTGAACGTGGGCGACGTCGTCGCCATCGACCAGCCGGTCGTCGAGGTGGAGACCGCCAAGGCCATGGTGGAGGTGCCGTGCCCGTACGGGGGTGTCGTGACCGCCCGTTTCGGCGAGGAGGGCACGGAACTGCCGGTCGGCGCGCCGCTGCTGACGGTCGCGGTGGGCGGTACGGCTTCGTCCGGCACGGCGGTCTCGGCTGCGGCCGGGGCGTCGGGGGCCTCCGGGGCCTCGGCCGGGGACGCCGAGTCGTCGGAGTACTCGGGCAACGTGCTCGTCGGGTACGGCACGGCCGGACCGGCGGCGAGGCGTCGCCGGGTGCGCCACGAGAGCGCCGCGGTGGCGGGGGGCGGTGGCCGTACGGAGGCGAAGGCCCCGGCTCCGGTCCAGGCTCCGGCGCCGGTTCCGGAGCCCGTCGACGGACCTGTGCCGGTGATCTCGCCGCTCGTACGGAAGCTGGCCCGGGACAAGGGGCTCGATCTGCGCGAGGTGCGTGGGTCCGGTCCGGCCGGGCTGATCCTGCGGGCCGACGTCGAGTCGGCCCTGGCCGCCGCCGAGACGACCGCGGCGCGTCCGGTGCCGGTGCCCGCGGCCGCCGTCCCTGCCGTCGTGGCCGAAGGCGGGGAGAGGGTTCCGCTGCGCGGGGTCCGTGGCGCGGTTGCCGACAAGCTCTCGCGCAGCCGTACGGAGATCCCGGACGCGACCTGCTGGGTAGACGCCGACGCGACCGAACTCATGGCGGCGCGGGCCGCGATGAACGCGGGGGGCGGGCCGAAGATCTCGTTGCTCGCGCTGCTCGCCCGGATCTGCACGCATGCGCTCGCACGCTATCCGGAGCTCAACTCCACGGTGGACACGGCGGCCAGGGAGATCGTCCGGCTTCCGTCCGTGCACCTCGGGTTCGCGGCGCAGACCCCGCGCGGTCTGGTCGTCCCGGTGGTCCGGGACGCGGGCACGCGGACGGCGGAGTCGCTCACGGAGGAGTTCGCGCGGCTGACGGAGTCCGCCCGGCAGGGGACGCTGACGCCGGGTGACCTCACGGGCGGGACGTTCACGCTGAACAACTACGGGGTGTTCGGGGTGGACGGCTCCACGCCGATCATCAACCACCCGGAGGCGGCGATGCTCGGGGTGGGCCGGATCATCCCCAAGCCGTGGGTCCACGAGGGCGAACTGGCGGTCCGCAAGGTCGTCCAGCTGTCGCTGACCTTCGACCACCGGGTCTGCGACGGCGGCACGGCGGGCGGCTTCCTCCGCTACGTCGCCGACTGCGTCGAACACCCGGCGGTCCTGCTGCGCACGCTCTGACCCCGGCGGCTCGCGGGGCGAACCCCCCGTCTCGCGAGCCGACACCCTCCCACCCCGGAGCCCGGCCCGGAGCCCGGAGCCCGGAGTCGGCCCGGAGCCCGGCGCCCAGCCGGCGCCCAGCCCGGCGCCCGGAGTCCTGAGCCCAGCCCGGGGCCCGGAGACCGGAAACCCAGAGCGGCCCAGAGCGGCCCGGGGTGGCCCGGGCCGACCTGGGGCTCTCGCTCCCTCGCCTCGCCCCGCTCCCTCGCCCCGCCCCCCTCGCCCAGCCCGGACGGCCCGCCCCGCGCCCTCCGCGCGGCGCCCCCTGCTCCTCGTCACCGCCCCCGCTCTCGTCTCCCTGGTTGAGACGGAGGGGGGCTTTGTCGGTGGCGGCGGATCATACTGCTGGGATGACGATCGGGTGTGACGCCATCGTGCTCGCCGGCGGAGGCGCGAAGCGGCTCGGTGGGGTGGACAAGCCGGGAGTGCGGGTCGGCGGGCGGGCGTTGCTCGACCGGGTGCTCGCGGGGTGCCGGCAAGCCCGGCGCACCGTGGTCGTCGGCGGGCGGCGGGCGACCATGCGGCCCGTCGTGTGGGCCAGGGAGGATCCGCCCGGCGGCGGCCCGCTGGCCGCGCTCGACGCGGGCCTGCGCGAGGTCCGGGCCGACGTGGTGCTCGTTCTCTCCGCCGACCTGCCGTTTCTCGGTGAGGACACCGGCAAGCAGCTCCTCGACGCGCTGACGACGGAGCCCGACGCCGAAGCCGCTCTCCTCGTCGACGCCGACGGCCGTGACCAGCCGCTCGTCGCGGCCTACCGCGCCGACGCCCTCCGACGTGAAGTGGATCTCCTCACCACCGCGCACGGCACCCTCTCCGGGCTCCCGCTGCGTCTGCTCACCCAGGGGCTGCGGATCGTCCGGGTCGCCGCCGGCCCCCTCGCCTCCTTCGACTGCGACACCTGGGAGGACATCGCCACGGCCCGGGCCCGGATCAGGGAGCATGGGAACGTGCTGGACGAATGGATCACCGCAGTCAAGGACGAGCTGGGCATCGAGATCGACGTCGACACCGGCGTGCTGCTCGATCTGGCCCGGGACGCCGCCCACGGGGTCGCCCGCCCCGCCGCCCCGCTGACCACGTTCCTGGTCGGGTACGCGGCAGGCCGGGCGGCCGATGCCGGTGGTGGTCCCGAGGCGGTCGCCGAGGCCTCCCGCAAGGCCGCCGCCCTCGCCAACCGCTGGGCCGCCGAAGCGGAGCGGGACGCGGCCGGATGACCCCTCAGGAGCGTGCGGCCCAGGCCGCGGCCGGATCCGGGTCAGGGACCGACGACGACGGTGTGGACGAGGTCCTCGCCCTCGTCGCCCTGCCGCGCGGCGAGAAACCCCGGCCCGCCGAAGAACATCGCGCGACGGCCTGGCCGGCCGCGCGAGCCGTCGCAGCCCGCGCCGGGGCGGCCGTCGGGGCCGCCCGCACACCTCTCCGTACGCCCCTCGGGCAGGCGGTGGGCCATGTGCTCGCCGAGCCGCTGCGCGCGCTCACCGATCTGCCGTCCTTCGACACCTCGGCGATGGACGGCTGGGCCGTCGCCGGGCCCGGCCCCTGGGAGATCCACGAGGAAGGGGCCGTACTCGCCGGCCACGCGCCCGCCTCCCCGCTGGCCGACGGCACGGCGGTACGGATCGCCACCGGCGCCCGAGTGCCGCACGACACCACGGCGGTGATCCGCAGCGAGCACGCCCGCACCGACGCGAGCGGCCATCTGCACGCGCGGCGTGAGGTCGTGCCCGGCCAGGACATCCGCCCCCGGGGCCAGGAATGCCGCGCCGGCGACCGGCTGCTGCCCGCCGGGACCCGGGTGACCCCCGCCGTCCTCGGCCTCGCCGCCGCGGCCGGGTACGACGAGCTGCCGACGCGTCCCCGGCCCCGGGTGGAGGTCCTCGTCCTCGGCGACGAGCTCCTGACCACCGGACTCCCCCACGACGGGCTGATCCGGGACGCCCTCGGCCCCATGCTCGGCCCCTGGCTCGACGCGCTCGGCGCCGAGGTGCTCGCCACCCGCCGGATCGGCGACGACGCCGACGCCCTGGCGGCGGCCGTCACCGGCTCCCCCGCCGATCTGGTGATCACCACCGGAGGCACGGCCGCCGGTCCCGTCGACCATGTTCACCCCGTGCTCGCCCGGGCGGGTGCCGTCCTGCTCGTCGACGGGGTGAAGGTCCGCCCGGGACACCCGATGCTGCTCGCGCGCCTCGACGCCGGCCGTCATCTCGTCGGACTGCCCGGCAACCCGCTCGCCGCCGTCTCCGGCCTGCTCACCCTGGCCGAGCCGCTGCTCCGCGCCCTGGCGGGCGCGCCGGCCCCCGAGGCGTACCGCGTGCCCGTACGGGACGAGATCCACGGCCATCCGCACGACACCCGGCTGGTCCCGGTCGTCCACGAGGGCGACGACGCCGTGCCCCTGCACTACAACGGCCCGGCGATGCTCCGGGGCATCGCCGCCGCCGACGGGATGGCCGTCGTGCCGCCCGGGGGAGCACGGAGTGGAGAGGCGCTGGAGATTCTCGATCTTCCTTGGCCGATGGCTCCTTCGCACGGCGCTTCCCAGGGAGGATGTTTCACGTGAAACTTCCCAGCCGTGACGTCATGGCCCGCCACGCGGACGAGAAGACGTCCCCCTCCCGTATCCGGATGCCCCGACGCGTCGTCGAGAAGCCTCTGCGGCAGGTGACCAAGCGGCTGTTGATGGCCCTCAGTGTGCTGGCCCTCACGACCGTGATCGTCTACCTCGACCGTGACGGCTACAACGACAACGCCGACGGCAGCCTCGACTTCCTCGACTGCGCCTACTACGCGACCGTCACCCTCTCTACCACGGGGTACGGCGACATCGTCCCCTACAGCGACTCGGCCCGGCTCATCAACATCCTGGTGATCACGCCGCTGCGCGTACTGTTTCTGATCATCCTGGTCGGCACCACTCTCGAGGTCCTCACGGAACGGACCCGGGAGGAGTGGCGGCTGAACCGCTGGAGGTCCACCTTGCGTGACCACACCGTCGTCGTCGGCTTCGGCACCAAGGGCCGCTCGGCGATCCAGACGCTCTGTGCGACGGGGTTGCGGAAGGATCAGATCGTCATCGTCGACCCCTCCACCAAGGTGATCGAGACGGCGAACGCGGACGGATTCGTCGGTGTGGTCGGCGATGCGACCCGCAGCGACGTCCTGCTCCGCGCCGAGGTCCAGAAGGCCCGGCAGATCGTGATCGCCACGCAGCGCGACGACACCGCCGTCCTCGTGGCGCTCACCGCGCGCCAGCTCAACAGGGGCGCGAAGATCGTCGCGGCCGTACGCGAGGAGGAGAACGCGCCGCTGCTGCGCCAGTCCGGTGCGGACGCCGTCATCACCAGCGCCAGCGCCGCCGGACGGCTGCTCGGGCTCTCGGTGCTCAGCCCCAGCGCCGGCACCGTGATGGAGGACCTGATCCAGCAGGGTTCGGGCCTCGATCTGGTGGAGCGGCCGGTCATAAAGTCCGAGGTCGGCAAGAACGTGCGGGAGACCGAGGACCTGGTGGTCAGTGTGTTGCGCGGGCACCGGCTGCTCGGTTACGACGATCCGGCGGCCAGCCCCCTGCAGTTGACGGACCGTGTGATCACGATCGTGCGGGCTGCGCCCGTCACCCCGTTGTCCACGCCGCCCGAGTAGCCTCGCGGCCATGCATGCGATCACGATTCCGGAACCCGGTGGTCCCGAGGCCCTCGTCTGGGCCGAGGTGCCCGATCCCGTGCCCGCCGAGGGCGAGGTGCTCGTCGAGGTGGTGGCGAGCGCCGTCAACCGCGCCGATCTGCTTCAGCGGCAGGGTTTCTACGACCCGCCGCCCGGCTCGTCCCCGTACCCCGGTCTCGAATGCTCCGGCCGGATCGCCGAGCTGGGGCCGGGGGTCTCCGGCTGGTCGGTGGGGGACGAGGTGTGCGCGCTGCTGGTCGGCGGCGGGTACGCGGAGAAGGTCGTCGTGCCCGTCGGCCAGCTGCTGCCCGTACCGGACGGGGTGGACCTCGTCACGGCCGCGGCGCTGCCCGAGGTGACCTGCACGGTCTGGTCGAACGTCTTCATGGTCGCCCATCTGCGGCCCGGCGAGACGCTGTTGGTGCACGGCGGCGCGAGCGGCATCGGCACGATGGCGATCCAGCTCGCCAAGGCCGTCGGAGCGAAGGTCGCGGTCACCGCGGGCGGTGCAGAGAAGCTCGCGCGCTGCGCCGAGCTGGGCGCGGACATCCTGATCGACTACCGCGAGCAGGACTTCGTCGAGGAGCTGCGCAAGGCCACGGACGGCGCCGGTGCGGACGTGATCCTGGACATCGTCGGAGCGAAGTACCTGGAGCGCAATGTGAAGGCGCTCGCGGTCAACGGCCGTCTGGCGATCATCGGCCTGCAGGGCGGTGTGAAGGGCGAGTTGAACCTCGGCGCGCTGCTCGCCAAGCGGGGGGCGATCACGGCGACCACGCTGCGGTCCCGTCCGCTGCACGAGAAGACGGCCATCGTCGCGGCGGTGCGCGAGCACGTCTGGCCGCTGATCGCCTCGGGGACGGTCCGCGCGGTCGTCGACCGTACGGTGGAGATGCCGGACGCCGCCGAGGCACACCGGGCGCTGGAATCGGGAACCCACGTCGGCAAGGTCCTGCTCAGGGCGCCTCAGGCCCACTGAGCACCCAGGGCGGTACGTGAAAGGGCCCGGCGGGCACTCGAGGTGCCGCCGGGCCCTTCCGTAGCCGTCTACGCCCTTACAGGTACGGTCCCGAACGGACCGCGTGCCCGTGGCCCTGGTCGTCGTCGTCCTCGTGCGAGGCACCGGGCGGCAGCGCCCGGCGCATCTGCTCCAGCTGGGCGCGGGCCGCCATCTGCTGGGCGAACAGCGCCGTCTGGATGCCGTGGAAGAGGCCTTCGAGCCAGCCCACCAACTGGGCCTGCGCGATCCGCAGTTCCGCCTCGGAGGGGATCGCCTCGTCGGTGAACGGCAGGGAGAGCCGCTCCAGTTCCTCGACCAGCTCGGGCGCGAGCCCGTCCTCCAGCTCCTTGACGGAGCTGGCGTGGATGTCCTTGAGCCTGACGCGGCTGGCCTCGTCGAGAGGTGCCGCCCGTACTTCCTCCAGGAGCTGCTTGATCATGCTGCCGATGCGCATGACCTTCGCGGGCTGCTCGACCATTTCCGTCACCGGGACCTCGCGGGATTCGTCGTCACCCTGAGTGCCGCCGAGTGCCATCCCGTCCTGTCCCACGATGAGGACCTGGGGAGTCTCCTGCGACCGTTCATTCCTCGGCATCTCCATGCCGCCATTCTCTCGCACACATGCCTCACCACACGGTGTGCCCCCGGAGGAGGGTGATCCACCCTTCTCCGGGGGCACAGGACGGCAACGGTCGCCGACGGTCCGGCCCGGTCCGGTCAGGTCCGGCCCACGCAGGTCCCGACCGGTCCAATCGGGTCCGTCGGTCCGGTCAGGTCGCCTCGCGGCGGGCCAGGGCCCCGCGGGAGCGGGTCACCAGGGCCGCGAGGAGCGCGGCACCGAGCGGTACGGCGACCAGGAGCGCCGCGAGCGTCTCCCACGGGACGACGATCGGCACGTACGGCACGTCCGCCGACGTGGCCCAGCCCTGGTCGAGGCTCTCCTGGTAGAAGCGCAGCTCCTGGCGCCCCTCGGTGAGCCGCAGCCCCATTGCCGGGAGCACGCCGGCCGCCGATCCGAGGATCACACCCATCGCGGCGACCACACCGCACTGGAAGCCGCTGAGCGTGCGGCGGACCCGCGGGGGTGCGCCGACGGCGGACAGCGTCTTCAGGTCGGCCTCGGCATCGGCCTGCGCGAGGCCGGTGGCGATGCCCGCGGCGCCGATGGTGACGAGGCCCGCGAAGACGGTCAGCGCGAGGAGCACGATGCTGGTGTCGCTGACGAAGCCCTCCTCCACGTAGAGCCCGGCGTCGCTGCCGATCTTGGCGAGCTCACCGTCGAGCTTCTGGCGCTGCTCGGCGGTGGGCAGCGAGTCGGTGGAGAAGAACGAGCCGAACGGCACCGTGGGCAGGCCCGCGGCCTTGGCGGCGGCGGGAGTGAGGAGTGCTCCCACGCCGTAGGCGTTCTCGCCGGTCACCAGGTGGGCGGGGAAGCTCTTGATCTCGCCGGGGACGGGCTTGCCGTCCATCTCGGCCTGCTGAGCCTTCTGGTTGTCGGTGATCAGCTTGATGCCGACCTTCCCGGCGGCGTCGACGGGAGCCTTGACGAAGGAGACGACCTTCCCGTCCGCGAGGGCCTTCTCCGCGCCGGCGTCCTTGATGCCGAGCACCTTGAGGAGGGAGGCGTCACCGATCAGGAGGCCGCTCTCGACGTACGTTCCGCCGCCGAATTCCCCGCCGCGGTTCTCCTTGCAGCGCCAGTCCTCGGCGAACGTGCGGCGCTGCTCGGTGGTGTACTTCGACGCGGGGTCCTCGCCCTCCTCGAAGGTGCCCCACAGCGGGCACTCGTTGGCCTTCGGGATGACCAGCTCGAAGCGACCGCAGCCCGCGCTGTCGCTGTACGGGGCGCAGCTCGGCTTGCCGACCTGGATGCGCTGGACGTCGGCGCGGGTGTCGACGGGCACGAGCCGCTGCACGGCGTCACGCACCGCCGGGACGTCCCGGCCGCTCTCCTCCATCACGAGCGCGGAGACGGCGCCGTGCGGCAGCTTCGGCGTGTATCCGGCCAGGTCCTGGGCCTCGCGGCTGGCAGCGTAGGTGGAGACGGCGACCGTTCCGGCGACCGCGGCGAGCACGGCCGCCACGGCGGGTGCCGTACGGCCCCGGTTGCGCACGGCGTCCCTCAGGGCGAGGCGCGGCGAGAGCGGCAGCCAGCGGCCGGTGCGGCCGAAGAGGCCCACCAGGGCGGGCGTCATGGCGACCACGCCCAGCTCGGCGAGGGCGCTGCCGCCGGCGACGATCACGAACTGGTCCGAGATCACCGATCCGTAGAGCGCGATCGCACCGCCCAGGAGCAGGGCTGCCAGACCCACCAGCGGCAGCACGCGGCTGCTGCGGCGGACACCGCGACGGCCGGTGAGCGAGGCGAGGACGGTCTGCCGGGACGCGGTGACGGCCGGGACGATCGCGGCGAGGAGGCCGGTCAGTACGGCGATCAGCGCGATGCCGAGCAGTTCCAGCGGGCGGATGTCGAAGGAGCCGAACCGCTGGCCCATGGCGTTCTCGAGGACCGGGCGCAGTGCGAACGTCAGGATCAGGGCGAGGACGGTACCGACGACGGCCGAGGCGACGCCGATGACGAGGCCGCCGCTCAGGACGATGGCACGGATGTGGTGGCGGTCGCCGCCGTTGGCGCCGACGAGCCCGAGCTGACGGCGCGAGCGGCGGGCGCCCACGGCGAACGCGGGCCCGGCCAGCAGGCAGATCTCCAGCATCGCGAGGCCGACGATCGTGCCGAGCGCGGCGAGCTCGGCGGCCTGGGCGCCGGGGCTGGACTCGAAGTCGCCCCAGCCCTCCTTCTGGTACAGCGGGACGTCTTCCTTGGCGGGCGGGTCGAGGAGCACGGCACGCGAGGCGACGGTGACACCCTTGGTGTTGATCTTCTGGACCGCGTCCCACGTGAAACCGCCGGCGGACTTCACCAGATACGTGGTGGAGATGTCGGAACCGCTCAGCCCGGCCTTCTCCACCGCCTTGGCGTACGGGGCGAGGAAGGCGCCCGGCAGGGCGTTGACCTGGTCGGCCTTGAGGTCGTTGGGGATCTCGTACGAGCCGACGATCCGGAACGTACGGGCGTCACCGCGCGCCGAGACGGTGGAGCCGATGCCCAGCCCGCTGGTCTCCAGGAAGTGCGCGGTCGCGGCGACCTCGTCGGCCTTCTGCGGGAAGCGGCCCTCCAGAAGGGTCATGATCCCCCGGGCCACCGGGTCGTCGGCCTTCAGCTCGCGGATCTCGCTCTGGAGCAGCCCGTGCACGGTGGTGAGCTTCGCGCTTCCGGAGCTGTCCGTGAGGAACGTGGCACCGGCCGGGAAGGTCTTGGTGACATCGGTCGGACCGCTCGGCCAGACCTTGTAGTCCTTGGCCGTCGTGTTCATCTCGCCGGTGGGGTCCTGCAGGATCGGTACGCCGCCGACGGAGGCGTCGACGAACCGGGCGTCGGCACCTCCGATCGTTCGGGCGAGGCTCTCCTCGGTGGAGAGTTCGGAGCTGCGCAGGGTCAGATCGGCGGCGCTCACGCCCAGGATGGGCAGGGCGATCATCGCGAGGACGAGGAAGCTGCGTCCCTTGGACCGCCAGGCGTCGCGGCGGGCGATACGGATCGCGGCGCGCCAGGAGTGGAGCCACTTGTTCACCGCTCGGCCGCCTGGCCGGTCAGGAGCGAGTCGGCCTCGCTGCGCACGGTCTGGTCGACGACGGCGCCGTCCCGCAGGAAGACGACACGGTCGGCCCAGGCGGCGAACCGCGGCTCGTGGGTGACGAGTACGCCGGCGGCTCCGGCGTCGCACCGGGCGCGCAGCAGGGCGAGGACGGACTCGCCGGTCTCGGAGTCGAGGGCGCCGGTGGGCTCGTCGGCGAGGACGAGGCGCCGGTCGCCGACGAGGGCGCGGGCGATGGCCACACGCTGCTGCTGGCCGCCGGACATCTCGTCGGGGAAGCGGTCGGCGAGGTGCCCGAGGTCCATCTCCTCCAGCGCGGCCAGCGCCTCGACACGCGCCTTGCGGGCGGAGATGCCGTCCAGCTCGCGCGGCAGGGCGACGTTCTCGGCGGCGGTGAGGGCCGGGATGAGGTTGTAGTCCTGGAAGACGTACCCGATGCTGCGGCGGCGCAAGGCGGCGAGGGCCTTGCGGTCGGCGGTGGTGATGTCGGTGTTCTCGACGATCACCCGGCCGGAGGTGGGGATGTCGAGGCCGCCCGCGATGGTGAGCAGGGTCGACTTGCCGGAGCCGGACGGGCCCATGACGGCGACGAGTTCACCGGGGAAGACATCGAGGTCGATGCCGCGCAGGGCGTGCACCTCGGTGGCGCCGGAGCCATGGACGCGGGTCAGGTTCTGGAGTTGCAGCACGGGCTGCGCTGTGGACATGGAGGGGTCCCCCTTGGACGTACGAACGCGGTCGGCGCTCACGTACGGAGCGGATGGAGAGGTGGTGCGGGAGGTACGGGAGGTACGGGAGATACAGGACGGTGCGGGCCGTGCCGGGCGAGCGGCCACGTCGGCGGACGACACCGCGGAAGCGACTACGTGGGCCGTGACCCGGACCGTGACGCGGACCGGGAAGCGGACCGGGACGCCGACGTCGGCGGCTCGGCCGGTTCGGCGGGCTCGGGGGGCTCGGGGGGCCGTGGGTCCCCCGCTCCGACGGCGGCCGTCGAGAGGCGGATCAGCCGGGCCTCGCAGTGGTCGAGCCAGCGGGCCTCGGCCTCGGTCTGGAAGATGAGCTGCTCCAGGACGAGGAGCCAGGCCACGTCGTCGCGTTCCCTTGACGCGCCGCTCTCGAGCGCGGCGAGCGCCTGGGCCTTGAGCCGGGTGTAGTCCTGCATCGCCTTCACGGTGTGGCGGCGCTGGGACTGGATGACGGCGCGGATGTCCACGCCGGGCGCACCGACGGCCATGGCGAGCTTGATGGCGAGCTCGTCACGGGCCGGGCTGGTGCGGTCCACCGGCTTCTCGAACCAGGCCTTGAGCTCCTCGCGACCGCTGTCGGTGATCGCGTAGAGCGCGTGGCCGGCCTCGTCCTCGCCGCCCTGGGCGACCATGCCGTCCCGTTCGAGACGGTTGAGCGTCGTGTAGACCTGGCCGACGTTGAGAGGCCAGGTGGAGCCTGTGCGGGACTCGAACTCCGTACGGAGCTGCGAGCCGTAGCGGGGCCCGCGTTCGAGGAGGGCGAGAAGCCCGTGGCGGATCGACATACTCAGTATGTATACCGAGTATGCCGACGCCGACAAGCGACCTGAGACGGAAGCCCGGCATCCGTCTCAAGGAGGACCCGCGCGGTCGTGCGAGGGACGCCGGGGTCTCAGCGGCGCCGCATCCGTACGCCGAGAAAACCGATCCCGAGCCCCATCAGCGCGAGCCCCGCGCCCAGCGTGAGCACGGGAATCTGCCGGTCAACGCTGGTGGCGGCGGTCCGGGAGCCGAGCCGGGGCGCCGCGGCGGGCACGGTGGCGGGCGCCGACGCCGAGGGTGTGGCCTCCGTCTCCGGTACCGCTTCGGGGAAGTCGTCCGCCTCGTCCGGCTCCTCGTCCAGCCCCTCCGGCGGCTCCTCGGCTGTTGCCGTTTTGCTACGTGACGGGTCGGCGGCCGTGTCCGTGGCGCTGGGCATCGGGGGGCCGGGGGGCCGGCCGGGCCGTTCGCGGCCCTCTCCGGCGGGGCGGCCGGCCAGGGAGCGCGACGGGGTGGGGCCGGGGGCCTCGGAGGCCGCCGCCGCCGGCGCGGAGGGCGGCACCGCGGGGGAGGAGGGCGCGGCGGTCGGGGGCCGGCCGGGAGGGCCGGACGCGCCCGGGGCGCCGTGGGTCCCGGACGTGCCGCTCGTCGAGGCCGACGGGGAGGGTGTGGCCGACGGGGACGGCCCGCTCTTCCCGTGCGCCGACGGGGACGGCCCGCTCTTCCAGTGCTTCGGCGGGGCGCCCTTGGGCGTTGTCGTGGTCACGGGGGAGGGCCCGGGGCGCTCGTACCCGTACGCCATCGGTACGACGCCCACCACCAGCCAGCACACCGCCACCGGGCCGAGTGCCCGCCACCGCAGTGCCCGCGTCCGCGCGTCGCGGAGTCCTGGAGTCACCGGGTGATCCCCCTCCCGTACCGTGCCGCCGAGGTTTCCCACTCAGCGTCACATGGGGGGACATTTCCGGCATCCGGGCGCCCGCGCACGGATGAAGAGCGCGACGAACGCCGCGCGCGGGCGACCTGAAGGGGGCGCTACTGCCCCGGGTTGCCCGTCGAGATCTCCAGGGTGAACTCGGCGTCGTCCTTCGACGCGTCCGCACCCGCCGGCGGGTATTGGCTGAGGACCGTGCCCTCGCCGTACGTCGCCTCGTCCACCGGGGTCTGCTTCGTGAGCTTCCAGCCCGCGGCCTGGATGCAGTCCTTCACGGACTGGATGTTCTTGTACGTGAAGTCGGGGATCTCGAACTTCTCCGGGTCGTCGCTCGACTCCCTCGGCTCGGTGCACTTCTTCACGTCGATGGTCTTGGTCAGGTCAGGACCCTTGTGCCCGGGCGCGACCGACTGGCTCTGGCTCGGGTCGCCGCCCGCCTTGGGGTCCGAGTCGTCCTTGTTGAGCGAGATCGCGGTGATCACACCGCCGATCGCGAGCAGGGCGACCACGATCGATCCGACGACCACCGGCATGTTCCGCCCGGACCCGCCGGATCCCCCGGACCCGCCGGATCCGTTGTGCAGGGGGCTGGTCACCGGGGTCTGCGGCGACATCTGGTACGGCCCGGGAGCGGGCGTCTGGTACATGGAGGCAGGCGGCGGGGTCTGCGCCTGCTGCGGGTACCCGTAGGAGGGGGCCGGCGTCGGCGGACCGTACGGACCGGGCTGCGGCGTCGGCTGCTGGTACGGCTGCTGGACACCGTGCGTCGAGGGCGGCGGCGTCTGGCCTACCGGCGGGAAGACCGCCGAGCCCACACCGGAACCGCTGCTGACGGGACCACCCGCCACGATCACAGGAGCGCCCGTCTGCCCGGCCGACAGCACCCGCAGGCATTCGTCCTGCATCGCGGCGGCGCTCGGGAACCGCTCGTTCGGGTTCTTCTTCAGCGCGCGGGCGACGAGCGCGTCCATCGCCGGGGTGACCGAACGGTTGATGGACGAGGGAGCGACCGGCTCCTCCTGGACGTGCGCGTACGCGATGGCCAGCGGCGAGTCCGCGTCGAACGGCAGGCGGCCCGTGAGGAGTTGGAAGAGCATGATGCCGACCGAGTACAGGTCGGAACGGGCGTCCACCGCGCGGCCGAGGGCCTGTTCGGGGGAGAGGTACTGCGGGGTGCCGACGACCATGCCGGTCTGCGTCATCGAGGTGACACCGGACTGCATGGCGCGGGCGATGCCGAAGTCCATCACCTTGACGACGCCACGCTTGGTCATCATCACGTTGCCGGGCTTGATGTCCCGGTGGACCAGGCCCATTTCGTGGCTGGTCTCCAGCGCGGCGAGGACATCGGCGGTCACCTTCAGCGCCTTGTCCGCCGGCATCGCGCCGAACTGCTGTACGTCGGAGGCGAGGACGGAGCCGAGCGGCTGTCCCTCGACGTACTCCATGACGATGTACGGCATGACGGCGCCGTCGAGGGTGTCCTCGCCGGTGTCGAAGACCGAGACGATGTTCGTGTGCGAAAGCTTGGCGACCGCCTGCGCCTCGCGCCGGAACCGCTCCCGGAACGACTGTTCCCGGCCGAGTTCGGTGTGCAGCGTCTTGATGGCCACCTGACGGTCGAGCGCGCTGTCGTACGCCAGGTAGACGGAGGCCATTCCGCCTTCGCCGAGCAGGTCGCGAAGTTGGTACCGGCCGTTTGCGACCGAGCCGCCCGCATAGCGGCCCTGTGCGCCGTCCTGGCTCATTCGTGCTCCCCCTACGCGCGCGTGGCGGCGCTGATCCGGAATTTCCTGGCCAAGTCTGCCCCAGGGCACCGACACGTCAAGCCGGGTGCCCGTTCCGTGACCCTCCGCGTAAGAAGCGTCTCGGAAGCGTTACACGATCGGACCGGAATTTGCATCGGTACACGCGCAGAGGGTTGGATGGCCGGTCCACTCGGACCGTGGTGTCGGACGAAGCCTGTAGCGTGACGGCGGTACGGCACCACACGACGGACACATGACGGCGAGGACTGATGGCACCCGAATCCGAAGCAGGCGGCGGCGGCCTGTCGGGCGCCGCCGCGGAGTCCTGGGGCATCGGCGGAGTGGTCGGTGACGGCCGGTACCGGCTGACGCACCGTCTCGGACGCGGCGGCATGGCCGAGGTGTTCGCGGCCGAGGACGTCCGTCTGGGACGCACGGTCGCCGTGAAGCTGCTCCGATCCGACCTCGCCGAGGATCCGGTCTCCAAGGCCCGCTTCACACGCGAGGCCCAGTCGGTCGCCGGCCTCAACCACCACGCGATCGTGGCGGTGTACGACTCCGGCGAGGACGTCGTCGGCAGCCAGTCCGTGCCGTACATCGTGATGGAGCTGGTCGAGGGCCGCACCATCCGCGACCTGCTGATCAGCGCGGAGGCGCCCGGTCCCGAGCAGGCCCTGATCATCGTCTCCGGGGTGCTCGAGGCGCTCGCGTACTCGCACCAGCACGGCATCGTGCACCGGGACATCAAGCCCGCGAACGTCATCATCACGCACACCGGCGCGGTGAAGGTGATGGACTTCGGCATCGCGCGCGCCCTGCACGGGGCGCAGTCGACGATGACCCAGACCGGCATGGTCATGGGCACGCCGCAGTACCTCTCCCCCGAACAGGCTCTCGGTAAGGCGGTGGACCACCGCTCCGACCTGTACGCCACCGGCTGTCTGCTGTACGAACTGCTGGCGCTGCGTCCCCCGTTCACGGGCGAGACCCCGCTCTCGGTGGTCTATCAGCATGTCCAGGACATCCCGGTCCCGCCGTCCGACGTCGCGCAGGACGCACCGCCGGAGCTCGACGGGCTGGTGATGCGCTCGCTGGCGAAGGAGCCGGACGACCGGTTCCAGAGCGCCGAGGAGATGCGCGGGCTGATCCAGTACGGCCTGCAGATGCTCCAGCAGGCGGGCGGCCACACCGGCATGTGGAACACGGGCCCGGTGGAGACGCACGAGGGCGGGCACACGCCGGTCGGCGGCGTGGCGGCGACGGCCGCGATGGGTCACCCGATGCACCACGAGACCTCGCAGGGCGCGATCCTGCCGCCGATGAACCCGGACGACGGCGGATACGACGGCGGCCACGGCGGGTACGGCCAGGACGGCTACGGCACGCAGCACGGCGGCAAGAGCGGCGGTGGCCGCGGCAAGGCGCTCCTGTTCGTGGCGCTCGCGCTGATCGCGATCGTCGCGGGTGTCGCGTACGCGCTGGACAAGGCGGGCGGCAAGGGCAGCGACAAGCCGACGACTCCGGTGGTCACCTCCTCGACGACGCCGTCGGACGAGCCGAGCCAGGAGAGCCCGCAGCCGAGCCAGGAGAGCCAGGAGCCGGACACGTCGACGGGCGGCGACCAGCAGCCCTGGACGCCGTCCTACACCCCGTCGACGACCCCGCCCACGACGCCTCAGACGACGCCGCCGACCACCCCGTCGACGGAGCCGACGGACGACGGTTCGGACGAGGGCGGCACCACGGGCGAGCCGACGGACGAGCCGACCGACCCGCCGACCGGCGATCCCACGGACCTGCCGACGGACCCGCCGACCGGCGGCGGCCCCGGCACCACCCCCTGACCACCCCTCCTGCCCATCCCCTGACCACCTCCACCGACCGGCCCTCTGCGGGGCCGGCCCCGGGCAGGGGCCAGAGGCCAGGGGCCGGGAAGGCCGGTCAGCCCGCGAAGGCGTCGCGTACCGCCTCGTACTCACGGGTCCACCACACCGCCAGGGCCGACGCCGCGGGAAACTGCGGGTCGGCCCTTCGGTCGTGCAGCTGGTAGCGCCAGCGCAGTATCCAGAAGTCGTTGAGCCGCTCCCACCACACCCTGTGCACCGCCGACGCCAGCTCGGCCCCGTCCGCGCCCGCCGCCCGCCGGTAGGCGCGCGCGTACGCCCGTACCTTCTCGAGCTCCAGCTCGCCCGCCGGTCGTACGAAGAAGATGGCGGCGGCCCTGACGGCCTCCTCCGCCCGGGGCTGGACCCCGAGGCGGTCCCAGTCGACGATCGCGGCCGGCTCGGCGCCCCGGTAGAGAAGGTTCAGCGGGTGGAAGTCGCCGTGTACCCAGCCGGCCGCCGTGGCGGGCGGCGGGCGGCGGTGGGCGTGCTCGGCGAGCAGCCCGCGGCGTTCGAGCAGCCGGTGCTCCGCGAGCGCGTCGAAGCCGGTGCGGGGCCGATGGGCGCGGGCGAGGCGGAGGAGCTCGTCGATGACGCGGAGGGTGTCCTCGGGGCGGGCGCTCTCGTGCCCTTCACCCGGTGGCGGGGACTCCATGACCTGCTCCAGGCAGGTGTGGACGTGCCCGAGGAGGGCGCCCAGGCGCCGGGAACCGCCGGTGGAGAGCTGGGCGCCGTCACGGTGGCGACCGTCGATCCATGGGTGCAGGGCGTAGCAGCGGCCGCCGATGACGGCGACCGTGCGGCCGTCGGAGTCGGCGAGCGGCGGGGCGACGGGCAGGCCGAGGGCGTGCAGGCGCTGGGTGGCCCGGTGCTGGCGGCTGATGGTGTCCCGGTCGGCGGTCGGGGCGTCGAGGTGCTGCTTGAGGAAGTAGGCGCCGCGGGTGGTGGCGACGCGGTAGCCGCGGTTGAGGAGACCCTGGGTGACGGGTTCGCAGGAGAGCGGCTCGCCGGCCTCGCGGTAGCGGCGCAGCAGGGCGCCGACGGGCGGAGCGAGGGTTTCAGATGAGCGCGGCACTCGCCAGATGTTAGATCACGCTACGTGCTGGAGATGTCGCGCGGTGGTGTAGTCGAGCTGGTGCACGGTCACGAACTGGGGCTCGATCCGCATGTAGATCGGGTCGAAGGGCTCTCCGTCCACGACCTGCGGGGTGGGGCCGAAGGCGGCCAGCTGTTCCTCGGTGGGTTCGACGACCTCCGCGGTGCCGGTGAACTGCACGGACCAGAGGTTCTCGGCGCCGGAGTTGAAGTTGTCCGCGCCGTAGGCGACGACGCTGCCGGCACAGGCGCGGTGGTAGCCGAGGCCGCGATGCATGCGGAGCAGGACGCAGCCCTCGTCCACGATGTGCCGGGCGGGGGCGACGAACGGCATGGCGCGCATGCTGGTCGCCACCCGGCCGTACGAGACGCGGCCCAGCAGTTCGATGGCGCGGATCTCCTCGGTGGACATGGCCTCCACTCTCCCGCGACCAGCACTGTGCCGGAAAGGGACGCCTGCCCCGGTTCGGCGGGGACGTAGGTCCCGAGCCGGGGTCTCAGTGCCGCTCGGCCTGCAGCCGGGCGACGTATGCCGCAGCCTGGGAACGGCGCTCCATGCCCAGCTTCGACAGCAGGCTGGAGACGTAGTTCTTGATGGTCTTCTCCGCCAGATGGAGCCGCTCGCCGATGGCCCGGTTGGTCAGGCCCTCTCCGATCAGATCGAGGATCTTGCGTTCCTGTTCCGTCAGATTGGCGAGCTTGTCGTCACTCTTCGGGTTGTTTCCGTCCCGTAGCCGTTCCAGAACGCGTGCGGTCGCGACCGGATCGAGCAGGGACTTCCCGGCCGCAACGTCCCGAACGGCCGAAAGGAGTTCGTTTCCACGGATGGCCTTGAGGACATATCCCGAGGCCCCGGCCATGATCGCGTCGAAGAGTGCCTCGTCGTCGGCGTACGAGGTGAGCATGAGGCACTTGATGTCCTCGTTCTGTGAACGCACCTCGCGGCAGACCTCGACACCGCTGCCGTCCGGCAGACGCACGTCGAGCACCGCCACGTCGGGCCGCGTCGCGGGAATCCTGACCAGGGCGTCCGCCGCCGTGCCCGCCTCCCCGACCACCTCGATGTCGTCCTCCACGGAGAGCAGCTCGTGGACGCCACGCCGGACGACTTCGTGGTCGTCCAACAGAAATACCCGGATTTTTCCATCTTCGCGCACCCACTCAGTCTCACATATTGGCTCTTCCCGTGCCCGGGGTGCGCGGGATAACGTGCCCCGTGTTCCGGCGGCCTGCCAGGCCGTTGCCAGTGCGCTGACCAGCTACTGTTCCCACTTTTCTCGATTTACTTGGAAATCCAAGCAAAATCGCAGGTCAAATGGGGTTTCGCAGTAATGCGCGGCAGTGGGTAACGTGCCTATGACAGGGCGCTCGCCGGGGCACCTGTCACGCCTGACCCGGCCGAGTCGCACCCACCCCGTGCGCGAGTACGGACAAGGCGAGCCGCACTGGCCTTTCCCGGCAACCCCGGGGGCCGGACCGACGGAGGAGCACGCACGTGACCGTGGAGAGCACTGCCGCGCGCAAGACGACGCGACGCAGCAGCGGCACCAAGCGCACTGCCAGCGCGAGCGCCAAGAAGTCCCAGACTTCCGAGCCCGAGCTCGTTCAGCTGCTGACGCCCGAAGGGGAGCGCGTCCAGCACCCCGACTACGACATCGACCTGAGCGCCGACGAGCTGCGCGGTCTCTACCGGGACATGGTCCTCACCCGCCGCTTCGACGCCGAGGCCACCGCCCTGCAGCGCCAGGGCGAGCTGGGTCTGTGGGCGTCGCTGCTCGGCCAGGAGGCCGCGCAGATCGGCTCCGGCCGCGCGCTGCGCGACGACGACTACGTCTTCCCGACCTACCGGGAGCACGGTGTCGCCTGGTGCCGCGGGGTCGACCCGACCAACCTCCTCGGCATGTTCCGCGGTGTGAACAACGGCGGGTGGGACCCCAACAGCAACAACTTCCACCTGTACACGATCGTCCTCGGCTCGCAGACGCTGCACGCCACCGGCTATGCCATGGGCATCGCCAAGGACGGTGCGGACTCCGCCGTGCTCGCCTACTTCGGCGACGGCGCCTCCAGCCAGGGCGACGTCAACGAGTCGTTCGTCTTCTCCGCGGTCTACAACGCCCCGGTCGTGTTCTTCTGCCAGAACAACCAGTGGGCGATCTCCGAGCCCATCGAGAAGCAGACCCGCGTCCCGCTCTACCAGCGCGCCCGCGGTTTCGGCTTCCCCGGTGTCCGCGTCGACGGCAACGACGTCCTCGCGTGCCTCGCCGTGACCCGCTCCGCCCTGGAGCGTGCCCGCCGCGGCGAGGGCCCGACGCTCATCGAGGCGTTCACCTACCGCATGGCCGCCCACACCACCTCCGACGACCCGACCCGCTACCGCCGCGACACCGAGCGTGAGGCGTGGGAGGCCAAGGACCCGATCCTGCGCCTCAAGGCGTACATGGAGAACGCGGGCCACGCCGACGCCGCCTTCTTCGAGGAGCTCGAGGCCGAGAGCGAGGCGCTCGGCAAGCACGTGCGTGAGGTCGTCCGCGCGATGCCTGTCCCGGAGCACATGGCGATGTTCGACAACGTGTACGCGGACGGGCACGCGCTCGTCGACGAGGAGCGCGCGCAGTTCGCCGCCTACCAGGCGTCCTTCACGGGTGGAGAGGCCGAGTAACCATGGCTGTTCAGAAACTTCCCCTT
This sequence comes from Streptomyces sp. NPDC012508, assembly GCF_042902595.1. NCBI lineage: Bacteria > Bacillati > Actinomycetota > Actinomycetes > Kitasatosporales > Streptomycetaceae > Streptomyces > Streptomyces sp. NPDC012508. The sequence goes on from NZ_JBIBEO010000004.1 coordinate 372,562, forward strand.
GCGAGGGCGCTCAACGAGTCGCTGCGCAAGGCCCTGGAGACCGACCCCAAGGTCGTCATCATGGGCCTGGACGTCGGCAAGCTCGGCGGTGTCTTCCGGATCACCGACGGTCTGCAGAAGGACTTCGGCGAGGACCGCGTCGTCGACACCCCGCTCGCCGAGTCCGGCATCGTGGGCACCGCGATCGGCCTCGCGCTGCGCGGCTACCGGCCGGTCGTGGAGATCCAGTTCGACGGCTTCGTCTTCCCGGCGTACGACCAGATCGTCACCCAGCTGGCGAAGATGCGGGCCCGTTCGCTCGGCACGGTCAAGATGCCGGTCGTCATCCGCATCCCGTACGGCGGTGGCATCGGCGCCGTCGAGCACCACTCCGAGTCCCCCGAGTCGCTCTTCGCGCACGTCGCGGGCCTCAAGGTCGTCACCCCGGCGAACTCCTCCGACGCCTACTGGATGCTCCAGCAGGCGATCCAGAGCGACGACCCGGTGATCTTCTTCGAGCCCAAGCGCCGGTACTGGGACAAGGGCGAGCTCGACACGGAGGCCATCCCCGGCGAGCTGCACAAGGCCCGGGTCGCCCGCGAGGGCACGGACCTCACGCTCGTCGCGTACGGCCCGATGGTGAAGACCTGCCTGGAGGCCGCCGCGGCCGCCGCCGAGGAGGGGAAGTCGGTCGAGGTCGTGGACCTGCGCTCGATCTCCCCGCTCGACTTCGACACCATCCAGGCCTCGGTCGAGAAGACCCGCCGCCTGGTCGTCGTCCACGAGGCCCCGGTCTTCTTCGGCTCCGGAGCGGAGATCGCCGCCCGGATCACCGAGCGCTGCTTCTACCACCTGGAGGCCCCCGTCCTGCGGGTCGGCGGCTACCACGCGCCGTATCCGCCGGCGCGCCTGGAGGAGGAGTACCTGCCGGGTCTGGACCGCGTGCTCGACGCCGTCGACCGCTCGCTGGCGTACTGAGGAGAGCACCGTGACGATCCGCGAATTCAAGATGCCCGATGTGGGCGAGGGCCTCACCGAGGCCGAAATCCTCAAGTGGTACGTCCAGCCCGGTGACACGGTCACCGACGGTCAGGTCGTGTGCGAGGTCGAGACGGCGAAGGCGGCCGTCGAGCTGCCGATCCCCTTCGACGGCACGGTCCACGAGCTGCTCTTCCCCGAGGGCACGACGGTCGACGTCGGCCAGGTGATCATCTCGGTGAACGTGGGCGGGGCCACCGCCCCGGCCCCACAGGCCCCGGACGCCCAGGCCGACGCCCCGGTAGCCGTGGAGGTCCAGGCCCCCGCCGCCGACACGCCCGCCGAGGAGCCCAAGCCTGAGGGCCGGCAGCCGGTCCTGGTCGGCTACGGCGTCGCCGCGAGCTCGACCAAGCGCCGGGCCCGCAAGACCCCCGTCGCCACCCCGGCCTCCGCCCCCGCCCCGGCCTCCGCCCCCGCCCCGGCCTCCGTACCGGAGCAGCTGAACGGTCACGCGCCCGCGGGCGCACGCCCGCTGGCCAAGCCGCCGGTACGCAAGCTGGCGAAGGACCTCGGCGTCGATCTGACGACGGTCACCCCGACCGGTCCGGACGGGATCATCACCCGCGAGGACGTCCACCGCGCGGCCGCTCCGGCGACCGCCGCTCCGGTGGTCGAGGCCCCGGCGCCGGTCGCCCCGGTGCCTGCGCCCGCGGCCGCGCCCGCGTCGGCTGCCGTGTCGGCGGACGGCCGGGAGACCCGTGTCCCCATCAAGGGCGTACGGAAGGCCACGGCGGCAGCGATGGTCGGCTCGGCCTTCACCGCGCCGCACGTCACCGAGTTCGTCACCTTCGACATCACGCGCACGATGAAGCTGGTCGAGGAGCTCAAGTCCGACAAGGACATGGCGGGTCTGCGGGTCAACCCGCTGCTCCTCATCGCCAAGGCCGTCCTGGTCGCGGTCCGGCGCAACCCGGAGATCAACGCGGCCTGGGACGAGGTGAACCAGGAGATCGTGCTCAAGCACTACGTCAACCTGGGCATCGCCGCGGCCACCCCGCGCGGGCTGATCGTGCCGAACATCAAGGACGCGCAGGCGCAGACCCTTCCGGAGCTGTCGCAGTCCTTGAGCGAGCTGGTCGCCACCGCCCGCGAGGGCAAGACCACCCCGGCGGCGATGCAGGGCGGCACGTTCACCATCACCAACGTGGGCGTCTTCGGCGTCGACACCGGTACGCCCATCCTGAACCCCGGCGAGTCCGCGATCCTCGCGGTCGGCGCGATCAAGCTCCAGCCGTGGGTCCACAAGGGCAAGGTGAAGCCGCGTCAGGTCACCACGCTGGCCCTCTCCTTCGACCACCGTCTGGTCGACGGCGAGCTGGGCTCCAAGTTCCTGGCGGATGTCGCCGCGATCCTGGAGCAGCCGAAGCGCCTGATGACCTGGTCGTAACGGACCAAGTGCACCACGTGCGTTGTTTCACGTGAAACGCCCGACCGGGTTCCCCGGTCGGGCGTTTCCGTTCCCCGTAGAGGCGCGACTCAGCGGAACGCGGCGATGTACCGCTGCGCCCAGTCGGCGAAGGTGCGGGGCGCGCGGCCCAGGACCTCCTCGACGTTCGGGCTGACGCGCTGCTCGGCGGGGCTGGGCTCGCCGAGGATCGCCAGCGTCGTCTCGACCACGGGCTCGGGCATGAACGCCAGCATCTGAGCCCGGGCCTCGTCCCGGGTCTGCTCCATGAACCGCACGGGCTCGCCCAGCGCGTCGGCGATCGCCGCGGCCCGTTCCCGGGGCGTGCTGAGGGCCGGGCCGGTCAGCTCGTAGATCCGCCCGGCGTGACCCTCCTCGCGCAGCGCCACCGCGCCGACCTCGGCGATGTCGTCCGGGTCGATGACCGGCAGACCGGTGTCGGCGAAGGGCGCTGCGATCTCCCTGCGCGTACGGACCGGCTCCACCCAGGCGAAGGCGTTGGAGGCGAAGCCGCCGGGTCGCAGGATCGTCCACTCCAGGCCCGACTCCCGTACCGCGTCCTCGATCGCGCGGCCCAGGGCGCCGTGGGAGGCGGACTCGGGCCGGGTGGCGACGCCCTGGGAGGACAGCAGCACGACCCGCCGGACGCCACCGGCCTTCGCGGCGTCGAGGACATCGTGCGTGTGCAGCAGGTGTGCGCTCGCGCCCCCGTTCTGGAGGAAGAGCGCGTCGGCGCCGCCGAGGACGGGCCGCAGACTCTCCGCATCGGTCAGGTCCGACCGTATGTGCCGGACGTTCGGCGGCACGTCCGTCTCCGAGATCCCCCGGGACGTCGCGGTCACCTCCGCGCCGGCCGCCGCGAGAACCCGTACGAGCGATCGGCCGACGTTACCCGTCGCCCCCGTCACAACAATCATCCTGAACTCCCCTGCCGTTCCGTTCGGTTGACGTCAGGGACGCTAACAGCCTCGGTATAGTAGGTACCTAGAGGAAAGTGGCTATGCCCGACGGTCCTAGGGGGACACACATGACGGTCGAGACGATGCCGACGGCCTCGGCGGACACCGACCCGGAGCTGGCATGTCCGGTCGCTCCCGTGGTGGACATCGTCTTCAGCCGGTGGACGACACCGATCCTGTGGACCCTCAACGCCCGTGGCCGGCTGCGGTTCGTGGAGCTGGAGCGGGCGATCGGCAGGATCACACCGAAGGTGCTGACCCAGCGGCTGCGCCAGTTGGAGCGCGACGGCCTGGTCCTCCGGACGTACCACCCGGAGGTCCCGCCCCGGGTCGAGTACGAGATCAGCGACCTCGGCCGCAGCCTCGCCCCGCTCTTCGCCCACCTCGCCGAGTGGGCCGCCGAGAACCTGGAGAAGGTGGTCGAGGCGCGTCAGGCCTACGACACCGATCCGGCGCGGTAGCGGCCTGACCCGTCCGTATCGCGGACGGGTCCGATTGATGCACCCCTCTTGTATCTAAGCTGTGCCCATGGCATCCGCACCCCCAGCAGCCGACCGCGTCTACATGCACGTCAAGCAGGCCGTCCTCGACCGCCGGTACGAGGGGGGCACGCTGCTCACGGAGGGCGAACTCGCCCTGGCCGTCGGGGTGTCCCGCACCCCCGTACGGGAAGCCCTGCTGAAGCTGGAGATGGAAGGGCTGCTCAAGCTCTACCCGAAGAAGGGCGCCCTCGTCCTCGCCGTCTCCGCGCAGGAGATCGCCGACGTCGTCGAGACCCGGCTGCTCGTCGAGGAGTTCGCCGTCCGCCGGGCCTTCCCCGCGTCCGCCGCGCTCGTCGAGCGGCTCGAAGAGCTCCTGGAGGAGCAGAAGCGGCATGCCGAGGCCGGGGACCTCGCGGAGGTCGCCGTCACCGACCGCTGCTTCCACGCCGAGATCGTGAAGTACGCCGGCAACCAGATCCTCGCCCGCCTCTACGACCAGATGCGCGACCGTCAGCTGCGGATGGGCGTCGCCGTGATGCAGTCCCAGCCCGACCGGATCGCCAAGAACATCACCGAGCACGCCGAGATCCTGGAGCGGATCAAGGCCGGCGACATCGAGGGCGCGGCGGGCTGCGTCCGCCAGCACCTGAGCTGGGTCAAGGTCCTGGTCCGGGGTGAGGACCGGTGAGCCGCGACGGATACGGATCAGCCGTCACTCTCCCGGGTGACCCGCCCGGAGGCCGGCGCGCCGCCCTCGTCTGGGGCGTCGGCGTCGCCGTCTACTTCGTCGCCGTCATCTTCCGTACGTCCCTGGGCGTCGCCGGCCTCGACGCCGCCGACCGCTTCGACGTCAACGCCTCCGCCCTCTCCACCTTCTCGATACTCCAGCTGCTGGTCTACGCCGGGATGCAGATACCGGTCGGTCTCATGGTCGACCGGCTCGGCACCAAGAAGGTGCTGACCATCGGCGTCGTGCTCTTCACGATCGGCCAGCTCGGCTTCGCGCTCGCGCCCTCGTACGGCATGGCCCTCGCCGCCCGCGCCCTGCTCGGCTGCGGTGACGCGATGACCTTCATCAGCGTGCTGCGCCTGGGCGCCCGCTGGTTCCCCGCCCGGCGCGGCCCGCTCATCGGCCAGGTCGCCGCGCTCTTCGGCATGGCGGGCAACCTCGTCTCCACCATCTTCATCGCGCGCGCCCTGCACGGTATGGGCTGGACGACCACCTTCGTCGGCAGCTCGATCGCCGGAGTCGTCGTCCTCCTCCTGCTGCTGCTCTTCCTCAGGGACCACCCCGAGGGACACGAGCCGCCGCCCGCCGCGCATGCGGGCGCCGTGTTCGTCCGCCGCCAGATCGCCGAGTCCTGGCGGGAGCCGGGCACCCGGCTCGGCATGTGGGTGCACTTCACGACCCAGTTCCCGGCGATGGTGTTCCTGCTGCTGTGGGGGCTGCCGTTCCTCGTCGAGGCCCAGGGCCTCTCCCGGGGCGTCGCGGGCGAGCTGCTGACGCTGGTCGTGCTCTCCAACATGGTGGTGGGGCTCGCGTACGGGCAGATCATCGCCCGGCACCACGCGGCAAGAGCCCCGCTCGCCCTCGGCACGGTCGCGGCGACGGCGCTGCTGTGGGGCGCCACCCTCGCGTACCCGGGCGACCGCGCCCCGATGTGGCTGCTGATCACCCTCTGCGCGGTCCTCGGCGCCTGCGGCCCCGCCTCGATGATCGGCTTCGACTTCGCCCGCCCCGCCAACCCGCCGGAGCGTCAGGGAACGGCCTCGGGAATCGTCAACATGGGTGGTTTCGTCGCCTCGATGACGACGCTGCTCGCGGTCGGCATCCTCCTCGACGCGACCGGCGACAACTACCGGATCGCCTTCTCGTCCGTCTTCGTCCTGGAGACGCTGGGCATCGTGCAGATCCTGCGCCTGAAGGCCCGCACGGCCCGCCGGGAGAAGGAACGGCTCGTCGCCAGCCGCGTCGAGACGGTCCACGTACCGGCCTGACCCGGCCCGAGGGGGCGGCTCGCGTCAGGGCGCGGCCCGCCCGGGCACGCCCCCGGCCGGGGACGGCCCCCTCCGGGAGTCCCCCTCAGGGAGTCCCCCTCAGGGGGTCACGGCGAAGTTGTCCAGGATGGCCTGCGCCAGGTCCGTGTCGCCCTCGATCTTGATCCGGTCGGCGACGGCCGCCGGACGGACCCGGCCGCAGGCCAGCCGTACGTACGTCTCCCAGTCCAGCGCCAGCGTCACCGCCGGGCCCAGCGACGGAGCCCCGTCCACCGAGCCGCGGCCCTCCGCGTCGACCCGTACCGTCCGCAGGAACTCCACCGGGCCGTGCACATCCACCACGACCGCCGAGTTCGGCGGCGCGCCCGCGTCCTTCGCGACCACCTTCGGCAGGGCGGCCAGCAGGTTGTCCCGGGTCACCAGGGCACCGGGGGAGTCCAGGTTGCCGGGCTTCCCGAGCGCGGTCCGCAGGTCCTGCTCGTGCACCCAGACGTCGAAGGCTCGCATCCGGTAGGCCACTTCGAGGGTCTGCTCGGCGCCGAGCGGGGCGCGGATCAGATGGTCCGGCTGCCGGTTCTCGTTGCGCAGCTGGCGGGCGCGGCGGATCAGGATGTACTCCAGCTCCGAGGTCATCTCGGGGCCGGTGTGGTGCCGCCGCACATCGACCTGCATCTCCATGTAGCGCGCGAACTCACTGCGTACGTGGTAGAGATCGCGGGGCAGCGAGTGGATGGGGCGCGGATCGCCCAGCATCTCGCACTCCAGGCCGATCACATGGGACACGATGTCGCGCACCGACCAGCCCGGGCACGGTGTCGCGCGGTTCCACTCGCCTTCCACGAGCGGCTGCACCAGCTCGGATATCGCTTCGATGGAGTGGGTCCAGGCGTCGGCGTAGGTCTGAAGGCTGGGATGGACGGTCACGGGACCCCTCGGCGGTTCTGCGGTGCACGGGCTGACGATCGAGCGGACAGGCGGGCTGGAGACAAGACTGCGTGGGAGGCTCGGACGCTAAGTTACGCTGCCCGAAGGCACCCCGGCAGTGCTTTCGTGTGACGATCGTAGGCCCGTGTTGACGGCTCGAATGCCAGGACGGTGGTAGTGTGCGCGCCTCGCTGATCCAGATCGCAGTAGACCCGGACGAACCGGTCGTTTCGCGCCGTGCGCGGGTGGCGGAGCTGGTGCGCGCGGAGCGCGGCGCCGCGGATCTCGTCGTCCTGCCGGAGCTGTGGCCGATGGGCGCGTTCGCGTACGAGTCCTTCGCGTCGGAGTCCGAACCGCTGCGCGGCCCCACGTACGAGGCGATGGCGGCCGCCGCCCGGGACGCGGGCGTCTGGCTGCACGCCGGATCGATCGTCGAGGCCGCCGACGGAGCCCTCTTCAACACCTCGCTGTTCTTCACCCCGGCCGGAGAACTCGCCGCGCGGTACCGGAAGATCCACCGCTTCGGCTTCGACAAGGGCGAGGCCGTGATGATGGCGGCCGGGGACGAACTGGTGACGGTCGCCCTGCCGGAGCTGACGGTGGGCGTCGGCACCTGCTACGACCTGCGCTTCCCGGAGCTGTTCCGGGGCCTGGTGGACGCGGGCGCCCAGGCGTTCGTCGTCCCGGCGGGCTGGCCGGCCCGCCGCCGCGCCCACTGGACGCTGCTCGCGCAGGCGCGGGCGGTGGAGAACCAGGCGTACGTGCTCGCCTGCGGCACGGCCGGCACCCACGCGGGCGTGGAGCAGGCCGGGCACTCGATCGTGGTGGACCCGTGGGGCGAGGTCCTCGCGGAGGCCGGCCCGGGCGAGGAGACCCTGCGGGTGGAGCTGGACGCGGACAGGGTGACCACGACGAGGGAGCAGTTCCCGGCGCTGAAGGACCGGGTGCTGTAACCCACCCGGCGGGCTCAGTCCTCCCGCTCCCGCTCCCCCATCCGGATCACGCACACGGCGACCGCGATGAGCAGCGCGGCGTCGGCGTCCTCGCGGACGACGTTCACGGCGTAGGTGTCCCGGACGTGGATCCACTGCCGCGAGATGTGGGCGAGGAGTTCGCCGTCGTACTCGACCGTGAACTCCCGGTCCAGGATCCGCCCGCTGACGTCCAGTTCGGTGCCTTCGACGAGCGTGACCCGGTAGTGGTTGCGGAGCAGGGAGAGCCGCTTCCTGCGGACGGTGGCGAGCGGCCGGTCGTCCTGCTCGATCGTCATCGCGTCCCGCAGGCTGAACATCTTCTGCCGCAGCGTGACCAGGACGTGCCCGGTGGGATCCTTCAGCTCCAGCGTGTCGCGCAGCCGCAGGGCCTTGCCGTCGACGAGGAAGGCGTGGCGGCCGTGCTCGTCCTCGATCCAGTAGTCGTCACCGATGGCGAAGATTTTGTCCCGTACGAGGTATTTCATACCGGGATGCGTTCCCCGCCGGGTGGTGCTTCACGCCGCTCACACCGCGCAGCGGTAGTGCTCCCCCTGCCGTAGGCGTGTGATCCGCCGTTCACAGCCGGATGGCAAGCTTGAAGCATGAACGATGCCGCCCCGGCGCCCACCCCCGCGCCCCGCCGCCGTGCCCGTGTCCGTGCCCCCGAGCTGATCGGCAAGGGCGGCTGGATCAACACCGGGGACAAGGATCTGAACCTCGCCGACTTCCGCGGTCGCATCCTGATCCTGGATTTCTGGACCTTCTGCTGCATCAACTGCCTGCACGTCCTCGACGAGCTCCGTGATCTGGAGGAGAAGCACCGCGACACGCTCGTGATCGTCGGCGTGCACTCCCCGAAGTTCGTCCACGAGGCCGAGCACCAGGCCGTCGTCGACGCCGTCGAGCGGTACGAGGTGCACCACCCCGTCCTCGACGACCCCGAGCTCGCGACCTGGAAGCAGTACGCCGTACGCGCCTGGCCGACGCTCGTCGTCATCGACCCCGAGGGGTACGTCGTCGCCCAGCACGCGGGCGAGGGGCACGCGAACGCGATCCGGACGCTCGTCGAGGAGCTGGAGGCCGAGCACGAGGCCAAGGGGACGCTGCGGCGCGGGGACGGACCGTACGTGCCGCCGGAGCCCGTCGCGACCGATCTGCGCTTCCCGGGCAAGGCCGTCCTCCTCGGGAGCGGGAACTTCCTGGTCTCCGACACCACCCGCCACCAGCTCGTCGAGCTCGAGCCCGACGGGGAGACGGTGGTGCGGCGGATCGGGGACGGTGCGTTCCGCGAGCCGCAGGGGCTCGCCGTGCTCCCCGACGGCAAAATCGTCGTCGCCGACACCGTGAACCACGCGCTGCGGACGTACGACCCCGCCACCGGCGTGATCGAGCGGATCGCCGGCACCGGCAAGCAGTGGTGGCAGGGGTCGCCGGCCTCAGGCCCGGCCCTCGACGTGGACCTCTCCTCGCCGTGGGACGTGGCCTGGTGGCAGGGCAAGGTCTGGATCGCGATGGCCGGTGTCCACCAGCTGTGGACGTACGACCCGGAGACGCGGACCGTCGCTGTCGCGGCCGGTACGACGAACGAGGGGCTCGTCGACGGGCCGGCCGCCGAGGCCTGGTTCGCGCAGCCCTCCGGGCTCGCCGCCACCGAGGACCGGCTGTGGATCGCCGACTCCGAGACGAGCGCGCTGCGCTGGATCGACACCGAGGGCGTCGTCCACACGGCCGTCGGCACCGGGCTCTTCGACTTCGGCCACCGCGACGGGGCCGCCGGCCAGGCGCTGCTCCAGCACCCGCTCGGTGTGACCGCCCTGCCCGACGGCTCGGTAGCGATCGCCGACACGTACAACCACGCCCTGCGCCGCTTCGACCCGGCGACCGGCGAGGTGACGACGCTGGCCACCGATCTGCGCGAGCCGAGCGACGCCGTGCTCGTCGGGGACGAGATCGTGGTCGTCGAGTCGGCCAGGCACCGGCTGACCCGGCTGCGGCTGCCCGAAGAGGCGGTCCAGGTCGAGGCGGTCGCCCACCGCACCCGGCGCGAGGCCACCGAGGTCTCGCCGGGCCGCCTCCGGCTCGACGTGGTCTTCCAGGCGCCGACGGGGCAGAAGCTCGACGAGCGCTACGGTCCCTCCACCCGGCTCCTCGTCTCCTCGACCCCGCCGGAGCTGCTGCTCGGCGGCGAGGGCACGGGCACGGACCTCTTCCGGGAGCTCGACCTCCATCCGGAGATCACCGAGGGCGTCCTGCACGTCTCGGCGATGGCTGCGTCCTGCGACGACGATCCGGCCAACGAGTACCCGGCCTGCCATGTGCACCAGCAGGACTGGGGCGTGCCGGTGAAGGTGACGGCCGACGGCGTCGCCCGCCTCCCGCTCATCCTCGCGGGCATGGACGCGTAGCGCCCGTAGCCCCGCTAGCGCACGATCCCCTGGTTGCGGGACGGCCGCCCGGCCGCCCCGTCCAGACAGCCGGCCACCCACGCCCGAGGGTCGTGGGTGGCCGGTCTGCCGCCCATGCCCGTCCGCTGCATCTCCGCGCACTCGCCGTCCCGCAGCTCCCGGAACTTGGCGATCCGGAGGGCCTGCACGTATCCGCCCTCGTAGGCGATGTCGGTGCCCCAGGGCGGGCGTTCGTCGTACCTGGCGACGACGTAGCCGGCCACGGCCGTGCCGATCAGCACGGCCGTGGCGAGGCAGGCGACGAACTTCCCCCGGGGAGGGCCCTGGTGACGGTCCATGGGTTCCATGGGGCCGACGGTGCCAGGGGGCACCTTTCCCCGATGTTTCGCGTGGCGTCACGCGGAGCCCTGTTCCGCGGGTGTTCCGTCGGCCGCCCCGTCTCTCTCGCGTCGAGGCGGCTCAGTAACCGCGGTCGCGCCGTTCCTCCTCCACCACCGTGGGGCCGACGGCCGGGGGAACGACGACCCGTCGGCGCCGGGCGATGCTGGTGAAGGTCGCCACGCCGATAAGACCGACCGCCATCATGATCAGCCCGACCAGGTCGAGGTTGATGCCGTCGAGTTCCCAGTCCGTGGCGAACGTGAGGATCGCGCCGACGGCTATGAGGATGATGCACCCTCCCAGTCCCATGAATCCCGCCTCCTAAGGGGGTAGTCGGGATCGGGTACCCGGGTTTCCGCGCGTCATCCCTCCAGGAAGGCCACCAGCGCGTTGGCGAGGAGGTACGGGTCGTCGGCGCCGCAGAGTTCGCGGGCGCTGTGCATCGACAGGCAGGCGACGCCGATGTCGACCGTGCTGATGCCGTGGCGGGCCGCCGTGATGGGGCCGATCGTCGTGCCGCAGGGCATGTCGTTGTTGGAGACGAAGGTCTGCCACGGCACGCCGGCCCGCTCGCAGGCCGCGGCGAAGACGGCCCGGCCGCTGCCGTCGGTGGCGTACCGCTGGTTGACGTTCACCTTGAGGATCGGGCCGCCGTTGGGGCGGGGGTGGTGCGTCGGGTCGTGGCGCTCCGCGTAGTTGGGGTGGACCGCGTGGCCGACGTCCGAGGAGAGGCAGATCGATCCTGCGAAGGCGCGGGCGCGGTCCTCGTAGGCGCCGCCGCGGGCGTAGACGGAGCGCTCCAGGACGTTGCCGAGGAGCGGGCCCTGGGCGCCGGTGTCGGCCTCGGAGCCGTTCTCCTCGTGGTCGAAGGCGGCGAGGACCGGGATGTACGGGAGGTCCCCGCGACCCGAGACGGCGGCCAGCGCGGCCACGCCCGCGTGGACGGAGATCAGGTTGTCCATGCGCGGCCCCGCGAGGAGTTCGCGGTCGCGGCCGAGGTAGGCGGGGGCCTCGATGGCGTGGACCATCAGGTCCCATCCGCCGACGTCCTCCGCGTCGACGCCCGCCTCCTCCGCCACGAAGCGGATCAGGTCGCCCTCGTGGACGTCGCCGAGGCCCCAGATCGGCTGCATGTGGCGCTGCCGTTCGAGCTTGAGGCCTTCGTTGGCCTGGCGGTCGAGGTGGATCGCGAGCTGCGGGACGCGCAGCACCGCGCGGTCCACGTTCACCAGGTGGTGGCTGCCGTCCCGCAGCGTCAGACGGCCCGCGAGGCCGAGGTCGCGGTCGAGCCAGGTGTTCAGCAGCGTCCCGCCGTAGATCTCCACGGCGACCTGGCGCCAGCCCCGGGCGCCCATGTCGGGCTGCGGCTTGACGCGAAGGTTGGGGGAGTCGGTGTGTGCGCCGACGATCCGGAACGGGGTGTGCGCCGTGGCACCTTCCGGCACGAACCAGGCGATGAGCGCGCCGCCGCGGATGACGTACTTCCCGCCGGTCGTCCCGTCCCAGGCGGCGGTCTCCTCGACCTGCCGGAAGCCTGCCTTCTCCAGGCGTGAGGCGGCGTTCGCCACGGCGTGGTACGGCGACGGGGAAGCCGCCAGGAAGGTCATGAGGTCGTCGGTGTGGCCGCGGTCGAAGCGGGCGGTGCTCGTCATGGGTTCACCTTACGCACGCCCCGGAATACGGCGCCGGGGGCCCGAAAGACGGAACGGCCCGCTCCCCTCCCCGGGAGCGAGCCGTTCCTCGTTGGACGAGATGCGCTCTTAGAACGCGGCCTCGTCCAGGTCCATCAGCGAGCCGTCGACGGCCTCGGCCAGTGCGCGCTCGGCGCTGACGCCCGGCAGGACGTTGGCGGCGAAGAACTTCGCGGCCGCGATCTTGCCGGCGTAGAACGCCTGGTCCTTGGCGGAGGCGCCGGCGGCCAGCTTCTCGGCGGCGACGGCCGCACCCTTCAGCAGCAGGTAGCCGACGACCACGTCGCCGGAGGCCATGAGCAGGCGGGTGGTGTTGAGGCCGACCTTGTAGATGTTCTTGACGTCCTCGCCGGTCGCGGTGAGGTCGGTGAGCATCGTGCCGACGATGCCCTCCAGGTCCACGGCCGCCTTGGCGAGCGCGTCGCGGGCGCCGGCCAGCTCCTCGCCGCCGGTGCCGACCGCGAGGAACTTCTTGATCTCCTCGGCCAGCGCGTTCAGGGACGCCCCCTGGTCGCGGACGATCTTGCGGAAGAAGAAGTCCTGGCCCTGGATGGCCGTGGTGCCCTCGTAGAGGGTGTCGATCTTGGCGTCCCGGATGTACTGCTCGATCGGGTACTCCTGCAGGAAGCCGGAGCCGCCGAAGGTCTGGAGCGACTGCGCGAGCTGCTCGTAGCCCTTCTCGGAGCCGTAGCCCTTCACGATCGGCAGCAGCAGGTCGTTCAGGCCGATCTCGGCCTTCGCGTCCTCGCCGGCGGCCTCCTTGAGCTGGATCGCGTCCTGCACGGCGGCCGTGTAGAGGACCAGGGAGCGCATGCCCTCCGCGTACGCCTTCTGCGTCATCAGCGAGCGGCGGACGTCGGGGTGGTGCGTGATGGTGACCTTGGGCGCGGCCTTGTCCATGAAGTTCGCCAGGTCGGTGCCCTGGACGCGCTCCTTGGCGTACTCCAGGGCGTTGAGGTAGCCCGTGGAGAGGGTGGAGATCGCCTTCGTGCCGACCATCATGCGGGCGAACTCGATGATGAGGAACATCTGGCGGATGCCGTCGTGCTTGTCGCCGATCAGCCAGCCCTTGGCGGGGTGCTGGTCGCCGAAGGTCATCTCGCACGTGTTGGAGGCCTTGAGGCCCATCTTGTGCTCGACGTTGGTGGCGTACACGCCGTTGCGCTCGCCCAGCTCGCCGGTCTCCCAGTCGAAGTGGTACTTCGGCACGAGGAAGAGGGAGAGGCCCTTGGTGCCCGGGCCGTGGCCCTCGGGGCGGGCGAGGACGTAGTGGAGGATGTTCTCCTCCATGTCGTGCTCACCGGAGGTGATGAAGCGCTTCACGCCCTCGATGTGCCAGGAGCCGTCGTCCTGCTGGACCGCCTTCGTGCGGCCGGCGCCGACGTCCGAGCCCGCGTCGGGCTCGGTGAGGACCATGGTGGAGCCCCACTGGCGCTCGACGGCGATCTGCGCGACCTTCTTCTGCGCCTCGTTGCCCTCGTTGAAGAGGATGCCGGCGAAGGCCGGGCCGGAGGAGTACATCCACACGGCCGGGTTGGCGCCGAGGATCAGCTCCGCGTAGGCCCAGATCAGGGAGCGCGGGGAGGTGGTGCCGCCGATCTCCTCGGGCAGGCCGAGGCGCCAGTACTCGGAGTCCATGAAGGCCTTGTAGGACTTCTTGAAGCTGGCCGGGACCGGGGCGGTGTTCGTCTCGGGGTCGAAGACCGGGGGGTTGCGGTCGGCGTCGGCGAAGGACTCGGCCAGCTCGTTCTCGGAGAGGCGGGTCAGCTCCTCCAGGACGCTCTTGGCGGTCTCGACGTCCATCTCCTCGAACGGACCGGTGCCGTACACCTTGTCGCGCCCGAGCACCTCGAAGAGGTTGAACTCGATGTCGCGGAGATTCGACTTGTAGTGCCCCATGGCGACGGCTCCGTAAGGATCGGGGAGGCAGGTTCCTCGTACACGTACCAGCGAGTAGCTAATGCTCTCAATCGATAATGCTACCCGCCGGTAATAAGAAGCAACCCCTATCCGGTCATCTGTGACGACAATCGCTGTGCCGGCCGGTGGGGACAGGGTTACCACCCGGCTTGCGGGGCGACCACCCCGTAGGGGTCCCGGCAGGGGTGGCGCGGTCGATAGTCTGGGCACCATGTACGGCTACGACCAGACTCCGGGCGCCCAGCAGTACGCGCCCCCTCCGCAGCAGGGCATGCACCCCGGCATGCAGCCGGGCATGCAGGGCGGTGCCCCGCAGGGCGGGTACGGTCAGCAGCCGCCCCTGTACCCCGAGCCCTCACCCCCCTCCCTCGCCGACGCCGTACGGGCCTTCACGACCGGGTCCCTGTCGGCCGAGGACTTCCAGCAGATCTTCGCGACCTCGAAGGTCTACTGCCCCCGCGGCGACAACCCCGGCTTCCTGGCCCTGCACAACACCCAGCAGCCGGTCATCCCGATGTTCACCTCGCTCAAGGAGCTGCGGCGGTACGCGGGCAAGGAGTCGAAGTACTTCGTGATCACCGGCGCCGAGGTGATCGACCTCCTCCCGACCGGCTACGGCTTCGTCCTCGACATGGAGGGCGACCACCGGATGGTCTTCGACGCGAAGGCCGTCGAGCAGATGGTCGATTTCGCGATGCGGCGGATGTACGGCTGACGCAGGCTGGAGACGTGGGAGAGCGCCCGGGAGGAATTCCTCCCGGGCGCTCCGCGTTCCGGGTGGCAGGAAGTTCATTGTTCAACTAAAGTGGTCGCACAAGGAGGTCCCGCCATGCCCGCTGTGACTGTCGAGAACCCGCTCACCCTGCCGCGCGTCGCCGCCCCGGCCGACGCCGTCTCCCGCCCCGTGCTCGCCGTGACCACGGCCCCGTCCGGATTCGAGGGCGAGGGCTTCCCGGTGCGCCGCGCGTTCGCCGGGATCAACTACCAGTACCTCGACCCGTTCATCATGATGGACCAGATGGGAGAGGTGGAGTACGCCCCCGGGGAGCCCAAGGGCACCCCCTGGCACCCCCACCGCGGCTTCGAGACCGTCACGTACATCATCGACGGGATCTTCGACCACCAGGACTCCAACGGCGGTGGCGGCACCATCACCAACGGCGACACCCAGTGGATGACCGCCGGCTCGGGGCTGCTCCACATCGAGGCCCCGCCGGAGTCCCTCGTCGTCAGCGGCGGACTCTTCCACGGGCTCCAGCTGTGGGTGAACCTGCCCGCCTCCGACAAGATGATGGCCCCGCGCTACCAGGACATCCGCGGCGGCCAGGTGCAGCTGCTCACCTCCCCCGACGGCGGCGCGCTGATCCGCGTCATCGCGGGCGAGCTCGACGGCCACGCCGGACCGGGCGTCACGCACACCCCGATCTCGATGATCCACGCGACGATCCGGCCGGGCGCCGAGGTGACCCTGCCGTGGCGCGAGGACTTCAACGGGCTCGTCTACGTGCTCGCGGGGCGGGGCTCCGTCGGTACGGAGCGCAGGCCGGTCCACATGGGCCAGACCGCGGTCTTCGGCAAGGGCGGCGCGCTCACCGTCCGGGCCGACGAGAAGCAGGACGGGCACACGCCCGATCTGGAGGTCGTCGTCCTCGGCGGGCAGCCGATCCGTGAGCCGATGGCGCACTACGGCCCGTTCGTCATGAACACCCAGGCCGAACTCCGCCAGGCCTTCGAGGACTTCCAGGCGGGCCGGCTCGGCACGATCCCGGCGGTGCACGGGATGGGCGAGTAGGCGAGTAGGGGACGAGTGCGGTACGGGTACGGGCCCCAGGCCGGTCCCCGTACGGGCATGGTTCCACGGGGTCGGGTGCGACGCGCCCGGCCCCGTACGCGTGTGTCGGCGCGGGCTCGCTTCCGTGCCGGGACCCGCGCCCGCACCGCCTCCTGACGGGGCGTCACTCGTCCGGGCCCGCAGCGCAGGACGACACGCCGGGCGGCGTGGTCCGGTGGACGGGTGCAGACGCCGAGCCCCCGCCCCCTCCTCCCCGAGGCCGCCCGACGGGTCGCCGCCTGGTGCGTCGTCCTGCTGCTCGTCGCCGGGGTCGCCGCCGTCGGGATCTGGCTGTGCGTGGTGTTCCAGACGGCCGTCACGCCCGTCCTGCTCGCCATCCTCGGCACCGCGCTCCTCGGCCCGCTCCACCGGCGCCTCGTGCGGATGAAGGTGCAGAAGTCGCTGGCCGCCGGGCTCACCGTCCTCGCGGTCCTCGGCTTCGTCGGCGGCGCCACCTACATCGTCGTCCTCGCGCTGATCGAGACCGGTGACCAGATCGTCGCCTCGCTGCGGCAGGCCGCCGTCGACATCGCCGACCATCTGGGCGCGGCCGGGACCTCGATCGACGACCTCTCCAAGAACGCGAAGGCGCTCCTGGAGAAGTTCGGCGGGACCGCCGCCTCCGGGGTGATCTCGGGGCTGAGCGTCGTCGGCCAGGTGGCCGCCATGGCCGTCCTCGCCCTGCTGCTGATCTTCTTCTTCCTCCGGGACTCCGACAAGGCCGCCGGCGCCCTGCGCTCGCTCGCCCCTCACTCGACCGGCGAGACCATGGAGGCCATGGGCCGCCGCGCCTTCGAGGCCGTCGAGGGCTTCATGCGCGGGACGACCGTCGTCGCCCTCGTCGACGCGATCCTCATCACCGTCGGGCTGCTGATCCTGCGGGTGCCCGGCGCCGTCGGGCTCGGCGCGCTGGTCTTCGTCACCGCCTACATCCCGTACCTCGGCGCCTTCCTCTCCGGGGCCGTCGCCGTCCTCGTCGCCCTCGCCGACCGGGGTTTCGTCATCGCGCTCTGGGTCCTCGGCGTGGTCCTCGCCGTCCAGGTCATCGAGGGGAACGTCCTCCAGCCCATGATCCAGAGCCGGACCGTGCAGATGCACCCGGCCCTCGTCATGCTCGCCATCACGGCCGGCGCGTCCGTCGCCGGGATCCTGGGCATGCTGCTCGCCGTCCCCGTGACGGCGGCCGCCTTCGGGGTGATCGGCGAGCTGCGCGGACGGTACGGGCAGGAGGCGTCCGCGCCGGACCGGTGACTCAGGTGGCCGCCGGCATCCCGCCCGGCTCGAAGGTCGCCAGCATCTGCTCCAGCGCGGCCTGGTCCGGGCCCACGAACGGGTCCGCGTCCGGGGCCATCGTGATCGTCTCGATCATCAGGTCGGTCATCCGCACCGCGGGCGGCAGATGGGTGGAGAGCACGATCTCCGGGTTCATCTCCCGCAGCGGATCGATCGTCGCCCCGTACTTCGCCGGGTCCACGACGTGCACCCACGGGCTGTCCACGGATGCCCACAGCAGCTGTGCCTGCCGCAGCTCCTCGGGCTTGAGGTCGTTCGCGTGCCCGCTCTCGGCGAGCTCCGCGGTCGGCATCGGCCCGCCGAAGCAGTCGGAGCTGAAGCAGATCCGGGTCTTCTCGTCGTAGAAGCCGACCGTGGCCGGGTTGTCGAAGAGCGGTGGCTTGAAGGCGCGCAGCATGCGGTCGCCGACATCGAGGGACTGGCCGGGGTTGAGGAAGTAGACGCGGTCCATCGGCAGCGGACGCTCGGTCGTCATGATCCCGGCACCGATGAAGGTGGTCACGACCTTCGCCCGGGGCGCGGCCACGAGCAGGTCGAAGATGCCGCCCGTGTGGTCGCGGTCGGGGTGCGTGAGCCAGATCCAGCGGACATCGGCGGGATCCATGACCGAGCCGAGCGTGTTGACGAAGTCCCGGTCGGATATCGAGACACCGGTGTCGACGACGACCGGTTCAGCGGCGGTGACGACGTATGCGCTGATGGGGAGGTGGCCGATGCCCGGCACTTCGAGGCTGTCGGCCAGGACGGTGGTGTCGCTTCCGACCTTGTGGGTGTCCATGAGGTGCTCCGTGGTCCCCCCGGCGACGGCGGGCGTACGCCACCAGTCTCCTCCGCGGCGGCGGGCCTCGCGCGTTGCGCGGACCGGCGCCCGGCCGTGGAGACGCAGCGCGGCCGGGCCCCGGAGGGGAAGCCGCGCTGCCTCTCCCCGCCCACCGCGCTCCCCGGCCTGCCTCCTACGCGCAGCAGCCCTTCTCCGAGGGGGGCTCGTGGAGTTCGAACCAGATGGACTTGCCCTCTCCCCGCGGGTCGACGCCCCACGCGTGCGCCAGCATCTCCATCAGGACCAGGCCACGTCCCGACGACGCCATCTCCCCCGGATGCCGCCTGTGCGGCAGCTCGTCGCTGCCGTCGGAGACCTCCACGCGCAGCCGGCGGGCGTCCTCGGCGCAGGTCACCTCGGCGACGAGGAGCGCGTCGCCGTCCGTGTGGATGAGGACGTTGGTGACCATCTCGGAGACCATCAGGACCGCCGAGTCGAGCTGGTCCTCGTCCCTCCAGTCGTGCAGCAGCTGCCGCATGTGCTGGCGGGCGGCCGCGATCCGCTCCGGCTCCGCCTGCGCGATGGTCATCATGGTGCGGCGCGGGGCCTCGCGGACGGCCGGACCCTGGCGGGAGACGAGCAGGAGGGCGATGTCGTCCTCGCGCCGGTCGGCGAGCGGCCCGGTGGTGTGGTGCGAGCCGGGCCCGTGGACGGCCTCGACGAGGCTGTCGGCCAGGTCCTCCAAGGAGTCGTCGGCGTGCCCTTCGAGGAGCGCGCGGATCCGTTCCCAGCCGCTGTCGAGGTCGTGGCCGCCGGTCTCCAGGAGCCCGTCGGTGCACATCATCAGGGTCTCGCCGGGCTCCAGGGTGAACCGGGTCGTCGGGTAGTCGGTGTCCGGGACGATGCCGAGGGGCAGACCGCCGGCGGTGGGGCGCAGCAGTACCGTTCCGTCGGTCATCCGGACCGCCGGGTCGGGGTGCCCGGCGCGGGCGATGTCCACGACGCCGGTGACCGGGTCGATCTCCAGGTAGAGGCAGGTCGCGAAGCGCGGACCGACGTCATGGCCACGCCCGTCCGGCCCCCCGGCACCATTCGGCCCCCCGCCCCCGTACGACGCGACACCCCCGTCCGGCGCGCCCCCGTCCGGCGCGCCCCCGTTCGGGTGTTCTCCGCGGCCGCGGGCGGCACCGTCCGCCGCGGTCTCGGTCGCGTCCCCGTCGGTGATCCCGTACAGGAAGCGCGAGGCACGGGAGAGGACGGCGTCGGGGCGGTGGCCCTCGGAGGCGTACGCGCGCAGGGCGATCCGCAGCTGGCCCATCAGCCCGGCGGCGCGCACGTCGTGACCCTGGACGTCGCCGATCACGAGCGCGATGCGGCCGCCCGGCAGCTGGATCATGTCGTACCAGTCGCCGCCGACCTGGAGCCCGCCGCCGGTCGGCACGTACCGGGCGGCGACGTGCAGGCCCGGGATGCCGGGCCCGAGGACGGGCATCATCGTGCGCTGCAGCCCGAGCGACAGCTCGCGCTCGGACTCGGCGACACCGGCGCGGGCGAGGGCCTGGGCGAGCATCCGGGCGACCGTGGTGAGGACGGAGCGCTCGTCGGGGGTGAAGGCGACGGGGTGCTTGAAGGCGGCCATCCAGGCGCCCATGGTGCGGCCGGCGACGATCAGCGGGAGGTACGCCCAGGACTGCCTGCCGAAGCGTTGCGCGAGCGGCCAGGTCACCGGGAAGCGCCGCAGGTACTCCTCGGGTGTCGGGAGGTAGATCGCCCGCCCGGTCCGTACGACCTCGGCCGCCGGGTAGTCGGTGTCCACCGACATCGAGGTGAAGGGGCCCTCGTCGCCCGTGTTGTGCCCGTGGTGGCCGATGATCGTCAGCCGTTCGCCCGCGACTCCGAAGACGGCGAGTCCGTCCGGCGAGAAGCCCGGCATGGAGAGGGAGGCGGCGACCCGCAGCACCTCGGCGGTCGACCGGGCCTCGGCGAGCGCCCGGCCCGCGTCGAGCAGGAACGCCTCGCGCGAGCGGCGCCAGTCGCCGGTGACGGGCGTGCGGGCGGCGGTGCCGGGCTGGGGCTCGGCGACCTCCTGGAGGGTGCCGACGAGTTCGTAGTCGTCACCCTCGATGAGCGGCTTGGACCTGCTCCGTACCGTACGGAGCACCCGTCCGTCGCCGTCCATGATCCGCAGCCTGGCCTCGGCGAGGGTCCCTTCGGCGACGGCGAGGTTCACGACCCCGTCGATCTCGTTCCAGTCGACGGGATGAAACCGGGAGCGTACGGCCGCTTCCGTGAGCTGGACCGGTTCGGCGGGCAGCCCGAGCAGCCGGGCCGCCTCGGCGTCGAGCGTCACGGTCCCGGAAGCGTTGTCCCAGCGCCACAGGCCGGTCGCGATCGCGGCCAGGACGTCCTCGGTGCGCATTGCCCTACTTTATGAATATCGGACAGCAGGTCGCCACTGAGCGTATTCGAAAAGCGATCTTGGGTCTCCCGGTACGCTTGGTGGGTCTGCCGTCACGGCGGCACACCCCCATGGATCCCGAAGACTGGATGAACGACGATGCATCGGTACAGGTCCCACACCTGCGGCGAGCTCCGCGCCTCTGACGTCGGCACCGACGTCCGGCTGAGCGGCTGGCTGCACAATCGGCGCGACCTGGGCGGCATCCTCTTCATCGATCTGCGCGATCACTACGGCATCACGCAGCTCGTCGCCCGGCCCGGCACCGCCGCCGCCGAAGTGCTCGACAAGCTGACGAAGGAGACCGTCGTCCGCGTGGACGGCAAGGTCGTCTCGCGTGGCGCGGAGAACGTCAACCCGGAGCTCGCCACCGGCGAGATCGAGATCGAGGCCGCCACGGTCGAGGTCCTGGGCGCGGCCAAGCAGATCCCGTTCACCATCAACGCCGACGACGGCGTGAACGAGGAGCGGCGCCTGGAGTACCGCTTCCTCGACCTGCGCCGCGAGCGCATGCACCGCAACATCATGCTGCGCTCCGCCGTCATCGCCTCCATCCGCTCCAAGATGGTGGCCCTCGGCTTCAACGAGATGGCGACCCCGATCCTCGCCGCGACCTCCCCCGAGGGCGCCCGTGACTTCGTGGTCCCGTCCCGTCTGAACCCGGGCAAGTTCTACGCGCTGCCGCAGGCGCCGCAGCAGTTCAAGCAGCTGCTGATGATCTCCGGCTTCGACCGCTACTTCCAAATCGCGCCCTGCTTCCGCGACGAGGACGCGCGCGCCGACCGTTCGCCGGGCGAGTTCTACCAGCTCGACGTCGAGATGAGCTTCGTCGAGCAGGAAGACGTCTTCCAGCCGATCGAGAAGCTCATGACGGAGCTGTTCGAGGAGTTCGGCGGCGGCCGTCACGTCACGTCCCCGTTCCCGCGGATCCCGTTCCGCGAGTCGATGCTCAAGTACGGCAACGACAAGCCCGACCTGCGTACGGCCCTCGAACTCGTCGACATCTCCGACGTGTTCGAGAACTCGGAGTTCAAGGCGTTCGCGGGCAAGCACGTGCGTGCGCTCGCGGTGCCGAACACCGGTGACCAGCCGCGCAAGTTCTTCGACTCCCTCGGCGACTTCGCGGTCTCCCTGGGCGCGAAGGGCCTGGCCTGGGTCCGCGTCGGCGAGGGCAACGCCCTGACCGGCCCGATCGCCAAGTTCCTCACCGAGGAGAACGTCAAGGTCCTCACCGAGCGCCTCGGCCTCGAGCCGGGCCACGCGATCTTCTTCGGCGCGGGCGAGTTCGACGAGGTCTCCAAGATCATGGGCCCGGTCCGGGTCGAGGCCGCCAAGCGCGCCGGCCAGTTCGAGGAGAACGTCTTCCGCTTCGCGTGGATCGTCGACTTCCCGATGTACGAGCGGGACGAGGAGACCGGCAAGATCGACTTCTCGCACAACCCGTTCTCCATGCCGCAGGGCGGCCTCGAGGCCCTGGAGACGCAGGACCCGCTGGACGTCCTCGGCTGGCAGTACGACATCGTCTGCAACGGCATCGAGCTGTCCTCCGGGGCGATCCGGAACCACGAGCCCGAGATCATGTTCAAGGCCTTCGAGATCGCGGGCTACTCGCGCGAGACGGTCGAGCACGAGTTCGCGGGCATGCTCCGCGCCTTCGAGTACGGCGCCCCGCCGCACGGCGGCATCGCCCCGGGCGTGGACCGCATCGTGATGCTCCTGGCCGACGAGCCGAACATCCGCGAGACGATCGCCTTCCCGCTCAACGGCAACGCCCAGGACCTCCTGATGGGCGCCCCGACGGAACTCGACGAGGCCCGCCTGAAGGAGCTGAACATCCAGCTCCGCAAGCCGGTCGAGACGAAGGTCGTCACGGACCGCCCGGTGACGGACGCGGTCCACCCGGACGCGGCGCGGTAGTCACACCGCCTGGAGCACGGAAGGGCCCGGAATCCCCTCGGATTCCGGGCCCTTCGTCGTCACCGGACCAGCGCGGCGATGCGGCGCGCAGGCCCGTTACGCAGAACGCCCGGCCGGGGAGAGCCCGGCCGGGCGTTCTGTGCGCAGGGGGTGCGTGCGGGACGAGCCTTACGCCGTCTTCGGCTCCTCCAGGCGCGGGAAGAGCACCGCGCCCTTCGTCACCGTCGTGCCCGCCGGGAGTCGGCCCCAGTCGCCGGCCGACTGGACCGGCTGGGCGGCCAAGGCGCCCAGGGACGCCTCCGCGCCCAGGGAGTCCCAGAGCTTCTGGGAGGTCTCCGGCATGATCGCGTTCAGCAGGACCGCCACACCGCGCAGCGACTCGGCCGCCGTGTACAGGATCGTCGCCAGGCGGGCGCGGCCCGCCGTGGAGTCGTCCTTGGCGACCTTCCACGGCTCCTGCTCCGTGATGTAGCCGTTGACCTGCTTCACGAAGTCGAAGATCGCCAGGATGCCGCCCTGGAAGTCCAGCTCCTCGCCGATCTTCTGGTCGGCCGTCGCGACCGCCTTCGCCAGGCCCTCGTGGATCGCCTTCTCCGCGTCGCCGTCGGCCGTCGCGGCCGGCAGGGCGCCGTCGAAGTACTTGCCGACCATCGCCGCGACCCGGGACGCCAGGTTGCCGTAGTCGTTCGCGAGCTCGCTCGTGTAGCGGGCGGTGAAGTCCTCCCAGGAGAACGAGCCGTCCTGGCCGAACGCGATCGCCCGCAGGAAGTACCAGCGGTACGCGTCCACGCCGAAGTGCGAGGTCAGGTCCTGCGGCTTGATGCCGGTCAGGTTCGACTTCGACATCTTCTCGCCGCCGACCATCAGCCAGCCGTTCGCCGCCACACGGCCCGGGACCGGCAGGCCCTGCGCCATGAGCATCGCCGGCCAGATGATCGCGTGGAACCGGAGGATGTCCTTGCCGATGAGGTGGACGTTCGCCGGGAAGGTCTCGTCGAACTTCTCCGGGTTCTCGTTGTAGCCGACCGCCGTCGCGTAGTTCAGGAGCGCGTCGATCCACACGTAGATCACGTGCTTGTCGTCCCACGGGACCGGGACGCCCCAGTCGAACGTCGAGCGCGAGATCGAGAGGTCCTCGAGGCCCTGCTTGACGAAGTTCACGACCTCGTTGCGCGCCGACTCCGGCTGGACGAAGCCCGGGTTCGACTCGTAGAACTCGATCAGCTTCGGGCCGTACTCGCTCAGCTTGAAGAAGTAGTTCTCCTCCTTGAGGATCTCCACCGGCTTCTTGTGGACGGCGCACAGCTTCGTGCCGTCCTCCGCCTCGATGAGATCGCCGGGGAGCTTGTACTCCTCACAGCCCACGCAGTACGGGCCTTCGTACCCGCCCTTGTAGATCTCGCCCTTGTCGTACAGGTCCTGCACGAACTCCTGGACGCGGTCCGTGTGACGCTTCTCCGTCGTCCGGATGAAGTCGTCATTCGCGATGTTCAGGTGCTCCCAGAGGGGCTTCCACGCCTCCTCGACGAGCTTGTCGCACCAGGCCTGGGGCGTGACGTTGTTCGCCTCGGCCGTGCGCATGATCTTCTGACCGTGCTCGTCCGTGCCGGTGAGGTACCACACCTTCTCGCCGCGCTGACGGTGCCAGCGCGTGAGCACGTCGCCTGCGACGGTCGTGTAGGCGTGGCCCAGGTGAGGAGCGTCGTTGACGTAGTAGATGGGGGTCGAGACGTAGAACGCCTTCGCCCCCTGCTTCTCGGATCCAGTGGCCGCCATGGTCGAAATCCTAACGGGCAGTTCAAGATCCACTCACATCGATAACCGAGGGGTGGGACGGGGCGGGAGCGTGGAGACGTCCGCGAAACGTTGGGCGGCTTAGAAAGAGCCGTGACCGGCAGCGAGGAAGAGATCATGCGCGTACTAGTCGCCGAGGACGAGGAGGTCCTCGCGGAGCTTCTCGCCACCGGCCTGCGGCGGGCCGGCTTCGCCGTCGACACCGTCTACAGCGGCGACGCCGCCCTCGCCTACCTGGGCCTGCACGACTACGACGTCGTCGTCCTCGACCGCGACCTGCCCCGCGTCCACGGCGACGACGTGGCCCGCGCTCTCGTCGCCCGCACCGCCCGGACCCGGATCCTGATGCTGACCGCGTCCGCCTCCACCGAGGACCGCGTCGAGGGGCTCGACCTCGGCGCCGACGACTATCTGGGCAAGCCCTTCGAGTTCCCCGAGCTGGTCTCCCGCGTCCGCGCGCTGCGGCGGCGCAGCGCCCGGCCCGTACCGCCGCTCCTCGACCGTGCGGGGGTGGTGATGGACACCGTACGGAGGACCGTGACGCGGGACGGCCGGGCGCTCGACCTGTCGCCGAAGGAGTTCTCCGTGCTCCAGATCCTGCTGGAGGCGGACGGCGCCACGGTCTCCGCCGAGGAGCTCCTGGAGCGGGCCTGGGACGCGCACACCGACCCCTTCACCGGCGCGGTACGGGTCTGCATGAGCAAGCTGCGCGGCAAGCTCGGCGAGCCCGCGCTGATCCGGACGGTCCAGGGCGTGGGGTACGCGCTGTGAGCGCGGGTGTGCTGGGCTCCGGCTCGACGATCCGGACCCGGATCGCCCTCGTGTACGGGGGCGTCTTCGTCGTCCTCGGCGGGTGCCTCCTGACGATCGTGAACCTGCTGTCCCGGGCCGGTACCGAGGGCGAGGCGGAGGCCATCGCGGCGCGCGTACGGGTCGTGGCGCCGTTCGAGACGGTCACCGCGTACCGGCTGAGCGACGACGTCAGCCGGGCCGCCGGCGAGCAGATGCTCATGTGGTCCTGCCTCGCCCTGGCCGTCATGGCGTTCGGCGCGGTCGCGGTCGGCTGGTGGACGGCGGGGCGGGTCCTGCGGCCGGTCCACGAGATGACGGCGCGGGCGCGGCTGCTCTCGGAGCGGAACCCCACGGACGGGGTCCGGGGGAGGATCGGCGCGAGCGGGCCGGACGACGAGCTGAAGGAGCTCGGCGACACGATCGACGCGCTGCTCGGTCGGCTGGAGGCCGCGTTCGACAGCCAGCGGCGGTTCATCGCGAACGCCTCGCACGAGCTGCGGACCCCGCTCGCCACGCAGCGCGCCGCGATCCAGATCGGGCTCGACGACGCGACCGAGGTCAAGCAGGTGCTGCTGGACACCAACCGGCGCAGTGAACGGCTCATCGACGGGCTGCTGGTGCTGGCCCGGAGTGAGCGGGGGCTGGAGGAGCGGGAGGACGTACGGCTGGGGGAGGTGGTCGCGGAGGAGTGCGAGGCGTTCGGGGTGGAGTGCGGCGGGGACGGCGGCGGGGTGGGCGGCGCCGGTGGCGGTGCCGGTGGCGGGGCGGGCGGTGACGGTGGCGGTCGTGTCGTACGGGGGAGCAGGGTGCTGCTCGGGCAGCTCGTACGGAACCTCGTCGCGAACGCCGTCGCCTACAACGTCCCCGGGGGGTCCGTGGAGGTGCGGGTGGACGGTGGCGTGGTGACCGTCGTGAACACGGGGCCGGTGGTGGCGGCCGATGAGGTGCCGGGGCTCTTCGAGCCGTTCCGGCGGGGCGAGGGGCGCGACCGGATGGGTCCGGGGGCCGGGCTCGGTCTGTCGATCGTCCGGTCGATCGCGGCGGCCCACGGGGGCACGGTGGGGGCGGTGGCCCGGGGTGAGCGGGAGGGCGGCGGCCTGGTGGTGACGGTGACGTTGCCCGTCACCGGCACCACCAGGTCTGCTGTGGGCCCTGCTCAGATCTCCCAGGTGGAGAGCAGCCCGCGGTAGAAGTCGGCGTGGGCGGTCTCCGACGGGGCCGGGCCGGCGAGGTAGTGGCCGGTACGGGGGGCGGTGAGCTTACGGACGTAGTCGAACGCCTTGTTGTCCTCCTCGCCCCACGCGACGAACTGCCAGTGGATCGGGCGCTCGGCGGCCTCGGCGAGCGCCTGGGTGGCGGCCGTCTTGGACTCGGGGGCGCCGTCGGTCTGGAAGACGACGAAGGCGGGGCGGGCGGGGTCGGTCTTCGCGTGGTGCGCGAGGACCTCTTCGACGGCGCGGTGGTAGTTGGTACGGCCGAGGCGGCCGAGGCCCGCGTTGATCTCGTCGATGCGGCCGTCGATGCCGGCGGGGCGGAGTTCGGCGGTGCCGTCGATGTCCGTGGAGAAGAAGACGGCGGTGACGGTGGCGTCCTCGGTGAGGTGCGCGGCGAGGGCGACGGTCTGCTCGGCGAGGCGCTGGACGGAGCCGTCCTTGAAGTACCCGCGCATCGACCCGGACCGGTCGACGACGAGGTACACGGCGACAGGCGCCGCCCCGACGAGCCCGCGCTCCTTGAGCACGGCCGCGGCGGCGTCGTACGCCTCGACGAGCTGCGGCGCGTCGGTGGCGAGGGTGCTGTCGGGGGTGGGCTCGTCCGCGACGACCGCGGCGGCGGCGACCGGCTCGGGCGCGGCGGCGACCGGCTCGTCCGCTGCGGGCTCGGGCTCGGGCTCGTCCTCGGCCGGGGCGGCGGCTTCCTGCTCGGTGGCCGGGGTGGCCTCGGGCTCGGTGGTGGCCGGTGCGTCCGCTGCGGCTTCCGCCTCGGCGGGGGCGGTCTCCGGCTCGGTGACGGCGGTTTCGTCCGCGACCGGCTCGGCCTCCGCCGCGACGGGCTCGGTGGCGACCGGCTCGTCCGTTACGGCCTCGGCCTCGGCCGGAGTGGCCTCGGGCTCGGTGGTGGCCGGTGCGTCCGCTGCGGCTTCCGCCTCGGCGGGGGCGGTCTCCGGCTCGGTAACGGCGGTTTCCGCGACCGGCTCGGCCTCCGCCGCGACCGGCTCGGCCTCGTCCGAGGCGGGCGCCTCGGCGGCGGGCTCCTCCTGCGCGGCCTCGGCCTCCGCCTCGCCCTTGTCGGCGACCTCGGCCACGGCCTCCTCCGCCGGCGCGGCCGCCGTCTCGGCGGCGGCCTCGGCCTGCGGCTCGTCCGCCACCTCGGGGGCAGCCTCGGTCTCCGGCTCCGCCGCGACCTGCTCGGCAGCCGCCTCCGCGACGGGCTCCTCCGAAGGCGTGGCCTCCGCCTCGGCAGGCTCCGGTGCCTCCTCCGACAAAGGCGCCTCCGCCTCCGCCTCGGCAGGCTCCGGCTTCGCCTCCGCGACCGGCTCCGTCGTGGCCTGCTTGGGCAGGTCCGCCACGGCCGGGGCAGCCTCCGCCTCCGGCTCCGCCGGCTTCTCCGTGGCCGGTTCGGCCTCGGCGTCCGGCTGCTGGGCCGTCCTCGCCGCAGGGACCTTCGGGTTGTCGAAGGCCGCCGCCACCAGGTCGTCCGCCGCGCGCCGGGCCTCGTCCTCCGTCGGGGGCGGCGTCGGCGCGGGGTCCTCCTGGCGGGACGGGGCCGCCTGGGGCGGGACGGAGGTTGCCGGGGAATCGGCGTGCCGTTCCGCACGATCGCGTCCGAACACCTTGCGCAGCAAGCTCCGAATGCCCATGGGCGAGGCCTTTCGCATGAGTTGGGTGCGGTGAATGTCCGTACTGGGAGGAATCATCCCTGGCCAGGGCGGACACGTAAGGTTAGCGGCCCCTGGTGTGTCGCCCCCGGCGCCCCAACCGGAGCCGGAATCCTAGCCCCCGCACGCCCGATTCGCACCGGAATCGTGCGCCCGACCGGCCCTTCGCCGCCCCCAAGCGGACCCGGAATCCCGGCCCCCGGACCACCCCCGAACGGCCCCTGGCCCCTCGCCCCTCGGCCCGTCCGCGCCGCGTACTCCCCCCGCGCACCCCCAACCGCCCCCGGGCGGCCACCCCGTCCTCCCCCAACCGCCCCCGAATCAGACCCCGTTCCCGCTCATTCATTCGGCGTTCACTTCCGCGCCGCCCCCGTGCAGATGTGTGCACATAACGTCACCGCCGAACGGGAATCCCGACACCATGTCGGGACCAAGGGGCGGCGCAGTAAGCGCCGGAGGAGGACCAAGTGCGCAAACTGCTGCCGCTGCTGAGCACCAACCCGCACGGAGGCGGCCGTTCCGCCCTCACCTGTCGGTTCCGCTGTGGTGACGCCTGCTTCCATGAGGTGCCCAACACCAGCGACAACGAGTACGTCGGTGACGTCATAGCCGGCGCTCTCTCGCGTCGTTCCATGGTGCGCGCCGCCGCTGTCGTGACCGTCGCCGCCGCTGCCGGCAGCGCCGTCATCGGCTCGGGTGGCGCCACGCCCGCCGTCGCCGCGGCCAACTCGGACGCCGCCACCGCCGCCGCCAAGGGCCGCCCCGTCGCCGACGGAGCCCGTGGTCTCCGCTTCACGCCCGTCGCGCCCAACACGGCCGACAAGGTCACGGTGCCCGCCGGCTACGAGCAGAACGTGGTCATCCGCTGGGGCGAGCCGATCCTCCGCGGCGCACCGGCCTTCGACGCCGACAAGCAGACCGCCGCCGCGCAGGCCGGCCAGTTCGGCTACAACAACGACTTCCTGAGCCTCCTCCCCCTCCCCGGGGAGCGGGACCGCCAGATCCTCGTCGCGAACCACGAGTACACCGACGAGATCCTGATGTTCAAGGCGTACGACGCCGCCAACCCGACCCGCGAGCAGGTCGAGATCGCCTGGGCCGCCCACGGCTTCTCCGTCGTCGTGGTCCAGGAGGAGAAGCGTTCCGGCAAGCTCACGCCGGTCACGCGCCACCCGCTCAACCGCCGTCTCCACACCACCAGCGAGTTCGAGCTGACCGGCCCCGCCGCCGGCTCCGCGCTCCTGAAGACCTCCGTCGACCCGACCGGCCGCAAGGTCCTCGGCACGCTCAACAACTGCGCCGGCGGCACCACCCCCTGGGGCACCACGCTGCACGGCGAGGAGAACTTCAACCAGTACTTCGCCAACGGCTCCAGCGCCACCGACAAGCGCTACGGCATAGGCACCGGCGCCTCCGAGCGCAAGTGGGAGCGGTTCGACAAGCGCTTCGACCTCGCGCAGGAGCCCAACGAGGCCCACCGTCAGGGCTGGGTCGTCGAGCTCGACCCGTACGACCCCGAGTCCATCCCGAAGAAGCGCACCGCGCTCGGCCGCTTCAAGCACGAGGCGGCGCAGCCCCGCCTCACCGCCGACGGCCGCCCGGTCGTCTACATGGGTGACGACGAGCGCTTCGACTACTTCTACAAGTTCGTCTCGTCGAAGCGGATGATGAAGGGCAACTCCCGCGCCGCCCACGCCCACAACCTGACCCTGCTCGACGAGGGCACCCTCTACGTCGCCAAGCTGACCGGCGACAGCCCGGCCGCCCAGATCGACGGCACCGGCAAGCTCCCGAACGACGGCGAGTTCGACGGCTCCGGCGTCTGGATCCCGCTGGCCACCGGCGACGTCTCGCACGTCGAGGGCATGACCGCCGCGGAGGTGTACGTCTTCACCCGCCTCGCCGGTGACAAGGTCGGCGCCACCAAGATGGACCGTCCCGAGGACGTCGAGCCGTCCCCGCGCTCCGGCCGGGTCTACGTCGCGCTCACCAACAACTCCGACCGCGGCAAGGCCGGCAAGGCCCCGGCGGACGAGGCCAACCCGCGCAACCTCAACAAGCACGGCCAGATCCTGGAGCTCGCCGAGCACTGGGACGACCCGGCCTCGGACGGTTTCGCCTGGCGTCTCTTCCTCGTCGCGGGCGACCCGAACGACCCGGCCACGTACTTCGCGGGCTTCCCCAAGGACAAGGTCTCCCCGATCTCCTGCCCCGACAACGTCGCCTTCGACCCGCACGGCAACCTGTGGATCTCCACCGACGGCGCCCAGCTCGGCTCGCACGACGGCCTGTTCGGTGTCGCCACCCAGGGCGAGCGGCGCGGTGAGATCAAGCAGTTCCTGACCGTCCCCAAGGGCGCCGAGACCTGCGGCCCGATCATCCAGGACCGCCGCGTGATCGTCGCGGTCCAGCACCCGGGCGAGCTCGACGGCGCCTCCGTCGAGAACCCCAAGTCGGAGTGGCCCGACGGACCGGGCAAGATCGTCCGCCCGTCGGTCGTCTCCGTCTGGCGCAAGGACGGCCGCGACATCGGCGTCTGAGCCCGCTGAACGTGGTGTGAGGGGCGTGGCACCGCCCCTCACACCACTCCCAGACCCTCCCTGAACCGTACGAACTGCTCCTCCGGGTCCCCCGTGTACGCCCATGGCACCCATGCCGCCCGCGTCCCGAGCATCCCGAGCACCTCGCGCGCCACCTCCACCTGGCCCGCGTAACAGGCCGCGTGTGCCAGGTAGTTGAGGTCCGGTACCTCTTCCGGCGCCACCGGGCCGCCCGGCTCGCGGCCACCGATCCACCGCTCGAACGTGCGGCGCAGCTCGTCCACCGCCAGCTCGTGCTTCCAGTGCTGGTCGAAGCCACGCACGGGACCTCGCCCGAGCGCCCCGTCCGCGATGTAGCGGTACTCCTCCACCCGCGCCACCTGCACCAGGACCGGCAGCGGCGACCCGGGCGGCGCGACACCGGCCGCGTCCCGCGCGAAGTCGTACATCGCCCCGTGCGTGCCGTGCCACCGCGCCGACCAGTAGCGCATCACCTGCGCGTGTCCCTCGGTGTTGTACGGGTCGCGGCGCCGCAACTCGTCGAACCACTGCCGCAGTTCTCGGCGCGGCACCCCGCCCTCGTACAGCCGGGCCACCGAGAGCAGCGAGACCCACGGCATCGGGTCCGCCGGGGCCGCCTCCGTCGCCCGCAGACAGGCGTCGACGGTCGCGTCGACCCGCCCCCGGTCCACGACCGTGCCCCGGCCGGCGGCGATCGCCGTGTCGAAGACCCGCACCACCTCGGTGGCCGCCCGCAGCACCGCCGCGTCCGGGCTGTCCGGCTCCGCCGCCCGCCACGCCTCGACCGACGAACTGCCCGCGGCCGCGTGCGCGAGGAGCCGCACCCGGTGTGTCCGGCGCGCCCAGTCCTCACCGGTGTCCCGCAGCAGATCCCGTACGCCCTGCCAACGGCCGATGACGATGTCGTGCCGCGCCTCGGTGAGAGCGCGGTCGCCGAAGTCCGGGTCGAAGACGGGGGTGAAGCGGGCCGCGCGGGCCGAGCGCCCCGATCGGCGGAGAGCGGCCATCCAGGTCCTCCCTCGGAAGCCATGAAGCCAGAAGCCGTGAAGCCGGAAGCCGTGACGCCGGCGGCGCCTCGTGTCAGAAGTCCGTCGCCAGTGATTCGTCCGTCCTGCGTGCCCGCGCCGTGCTCGGTGCGAACGGCTCCGCGGCCGCCAGCGCGCGCGCCGCGTCGAGCCGCGCCGGGCGGTAGTACGCGCTGCCCCGGCGCCAGTACACGAGCATCGGGACCACGCCCACCAGCAGCCCGCCCAGGCCGATGACCCGTGACGTCGTGGTCAGTTCGCCGAGCGACTCGACGAACGCCCACAGCATGAAAGCCGCCCCGAGCAGTGGCCAGACGCCCCCGACGAGGAAGTTCCGTACGGAGCTGAGCAGCATCCCCCGGTACGCGACCACCGCGGCGATCCCGCCGAGGCCGTAGTAGAACGCGATCAGCAGGCCGATCGCGGACACCGCGTCGCTGAGGATCCGCCCCATCGGACCGGCGGCCGCCGCCGCGCCGAACATCAGCAGCGCGGCTCCCCCCACGGCGGCGATCGCCACCCACGGGGTGTTCCAGCGCCGGTGCACGGTCCCGAGCGCGGCCGGCATCGTGCGGTCGCGGCCCATCGCGAAGAGCGAGCGGGTCACCTGGATGAGGGTGGTCTCCAGGGTGGCGATCGTGGACAGCAGGACCGCCACGACCAGCAGCTTTCCCCCCACTCCCGGCCAGATCTCCTGGCCGAGCACGGCCAGGACGTTCGCGCCCGCGGACTCGATCTGCCCCGAGGTCAGGAGCACGTTGACCGCGACCGTGAACGCCTCGAAGACCAGGAAGACGACTCCGACGCCGACGATCGCGGCGAGCCCGGCCGTGCGACGGCTGTTCCGGGTCTCCTCGCTGAGGTTGCTGGTGACATCCCAGCCCCAGTAGTAGAACGCGGCGATCAGCGCGCCCGAGGCGAAGCCCGCCGGGCCGTCGAAGTGGCCGAAGCCGAACCAGGACCAGTCGAACGCGGTCGCGTGGCCGCGGTGCAGCAGCGCGGCCAGGATGAAGGCGACGAGGATGAACATCTCGACGCCCGACATGATCAGTTGGGCCCGTACGGTGAGCCGGGCGCCGCCCAGGACGACGAGCAGCATCATCAGGAACCAGCCGGCGCCGACGGCCGCGGCGAGCGGGGTGTTGTCGGCGAGCCCGGGATCGACGAGGGAGAGCGTCAGCGCGCCGGCGGGGAGCGATCCGGCGACCATGAAGACGGTCGCGGAGACGACGAGGGCCCAGCCGGAGAGGAAGCCGAGGAAGGGGTGGAGGGTGCGGCCCACCCAGGAGTAGCCGGCGCCCGCGTTGACGTCGATCCTGCCGAGGCGCGCGTAGGCGAGGACGATGCCGAGCATGGGTATCGCGCAGTAGAGCAGCGCCGCGGGTCCGGCGAGGCCGACCGCGCCGAAGAGCACGGCCGTGGTGGCGGCCAGGGAGTAGGCGGGCGCACTGCCCGCGACGGCCATGACGATGGTGTCGAAGGTCCCGAGAACATTGGGCTGGAGCCCTCTGCCGGTGGTCGTGCGCATGGCGGCTGTCCTTGGGGGGCACGGGAGCGGTGCAGGACGAAGTGACCGTGCCGCCGAGTCAGTTGTTCGCCGGACCGCGCACGGATCAAGGTGAATCGAGCGCATCGTAGTCGCCCGGACGGATTCCGGTAACGGCGGATGGAACCTTCCGTTCTGTGACCGCCGGTAAGGGCATCGGTGCGCCCCCAGCGGGGCGTTTAGCCCGCGGTGGCGCGGGGAGTGGCGATCGCGCGGGCCGCCATGACCTCCTGGCGCAGCGGGGCGAGCACGCCCTCCTCGTCGCCCGTCAGTTCCGTCCGTACCTCGATGAGGACGTCCGTGCCACGCAGCCCGTCGGCGAGTTCCCGCAACTGCTGCTCCACCGCCGTGACTTCCTCCCGGGCCGGGGGCGGGGCGCCGTGGTTGACACGGACCCGGGCGGCGGTCGTCGCGTCGACGATCCGCTCGACGGCGACGACCAGCGGCCACCAGGCGGAGGCCACGGTGCCGGTCGGCGGCGGTTCGGTCAGGGCGCGCTGGAACTCGGAGCGTACGGCGGACAGATCGCGGTACAGCTTCCGCCGGGCCCGCAGACGGGCGGGCGGGTCCTCGTCCTCCGGCGAGCAGAACGCCTGCGTCACATAGGCCGCCGAGTCGGCGACGGAGTCCGCGAGCCGGTCGCCGATCCGGCTGTGCCAGGACTCCGGCCAGAGCAGATAGCCGGCGACCAGGGCGATCCCGCAGCCGATGAGGGAGTCGTAGAGCCGGGGCAGCACCAGGTCGAAGCCCTGCTGGTTGAGGAGGTCGGAGAGCAGCAGGATGACGGGGGTGATCGCCGCGGTCTGGAAGGCGTACCCCTTGGCGGAGAAGGCGGGGATGAGCGCGGCGAGGACGATCATCACCGGCACGTCCCACCATCCGCGCGGCACCTCGGCGAGGACGAGCGCGGCCGTGACGAGCCCGACGGCCGTGCCGAACGCGCGCAGCACGGCCCGGGAGAAGACCGAGCCGAAGTCCGGCTTCATCACGAAGGTGACGGTGAGGGCGACCCAGTACGAGCGGGGCACCTCGATCACCGAGACCACCGACTGGGCGAGGCCGATGCAGAGCGCGAGCCGCAGCCCGTACCGCCAGGACTCCTCGGAGAGCAGGACCCCGCGCACCACCCGGCGGGACCTGACCCGCAGCGCGGCGGGGCGCCCGAGACGGTCGTCCACGTTGTAGGGGTTGGGCTCCGCCTGGCGGACGACCGTGGCCGCGTGGCGCAGGGCCTGGTCGACGGCCTTCTCGGCGGGGCGTGTGGCGTCGGGGAGGTCGAGGTCGGGGATGTCGGTACGGCCCTCCCCGACCGCGTCGGCGAGTGCGCGCACGGCGGCCGGGATCGCCGGGTGCAGGGGGCGGTGGAAGCGGCGGGCGGCGACGTGGGCGGCCGGGGCGGCCTCCACGAGGGCGATGACCGCGTTGAGCTGGGCCAGCAGCCGTACGAGGATCGGCGCGCGGCCGTGCTCGCGGGCGCGGCGGGCGAGGACGAGGTCGTACGACTGGTTGAGGGAGGCGGTGACATCTTGGCGCCGCTCGTCGTACGCGTCGGTGCCGGCGGCTTCGAGGACGTCGGCGACGGCCCGGTAGGTGCCGGCCACGGCGGTCCGCTCGGGGACCCCGCCGCGCAGCGGCCAGCCGAGCAGGGTCAGGACGAGGACGAAGGCCCCGCCGATCCCGAGCAGCAGGGGCGGCTTCCACCAGGGATCGGGCATCGGCAGGCCGGCGCCGACGACCGCGTTGAGGAGCAGCAGCAGGCCGGACACGGAGGCGACGGCGCCGATCGAGGAGATCATCCCGGAGACGAGCGCGATCAGGGTGAGCACGGCGACGGCGAGCCAGCCTTCGCCGTACACGAGGCTGCCGAGGGTGACTCCGAGAGCGCCGAAGAGCTGGGGGACGGCGATGTTGTAGAACCGCATGCGGTACGCGTCGGCGGTGTCGCCGATGACCCCGGAGAGGGCGCCCATGGAGACCAGGGCCCCGTAGACGGGCTGGTCGACGGCGAGTCCGACGGCGAGCGGGGCGGACAGCGCGACGGAGGCGCGGGCGACGGCGGCCCAGGGGATGGGCGCGGGGGCCGGACGGAGCCCGGCGGTGAGCCAGGGCGGTGGGGTGAGCCGCGCGGGACGTGCCATGGGGCTCACGGTACGGGGGCGGCGCGTGCCTGCCGGGGAGGCGGACGGGGCGGTGTCAGCTGCGGTATCCCTCCACCTCCGCCGCCGGGCGGACGGCCGCCGTGTCCGGGTCCTCGCCGAACTCGACCTTCGCGCGGCGCTGGCGCAACAGGTCCCAGCACTGGTCCAGTTGCACCTCCAGCTCGGCGAGCCGCGTCCGCTCCTCCGGGAGGAGCCCGCCCATCCGCTGGCGCAGGGCCCGCTCCTCCTCGACGAGGGTGCCGATGTTCGTGAGGATCTGCTCGTCGTCGTACATCCGGTCCATGGTTCCAGCGTCGCCGATCAGCGCCCGGCGTGCAGGTCGAGCTCGGTCAGGACGGCCCGGTGGTCCGACCCCGCGAGGTCGAGGAACCGCACGTCACGCACCCGGAAGTCGTCGCTGACCAGCACGTGGTCGATCTGGACGTACGGCGGCAGGGGCAGCTCACGCGGCCAGGTCGGGGTCCGCGCGGCGCCCCCGAGCCGCGCGGCGTCGTGCAGCCGGCCCGCGTCGAGGACGGCGCGGAACGCGGCATGGTCCTGGGAGGCGTTGAAGTCGCCGGCCAGGAGCACCGGGGCGCCGTCGCGGTGCGCGGCGGCGAACTCCGCCACCCGCGCCAGCTCGCGCTTCCACAGGTCGACCTGGCGGGGGATCGGCGGGAGCGGGTGCGCGAGCCGCAGCTCGACGTCCCGGCCCCCGATCCGGGCGCCCGCGCCCGGCATGCCCATCGCGGCCGGGATCGGGGGCCGGGGGGTCAGCGGGTACGCGCTCAGGATCACGGAGCCGGTCGAGCCCTCGCCGTCCACGACCGCGCGGTGCGGATGGCTGCCGGCCAGGGCCGCGGTGAGGGCGCGGACGCAGGCGTGGTCGCACTCGGAGACGTACACGAGCTGCGGCCGTTCCCGTCGTACGGCCTCGGTGAGGGCCTCCGTCGCCTGGCCGAACTCGACGTTGGCGGTGAGTACCCGGAGCCGTTCGACGACGGGCCCGCGGGCGGTGGTGGTGTCCGGCCCGTACGGCAGCGTGAACCAGGCGGTGACGGCGAGGGCGAGGACCGCGAAGCCCGCGAGCGCCCGCCGCCGGGCGCCCGTCGCGAGCAGTGCCGCGAGGCCTGCCGGGACGGTGAGCCAGGGCAGGAACGACAGCGCCTGCGGTACGGGAGTGACCGCGTCGGTGCCGAGGAGGCGGCAGCCCGTGACGACCGTCGGTACGGCCACGAGCAGGCCCGCGGCCCAGGCGGCGAGGCGCCGTCCGGGC
Source organism: Streptomyces sp. NPDC012508 (assembly GCF_042902595.1). Classification (NCBI taxonomy): domain Bacteria; kingdom Bacillati; phylum Actinomycetota; class Actinomycetes; order Kitasatosporales; family Streptomycetaceae; genus Streptomyces; species Streptomyces sp. NPDC012508. The sequence goes on from NZ_JBIBEO010000004.1 coordinate 408,987, forward strand.
CGGGGAGAGGTCGGAGGGGATGCGGGCGCGGGGGACGGGTGTTCTGCCAGGACGTGCTCCACCCCGTCAGTGTCGCAGCGCCTGCTGGATCTCCGCCTTCGTCGCCCCCGAGAGGGTGCGATTGCTGCGCGCGGTACTGGTCTTGGACCCGGCCGGCTCCACGCCGTCGATGCTGACGACGACGGCGTCCAGCAGATTGCCGTCGCCGTCACGGAAATTGACCCGGACCGTGTAGTCGGCGTTCGAGTCCGTGGGGTTGGTGGCGGTGATCTCCGCGGTGGTCCGGTCGCCGTCCGTCCCCGTCGCGCCCGCCTTCACGTTGTCGGTGGCGTTCACCCCGTCCTTGACCTGGTTCATCTTCTCCTCGGCCGCCGAGGCGACCGCCGCCGTGGCGGAGGAGACGATGTCCTCGGCCGCCTGCCGGTCCTCGTCGGTGCAGCCGGTGACGCCCGTCATGACGACCGTGAGGAGCGCGGCGGCGCGGACGGCGCGGCTGCGGGTGCCGGCGCGGGCGCGTGTAGGGGTCACACCCTGTCCTTGCCGAAGGAGGTGTCGTCCGTGGCCAGCGCCCAGATCACGAAGATCGAGATGGCCATCGAGAACAGCGCCCACCAGGGGTGGTACGGCAGGAAGAGGAACTGGGCGATGACGTTCAGGGAGGCCAGGGTGATGCCGCCCATGCGACCCCACTCGGAGCCCTTGAGGATCCCGGCTCCGGAGACGGCGACGAGGATGCCGAGGACGATGTGGATCCAGCCCCAGCTGGTCAGGTCGAACTTGAAGACGTAGTCGCCGACGCGGGTGTAGACGTCGTCCTCGGCGACCGCGGCGATGCCCTGGAGGACGTCCAGGACGCCGATCACGAGCATCAGGACGCCGGCGAACAGGGTGCCGCTGGACGCCCAGGCGGAGCTGGAGGGGCTGCGGGGCGGACGAGGGGGTGCGGTGTGCTGGCTCATGGGCTCATCGTGCGGCGGCCGGTCCGGGAGCGACCGTTCAGCTGGGCCGTACGGGTGACGGCGCGGGAGCCTTGCCTCCCGCGCCGGTGCCTCGGAGCGCGCCGAGGAACGCGGCGAGCGCCGCGTCGAACTCCGCCGGTCGCTCCAGGTTCGGCATGTGCGCCGCCCGCTCGACGACCGCCAGCGTGGAGTGCGGCAGCGCCGCGTGCATCGCCTCCGCGTCCGACACGGGGGTGTACGCGTCGTCGCGGCCGACGACGACGAGCGCCGGAACGGAGACGGTGGTGAGGAGCTCGCGGTAGTCGGGCCGCTCGGCCCGGCCGCGCAGCGCCGCCGCCGCGCCCTCGGGATCGGTGGCGCACATCATCCGGTGGACGTGGGGCGCGGCGTGCGTGTTGTACGGGGCGACCATCCGGTCCAGAACCTCGTCGGCGTACCCCTTCATGCCGTCGCGGACCAGCCGGTCGGCCGTCTCGCTGCGGCCGGCCCTCCCCTCCTCGGTCTCGGCGGCGGGGAACGTGTCGGCGAGGACCAGGCCGCGGATCCGGCCGGGGAAGAGGCGGTAGCACTCCATGACGATCTGGCCGCCCATGGAGAGTCCGCCGAGGACGAACTCCTCGATGCCGAGGTGGTCGAGGAGCGCGGCGAGGTCCTCGGCGAAGGCGGAGAGCGGGGTGGTGCCGGGGACTACGGTGGTGGCACCGTAGCCGCGCAGATCGGGGGCCACGACCCGGTGCGTGGCCGAGAAGCGGTCGATCTGGGGCCGCCACATCGTGCGGTCGAAGGGGTGGCCGTGGACCAGGACGAGCGCGGGGCCCGTGCCCTCGTCCTCGTAGCCGATCGTCAGTCCGTCGATCTCTGCGGAAGCCATGGTCCGAGGCTAGGCAGCCCTCATCACTCGGTGCAATGACATCCTTTGCTCTCGGTGCAATGAGAGCGGGTGTGGCGAGGGAGAGGGGCCGATGGACGAGTACCGCCGGATCGCCGACCGGGTCGCGGAGCGGATCGCGGACGGGCGGCTGCGCCCCGGTGACCGGCTGCCGCCGCAGAGGGTGTTCGCCCGTCGGCACCGGATCGCCAACTCGACCGCGATCCGGGTGTACGGGGAGCTGGCGCGCCGGGGTCTGGTCGTTGGCGAGGTCGGGCGTGGCACGTTCGTACGGGCGGCTCCGCCGCCGCCCGGTGCCGCGCTCGCGCTCGCCGAGGCCACCGGGCACGCGCCGGTCGACCTCCAGCTCAACTACCCGGTGGTGGCCGGGCAGGCGGAGCTGATGGCGCGGGCGCTCACCTCCCTCGCCCGCGCCGACGTACTGGGCGAGGCGACGGGCCGTCCGGCGGCGGCCGTGGGGACGCCGGAGGCGCGCGCCGCCGCCGTCCGGGTCCTCGCGCGCCCGGGCTGGGAGCCCGACCCCGACCGGGTGCTCTTCGCGGGCAACGGCCGCCAGGCCATCGCGGCGGCGCTCGCCGCGCTCGTGCCGGCCGGGGGCAGGCTGGGGGTCGAGGAATTGACGTATCCGCTGGTCAGGGCGGTAGCGGAGCGGCTCGGGGTACGGCTGGTGCCGATCGCGCTCGACGGGGAGGGGATGCGGCCGGACGCGCTGGCGGAGGCGGTCCGCGCGGGATCGCTCTCCGCCGTGGCCAGCCCACCCTGCACAATCCGCTCTCCGTGACGGCGAGTTCGGCCCGCCGGGCCGAACTCGCGGGCGTGCTGCGAGAGTCGGGGCTGACCGCGATCGAGGACACCACCTGGGCGTTCCTGGTGCCGGACGCCCCGGCGCCGCTGGCCGCCCATGCCCCGGAGCGGGTGGTGCTCGTCGACAGCCTCTCCAAGCGCCTCGCGCCCGGGCTGACCGTCGGCCATCTGGTCGCGCCGGAGGGGCTGGTGGAGGACCTGGCGCGTGCGCTGCGCTCCGGTGCGTGGACGGCGGGCGGCCTGGCGCTCGCGGCGGCGACCCGGTGGGCGGCGGACGGCACGGTGACGGAGGTCGTGGCGGCGAAGCGCGCGGACGCGGCGGCCCGGCACGCGCTGGTGGAGCTTCATCTGGGCGCGTACGCGATCCGCACCTCGCCGCACGCGTACTACTGCTGGTGGAAGCTGCCGGCGCCCTGGCGGGCGGAGGCCTTCGTGGCCGCGGCGGCGGCGCGCGGGATCGCGCTGACGCCGGGCGCGGACTTCGCGACGGGCGGTCGCGGGGCGGCGGACGCCGTACGGGTCGGGCTCGCCTCGCCCCCGCTGCCCGTCTTGGACGACGCGCTGCGGCGGCTCGCCGGGCTTGCCTCGGAGATCCTGGATATCTAATATCCAGAACATGAGGATGAACGAGGGCGTGGAGTGGGCGCTGCACAGCTGCCTCAACCTGGCCTGGATCGGGCCGGAGCGGGCGGTGACGGCGGCTCGGCTCGCGGCCTATCACGAGCTGCCGGCCGCCTACCTCAACAAGCAGCTCCAGGCCCTCTCCAGGGCCGGGATCGTCAGCTCGGTCTCCGGGCCCAAGGGCGGCTTCCGGCTGGCCCGGCCGCTCGACCGGATCACCCTCATGGACGTCGTGGCGGCGATCGAGGGCCCGGAGGAGGCGTTCCGCTGCTCCGAGATCCGGCAGCAGGGGCCCGGCGCCGGTCCGGCCGGAGGGTACGCGGCCGAGTGCGCGATCGCGGGCGCGATGGGGGCGGCGGAGCTGGCCTGGCGGCGCGAGCTGGCGGCCCGCACCCTGGACGACGTACGGCAGCGGGCGGAGCTCCAGGCGCCCGCGGCGCCGGAGCGTATCCGGCACTGGTTCGCCAACGCCTGACGGGGTTGCCAGGCCGGTGGTCGACTCGGTGACCGGCCCGTATTCGACGCGCCCTCCCTGCGGGGAGGGCTTTTCAAGAGGGTTATTCTGGATGTTAGATATCCAGGTTGAAGGCTCGCGGCAGCGGGCGGGCTGGGCCCGGGTCGGGGCCGTCACGCTCGGCATCTTCACCGTGATGACGGCCGAGCTGCTGCCGGTCGGTCTGCTCACCCCGGTCGCGGCGGAGCTGAACGTGTCCCCCGGCACGGCGGGTCTGACGGTGACCGTCCCGGGCCTCGTGGCCGCCGTCTCCGCCCCGCTGATCGCCGTGCGGGCCGCCGGGGCCGACCGGCGCGCGGTCCTCGTCGTCCTGATGGCCCTCGTCGCCGCCGCGAACCTGGTGACCGCGGCCGCCGCCCACTTCGCGGTCGTCCTCGGCGCCCGGGTCCTGCTCGGTGTCGCCATCGGAGGCTTCTGGGCCCTCGCGGGCGGCCTGGCGCCCCGGCTCGTCCCTGCGGCCGACGTCGGGCGGGCCACCGCCGTGGTCTTCGGCGGGGTCTCGGCCGCCTCCGTGCTCGGCGTCCCGGCGGCCACCACGGCAGCGGAATGGACCGGCTGGCGAGGGGCGTTCGCGGGGGTGGGGGTGGTGGCGGTGGTGGCGACGGGGGCTCTGGTGTGGCTGCTGCCCCGCCTGCCGGGCGCGGGCACGGGCCCAGGTACCGGCACAGGTACCGCCCCAGGTACTGGTACTGGTACGGCCACGGGCTCAGGTGCCGGTACGGGGACGGGCTCAGGTGCCGGTACGGGCACGGGCTCAGGTGGGTTCGGCCCGCTGCTGCGGCTGCCGCGCGACAACGCGCGCGTGCGCACCGGGCTGCTGCTCACCCTCCTCCTCGTGACCGGCCACTTCCTCGCGTACTCCTTCGTCCGGCCCGTGCTCGCCGAGCACGTCGACGTCTCCGGGGAGCTCATCGGTGCGGTCCTCCTCGGGTACGGACTCGCGGGCGTGGCGGGGAACTTCCTCGCCGGCCCCGCGGCCGGCCGCTCCCCCCGCCGTACCCTCGCCGTCCTCTCCGCCGGCCTGACCGCCGCGCTCCTCGCGCTCGCCCTCGCCGGCTCCACGACCCCGGCCGGTGCCGGGCTGCTGCTCCTGTGGGGGCTCGCGTACGGAGGGGTCTCCGTCGGGCTGCAGTCCTGGTTCATGGCCGCCGCCCCCGAGGACGTGGAGACGGCGACCGGCCTCTACGTCAGCGTCTTCTGCCTCTCGATCGCGCTCGGCGCGCTTCTCGGCGGGCTGCTCGTCGACGCGACCACGCCCACCGCGCTGCTCTCCACGGGGGCCGCGCTCACCCTGGCCGCCTGCCTGGCGGCCGTACTCTCCGGAAGGAAGCACACCTCATGACCAGCACCGACACCACCGGCACCACGGGCACGACCGCCTCGACCGCCACCGGCGCCGACCAGCGCACGATCACCAACCCGGCCACGCTCCACGACCCGTCCCCCTTCGGCTACAGCCACGCCGTCTCCGCCCCCGGCGAGCTCGTCTTCATCGGCGGCCAGTACGCCTCCGACGAGACCGGCGCCCCCGTCCCCGGGGACTTCGCCGCCCAGGTCGAGCTGTCCTTCACCAACCTCCGCCGCGCGCTGGAGGGCGTGGGGCTCGCCTTCGACCACGTCGTACGCCTCGGTTCGTACATCGTCGATCACGATCTCGCGAAGCTGGAGGTGCTCGGCAAGGCGCTGAACGGCGCCTTCGGCGACCGGCTCCCCGCGCAGACGCTCAGCGGCGTCGCCGCGCTCGCGCTGCCCGGGATGCTCTTCGAGATCGACGCGGTCGCGGTACGGCCCGCGGGCTGACCCGGCCCGCGGCCTGGCCCGGCCCGCCCCGGCCACGTCCTTCCGGCCCCGCCGCCCCGCCCCGTCCGGTTGCGGCGGCGGGGGCTCCGGGTGTGCCCTAGAGGGTGCAGGGGGGCGAGAGTGAAGGAGCTCCTGCCATGGCCGCACACGCAGCGATGCCCGCCCGGAGGCATCCGAGTACACACGGCTGGGGTCTGCCCCTCACGCTGGGCTTCGCCTACGGCTTCTGGGCGGCGGCGATCGTCCGTGAAGGCGGCATCATCGACTGGGGCGAGGTCGTCCTCGGCATCGTGTCCGGAGCCGTGCTCGCCGGCGCCGTGTACGCGATGCGACGGTGGGGCCACGTCCTGCCGCGCGAAGTGCACGCGGCGGCCTGGGGCGTGCTCGCCGGCTGCGCCGTCGGCTTCCTCTTCAGCCTCTCGAACCCGAGCGTGCTCTCGGCCACCGTCCTCGGCCTGATCATCGGCGCCGGGACCACCATCGCCGCGTTCTACTGGCTCTACACGCACGAGGACGTCAAGGCCGTCGAGCGGGCCGTGGCACGACGGCGCCGGTAGGCGATCGCGACGGCGGCGAGCAGCGGGGCCCAGGCCGCCAGGGGCAGGTAGCAGACGAGGAACAGGGCCTGCTGGACCGCACCCTCGGTGTGCGTGCCGACGGCGTCCGCGGCGCCGATCCCGGCGACCGCCACGTACGTGAACCAGCCCGTCAGGGCGAAGAGGCCGAACGCCCCGCCCAGCGCGGCGGCGCTCGCGCCCCGAGCCGGGACGGGCCTCCCGCCCAGGAACGGCAGCCGTCGCGGGAACACCTCGCCCCACGAGCGGACCAGCCCGAGCGTGAGGAAGGCGAGCAGCTCGGCGACGACCGTCAGGACGATCTGGAACGTGTTCTGGGCGAGTCCCGGGTCGTCGACGCGGGCGACGGGCAGTCCCAGGGTCAGCGCGATCCGCCAGATCCCCGAGGGCAGGACGATCAGCGGTACGGCGTGGGCGGCGAGGTCGGCCCAACGGGGCACGCCGGGCAGGGACTTCATCTTCGGCATGACGTCAGCGTGCCGCCGGGACGGGGGCCGGGACGTCGGCTCGGCAGCCGTACCCTCTCCGCCGTACGGGGGAGATCGGGTCGTTCTCTGGCATCCGGGCCGGGTCCGTCGGAGACTGGGTGGGAGCGGAACGCATCCGGCAACCTGGAGGCACGCGCATGACCGACCTCGCCATCGAGACCGAGGGTCTGGTCAAGGTCTTCGGAACGAACCGTGCCGTCGACGGGATCGATCTGCGTGTCCCGACCGGCATCGTCTACGGCGTCCTCGGCCCCAACGGCGCGGGCAAGACCACGGCCGTCAGGATGCTCGCGACCCTGCTGAGACCCGACGAGGGGCGGGCCCGGGTCTTCGGCAAGGACGTCGTCAAGGACGCCGACACCGTGCGCGGCCGGGTCAGCCTCACCGGCCAGTACGCCTCCGTCGACGAGGACCTCACCGGCACCGAGAACCTGGTCCTGCTCGGCAGACTCCTCGGCCACAGCCGCCCTGCCGCCCGGGACCGCTCCGCGCAGCTGCTCGCCGCCTTCGGGCTCGCGGAGGCCGCCGACAAGCAGATCAAGAACTACTCGGGCGGCATGCGGCGCCGTATCGACATCGCCGCGTCCATCCTCAACACCCCCGACCTGCTCTTCCTCGACGAACCGACGACCGGACTCGACCCGCGCAGCCGCAACCAGGTGTGGAGCATCGTCCGCGCGGTCGTCGACCAGGGCACCACCGTCCTGCTCACCACCCAGTACCTGGACGAGGCGGACCAACTGGCCTCCCGTATCGCCGTCATCGATCACGGCAAGGTGATCGCGGAGGGCACCAAGGGCGAGTTGAAGGCCTCCGTGGGCTCGGGCTCCGTGCACGTACGGCTTCGGGACCCCGAGCAGCGCCCCGAGGCCGAGCGGGTCCTCCGGGACGCCCTGAAGGCCTCCGTCCAGCTCGACCCGGACCCGGTCGCGCTCACCGCCACCGTCGACGGCCACGGCACGGACCTCGGCGCCGCCGAGCAGGCCGCGCGGGCCCTGACGGAGCTGGCGCGGGCCGGGATCACGGTCGACAACTTCGGGCTCGGCCAGCCCAGCCTCGACGAGGTGTTCCTGGCGCTGACGGACAGGAAGGGAACGACGGCATGAGCACCGTCACCTCCGGCAAGGACGCACAGACCACCGACACCCTCGACTTCGTCGCCCCGAAGGCGGACGAACTCGCGGCGCTGCTCGTGGGCCGGTCCCGCCCGCCGCGCCCCAGCGCGCTCTCCGCCTCGATGACGTTCGGCTGGCGGGCCATGCTGAAGATCAAGCACGTGCCGGAGCAGCTGTTCGACGTGACGGCTTTCCCGATCATGATGGTGCTGATGTTCACGTACCTCTTCGGGGGCGCGCTGGCCGGCTCGGTCTCGGAGTACATCCAGTTCCTGCTGCCCGGCATCCTCGTGCTGAGCGTTGTGATGATCACGATGTACACCGGCATGTCGGTCAACACGGACATCGAGAAGGGCGTCTTCGACCGCTTCCGGACGCTGCCGATCTGGCGGCCCGCGCCGATGGTGGGCTATCTGCTCGGCGACATCGTGCGGTACGTCATCGCCTCCGCGGTCATGCTCACCGTCGGCATGATCATCGGCTACCGGCCGGCCGGCGGGGTGGTCGGCGTCCTGCTCGGGGTCGCGCTGCTGCTCGTGTTCTCGTTCGCCTTCTCGTGGATCTGGACCATGTTCGGGCTGCTGCTGCGCACCGAGAAGGCGGTCACGGGCGTCAGCATGATGGTGATCTTCCCGCTGACCTTCCTGTCCAGCGTCTTCGTCCTCCCGATGACCATGCCCGGCTGGCTCCAGGCCTTCGTGAACAACAACCCGGTGACACACCTGGCGGACGCGGTACGCGACTTGATGGCCGGGAACTGGCCGGCGGCGGACATCGCCTGGTCGCTCGGGTGGTCGGCGCTGTTCGTGATCGTCTTCGGCGCTGTCACCATGCGGCTCTACAACCGCACGTAGTCACTGCCCTCGCGGAGTGGTCTGCTGGACCGACCAGCGGTTGCCGTCGGGGTCGGCGAAGTACACGAACGAGCCCCACGGCTGGTCGTCGATGTCGGTGACCTCGACGCCGCGCCGCTTGAGGTCGGCGTGGGCCTCCTCGATGTCCGTGACGACGACCTGCATGTTGTCGAGTGAGCCCGGCTTCATCTGGGTGATGCCCTTGCCGAAGGCGATCGAACAGGCCGAGCCGGGCGGGGTCATCTGGACGAAGCGGATGTCGTCGCTGACGGGGAAGTCGTGGTCGAGGTGGAAGCCCACCTGCTCGTAGAAGGCCTTGGCCCGCTCGATGTCGGTGACGGGCACGCCGATCAGTTCCAGCTTGATGTCCATGACGGCATCATGCGCCCGCCGGGTCCCTGTCGCACGGGAAACCCGGTCAGTCGCCGCGGACCACGACCACCGGACACGGGGCGTGCTGGGCCACTCGCGTGGAGACCGAGCCCAGGACCGCCGCCTTGAAGCCCGCGTGGCCGCGGTCGCCGACCACCAGCAGGGACGCTCCCTCGGCCTGGTCGATCAGGGCCTGGGCCGGGTTGCCGCCGACGACCGTGCGGGTGACGGCGGCGGCGACGTCCGGGGGCAGGGCCTCGGTCAGGGACTCCTCCAGGATCTGGTGCGCGAGATGCTCCGGCTCGAAGTCCGGCGGCACCCCGGGCGCCGCCGACCAGGACGCCGGGTACTCCCATCCGATCACCGCGTGGAGCGTGTCCCCGGTGAGGGCGGCCTGCCCGGCCGCCCACCGCAGCGCCTTCTGGGACGGCTCCGAACCGTCGACGCCCACCACGATCCTGCCGGCCATGTCGATCTCCGCTCGTCGTACGGCACATCCGCCCCCAACGTAAGAGAGGATCAATCCAGGCGCAGGTCGGCGAGCTGCCGCTCGAACGGCACGACCTCCTCGTCGTCCGCGGCGCCCGCCGGGCCCCTGGCCGCGACCAGGTCGGCGAGTTCGTGGCCCGCCCGGGCGATCCGGGACGGCAGGCCGTCCGTGTACTCGTCGCCGCCCGAACCCCAGTCCTCCGACGCCGCGTAGACGGCCGTCGGGACGACCAGCGCCCGCAGATAGGCGAAGAGCGGGCGCAGCGCGTGGTCGAGGACGAGGGAGTGGCGGGCCGTGCCGCCGGTGGCGCCGACGAGCACCGGCCTGCCCGTGAGCGCGGCCGGGTCGATCAGGTCGAAGAAGGACTTGAACAGGCCGCTGTACGAGGCGGTGAAGACGGGGGTCACCGCGATCACCCCGTCGGCGCCAGTCACCGCGTCGATCGCCTCCTGGAGCTGCGCCGAGGGGAAGCCGGTGACGAAGTTCTTCGCGATGTCGACGGCGACGTCGCGCAGTTCGACGACGCGGACCTCGACGATGTACTCCTGCTCGGTCAGCCGCTCCTGGGCGGCCTTGGCGAGGCGGTCGGCGAGCAGCCGGGTGGAGGAGGGGCTGCTCAGCCCGGCCGACACGGCGACCAGCTTCAGGGTCTGCATGACTTACGCCTCCTGGTTCTGCGGGGCGGTGCGGGTGACGGCGGGGTGGAGCGGGGCGGTCTCCGGGACACCGGCCGGCCGCAGGTTGGCGAACTCCTTGCGCAGCACCGGGACGACCTCCTCGCCGAGGATGTCGAGCTGCTCGAGGACGGTCTTCAGCGGCAGGCCCGCGTGGTCGACCAGGAAGAGCTGGCGCTGGTAGTCGCCGACGTACTCCCGGAAGGACAGGGTGCGTTCGATGACCTCCTGCGGCGAGCCGACCGTGAGCGGGGTCTCGCGGCTGAACTCCTCCAGGGACGGGCCGTGGCCGTAGACCGGCGCGTTGTCGAAGTACGGGCGGAACTCCCGTACGGCGTCCTGGGAGTTCTTCCGCATGAAGACCTGACCGCCGAGGCCCACGACGGCCTGCTCGGCGGTGCCGTGGCCGTAGTGCGCGTACCGCTGCCGGTAGAGGCGGACCATCTTCTCGGTGTGCTGCTTGGGCCAGAAGATGTGGTTCGCGAAGAATCCGTCGCCGTAGTACGCGGCCTGCTCGGCGATCTCGGGGGAGCGGATGGAGCCGTGCCAGACGAACGGCGGGACGCCGTCGAGCGGGCGGGGCGTGGAGGTGAAGCCCTGGAGCGCGCTGCGGAACTTGCCTTCCCAGTCGACGACGTCCTCCCTCCACAGCCTGTGGAGGAGCGCGTAGTTCTCGATGGCGAGCGGGATGCCCTGGCGGATGTCCTGGCCGAACCACGGGTAGACCGGGCCGGTGTTGCCGCGGCCCATCATCAGGTCGACGCGGCCGTCGGCGAGGTGCTGGAGGGTGGCGTAGTCCTCGGCGATCTTCACCGGGTCGTTCGTGGTGATCAGCGTCGTGGACGTGGAGAGGATCAGCTTCTCGGTCCGCGCGGCGATGTGCCCGAGGAGGGTCGTCGGGGAGGACGGCACGAACGGCGGGTTGTGGTGCTCGCCGGTCGCGAAGACGTCGAGTCCGACCTCCTCCGCCTTCAGCGCGATGGCGACCGTGTTCTTGATCCGCTCGTGCTCGCCGGGGGTGCGGCCGGTCGTGGGGTCGGTCGTCACGTCACCGACGGTGAAGATCCCGAACTGCATCGTGCTCACCTCTCGCCTCGGGGGCTGTTGGTTGAATCGTAAACTATCTCCGCCAACGACGCGACCCCCTGCCCTATTCCCGGCCCCCTCGCGTCCCGTGCCGCCCCCGACCCGGCCCGTACGCTGGTGGGCATGTCCGACTACGAGCGCTGGAAGGAACGCGGCGTCGCCCTGCGCGTCTTCGTGTACGTCTTCGCCACGCACGCGTTCGCCGGCTTCGTGTGGCTCCTCTTCTACGTGGGCCAGAACGCCCAGAAGTAGGGGCCGGAGCGGGCTCCCGTAGAGTTCGGCGACGTGAGTACCGTTCCTCCAGCTGCGATATCGGTCGTCGGGATCGGCGCGGACGGCTGGGACGGCCTTCCCGCGCGCTCCCGCCGCGTCCTCGGTGCCGCCGAGGTCCTGATCGGCGGACCCCGACAGCTCGACCTGCTGCCCGCCGCCGAGTGCGCCGGTGAGCGGGTCGCCTGGCCGTCGCCGCTGCGGCCCGCCGTCGCCGGACTGCTCGCCGCCCACGAGGGGCGCTCCGTCGCCGTCCTCGCCAGCGGGGACCCGACCTTCTACGGGATCGGCCGCACGCTCGCCGAGACGGTGGGCGCCGAGCGCCTGCACGTCCTGCCGCACCCCTCATCCGTCTCGTACGCCTGCGCCCGCCTCGGCTGGGCCCTGGAAGCCGTGCAGACGGTCTCGCTGGTGGGACGCGCCCTCGCCGCGCTCTCCGCCTCCCTGCACCACGGCCGCCGGCTCCTCGTCCTGAGCGAGGGCGCCGGGACGCCCGGAGCGGTCGCGGCGCTGCTGCGGGAGAAGGGCTTCGGAGAGACCCGGATGCGGGTCCTGGAGCAGCTCGGATCCGAGCGCGAGCGGATCGTCGACGGCACCGCCGCGACCTGGCCGCACGAGCGGGTCGACCCCCTGAACGTGATCGCCCTCGACCTCGTACGGTCCCCCGGCGCGCTGCGGCTCGGCGCCGTACCCGGGCTGCCGGACGAGGCGTACGAGCACGACGGCCAGCTCACCAAGCGGTACGTGCGCGCGGCGACGCTCGCCGCACTCGCCCCCGCGCCGGGGGAGCTGCTGTGGGACATCGGCGGTGGTTCCGGCTCGATCGGCATCGAGTGGATGCGCACGGACCGGTCCTGCCGGGCCGTCGCCGTCGAGAAGGCCCCGGAGCGGGCCGCCCGGATCGAGCGCAACGCCGCCGCGCTGGGGGTCCCCGCGCTGCGGGTCGTCACCGCGGCCGCCCCCGGCGGTCTGGCCGGTCTGCCCACCCCCGACGCCGTGTTCGTCGGCGGCGGTCTGACGGCGCCGGGCCTGCTCGACGCCTGCTGGGACGCCCTGCCGGCGGGCGGCCGGCTGGTCGCCAACACCGTGACGTTGGAGTCCGAGGCGCTGCTCGCCCGGTGGTACGGCGAGTACGGCGGGGAGCTCGTCCGGCTCGCCGTCGCCCAGGCCGTTCCGGTGGGCGGCTTCACCGGCTGGCGCCAGGCGATGCCGGTCACGCAGTGGTCCGTAACGAAGGCAGGAGCTGGAGCATGACCGTCTACTTCATCGGCGCGGGGCCGGGCGCGGCCGACCTCATCACCCTGCGGGGCGCCCGCACCCTCGCCGCCTGCGGGGTCTGCCTGTACGCGGGCTCCCTGGTCCCGCGCGAGCTGCTCGCCGAGTGCCCGCCGGAGGCGCGGCTGGTCGACACGGCGGACCTGGACCTGGACCGGATCGTCGCCGAGATCGTCCGCGCCCACGAGGCCGGGCAGGACGTGGCGCGGCTCCACTCAGGCGACCCGTCCGTCTTCAGCGCGGTCGCCGAGCAGATGCGCCGGCTCGACGCGCTGGACATCCCGTACGAGGTCGTGCCGGGCGTGCCGGCGTTCGCCGCCGCCGCGGCCGCGCTCAAGCGTGAGCTCACGGTCCCGACCGTGGGCCAGACGGTCATCCTCACCCGCATCGCCCAGCAGGCCACCCCGATGCCGGAGGGCGAGGACCTGGCGACCCTGGGCCGCAGCGGCGCCCTCCTGGTGCTCCACCTGGCGGCCCGGTACGCCGACCGGGTGGTCGCCGAACTGCTCCCCCACTACGGCGCGGACTGCCCGGCCGCGGTCGTGGCGATGGCCAGCAGGCCGGACGAGATCGTGCTGCGGGGGACGCTGGAGGACATCGCGGCGCAGATGAAGGAGGCGGGGATCACGAAGACGGCGGTGATCCTGGTCGGCCGCACGCTGGCGGCCTCGCAGTTCCGCGACAGTCACCTCTACGACCCGGCACGCGAGCGGCACGTCTGCTGACGCCGGCAGGGCCGCGGGACGCGCCTTGACGCCTGGCGCCGTGGCGGGGGCAAGGCCGCGGGACGCACCGCCCCTGCGCCCGGCGCCGCGTCGGTGGGCCGGTGGGGCGGCCATGCACTCTGACGCGCCGGCGCCGTGACGGCGGGCAAGGGCGCGGGACGCGCCGCCCCCTGACGTGCCGGCGCCGTGTCGGTGGGCCGGTGGGCGGGCCATGCACCCTGACGTGCCCGGCGTGAGGAGGGCGCGCCCCTGAGGCGGCGCTGTTCTCCGACGCGTTCGGCGTCCGGGCGGCTCCCGTGCGGTCCCTGCCGCCTGGCGGCGCCCGTGGGGCAGCACCTGCCCCACGGCGTGCTTGTGGGGTGGCCCGCGAGCGGCTGGGCGGCTCCCGCCGCCTGACGCGCCCGGGCCGGACACCCGGTGGGTGTCCGGCCCCGGCTTTCAGGCGTTCGGCCGCTTGCCGTGGTTCGCCTTCTTCTTCTTGCGGGCGCGCTTCTTGTTGCCTCGCTTCGCCATGGGCACTTCCCTCTCTACGTGGGGGCCTTGCCCTCGCCAGCCTAGGTTCGCGCGGCAGCGGCCGCATCCGGTGTGCCGGCGTGTCGACGCGGCGGTGCCGCTACGGCCCCGCCACCGCCGACCGCCCCACCACCGTGCCCGCGCGGTCGATGCAGACGACGTCGACCGCGACCGGGGCGCCGCGCAGGACCGTGAGGGACTCGTCGCGGGCGCGGGCGGCCACCAGGTCGCCGAGGGGGACGCCCGCGGACTCGCAGAGGCGGAGAGCCGCCAGGCCCGTGTTCGCCTCGGCGATCTCGGCGGCCAGGGACTCCGACGCGCCGCCCGCGCGGGCCAGGTCCGCGAGGAATGCCTTGTCGACCTGGGAGCGGGCCGAATGGAGGTCCAGATGGCCCGCGGCCAGCTTGGAGAGCTTGGCGAAGCCGCCGCAGACCGTGAGGCGGTCGACCGGGTGGCGGCGGATGTACTTGAGGACGGCGCCCGCGAAGTCGCCCATGTCGAGCAGGGCGATGTCCGGCAGGTCGTAGAGCGTCGTCACCGTCTTCTCCGAGGTGGAGCCGGTGCAGCCCGCCACGTGCGTCAGACCCGCCGCGCGGGCCACGTCCACGCCCCGGCGGATGGAGTCGATCCAGGCCGAGCAGGAGTACGGCACGACGATCCCGGTCGTCCCCAGGATCGACAGGCCGCCGAGGATCCCGATCCGCGGGTTCCACGTCGACCGGGCGATCTCCTCTCCGTGGTCGACGGAGACCGTGATCTCCACGTCGCCGCCCGCGCCGTGCGCCGCCGCGACCTCCGCCACGTGCTCGCGCATCATCTGCCGCGGGACCGGGTTGATCGCCGGCTCGCCGACGTCCAGGGGCAGGCCCGGCAGGGTGACCGTACCGACGCCGGGACCGGCGCGGAACACGACGCCCGAGCCGGCCGGGAGGAGCCGTACCGTCGAACGGATCAGCGCCCCGTGCGTGACGTCCGGGTCGTCGCCGGCGTCCTTCACGACCGCCGCCATGGCGTGGCCCGCCGTCAGCTCCTCGGCCGCGAGCGCGAACGCCGGGCGCCCGCCCTTCGGCAGCGTGATCGTCACAGGGTCGGGGAAGTCGCCCGTCAGGAGGGCCGTGTACGCGGCCGTCGTGGCCGCCGTCGCGCACGCCCCGGTCGTCCAGCCGGGGCGCAGACCGGTGTGCTTGAGTTGGGCGTCGCGCCCGCCGCCTGCGCTCACGCTCATGAAAGGGCTCCCGTGCACGTACTCATTCTCGGGGGGACCACCGAGTCCCGCGCCCTCGCCGCGCGCCTCCAGGAGCCAGGCGCCGCGACCGTACGGGTCACCAGCTCGCTCGCCGGACGGGTCGCCGCCCCCCGGCTGCCGGCCGGGGAGGTCCGGATCGGCGGCTTCGGCGGCGTCGAGGGGCTCGTGGAGTGGGTCCGCGCGCACGCCGTGGACGCGCTCATCGACGCCACCCATCCCTTCGCGGAGAACATCAGCTTCAACGCGGCCCGGGCGGCCGCCACCGCCCATGTTCCCCTGCTCGCCCTGCGCCGCCCCGGCTGGGTCCCGGCGGCCGGGGACGACTGGCACCAGGTCGCCTCCCTGGAGGAGGCGGCCCGGACCCTGAACGGGCTGGGGCGGGGGCACCTCCCGGGACGAAGTCCTTGGGGGAGGGTGTTCCTGACGACCGGCCGGATGGGGCTCGCAGCGTTCGCCGACTGCCCGCAGTGGTTCCTCGTACGGTCGGTGGACGCCCCCGAGCCGCCGATGCCGGCCCGCACCGAAGTCCTCCTGGACCGGGGACCGTTCACCCTGGAGGGAGAACGGGAGCTGCTCGCCCGCCACGCCGTCGACGTCCTCGTCACCAAGGACAGCGGCGGCGCGGCGACGGCCCCCAAGCTCCAGGCCGCCCGAGAGGCGGGCGTCCCGGTGGTCGTCGTCCGCCGCCCGCCCGTCCCGGAGGGCGTCCGGGTGGCGACGACGGTCGAGGAGGCCGCCGCCTGGGTACGGGGGCGGGCGGGCGCCTGACGCGGTCCGCCTCGCCTTCCGACCCCGCGCCCCCGTCGGCGTCGCGACAGCCGCCGGGCCCCGGCGGCCGTTCGACGAACCGTCCACGGGCAGCGCGGAGTTCCGCCGGATCTGGGGCAGCGGCGCGGTCCTGATGTGCCCGCCGCGCCCGGAGAGCCGGGTCTGGTCGTGCACGCGTACAGCGCCGAGGAGGGCGGCGGAAAGACCGCCGCCCTCGCCCGCCTCGTCGCGGCGGCCGCGGTCAGGCCGACGGCCGCGGTCACGCCTCCGGATACCGTCGCGGCGTCCAGGTGATCGTGCGGCCGTCGCCGCGCTCGACCGCGCGCGTCTGCGACGAGCCGATGAGCAGCAGTGTCCGCATGTCGACCTCGGACGGCTCCAGGGTCTTCAGCGTCACCACCCGTACCGACTGCTCCGGTCCGCCGACGTCCCGCGCGACGACCACCGGGGTCTCGGGCGAGCGGAGTTCGAGGAGCAGTTCACGGGCCGCCGCCACCTGGTGCGTACGGGACTTCGAGCCCGGGTTGTAGAGCGCCAGGACCAGGTCCGCCGAGGCCGCCGCGCGCAGCCGCGCCGCGATGACGTCCCAGGGCTTGAGGCGGTCGGAGAGGGAGATGGTCGCGTAGTCGTGGCCCAGCGGGGCGCCCGCCGCGGCCGCCGCCGCATTCGCGGCCGTCACACCCGGGAGGACCCGTACCGGAACGTCCGCGTACCGCCCCTCCGACGCCACCTCGAGGACCGCCGTCGCCATCGCGAAGACGCCCGGGTCGCCGCCCGAGACGACCGCGACCCGGCGCCCGCGCCGGGCCAGGTCGAGGGCGAACTCGGCGCGCTCGGACTCGACCTTGTTGTCCGAACCGTGCCGGAGCTGGCCGGGGCGCAGCGCCGGGACCCGGTCGAGGTACGTGGTGTAGCCGACCAGGTCGTCGGCGTTGACCAGTGCGCCGCGCGACTCCGGGGTCAGCCAGGGCGCGCCCGCCGGACCCGTGCCGACGACCACGACCTCGCCGCCGGTCTCCCGGGACTCGGGGGTGACGGCGTCGATACGGGAGGGCAGCACGGCCACCGAGAAGTACGGCACCGTCTCCGCGTCGACCTCGGCGAGGATCTCCGTCCGCTCGCCCGCCATGAACGCCCGCTCCACGTAGCGCGCGTCCTCCAGCCGGCCCGCCCGCTCCAGGGCGCGCCGCACGGTGGGGAACGTGCGGCCGAGCTTCATCACGACCGCCGAGTCCGTGCCCGCGAGCCGTGCCGTCAGCTCGTCCTCCGGCAGCGTGCCGGGAATGATCGTCAGGACCTCCTCCGCCTCGCACAGCGGCTCCCCGAGCCGGGCGGCGGCGGCGCTGACGGAGGTGACACCGGGGATGACGGTGGTGTCGTAGCGGTCCGCGAGGCGCTTGTGCATGTGCTGGTACGAGCCGTAGAAGAGCGGGTCGCCCTCGGCGAGCACGGCCACCGTGCGGCCGGCGTCCAGGTGGGCGGCGAGGCGGGCGGACGCCTCCTCGTAGAAGTCGTCGAGCGCGCCCCGGTAGCCGCCGGGGTGGTCCGTGGTCTCCACCGTGAGCGGGTACATAAGCCGCTCCTCGATGTGGTCCTCGCGGAGGTGCTCGGCCGCGATCGAGCGCGCGATGGAGCGGCCGTGGCGGGCGGAGTGGTACGCGATCACGTCGGCCGAGGCGATGGCCTTCACGGCCGCCAGCGTCATCAGGTTCGGGTCGCCGGGGCCGAGGCCGACGCCGTACAGCTTGCCGGGGGCGTCGGCGCTCATGCCTGGATCTCCGCTTCGGTCGCGAGGGCGTTGATCGCGGCGGCGGTCATGGCGCTGCCGCCGCGCCGGCCCCGTACGACGAGGTAGTCGAGGCCCAGGGTCTGGGCGGCCAGCGCGTCCTTGGACTCGGCGGCGCCGATGAAGCCGACGGGGATGCCGAGGACGGCGGCCGGGCGGCCGGCGCCCTTCTCGATCATCTCCAGGAGGTGGAAGAGGGCGGTGGGCGCGTTGCCGATGGCGACGACGGAGCCTTCGAGGCGGTCGCGCCAGAGTTCGAGCGCGGCGGCGCTGCGGGTGGTGCCGAGCTCGGCGGCGAGTGCGGGCACGGACGGGTCGGAGAGCGTGCAGACCACGTCGTTGTCGGCGGGCAGCCGCTTGCGGGTCACACCGCTGGCGACCATCTGCGCGTCGCAGAGGACGGGTGCGCCGGCGCGCAGGGCGGCGCGGGCGCGGGAGACGACCTGCGGGGAGTAGGCGAGGTCGCGGACGAGGTCGGTCATGCCGCAGGCGTGGATCATGCGGACGGCGACCGTGGCGACGTCGGCGGGCAGATCCGCGAGGTCCGCCTCGGCGCGGATCGTGGCAAAGGACTGGCGGTAGATCTCCGCGCCGTCCTTCTCGTAGGCGAACATCGTGTCGTTCTCGCTCATCTCGTTGTGCGGGCCGTTGCGACTGCTTCGGTCAGGGAGTTACGGGGGGTGGGGCGGCCGTCCACGAGGTAGGTGCCCTCGGCGGTGGCGACGACGTCGACCCAGGTGCCGGGGGCGCCTTGGGGGTGGCCGCAGCGGCGCTCGCACCCGGAGAAGTGGACGGGGACGCCGGGCGCGCCGGGAACGGCGTCCGCGCGGACGTCGGCGAGGGACTTGGCACAGCCGGGCCGCCCGGTGCAGGCGCCGACGCCGACCCGGGGGTCGTCGGGTCGGGTGATCAGCCCGGCCGCGTCCAGCTCGGGAAGCCGTGTGCTGGGGGACCCGACGACGACGGCCCCGCGCCAGGGCGTGAGCCGCACCTCGTCGGCGGGCAGCAGCGCGCGCAGTTGGGCGACGGTCAGCCGCCCGAGGGGCGCGAGGACGTGCAGCGCGTCGCTGCCGAGGAGCCCGGGCGCGGGCGGCGCGCCGTGCGGCAGCGGCGGCGCGGGGACGACGGGACGGGCGTCGACCCCGGCCCGCGCGAGCGCGGCGGCGAGGTCGAGGAGGCCGGCCCCGGCGCCCGGCGCGTCGGTCGTTCCGGCGCCCGCGCCCGGGGAGTCCGCGGGTCGGAGGCCCGGCAGCTTTTTCGCGTCGGCGGCGTCGATGGCCTCCGCGCCCGTCGCGCCGGCGCCCGGCAGCTCCTTCACACGCCACGCGCCGTTCCCGGCCGCTTGCGCGGCCCGCAGGAACGCGTCGGCCGCGGCGAGCGCCGCTCGCGGCGCGTCGGCGCCCGCGACGCGGAACGCCTGCCCGCCGACGTACAGCAGGGCGTCGGCCGCGCGCGGGACCGCGCCGACCAAGCCCCCCGCCGAGGCCCGCGCTCCGCCGGGCGGTCGGCTGCCGCCCGTGACCCGGGCTTCGTCCGCCCAGGGTCCTGCTGCGATCAAGGTCACATCTCCCCCGAGACCGGCCACGTCACCGCGGCCGTCGTCCAGGGCGAAGAGGAAGCGGCCCGACAGGGCAGCCGTCCAGGGCTCCGCGCACAGCAGCGCGTCCAGCTCGCGGGCCCACAACTGCACGTCCGCGTGGCCGAGTCCGTCCAGTCCGGCCGTCGGCGAGGCGACGATGTTGCGGACGCGTTCGTGGGTGTCCGAGGGGAGAAGGCCCGCTTCCGTCAGGCGGTCCGCGAGTTCCGCGCCGCAGCCCTCGCCGAGGCCCCGCAGCTCCACGTTCCCCCGGGACGTGACCGTAACCCGGCCGTCGCCCAGAGACTC
The DNA here is from genome assembly GCF_042902595.1 of Streptomyces sp. NPDC012508. NCBI lineage: Bacteria > Bacillati > Actinomycetota > Actinomycetes > Kitasatosporales > Streptomycetaceae > Streptomyces > Streptomyces sp. NPDC012508. The sequence goes on from NZ_JBIBEO010000004.1 coordinate 428,696, forward strand.
CGCCGCCGACGCCAGGACGTCGATCTGACGTGGCGTCAACAAGCCTGCGGGCAGGCGCAGTCGGGCGAGACCGCCGTCGTCGGCGGGGTGCAGGCGCAGCGCGCCGGGGCAGGCGTCGCCGCGGTCCCGTATGAGAGGTTCGCCCCGGTTGGGCGTTGTGGGTGGGGTGGGCGACATGGCCGCGAGCATACCCACGTGATTCCGGGCGACCCCTGGGGACGACCCCTCCCCGCCGTGCGCACGATCTACTATGCAGAACGGCATGGGGTCCCAGGACCCCGGGGAGGAAGCCCGGTGAGAATCCGGCGCGGTCCCGCCACTGTGAGCCAGGCCCCGGAAGGGGCCGGGTGAGTCAGGAACTCCCGCCGTCCATACGACCACCCGGGGCGCGGACAACCCCGAGGAAGGCCTGCGCACGCATGCGAATTCTGTTGCTGTCGCACTCCGACACCGACCTGCTCAGCGCCCGCGCGGCCGGCGGCCCCGTCGCGTACCGGTTCGCCAACCCCTCCCGTCTCGCCCTGGACGATCTGCCCGGGCTGCTGGACGACGTCGACCTCGTTCTCGTACGGCTCCTCGGCGGTCTGCGTGCCTGGGAGGAGGGCCTCGAGGCCCTGCGGACGGCGGAGAAGCCGCTGGTCGTGCTCTCCGGCGAACAGGCCCCCGACGCCCAGCTGATGGAGGCCTCCACCGTCCCCGTCGGCGTCGCCACCGAGGCGCACGCCTACCTGGCGCACGGCGGCCCCGCCAACCTGGAGCAGCTGGCGCGCTTCCTCTCCGACACCGTGCTGCTCACCGGCCACGGCTTCGACGCCCCGGCCGCCGCGCCCACCTGGGGCCCGCTGGAGCGCACGCCCCGGACGACCGACGGCCCGACGGTCGCCGTGCTCTACTACCGCGCCCACCACATGAGCGGGAACACCGCCTTCGTCGACTCGCTCTGCGAGGCGATCGAGGACCAGGGCGCCCGCGCCCTGCCGCTCTACGTCGCCTCCCTGCGCGCCCCCGAGCCGGAGCTGCTCGACACCCTGCGCGCGGCCGACGCGATCGTCACCACGGTCCTCGCGGCCGGCGGCACCAAGCCCGCCGAGGCGCAGGCCGGCGGCGACGAGGAGGCGTGGGACGCGGGCGCGCTCGCCGCCCTCGACGTACCGATCCTGCAGGCGCTCTGCCTCACCGGCTCGCGCGCGGCCTGGGAGGAGAACGACGAGGGTCTCTCCCCGCTGGACGCCGCGAGCCAGGTCGCCGTGCCCGAGTTCGACGGCCGGCTCATCACCGTCCCGTTCTCCTTCAAGGAGATCGACGAGGACGGCCTCCCGGCCTATGTCGCCGACACCGAGCGCGCCGCGCGCGTCGCCGGGATCGCGGTACGGCACGCCCGGCTGCGCCACATCCCGAACGCCGGGAAGAAGCTCGCCCTGGTCCTCTCCGCGTACCCGACCAAGCACTCCCGGATCGGCAACGCGGTCGGCCTCGACACCCCCGCCTCCGCCGTCGCGCTCCTGCGCCGCCTGCGCGAGGAGGGGTACGACTTCGGCCCCGTCGAGGAGATCCCGGGCCTGGTCTCGGGCGACGGCGACGAGCTGATCTACGCCCTGATCGAGGCGGGCGGCCACGACCAGGACTGGCTGACGGAGGAGCAGCTCGCCCGCAACCCCGTCCGTATCCCGGCCGCCGACTACAAGCGCTGGTACGCGACGCTCCCGGCCGAGCTGCGGGAGGCCGTCGAGGAGCACTGGGGCCCGGCGCCGGGCGAGATGTTCCTCGACCGGTCCCGCAACCCCGAGGGCGACATCGTCCTCGCCGCCCTGCGGCGCGGGAACCTGCTGATCCTCATCCAGCCGCCGCGCGGCTTCGGCGAGAACCCGATTGCGATCTACCACGACCCCGATCTCCCGCCGTCCCACCACTACCTGGCCGCCTACCGCTGGATCGCGGCGCGCGCCGAGGACGGCGGCTTCGGCGCGGACGCGATGGTCCACCTCGGCAAGCACGGCAACCTGGAGTGGCTGCCCGGCAAGAACGCGGGCCTGTCCGCCGCCTGCGGCCCGGACGCGGCGCTCGGCGACATCCCCCTGGTCTACCCGTTCCTGGTCAACGACCCGGGCGAGGGCACGCAGGCCAAGCGGCGCGTGCACGCGACCCTGGTCGACCACCTGGTGCCGCCGATGGCGCGCGCCGACTCGTACGGCGACATCGCGCGCCTGGAGCAGCTGCTCGACGAGTACGCGCAGATCTCCTCCATGGACCCGTCCAAGCTGCCGGCGATCCGCGCGCAGATCTGGACGCTGATCCAGGCGGCGAAGCTCGACCACGACCTGGGACTCGAGGACCGTCCGGAGGACGACGGCTTCGACGATTTCCTGCTGCATGTCGACGGCTGGCTGTGCGAGGTCAAGGACGCGCAGATCAGGGACGGTCTGCATGTGCTCGGCGGTGCCCCGACCGGCCCCGAGCGCGTGAACCTGGTCCTCTCGATCCTGCGCGCCCGGCAGATCTGGGGCGGTACGCAGGCCCTGCCGGGTCTCCGTGAGGCCCTGGGTCTGGACGAGTCCGCCGCGACCCGGACCACCGCCGACGAGGCGGAGGCGACGGCGCGCGAGCTGGTCGAGGCGATGGAGGCGGCGGACTGGTCCGTGGACGCGGTCCCGGCGGTGGCCGAGGCGTACGGTCCCGACGTCGCCGCCGTGCTGCGCTTCGCCTGCGAGCAGGTCGTGCCGCGGCTCGCCGCCACGACCGACGAACTCGCGCACGCCGTGCACGCGTTGAACGGCGGCTTCGTCCCGGCCGGCCCCTCCGGGTCACCGCTGCGCGGCCTGGTCAACGTGCTGCCGACCGGCCGCAACTTCTACTCCGTCGACCCCAAGGCCGTCCCCTCCCGCCTCGCGTGGGAGACCGGCCAGGCGCTCGCCGAATCGCTCCTGGAGCGCTACCGCTCCGACAACGGGGAGTGGCCGACCTCCGTCGGGCTCTCCCTCTGGGGTACGAGTGCGATGCGCACGGCGGGCGACGACGTGGCCGAAGCCCTTGCGCTGCTGGGCATCCGCCCCACGTGGGACGACGCCTCGCGCCGGGTGAACGGCCTGGAGCCGATCCCGCTCGCCGAGCTCGGCCGCCCGCGCATCGACGTCACGCTGCGCATCTCGGGCTTCTTCCGGGACGCGTTCCCGCACGTCATCGGGCTCCTCGACGACGCCGTACGGCTGGCCGCCTCGCTCGACGAGCCGGCCGGGGACAACTTCGTACGGGCGCACGCGCAGGCCGACCTGGCCGAGCACGGCGACGAACGGCGCGCGACGACCCGGATCTTCGGCTCGCGGCCGGGTACGTACGGCGCGGGCATCCTCCAGTTGATCGACTCGCGCGACTGGCGGACGGACGCGGACCTCGCCGAGGTGTACACGGTGTGGGGCGGATACGCGTACGGCCGTGGTCTGGAGGGCCGTCCGGCGCGCTCGGAGATGGAGACGGCGTACAAGCGGATCGCCGTGGCCGCGAAGAACACGGACACGCGCGAGCACGACATCGCCGACTCGGACGACTACTTCCAGTACCACGGCGGCATGGTGGCGACCGTCCGTGCGCTGACGGGCACGGCCCCCGAGGCGTACATCGGCGACTCCACCCGCCCGGAGACGGTCCGCACCCGGACCCTGGTCGAGGAGACCTCGCGGGTCTTCCGCGCCCGGGTGGTCAACCCGAAGTGGATCGAGGCGATGCGCCGCCACGGCTACAAGGGCGCGTTCGAGCTGGCGGCGACGGTCGACTACCTCTTCGGCTACGACGCGACGACCGGTGTGGTCGCCGACTGGATGTACGACAAGCTGACGGAGACGTACGTCCTCGACCCGGAGAACCAGGCCTTCCTGAAGGAGGCCAACCCCTGGGCCCTGCACGGCATCGCGGAACGCCTCCTGGAGGCCGAGTCGCGCGGCATGTGGGAGAAGCCGGACCCGGAGACCCTGGCGGCCCTGCGCCAGGTCTTCCTGGACACGGAGGGCGACCTGGAGGACGACGGCTCCGAGGGCTAGGCCTCAACGGAGGCCGGGGCCGGGGTCAGTTCGAGCCGACGGCCCCGGAAGCCCGCGCGGATGCGGCGGTCGTGGGTGACGATCACCAGGGTGCCGGGGTAGGTGGCGAGCGCGGCCTCCAGTTCCTCCACCAGGCCGGGGGCCAGGTGGTTGGTCGGTTCGTCGAGGAGGAGCAGGTCCGCCGGGCGGGTGACCAGGCGGGCCAGCTCCAGCTTGCGGCGCTGGCCCGTCGCCAACTCCCGTACGGGCGTGGTCAGATCGGCCGCTCCGAAGAGCCCGAGCCGGAGCAGCTCCTCCTCCCGGCCCGCCCCGAACGCCGCGGCGACCGTACGGGGGTCGTCCGGAAGCGAGGTGTCCTGGCGGAGCATCCCGACCCGGGGCGGCGCCGTCACCGTCCCGCTGTCCGGGGCGAGTTCGCCCGCGAGGACCCTGAGCAACGTGGTCTTGCCCGCGCCGTTCGGGCCGGTGACCAGGAGGCGCTCGCCGGGGACCAGGTGGAGGGAGTCCAGGCGCAGCCTGCCCTCCACCCGTACGTCCGTCAGCGCGACCGCGCCCGCGTCGCCCTCGATGTCCGTCGTGAACCGCAGTGGTTCCGGGGGCGGCGGCACCGGGTTCTCGGTGAGCCGGTGGAGCTTCTCCCGGGCGGCCCGGATCCGGCTCATCGCACCGTGCGCGCGTGACCGGGCCCGGAACGCGCCCGCCCCGCTGAAGGACGCCGGGGCCTTGCGCGGGATGGCGGAGAAGCGGTCGATGTTCGTGTCGGCGAGCGCCGAGTGGCGGGCGGTCTCGGCCCGCCACTCCTCGTACTCCCGCTCCCACCGGGCCCGTTCGGCGGCCCGCCCGGCCAGATAGCCGGCGTAGCCGTTGCCGTACCGGCGCACTGTGCGCTGCTCGTGGTCGACCTCCAGGACGGCGGTGGTGACCGCGTCGAGGAAGGCGCGGTCGTGGGTGACGGCGACGACCGTCCCCCGGTGGGTGCGCAGCCGTTCCTCCAGCCAGGCCACGGCCTCGTCGTCGAGGTCGTTGGTCGGCTCGTCGAGCAGCAGCAGTTCGGGGTCGGCGGCGAGGGTCGCGGCGAGCGCGAGGCGCGAGCGCTGCCCGCCGGAGAGGGTGCCGAGGGGGCGGTCGCGGTCGAGCGGTGCGCGCTCGCCGAGTTGCCGGAGCGTCGTCTCGACCCGCCGGTCGGCGTCCCGCCCGCCCCGCGCCTCGTACGCGACGAGGAGCGCGGCGTATCCGTCGAGGTCCTCGGTGTGCGCGAGCGTCGCCTCGGCCGCCCGGATCGCCCGCTCCAGCTTCCGTACGTCGGCGAGCGCGGCGTCGACGGCGTCGCCGGCGGTCGCGGTGCCCGGGAGGTCCAGGGTCTGGGCGAGGTGGCCGAGACCGCCGGGGGAGTCGACGGTGACGGTGCCGTTGTCGGACGGCTCCAGGCCGGCGAGGAGCCGGAGGAGGGTCGACTTCCCGGAGCCGTTGTCGCCGACGACCCCGACGCGTTCGCCGGGCCGGACGGTGAGGGAGACGCGGTCGAGGACGAGCCGGTCGTCGTAGCGCTTGGTGACGTCGGTGAGATGGACACGGAACAAGGGCGGATCCTTCGCCTGGGCGACAGGGAACAGTGATACGAGACGTCTCGTCTCGTGTTGTTCGACCATAGAGGCCTGCTCGCCCTTCCGCAAGACGCTGCGTCTCGTCAGTCCCCGGCGTGCTCGCCCAGCACCCGCACGGCCTCCACGATCAGCTCCCAGAAACCTGCGACGTCGACCTCCATGCCCACCTCCGCGTTGGCCGGGCGGCCCGTCACTCCCAGCAGGTCCACCACTGTGGCGCCCCGCGTGTACGTGCCCGTCAGCTCGACCGACACCGCCGCCCGCACCAGGCTGATCAGCGACGGGTCGATCAGATGCGCCACGGTCAGCGGATCGTGCAGCGGCGGCGCGTCGAAGCCGAACACCTCGCGGTACGTGCCGGCGAAGTACGTCAGCAGCTCGACGCAGAGCTTGGCCAGCGGCGTCCCGAGCGCCGCGATCCGGGAGACGACGTCGGCGGTCGCCCGGGCCTGGTGGGTGGCGTTGAGCCCGAACATCGTGATCGGCAGGCCGCTGGAGAAGACGATGTCCGCCGCCTCCGGGTCACAGACGATGTTGAACTCCGCGGCCGGGGTGGTGTTCCCGCGCCCCGTCGAGCCGCCCATCAGCACGATCCGCTCGATGCGTGGGGTCAGTTCCGGGTGGGCGAGCAGAAAGGTGGCGATGTTGGTCAGCGGGCCGGTCGGGACGAGCGTCACGGGCGCGGGGTGCGCGAGCAGGGTGTCCCGGATCAGGGTGCGGGCGTCGCGCGGGTCCTGCGGGACGTCCGGCTCGCCGTCGCCGAAGCCGGGGCCGTCGAGCCCCGAGCCGCCGTGGATGTTCTCGGCGACGAGCGGCGCCCCGTGCAGCGGGCGGTCCCGGCCGGCCGCGATCGGCACCCCGCGGATCCCGGCGACGGCGCACACCCGGCGGGCGTTGAGGGTGGTCTTCTCCACGGTCTGATTGCCCGCCACGGTGGTCACGGCCAGCAGATCGACGGCCGGATGGGCCGCGGCCAGCAGGATGTTGAACGCGTCGTCGTGACCGGGATCGCAGTCGAGGATCACGGGTACGGGCATACGTCCACCGTCCCACACGACCGCCCGGCCGTCACGGCTCCCGGCTGCGTCGTGCCGCCCTCACGAGGCCCGGGCGGCTCTGGGGCCCCTGTCACGGCCTTTGGGGCTGGAGGCGCCCGGCACGACGCCCGGGCGGCTGGAGGCCCCCACGTCACCCGGGCCGCGCCTCCGGGGCGTCAGCCCAGGGTCCGTACCGGCGTACCCGCCAGATACGCCTCGATGTCCTCCACCGCCTGCCCGAAGTAGCGGTCGTAGTTGCCCCGCGTCACATACCCGAGGTGCGGCAGCGCCAGGACGTTCGGCAGCGTGCGCAGCGGGTCGTCGGCCGGGAGCGGTTCGGTGGCGAAGACATCCAGTCCTGCGCCCGCGATCCAGCCCTCGCGCAGCGCCCGCAGCAGCGCCTCGCCGTCGACCAGGCCCGCCCGGGAGGTGTTGACCAGGTACGCCGACGGGCGCATCGCCCGCAGTTCGGGCTCCCCGATCAGCTCACGGGTCCGCTCGGAGAGCACCATGTGCAGCGACACCACGTCCGCGCGCTCCAACAGCTCCCGCTTGTCCGGCACGTACGCGACCCCGTGCTCCGCCGCCCGCTCCGCCGTCAGGTTCGGACTCCAGGCGGCGACCTCCATGCCGAAGGCGAGCCCGACCCGGGCGACCCGGCCGCCGATCTTGCCGAGGCCGACGAGCCCGAGCGTCCGCCCGGACAGGTCCGCGCCGACCGTCGACTGCCAGGGCCCGCCCTCGCGCAACGCCTGCGACTCGGCCCGTACCTGCCGGGCCAGGCCCAGGATCAGCGCCCAGGTCAGCTCGGCGGGCGGCTCGGAGCTGCTGGCCGTACCGCAGACGGTGATCCCGAGCGCGGCCGCCGCCGTCAGGTCGATGGAGGCGTTGCGCATCCCCGAGGTGACCACGAGCCGCAGCCGGGGCAGCCGGCCGAGCAGCTCGGCGTCCAGCGGTGTCCGCTCCCGCATGACGACGAGGATCTCGCAGTCCTCGACCGCCGCGACCAGCGCGTCCGGGTCGGTCAGGTGCTCGCGCAGGACGCGTACGTCGACGCGGTCGGCGAGCGGGCTCCAGTCGGCGGACGACAGGGCGACGCCCTGGTAGTCGTCGAGTACGGCACAGCGCAGCTTCATGCCCCCATGATCGCGCGGCCGGGCGATCGTACGACAGGGGCCGGCATCCTGCCTCGCGCTGCTGCTGCACCCGGACGACGGCCCACGATCGGCCCCGCTCGGAGCGACAAACCCGTCACCCGACCGGAGACTTGGCCCGATGTGCCCGTGCTCCAGGCGTACGGCCCCGACGAAACGGTACGTCGATGAACACACCGGAATCCGACCGCGAACTGGAATCCCTGCGGGCGCGGGTCGCCGCCCTGGAGGAGGAGGCGGCGCGGCCGCCCGTGCGCCGCCACCGGCTGCGGTCCTTCTTCGCCGCGCTCCTGATCGTCCTCGGCTGCGTCCTCGCCCCGCTGGGCATCGTCGCCGCCTGGACGGCCGACGAGGTCGGCGACACCGACCGTTACGTGGAGACGGTCGCCCCGCTCGCCTCCGACCCCGACGTCCAGGCCGCCGTCGCCAACCGCGTCACCGGCGCGGTCATGGAGCACATCGACCTCAAGGATCTCCTGGAGGGCGTGGCCCCCGAGCAACGCCCGCTCCTGGAGAAGGCCCTGGGCAGGCTCGGCGACTCCCTGGAGGGCGCGGTCCGCAGCTTCGTGCACGAGAAGGCCGAGGAGGTCGTGTCCTCCGACGCCTTCGAGACCGTCTGGACCGACGCCAACCGCGCGATCCACACCTCGGTCGTCCGCGCCCTCACCGGCAGCGGGGAGGGCGCGGTGCAGATCAAGAACGACACGGTGACGCTCGACCTCGCGCCCGTCATCGAACGCGTCAAGACCCGCCTGGTCGACTCGGGCCTCACGGTGGCCGAGAAGATCCCCGAGGTCCACACCGACTTCACGATCCTCAAGTCCGACGACATCGGGAAGGTGAAGACCGGCTTCCGGCTGCTCCAGCTCATGGGCTTCTGGCTGCCCGTCATCGCCGTCCTGCTCGCCGCGGGCGGTGTCCTGCTCTCCGTCCACCGCCGCCGTTCCCTGATCGCCGCGGCCCTCGGCTTCGCCGGGGCGGCGCTGGTCCTCGGCATCGGCCTGACCGTGTTCCGTACGGTCTATCTCAACGCCCTGCCCGACACCGTCTCGCAGGCCGCCGCCGGCTCCGTCTACGACGCCTTGATCCGGCTCCTGCGGACGACGGTCCGGATGGTCGTGACCCTCGGGGTGGTGCTCGCCGTCGCGGCCTGGCTGTCCGGACGGGGCCGGTCCGCCACGGTGGTCCGGCAGCTGTGGCACTCGGGCATCGCCGCGACCCGCGCGACGGCCGACCGGTTCGGCATGCGCACGGGCCCGGTCGGCCCGTTCGTGCGGCGGCACCGGGCGTGGATCACCTGGATCCTGGTGGCGGCGGCGATCCTGGCGTACGTCCTCTGGAGCTACCCCACGGGGTGGGTGGTGCTCGGCCTGGCGCTGGCGCTGCTGTTCGCGCTGGCGGTGGCGGAGTTCCTGGCGGACGCGCCGGACGCGCCGGACGCGCCGGGGGAGACGGAGGAGATGCCCGACCACTCCCCGAAGGGTCCGGGCGGGACCTCTCCTCCGGGCGGGACCTCTCCTCCGGGCGGGACTTCACCTCCGGGCGGGACCACATCCCCTGGCGGGACCTCGTCCCCCGGTGGGACCCCGTGATCACTCGCCGAGCTCGCCGATACGGACCAGCGCGAGGGTGATGTTGTCCGGCCCGCCGGCGTCGATGGCGGCCTTCCACAGCTCGAAGGCCGCCCTGCCGTCGTCGTGGACCCGCAGCAGCTCCTCGATCTCGTCGTCCGGCACCGGGTCGGTCAGCCCGTCGCTGCACACGAGATAGCGGTCGCCGGAGGAGAGCGGGAAGGCGGCGACGTGCGGGGTGACGGCGTTGAACGTGAGGCTGCCGCCCAGGGTCTGGGTGACCGCCGACGTGGTGCGGTGGCCGGGCGCGGGCGGCGGACTGTCGTCCACGCTGACCTGGCGCAGCCCGTCCCCGGCCGCGTGGAAGACCTTGCTGTCGCCGACGTTGAACGACAGCAGCGACTCCGTCAGAACGAGCGTGCCCGCGACCGTCGTCCCCATGGTGGCCAGCTCGGGACGGCCGTCGGCGGCCGCGTACACGGCACGGTTGCAGAGGTTCAGCGCCTCGCCGACGGTCTCCGTACCGTCGAGCGCGGGCCCCAGCGCCGCGAGCCGGCGGACGACCAGGGCGCTGGCCACCTCACCCGCCGGCTGGCCGCCGAGCCCGTCCGCGACGGCGACGAGGAGCGGTCTGTCCACCGGGAACACCAGGGTCTGGGGGCTGTCGGTCACCGTTCCGCACAGGGTCCACGGCCCGACGACGAGGCTGTCCTCGTTGTGCTCGCGCAGCAGCCCGGCATGGCTGAGCGCGGTCACGGCTATGTACGGCGCCACGGCGTCCCGCCTCCTCACGCCTCGTACCCCCATTGTCCCGCTAGGCCGCCTCGCGTGCGGAAGCGCGTCGCGGGTGTACGGCGCGTTCCACGGTGACGAGGTGTCCCACCTGGACGACCCGGCATGCGGTGCGCGCCCGGCCGTCGCACGCTGGTCCTGAGCCGCCCGCCCGCAGGGGAAGGCCGAGGAAAGGACGTCCCTCGATGTTCGCGAGGCTGAGCACTTACCAGGGGTCACCGGTTCCGCCGGACGGCGACCTGACCGCCAAATCGGAGGCGATCGTCAAGCAGGTCGAGAACCTCCCCGGTTTCCGGGGCGCGTACTACCTCGTGGACCGGGTGACGGGAAAGTCGCGGTCGCTGACCTTGTGGGCGGACGAGGCGTCGATGGTGGAGAGCGAGGAGGAGGCGGCGCGGGTACGGCTCGAGTCGTCCCACCGGGAGGGCCAGCGGGTGGTCTCGGTGGACCACTTCGAGGTGGCCTTCGTCCGCCTGGCGCCCTGACTCGACGGGCGCCGCGGCGGGACCGGCGTCAGCTCGCCGCCCGCTTGACGAGCGCGGCGATGAACGCCTCGTCGTCGGCGGTGAGCCGCGTCAGGGCGAAGGCGGTCGGCCACACGGTGCCCTCGTCGAGGTTGGCGGGGTCGTTGAAGCCGAGGGTGGCGTAGCGCGCCTTGAACTTCGCCGCGCTCTGGAAGAAGCAGACGACCTTGCCGTCCTTGGCGTACGCGGGCATCCCGTACCAGAGCTTGGACGTGAGGTCCGGTGCGGCGGCCTTCACGATGGCGTGGATCTGCTCGGCGAGGACGCGGTCCGCCTCCGGCATCTCGGCGATCTTCGCGAGCAGGTCGCTCTCGCCGTCCGCCTTGGCCGCGCGCGGGCTGCGGGTGGACTTCTTCAGCTCCTTGGCGCGCTCTTTCATCGCGCCCCGCTCCTCGTCGGTGAAACCGTCGTACGACGTGGTGGCGGCGTTGTCGCTCTTCATGGCAGGCCTCTCGCAATGCTCGGTCGGGGCAGTTCTGGAGGGGACGCGTGCGGGTGGTGCGTGCAGGGTGGTGCGTGCTCGGTGGTGTGTGCTCGGTGGTGTGTGCCGGTTACCGCGTGCTGTGTACGGCCCGGTTCAGATCCGGCTGGTCGCCGAGGCGGGCTCCCAGGTGAACCCGTCAGGGTCGGTGAAGGCCCCGGATCCGCCGCTGAGGACGAGCCGGTGCGAGCCCGTGCCGTCGATGGGGACACCGACGTCCTTGGCAAGGGCGCGGCGGCCGTACAGGGCGAGCTTGACGGGACCGGATCCGGCGGCGAACTCGACGTACTTGCGGCCGAAGCTCTTCGCCACGGTGAGGCCCTGCTCGACGTAGAACTGCTTGCTCTCGGCCACGTCCGTGGCTCCGAGCAGGAGCACGATCTGCTCGATGTGCCGGGTGGCCGGGCCGGTGTCCTTCTTCGCGGACGTCGCGATCTTCCAGATGGTGCCGTCGGGTGCCTGGACGACGCCGCCGTAGCCCCAGAAGGACTTCGACGCGGGCTTCAGCGCCGTGGCGCCGGCGTCGAGGGCGGCGTCGACGAAGGCTCTGACGTCGGCCGGCTGGGAGACCGTGAGCGACAGCGAGAAGCCGCGGAAGCCGGTGGTCGGGGCGTCCGAGGCCCGCAGGCTGATCCGGTCGGCCAGGCCGAAGGCGGTGTAGAAGCGTTCGGCGGCCGTGGTGTCGGCCACCTCGAGGGTGACGGTGTCGATGGAGTTCATGACTGCCACGCTAGTGACGGCACGGGTACAAGTGCTTCTCGATTCCTGACCGTTCCCGTCGCCTGCTCCGTCACGCATGTCGGCAGCACCGCGGCACCGGCCGCAGCACCGGCCACCGCACCGCCCACCGCACCGGCCGCACCACCGTCCGCCGACTGGCGGCGGTAGTCGCCGGGCGCCATGCCGACCAGCTCGGTGAAGCGCGCGCCGAAGGTGCCGGGCGACGAGCAGCCCACCTCGGAACAGACCTCGGTGACGCTCAGGTCGCGATGGCGCAGAAGAGCCATCGCGCGTTCGACGCGCCGCGTCATCAGGTACGCGTACGGCGACTGGCCGTAGGCCTGGCGGAACTGGCGGCCGAGATGCCCGGCCGCCATGCCGGCGCCACGGGCGAGCGCCTCGACGTCCAGGGGCCGCGCGTACTCCCGGTCGATCCGGTCACGGACACGGCGCAGCCGCGCGAGGTCCTTCAGGCGCTGCGCCGCGACGAGTGCGCTCGTCCACGCGGGATGGCACATGGGGGAACTCCCTTCCGGCCCTACGGCTCAGCGGACTTCCTGGATGCGGACGAGGTTGCCCGCGGGGTCGCGGAAGGCGCAGTCCCGCACGCCGTACGGCTGCTCGGTCGGCTCCTGCACGACGTCGACGTCCCCGGCCTGCACCTTCTCGAAGGTGCCGTCGAGGTCTGGGGTGGCCAGCAGGATCCAGCCGTACGTCCCCTTGGCCATCATCTCGGCGATGGTGCGCCGCTCGTCCTCGGTGATCCCGGGGTCGGCGGCCGGCGGCGCGAGGAGGATGGAGGTCCCGGGCTGTCCGACGGGCCCGACGGTGATCCAGCGCATCTTGCCCTGTCCGACGTCACTGCGGACCTCGAAGCCGAGGACGTCCCGGTAGAAGGCCACGGCGGCGTCGGGGTCGTCGTGCGGAAGAACGGTGGTGTGAATGGTGATGTCCATGCCCACCACGCTAGTTGGGCCGGTGGGCCACCGCTTCTTGATTCCTGACCGAAGCGCCGCCCCTCGCCCCGCCCGCTGCCTCTGCCGCATGTGCGCTCGACGCGGCGTCGACGGTGCCGAGGCCGCTCCGCAGACGGTTCAGCAGCGCCCCGGCGGCGGGGCCGGTCGGCCCTGTGGTCCGCCAGGCGAGGGCGATCCGAGCGCGAGGCTGCGGCTCGGCGAAGGTCAGGACCCGTAGGCCGAGGGCCGAGGCGAGGTGTTCCGGAATCCTCGGCACCGCGGCCACCCCGAGTCCTCGGGCGGCGAGCTGGGCCAGGAACCGCGGATCGGCGGCTTCGAAGACCACACGCGGCCGGAACCCGGCCCGTGCGCAGGCACGTTCCAGCACCCCGCGGGTGCCGGTGCCGCGCGGCAGGCTGATCAGCGGTCGGTCACGGAGCGCCTCCAGGCGCAGGCCGGTGCCGCCGGCGTCCGTGAGCGGGGATCCGGCCGGGTCCAGGGTGCCGCCGCGCCGCGCGGATCCGTCCGGTCCGAGCGAGTCGTCCGCCAGGAGTGCGTCGTCCGGGGCGACGGCGGCGACCAGGGGCTCGTCGATCAGGACCTGAAGGCTGACCCCCGCCGGTGGTTCCTCGTCCGCGAGCCCGACCAGGGCGATGTCGAGCGAGCCGTCCTGCAGCGCCGCCAGCATGCGTTCCGACGAGTCCTCCGTCAGGGTGACCTCGATCCGCGGATGCTGTTCGTGGAAGGCGGCCAGGACCGCGGCCAGGTCGAACTCGTGGACCGCGGCCCCCGAGACCACGCCGATCGTGACCCGACCCCGGAGCAGCCCGCTGAACTCGTCCACCACCTGCCGGGCGCCCTCGACGGCGGCGAGCGCGGTCCGTGCGTACGGCAGCAGAGCAGCGCCGGCCTCCGTCGGTGTCACCGTCCGGCCCGAGCGGTCCAGCAGAGGCTGCCCGAGCTCCCGTTCGAGGTGCCGGATCTGGGCGCTGATCCCCGGCTGAGCCACGTGCAGGCGGGCGGCGGCCCGGGTGAACCCGGCCTCCTCCACCACCGCGACGAAGTACTGCAACTGCCGGAGCTCCATAACCGTTGATTCTAGGAGGGAGAACAACAGGCTCTTGGACTTATGGGTCCGTCCGCGACCACCCTGGACGGCATGGGAGACAGCACGCACGGACGCACGGCACGGAGGAAGGACCTCGCGGCGGCGATCGCGGCCGAACGCCGGGAACTGGCGGACCTGTTGGACGCGCTGCCGGCGGAGAGCTGGGACAGCCCCACGTTGTGCGGGGGATGGCGGGTGCGTGAGGTCGCGGCCCACATGTCGCTGGGATTCCGCTCCTCACTGCCCAGGACGGCGCTCGAACTCGTCAGGGCCCGCGGACGCCTCCACCGGATGACCGACCGATGCGCGCGGCGCGACGCGGCCCGGTACTCCACGAGAGAACTCGCCGCCCTGCTGCGGGACAACGCGTGGCATCCCTGGACGCCACCGGTCGGCGGCGCCGCGGCGGCGCTCGGCCACGACGTCGTGCACGGCCTGGACATCACGGTCGCGCTCGGTCTCGACCGCCGGGTTCCCGACGACCGCCTGCGGATCCTCCTCGCCGGTGTCGACGCCAGGACGCTCAGGTTCTTCCGGGCGGAACTCGACGGGGTCGAACTCCGTGCCACCGACCTCGACTGGTCCTTCGGCACCGGGACACCCGTACGCGGCGCGGCACAGGACCTCCTTCTCCTCGCCTACGGCCGCAAGCTGCCTCCGGGACGTGTGCAGGCGGAGTCCGGCAGCCCGGGACTCCGTCGACAACGGTGAGTACGGTGGGCCGCGACCACTCCTTCCCACGAACGGAGCACCACATGTCGGAGCACGGTTCCCCGGGCGAGGTGGTCTCGGATCCGGTCGGCCGGGTGGTCGGCGGGCGGGCGGACGTCCGTGACGACGAGTGGGGAGAGGTCTCCGCGGTGATCCGGCTGGACGAGCGGTTCGGTCCGGACGCCCTCGCGGGCCTGGACTCCTTCTCGCACGTGGAGGTCGTCTACCACTTCGACCGCGTGCCGGTGGAGAAGGTGCAGACCGGCGCTCGGCATCCGCGCGGCAACACCGACTGGCCGCTGGTCGGCATCTTCGCCCAGCGGGGCAAGAACCGCCCCAACCGGCTCGGGGTCTCCCGCTGCCGGCTGCTGCGCGTCGAGGGACGCGACATCCATGTGCAGGGCCTTGACGCCGTGGAGGGCACGCCCGTCCTCGACATCAAGCCGTACATGTCCGAGTTCGGCCCCCGCGGCACCGTCACCCAGCCGGACTGGGCCACCGAGATCATGCGCCGGTACTACTGAGCCCTGCCGTGCAGCAGTACGTCACGCCCTGCCCGGGCCCGGGCGCCAGGCCGTGGGGTTGTCGGCGCCCACGACGGGTTCGTTCTCCTCGGGCCATGTCCCGGGCCGCGCTCCGGGCCGGGGTGCGGGCCGCGCCTCGGGCCCCGTCTCCGCCCGGTCGAGCTCCTCGTCGAGTGCCATGGCCGCGGCGATCAGCGCGAGATGGGTGAACGCCTGCGGGAAGTTGCCCAGTTGCTCGCCGGACGGGCCGATCTCCTCGGCGAAGAGCCCCACATGGTTGGCGTACGTGAGCATCTTGTCGAAGACGTACCGCGCCTGATCCAGCCGGCCGGCGCGGGCGAGGGCCTCCACGTAGAGGAAGCTGCACAGGTTGAACGTGCCCTCGGAGCCGCGCAGTCCGTCGGGCGACTCCGCCGGGTCGTACCGGTGGACCAGGCTGTCGCTCACCAGCTCCCGGTCCATGGCGTCGAGCGTGCTGAGCCAGGCCGGGTCCCGTGGGGAGAGGAAGCCGACCCGCGGCATCAGCAGCAGCGAGGCGTCCAGGACGTCGGTGTCGTAGTGCTGTACGAACGCCATCCGCTCCTGGTGCCAGCCGCGCTCGAGGATCTGCTTGAAGACCGTGTCGCGGGTGTGCAGCCAGCGCGCGAGGTCCGCCGGACGGGAGTACGCGGTGGCGAGCCGGATGCCCCGGTCGAACGCGACCCAGGTCATGAGCCGGCTGTACGTGAAGTTCTTCCGACCGCCCCGGGTCTCCCAGATCCCTTCGTCGGGCCGGTCCCAGGTGTCGGCGAGCCAGTCCAGTACGTCGCTGAGCGCCTTCCAGCCACGGATGGCGCCCATGTCGTCGCCCTGGGCCAGAGCGTCGGCGGCCTCGCCGTAGATGTCGAGCTGGATCCGGTCCGCCGCGGCGTTGCCCGCGCGTACCGGCGCCGAGCCCCTGTACCCCTCCAGATGGCCGAGGTCCTCCTCGGATAGGTGGGGGTCGCCGTCGATCCGGTACATGATCTGCAACGGGTCTCCCGATCCGCTCCCACCCGCCTCGATGCGGTCGCGCAGCCAGTGGCGGAAGGCGTTGGCCTCCTTCACGAACCCCAGGTCGACCAGGGCCCGCACGGACAGGGAGGCGTCGCGGATCCAGGTGTAGCGGTGGTCCCGGTTGCGCTCGCCGCCGACCTGTTCGGGAAGTCCCATGGTGGCGGCGGCGATCGGGGCGCCGGTCGGGGCGTACGTGAGCAGCTTGAGCGTGATCGCCGAGCGGTTCACCATGGTGCGCCAGCGCCCGCGGTACGTGGAGGAGCGCAGCCACGAGAGCCAGAACGCGCGGCAGGACTCCAGCTCGTCGGCGATGTCGTCCATGTACGGGGGGACGGGCGCGGGTTCGCCGCTGGCCACGCTCGTCAGTACCACCGCCGCCATCTCGTGGGCGGCGAGCGTGAAGCCGGCCGTGATGTCGTCGCCGTCCGCCTCGAGGGCGACGGGGGCGGTGGCCTGGACGTGCAGGTCCATCCCGGGCCCCTGGAACACGACGGAGCGGTCGTCGGTCCGCTCCAGGGTGTGCGGGGCGCGTCCGTAGTCGAAGCGCGGGCGACAGCTGAAGGTGAAGGGCAGGCTGCCCCGGACCACGCGAGCGACCCTGACCAGGCGGTGCCGGTCGCTGGGTGTGGCGCTCTCGACCGGGTGCATGAGGTCGGCCACTTCGCCGACACCGCCCGGGGCCAGGAACCGGTCGATGAGGACGGCCGTGTCCGGGAGGTACAGCTGCCGGACCGTCCCGCTCTCCTCGCCACGGAGATCCGCCGCGAACCGGCAGTCGCCCCCGCGTTCGCCGTCCAGGAGGGAGGCGAAGACGCTGGGGGAGTCGAAGCGAGGGGTGCACCACCAGTCGACGGTGCCTCCGGAAGCCACCAGCGCGGCGGTCTGGAGATCGCCGATCAGGCCGTGATCGGCGATGGGCGGGTATCCGGTCACGTGCCCTCCTTCGGCCGGGCGAGAGGCTCGGGCGACTCGGGAGACTCGGGCGCCGTCGGGCGACTCGGCGACTCGTGCGCCGTCGGGCGCCCCTCGGGCGCCTCGGGCCCTCGGGCGCCGTCGGGTGACTTGGACGCCTTCGGGTGACTCGGGTGTGGAGCCTGCGCCCGCGACGGGCCCGCGTTCCTGCGCCGTCCGCCCCTGCTCACAGCGTGCGCCTCGGCGCAGCCTGCCGCATTCCGGATGGGGGTGCTGCCGGGCATCGCCTCGGTATCCGCCGGCCTGGGGACACCGTGGGAGGGATCGCCGGCCTGCGCGACGATCCGCTCGCGGCGAGCAGGCCCGGCCAGGACTGAGGGTCGCGTCCGGGCCGATGCGGGCGACGGGCCCTGTCGCGGTCAGGCCCGACGCGCGTCGGTCGCTCGTCTCAGTCCGAGGCCGGCGGTGCGGAGTCTTCGGCGGCGCGGCGGTATTCGGCGTTGATGCGCTGGGCCTCTTCGAGCTGGTCTTCCAGGACGATGATGCGACAGGCGGCCTCGATCGGGGTGCCCTGGTCGACGAGTTCCCGGGCGCGGGCGGCGATGCGCAGCTGGTAGCGGGAGTAGCGGCGGTGGCCGCCCTCGGAGCGCAGGGGAGTGATGAGGCGGGCTTCGCCGATGGCGCGGAGGAAGCCCTGGGTGGTGCCGAGCATCTCGGCGGCCCGGCCCATGGTGTAGGCGGGGTAGTCGTCGTCGTCGAGACGGCCGTACGAGTCGTCTGCTGTCATTTGCACCTCTCTGTGAAACGCGTCGAGGGGCCCTGGTGCCGTACGGCACCAGGGCCCCGAAGGAACTACTACACCACCTGCCGACCCTGATACTGCGTCGGCGTTCTGTGTCCGCTGACCCGACCTGGCTGCTGTCGGGGGTGCGGGGATCGCGGTTGCTTGACCGGAGACCACCTCACTATCGATGTCCTGCGGTACCCGGGCTCACGACTTCCGCCCGGGCGATCCAGATGGCGCGGGTTCCTCCGTTCCTTCGCTGTCCTTCGATACTGGTTACTGCACTCACGGATACCGCAACTGCCATGACCGCGGTCCCGCTTCGGCGGCCCCTGATCACTGCGGGCCACCCGGTGCGGCTGTCAGTCCCGTCGCCGTCCTGCAACCGCTGGCTTCGAAACTCCACCGCCGCACCGCCCTGCGTACTGCACCTGCGTGTACTGCCGGCCGGCAGTTCGTCTCTGCCAGGCCCTGTTGTCTCTCTGGGCTACGAGAGAAACCATAGCCAGACCGACAGGGAATGTCTACTCCGGCCAACATAGATTTTCACGTGTTCGGCGGTGAGGTAATCGACGTCGAACGGCAACGTCGGACATCGACATCCTCGGTCGACGTCACACCGGCCGTGGTCATCCGTCGGCCTCCGGCCGGAAGACGGTGCCGGCCGTTCCCGAGCGGTGGCACGTCCGGTCGGAGGTGGGGCGACCCGCGATAAAATCGGCTTCCATGTCGAAGCCTGACGAGCTGCTCGTTGACGTCGCCACTCTGGTGGAGTCCGGGCAGAGCAATCAGATGTCCCTGACCGTTGTGACCGGTGGCGCTGTCATCACCGGCCGGCTCGCTCCCGAAGCCGTGTGGAGGCGACGGGTGTCGGAGGTCCTGTCGGACTCGTCCCACCTGGGCGAGTTCTCCGCCGTCTTCACCGCGACGGCCCGGCGAGAAGGTCCGCCCGCGCACCTGCACTTCCATATGGCGCGGATCCTTCAGGGCACGGTGGGGATCCCGGAGACGGGCGGGATGTACCGCGTCGCGATCGCGGACGTCAGCGCCTGGACGATGGGTGACTTCAGCTACTCCGATCACTGACATCGCGCCGCGTGGAGTAGCCACGGATATGCGGGAGGGCCCGACCGGCGTGTGCCGGTCGGGCCCTCCTGGCTGTACGGGTGCGGGCTCGCGCTCTCGTCGAGCGCGGCGCCTCGGACGGTCAGACCGCCACCGGGACGCCGAGCAGCGCGGAGGCGTGCTGGAGCGGGTCGAGACCGCGGGCGGGCGCGGCGGTACGGGGAAGGCTGCGGCAGGTGAAGCCGAGCTTGGTCATGGCCCGGAGGACTTCGGCGGCTGTGAAGTCGCGTCGGTCCTGGCGCGTGATGACCTGCCCGACCTGCTTGACGGGGTAGGTGCGGCGGCCGATGATCACGGACTCACCGATGGCCTCCTCGGGCGTGACGCCCTTCATGGAGTCCAGGACGCCGCTCTTGGTGAGCTCGAACGGGAAGCGGGCGATGACACAGCGCACGATGCCTCACAGGGGAGAGGAGGGAGAGGGAAGGGTTCCGTGGTGAGGCGGATCAGTGGGCCAGGGCGAGTTCGCCCGGGGTGCTGTCCTGTTCGTCCACGACGGGCGAGGCGATGAGCCGCCGTCGGCGCACGGTGTGCTCGGCCGTCACGAGGGCGGGCGGGGTGAGCGGCGCGTCGTCGCCGGGGATGTCGCGGCTGAGGATGTCGCGCAGCTGGAGCCGGTCCGTATAGGCGGGGCTGTGGCGGACGGTGGCGAGCTGTGCCTGGGTGACCCAGCCGGTGCACAGGCCGTCGTTGTCGCAGACGAGCAGGTGACCGGTGCGGGCACTGGCCATGACGGACAGGGCCACCTCGACGGTCATGTCGTCACAGACCTGGGGCCCTGCCGTGTCCGGTCCTGCCGTGTCCGGTCCTGTCGTGTCCGTGTCGTCGGCCGCCGTCCCGTGGACGAGGACGGCCTTCGCCGGGTGGGGCTGCATCTGGACGAGCGTCACAACGTGCCTCCTGCAGGGAGCGGAGAGGGGGTGGTCGTCTTCCGGTTCACGCGGTGTCAGGCCGCCGTGTCGACGGCGGTACGCCGCACGTCGCCGCGCCGGGCGGCCGCAGCGGGACGGCGCCGACCGCGGGAGGCCGAGCCGCGCTTGCGCTGCTCGGCGGGCGGCGCGGTGATCGTCACGGGAATGCCGGAGGGGGCCTGGGCGCCCGTGATCCGGTGGAGTTCGTCCTCGCCGGATCGGACCTGGGTGGTCCGGGGGACGATGCCGGCGGCCGCCATGAGGCGGGTCATGTCGCGGCGCTGCTGGGGCGTGACGAGGGTGACGACGCTGCCGGACTCGCCGGCCCGCGCGGTACGTCCGCCTCGGTGGAGGTAGTCCTTGTGGTCGGTCGGCGGGTCCACGTTGACGACGAGGTCGAGGTTGTCGACGTGAATGCCTCGCGCCGCGACGTTCGTCGCGACCAGGACGGTGACGTGCCCCGTCTTGAACCGGGTGAGGGTACGGGTGCGCTGCGGCTGCGACTTCCCGCCGTGCAGGGCCGCGGCCCGGACACCGCTGGCGAGGAGATCCTCGGTGAGGCGGTCCACGGCGTGCTTGGTGTCCAGGAACATGATCACCCGGCCGTCGCGCGCCGCGATCTCCGTCGTCAGGCGGTGCTTGTCGGCGCCGTGGACGTGCAGGACGTGATGCTCCATCGTGGTGACCGCGCCCTGGGAGGGGTCCACGGAGTGGACGACGGGGTCGGTGAGGTAGCGACGGACCAGGAGGTCGACGTTGCGGTCGAGGGTGGCGGAGAACAGCATGCGCTGGCCCTCGGGGCGGACCTGGTCCAGGAGCGCGGTGACCTGCGGCATGAAGCCCATGTCGGCCATCTGGTCGGCCTCGTCGAGGACGGTGACGGCGACCTGGTTCAGGCGGCATTCGCCGCGGTCGATGAGGTCCTTGAGGCGGCCGGGGGTGGCCACGACGACCTCGGCGCCGCCGCGCAGTGCGTTCGCCTGCCTTCCGATCGGCATCCCGCCGACGACGGTGGCCAGGCGCAGCTTCACGGCGCGGGCGTAGGGAGTGAGGGCGTCGGTGACCTGCTGGGCGAGTTCCCGGGTGGGGACCAGGACCAGGGCCAGAGGCTGACGGGGCTCGGCGTGCTGCCCGGCGGTGCGGGCCAGCAGGGCCAGGCCGAAGGCGAGGGTCTTGCCGGACCCGGTCCGTCCGCGGCCCAGGACGTCACGGCCCGCCAGGGAGTTCGGCAGCGTCGCGCCCTGGATGGGGAACGGCACGGACACGCCCTGCGCGGTGAGCGCGGCCAGCAGGCCCCTCGGCATGTCGAGTGCGCCGAACGTCTCGACGGCGGGCAGAGCCGGAGTGATCGTCTTCGGCAGGGCGAACTCTCCCTGCACCGCGCTGGGCCGGCGGCCTTGACCGCCCGAACGCCGCGGGGCTCCCGAACGGCTCGGCGCTCCCGAACGGCTCGGGGCGGACGAACCGAAGCGGCCGCCCCGGTCCGTACCGGCGGTGGAGCCGTACGCGTGGCCGCCGTTGCGGCGGGCGCGGGAGGAACGGCTGTTCGTGCGTGTGGGGTTCATTCAGAACCTTCCTTGATACGGCGCGTATCGAGGAATTCCGGCAGCGTATGAACAGCGCGGGAATTACAGGCACGGGCCGGAATGAAATGCGAGGTGAACTTGGCGCGCGAGGAATCAGCGACAGCGCAAGCAGAAAAAGGTGAGGGCGTTTGGAAGCGGATCCAGCGCCTCGACGGGCACGGCTCCGACGAGCCGTTTGTCCCTGAAGAATGGGTTCCGCAGGTGAAAGCACTGCGGAATGCGTGCAGCTGGGGCCCGCACCCCGAGGGATGCGGGCCCCAGCTACGTTTTGCGTGTGGGTCTCAGGCGGGAACGATGTTCTCGGCCGTCGGGCCCTTCTGGCCCTGCGCGATGTCGAAGGTGACCTTCTGGCCTTCCTGCAGTTCGCGGAAGCCCTGGGCGGCGATGTTCGAGAAGTGGGCGAACACGTCGGGGCCGCCACCGTCCTGCTCGATGAAGCCGAAACCCTTTTCCGCGTTGAACCACTTCACGGTGCCTGCAGCCATGTCATATCTCCTTTGGGCAGTACGCCGGTATCCGCACTTTGCGGATACCATGTCGCCGCGATGATGCCCTGCCCGGAAAATGACCGGAAATACAAAGCGCTTCCCAGTGGCGCGGAGGCCGATCGGGAGGCGCTTGAAGTTTTTTGGGTACCAAAACTGCAACCGACTTCGACAGTAGCACGCCGCAGCGGCTTCTGGGCGTCGAAAAATCTCTTCCTGTGCGCCGCGGAAAAAACTCTCCTTGCACGGGCCGTCAAATTCTAGGACGGCGAGCACAGGTATTTCCTCGTCCCGGGTACAGCGTTTGCCGGTGAGGAGGCCGGCGGAAACGGCCGCGCCGCTGCTCCGCCAGGGTTTTTCGCGACTAGCCTCCGCAGCATGCTGCGTATCGTCGACGCCCGCACCGGCCACCTCGTGGAGATTCCTTCCGTGAGCCGCCATCTGCTGAGCATCTGCGTCCACCTGCCGGCCGGCGACTCCGGGATCGGCATGGCGGACCTGCGGGCGCTCCTCGTCGGTGACGTACTGGCGCGCACGGCGGAGCTGCACGGCCTGCAGTCCCGCACGCTCCTCGCCGTGCCGGACCTGCCGTCCGAGCAGGCCCAGGCGCTTGATCACGCCATGTCCGCCCTGGGCGTCCACCCGCCCGCCGCCGTCGGCGGCCACCATCGGAACGGACCACTCCGCGCCGCCGCCGACGTACACGTGGACGCGTCCGGGACCGCCGCACAGGACGCGGTGGACGGGGTCCGGGTCGACGTCGGCCAGGTCGACCCGGCATCCCGGGACAAGGGCGTCGCCTTCGTCCCGGAGGGGACCGATCCGTTGGCGTTGAGGATGCTGATGCTCGGCCACACCTACCGCACGCCGCTCACGGTCACCGGCACCGCGCTCGATGAAGCCGGGCGCCGGCTGACGCACTGGCGGCAGCTGGTGGCCGACTGGGCGGACGAGCCGTCCCGCCCGGTCCCCGCCGATCTGCTGCGGCACGCCCACGCCGTGCTGGCCGACGATCTCGGCGTCCCCGCCGTCCTGGACATGCTGGGCACCGTGGCGGCGGGCACCGACGTACCGGCCGGGGCCAAGTTCGAGACGTTCGCCCTTCTCGACCGGGTCCTCGGCCTGGACCTCGCGCGCGAGGTGGGGCACCAGCACAGGGCGGCGACATGACGCCCGGAGGAGCGGGCCCTCGGGCGGTCCGGCTCAGCCGCGCTCTTCCTCTTCGGCCTCCATACGGCGGATTCCCTGGTGGGTCAGGGAGACCATCGCGGGTGTGTTGCCCGGTTCCCAGTCGACGGTGATCAGGCCCTCACCGGCGAGGTAGGTGCAGGCGGCGGCCAGGTCCTCCTCCGGGATGCGCAGGTCGTTCCGGAGTTTCCGCCCCGGAACTCCGAGGAGACGGTTGCCTTCGGTGGCTTCGTAGAGGGCGGTCAGGACCCGTTCGCGGTAGACCTGTCGCTCGCGGAGTGTCGCCATGACCGAGCCTTTCGAGCGTGTGAGGAACGGCCGCGCTCCTCACACCTCGTCGACGTGGGCGCCGGCGCGAGAGGACGGTCTGCTGCTGGCGAGCCAGGAACGGGTGGGTTCCGCGGCGGATCCGGTGTCGACGGTGAGGTGGAGCCGTGTGCCGCCCTCGGGGACGGGGTAGCTGCGCTGTTCCGCCCCCGCGAAGGAGCGGCGGATCACTTCGGCGACCGCGCGGGCGGCTTCGGGGGTGGCGGCGACGATACGGATCTCGGCGTGTCCGGCCGAGGGCAGGACCACGGTGTCGGCGGGGTACAAGAGGTGGGTCCCTTCACGGGTGAGCGAGAGGCCGGCGGGTGGGTTGTCCCGGGTGTCGGGTGCCCCACCCGCGGCCTTCGGTCGGAGGAATGGTCCAGGTGGTCAGGGCCAGGTGCCCGTGAGCCGGCGGCGGGAGGCCTGACCTGTCGGTGTGGGGAGGCGGTGGCCGGGTGGCCGGGCGATGGCCGGGAAGGGGTCGCTGAAGTGGTGGGCCGCGATGCGTGCGTCGTGCTGGGCGTTGAGCCGGTGGATCAGGCGCGTGCCGAGCGCGATCAGGAGGGCGACTGCCGCGAGCGCGATCAAGGTCTCCATGACGTCACCTCTGCGGGTTCCCGGGCAGTGCGATCATCCGCGCTCCGACGACCGGGTGCCGGAGCGGCGGCCGGGCCGACCCGCCTTCGGTCTCCCAGGCGTCCTCGCTGCTGCGGGAGTCCCGCGTACGGCGGCCGGTCGCGACCTCGTCGGACATCAGGACACCGGCGGTGAGGATGCTGCCGGGGATGGCGGCGGCGGTCATGAGCCGGGCGGCTGAGGCGGGTTCGGTCTCGGGGGGGATCACCAGCAGGTCGCAGCGGCCGACGGTGTAGGAGAGCAGGATCATCTTGTCGGGATCCTGTTCGGTGAACCAGCCGACGTGCACGGTGTGCCCGGTGACGGCGACCTTGTGAGGGACGACGGGCCATCGGGTCGGGTTCACGGTGACGCGGGTGATGCGTCCGTAGCGCCCCTCCAACGCATCGGTCAAGGAGGGAAGTTCGGCGGCGAGATCACGCGAACGAGGCCACCAGGCGCCGTCCAGGAGCCCGGCGAGTGTGGTCTTCGGCGTCAGCGACAGGCGTGCCGGAAGAGGGGGTGCGAGGGTGGTCATGATCGCGGACCCGTCTCCGGGCCGCCCTGCAGGGCGGCCCAGTGTCTTGATCGCCGGAAACGACGTCCGCGTGGGAGCGGGTGTTCGAGTTACTCCCGGTATCTTCAGCGTACTCCGCGCCGGGACCGAACGAGCCGTTCCGACCAGGTGACTTCCACCCGGGTCACGCCCGGCCGATGACCGCCCGTGACCAGGCACGCGGAGTACTGGCCACAGGCGGGACCGCAGGCACGCGGAGTACGGTGAGACCACGGCGGTATCGCGCTGGCCATGAGTGTCGGCGGCCCCGCACAGGCAGGCGGACCACCATGACCGAATCCGGCACCCCCACCCCTCGGAAGCTCCTTCCGGACGAGATCCACCGAGCGGTGAGGCCCGGGACGGCCCTGCTCCGGCTTCAGACGACCGGCTCCCGCGAAGGCGTCCTGGACGGCGCCTGGTGGCCCCGCTCCCGTACCGTCGGGGCCGAGCTGCCCGCCCTGATCGAGGCGCTCACCGCGCACCTCGGTCCCATCACGCGGGTCGGTCTCGACACCGCCGCCTGGGAGGAGGTCCCGACCCGTGTGGTCGTCGGCGACCGTGTCGTGCACCTCGACTCCTTCCCCGTCGGTGACGACACCGTCCTCATCACCCGTGGCGACAGCGACCACTTCGCCCTTCTGGTGGTGCCGCCGGACACGACGCCCGACGCGGCACGTGACGCCATGGCCCGTGCGGTCGACGCCGGTAACGTCACCCGAGCCGCCGAGATCCTTCTCGCCCCGCTCCCCGAACCAGCGACCGGCCGCGAGGAGTCGGCATGATCCAGATGGCGGACATCCGTGAGTGGCGAACCCACGACGTGGTGGACACGCGGGGCCACAGGATCGGAGAGCTGGAGGCGATCTACGTCGACACCAGGACCGACGAGCCGGCCATGGCCACGGTCCTGGTCGGCCTGCCCACCCGGCACCGTCTGGTGTTCGTCCCCCTGGACGGGGCGACGGTGGGGCCTGGGTATGTGAAGGTCGTCCACGACAAGGCGCTGGTGAAGCAGGGCCCTTCGATCGGCACCGACGACGTCCTTCCGGCCGGGGACGAGGAAGCGGTCTTCCGGCACTACGACCTCTCCTACGAGCCCGGGGCGAACGGTGAACGCCAGCTGGCCCGCCGCTGAACCCCTCGACCGACCGAGGAGGTGGCCCTCGTGTCGCTCTTCCTGGCCCTGATCATCGTGGCGATCGTGCTGGGCATCATCGGCGCCGTCGCCGACGGACTGCTCTTCCTCCTGTTCATCGGCATCGTGCTGCTCGTGGCAGACCTCCTCTACTTCGCCCTGCGCACGCGCAGCTCGTCCCGCCACCGCCCGGTCCGCTGACCCCATGAGCCCCCGGAGCGCGCGGAGTTGATCACGGCGCTTGCCGGACCTCAAGGACACGATGGCGCGCGCCGGTCGGTCCTCCGAGAAGGCCGCCATGGAACATGAAAGGGAGTTCAGCGGGCGCTGTGGATGCAGAAAGGCTGACCGGAGGGGTCGAGGAGGACCGTCCAGTGTTCTCCGCCGGGCTGGTGATTGGGGCGGGTGGCGCCCAGCTTCAGAAGCCGCTTCTCGGCCGCTGTGACGTCGGGGAAGGTGAAGTCCATGTGGAAGGGCAGTTCTTCCTCCGGCCACCGGGGCGGCGTGAAGGAATCGGACGTGTAGTAGAGGTACATCGCCCCGTTGACGTGGAAGGCGCAGGCGGCGTCGTCGCCGTTCGCGTCGGGGTAGGTGTGGGAGATCTCGGTGCCGAGGGCGGTGGCGTAGAAGTCGGCGAGGCGGCGTCCGTCGCGGGCCCACATCGCATGGCACATGATCTTTCCGGACAGGGGGCCGGGGTTGTTCTCGTTGCTCATCGTGTCCTTTGCGCGTCGTGCGGGTCAGCGGACGACTTTGATGCCGAAGTGGCCGCCGAACCGCCGGCCCAGGCCGAAGCCGATGGCGGAGTGCACGGCCGCTGAAGGGCATCCGGCCCCCCGACAGGTCGGGACGACGACGAAGCCCCAGGTCGCTGACCTGGGGCTTCGTGGAAGAGCGGATCAAGGGAAGGAACCCGCGCTTCACGCTTGGGAACGACCCGGTATTTGGATGTGCGCATGGCTTCTGATGCACTGCCAGGTGGCGTTCGGCGGCCCGTATGTCGTCCATGAGTTCGGGGTCCTCGATTCCGGTGAGGAAGCCGGCCGGACGTCGTCGCTCGTGGGCCGGGGCACCGAGGTCATGCCTCCCGCTTCGCGTCGATCTCGGCGATGAGGCCCTCGACGAGGCCCTTGATCTCGTCGCGGATGGGGCGGACGGCCTCGACGCCCTGGCCGGCCGGATCCGCCAGGGCCCAGTCCAGGTACTTCTTGCCGGGGAAGATCGGGCAGGCGTCGCCGCAGCCCATGGTGATGACGTAGTCGGACGCCTGGACGGCCTCGGTGGTCAGCACCTTCGGCTCCTGGTCGGAGATGTCGACGCCGGCCTCCTGCATCGCCTCGACCGCGGCCGGGTTGACCTGGTCGCCCGGGATCGAGCCGGCCGAACGGACCTCGATCCGGTCACCGGCCAGGTGGTTCAGGAACCCGGCGGCCATCTGCGAGCGACCGGCGTTGTGGACGCAGACGAAGAGCACGGAGGCGAGCGGAGCGGTCATCGGTTCATCCTCGGGGGACGGCGCGGTCGCGGCGAGAAGCGCCGACTGCGCATCGAAAGAGATCAGCCCAGGCTGGTATCAGCACCGGGTGATGTGAGAGTATCAGCCCATGATGACGTCAGTCGATACTGATCTGATCCGGGTTCTGGGTGATCCCCTGCGCCTTCAGATCGTGACCCTGCTCGCCCGCGAGACGCTCTGCACCACCCACCTCGTGGAGGAGACCGGTGCCAAGCAGACCAACCTCTCCAACCACCTGAGAGTGCTGCGCGAGGCCGGGGTCGTCGAGACCGAGCCCTGCGGCCGGTTCACGTACTACCGGCTCAAGCCGGACGTCATCGAAGCCCTGGCCGGGCAGTTCGCCGCCCTCGCCGAGGCCGCGCGCGTCAACGCCGACACCAAGAGAGCCTGCCCGTAAGCCTCTCGCCTCACCTGCCCGAGGAGACCCTCCCTGTGACCGCCACCGAGCCCGCCGCGAGCGACGCCATAGCCGCCGACACGTCACCGCGGCCCGCGCCCGGCGCCACCCCGCCCCGTACTCCGCTGGCCGCCCGAGCCGCCGCCGAGCTGGTCGGCACCGCTGCCCTGGTGGCGATCGTCGTCGGCTCCGGCATCCAGGCCACCGACCTCACCGACGATGTCGCCCTGCAGTTGCTGGCCAATTCCACGGCCACGGTGTTCGGCCTCGGCGTCCTCATCGCCCTCCTCGGCCCGGTCTCCGGCGCGCACTTCAACCCGGCCGTCACCCTGGCGGAGTGGTGGACCGCCCGCCGCGGAGGCGCGGGCGTGAACGGACGCGAGCTCGCTGTGTACGTCCCGTCGCAGGTCGTCGGCGCGGTCGCGGGCGCGATCCTGGCTGATGCGATGTTCGGCGAACCGCTGGTGAAGTGGTCCACGCACGACCGCTCGGCCGGCAACCTGCTCCTCGGTGAGGTCGTGGCGACGGCCGGCCTCATCCTGCTGATCTTCGGCCTGGCCCGTACCGACCGGCTCCGCTTCGCGCCCGTCGCTGTCGCCTCGTACATCGGCGCGGCCTACTGGTTCACCTCGTCCACGTCCTTCGCCAACCCGGCCGTGACGATCGGCCGCGCCTTCACCGACACTTTCGCGGGCATCGCGCCCGCCTCGGTCCCGGCGTTCATCGGCATGCAGCTCATCGGGACGGCCGTGGGACTGGTCCTGGTCGCGGTCATCTTCATGCGTGGGAAGACCGACGCCGAGTGACCCAGGTCGTGGACGTGGTGGTGATCGGCGGGGGCCAGGCAGGACTCGCCGCCGGCTACCACCTGCGCCGCCTCGGCCTCGACTTCGTCGTCCTCGACGCCCAGGCCGAGCCGGGCGGAGCGTGGCGGCACGCCTGGGACTCCCTCCACCTCTTCTCCCCGGCCGCGTACTCCTCCCTGCCGGGTCGGCTCATGCCACCGCAGTCCGGCGAGACGTACCCGACCGCGGCCCACGTCGTCTCGTACCTCACCGACTACGAGCGGCGGTACGGGCTTCCCGTCGTCCGATCGGTCAGGGTCGAAGCGGTTCACCGGGACGGCGAGTTCCTGCGGGTGGAAGCGGGCGCCGGCAGTTGGCGGGCGCGTTCGGTGATCAGCGCGACGGGCACCTGGTGGCGCCCCTTCCTCCCCGCCGTCCCCGGGCGTACGGAGTTCAAGGGCACGCAGCTCCACACCGTGGAGTACCGCCGCCCCTCCGACTTCGGCGGGCAGAAGGTGGTGGTCGTCGGAGGCGGAAACTCCGGCGCCCAGATCGCCGCCGACCTCGCGTCCGGCACCGATCTCACCTGGGTCACCCTCCGCGAACCGCGCTACCTCGCCGACGACATCGACGGCCGCGCCCTCTTCGACCACGCGACCGCCCGCCGCCGCGCGCTCGACGAGGGTCGTACGGACACGGGTGGTGTCGCCTCGCTGGGCGACATCGTCGCCGTGCCGCCCGTCCGCGAGGCCCGCGACGCGGGACGCCTCAAGGCCCAGCCGATGTTCACCCGACTCACCGCGACCGGTATGGAGTGGGCCGACGGAACCCGCGCGAACGCCGACGCGATCATCTGGTGCACCGGCTTCCGTCCGGCCCTGTCCCACCTGGGGCCACTTGGTCTGCGCGGCCCCCGCGGCCACATCCCCACCAGCGGCACACAGGCCCGTGCCGAACCCCGCCTGCACCTCCTCGGCTACGGAGACTGGACCGGGCCTGCCTCCGCCACTCTCATCGGCGTCGGCCGCCCCGCCCGCGAAGCCGCCCGCCAGATCGCCGAGATGCTGCGCTGAACCTGGTCGACGGCGGAGACTGGGCGACCGTGGCGCCGGGCGGTCAGTCGATATGAGGGCTGCGCCGCTCGACCAGCACGACGTCACGCCAGACGCCGTGATGGCGGCCGATGCGCTCGCGGGTGCCGATCACCCGGAAGCCGGCCCGCTCGTGCACGGCCAGGCTCGCGGCGTTCTCGGGGAAGATCCCGGACTGGATGGTCCAGATCCCGGTCGCCTCGGTGGAGTCGATGAGCGCCTTGAGCAGGGAGGACGCGATGCCACGGCCTCGGGCGGCGGGGTGCACGTACACCGAGTGCTCGACCACGCCCGCGTACGCGCACCGGTCGGAGACCTTGGTGGCGGCGACCCACCCGAGCAGCGTCCCATCGGCGTCGACGGCGGCGAAGCGGTGCTCGGGCAGCTTGGCCGCGTCGAACTGCTCCCAGGTGGGTGCGGTGGTCTCGAAGGTGGCGTTGCCCTCGTCGATACCGGCCTGGTAGATCGCGACGACCTCGTCGGCGTGTGCGGCGGTCAGGGGCACGACGGAGGCGGTCGCGACGGTCATGCGGCAGCCGCCTTGGTGAGAATCGCGCCCATGGCGGCGAGGACGGCGGGCTCGACCCGGTAGTAGACCCAGGTGCCGCGCCGCTCGGAGGAGAGCAGCCCGGCCTCCTTCAGCTTCTTCAGGTGATGGGAGACGGTCGGCTGGGAGACGCCGACGTCGGAGATGTCGCAGACGCACGCCTCGCCGCCCTCGTGCGAGGCGACCGCGGAGAAGAGCCGAAGTCGGACCGGATCGCCCAGCGCCTTGAACATGGTGGCGGTCCGCTCGGCCTCCTCGGCCGTGAGCGGGCGCTCGGCGAGCGGCGGGCAGCAGGCGGCGACCTCGGGCTCAAGGAGCGGCAGCGCGGTGACATTCGACATGTATCTATGTTGACACACGTCGAACCAGGAGCCCAGACCTCTCCAGGGAGGGAACTTCGATGAATGTCTATGTTGACGGATGTCGATTCAGGTGCCAGGCTGGCGACACGAGAGATCGACGGATGTCGAAGCAAGGGGAATCGTCGTGAACATCACCGCCACCGACCAGCTGCCCGTCGTGGTCGTCGGGGCCGGGCCCACAGGCCTGGCCGCCGCCGCCCACCTCGTCGAGCGCGGCCTCGAACCGCTGGTCCTGGAGGCCGGACCAGCGGCTGGCGCGGCGGTACGCGAGTGGGCACACATCCGTCTCTTCTCCACCTGGGGCGAGGTCACCGACCCGGCAGCCGAGAAGCTCCTGGCCCCCACCGGATGGGTGAAGCCCGACGCGACGACGTACCCGACGGGCGGCGACTGGGTGGCCGACTACCTCCAGCCGCTCGCCGACGTCCTCGGCGACCGCGTCCGCACCGGCGCCACGGTCACCGGCGTCTCGCGCGCCGGCCGCGACCGCATCGTGGACGCCGACCGCGAGGCCCAGCCGTTCGTCGTCCACGTCGCCTACGCCGACGGCCGCGAGGAACGGCTGCTCGCCCGCTCGGTCATCGACGCCTCCGGCACGTGGTCCACCCCGAGCCCGGCAGGAGCGTCCGGCCTCACCGCCCTCGGGGAGAAGGCCGCCGCCGACCGCGTCACCTACCGCGTCCCCGACCTCGAGGACCCGTCCGTCCGAGCCCGGTACGCGGGCAGGCGCACCGCCGTCATCGGCTCCGGCGCCTCCGCCTTCACCGCGCTTGCCTCCCTCGCCGAGCTGGCCAAGGCGGAGGACGGCGCGGGGGCGAAGGCCGTGTGGATCCTGCGCCGGGGCATCTCCGGCTCCACCTTCGGCGGCGGTACGGCCGACCAGCTGCCCGCCCGCGGCGCACTGGGCCTTGCCGCGAAGGCGGCGGTGGACGAGGGCCACGCCGATGCCGTCACCGGCTTCCGTACGGAGGCTATCGAGCGCGATGGCGACCGCCTGGTCCTCGCGGCCGAGGACGGCCGCCGGCTCGACCCGGTCGACGAGGTCATCGTCCTCACGGGCTTCCGCCCCGACCTCTCCTTCCTCTCCGAGCTCCGCCTCGGCCTCGACGCTCGCCTCCAGGCCCCGGTGGCGCTCGCCCCGCTGATCGACCCCAACCAGCACTCCTGCGGCACGGTCTACCCCCACGGCGTGAACGAGCTGTCCCACCCGGAGCAGGGCGTCTACCTCGTCGGAATGAAGTCCTACGGACGAGCCCCGACCTTCCTCGCCCTCACCGGCTACGAGCAGGTCCGCTCCGTCGTCGCCGCCATCGCGGGCGACCAGGAGTCGGCCGAGCGCGTCGAGCTCGTCCTCCCGGAGACCGGAGTGTGCGGCGGTGCCGGCCTTTTCGACCAGCCGGACACGGAGCAGTCGGCGGACGGCGGAGGCTGCTGCGCCCCGGCCCCGGCGCTCATCCAGCTCGGCACCACGACCTCGGCTCCTTCCTGCGGCTCCTGACCGACCTCCACATCCCCACGGACGGGGCCGCGACCGGAACGGGGGACCGGTCGCGGCCCCGCGCCGTGCTCCCTTCGGCAGCAGCACCACTACAGCGGCCCTGGCCCTGGTCGCCGGCCCCGTCCCGCTCCTGGTCCTGCTCTCCGTCCTCGCCGGCGCCGTTCGCGGCAACCTCACCCT
The DNA here is from genome assembly GCF_042902595.1 of Streptomyces sp. NPDC012508. Classification (NCBI taxonomy): domain Bacteria; kingdom Bacillati; phylum Actinomycetota; class Actinomycetes; order Kitasatosporales; family Streptomycetaceae; genus Streptomyces; species Streptomyces sp. NPDC012508. The sequence continues at coordinate 460,929 of NZ_JBIBEO010000004.1, forward strand.
CCTCCAGGCCACCGCGGTCACCGACCGATGGGGCGCCGGCCGATACGGCCACCGCTCCGTCCTCCTCACGGCCCGGCCACCATCGCCGCCGCCCTTGGGCGCCCTCGGTCGGGGCCACCCTCGCCGGACCCCTCGGCGGCTACAGCGGCCTCTTCCTCGCCTTGGCCGGAAGCTCCGTCGTGGCAAGCCTCCTGGCGATGAGAACGTGTCCGCACCGCACTGTCGGGACTACTGCGGTCTGTCGAGCGGTGACCGCCCGCACGGCGTGACCGCGCCAGTTCACGTATCCGCTCTGGTCAGGGAGTGCGGCGGGAACGGGTCAGAGCTCGCCCGCCCAGGGCAGTGCCGGCCAGCCCGAGCAGCAGGGCCACGTACGCGCCACCGAGCCCGTTGCCGGTGCCGAGTCCACCGTCGGCGGTGGCCGCGACCAACCCGCCGAGAGCCACGGCGATCAGCCCCGCGACCACGGCCGCTATCGCCCCGAGCGACCCGTTGTCGATGCCGAGACGGCCGGCGGGTCGGGTCAGCGACAGCACGGCGATGACCACCGCGGCCAGCCCCAGCACCCCGCCGGAGGTGGCTCCGAGCCTCCCGAGGCTGAAGTCGGTGACGGCGGCGGCGACAGGCTGGACCGAGGCGTGCGCCGCCGCTGGTGTGGCAAGACCGATCCCGCCCAGCAGGGCGGTCGCGGAGGCGGCGAACAGACGACGAGCGGACATCAGGGCGCTCCTTCTCTTCCCACGACTGGATGCCCTTCGAGCATGGCGGCCCGGCCCCTGGCAGGTCGTCCAGCAGGCGCAGGCACTTCGCGTACCACGGACGCGGCAGGCGCCGCCGAGCTACTGCGCACGCGGTAGTCCGACCCTCGTCCGCGAGCGGGAGTCGCCCACGGCGTTCACGGGCTACGGTGCGCGCATGAGCGAACGACGGTTCCGCGTTCGGGCCGCTGTCAGGGACTGGCTGATCGCCGTAGGCGTGGCGGCGGCGCTGCTGGTCACCGGTCTGTCAGGTCAGCACTCCGCCACGGGCTTCGGCCTGCTCGGCTACGTGCTGCTGGCGGTGGGCGGCCTGGCACTGGCCGCAGGCCGCCGGGCTCCGGTCGCCGTCCTTGTCGCCACCGGGCTCTGCGCGGTGGGCTACCAGGCCGCGGGGTTCGACGTGGCTGCCGTCGCGTTCCTCTTCGCGGTGTACGCGGCCATGCGGGCGGGACACCGCATCATCACGGTGGCGGTGAGCGTGGCCGTGCTGGCCTCTCTTCCCCTCGCGGCCCTGGTATCGGGCCTGCACGACACGGGCGAGGCGTTCGCGCAGGCCCGGGGCGCCCTCCAGATCGCCTGGCTCATCGCCGCCGGCGCCGCCGGTGAAGCCCTCCGCCAGGCCGAACGGCGGGCCGACGAAGCCGAGCGCACCCGCGAGGAGACCGCGCGGCGCCGCGCCGACGAGGAGCGGTTGCACATCGCGCGGGAGCTGCACGATTCGCTCACCCATCAGATCTCGGTCATCAAGGTGCAGTCCGAAGCTGCCGTCCACGTGGCCCGCAAGCGTGGCGAACCGGTCCCGGCTGCCCTCCTGGCGATCCGGGAGGCCGGCCGGGAGGCGTCCCGGGAGCTCCGCGCGACCCTGGAAGTGCTGCGCGACGACGACACCACCCCGCCGCACGGACTCGATCACGTCGCCGAACTCGTCGAGCGGGCCGGCAAGAGCGGCCTGAAGGCGACGCTGACGATCGAGGGTCAGCGACACGACGTGCCAACCGCAGTGGGCAGGACCGCCTACCGGGTCGTTCAGGAATCGCTGACCAACATCGCCCGTCACGCGGACGCCGGCACGGCATCGGTCCACATCGACTACCGGCCGGACACCCTCGCGATCCGCGTCGACGACGACGGCAGAGCCACGCCGGACAGTGCGCCGGAGCCCGGCATCGGGCTCCTGGGGATGCGCGAACGCGTCACCGCCCTTGGCGGCCGGCTCCGCGCCGAACCGAGAAGCGAGGGCGGCTTCACCGTCCAGGCCGAACTTCCCGTGGAACGAGCATCATGATCCGTGTCCTGCTGGTCGACGACCAGCCGCTCATCCGCAGCGGATTCCGCGCGTTCCTCGACCTCGAGGACGACATCGAGGTCGTGGCCGAGGCCGCCGACGGGCAGGAGGGCTTGGAGCTCGCCAGGGAGCACCTCCCCGACATCGCACTCATCGACATCCAGATGCCGGTCCTCGACGGCATCGAGACGACCCGGCGCATCGCAGCCGACCCTGCCCTCGCCGGAGTGCACGTCGTCATCCTGACCAACTACGGCCTGGACGAACACGTCTTCAACGCCCTGCGCGCGGGTGCCGCCGGATTCCTCGTCAAGGACATCGTGCCGGAGGACTTCCTGCACGCCGTACGCGTGGCCGCACGCGGCGACGTCCTCCTCGCGCCCTCGATCACCCGCAAGCTGATCAACCGGTACGTCACCCAGCCGCCCCTCACCCCCAGCGGCCCCGGCAAGCCTCTGAAGGAGCTGACCGGCCGCGAACGCGAGGCCGTCGTCCTGGTTGCGCACGGCCTGTCCAACGACGAGATCGCGGCCCGCATGGTGATCAGCCCGCTGACCGCGAAGACCCACGTCAACCGGGCCATGACCAAACTCCACGCCCGCGACCGCGCCCAGCTCGTGATCCTCGCCTACGAATCCGGCCTGGTGACACCGGGCTCGCCACCCCACCTCGGGTAAGGCGCCAACCTGCGCTTCGCCGCCCTCATGGCTTCGGGATCGCGCCCCGGCGCGCTTCTCGGCGGGCTCCTCCCCGGGGTGACCGCTCGCCACGGCTGACCGGCAGGGCCCTCGGCCAAGTGCCTCTTCGGGAGAGCGAATTCGCTCAGATTCACGCTGCGAGTAGGGCACGTGGAGGACGGTGAAGCGAACCGAGCCCTGGGCGGCGGCGATCACAGGCCCTAGGCTCTGAAGCCTGATGGGCCGGACAGTGCCTGGTGGGTCAGCTGCGCGCGTCCCTGGGAAACACAGAAGCCCCAGGTCGCTGACCTGGGGCTTTGCTATGGAGCGGATGACGGGAATCGAACCCGCGCCATAAGCTTGGGAATCACCCGGCACTTGAGCGCGCAGACGGCGTCTGACCTGCGATTTCGTCCGCCTTGGTCGCCATTCTGGCTACCTCGGTGAAACCCTTGTTGACCGCTGTGACCGTCCCCACTGGCACGTTGTGGCACGGCCGCTTCCGTGTCGTGGCGTCACGGCGGTCATGGTGGAGAGGTCGGTCCGTTTTGGTGCGGGGTGATGGTCAGGCGAGGGCGAGGAAGAGCTTTTCGAGTTCTTCCTCGGTCATGGGGGCCTGGTTCTCGTCCGCGGTGGTCATGCACTGGCGCATGCCGCTGGCCACGATCTTGAAGCCGGCGCGGTCCAGGGCTTTGGAGACCGCCGCGAGCTGGGTGACGACGTCCTTGCAGTCGCGTCCGGCTTCGATCATGGCGATAACACCGGCGAGCTGCCCCTGAGCGCGGCGCAGCCGGTTGAGGACTGCATCGACCGCGTTGTCGTCGACCTTCACTCCGTACCTCCTGAGCTGTTGCCTTCTCCCATCATGGTACCCCAGGGGGTATATCAGTCTCTGGGATCAGTGGTTGCGGAGGGCGTCGAGGGTGGCTTCCAGGTCGCCCTGGTGAGGACGGTTGTGGGGGAGCTTCGCGAGCAGGGCGGCCATGCCGCAGGTGTTGGTGAGGGAGGAGAAGACCAGGCCGCCGGCAACGCCCGCGGAGGCGAGGCGGAACGCGGGGCGCAGGCGGCCCAGTGCGAGGCCGGTCAGGACGACGGCGCCGGCGGTGAGACGGACCTGGCGTTCCATGCTCCAGGTGGAGCGGGTGCCGCCTTCGGGGTGGTGGAGGGTGTGGCCGCCGGCGGCCCAGGCTCCGGTGCCGCCCGCCAGGGTGGCGGTGGTGATGCCGTTGTCGGCGAGGGTGTCGCAGGCTTTCTCGGAGCGGGCGCCGGAGGCGCAGACGACGAGGATGTCTCCGCGGGCGGCGGCCGCGCGGATGTCGGGCAGCGCGAGGCTGAGGCGGTCGAGGGGGACGTTGAGGGCGCCCGGCAGGTGGCCGGTGGCGTATTCGCCGGGGGTGCGGACGTCCAGGACGATCAGTTCGTGCAGGCGGCTGCTGGCCTGGTGGGCGTCGAGGGTGCGGGGGTGGGTCATGGTGCGGGTTCCGTCCTTGGTGGGGGTCTTGGCCTCCTCCGCTCGGTACCCCTGGGGCATCGCTGAAGGTGACCGGTGAAAGGGGATGTCGCCGGGTCAGTTGATGGCGTCGACGAGCATGAGGGCGGCGACGGCCAGGAGTACGGCCGCGAAGGTCCGCTGGAGTGTGGTTCCGGAGATCTTGGCGGCGAGGCGCTTGCCGTCCCAGGCCCCGAGGATCGCGGCGCCGGTGAAGGGAGCGATGACCGTCCAGTGCAGGGGGGCGTGTGTGCCGGCGCGGGCTGCGAGCGCGGCGAGGGAGTTGACGGTGATGACCAGGAGGCTGGTGCCGACCGCCGCGCGCATGCGCAGGCCCACGGCGCCTACGAGGGCGGGGACGGCGAGGAACCCTCCGCCCACGCCGAGGAAGCCGGTGACCGTGCCGAGTCCGGCGCCCGCTCCGGCGGCCCGCGCGGGCCGGACGGGTCGGCGCTGCGGGTCGGCGGGCGGGGTTCTGAACATGGCGAGTGCGGCGAGGGTCGCTATGGCGGCGAACGCCGTGGTCAGCACTGCCTCGGGCAGGTGGGCGGCGAGGGTGCCAGCGGCGATGGCGGGCAGGATTCCTGCCGCCGCGAAGAGGGTGCCGGTCTTCCAACGCACGTTGCCGGAGACCGCGTGGGCGTAGAGGGCGGTGGCGGAGGTGGCGGTGACGATGATCAGGGACGCGGTGGTGGCGGCGGCCGGAGTGAAGCCGAGGAGGTAGATCAGGGCGGGGACGGCCAGGACGCTGCCGCCTCCACCGAGAGCCCCGAGGGCCAGTCCGATGACAGCCCCGGTGACGAGGGCGAGTATGAGCGTGCTCACGTGATCCGGCCGCTGCTTCCGCGCGCGTCGACGACCGGCAGTCCGGCGTCCGCCCAGGCGTTCATACCGCCTTTGACGTCGATAGCCTCGATGCCGCGTCCGGTCAGCAGTTTCGCGGCCTGTTGTGAACGGTGCCCGGAGCGGCAGATCACCACCAGCGGCCGCCCCTGAGCGGCTGCGGGCAGGGCTGCGCCGGTCGCTAGGCGGGAGAGTGGCGCGTGTACGGCGTCGGGGGCGTGTCCGGCGTTCCACTCGACCTGTTCGCGCACGTCGAGGAGTACGGCGTCACCGTTGGTGGCGCGCTGGTGGGCCTGGGGCGGGGTGAGACGGGCGGTGCCGCGTCGGAAGAGGAACATCCGACTTCCTTCTCTTTGTCGGTGGCGGTGGTTCAGCTGCCGGTCGTCAGTGGCAGGCCGGCTTCCGTGGCAGCGTCGAAGGAGTCGTCGACCGCGACGACGTCGCGGCCCGCGGCGTCCAGCAGGGAGGCCGCGATGGCCGCGCGCATCCCGCCCGCGCAGTGCACCCACACCGTCCCGGCGGGCACGTCGGCCAGGCGCTGGTGCAGGTGGTGGATGGGGATGTGGACGGAGTCCTCGATCCAGCCGTTGGCGCGCTCGGAGTCGCGGCGTACGTCCAGGACCACGTCCGGGCGGGGCGTCTGGGCGGCCAGGTCGGCGAAGGTGGCACGGGGGAAGGAGCGCGGGGTGTGGCCGTCCGGCATCCAGTTCCCGGGAGTGCCGGTGGCGGCCGCGGCGGGTCGGTCGATGCCGACGCGGACCAGTTCGCGCTGGGCGGCGGCGAGCTGGGCGGGGGACTCGGCGAGGAGGGTGACGGGCTTGCCCCAGGGGATCATCCACGCGAGGTAGGTGGCGATCTTTCCCTCCGCCTCGAAGTTGAACGATCCCGCGACGTGGCCCTCGGCGAACGCGATCCGATTGCGCAGGTCCACCACCCACTCCCCGGCGGCCAGCCGCTCCGCGATGTCGGCCGCGTCGGTCAGGGGCGGCGTGCTCAGGTCCACGGGCCGGGGGCCGGCGGCATTGGCCGGGCCCATGTGGGCGTAGTAGGCGGGTACGTCCTCCAGGTCGGCCAGCAGGTTGGCGACGAAGGAGTCGACGTCCTTGACGAGTGCGTCGTTGGCGGTCTTCTCCTTGCCGATCGTGGTGGCGTCGCCCTCGGCCTGAGAGGACGAGCAGAAGCTGCCGAAGCCGTGGGTGGGCAGTACCGGCGTCTCGTCGGGGAGCTCGGCGGCCAGGCGGCGGGCGGAGGCGTGCTGGGCCCGGGCCAACTGTTCGGTCAGCCGGGGCTCCACCAGGTCCGGGCGGCCGACCGAGCCGATCAGCAGCGACCCGCCGGTGAAGACCGCCGCCACCGACCTGTGCTCCTCCAGTACGTAGGAGGTGTGGTGCGGGGTGTGTCCGGGGGTTGCCAGCGCCCGCAGCGTGATGCCCTCGTCCACGCTCACCGTGTCGCCGTCGGCGACGGGCGTGCGGGCGAAGGAGACACGGGCGGCGAAGGGCACCAGGTAGGCGGCGCCGGTCAGGCGGGCCAGGTCGAGGCCACCGGTGACGTAGTCGTTGTGGACGTGGGTCTCCACCACATGGGAGATCCGCACTCCCCGCGCGGCGGCCGCCGCCAGGACCCGGTCGATGTCGCGGGGCGGGTCGACCGCCACTGCGGTGCGCGCGCCTCCCGCCAGGTAGCTGCGGTTTCCGAGGCTCTCGGTCTCGATGGTGTCGATGAAGAACACGCGGTTGCTCCGTTCGGCTGGACATTACCCCCGGGGGTATATTTCGAGCCTAACACGGGTACCCCAGGGGGTATTTTTGGCGGCGGGGACAGAACCCGTCATACGGGGCACATGCCCGGACCCTCCCGCCCACGCACTCGACGAAAGGGATGACGCCGTGCGCTACGACCGGACCGTCCACTGCACCACCGACTTCGCCACCACCGTCGCCGCCGTCCGCGACGCCCTGGCTTCGCAGGGTTTCGGCATCCTCACCGAGATCGACGTCACCGCCACCTTGAAGGCCAAGCTCGGCCACGACATGGAGGACTATCTGATCCTCGGAGCCTGCAACCCGCCCCTCGCCCGCCGGGCTCTGGACGCCGACCGCACCATCGGCCTCCTCCTGCCCTGCAACGTCGTGGTCCGCGCCGACGGGGACCGCACCGCCGTCCAGGCGCTGGACCCCGGCGTCATGGTCACCCTCACGGGACTTCCCGCCCTCCAGGAAGTCGCCGACGAGGCCACCCGCCGCCTCGACGCCGCCCTGAGCACCCTCGACGCCGTCGGCTGACCGACCCGCCCCGGGTTGGACGAGCCCCCGGAGTGCCGCTGCCCCGCAGCGCGCTCAGGTGAGAGGGGCGCGGCTCTTCGAGGGCGCAAGGTTCGGGATCTGGGTGGGGGAGGTCGCGGTGGTCCTGGGAACGGTGGTTGTCACTGGAGCGGCAGGGAGAATCCGTTCCGTGGTGCGGGCAGCGCTGTGGCACGCGGCGGCCAGGGTGGGTTCCGCGCGACCGCGCTTTCACTGCGACGGGAAGCGGCCGACGAGGAGGTGCACACGGCCGATCTGCGCCATGCGCCAGCCGTTGTGCTCGACCCGCTTTCCAAGTGCCTGCTTGCTCTGCCGTTGCGGGGCGGTCGCGACGGCCACAGGCTGCTGGTAGGCGCCCTGGTCGAGTTGGGCGGCTGTGGGATCGGGGAGGTGAACGGGCATGCGGCACCCGCTGGATCCCGAGCCGCGCAAGGGCGGCAAGGAGCGCAGCACGGTGGTGCTCGACGTGCGGGGCCTGATCCGAGCCACTCAGCAGAACACGGTCGCTACCGTGCTGGGCCGGCGGCCAGGTGTGCTGGACGTCGAGGTGAACGCCGTCGCGCAGTCGGCCACGGTCGTCTTCGACCCGAGCCGGACCTCCCTGGCCGAGCTGCGAGGCTGGGTCACCGAGTGCGGCTACCACTGCGCGGGCCAGTCGGTGCCGTCCCACATCTGCGACCCGATGGACGAGCCGGATCCGCCCGGAGGGGTGGAAGCGACCGAAGCCGTACCGCCGGCGCACGCGGGGCACGGCCCGGAGAGCGGGCCGCCGCCCGACGAGGAGGCGGGCGACGACGGTCATGGCGGCCATGCGGGGATGTCGATGGCGGCCATGGTGGCCGACATGCGCAACCGCTTCCTCGTCGCGGCGGTCTTCTCGATTCCGATCGTGGTCTGGTCCCCGATCGGCGAGGAGGTCTTCGGATGGCACGCACCCGTGCCGTTCGGGCTCAGGCAGGACGTGTGGGCGCTCCTGCTGAGCCTGCCGGTGATCTTCTACTCGTGCTCGATCTTCTTCGTCGGCGCCGTCCGGGCCCTGCGCGCCCGGACCCTGGACATGATGGTGCTGGTCGCGGTCGCCATCGGCGCGGGCTGGCTGTACTCCCTGGTCATCACCCTCACGGGCGGCGGAGAGGTGTTCTACGAGGCGGCCACCGTGCTGGCCTCCTTCGTGCTGCTCGGCCACTGGTTCGAGATGCGCGCCCGCGGCGGCGTCAACGACGCCGTCCGTGCCCTGCTGGACCTCGCCCCGCCCAAGGCGCTCGTCCTGCGGAACGGGGAAGCGGTCGAAGTCGCCACCTCCGAGGTGGTCGTCGGGGACCTGCTGCTCGTCCGCCCCGGGGCCAAGATCCCTGCGGACGGGGTTGTGGAGGACGGCGAGAGCGAGGTCGACGAGTCGACGGTGACCGGGGAGAGCCTGCCGGTGCACAAGGCCCCGGGCGCCGCCGTGGTCGGTGCCACCCTCAATGCCAACGGGACCCTGCGGGTGCGGGCGGCCAGGGTGGGCGCCGACACCGCCTTGGCCCAGATCGTCAAGCTGGTCCAGGAGGCTCAGAACTCCAAGGCCCCCGGCCAGCGGCTCGCCGACCGGGCCGCGTTCTGGCTGGTCTTCGTCGCCCTCGTCGGCGGCGGACTCACGCTCGCCGTCTGGCTGCTGGCCACCGACCGGCCCTTCAGCAGCGCGATGCTGTTCGCGATCACGGTGGTCGTCATCACCTGCCCCGACGCGCTCGGCCTGGCCACTCCCACCGCGATCATGGTCGGCACCGGCCTGGGGGCCAAGCGTGGGGTCCTGTTCAAGAATGCTATGGCTCTGGAAGCGTCCGCCGGGATTCAGACCGTGGTCATGGACAAGACCGGCACCCTCACCAAGGGCGAACCGGAGGTCACCGAGATCGTCATCGCACCCGACCGCCACGAGGACGAGGTCCTGCGGCTGGTCGCGGCGGTCGAGCGGGAATCCGAGCACCCGCTGGCCGAGGCGGTCGTACGCTACGCCGATTCGCGCGGCGTGAGCCCGGTGCTTGCCCGTCAGTTCGAGAGCGTGCCCGGCCACGGGGCGGCCGCGGTGGTGGACGGCCACCGGGTCGCCGTGGGCAACCGCCGGCTGGCCGAACGCGACGGCGTGTACCTCGGTCCGCTCGCCGTCCGGCGGGACGAGCTGGCCGCCACCGGCCGTACCGTGGTCATCGCCGCCGTCGACGGCCTGGCCGCCGCGCTCATCGCCATCGCTGACGCGCCGCGGGAGACCTCCGCGGCCGCCGTACGCGAACTCCACGCACTCGGTGTCGAGGTCGTCATGCTCACCGGCGACAACCGGGCCACCGCCGAGCGGATCGCACAGCGCCTGGGCATCGACACCGTCATCGCAGAGGTCCTGCCCGGCGACAAGGCAGCCACCGTCGCCGAACTCCAGCGCGGAGGCCGCAAGGTCGCGATGGTCGGCGACGGAGTCAACGACGCACCCGCCCTCGCCCAGGCCGACCTCGGGATCGCCATCGGCGCCGGCACCGACGTCGCCATCGAGACCGCCGACCTCGTCCTGATGCGCTCCGACCCCCTCGACGTCCCCACCGCCCTGCGTATCGGCCGGGGCACCCTGCGCAAGATGCGCCAGAACCTCGGCTGGGCCATCGGCTACAACGCCATCGCCCTGCCCATCGCCGCCGGTGTCTTCGAGCCCGCCACGGGCCTGATCCTCCGCCCCGAGATCGCCGCCCTGTCCATGTCCGGATCCAGCGTCATCGTCGCCGTCAACGCCCTCGCCCTCAAGCGCCTCAACCTGCCCGGCCCGGTCCCTGCGGTCTCCGCTGACAGAGACGACGGCCAGGAGGGGTAGCCGTGCCCAGGCTGTGCTGCGCTAGGTGCGGGGGCGTCCTACGGTTGAAACGTGACCCCTCGCGAGCCCCGCAGGCAGCCGCAGCCCGGGCCGGTGACTCGGCTGGGACCGCTGCTCGTCCTCGCCCTCCTGATCGGGTTGCTCGGCATGCACGGTTTCGGCCCAGCAGCCGCGCAGCCGGAGGCGGGCTTCACGGTGCACGTGTCCCACCACTCGGCGGCCGCCGAGTCGCAGTATCCGTGCGCCGACGACGAGGATCAGGGTTCAGCCCGGGACGCCGGACACGCGGACCAGATGTGCACATCTGCGACCCCGCCCGATGCCCCCGGCATCGCCGCGCCGGATACCGTCCCCCTCACAGGTGTGCCGAGCGGCCTTGTCCACGTTCAGTCTGTGGTGTCGCTCGCACTGGCCTACGAGCCCGCCTAAGGGCGGGCACCACCTTTGCTCGCCGACCTCCAGATCCTGCGGACGTAGGGGCTTCATTTGTGGCGCGCGCCCAATGAGCGCCAGCCACGGAAGGCCGACCCCCACTCTCGCATCCGATCACTGGAGCTCAGCGAAATGAACACGAACCGATCCCGCCGGGCGGCCCTGGCGGCCACCGCGATCGCCGCCGGCCTGGTCCTCGCCGCGTGCGGCAGCGACAACACCACGAACACGGCCGGCACGGCTTCGGCGACCACGACCGCCCCGGCCTCGTCGGATGCCGACCGACACAACCAGGCGGACGTCGCCTTCGCGCAGGGGATGATCCCTCACCACCGCCAGGCCATCCTGATGTCCGACATGGTCGCCGCCCACGGCGCATCCGCCGACGTCAAGGCACTCGCAGAAGAGATCAAGAAGGCGCAGGCCCCGGAGATCGAGACCATGTCCGGCTGGCTCAAGGCGTGGGGTGAAAAGGTCCCCACCGGCGTCGGCATGGACGGCATGGGCCACGGCGATGACGACTCCGGCATGCCCGGGATGATGGACGACCAGGACTTGAACCGGCTGGGCAACGCCAGGGGAAGCGCCTTCGACACCATGTTCCTGACCATGATGATCGAGCACCACGAAGGCGCGATCGACATGGCCAAGACGGAGAAGCTGCAGGGCGCTTACGGCCCCGCCAAGGACCTGGCCGACGACATCATCACTTCCCAGACCGCCGAGATCACCCAGATGCGGCAGATGCTCGAGACCGGCTGACAACTGCCGGCGGGCGATCTTGCTGACCCGCCCATCACGTCATCAGGCCGAGAGAAGCTCACACGACCCCGACAGGTCCGTACGACGACGAAGCCCCAGGTCTCTGACCTGAGGCTTCGTAGTAGAGCGGATGACGGGAATCGAACCCGCGCTATAAGCTTGGGAAGCTCATGTTCTACCATTAAACTACATCCGCCTGGCGGTTCGTTGATCGGTACCGCAGACTCCGACACTGTACCCCATCGCGGAGTCAGGGCGTACCTCCCCGTGACGGAGCGGCGCCTGGAGACCGGGTGCCTCGGCGTTTAATGTGGCTGTCTCGTCCACCACTTGTCGGGGAAGGGACTTGATGGGTTCGATGGAGCGCACCGTCGTTCGTTGTGCCGAAGGGCATGTGTTCAGTACCGCTTCGTTCCCGCTGCAGCAGCTCGGTGCCGGGCGGATCGGGCCAGGGCGGCTCATTCGGTGTCCACGGTGTGCGCGGTTGCGGCATGCCGTGCCCGTGGAGCTCGAGCGGCGCTGATGGCCGGCAGGGCGCGGAGTCTTCCCGATTGGGGCAGGTCCGCGCCCTCTGCGTATCGTGGGGGCGTGCTTCTCTCAGACAAGGACATCCGGGCCGAGATCGACGCCGGACGGGTGCGCATCGACCCGTACGACGAATCCATGGTGCAGCCCTCGAGCATCGACGTGAGGCTTGACCGCTTCTTCCGGGTGTTCGAGAACCACCGCTACCCCCACATCGACCCCGCCGTCGAGCAGCTCGACCTGACGCGTGAGGTCGAGCCCGAGGGTGACGAGGCGTTCATCCTCCACCCCGGTGAGTTCGTGCTCGCCTCGACCTACGAGGTCATCACCCTCCCCGACGACATCGCGTCGCGGCTCGAGGGGAAGAGCTCGCTCGGGCGGCTCGGGCTCGTCACCCACTCCACCGCCGGGTTCATCGACCCCGGCTTCTCCGGGCACGTGACGCTGGAGCTGTCGAACCTCGCCACCCTGCCGATCAAGCTCTGGCCGGGGATGAAGATCGGGCAGCTGTGCATGTTCCGGCTGAGCTCGCCCGCCGAGTTCCCGTACGGCAGCGAGCGGTACGGCTCGCGCTACCAGGGGCAGCGGGGGCCGACGGCCTCCCGTTCGTACATGAACTTCCATCGGACCCAGGTGTGACAGCAATGAGTGACGTACGGGAGAACCTCACCTACGAGGGCTTCGGCCGCGCCATCCGCGAGCTCGCCCAGACCATCGCCGACGACGGCTACGAGCCCGACATCGTGCTCTCCATCGCCCGTGGCGGCGTCTTCGTCGCCGGCGGTCTGGCGTACGCCCTCGACTGCAAGAACATCCACCTGGTGAACGTCGAGTTCTACACCGGCGTGGGGACGACCCTGGAGATGCCGGTCATGCTGGCGCCCGTCCCGAACGCCATCGACTTCAGCGACAAGAAGGTGCTCATCGCCGACGACGTCGCCGACACGGGCAAGACCCTCAAGCTCGTCCACGACTTCTGCGTCGACCACGTCGCCGAGGTCCGCTCCGCCGTCATCTACGAGAAGTCGCACTCGCTCGTGAAGTGCGAGTACGTGTGGAAGAAGACCGACGAGTGGATCAACTTCCCCTGGTCCGTCGAGCCGCCCGTCGTGCGGCGCGAGGGCCAGGTCCTCGACGCCTGACCCGAGGGACGACGCCCGGGGTATGACGAAGGCCCCCACCGCTCGCGGTGGGGGCCTTCCCTCTTCCTACGGCTCTTACGGCGTGTTCCTTACAGCGTGCCCAGCTTGATGATCGACAGCAGCGCGATCAGCTGGATCGCCGACGCTCCCAGCGCCTTCGGCCACGGCAGGTCGTGCGAGCGGCTCACCATCAGCGTGAACAGCGCGCCCGCCGCCAGCCAGGTGGCCCAGCCGAGAACCTGCACCAGGCTGTTCTCGCCGCCGAGGAACATCGCGAAGACCAGCCGGGGCGCGTCCGTGATCGACATGATCAGCATCGACAGGCCCACGGTCGGCTGCCAGCTGCCGTCGCCGCCCAGCTGACGCGCCAGGGTGTGCGTGACCGCGCCCAGGATCAGACCACCGACGACGAAGCCGGCGCCCGTCATCAGTACGTACGGGATCGCCGTCGACAGCGTCGCGCCGATGGCCTCCTCGCGCGCCTGGTCGAAGCCGAAGATCGCCAGCAGCCCGTAGAGGAACGTGACGATCAGCGCCGGGCCCCAGACCGCGTGGTCCCGCATCTGCAGGAACGTCGGCGCCGGGCGCAGCACGATGCCGCTCAGGAGGGCCTTCCAGGGCAGCCGGGGGCCGCTCGGGGCGGCGGCCGCACCGGAGTGGTACGTCGCCGCGTCGCCGTAGGGGTCGTCGTTCACGCTGAACATCTGCGTGTGCCCCGGCGTGTTCGCCGCGTAGTGCTGCTGCTGATGCTGCTGCGCTCCGTGCGGGTCCCCGAAGTACTCCGGCTCCCCGTACCCGCCACCGCCGCCCTGCGGGGCCTGCTGGGGCCACTGCTGCTGCGGGTGGGGCGGCGGGGCCGCGGTGTACCCGTACGGCGCCTGCTGCGGTTGTTGTTGCGGGGGGCGGTTGTCCCGGCCGCGTCCGTTCCTGAATCCAGCCACGCCTTGAACGTACCCGTTTCCGCTGTGTGGGCGCTCCTTTGCCACTGAGCTGTGACATCCCCTAGGGGGCCCCTAGGGGCTTTACGAAGGCGCTCCGTCCTCGGCTCACTGGTACAGGGCCGACGGTCTGCCTCGACATCCGCTCCGTAGCTTTACGGATGTCGCACCGTCACCTCCTGGGCCGAGGGCGCCCCCAAGCCCGCCCCCAAGCCGACCCCCAAGCCCGCCTCCGTCACCACGCCCGACGGGCAGCTCGCCAAGCTCGTCAAGGGTCCCACGGGCCCCGCGTCGTGATCTCCGTGCCCGGCGGGAGGCACCTCGGCACGCTCGGCCTCAGGCACCCCACCGCCACCCACCACGGCTGGACCTACAAGCTCGTCGTCGCCGGCAAGGGGCACGACGCGTTCGTCGTCGTCGACACCCCGAAGCAGGGCGGCAACAGCTGGGTCTACGACTTCCGCGGGCGGCTGATCGAGAAGTACCGGGTCCAGAAGGGTACGAAGTCGACCACCGTCGTGCCGAAGGCCGCCGCGCCGCGGACCGACGTCCCCCGGGGCGCCGTCCCCGAGGGCGCCGTGAAGGCCGGTGCCGAGGACGTCTCCGGCTCCTCCCACGAGGCACCCTCATCGGCGGCGGCGGTGGTCTCGCGGCCCTCGGGGCCGCCGGGCTCGGGTTCGCCCTCCATCACCGCCGCGGACAGCGGCAGGGCTGACGGAACGCAGAAGGGCCGCCCCGCGCATTCTCGCGCCGGGCGGCCCTCCCCTACGTACCTCTTACTCGGCCGAGACCGGCTCCGGGTCGTCCGCCTGGACGTCCTCCGGCTTGGTCTTCACCGAGTCGAGCAGCAGCTGCGCCACGTCCACCACCTGGACGGACTCCTTCGCCTTGCCCTCGTTCTTCTTGCCGTTCACGGAGTCCGTGAGCATGACCAGGCAGAACGGGCAGGCGGTGGAGACGATGTCCGGGTTGAGGGACAGGGCCTCGTCGACGCGCTCGTTGTTGATGCGCTTGCCGATCCGCTCCTCCATCCACATCCGCGCGCCACCGGCGCCACAGCAGAAGCCGCGCTCCTTGTGGCGGTGCATCTCCTGCTGCCGCAGGCCCGGGACGGCCGACATGATCTCGCGCGGGGGCGTGTAGACCTTGTTGTGGCGGCCCAGGTAGCACGGGTCGTGGTACGTGATCAGACCGTCGACCGGCGTCACCGGGATCAGCTTGCCCTCGTCGATGAGGTGCTGGAGCAGCTGCGTGTGGTGGATGACCTCGAACTCGCCGCCCAGCTGCGGGTACTCGTTCGCGATCGTGTTGAAGCAGTGCGGGCAGGTAGCGACGATCTTCTTCGCCGACTTCGGCTTCTTCGTCGACTCGTCCTCGTCGTCCTCGCCGAACGCCATGTTCAGCATCGCGACGTTCTCCTGGCCGAGCTGCTGGAACAGCGGCTCGTTGCCCAGGCGGCGGGGCGAGTCGCCCGTGCACTTCTCCTCGCCGCCCATGATCGCGAACGAGACGCCCGCCATGTGCAGCAGTTCGGCGAAGGCCTTGGTGGTCTTCTTGGCCCGGTCCTCCAGGGCGCCGGCGCAGCCGACCCAGTACAGGTAGTCGACCTCGGTGAGGTCCTCGACGTCCTTGCCGACGATCGGGACCTCGAAGTCGACCTCCTTGGTCCACTCGACGCGCTGCTTCTTCGCCAGGCCCCAGGGGTTGCCCTTCTTCTCCAGGTTCTTGAGCATCGTGCCGGCCTCCGAGGGGAAGGCGGACTCGATCATCACCTGGTAGCGGCGCATGTCGACGATGTGGTCGATGTGCTCGATGTCGACCGGGCACTGCTCGACACAGGCGCCGCAGGTGGTGCAGGACCACAGGACGTCCGGGTCGATGACGCCGTTCTCCTCGGCGGTGCCGATCAGCGGGCGCTCGGCCTCCGCGAGGGCGGCGGCGGGCACACCGGCCAGCTGCTCCTCGGACGCCTGCTCGTTGCCCTCCATGTCCTTGCCGCCGCCGGCCAGCAGGTACGGGGCCTTGGCGTGCGCGTGGTCGCGCAGCGACATGATCAGGAGCTTCGGGGAGAGCGGCTTGCCCGTGTTCCAGGCGGGGCACTGCGACTGGCAGCGACCGCACTCGGTGCAGGTGGAGAAGTCGAGGATGCCCTTCCAGGAGAACTGCTCGACCTGGGAGACACCGAAGACGGCGTCCTCGGCCGGGTCCTCCCAGTCGATCTCCTTGCCCGCGGTCGTCATCGGCTGGAGCGCGCCCAGCGCGGTGGAGCCGTCGGCGTTCCGCTTGAACCAGATGTTCGGGAAGCCGAGGAAGCGGTGCCAGGCGACACCCATGTTGGTGTTCAGCGAGACCGTGATCATCCAGGTGAAGGACGTGACGATCTTGAGCGCCGCGAAGAAGTAGGTGAGGTGCTGGATCGTGCTCAGGTCCAGGCCGTCGAGGAGCGCGATCAGCGGGTACGAGGCGAAGAAGCCCGGCTCCCAGCTCGTCACGTGGTGCTGGACGCCCTCCAGGGCGCGCAGCGTCATGATGCAGAGGCCGACGATCAGGATGACCGCCTCGACGAAGTACGCCTGGCCGGTCTTGGATCCCGCGAAGCGCGACTTGCGGCCCGCCTTGCCCGGGCGGCTCAGCTGCCGGATCACGATGAGGGTCACGATGCCGAGGACGGTCATCAGGCCGAGGAACTCGGTGAAGACCTCGTACGGCAGCCAGTCGCCGATGATCGGGATCAGCCAGTCGGCCTGGAAGAGCTGGCCGAAGGCGTTGACGATCGTGAGCAGCAGCGAGAAGAAGCCCACCGCGACGAACCAGTGCGCCACGCCGACGACACCCCAGCGGTTCATGCGGGTGTGGCCGAGGAACTCCTTGACCAGGGTGATGGTGCGCTGTGTGGGGTCGCCGGTGCGCGTGCCCGCGGGCACGGGCTGGCCGAGCTTCACGAAGCGGTAGATCTGCGCGATGGCGCGGCCGAACAGCGCGACGGCCACCACCGTGATGGCGATCGACACGATGATCGCGGCGAGTTGCATGAGGGGCTCCTCGGGCGGGCCTGCGAGGCGGAGCGCCTGCACTCCCCAGTGTGGCGGAGTCCGGCGCTACTAAGCGGTAACTTATTCAGTCCGTGCTGAGATTACCCCGTCACGGCTCCGCGCTGTAGCGGCGCCTGCGGTGATCTGTGTCGCTCAGGCAAGCCTTGCCGACCGGGTTTCCCCCGTCGTGGAAGCGCTCGCCCCGCGACGCCTGCGGACTGCTGGAAGCGTACGCGCCAGGATGGCCAGATCCATCCCGAGCCAGTGATGGTCCACATAGTGGAGGTCGAGGAGCTCACGTTCCTCCCAGGGAAGATCCGAGCGTCCGCTGATCTGCCACAGCCCTGTCATCCCCGGCCGTACGGTCAGCCTCCGGCGGGACTCGCCCACGCATTCGCGGTGTCCGGGAGTGAGCGGGCAGGGTCCGACGAGCGACATCTCGCCGCGTACGACATGGACCAGTTGGGGGAGTCCGGCCAGCGGACCCTTCGTGCGGAACGTGCGCATCGTGAAGGCCTGTCCGCCCCGGCCCGCGACGGTCCGGCGGCGCATCACCCCGCCTGCTCCGGCCGTCGCGAGTGCGAGGGGGAGGGCGACGGCGGCGAAGAGAGGGGAGAGGGCGGCCAGCAGGGCGAGTCCGCCGAAGAGGTCGAGTGCGCGCTTGGCCGTCATTCCCCACACCCTTTCGAGTGACATTCATGGGATATTCGTGGGATACGCCCGGTTTGCCCGGCAGGGGCATCCCGGACTCTCTCATGACGAAGGGCCCAGAACCGGGGAATGACGCGCCCTGGCGGGCCTCTCGGCGCCTCTTTGAGCGACTCTCAGGGTGAAGAGTTGAGTCGCCCCCGCTCAGGTCTGTTGACGGGTCGGGGATCGTCATGCATCCTTGAGTCAGATCCACTCAAGTCAGTCAGCTGGAGGAATTGAAATGGCACGTGCGGTCGGCATCGACCTGGGCACGACTAACTCCGTCGTCAGCGTTCTGGAAGGCGGCGAGCCCACCGTCATCACCAACGCCGAGGGCGCCAGGACCACGCCGTCCGTCGTCGCTTTCGCGAAGAACGGTGAGGTGCTCGTCGGCGAGGTCGCCAAGCGCCAGGCGGTCACCAACGTCGACAGGACCATCCGGTCGGTCAAGCGCCACATGGGCACCGACTGGAAGATCGAGATCGACGGCAAGAACTTCAACCCGCAGCAGATGAGCGCCTTCATCCTGCAGAAGCTGAAGCGCGACGCCGAGGCGTACCTGGGTGAGAAGGTCGTCGACGCGGTCATCACCGTCCCGGCGTACTTCAACGACTCCGAGCGTCAGGCCACCAAGGAGGCCGGTGAGATCGCGGGCCTCAACGTCCTGCGTATCGTCAACGAGCCGACCGCGGCCGCCCTGGCCTACGGCCTGGACAAGGACGACCAGACGATCCTCGTCTTCGACCTCGGTGGCGGCACGTTCGACGTGTCCCTCCTGGAGATCGGTGACGGCGTCGTCGAGGTGAAGGCGACCAACGGTGACAACCACCTCGGTGGTGACGACTGGGACCAGCGTGTCGTCGACTACCTGGTGAAGCAGTTCGCCAACGGCCACGGCGTCGACCTGGCCAAGGACAAGATGGCTCTCCAGCGTCTCCGCGAGGCCGCGGAGAAGGCGAAGATCGAGCTGTCGTCCTCCACCGAGACGTCGATCAACCTGCCGTACATCACGGCCTCCGCCGAGGGTCCGCTGCACCTGGAGGAGAAGCTCACCCGGGCTCAGTTCCAGCAGCTGACGGCCGACCTCCTGGAGCGCTGCAAGACGCCGTTCCACAACGTCATCAAGGACGCGGGCATCAACCTGTCCGAGATCGACCACGTCGTTCTCGTCGGTGGCTCCACCCGTATGCCGGCCGTCGCCGAGCTCGTCAAGGAGCTGACCGGTGGCCAGGAGGCCAACAAGGGTGTGAACCCGGACGAGGTCGTCGCCATCGGTGCCGCCCTGCAGGCCGGTGTGCTGAAGGGTGAGGTCAAGGACGTCCTGCTCCTCGACGTGACCCCGCTGTCGCTTGGTATCGAGACCAAGG
The DNA here is from genome assembly GCF_042902595.1 of Streptomyces sp. NPDC012508. Lineage (NCBI taxonomy): Bacteria > Bacillati > Actinomycetota > Actinomycetes > Kitasatosporales > Streptomycetaceae > Streptomyces > Streptomyces sp. NPDC012508. Next base: position 480,011 of record NZ_JBIBEO010000004.1, read on the forward strand.
GCGGCATCATGACCAAGCTCATCGAGCGCAACACCACGATCCCGACCAAGCGGTCGGAGATCTTCACGACGGCCGAGGACAACCAGCCGTCGGTGCAGATCCAGGTCTACCAGGGTGAGCGCGAGATCGCGGCGTACAACAAGAAGCTCGGCATGTTCGAGCTGACCGGTCTGCCGCCGGCCCCGCGTGGTGTCCCGCAGATCGAGGTCGCCTTCGACATCGACGCCAACGGCATCATGCACGTGACCGCGAAGGACCTGGGCACGGGTAAGGAGCAGAAGATGACCGTCACCGGTGGCTCCTCGCTGCCGAAGGACGAGGTCGACCGGATGCGCCAGGAGGCCGAGCAGTACGCGGACGAGGACCACCGCCGCCGCGAGGCCGCCGAGTCCCGTAACCAGGGCGAGCAGCTCGTCTACCAGACGGAGAAGTTCCTCAAGGACAACGAGGACAAGGTCCCCGGTGAGGTCAAGACCGAGGTCGAGACCGCCGTCGCCGAGCTGAAGGAGAAGCTCAAGGGCGAGGACACCGCGGAGATCCGTACGGCCACCGAGAAGGTCGCGGCCGTCTCCCAGAAGCTCGGCCAGGCCATGTACGCCGACGCGCAGGCCGCGCAGGCCGCCGGCGGCGACGCCCCGCAGGGCGAGGCCAAGGCCGACGACGACGTCGTCGACGCCGAGATCGTCGACGACGAGAAGCCGAAGGGCGGCGCTGCCTGATGACGGAGGAGACCCCGGGTTTCGAGGAGAAGCCCGACGTCCCCTCCGGCGCCGACGACGCCGCCGAGGCCGCCGAGACCCCCTCCGCGGAGGAGGGCTCGGCGGCCCCGGCCGGGGACGCCGCACAGACGGCCGGTCTGACCGCCCAGCTGGACCAGGTCCGCAGCGCGCTCAGCGAGCGCACCGCCGACCTCCAGCGGCTTCAGGCCGAGTACCAGAACTACCGCCGTCGGGTGGAGCGTGACCGTGTCACCGTCAAGGAGATCGCGGTCGCGGGCCTTCTGACGGAGCTGCTGCCCGTGCTCGACGACATCGGCCGGGCCCGGGACCACGGCGAGCTGGTGGGCGGCTTCAAGTCGGTCGCCGAGTCGCTGGAGACGGTGGCCGCCAAGATGGGGCTGCAGCAGTTCGGCAAGGAGGGCGAGCCCTTCGACCCGACGATCCACGAGGCCCTGATGCACAGTTACGCACCGGACGTCACCGAGACGACCTGCGTGGCGATCCTGCAGCCTGGGTACCGGATCGGCGAGCGGACCATCCGGCCCGCGCGCGTGGCGGTGGCCGAGCCCCAGCCCGGGGCGACGCCGGCCGCGAAGGAAGAGAAGTCGGCAGACGAGGAGAGCGGTGGCCCCGAGGAGGGCTGACGCGAAGATCGTCCGAGAGGAGGGACGTCGATGAGCACGAAGGACTTCGTCGAGAAGGACTACTACAAGGTTCTCGGCGTCCCCAAGGACGCCACCGACGCCGAGATCAAGAAGGCGTACCGGAAGCTCGCCCGCGAGAACCACCCGGACGCCAACAAGGGCGACACGAGCGCCGAGGCGCGCTTCAAGGAGATCTCCGAGGCGAACGACGTCCTCGGCGACCCCAAGAAGCGCAAGGAGTACGACGACGCCCGCGCGCTGTTCGGCAACGGCGGCTTCCGGGCCGGCGGTCCGGGCGCGGGCGGCTCGTTCAACTTCGACCTGGGTGACCTCTTCGGCGGCGCCCAGGGGCCCGGTGGCGCGGGCGGGGCCGGCGGCTTCGGCGGCGGCCTCGGCGACGTCTTCGGCGGACTGTTCAACCGGGGCGCGGGCGGCGGCGCGGGGACGCGTACGCAGCCGCGTCGCGGTCAGGACATCGAGTCCGAGGTGACGCTCAGTTTCACCGAGGCCGTGGACGGTGCGACGGTGCCCCTGCGGATGTCCTCCCAGGCGCCCTGCAAGGCCTGTTCGGGCACCGGCGACAAGAACGGCACGCCCCGCGTGTGCCCGACCTGTGTCGGCACCGGCCAGGTCTCGCGCGGCGGCAGCGGCTCGTTCTCGCTCACCGACCCGTGTGTGGACTGCAAGGGGCGCGGTCTGATCGCCGAGACCCCCTGCGAGGTCTGCAAGGGCAGCGGGCGGGCCAAGTCCTCCCGCACCATGCAGGTCCGCATCCCCGCCGGGGTCTCCGACGGGCAGCGGATCCGGCTGCGCGGCAAGGGCGCTCCGGGCGAGCGCGGCGGGCAGAGCGGCGACCTGTACGTCGTCGTGCATGTCGACGCCCACCCGGTCTTCGGCCGCAAGGACGACAACCTCACCGTCACCGTGCCCGTCACGTTCGACGAGGCGGCGCTCGGCGGCGAGATCAAGGTGCCGACGCTGGGCGGCCCGGCGGTGACGCTGAAGCTTCCGGCCGGCACCCCCAACGGCCGGACGATGCGCGCCCGCGGCAAGGGCGCGGTCCGCAAGGACGGCACGCGCGGCGATCTGCTGGTGACGGTGGAGGTCGCGGTGCCCAAGGAGCTCGACGACAAGGCCCGCGAGGCCCTCGAGACGTACCGTCAGGCGACGGCGGGCGAGGACCCCAGGGCAGAGTTGTTCCAGGCCGCGAAGGGAGCTTGACCCGATGGACAGCCGACCGGGACGCAGCCGTAATCCGTACGAACTGACCGACGAGACGCCGGTGTACGTCATCTCGGTCGCGGCCCAGCTGTCGGGCCTGCACCCCCAGACGCTGCGTCAGTACGACCGCCTCGGTCTGGTCTCGCCCGACCGTACGGCGGGCCGGGGCCGGCGCTACTCGGCCCGTGACATCGAACTGCTCCGTACGGTGCAGGCGTTGTCGCAGGACGAGGGCATCAACCTGGCGGGCATCAAGCGCATCATCGAGCTGGAGAACCAGGTCGCGGCGCTCCAGCAGCGTGTCGCCGAGCTGTCGGCGGCCGTCGAGGGCGCGGCGTCGGCGATGCGCCAGCGCGAGGCGCAGGTGCACGCCTCGTACCGGCGCGATCTGGTGCCGTACACCGACGTCCAGCAGGCGAGCGCGCTGGTGGTGTGGCGCCCCAAGCGCCCCGAGTAGTCCCCCTGGTTCCCCGCTCCTTCGGCGAGGCCCCCTCCGGTTCCACGGAGGGGGCCTCTCCGTATGTCCGTACGGCCGGTGTCTGTACGGGCGGTGTCTGTACGGGCGGTGTCCGTACGGCCGGTGTGCGTACCGTCCGGCGTTACGGGATCAGTTCGGCGACGATGTTCGTCGCCGTGTCCCACCAGGGTGCCCCGCCGGTGCCGAAGGCGGCGGCGAGGGCGGTGCCGACGGCCCGGTCCAGCGGCTCGGGTTCCGTGCCGGACGCCCACTCGGCGTCCACGCGGCCGTCCCCGGAGGACTCCAGGGTCCCCAGGGGGCGTCCGTCGCGCAGCAGCCGGCTCTCGACGTACGAACAGGGCACGAGCCGGTAGCGGGTGCCGGAGACCACGGCGTCGACCCGGTACGAGCGCCGCAGGAGCCGCCCCCGGCCGGGCCGGATGCGTGCGGGCGCGCCGTCGACGGTGAGGGTGAGCCGTGCCGCGCGCCGGGTGCCGATGGGGATCAGCGGCTCGGGTTCGTCGCCGGGGGCCCGTACGAGCTCCACGGTGGGCATGTCGTGCCCGGAGACGCGCAGGGTTCCCGAGGGGCCGTCAAGGTCGATCTGTACGTACACGTTCAGTGTTCCTGCTCCAGGATTCCGGACTGGGCGATGAGGTAGCCGAGCTGTGCCCGGCTGCCGCTCCCGAGGGCGGAGGCGAGCTTGGCGATATGGGCCCGGCAGGTCCGGACGTTCATGCCGAGCCGGCGGGCGATGGCCTCGTCGACGTGGCCCTCGACGAGCAGCTTGGCGATGGAGCGCTGGATGCCGCTGATGCCGTCCAGCGGCGGCTGGTAGGTGACCGGGTTGTCCAGGGGGATGGCCTGGAGCCAGAACTGCTCGAAGACGCCCACGAGGTACTCGACGAGCCCGGTGTGGCGCAGCTCCAGGGCGACCTGGCGGTCCCGGCTCGCGGGCACGAAGGCGACCTTGCGGTCCACGATGATGAGCCGGTCGATGATCTCCTCGAGCGTGCGGACCTCGACCTCGGGGCCGATGCGTTCGAGATAGGCCAGGGTGATCGGCTGGTGCCGGGCGGTGTGCTGATAGAGCGTCCGCATCCGGATGCCGCGGCCGAGCAGGGGCCTGACGCGGCGGAGGGCCTCGCCGAAGGTGTGGGCGCTGCGTCCGCTGCCGGGCTGCACGGTCAGCAGCTCGGAGGAGCATTCGGCCACCACGCGGTCCAGGGAGGTGTTGATCCTGGTGAGGCCCTCCAGGACGGTGATCGCGTGCGTGGTGGTGGGGTCCTGCACGCTGACCGACATGAATGGCTCGAACGCGTCGGAGAGTTCGATGCTGAGACGTCTACGCTCCTGGATCTCCTTCTCGATCGGGAGCAGGAGACGGGCCAGAGCGGCCGAGGGGGGAACCGGCCGGAGCCACTGCACGTCGTCAGGGTCGGGCCGCAGGAGATCGAGGTCCATCAGGCAGGGCGTCGACTCGATGTCCGACCGGGCGATACGTCCCGTACGCAGGGCCTCTTTATAGACCCGTGTGCCCGCTTCGCACAGCTCGGCGTGCGTATGAGGATGCCCCGTTTTATCCGGTTCTATTCGCATATGTACACCCCCAGGCTTTTCCGATACAGGAACATGATGCATTGAGCCAGTGGTGGAAACGTGAGGAGTGAGCCATCGTCGTGCCTGCGGGGGAGCAGGAGATACACACCAAGTGAGGTTGCTCGGTCATGGCCAAGAAGCTCATACGCACCGTAGTTGGTGTCGCGTTCATAGCTGCTGCCGCGGTCGGCGCGGTGGCAGCCACCGATGATCCGGGCTGGGGCCTCGCTCCGCAGCAGGTCGTCGCCAAGGCGGGCGACCCGGGCTGGGGCGCAGCGCCGGCCGACTCCGACCCTGGTTGGGAGTCCGTGCGGGCATGACGGTTCCCGAAGATCCTCGATTCCGGCGTGAGATGGCGGCCGCTTACCGCTCCGGGTGGCATTTCATCGACCTCGTCACAGCCGTGCCGCACGGTGGCGATTCGTTGATGGTCACCCTCTTCGGTGAGCCGATCATCATCACGCGCGGGGACGATGAGGATATTCGCGCCTACCGATGTCTCCGGAAGCCCCGTGGCGCCCCGCAGCCCGTCCGCTGTGCCATCCGGTACGGCATGATCTTCGTCAATCTCGACCAGCGGGACCACCAGCTCGTCGAGCCCGAAACCATCACCGCCACCCCCCGCAGTGCCTGAGCGGTTCCCCCGTCGTTGTAGATCGCTCAGGTGCTTCCCCCACACAGCGGCGCCATCGCGGACCTGAAACGCGATGGCGCCGCTGTGCTGTGCCCGGACAGTTCCAGCCGGGCTGCCTTCGGCCCGGAATCCCTCGGCCCGGAAGGCTTCGGTCCGTAAGCGCGCCGACGAGCACGCCACCGGATCAGGCCCGGCCCATGGCCCGCGTCAGCGCGATCTCGATGACCACCCGGTCGGGGTTCGGGGCCGGCGTCCGGCCGTAGCGCGTCGCGTACCGCTCGACCGCGTCGGCGACGACGTCCGGCTCCGTACGGATGCGGGCCACGCCCTCCAGCGTCGCCCAGCGCCCCTTGTCCACCTGGCAGACCGCCACGCGCGCGCCGTCCGGGCCCGCCGCCAGGACGTTGGCGACCTTGTGGCTGTGCTTGTTGGTGATGACCCGGGCGATGCCGTTCTCGCCGCCCTCGGGGTCGTACGTCACCCCCACTGCCACCACGTGCGGCGTGCCGTCCGCGCGCGGGGTCGTCAGGGTGGACATGTGGTACTCGCGCCAGAAGCTGAGATACGCGTCGTCGGGGTTCCTCGGGTCAGTCGCCATGCCCGGAACCTACCCGTGGCGGCGGTAGGTGCGACACCTTGAGCGGAATGGACTCAACTTTGTGTACGCTGGATGAGTCATGGACCGTGTGTAGCCGGACGTCGAGGAGGAGACAGCGCACGTGGACGCCGAACTGACCAACAGGAGCCGGGACGCGATCAACGCGGCCAGCAGCCGTGCCGTGTCCGAGGGCCACCCCGACCTGACCCCCGCGCATCTGCTGCTCGCGCTTCTGGCCGGTCAGGACAACGAGAACATCACCGACCTGCTCGCCGCCGTCGAGGCCGACCAGGCCGCTGTACGGTCCGGAGCGGAGCGGCTGCTCGCCGCCGAACCCAGCGTGACCGGCTCCACGGTCGCGCCGCCGCAGCCCGACCGTGAGCTGCTCGCCGTGATCGCCGAGGCCGCCAAGCAGGCCAAGGAGCTCGGGGACGAGTACCTCTCGACCGAGCACCTGCTCATCGGGATCGCGGCGAAGGGCGGAAAGGCGGGCGAGGTGCTGGCCCAGCAGGGGGCCGGCGCGAAGAAGCTGCTGGACGCGTTCGAGAAGAGCAGGGGAGGACGCCGGGTGACCACAGCCGACCCGGAGGGTCAGTACAAGGCACTGGAGAAGTTCGGTACGGACTTCACGGCCGCCGCGCGCGAAGGGAAGCTGGACCCCGTCATCGGGCGGGACCAGGAGATCCGGCGCGTCGTCCAGGTGCTTTCCCGCCGCACCAAGAACAACCCGGTCCTCATCGGCGAGCCCGGCGTCGGCAAGACCGCCGTCGTCGAGGGGCTCGCGCAGCGGATCGTGAAGGGCGACGTCCCCGAGTCCCTGCGCAACAAGCGGTTGGTCTCGCTCGACCTCGGCGCGATGGTCGCGGGCGCCAAGTACCGCGGCGAGTTCGAGGAGCGCCTCAAGACCGTCCTCTCCGAGATCAAGGCCAGCGACGGCCAGATCATCACCTTCATCGACGAGCTGCACACGGTCGTCGGGGCGGGCGCCGGCGGAGACTCGGCCATGGACGCCGGCAACATGCTGAAGCCGATGCTGGCCCGCGGCGAGCTGCGTATGGTCGGCGCGACGACCCTCGACGAGTACCGCGAGCGGATCGAGAAGGACCCCGCCCTGGAGCGCCGCTTCCAGCAGGTCCTGGTCGCCGAGCCGAGCGTCGAGGACACCATCGCGATCCTGCGCGGACTCAAGGGCCGGTACGAGGCCCACCACAAGGTCCAGATCGCCGACTCCGCCCTCGTGGCCGCCGCCACCCTCTCCGACCGGTACATCACCTCCCGCTTCCTCCCCGACAAGGCCATCGACCTCGTCGACGAGGCGGCCTCCCGGCTCCGGATGGAGATCGACTCCTCGCCCGTCGAGATCGACGAGCTCCAGCGCTCCGTGGACCGGCTGCGCATGGAGGAGCTCGCGCTCAAGAACGAGTCCGACGACGCCAGCAAGCAGCGCCTGGAGAAGCTCCGCCGAGACCTCGCCGACCGCGAGGAGGAGCTGCGGGGGCTGACCGCCCGCTGGGAGAAGGAGAAGGAGTCCCTCAACCGCGTCGGCGAGCTCAAGGAGCAGCTCGACGAGTTGCGCGGCCGCGCCGAGCGCGCCCAGCGCGACGGCGACTTCGACACCGCCTCCAAGCTGCTCTACGGCGAGATCCCGGCGCTGGAACGCGAGCTGGAGGAGGCCTCCGAGGCCGAGCAGGAGGTCGCCAAGGACACCATGGTCAAGGAGGAGGTCGGCCCCGACGACATCGCGGACGTGGTCGGCTCCTGGACCGGCATCCCCGCCGGCCGCCTCCTGGAGGGCGAGACGCAGAAGCTGCTGCGCATGGAGGACGAGCTCGGCAGGCGGCTCATCGGCCAGACCGAGGCCGTACGGGCCGTCTCCGACGCCGTACGCCGTACGCGCGCCGGGATCGCCGACCCCGACCGTCCCACCGGCTCGTTCCTCTTCCTCGGCCCGACCGGCGTCGGCAAGACCGAGCTGGCGAAGGCCCTCGCGGACTTCCTCTTCGACGACGAGCGGGCCATGGTCCGCATCGACATGTCGGAGTACGGCGAGAAGCACTCCGTCGCCCGGCTCGTCGGCGCGCCTCCCGGCTACGTCGGCTACGAGGAGGGCGGCCAGCTCACGGAGGCGGTGCGCCGCCGCCCGTACAGCGTGGTGCTGCTCGACGAGGTGGAGAAGGCCCACCCGGAGGTCTTCGACATCCTGCTGCAGGTCCTCGACGACGGCCGGCTCACCGACGGCCAGGGCCGGACGGTCGACTTCCGCAACACCATCCTGATCCTCACCTCCAACCTGGGCAGCCAGTACCTGGTCGACCCGCTGATCGGCGAGGGGGAGAAGAAGGAGCGTGTCCTGGAGGTCGTGCGGTCCTCCTTCAAGCCGGAGTTCCTCAACCGGCTCGACGACCTGGTGGTCTTCTCGGCCCTCGACAAGACCGAGCTGGGGCGGATCGCGCAGCTCCAGATCGACCGGCTGGCCAAGCGGCTCGCCGAGCGCCGGCTCACGCTGGAGGTCACGCCCGCCGCGCTGGAGTGGCTGGCCGACGAGGGCATGGACCCGGCGTACGGCGCCCGCCCGCTGCGCCGCCTGATCCAGACGGCCATCGGTGACCGGCTCGCCAAGGAGATCCTCGCGGGCGAGGTCCGCGACGGCGACACGGTCCGGGTGGACCGCTTCGAGGACGGGCTGATCGTGGGCGCGGCGCAGTAGAGCGTCGCGGTCAGGTGTCGAAGGCCAGCAGATGTACGAGGGCGGACTCGCCCTCGTACGTCACCCTCACATCGACCGCGACCGGGCCGTCCGGCTCGGCCTCACCGTCGTACTGCACGTTCAGGCACAGGTCGTGGTCGCAGAACTGGGGCTTGCCGGGTTCCGTGCCCGGGTAGGTCCCGGCTAGCCACTGCGCCGCCTCGTGGCGCGGCATCCGGAAGTCGGCCGTGACCTGGGTGTCCAGCCAGCTGGCCGTGGTGCACCGGGGCTCCACCGCACTCTTCGGCAAGGTCGCCTGTGCCCATCTCATGGCGTCCGCGCAGTCGACCGGCTGGGCCTCGCCGGCCTCGCTGAAGGCCATCGCTCCCCAGGCCAGCAGGGCGACCGGCCCTCCGCAGAAGATCGACACCAGCACCGTCACCCAGATCCAGGTGCGCGCACGCGGCCTCACTTTGTCCCCCATAGGAACCAGATCTTGTCAGCCTGCAGCGGATCGCGGGAGTCGGGGCTTGCGCCGTACCGCCCGGCATGGGGGAGGATGGCGTCAACCGTACGAAGGGATATTCACGGTGAGCATCGACCCGTCCTCGATTCCGAATTTCGGGGGCCAGCCCCAGCCTCAGGCCGCAGGACCGGCGGGCCCCGTCGTCCCCGACCAGGATCTGGTCAAGCAGCTCCTGGACCAGATGGAGCTGAAGTACGTCGTCGACGACGAGGGTGACCTCGCGGCGCCGTGGGAGGAATTCCGGACGTACTTCATGTTCCGCGGCGAGGAGGACCAGCGTGTCTTCTCGGTGCGGACGTTCTACGACCGCCCGCACTCCGCCGACGACCGCGCCAAGGTTCTCGACGCGATCGACGACTGGAACCGCCGCACCCTGTGGCCCAAGGTCTACACGCACCTGCACGAGGAGGAGGACGGCTCCGCCACCCTCCGCCTCATCGGTGAGGCGCAGATGCTGATCGGCACCGGCGTCGCGCTGGAGCACTTCGTGTCCTCCACCGTCAGCTGGGTCCGCGCCTCGATCGAGTTCGACAAGTGGCTCGTCGAGCAGTTCGGCCTGGAGTCCCCGGAGGACAAGTCCTCCGACGGCGACGAGGCCTGAGCCGCTCAGGGCCGGTAACGGCCCCGGGCCCCTCACAGGGCCATGCGTGCGAGCGTCAGCGCGTACGCACCGAAGCTGAACGAGAGCCCGGCCAGCGCCGCGATCACCACGATCGCGGCCCTCGGCCGGGCTTTCGTCAGTGCCTGCGCCAGCGGGAGGAGCAGCGGGAACGCGGGCAGCAGGAAGCGCGGCTTGGACTCGAAGAAGCCTGAGCCGCCGACCGTGATGACCACGAGCACGGCCGTGTAGACCAGGACCGGCAGCGGTGGCCGCTCCACCAGCGCGAGCAGCGCGAAGAGCAGTACCCCGGCGCCCGTGATCAGCAGCGCCATCCCGAAGCCGAACTGCGTCGGCCCCCGCAGCATCTCCAGGACGAACCGCAGCGCGCCGCGCCCGAAGTCGAAGCGGGAGGTCCAGCCGTCCTGGACGGCGAAGTAGCCCCCCAGCAGATCGCCGCGCCGGGCGCCCACCCAGAGCAGGTACGAGAGCCACCCGGCCGGGGCGAGCACGGCACCGGCCCATACGCGCGGATCGGCCCGGCCGCGCCCGCGCCACAGCTCGTACGCCGCCGCGACCAGGACCGCGGCGGCGATGGCGACGCCGTTGGGGCGGGACAGGCCGGCCACGGCGGCCAGAGCGCCCGCCCACAGCCAGCGGCCGGTGAGGAGCGCGTACAGCGACCAGGCGGACAGGGCCGTCATCAGCGGCTCGGTGTACGCCATCGAGAGCACGATCGAGTGCGGCAGCAGGCCCCAGAGCAGGACGAGCAGGACGGCGGTGGGCCGTCCGTGCAGCCGCTCGCCGATCAGGTAGATCCCCCACGCCGCGACGCCCGCCGACAGCCAGGACAGCAGCAGCCCGGCCGTACCGCCCTCGACGGGCAGGACGGTGGTGACGGCGCGCACCAGGGCGGGGTAGAGCGGGAAGAACGCCAGGTCGGACTGGACGACGCCGTCGGGCCAGTGGAGCGTGTGGCCGTAGCCGTGCGCGGCGATCCGGGTGTACCAGTCCGAGTCCCAGGACGTGGCGAGCAGCGCCCGCGGTGAGCGTCCCACGTGCCAGGCCCAGACCGCGAGCACGAGCATCCCGGTGAGCCGGGCCGCGGCGAACAGACCGAGCGCGGGGGCGGCCCGGTACAGCGAGGCCCGCCAACGGGGGACGCTCCGGGCGCCGGCCGTCGTGGCCCGGCGGTCGAGAGTCTCGGCGGACAGGGTGCACCTCCGTGCGCACGGGAATCGGGAGCGGCTTCGATGAAGAGAATCGGGATCAGCCCGACAAATCGGTCTACCCGACCATCGGCGCGGCACGGAGGAAGCGCGCGCGAGCGCGGGGCCCACCGGGTGAAAAATCCCGCTCGCCGGGGGCCCCGTGAGGTGCCCGTCGTCCTAGCCCGCCAAGCCCTTCAGACGGGAGACCGCCTCCTCCAGGACATCCACGCGCTTGCAGAACGCGAAACGGACGAACGGCTCACCCTCCGCGCGGTGGTCGTAGAAGACGGCGTTGGGGATGGCCACCACGCCCGCGCGCTCGGGCAGGGCGCGGCAGAAGGCGAAGCCGTCGGACTCGCCGAGGGGGCGGATGTCGGTGGTGACGAAGTAGGTCCCGGCCGGGCGGTAGACCTCGAAACCCGCCTGCGCCAGACCGTCGCACAGCAGGTCCCGCTTGGCGCGCAGATCGGCCCGAAGGTCGTCGAAGTACGTGTCGGGCAGGCGCAGCGCCTCGGCGACGGCGTACTGGAACGGTCCGGACGCCACATAGGTGAGGAACTGCTTGGCGGACCGCACCGCGGCGGTGAGCTCCGGGCTCGCGGTGATCCAGCCGACCTTCCAGCCGGTGAAGGAGAAGGTCTTGCCGGCCGAGCCGATGGTGACCGTGCGCTCCCGCATCCCCGGCAGGCTCGCGATCGGCAGGTGCTCGGCCTCGTCGAAGACCAGGTGCTCGTACACCTCGTCGGTGACGACGAGCAGATCGCGGGCCACGGCGAGTTCGGCGATCGCGGTCAGCTCGGCGCGGGTGAGGACGGTGCCGGTCGGGTTGTGCGGGGTGTTGAGCAGGATCAGCCGGGTCCGGTCGGTGACGGCGGCCCGTAGCTCGTCCAGGTCCAGGCGGTAGGCGCCCTCGTGCGGGCGGAGCGTGACCGGTACGCGCGTGCCGCCCGCCATCGCGATGCACGCGGCGTACGAGTCGTAGTACGGCTCCAGGGCGATCACCTCGTCGCCGGGCTCGACGAGGGCGAGCAGCGCGGCCGCGATCGCCTCGGTCGCGCCCGCCGTGACGAGGACCTCGGTGTCGGGGTCGTACGCGAGCCCGTACCGCTTCAGCTGGTGCTCGGCCACGGCGGTGCGCAGCTCGGGGACGCCGGTGCCGGGCGGGTACTGGTTGCCGCGCCCGTCGCGCAGCGCCCGGACCGCGGCCTCCCGGATCTCCTCGGGGCCGTCGGTGTCGGGGAAGCCCTGGCCGAGGTTGATCGCCCCGGTCCGGACGGCGAGCGCGGACATCTCGGCGAAGATCGTCGTCCCGAACTCGGCGAGCCGGCGGTTGAGCAGCGGTCGTGTCATGCCCGTCATCCTGCGGGGAAGCTCTGGACTTCCTCAAGTGCGCTTTGGGCCGGAGGCGTGGAGGGCATCCCCCTGTCACACAAGACCTACGGGGGTGTCACACATGGAAGTTCTGATCATCGGAGTCATCATTCTGTTCGTGGTGGCGGGCGTCGCCTCATCCGTCGGCGGCGCACGGCGCGGGGGCGGTCGACGGCGCCGTGGGGGCTGGTCGGACGGCGGCGGAGGCGGCTGCGGGGGCGGCTCGTCCTGCGGCGGCGGGGGCGGCTGCGGGGGCGGCGGCGGGGGCGACTGACACGGGGCAGTCGTCCTCGCGGTCACCCGGGTGCCCGGCCGGTCCAACATTGGCCGGGCACCTTCGTGTTGGAGCCGTAATCGATTCCGATTGAACAAGTGAACTGTGGGGTCCCCGAAGGGGATGGAAACCACGGCAAGTTGGGTAAAAGCGCTGCGAGTCGCTCGACGTCCATGATTCCCTCGCACTTGATAAAGACAGCCCTCGGACCGTGTGTGGACCCGAGCCGGCGATCCCCCACTCCCGTTGGACCCTTCTCCGGGGCGCCCCCGGCCCACCCGTCAAACCGTGTTTGCGGAGCCGACCCATGCTCACGACCCTGAAGACCTCCTACACCGATACGCGTGCGGCCGATCTGGCCTGGGCCCTCGGGCGCGAGCCGCTGCCCGCCCTCGCCGTGCTCGACCTCGAACTGACCGGCGCGAAGCTGCAATTGCGGCTTCTCGGCGCCTCCCATCAGGTGCTTCTGGAGGAAGAGCAGTACAACTGCTCGGAGACCGTCGCCTGTATGCCCGGCAGCAGTACGCCGCTGCCGCTGGGCGTCTCCAAGCGCATCGGCGGATGGGAGTACGAATTCGCCGCCCGCGTCGAGAAGCTCTCGCACGGCTCCTTCGCGGGCCGCGCCCAGGAGCTGCTCGCACTCGTCGCCGACCATCCCAACGGCCTCGCGGGGACGTTCCCCGGCTCCCCGCACGCCTTCACGGCGATGCTGGCGCAGCGCCACGAGGGCCAGGTGCGGTGGCGCACCTGGCACGCGTACCCGCAGGAAGGGCAGTTGGTGGTCACCAGGACGCAGATCGGCGTTCGTATGCCCGCCACGCTGTAATGCGCCGTCCCGGAGCACCAGGTGCACTCGTGTGGGTGACAAGCAGCGACAAGTGTGTGACGTAGCGTTACGAACATGATCGATCCGCCCCTGACCATGCCACCCAAGAGGGTGACGCGGCTGCCCGTGCGGCCGAGAGCGGTGCGGTTTCCGGTCCTCGTCGTCGTCTTCGTCTGCGCCGCCTGCGGGCTTGTCTACGAGCTGGAACTGGTCGCGCTCGCCTCGTACTTGATCGGCGACTCCGTCACCCATGCCTCCGTCGTGCTGTCCGTGATGGTCTTCGCGATGGGTGTCGGCTCGCTGCTCGCCAAGAGGCTGCGCTGTCGCGCCGCCGTCGGCTTCGGGCTCGTCGAGGGCGGCCTCGCGCTGATCGGAGGCTGCTCGGCCCTCGTGCTGTACGCGGCGTTCGCCTGGCTGGGCGAGGCGCGGTACGTCCTGGTGGCGTTCTCGCTCGCCATCGGGGTCCTCATCGGGGCGGAGATCCCGCTGCTCATGTCGCTGATCCAGCGTGCGGAGTCGGCGCGTTCACCCGGCGTACGGGAGAAGGAGAGCGCGACCGATCCGGCCGGGACCGTCGCCGACCTGTTCGCCGCGGACTATGTCGGCGCGCTCGTCGGCGGCCTCGCCTTTCCCTTCCTGCTGCTGCCCTGGCTCGGTCAGCTCACCGGCGCGCTCGTCACCGGAGCGGTGAACGCGGTGGCGGGCGGCGGTCTGGTGCTGTGGTTGTTCCGGCGCGATCTGACCGGCCGGTCCCGGGCGCTGCTGATCGGTACGAACCTCGCGGTACTCGCCGTTCTCGCCACCGCCACCGTCCTCGTCGACGACTTCGAACGGGCCGCGCGGCGCGCGGTGTACGGCGACAGCGTGCGCGTCGCCGTCCAGACCGACCTCCAGGAAGTCGTGGTGACGGGGGAGCGCGGCAGCCCGCCGGATCTCTTCGTGGACGGCCGGCTGCGGGCCGGTGGCGAGGACGCCTCCCGCTACCACGAGTCGCTGGTGCACCCCGCGATGAACGGCCCGCACGCGCGCGTGCTGATCATCGGCGGCGGCGACGGCCTCGCCGCGCGCGAGGTGCTGCGCTACGCCGGCGTCCGGTCGGTCACCGTCGTCGAGATCGACCCCGGAGTCGTACGGCTCGCCCGGAGCCACCCCGAACTTGCCGCGCTCAACGCGAACGCCCTGCGCGACCCGCGCGTCCGGGTCGCCTCGGCGGACGCCTTCCGCTGGCTGCGCGAGACGGCGACGACGGGGCCTGCGGGAGAGGAGGAGGGGCCGCGCGAGCGGTACGACGTGGTGATCTCGGACCTGCCCGATCCGGGGATCTCGGCCGGCACCAAGCTGTACTCGGAGGAGTTCTACGGCCTCGCGGCCCGAGTCCTCGCCGACGAGGGACGGCTCGTCGTGCACGCCGGCTCGGCCTCCGCCCGCCCCCACACGTTCTGGACGGTGGACTCCACCCTGCGCGCGGCCGGTTTCGCGACCCGGGCCTACAGCGCGTACGGCCGCGGGGCGCACCTCGCCGCGGGCCCCGACCGGGCCGACCGCTCGGGCGACACGGACACGGGGACGGGTGACTGGGGCTACCTGCTCGCGGCCGCGGGCACCTACCCGCCCGAGCTGGGCCTCGCCCCCGACACGCCCCGGCTGCGGTCCCTGACGGCCGGCGCCCTGGTGACGGGGGCGCGGGCCGCCGAGCGGACCAGGGACGACCGGGGCGCCCCGCCGCCGCCCTCGACGTTGATCCACCCGCGGTACGGCGGCTGAGCGCGTGGATGGCCGCCTGGGTGGCCGAAGGCGCGGACCCGGGACAAACAGGCGACGACGACGCCCGGTCTGAGTAGGCTCGGCTTCCATGGAGCATGAGGTGTTCGTTCCGGTACCGGCCGAGGTCCTCCGCGCGACCCTGACGGACCCCGCACGGGTGGCGCGCTGTGTCCCCGGTCTCCAGCAGGACGCGGAGGCGGGCCCGCTCGCGGGCCGGCTGAGGATCCGGGCCGGCGGCAACACGATCACCTATCGGGGCGCCCTGCGGCTGACCGAACGGGACGAGGTCATCGCGGTCGAGGGCAAGGGCACCGAGGTCCGAGGCAAGGGCTCGGTGAAGCTCTCCCTGGCGATCGCGCTCACCCCGGTGGCCGACGGTACGACGCTCGCCTTCACCGGCGCGGTGAAGAGCGCGGGCCGCCTCGCCGACCTCTCCGATGAGGCACGGGAGGCGGCGGCCCAGCGGCTCATCGACAAGTTCGTGTCCGGACTGGCCGCGGCGGCCAAGGAGCCGGACGCCGGGTCCGCGGCGGAAGCCGAGATCGCCGAGCTCAAGGCCGAGTCCGGGACCGAGTCCGGGACCGAGTCCCGAGCCGAGTCCGGAACCGCGTCCGGGACCGAGTCCCGAGCCGGATCCGCGCACGAGCCCGCGGCCGAGTCTGTGGACGAGTCCCTGGACGCGCTCGACGACGAGGCCGACAGCGACAGCGACGGTGTCGACGACGGCGTCGAGGAGCCCCACCGCCCGTCGGTCTTCGAGACGCCCGTCCCCCCGCCCTCGCTCGACCCGTTCCAGGGCGGAGACTTCGAGGACGACACCCCGGTCGAGTACCCCGCCCAGCCTCCGGCCGCCGAGGCCGCCCACGCCCGGCGCACGATGATCGGACGGAGCGCCGAGGAGGTCGACCACGCCCCGCCGCGCGGCCGGTACGCCCCCGTGCCCGCCCCGGAGCCGACCACCGCGGGCGCCACCCTGCGCTGGATCGCCCCCGCCGCCGCCCTCGCGCTCGCCTCCGCGGTGGTCGTCGGCCGGGCGCTGCGCCGCCGGCGCTGATCCCCGTCTACTGTCGGGGCGTGAGCAAGCAGACGCGACTGACGGCGGGCGACGCCGAGTTGACCATCAACCCCGACAACGGCTGCCGCATCGAGAGCCTGCGCATCGGCGGCACGGAGCTCCTGCGCCAGGGCGAGCGGTACGGCTGCTTCCCGATGGTGCCCTGGTGCGGGCGGATCGAGCTGGGGCAGTTCCGCAACGGCGGAGTGAAGCACCAGATGCCCCTCAACTCGCCGCCGCACGCCATCCACGGCACCGGCCGCGACTCCGCCTGGAAGCCCGCACGGACGGCGGACGACGGCGGGCGCTCGGCGGCGTTCACCTACGAGCTGGGGGACCCGTGGCCGTACGCCGGCCGGGTCACCCAGACCTTCGCCCTCACCGAGGAGGGCCTCACCCTCCAGCTCGGGGTCGAGACCCTCGCCGACTCCTTCCCGGCGCAGGCCGGCTGGCACCCCTGGTTCAACCGCAGCCTCGACGGCGGCGCTCCCGTACGGATCGACTTCACGGCCGACTGGCAGGAGGAGCGCGGCGAGGACCACCTCCCCACCGGGCGTCGGATCGGCCCGACCCCCGGCCCCTGGGACGACTGCTTCGGCATGTCCGGCGGTGTCGACGTCACCCTCACCTGGCCGGAGCAGCTGGAGCTGAAGGTGACCAGCCGCAGCGAATGGGTCGTGATCTACGACGAGCAGGAGGCGGCGGTCTGTGTGGAGCCGCAGTCCGGCCCGCCGAACGGCCTGAACACGCTCCCGCAGTACGTGACCCCGATCGAGCCGCTGGAGATCGCGGCCACGTTCGCCTGGCGGCGGCTCTAGCAGGCGGCGGCTTTAAGCTCATGAGCATGACTGACGTACGCGCTGACCTGCTCCAGCAGATCAAGGACAAGGCCGTGGTGCACGGCAAGGTGACCCTCTCCTCGGGTCTGGAGGCCGACTACTACGTCGATCTGCGCCGGATCACCCTGGACGGCGCCGCCTCCCCGCTCGTCGGTCAGGTCATGCTCGACCTGACCGCCGACCTGGAGTTCGACGCCGTGGGCGGTCTGACGCTCGGCGCCGACCCGGTCGCGACGGCGATGCTGCACGCCTCCGCCGCCCAGGGGAAGCGACTGGACGCCTTCGTCGTCCGTAAGGCCGCCAAGGCCCACGGGATGCAGCGTCAGGTCGAGGGTCCGGACATCAAGGGCCGCCGGGTCCTGATCGTCGAGGACACCTCCACCACCGGCGGCTCCCCGCTCACCGCCGTCGAGGCGGCGCGCGCGGCCGGCGCCGAGGTCGTCGCCGTCGCGACGATCGTGGACCGGGCCACGGGCGCGGGCGAGAAGATCAGCACCACCGCGGGCGTGCCGTACCTCTACGCCTTCGCGCTCGACGAGCTGGGTCTCGGCTGATCGAGGCATTGTCCTGATCGAGGCGAAGTCGTGACTTAGGTCCCGGAGGCCTTCGGGGGCATCCCTGACCTGGGGCTTTGGGCGGGGCGGAGTGTTTCACGTGAAACGCTCCGCCCCGCACGTCTCGGTGTCCGCACAAGAGTCTGGAAAGATGGGCCCCGACGATGACGTCGCCCCAGGTCAGGGTCTAGTAACGCACCCACCCGCACATCACAAGGAGCGGACGAATGCCCATCGCAACCCCCGAGGTCTACAACGAGATGCTCGACCGGGCGAAGGCAGGCAAGTTCGCCTACCCGGCCATCAATGTGACCTCCTCCCAGACCCTGCACGCCGCGCTGCGCGGCTTCGCGGAGGCCGAGAGCGACGGCATCATCCAGATCTCGACCGGTGGCGCCGAGTTCCTGGGCGGCCAGCACAACAAGGACATGGTCACGGGCGCCGTCGCCCTGGCCGAGTTCGCGCACATCGTCGCCGCCAAGTACGACATCACGGTCGCGCTGCACACCGACCACTGCCCGAAGGACAAGCTGGACGGCTATGTCCGTCCGCTGCTCGACGTCTCCGCCGAGCGCGTCAAGGCCGGTCAGAACCCGCTCTTCCAGTCGCACATGTGGGACGGCTCCGCCGAGACCCTCGCCGACAACCTGGCCATCGGCCAGGAGCTGCTGGCCAAGGCCGCCGCCGCCCGGATCATCCTCGAGGTCGAGATCACCCCGACCGGTGGCGAGGAGGACGGCGTCACCCACGAGATCAACGACGAGCTGTACACCACCGTCGACGACGCGATCCGCACCGCCGAGGCCCTCGGCCTGGGCGAGAAGGGCCGCTACCTGCTGGCCGCCTCCTTCGGCAACGTGCACGGCGTCTACAAGCCGGGCAACGTCGTGCTCCGCCCCGAGCTGCTCAAGGACCTGCAGGCGGGCGTCGCCGAGCGCTTCGGCAAGGCCAACCCGTTCGACTTCGTCTTCCACGGCGGTTCCGGCTCCACCGCCGAGGAGATCGCCACCGCGCTGGAGAACGGCGTCGTGAAGATGAACCTCGACACCGACACCCAGTACGCCTTCACGCGTCCGGTCGCCGACCACATGTTCAAGAACTACGACGGCGTCCTGAAGGTCGACGGCGAGGTCGGCAAGAAGTCCACCTACGACCCGCGCACCTGGGGCAAGCTCGCCGAGGCCGGCATGGCCGTGCGTGTGACCGAGGCGTGCGCCGCGCTGCGCTCGACCGGCACGAAGCTGAAGTAATCGGCTGGCGCAGCCACGTGGTGCGCGTTTGAATGCGTGGCATGTGAAGGAAGGGCCCGGCACTTGGTGGTGCCGGGTCCTTCGGCTCTCCAGGAGGCCTGAGTGACGACGTACGACTTCGACCGCGAGATAGACCGCCGGGGCACCTGCTCGGTCCAGTGGGACGACATCGCGGACCGGTTCGGCGTCGGGGAGCTGCTCCCCTTCACCATCTCCGACATGGACTTCGCCTCCCCGCCCGAGGTGCTCACCGCCCTGCGCGACCGCGTCGACCACGGCGTCTTCGGCTACACGGAATGGCGGATCGGCGAGTTCCGAGAGGCGATCCGCCACTGGTACGCGACGCGCCACGACACCGCGCTCGACATCGAGACGCTGGTCTACGCCCCGTCCGTGCTGAGCCAGCTCTCGCAGCTGCTCCAGATGTGGACCGCGCCCGGCGACGGCGTGGTGGTGCACACCCCGACGTACGACGGCTTCCGCAAGGCCGTCACCGGCCTGGGGCGCGAGCTGCGCCGCGTACCGGTCGGGGACACCGAGGCGCTGGAGGCGGAGCTGGCGAAGCCGGACAGCACGATGCTGCTGCTCTGCTCGCCGCACAACCCGACGGGCCGGGTGTGGCGGGAGGACGAGCTCGCGGAGTTCGCGCGGCTCGCCGAACGGCACGGGGTCGCCGTCGTCAGCGACGAGATCCACGCGGACCTGGTGGCGGACGGCCGGCGCCATCTGCCCTTCAGCCGGTTCGTCGAGGCGGGGCCCGGCCGGCGGTGGGCCCTGATCACCTCGGGTACGAAGGCCTTCAACTTTCCCGCGCTGAGCGGCTCGTACGGGATCATCGGCGACCCCGACGAGCGCGAGGCGTTCGTCCGCCGCATGGAGACGGGCGAGGGGCTCGCCTCCCCGGCCGTGCTCTCCCTGACCGCCCACGTCGCCGCGTACACGCGGGGCGCGCCCTGGCTGGACGAGCTGCGGGCCTATGTGGCGGACACGATGCGCCTGCTGGAGACGCGGCTCCGGGACGGGCTGCCGGGGGTGACCTGGACGCCCCCGGAGGCCGGCTATCTGGCCTGGATCGATCTGCGGCCGCTCGGCATCGACGACACCGCGCTCCAGCGGGAGCTGGTGGAGGTCGAGAAGGTCGCGATCATGCCGGGTGAGGTCTACGGGACGCCGGGCTTCGTCCGGCTGAACGTCGGCTGTCCGCGGAAGAAGGCGGAACGGGGCGTGGACGCGCTGGTCCGGGCTGCGACGAGGCTTCGCGTGACCTGACCGCTCCGGGCCGCCCGAACAACATGCACGTCCGCGCCGCCGCGAGGACGATGGCAGGCATGGACATCAGGCTCGCCTCGGGCACCGGGCGGTGGATCGTTCTCACCACCGTGCTCGGCTCGGGGATGGCGCTGCTCGACTCCACCGTCGTCAACGTCGCCCTGCCGCACATCGGCGAGGACCTCGGCACCGACATGGCCGCGCTCCAGTGGACCGTCAACGCCTACATGCTGACCCTCGCCGGGCTGATCCTGCTCGGTGGGGCGCTGGGCGACCGGTACGGGCGGCGGCGGGTGTTCGTGGTCGGCATCGTGTGGTTCGCCGTCGCCTCGCTGCTGTGCGGGCTCGCGCCGAACGCGGGCGTCCTGATCGCCGCCCGGGCCCTCCAGGGCATCGGCGGCGCGCTGCTCACACCCGGGTCGCTCGCGCTGATCCAGGCGAGCTTCCACCCGGACGACCGGGCCAAGGCCGTCGGGCTCTGGTCCGGTTTCGGCGGGGTCGGTGCGGCGATCGGGCCGTTCGTCGGCGGGTGGCTGGTCGACGGGCCCGGCTGGCGGTGGGTGTTCCTGCTGAACGTGCCGCTGGCCGCGCTGTGCGTGCCGGTGGCGCTGCGCCATGTGCCCGAGTCGCGCGACGAGTCCGCCCACGGCCGCTTCGACGTGCTCGGCGCCTTCCTGGGCGCGGCCGCGCTCGCCCTCGTGACGTACGCGCTGATCGCCGAGGCCTGGTGGGCCGCGGGGGTCGGGGTCGCGGTCGGGGCGGCGTTCGTCGCCCTGGAGCGGCGGCTGCCGGAGCCGATGGTGCCTCCGTCGATCTTCGCGTCCCGGCTGTTCACGGTGGTCAACCTGGTGACGCTGTGCGTGTACGCGGCCCTGGGCGGCTTCTTCTTCCTCGCCACGCTCCAGCTCCAGGTGGTCTCCGGCTATTCGGCGCTCGCGGCGGGGACGGCGCTGCTGCCGACGACGGTCCTGATGCTGCTGCTCTCGGCGAAGTCGGGCGAGCTGGGCGAGAAGATCGGGCCCCGGATTCCGCTGACCGTGGGGCCGCTGCTGTGCGCCGGCGGGATGATCCTGATGCTGGGGGTCGGGGAGGACGCCTCGTACGTACGGGACGTGCTGCCGGCGATGGTGGTGCTCGGCCTCGGGCTGACCGCCCTGGTGGCCCCGCTGACGGCGACCGTCCTGGCCTCGGTGGACGTGGCGCGGGCGGGCCTGGCGAGCGGGATCAACAACGCGGCGGCGCGGGCGGCCGGACTGCTCGCGGTGGCGGCGCTGCCGACGCTGGCGGGGATGGGGCCGGAGGCGTACCGCTCGGCGGAGGAGTTCGGGGAGACGTTCCGGCGCGCGATGCCGATGTGTGCGGGGCTGATGGTGGCGGGTGCGGTCCTGGCCTGGGCGGCCGTGCGGAAACCGGCCGAGGCGTCCGACTGCCACCCCGAGTGCAAGGTCCACTGTGGGGTGACGGCGCCCCCCTTGGACCCGGGGGACCGCACGGCACGGGAGACCGGCGGCTGAGGCAGACTGGCCCCATGGCCATCCACGAGAACCTCCTGGGGGGACCGCCCCCCACCCATCTGCCCGACGACCCGGAGCCGCGCGAGCTGCTCGCGGCGGGCACGGCGCCGGCGGACGTCGCCGCGAAGTACCCGACGTCCTCGCTCGCCTGGGCCCAGCTCGCCGACGAGGCGTACGAGGGCGGTCGCGTCATCGAGTCGTACGCCTACGCCCGTACCGGCTACCACCGCGGCCTCGACGCGCTGCGCCGCAGCGGCTGGAAGGGCCACGGTCCGGTGCCGTGGGAGCACGAGCCGAACCGCGGCTTCCTGCGGGCCCTGCACGCGCTGGCGCGGGCCGCCGGAGAGATCGGCGAGAAGGACGAGTACGAGCGCTGCTCGACGTTCCTGCGCGACTCCTCGGAAACGGCCGCGGAAACTCTGGGCTGACGCCCGCGGAAACTCTGGGCTGAGCCCCGCGGAAACCCGGGGCTGAGGCCCGCGGAGACGCACCAGTTTCCCCCGTCCTGCGGGGCAGGGGGAAACCGGTCATCGTTCCGGGAATGTTCGAGGCCGTTCGAAGCGGCGGTTACGATCCTTCGGTCCGTTGTACCGAGAGCAGCCGGCACAGAGGCCCCACCCTCTTCCCCCCAACCGGCCGACGCAGGGGAGAAGTCTGTCTTGGGCAAGCGCGCCGCCGCACCCGCGAGCCGGGGACGAACGCAGAGCCGCAGCCGCAGTCGGAGCCAGGGCCGCGGCCGTGGCAGGTCCCAGCGTCGCCCCGTCAGACGGCTCGTCCTTCCGACGCTCGCGCTGATCACGCTCTCCCTCGGCGGCGGCGCCGCCCTCGCCCACTACAACAGTGGCCAGGACTCCGGCACCGACCGCGCCGTGGACACCCCCTCCCGCACGGCCGAGACGACCAGGGCGATCCCCACCCCGAAGGCCGCGACCCCGACACCGGCACCGAAGAAGAGCTCCGCCAAGCCGAAGCCGCCGCCCGCACCCAAGAAGCCGCAGGTGCCCGTCAAGGGCTCAGGCAGCTTCACCACCGCCCGGGCCTCCGGCGACGCCGTCGGCACCGGCGGCTCCCTGCGCCGCTACCGCGTCCAGGTCGAGGGCGGCATCGACCTCTCCGCCCTCCAGGTCGCCACCGAGATCCAGCAGATCCTCGACCATCCGCGCGGCTGGGCCGCCCACGGCCGGGGCCGGTTCCAGCTGGTCTCCGAGAACGCCGACTTCGTCATCCGGATCGCCACCCCGGCGACCGCCGACAAGCTATGTCTCGCCCAGGGCCTCAACACGCGCGGCGAGCTGAACTGCGAGACCACGGACGGCGTCGTGGTGAACCTGAAGCGCTGGCTGCTGGGCTCCCCGACCTTCAGCGGGACCCCCGCCGAGTACCGGCATCTGATCATCAACCACGAGGTCGGGCACGAGATCGGCATCCGGACCCATATGAGCTGCCCCGGTGCGGGCAAGCCCGCGCCCGTCATGATGCAGCAGATCAAGGGGCTCAAAGGCTGTCGTTCGAACGCATATCCGTATGACGAAGACGGTAGCTACATCGAGGGGCCGATCGTGCCATGATGCGCATGGGACCGCGTGCGACGAAGCGCGCGGTACCGAGGGGACCGGGGCTCCACTTGCCACACGGAAGGAGCGGACCGCTACCCGGTAGTTGCGTATCGAGGAGACAGCGATGTCCACCTTCCCCGATGCCTCCGAAGCCGGTTCGGTCGAAGACCCGAACCTCGACTTCGCGGGCACGACGCCGTACGAGGACTACGTACAGGCGGACGTACTCACCCACCTCCAGCACCTCCGCTCCGACGATCCGGGCGAGATGGTCTTCCTGGTCACCACCCAGGTCATGGAGCTGTGGTTCACCGTCATCGTCCACGAGTGGGAGACCGCGAGCCGCGCGCTGCGCGAGGACCGCATCCCCGTGGCGATGGACGCGCTCAAGCGCTCCGTGCGCGAGCTGGAGGCGCTGAACCACTCCTGGCGGCCGCTCGCCCAGCTCACCCCGGCGCAGTTCAACTCCTACCGCTCGGCCCTTGGCGAGGGCTCCGGCTTCCAGTCGGCGATGTACCGGCGCATGGAGTTCCTGCTCGGTGAGAAGTCCGCGTCGATGCTGGTGCCGCACCGCGGGGCGCCCCGCGTCCACGCCGAGCTGGAGAAGGCGCTGCAGGAGCCGAGCCTGTACGACGAGGTCCTCAGGCTCCTCGCCCGGCGCGGGCTGCCCGTGCCGCAGGCCGTGCTCGCCCGTGATCTGGCGAAGAAGTACGAGCCGTCGCCCGAGATCGAGGAGATCTGGGCCGGGATCTACGCCGACGGCGACCAGAACGGCGAACTCGTCCGCCTGGGCGAGGCGCTGAGCGATGTCGCCGAGCTGATCTGGCGCTGGCGCAACGACCACCTCGTCGCCACCCGCCGGGCCATGGGCTCCAAGACCGGCACCGGCGGCTCGGCGGGCGTCGCCTGGCTGGAGAAGCGCGCGCAGAAGAACGTGTTCCCGGAGCTCTGGACGGCGCGCAGCCATGTCTGAGGCCCTGCGCGAGAACGCGCTGCTCCGTGACACGCACGACCCGCTGGCGAAGCTGCGGGAGAAGTTCGCCCTCGACGACGCGACCGTCTACCTCGACGGGAACTCGCTGGGCGCGCTCCCCGCGCACGTGCCCGACCGGATGGCCGACGTCATCACCCGCGAGTGGGGGCAGCTGCGCATCCGCTCCTGGGACGAGAGCGGCTGGTGGACCGCGCCCGAGCGGATCGGCGACCGGATCGCCCCGCTCGTCGGCGCCGCCCCCGGCCGGATCGTGGTCGGCGACTCGACGAGCGTGAACGTCTTCAAGGCCGTCGTCGCGGCCACCCGGCTGTGCCCGGACGACCGGGACGAGATCCTGGTCGATGCCACGACGTTTCCCACGGACGGGTACATCGCCGCCTCGGCGGCCCGGATGACCGGCCGTAAGCTCGTGCCCGTCGCCCCCGAAGGCATGGCGGAGGCGGCCGGGCCGCGGACGGCCGCGGCCCTGGTCAACCACGTCGACTTCCTCACCGGCCGGCTCCACGACCTGCCCGGGATCACGGCCGCGCTGCACGAGGCGGGCGCCCTCGCGATCTGGGACCTGTGCCACACCGCGGGCGCGCTGCCCGTCGGCCTGGAGGAGCACGGCGTCGACCTGGCCGTCGGCTGCACGTACAAGTACCTCAACGGCGGCCCCGGTTCGCCCGCGTACCTGTACGTCGCCGAACGCCACCAGGCCGGCTTCGACTCGCCGCTGCCCGGCTGGACCTCCCACGCGGACCCGTTCGGGATGACCTCCGGGTACGCGGCGGCCGAGGGCGCGACGCGGGGCCGGGTCGGTACGCCCGACATCCTGTCCATGCTGGCCCTGGAGTCGGCGCTGGACGTCTGGGACGGCGTCGGCATCGAGGACGTACGGGCCAAGTCCCTCGCGCTGACGGACTTCTTCCTTGAGTGCGTGCGGGTGTACGTCCCGCAAGGCCGTGTCGAGTCGCTGACGCCCGAGGCGCACGGTGAGCGCGGCAGTCAGGTCGCGCTGCGGTGCGTCGACGCACCCGCGGTCATGCCGGAGCTGATCCGGCGCGGGGTGGTGGGCGATCTGCGCCGCCCCGACGTGCTGCGGTTCGGCTTCACGCCGCTGTACGTCGGCTTCGCCGACGCGGAGCGGGCGGCACGTGTCCTCGCCGAGGTACTGGCGGAGGTGGGGTCCGGCCTCGACGGTTGAGGTCGGACGGTCCGATGATCGCTTGATCTGTGGGGGCGTCAGTCCTGATACGGTCCCCGCAGGTCAGGCCAATTCGGCCCCGTCCCCGAGAGGTTGGAACAGCATGCCGGACCCCGCCGCGCGCGACGCCGCCGAAGAAGCGTCGGCGTTCTCGCACCCGGCCGTCGCCCCGGACGCGTCCGCCGCGTACGGCGAGCACCCCGACCAGGTCGTCGACTTCTACGCGCCGCGCGACGGCCGGCAGCGGGCGCCGCTCGTCGTCGCGCTGCACGGCGGTGCCTGGCGGGCGCCGTACGACCGGCAGCATCTGACTCCTTTCGTGGACTTTCTGGCCCGCCGGGGTTTCGCCGTCGCCAACGTCGAGTACCGGCGGGGCGGCGCCATCCCCCGTCAGGGCGGTACGGGACCGGTCGCCGGCCGCTGGCCGGAGACCTTCGACGACGTGGCCGCGGCGCTCGACGCCGTACCGCGGCTGGCCGCCGAGCATCTGCCGCAGGCCGACCCGCGCCGGATCGTGCTCACCGGGCACTCCGCGGGCGGCCACCTCGCCCTCTGGGCCGCGGCCCGGCACGTTCTCGCACCCGACGCGCCCTGGCGCCTGCCGACCCCGCCCGCGCTGCGCGGCGTGGTCGCGCTCGCCCCCATCGCGCACTTCGACCGGGCCGTGGAGCTCGGGGTGTGCGGCGGGGCGGTGACCCAGTTCCTGGGCGGGGAGGGCGAGTTCGACGTACGAGCCCGGCACGCCGACCCGTCGCTGCTGCTGCCGACGGGGATCGCCACCACGGTCGTCCAGGGCCGGGACGACGTCGTCGTCCCGCAGGCCGTCGCGGACGCCTATGTGGAGGCGGCGGCGAAGGCGGGCGAGACGGTCGGCTTCACGCTCCTCCAGGACGTCGGCCACTTCCCGCTGATCGACCCGGCGGCGGACGCGTGCGCGGTGGTCGCGGAGGAGATCGCGCAGCTGGCGTTCTGACGGGTTTCCGGCGCCGCCGGCGACCTGCGGACCTCGCCGGCCCGACGCACTCGCCGTCGGCCTCCAGGGGCGCCGTCGGCCTCCAGGGCGTCACCGGCGCGGGGCGTGTAGTACCTGGGACGGACGCGGGAGGATCCGTCGTCATGGTGACGACCGCGTCCGGCGCCGCCCGTACCGTTGCTGACGTGACAGACACCCGTGAAACGAGCCGCAGCCCCGAGTTCCGCCTGGCCCAGGGCATGCTCGGCGGGCTGCGGCAGGATCTCTTCCATGACGCGTTCGCCTACCGGCCGTTGTACCCGATGGCGGTCGACGGCCCCGTGACCCGGCGCCTGCCGGAGCGGATACGCAGGAAGGCCCGCTGGACGCC
The DNA here is from genome assembly GCF_042902595.1 of Streptomyces sp. NPDC012508. NCBI lineage: Bacteria > Bacillati > Actinomycetota > Actinomycetes > Kitasatosporales > Streptomycetaceae > Streptomyces > Streptomyces sp. NPDC012508. The sequence continues at coordinate 506,698 of NZ_JBIBEO010000004.1, forward strand.
GCACGCGGTCGTCGCCGCCTTCGCGTTCTTCGTCTTCGCGGTGGGGCTGGACATCGGGCCCGGCAATGGCGTGTTCGTCCTCGTGTTCGCCGGGATGCCGGCCGTGGCCGTGCTGCTGACGCTGGTCCGCCCGGTGCTCGCGTTCTGGGCGTCGCTGGCCTTCACCCCCTTCGTGGCCTTCCTCGGCTCGTACGGCGACGGCTGGCCGTGGGGCCCGACGTCCGGTATCGCCCAAGTGGTGGTGATGACCGTGGTGGCCGCCCGCACCCGGCCCCGTACCGCCGCCTGGATGTGGGTGATCACCCTCGCGTACGCCTTCTTCGCCGCCACCCTCCGGGGCGGCAGCGACAACGCCGCGTCGGTCCTCTTCCCGGCCGCGCTCGCGCTGCTCTTCGTTACCGTCCTCCAGGTCCGCCGCGAGGCGGAGGAGACCGTCACCGCCCAGCAGAGCGTGACCGCCGTGGAACGCTCCCGGCGCACGCTGCTCGAGGAGCGCACCACCATCGCCCGCGAGCTGCACGACGTCGTCGCCCACCACATGTCGGTGGTCGCCATCCAGGCCGAGGCCGCGCCCTACCGGGTCGAGAACCCGCCGCCGGAGCTGGAGCAGGCCTTCGTCACCATCCGTGAGAACGCCGTCGCCGCCCTGACCGAGCTGCGCCGCGTCCTCGGGGTCGTACGGGCCGAGGACTACGAGGCCCCCGACGCCCCGCAGCCCACGCTGGCCGACCTCGGCGGGCTGATCGGCAACGTCCGTGAGGCCGGGCTCGACGTCGAGCAGACGGTGACCGGCGCGGTCCGCGAGCTGCCGCAGGGCGTGGAGCTCTCCGCGTACCGGATCATCCAGGAGGCGCTGAGCAACGTGCTGCGGCACGCGCCGGGGGCCGCGGCGAAGGTCGAGGTGTCGTACGTCCTCGGCGGCCTGGGCCTGCGGATCGTCAACGGTCCCGCGCGCGGCCTGGTCAAGCCCGCCCGTCACCCGGCCACCACCCCTCAAGGAGGGGTTCGTCAGCCCCCGTCGATGGGAGCGGGGCACGGCATCACCGGGATGCGCGAGCGGGTGACGATGCTGAACGGCGAGATGACGGCCGAGGCGACGGAGGACGGCGGCTACGAGGTCACGGCCTTCATCCCTGTGACCCGTGAGGAGACCGACCAGTGATCCGCGTACTGATCGTCGACGACCAGATGATGGTCCGCGAGGGCTTCTCGGTGCTGCTCGGCGCGATGCCGGACATCGAGGTCGTCGGCGAGGCCGTCAACGGTCGCGAGGCGATCGCCCAGGTCGCGGCGCTGCGCCCGGACGTGGTCCTCATGGACATCCGTATGCCCGAGCTGAACGGCATCGACGCGACCCGCGAGATCGTCGCGGCGGACGCCGACGCCAAGGTCCTCGTCCTGACGACGTTCGACCTGGACGAGTACGTGTACCAGGCGCTGCGCGCCGGGGCCTCGGGCTTCCTCCTGAAGGACGCCTCGGCGCGGCAGCTGGCCGACGGGGTACGGGTGGTGGCGGCCGGCGAGGCGCTGCTCGCGCCGACCGTGACCAAGCGGCTGATCACCGAGTTCGCGAAGGCGGCGGAGACTCCGAGGGCGCCGGCGTTGTCGCAGGTCGGGGAGTTGACCGAGCGGGAGACCGAGGTCCTGGTGCTGATCGCGCAGGGCCTGTCGAACGCGGAGATCGCCGACCATCTGGTGGTGGCCGAGTCGACGATCAAGACGCATGTGAGCCGGATCCTGGTGAAGCTGGGGCTGCGCGACCGGACGCAGGCGGCCGTGTTCGCGTACGAGGCGAGGCTGGTGCAGGTCGGCGGCTAGGGAGTGTCCCGCGGGCCACCCCTAGGCCGGTCGGTGGTGGCCCGGTAGCGTCCGGTCATGGACGTTCCTTTCGAGCCGTGGTCGCCCGACTTCGTCGCGGACCCGTACCCCGCCTACGCCGAGCTGCGGGCCACGGGCCGGGCGCACTGGTACGGGCCGACCCGCCAATGGCTGATCCCGCACCATGCGGACGTGTCGGCGCTGCTGCGGGACCGGCGCCTGGGCCGCACGTACACGCACCGCTTCACGCACGAGGAGTTCGGGCGTACGGCCCCGCCCGCCGCGCACGAGCCGTTCCACACGCTCAACGACCACGGCCTGCTCGACCTGGAGGCGGCCGATCACACGCGGATCCGGCGCCTGGTGTCGAAGGCGTTCACCCCGCGGACGGTGGAGAACCTGGCTCCTACGGTGGAGCGCCTCGCCGCGGAGCTGGTGGGGGGTCTCGTCGCGCGGGGCGGCGGCGACCTGCTCGCGGACGTGGCGGAGCCGCTGCCGGTCGCCGTGATCGCGGAGATGCTGGGCATCCCGGAGGAGGACGAGGAGCGGGGGCTGCTGCGGCCCTGGTCGGCCGACATCTGCGGGATGTTCGAGCTGAACCCGTCGGAGGAGACGGCGCGGCGGGCGGTCCAGGCCTCGCTCGACTTCTCGGCGTATCTGCGGGAGCTGATCGAGCGGCGGCGGAAGGACCCGGGAGAGGACCTGATCTCCTCCCTCATCGCGGTGGAGGAGCTGACCGAGCAGGAGATGATCTCGACGTGCGTGCTGCTGCTCAACGCGGGGCACGAGGCGACGGTGAACACGACCGTCAACGGCTGGTGGACGCTGCTGCGGCACCCTGAGCAGCTGGCGGCGCTGAGGGCCGATCCGGTCGGGATGTTGTCCACAGCTGTGGAGGAAGTGCTGCGCTACGACACACCGCTGCAGATGTTCGAGCGGTGGGTCCTCGACGACATCGAGGTCGGCGGTGTCGTGATCCCGCGCGGCTCGGAGGTCGCCCTCCTCTTCGGCTCGGCCAACCGCGACGCCGCGCGCTTCGACCGCCCGGACGATCTGGACCTCACGCGCAAGGAGAACCCCCACATCACCTTCGGCGCGGGCATCCACTACTGCCTGGGCGCGCCGCTGGCCCGCCTGGAACTGACCGCGATCTTCGGCGAACTGCTCCGCAGAGCCCCCGGGCTGCGCCTGGCGGGGGAGCCGCGATGGAAGCCGGGCTATGTGATCAGGGGCGTCCACGAGCTGCTGGTCGAGGTGTAGCCCGGCGTGGGCCGTCGTCCCCGCGGTGGGAGGGACGACGGCGCATGGGCGGGACGACGGCCCACGGGCCCCGTCCTCAGGACGTCGGCCCCGCCCTCAGGACGTCGTGAGGTCACGGCACCGCAGGCGCCACAGACCCGTCGCCACCAGCGCCGCCGCGACGGCCGTCAGGGTCCACACCGGCCCCCACGCCATCTCCCCGCCCGGCAGCTTCGCCAGATGGCCGAAGGGCGACACGTTCAGGACCGACTGCGGAAGGTCCAGCGCCGGGCCGATCCACCCCAGCGCCAGGCACAGTCCCGCCACGCCCCACCCGGCCACCGCCACGCTCGGGAACGCGCCCCAGAGCAGCACCACCAGTCCCGCCAGGGCCCAGATCGCGGGGAGCTGGGCCAGCGACGCGCCCAGGATCGGGCCGAGTTCACGGCCGTACGAGAGGTACAGACCGAGCCCGCCCAGGAGCATGATCAGCGCCGAACCCCCGAAGGCGATCACCAGGTGACCCGCCGCCCAGCGCACCCGCCCGACCGCGTTGGCCAGGATCGGTTCCGCCCGCTGCGAGGTCTCCTCGCCGTGCAGCCGCAGCACCGAACCGACCGCGTACAGCGCCGCGATCATCCCGAACATGCCGACCATCGTCGCGAGGAACGCGTCGGTCAGACCGCTCTGTCCGCCCATCCGCTCGAAGATCTCCCGCGCCTGCTCGTTGTCGCCGACGATGTCCGCCGCCCCCTCGACCATCCCGCCGAAGACGAGTCCGCCGAGCAGGAAGCCGAGCGACCAGCCGAGCACGGTCCCGCGCTGCAGCCGCCAGGCCAGCGCCGCGGCCGTGCCGAGCCGCCCCTCCGCCGGTCCCGGCCGGGTCGGCAGGAAGCTCATGCCCACGTCACGCCGGCCGGCCAGCTCGTACGCCACCGCCGCCTGGACGAGCACGGCCGCCGCGATCAGGAGCAGTACCCACCACCGTTCACTCGCGAAGGCGCGGACGTTCTCGGCCCAGCCGATCGGCGAGAGCCATGTCAGCACCGAAGAGCCGGAGTCGTTCCCCGCGTCGCCCGCCGCCCGCAGCACGAAGGCCAGACCGAGCACCGCCGACGTCAGGCCCTTCGCGAGCCGCGCGCTCTCCGTCAGCTGCGCGACGATCGCCGCCGTGGTGGCGAAGAGCATCCCCGTACCGCCGACCGCGAGGCCGAGCGCGAGCGCCCCGCCCGCCCCCTGCCCCGCGAGCCCGGCGGTGATCAGGAGCGCGAGGCCCGCGTTGGCGACGAGCGCGGCGAGGAGCGCGGCGGTCAGCGGCGCCCGTCGGCCCACCACGGCCGAGGAGAGCAGCTCCTGACGGCCCGTCTCCTCCTCTTCCCGTGTGTGCCGTACGACGACGATCAGGCTCATCACGGCCGCGAGCACGGCGGCGAAGGTGCCGAACCGCCAGGCCACGAGCCCGCCCAGCGAGTCGCCGAACACCGGTCCGTACAGCGAACGCATCGAGTTGTTGGCGGTCATCGACGCGGCCAGCTCGGCGCGTTGCGCCCGGGTCCCGTACAGACCCTCCAGGGAGCCGGCCCCGCCGGCGACGAGGCCGCCGGTGACGACGACCCAGATCGGCATCATCATCCGGTCGCGGCGCAGGGCGAGCCGCGCGAGCGACCCGGTCCCGGTCAGATGCACGGCGAGCGTACTCATCACGCGGTCACCTCGTCCGTACGGGCGTCGTCGGCGTAGTGCCGGAGGAAGAGCTCCTCCAGGGTGGGCGGGGTGCTCGTCAGCGAACGCACCCCCGACTCGGTCAGCGAGCGCAGCACGGCGTCGAGCTTGTCGGTGTCGACCTGGAACCGGACACGGTGGCCCTGGACGGCGAGGCCGTGCACGCCGGGGAGGCGGGCCAGTCCGTTGGGCGCGCCGGCGAGTTCGGCGGTGACGCTCGTACGGGTGAGGTGGCGCAGCTCGGCCAGCGAACCGCTCTCCACCGTCTGCCCCTTGCGGATGATGCTGACCCGGTCGCAGAGCGTCTCGACCTCGCTGAGGATGTGCGAGGACAGCAGGATCGTCCGCCCGCGCTCGCGCTCCTCGGCCACGCAGCGCTGGAAGACCTCCTCCATCAGCGGGTCGAGGCCGCTGGTGGGCTCGTCGAGGATGAGCAGGTCGACGTCGGAGGCGAAGGCGGCGACGAGGGCGACCTTCTGCCGGTTGCCCTTGGAGTACGTCCGCCCCTTCTTCGTCGGGTCGAGCTCGAACCGCTCGATCAGCTCGGCCCGCCGGGCCTTGTCCAGGCCTCCGCGGAGCCGCCCGTACAGGTCGATGACCTCGCCGCCGGAGAGGTTCCGCCAGAGCGTCACGTCACCGGGGACGTACGCGATACGGCGGTGCAGCTCGACGGCGTCGTGCCAGGGGTCCCGGCCGAGGAGCTGGGCGGCGCCGGAGTCGGCGCGCAGCAGCCCGAGGAGGACCCGGATGGTCGTCGACTTCCCGGCGCCGTTGGGGCCGAGGAAGCCGTGGACCTCGCCGGTCTCGACGGCGAGGTCGAGGCCGGCCAGAGCGCACGTGCGGCCGAACGACTTGTGCAGCCCGGCCACGGTGATTGCCTTCGTCATGCTTCAGAACGTACGCTAGTTTCACAAATTTGTGAAGTTAAGGAAGCGTATAAAGTTGGGGGATGAGCGAGATGCATGAGGGCAACGAGGAGGCCGTGTCCCGGTTCGTGGAGCGCTTCGCCGCCGAACTGACCGAGGCCGGGATGCAGCGGATGGCGGCGCGCGTCTTCGCGGCGCTGCTGGCCTCGGACTCGGCGTCCATGACCTCCGCCGAGCTCGCCGACCAGCTGCGGATCAGCCCGGCCGCCGTCTCCGGAGCCGTCCGCTACCTCAACCAGGTCGGCATGGTCAGCCGCGAACGCGACCCGGGCTCGCGCCGCGACCGCTACGTCCTGCACAACGAGGTCTGGTACGAGACGATCACCCGCCGCGACCAGATCCTGGTCCGCTGGGAGAAGGTGCTCCGGGACGGCTCCGAGACCCTCGGGCCGACCACGGCGGCGGGGCGGCGGACGGCGGAGACGGCGGAGTTCTTCGAGTTCCTCCAGGACGAGATGCTGAGCATGCTGGACCGCTGGCGGGCGCACAAGGCGGCGAAGGCGAAGGCGGAGGCGGAGGAGGAGGCCGGGGTCGCGGACGGCTGACGCTCGGCCGGCGTTTCGGACCGCCGGACCGGGACCGCCGGGGCGCCGGACCGCCGGTCAGCCGCTCGCGGTGACCTCGCCCGCCGTGTCGGAGTCGGCATCGGCCCCGATCTCCGGCCCGGGCTCGGGTCCGGTCTCGGGTCCCGGTACCCAGCGCAACAGGTCTCCCGGCTGGCAGTCGAGCACCTCGCAGAGCGCCGCGAGCGTCGTGAAGCGCACCGCCTTGGCGCGGCCGTTCTTGAGCACCGCCAGGTTGGCCGGGGTGATCCCGACGCGTTCCGCCAGCTCGCCGACGGACATCTTCCGCCTGGCCATCATCACGTCGATGTCGACGGTGATCGGCATCAGATCACCTCGTCCAGCTCGGCCCGCATCCGCGTCGCCTCGACGTCGCGCGCGACGGCCTGGGCGAGCAGCGTGCGCAGGACGAGCACGATCAGTGCGACCCCCAGGATCGCCAGGCCGACCCCGCCCATGATGACCGTGACGCCGGGGTCGTCCCGCTGGCCCGGTGCGTTGAGTGCCGTGACCGCGAACCACACGAGGGCGGCCGCCACGATCGCCCCGATCACGACGTCCACGTATCGGAAGGCGGTGTGGGAGAACACGGTTCCGCGTCGCACCATCGTCACCAGCCGCCATACGCAGACCATGACGACCTGGGCCGACACCAGGCCCAGGACCGTGATCACGCGCAGCGGGGTCAGCGGGAGCGACCCGTCCTCCGGATCACTCCCGCTGACCAACGCCCACACCATCAATGCCTGTACGCACACGGTGCCGGCGAGCACCGTCACGAGCACGGCCCGCAGGGCGAGCACCGTCAGTCTTCCCATCGTCGCTCCTTCGATCGAGTCACGATGGGAATCTATTGAAAATCGATAGGTTCGGCAAGCGGGGAGCGCCGAACCGGCACCGCCCGGCCGCTACGCCCTCGGCAGCGTCAGCCCCCACGCCCCTTCCCGTACCGTCCACGTCCGTCTCCGTACCGGCCCCGACACCACCGTGTCCGCGCGGTAGCGGAAGTCGGGCCCCGAGACGGTCAGAGTGCGGGCGTCGGTGTGGATGGGGGGCGCGGACGGGGGATGGATCGTGACGGCCGCGAGGCCCGACAGGGACGACCGCACGCTCACGCCCTCCACCGGCGCGTTCACATCGCTGAGCAGGACGCCGTCCGCCTCCACCCGCAGCCGGTGGACGCGGATCGCGGTCTGCGCCGGGGCCGGGTGGACCAGGGTGCGCACCAGGGACCGGCAGGTGTCCCAGACGGTCGGCGCGGCGGGGGCCGGCACCGACGGCGCCGCCCGTCCGGCCGGGATGCGCAGATCGCCCAGGACGACCCCGTCGCTGTCGTCGACGAGCAGGTCGAGCCGGTGCACCACTCCGTCGAGCACCGCCCGGGCGGCCGCCACCGTGCTGCGCGGCACGCCGAGCGCGTACGCCACTTCCAGGGTGTCGGGCGCGCCGATCGGAACGAGCGACAGCGCTCCGCCCGCGAGATCACGCTCACGGTGCAGCAGCGTCACCGTCCGTAGCAGCGCGCGGTCGTCGCCGACCACCACGAGGCGCCGCGAGCCCCGCCGGGCAAGGGCCCGGGAGAATTCCTCCGGGCTGTCCGGGAGACAGACTTTCGTCTCCGCTCCCGCACACAGCACATCTTTCGCGATCCGTACGGACTCGCCGTCACTTCGGCGGGCGACCGGGTCGATGACCACCAGCAGCTGGTCGTGAGCCGACACCTCGGTCCTTCCTCGGGTAGCATCTTTGTGCAAGAGCCCCTTGCGCTATTGCGCCAGGGGCTTCGTCTATTCCGGGGCACACCGGTGAGGCGGCCTCGGCCCCTGACCTTGGACATGCCCCACCCGGAAGGGGTGTACGCCTGTGCCCGCACTTGTGCTGCTCGGTGCTCAGTGGGGTGACGAGGGCAAGGGAAAGGCCACCGATCTCCTCGGTGGATCCGTTGACTATGTAGTGCGTTACCAGGGCGGCAACAACGCCGGCCACACCGTCGTCGTCGGCGACCAGAAGTACGCGCTGCATCTTCTCCCTTCCGGAATCCTCTCCCCGGGGTGCACCCCGGTGATCGGAAACGGAGTCGTCGTCGACCCGGCGGTCCTGCTCTCCGAGCTGAGCGGACTGAACGAGCGAGGCGTCGACACGTCGAAGCTCCTGATCAGCGGCAACGCGCATCTGATCACTCCGTACAACGTCACCCTCGACAAGGTGACGGAACGGTTCCTCGGGAAGCGCAAGATCGGCACGACGGGGCGCGGCATCGGCCCGACCTACGCCGACAAGATCAACCGCGTCGGTATCCGGGTCCAGGACCTGTACGACGAGTCGATCCTCACCCAGAAGGTCGAGGCGGCGCTCGAGGGCAAGAACCAGCTCCTCGCCAAGCTCTACAACCGCCGCGCCATCGACGCCGCGCAGATCGTCGAGGAGATGCTCCAGTACGCGGAGCAGATCAAGCCGTTCGTCGCGGACACCACGCTCATCCTGAACAACGCGCTCGACGAGGACAAGGTCGTGCTCTTCGAGGGCGGCCAGGGCACGCTCCTGGACGTCGACCACGGCACGTACCCCTTCGTCACCTCCTCGAACCCGACCGCGGGCGGCGCCTGCACCGGCGCCGGCGTGGGCCCGACGAAGATCAGCCGGGTCATCGGCATCCTCAAGGCGTACACGACCCGTGTGGGCGCCGGCCCGTTCCCGACGGAGCTCTTCGACGAGGACGGCGAGGCGCTGCGCCGCATCGGTGGCGAGCGCGGTGTCACCACCGGCCGTGACCGTCGCTGCGGCTGGTTCGACGCGGTCATCGCGCGGTACGCGACCCGCGTGAACGGCCTGACGGACTTCTTCCTCACCAAGCTCGACGTGCTGACCGGCTGGGAGCAGATCCCGGTCTGCGTCGCGTACGAGATCGACGGCAAGCGCGTCGAGGAGCTGCCGTACTCGCAGACCGACTTCCACCACGCGAAGCCGGTCTACGAGATGCTCCCGGGCTGGTCCGAGGACATCACCAAGGCAAAGACCTTCGCGGACCTGCCGAAGAACGCGCAGGCGTACGTGAAGGCGCTGGAGGAGATGTCGGGCGCGCCGATCTCGGCGATCGGCGTGGGCCCCGGCCGGACCGAGACGATCGAGATCAACTCGTTCCTGTAGGAGCCTCAGCGTCGTCGGGGGTGCCCCGGTGCCGGAATCACTCCGGTACCGGGGCACACCTGTCTCCCGGCGCCCCGCCCTGCGGGGCGTGCCGGTGTCACGCGTCCCACGTGGTGTCCCGGCCCGTCCCGAGGCGCTCGTCGGCGGCCTCGGCGTCTGCCTGGTGGCCGCCGGCAACGCGCCCCTGCTCACCCGGGGCGGTGTCGTCGTCCGTCCCGTCGACGGGGTTTCCCCGACCCGCTTCGCCCTGGCGTGGCGCGCGGACGACACCCGTACGCTCGTCCAGGACTACGCCCGCGCGGCGGCGACGCATCGCACCCCGCCTCCTGAAGTGCCCTGATTCAACTCCCTGGACGGCGCGCTCCCTGCCCTCCAACTCCTGGGCGGCTAGACCCGGTAGTACTCGCCCGGCTCCGCGTCCATCATCGGGAAGACCAGCAGGCGGTCCTTTCCCTTGAAGCGGTCGACCGTCAGATAGCCGGCGATGCCGTCCCGCTCGCAGTCGCGGTCCGAGGCGTCCGGGACCCCGGTCCCCGGGCCGATGATCAGGGGCGTTCCGGAGCCGGCGAGGATCGCCGTGAAGGTGCAGACGAGCGACTCGGGCGTCGGGTTGCCCTCGTCGTCGGTGCGCGGGTAGACGTGCACACGGCGGAAGACGGCGGCGCCGACGGGGCCCTGGGTGATGGTCACCTCGTCGCTGTAGCGTTCGCTGTTCCGGCCGAAGATCAGCGGGTCGTTCTTCATCCTCCACCGGCCGACGAGCCGCTCCGGAACGACGCTCGTGCCGGTCCCCGCCTTGCGGAAGGTGGCCTTCGCGGCTCCGGAGGACCACTCCAGGACGTCGGGGGAGCGCAGGGTGAGCGTCTGGTGCGCGGCGGGCGTGCAGCGCTGGGCGGGGACGCTCGTGGTGACGTCGGACTCGCCGAAGACCACCTTGTCCTCGTCGGCGGAGACGAGCCGCGAACGGCCCATGCACAGCCGCTCCTCGCTCACCTGGACGTACACGGCGGCCTTCGAGCCCACCGCTCCCTGGCCGATCTCGATCCGGGAGGTCTCCCGGGGGTGGTCGGCCGAGCCGCGCTGGACACCCTCCCAGGCGCCCAGGAACGCGGTCGGCACGATCCCCGACGGGCGGGCGGACGCGTCGCCGGCCGGGGCGCCGGCGCGGTTCTTCCGCCCGTCGTCGCCGCTGCCGTTGCCCAGGTTCGGCCAGAGAACGTACGTGAGCGTGGCCGCCGCGGCGACGACGAGGGCAGTGGCGGCGGCGATCAGGCCGCCCCGACGCCGCTTGGGCGCCTTCGGGCCCGGCGGGGGCGGCGTGGGGTCGCCAGGGCCGCCGCCCGCCGTGCTGCCCGCCGTGCCCCCGGTCGCGCCGTCGGCGAAGGTGATCGCCTCGGTCTCCAGGACCCGCGCGGCGTGCCGGCCGAGGCGGGCCAGCACCTCCGCGGGCAGCCACGGGTCGGCGACCGCGATCGTCTCCACCAGCTCGGCTGTCGAGGGGCGGTCGGCCGGGTCCTTGGCGAGGCAGGCCCGGACCAGACCGGCCAGCTCGGCCGGAAGGTCCGTCAGGTCGGGCTCGTCGTGCGCGATGCGGAACATCGTGGCGTGGACGCCGCTGTCCGCCGTACCGAACGGAGAGTGGCCCGTCGCCGCGTAGACGAGGACCGAACCCAGGCAGAAGACGTCCGAGGCCGCGGTCAGCTTCTCGCCGCGCACCTGCTCGGGCGACATGAAGCCGGGCGAGCCGACCACCGCGCCGGTGCTGGTCAGCCCGCCGTCGGTGACGGTCTCCACGGCGCGGGCGATGCCGAAGTCGATGATCCGCGGGCCGTCGACGGTGAGCAGGACGTTGGACGGCTTCAGGTCACGGTGGACGAGCCCGGCGGTGTGCACATGGGTGAGCGCCCGGGCGAGCCCGGCGGCGAGCGTGCGTACCGTCTCGGCCGGCAGCGGTCCGTACTCGTCGCCCACCACGACCCGCAGCGACGGCCCCGGGACGTAACCGACGGCCACCCAGGGGGACTCGGCCGCCGTGTCCGAACCGAGGACCGGGGCCGTGCCCGTGCCGCCGACCTGTTCCAGCGCGGCGACCTCGCGGGCGAACCGGCGCCGGAACTCGTCCTGCGCGGCCAGCTCCGCGTGCACGACCTTCACCGCGACCGTCCGGCCGCCCGCCGAGCGGGCCAGGAACACCCGGCCCATCCCGCCGGCGCCCAGCCGTCCGAGCAGACGGAACGGGCCGATGCTGACCGGGTCTTCCGCGTTCAATGGCTCCACGTCGGAAGAGAATGCCAGACGGCCTCGCAGGTGTGACGTCACCCTTCGCCGCAGATCCGCAGACCCTTGGGGGTCGCGCACGGCAGGTGCCCGTGCGTACGGATGACGTCCTGGCCGCTGCCCCGGCGCAGATACGTGAGAAAACTTGAGGTCAGCGAGTCGGCCGGGGGCTCGCCCCAGGTGTAGGCGTACTCGATCTCCCGGTACGGGTAGGTGGACTCGCCCATCTCGTCCACGTTCGCCGTTCGGCCGTCGATGGCGACCCGGTGCAGGCCCTTCGGCGCGCTCGCGGCGCGGAGTTCGCTGTAGCCGATGGCTCCCGGCAGCTTGGCGACCGTCGACAGCACCTGGTCCGTGCTGTCGAGCTCGCAGCGGACCACGAGCGCCTCCACGTCGTCCTGGTTCTGGCAGTCCCGTGAGGAGTTCGCGGGCTCGTTGCGGCCGAGGACCCGGCGCTGGAAGACCTCCCGCGTACCGGAGTTGGCGTCCCGGCTGACCAGACGCACCGGGACGTCCGGGCCGCCCGGTATCTCGCTCCAGTTGGTGATGCGCCCCTGGTAGAGGCGGCGGACCTGGTCGAGGGTGAGGTCGGTGACCGGAATCCCGTCGTTGAGGACGAGGGTGAACAGGGAGACGGCCACCATGCTTTCGCGCAGCTGCGGGTAGCCGCCGGGCTTCTGGCCGTCGGAGAGCGCGACGACGGCCGGGGCGCCCTTGCCGGCGGCGGCGCCCGCCGCCGCCAGCTCCCTTATCCCCGCCGTCGAGCCGTGGGCGTCGACCACGACGGTGGCCCCCTCGCAGTCCTTCTCGTACTTCTGCGCCAGCTCGCGCACCGCCGGGGCGAACGCGGTGGAGCCGGTGACCGTGAGGGTGCCCTGGGCACAGCCGATGGGCGGCGGTCTGTCGCTGCGGACGATGATGGTGGCGAGGGTGACCACGCAGGCGGCGAGGACGAGCGTGATGTTCCGGGCGGCAGGGCTGAACGTCGGCGCCTTGTCGTCGACGCTCATGCTCTCGTTGCGGTGGATGTCCACCACGTCACGGGTGCCGGTGATCCGGATCGCGCGCTCGGTGACGCTGCCGGAGAGCAGCACGAGCAGTTTGAAGTACTGTCCGCGCTCCAGCGACACCTTGGGCATCAGGACGGAGTCGCCGTGCTTGCGCAGCCCGCGCCCGGTCGCCATGTCGTTCCGTACCGGCTCGAACGCCCGGGGGATCGTGGCGACGACGGCCTGGACCGTCCTGTTCCCGAAGGTGATCTTCAGGCCCTCGGGTTCGCTGGACTGCGCGTAGTCCCCGTGGTTGATCTCGCGAAGGCCGTCGTTCTCGATCCGGAGCAGGACCAGGGTGGAACCGTTGGCATCGCCGAGGTCACCATCCCGCAGGGTCAGGTCGCCGACGGTCTCGTCCGCCATGTGCAGGGGCGTGTTCAGCTGCACGCGGTAGCCAAGACGCCTGCCCCGCTGCATGAAGCGCTCGTAGGCGACGACACCGGCGGAGACGAGGACACCGAGGAGCGCGGTGACCACGGCGACGACGTTCTCTGCGGTAACCCAGTCCACGAGCGAGACGGTACGGACGCGTGTGCGGTTCCGTGGGCGACGTGGGCTCCCGCCACCAGGTGTTCTCCCTTCGTTCAGGTGCGTACGGGTTGGCGGCGCATCTGTTGCCGGGGGTGAGGACCGTGGGTGTAATGGCCACGAGGGGGCCAGTCGGAGAGGAACCCCATGCGTGTCGTCGAAGTGACCGCCTACGGCGGCCCTGAGGTCCTGAGGATGGCCCGCCGGCCCGAGCCCGAGGCCGGGGACGTCCCGGGCCGTGTCCGCGTGCGCCTGAGGGCGGCCGGTGTGAACCAGGCGGACCTGCGGATCCGCGCCGGCCGGTACCCGGGTCATGTCGGCGATCTCAAGCCTCCTTTTGTGCTCGGTACGGACTTCGCGGGCACGCTGATGGACCCGGTGCCCGGCATGCCCGCCGGGACCCGCGTGGCCGGCTTCGTGCCCTGGTTCGAAGAGCTGACGGGCGAAGGGACGTACGCCGAGGTTCTGCGGGCGGCCCCGGAGTGGCTGGCCCCGATCCCGGACGACGTGGACTACACCGTGGCCGCCTCCGTCCCGCTGGCCTCCGCCACCGCCCAGCAGGGCCTCGACCGGCTCGCGCTCCCTGAGGGCTCGACGCTGCTCGTGACCGGTGCGAGCGGGGTGGTGGGCCGCCTCGCCGTCCAGTACGCCGCGGCGGCCGGTGTGCGCGTCGTGGCCGTCGCCCACGAGGGTGACGAGAGCGAGCTGAAACTGCTCGGCGCGGAGCACAGCATCGAGCGGGGCACCCCGGAGGACGTCGTCGCCAGGGTGGTGGCCGTCGTCCCGGAGCGGGTGGACGCCGTCTTCGACGGAGCGTTCCACTCGGCCCCGGCCCTCGCCGCGGTGAAGGACGGGGGCGCCTTCATCGCCCTCGCCGCCGACCGGACACCGACCGCCGAGCGGAACATCCGCGTCGAGACCGTCCGTGGCAGGCCCGACGCCGCCCGGCTCAAGGAGACCCTGGAGAAGGTGGCGGCCCGCGAGCTGATCACCCGAGTGGCCGACGTCATGCCCCTGGAGGAGGTGGCGGAGGCCCACCGCAGAGCGGAGGCGGGACACCGGCCCGGCCGCATCATCCTGATGATCTGAGGGCCCCGCCCGCAGCGCGGTCGGCGGGCTCGTCAGGCCCCGGGGAGCAGCGGCGCCGTCGACCCGCCCACAGCGCGGCCTGCGGGCTCGTCAGGCCCCCGGGAGCAGCGGCGCCGTCGCTCGGGAAGCCGGGAGGCCCAGGCCGTGGCGGTCCGCCCAGGCGGTGACCGCCGCGGCTATCTCCGTGGGGCGGTCCTCCGGTGCCTGGTGGCCGGCGGGCCCGCAGTGGACGGTCTCCAGCGCGGATATGTGCGCCTCGCACCAGGCCGCCATCGCCGGGCCGACCATCAGCGTCGGAGACCCGTCGAAGGTCAGCAGCAGCTTCGGCACCTCCGGGCTGTCCGCCAGCCATGTGCCGTACTCCTCGATGCGGGCGACGACCTCGGCCGGTTCCCCTCCCAGCGGCATCGAGCGCGGCCACTGGAGCAAGGGCCGCCGGGACTCGGGCGTCGGGTACGGCGCGCGGTAGACGTCGTGGTCGGCCTCGCTCAGGCCGGTCAGCACCGTGTGGGCGAACGCCTCCTCGACGAAGACGTTCCGCTCCAGGACCAACTCCTCACCCACGCCCGGGGTCTTGAACGCCCGGAACCGGTCCCGCGCGCCCTCCGGGTACTCCTCCCAGCTCATCGGCCGCAGGATCGTCTCCAGGAAGGCCACGCCCCGCACACTGTCCGGATGCCGGGCCGCCCGGTCGAAGGCGAGCGACCCGCCCCAGTCCGTCCCGACCAGCACGACCTCGTCGAGCCCGAGCGCATCGAACCAGGCGTCCAGATACCGCGCCTGGTCCGCGTAGGTGTAGGCGATGTCCGGCTTCCCGGAGCGCCCCATCCCGATCAGGTCCGGCGCGAGAAGCCGCCGTCCGCCCCCGACGGCTGGGAGGACGTGTCGCCAGAGGTGGGAGGAGGTCGGGTTGCCATGCAGGAAGACGAGCGGGGCGGCGGCCGCGCCGGCGCCAGACTCCTCGTAGTACATCGTCGAGTCGAGGACATTGATCGTAGGCATGGTTCATTCACCCTTCCAACGTTCGTCGCGCTAACGTTTGTGACACTAATGAAGTTATATCGTTCGGCGCACTAACGCAAGGGGTAATCTGCGGCCATGACGACGGACGACACGGGCGCCGCGAACGACGCAACCCAAGGCGCAGAGGGTGCCGAGATGGACGAGGGGCAGACCCCGGCCCGCCTCCGCGGCCTGCCCAGCCGCCTCCTGAACATGGCCGCCGCGCGGGCGGACCGCCTGGTCACCGCGAGCTTCGCGGAGCAGGACGCCCGCAAGTGGCACTACGCGGTTCTCGCCGCGCTCGACGACGGGGGCTCGACCAGCCAGGCCGGCCTGAGCCGCCGCACCGGCATCTACCGCAGCGACCTCGTCGCCGTCATCAACGAACTCGCCGAACGCGGGCATGTGGAGCGGACCCCCGACCCGGACGACCGCCGACGCAACGTCATCACCCTGACGGAGCAGGGCCGTCGGCATCTGGAGCGCCTGGACGAGGTGCTGGCCGGGGCGCAGGACGAACTGATGGACGGCCTGACGACGCTCGAACGGGAGCTGCTGACGAGCCTGTTGGAGCGCATGCTGCGGCACTGAGGGCGGCGGAGAAGCAGACCGGTCATCGTCCCAAGTGTTGGTCTAGACCTTGACAGGTCCAGACCAAAAGCGCTTCGCTGGCGTCTCCCCCACGGAAGGGCGAGCGCATGCTGCGACGTCTGATCATCTTCATGTCCGCACTCTGTACGGCCGTCGGACTGGCCGTCTTCCTTCCCGCCGCAACGGCCGGTGCGGCACCCGCCTGCGTGGGCGCCTGGAACTCCTCCAGCGTCTACACCGGCGGTATGACCGCCTCGCACAACGGCCACAACTGGTACGCCAAGTGGTGGACCCAGAACGAAACCCCTGGCACGTCGGACGTCTGGCGCGACGAGGGCGCATGCGGCGGCGGCACGACCCCGCCGCCCTCCTCCGGATTCGTCGTCTCCGAGGCTCAGTTCAACCAGATGTTCCCGAGCCGGAACTCGTTCTACACGTACAGCGGTCTCACGGCCGCCCTCAGCGCCTACCCCGCCTTCGCCACCACCGGTGGCGACACGGTGAAGAGGCAGGAGGCCGCCGCCTTCCTCGCCAACGTCCACCACGAGACCGGCGGCCTGGTCCACATCGTGGAGCAGAACACCGCCAACTACCCCCACTACTGCGACTGGAGCCAGTCCTACGGCTGCCCCGCCGGCCAGGCCGCGTACTACGGCCGCGGCCCGATCCAGCTCTCCTGGAACTTCAACTACAAGGCCGCGGGTGACGCCCTCGGCATCAACCTCCTGAACGACCCCTGGCGCGTCGAGCGCGAGTCGGCCGTCGCCTGGAAGACCGGCCTCTGGTACTGGAACACCCAGAACGGCCCCGGCACGATGACCGGCCACAACGCCATGGTCAACGGTGCGGGCTTCGGCCAGACGATCCGCTCGATCAACGGTTCGCTGGAGTGCGACGGCAAGAACCCGGCGCAGGTCCAGAGCCGGGTGACGAAGTACCAGCAGTTCGCCCAGATCCTGGGCGTGCCGACGGGCGCGAACCTGTACTGCTAGTCGTCCTCGGACGGCGCGTCCGTACGGCCGGACGGCGGGCCCACGGCAACCGTGGGCCCGCCGTCGACGTGTCGCGTGGCCCGTACGAGGTGCTGCGCGGGCGTGTACGAGACGTTGCGCAGGCCCGTACGAGGTGCTGCGCGGGCCCGCACGAGGTGCTGCGCGGGCGCGTACGAGACGTTGCGCAGGCACGTACGCACGCAACCGCCCCCGAATAGGACGGGATCTGGCCTCATTGCCTCGTACGGTCGCGCCATGAACGCGAACATCCCCGAGGGGTACACCACCGTCACGCCCTGGATCATCGGTCACGACACCGCCGGGCTCATCGACTACCTGGAGCGCGCCTTCGGCGCCGAGGACCTGGGCCGCGTGGAGATGGAGGACGGCACGATCGGCCATGCCGAACTCCGGATCGGCAACGGCCGGCTGATGGCGTTCGACAGCCCGCCGGGCTGGGACCCGACGCCCTCGTTCATCCGGTTGTACGTGGAGGACGCGGAGGCCACGCACCGTCAGGCCGTCGAAGCGGGCGGCACCTCGGTCACGGAGGTGACGCACCTCTTCTTCGGCGACAAGGTCGGTCGGGTCCGCGATCCGTTCGGGAACCTGTGGTGGATCCAGGCCCACATCGAGGACGTCGACGAGGAGGAGATGGCCCGCCGGATGACGGACCCGGTGTTCACTCGGGCGATGGAGTACGTCCAGGGGGCCATGTACCGACCGGGGGAGCAGGGTCACTCCCACTGACCGTCTCCAGCGCCCGGGAGAGCCGCTCCAGGACCCGTACGGTCTCGTCGAACTCCGCCTGGCCGCCGAGGGCGTCCGCGAGCCGGGCCGCGAGGCCGGCATGTCCGGGGTCGAGCCGCTCGACGGCCGCCACCCCCTCGGGGGTCGGCGTGAGGAGCTTGGCGCGGCGGTGCGCCGGATTGGGTTCGTACGCCGCGAGGCCACGCTCCACCAGCAGGTCCGCGATCCGCTGGACGCTCTGGCGGGTGATGCCCATGGTGCGGGCGATGCCCGCGACGGGTTGCGGGGTGCGGAGTACGGCTCCGAGGACCTGCCACCAGGCGGCGGTGAGGCCCACCGGGCGGGCCAGTTCCTCCGAGACGGCGAGGAACTGGCCGTTGAGCCGGAAGACGCCGAGCGCGGTGCGGGTGAGGGCGTCCTGCTGCTCCCGGCTCACGACGCCTCGTCGTCCGCGTTGAGCACCTCGTACGCCGCCGCGTCCGAGTCGTGGAAGAGGCGGTACCAGGCGTCCAGCCTGGCGCCGTCGAAGGCGCCCATGGTTCCGAGCACCTCGCGGGCGAACGCGACCGGCTCGGTCGGCCCGGCCGTGATGAGGTCGCCGACGCCGTCGGCGCCCTTGTCCGTGACCGCGTCGGCGTCGACGTAGTGCGCGCCGCCCCGGTAGCCGGTGGCGGCCAGGTAGAACGAGACGGCGCTGGTGTGTGCGCGGTCGTCGAGGAGGCCTTCGCGGGCCAGCCCGGCGGTTGCGCCGCAGATGGCGGCGACGGGGACGCCGGCGTCGAGGAAGCGGCGGGCGGTGGCGGCGAAGGGGGCGAGGTCGTCGCTCGTGTCCCAGAGGTCGGCGCCAGGGAGGACCAGGAGCGCGCTGTCCTCGGGCCCCAGGTCCTCGAGGGAGAGGTCGGGGAGGATCCGGGTCCCGCCGATGGTGGTGACGGGCTTGTCGGCGACGGGTCCGACGGTCGTGACCGTGAAGCCGGAGCGGGCGAGCCAGGCGGTGGCGTGGCCGGTCTCCCAGTCGGCGAGGGTGTCGTAGACGGCGAGGTGGACGGTGCGGGGCATTGCGGGCCTCCAGCGGCGGTGTCGGTTTGCCGTTCTGTTATGACAGAAGGCTGTCATGTCGACAGGATGCTGTCAATTGATTCCGCGCCCTCCTGGGCGGGCGAGGGAGGCGGGGCGCGAGCGAAGGCCGGCGGGCGAGGCAGGGCGGGGTGCGGGGCGGTCGCCCGCAGCGCGACGGGGGACGGCAACGTGTCGGGTCCGTGTCGGTCTCGGTGGACAAGATGGTCATGGCCGCTCCGACCTGCGCGTCCTTACCCTGGACGCATGACCCCTCATGTCGAACCCGATCCCCAGGCCGGCGCGGCCGTGAAGGCCGCAGACCGCGCGCACGTGTTCCACTCCTGGTCCGCCCAGGGCCTGATCGACCCGCTCGCCGTCGCCGGCGCCGAGGGTTCGTACTTCTGGGACTACGACGGCAACCGCTACCTCGACTTCACCAGCGGCCTCGTCTACACCAACATCGGCTACCAGCACCCGCGCGTGGTCGCCGCCATCCAGGAGCAGGCCGCGAAGCTCACCACCTTCGCGCCCGCCTTCGCGATCGACGTACGCTCCGAGGCCGCACGCCTCATCGCCGAGCGCACCCCCGGCGACCTGGACAAGATCTTCTTCACCAACGGCGGCGCCGAGGCCGTCGAGAACGCCGTACGGATGGCCCGTCTGCACACCGGCCGCCACAAGGTGCTCTCCGCCTTCCGCTCGTACCACGGCGCCACCTCCACCGCGATCAACCTGACCGGCGACCCGCGCCGCTGGGCCTCCGACACCGGCTCCGCGGGCGTCGTGCGCTTCTGGGCGCCGTTCCTCTACCGCTCGCCGTTCTACGCCGAGACCGAGCAGCAGGAGTGCGAGCGCGCCCTCGCCCACCTCGAGGACACCATCGCCTTCGAGGGTCCGGCCACCATCGCCGCGATCATCCTGGAGACCGTCCCCGGCACCGCCGGCATCATGACCCCGCCGCCCGGCTACCTCGCCGGTGTCCGCGAGATCTGCGACAAGTACGGCATCGTCTTCGTCCTCGACGAGGTCATGGCGGGCTTCGGCCGCACCGGAAAGTGGTTCGCCGCCGAGCACTTCGACGTCGTTCCCGACCTGATGACCTTCGCCAAGGGTGTGAACTCCGGTTACGTGCCCCTCGGCGGTGTCGCCATCAGCCAGAAGATCGCCGCGACCTTCGACAAGCGGCCCTACCCGGGCGGACTGACCTACTCCGGTCACCCGCTCGCCTGCGCCGCCGCCGTCGCCACCATCCAGGTCATGGAGGACGAGAAGGTCGTCGAGCACTCCGCCCACATCGGTGAGACCGTCCTGGGCCCCGGCCTGCGCGAGCTCGCCGAGCGTCACCCCTCCGTCGGCGAGGTCCGCGGCATGGGTACGTTCTGGGCGCTCGACCTCGTCAAGAACAAGGAGACGCGCGAGCCGCTCGTCCCGTACAACGCGACGGGCGAGGCCAACGCCCCCATGGCGGCCTTCGGCGCGGCGGCCAAGAAGCACGGCCTGTGGCCCTTCATCAACATGAACCGCACCCACGCCGTCCCCGCCTGCAACGTCTCGGAGGCGGAGGCCAAGGAGGGCCTCAGCGCCCTCGACGCGGCGCTGAGCGTGGCCGACGAGCACACATCGTAAGAATCGTCACGGAGTCGGACCCTCCGTCTGGTCTAGGGTGTCCCAGAGCCGGACGGAGGGGGCCGAACCATGCCCGCGAGCGGAGCTGTCACCCGCAACACCCTGCGGCGGCAGATCGCGGACGCGCTCCGTGACGAAGTGCTCGCCGGGCGTTTGCAACCGGGCGAGGAATTCACCGTCAAGCAGATCGCCGAGCAGTACGGCGTCTCCGCCACACCGGTACGCGAAGCCCTCGTCGACCTCTCCGCGCAGGGGCTCCTCGACTCCGACCAGCACCGCGGCTTCCGCGTGCACCAGTTCACGATCGACGACTACCGCGGGATGGTCGAGGCCCGCATGCTCGTCGTGGACGGCATCTTCCGCCGCCACGACCCGGCCGTCCACCGGCCGGGGCCCGACGTCTCACGCGGGGTCGCGCTCGTCTCCGTACGGCGCCGGGGGGAGGCGGCGGTGCGGGCGGCCCGCGCCGGTGACCTCGACATCCTCATCGGGTACGACATCCGCTACTGGCGCGAACTGGCCCGGCTGGTCTCCGCCAACGACTACATCGCCGACTTCCTGCACCGTCTGCGGGTCCAGGCGTGGGTGTTCTCCGTGCCGTACCTGCGCTCCGACCGGGACCTCCTCGGCTGGCTGTGGAGCGGGCACGTGGATCTCGTCGACGCGCTGACCCTCGGCGACGCGGACGCGGCGGTGGAGGTCGTACAGGCGTACAACCAGCAGTCGTTGGAGTGGGCGGACCGCGTGGAGCTGCAGTCACGCTGAACGGGCGGGGGCCGGACGGGTCCCGGGCGGGACCCCGGGCGGGAGCCGGCGGAATTCCGGGCGGGATGCCGGGCGGAATCCCGGGCGGCTACGGGCGACGGCGACGGCGGCGCGTGGGTGTCGGGCGGTGTGTGGAAGGGCAGGTCACCACCAGGTGTGCGGTGCGGACCGCGCCGACTACCCTGGCCGTCCCTGCAACTGACGGAGAGCGAGCCTCCCTTGGCCTGTGACCTGTGGCTGGTCCCTCTTGTCGACGTGCTGTGCCACAGCCCCGACAACCCCTTCGCCGAAGAGATCGCCGCCTACGACAAGGCCCTGACCTCGTCCGGTCTGCCCACCGTCCCCGTGTTCGCCTACATGCCGGGGCTGTCCGGCGATGTCGCGCCCGTCGCCGGGTTCGACTACGACGCCCTGCACTTCCTGCGCCGCGCCTACCTGCTGCACCTGTGCGGCCTGCCCGTCGAGCCGGTCGACGAGCTCGGCGGGGACTACGAGCAGCTCCTGGAGATGTTCGAGGCCACGGCGCAGCAGTCCCACCTCGTCTGGCACTACGACCACGCCGGCGCGTACGTTCCCGTGGACTTCCCGGCACCGCTCTCCAACGACGAACTCCTGGAAGGCGGCGGCCCGCTGGGGTCCTCGCACGGGCTGCTGCGGGAGCTGGAGTTCGTCGCGCCCGCGATCGGGATCGACCCGGCCAACCCGCCCGCCGCGCCGCTGCCGCCGGAGCGGCCGACCTCGCTGGAGGAACCGGCCGGGCCGATCGCGTACGACGACAGCCCGTTCGCCCGCGAGCGCCATGTGTGGCTCGGGCTGCACGCGGCGGCGACCCGGAGCCTCGGCCAGGGCTCGATGATCATCCTGAGCTGACGCCACGCCACCGGCCGGCCGGACAGACGAAAGGGCGCCCCCGGGTACGACGGGGGCGCCCTTCTCTCGTCTCGTACGGTCAGCGCGCCTCGGTCTCGTACGGTGCGGCTCTGTCTCGTCCGGTCAGCGCGGCTCGGGCGGCCGCTGCCTCGGCATGTTGGGGCGGGTGCCCGGTGGAAGGGGGAAGCGGCCCGAGGGGTGCCCGCCCTCGGGCCGGGACCCGCCCGCGCCCACCGCCTGCAGGGCCAGCGGCGTCGGGCCGGAGCGGAACTCGACCATCCAGTCCGCTGTCTCCGCCCGTACGAGCTCCGTCACGTCCTCCGAGAACCGGCGCAGCACGCCCAGGCACCGTTCCGCCGCCTCGCTCGCGGTCCCCTCGGTGGGTCCGAGGACCTCCCGTACGCTCTCCGACGCCCAGTCGAACTGGAGGGCCTGCAGCCTGCGCTGCACCGCCTGTGCCGTCGCCACGTCCCTTATCCAGCCCGACGTCAGCCCGAAGTACCGGTCGCACGCCAGGCACGCCGCGCCGAGCAGCAGGGACAGATACCCCCAGCCCGCCGCCCCGTCCGCCGCGCCCGTCAGATCGAGCAGCGGCAGCGCGGCGCCGGCGACCACGCCCAGCGCCGTTCCGGCCCGAAGTGCCCGCGCGCAGCGGCGCTTCCAGACGCGGTCGGACAGGTACCACTCCGCCGTGCGCAGCGCGTTGGACTCGACCCAGCGGTACAGCTCGTCCAGACGCTCCGCGGGCTCGCCCCAGTCGCCGAGCGGGAACGGTGTCCCGGTCAGATCGCGGCGCGCGGCGGACCGCCCGGGCTCTTCCGGTTGTCCCGGCTGCCCGGGCGGCGGCTGCGGCGGCTGCATCTCCGGCTGCTGGCTCACCGGGGCACTCCTCTGTTCAGCTCAGCGCTCGAGTCCTTCTGTGACGTGCGGTGCACGTGGTGCCTGCCCTTCCTACCGCCGAATGGTGGGCTGTGGGCCCGGAATCCCGGGATTTCCGCCCGCAAGAGGGTCTTGATCAGGTAGAGGAGCCCGCAGTTTCTCACTCGAAAGAGTTGTGGCGGCAGGCCGGGCATGGACCACGTAGGCTCGGCCGTACCGAACGTCAGTCGTCACATCAGTCGTCCGGATGTCATCCGTATACCGTCGAAATGCCAGGAGTGACCGTGATTCCCGGTGGTGGCCAGCCCAACATGCAGCAGCTCCTCCAGCAGGCCCAGCAGATGCAGCAGGATCTCGCGCGCGCTCAGGAGGAGCTCGCCGCGACCGAGGTCGAGGGTCAGGCGGGTGGCGGTCTGGTGACGGCGACCGTGACCGGCTCCGGCGAGCTGCGCGGCCTGGTGATCGACCCCAAGGCGGTCGACCCGGAGGACACCGAGACGCTGGCCGACCTGGTCGTGGCCGCGGTGCAGGCCGCCAACGACAACGCCCAGCAGCTCCAGCAGGCCAAGCTGGGTCCGCTGGCGCAGGGCCTGGGCGGAATGCCGGGCCTGGGCTTCTGAGCCCGAGCCCCCGGGCCTGGGCTTCTGAGCCCGAGCCGCCGAGCCCGGGCTTCCGAGGCCGGCCTTCTGGGCCCGGGCTTCCGTACCGCTTCAGGCGCCTGGGCTTCTAAGGCGCCCCGGCAGCCACTACCGTAAGAAACAAGCACTTCTGAGAAGGGCGTTCCGTTGTACGAAGGCGTGGTTCAGGACCTCATCGACGAACTGGGCAGGCTGCCCGGCGTCGGTCCCAAGAGCGCCCAGCGGATCGCCTTCCACATCCTCCAGGCCGAGCCGACCGACGTACGCCGTCTCGCGCACGCGCTCCTGGAGGTCAAGGAGAAGGTCAGGTTCTGCGCGGTCTGCGGCAACGTGGCCCAGCAGGAGCAGTGCAACATCTGCCGCGACCCGCGCCGGGACATGTCGGTGATCTGCGTGGTCGAGGAGCCGAAGGACGTCGTGGCGATCGAGCGGACGCGTGAGTTCCGCGGTCGGTACCACGTGCTCGGCGGCGCGATCAGCCCGATCGAGGGCGTCGGCCCGGACGACCTGCGCATCCGTGAGCTGCTCGCGCGGCTCGCGGACGGGACGGTCACCGAGCTGATCCTGGCGACCGACCCGAACCTGGAGGGCGAGGCCACCGCGACGTATCTGGCGCGGATGATCAAGCCCATGGGTCTCAGGGTGACGCGTCTGGCGAGCGGCCTGCCGGTCGGCGGCGATCTGGAGTACGCCGACGAGGTCACCCTGGGGCGTGCCTTCGAGGGGCGGCGACTGCTAGATGTATGACGACAGGGTTCGCGCGCCAGCGCCCGAAGGAGGCACTCGCGATGTCTGACGCCACACTGCACGCGATCACGCAGGATCCGGACGACTTCGCGGTCCAGATCGCCGACTCGATCGAGTCCTTCATCGTGGCCACCACGGAAGTGGCAAAGGGCGACGAGCCCGACAGTGCGGTGCCCTTCCTGCTCCTGGAGATCTCCCAGCTGCTGCTCGCCGGCGGCCGGCTGGGCGCGCACGAGGACATCGTCCCGGACGAGCGGTACGAGACCGACACGGGTCCTGAGCCGGACGTGGACGACCTGCGCGAGCGGTTCGCGGTGATGCTGGACCCGGTGGACGTCTTCTCGGAGGTCTTCGACCCGTACGAGCCGCGCAAGGCGCCCGTACCGGCCCGGATCTCCGACAACCTCGCCGACATCGTGACCGACCTGCGGCACGGACTGGCCCACTACCGGGCGGGGCGTACGAGCGAGGCCCTGTGGTGGTGGCAGTTCTCGTACTTCTCCAACTGGGGACCGACGGCCTCGGCGACCCTGCGGGCGCTGCAGTCCCTCGTCGCCCACGTCCGGCTCGACCAGCCCCTCGCCGCCCTGGACGGCCTCGACACGGACGAGGACCTGACGGAGGACGACCTCGCCGAGGAGGCGGGGCGCGTGATGGCGGAGGAGATCGCGGGCCCGCTGGGTCTCGGCACGCTGAAGAAGTAGGCCCGCGCCGTGGCACCTGACGGCGACGGCGGCGCCCGGCCCGGCCGGGAACGCCCGTCGGCGTCGCCGGGGACGGGCGCCGGGATCCGCGCGGTCGGCATCGTGGTCTTCCTCGTCGTCGCCGCCGACGGCCTGGGGAAGGCCGACCGGATCGCGAGCGTCACCGGGGCCTTGCTGATCGCGGCGGGGCTCGCGCTCCCGCTCCGGTCGCGTACGCGGCGGACGTCGACGCCCTCCGGGACGGGCGCCGCCGTGGTTCCGGACTCCGGCGAGCGGCCCCTCGACCCGGCCTCCTCCGGGGCACTCGACCGGGCTTCCTCGGGGCCCCTCGACCCGGCCTCCTCCGGGCGTCCCGTCGCCGCGTCCGACATGTGAGCCCGCGCACATCTCGGCCCACACCCGCGTACCCCCGGCGCTCCCGGGCAGGCACACCCACCGGGCGGTCCGGAGCCTCCGGCCGTGATCACTGACTGAGCGGGACATCTCAGGATGCGATATACGGTCGGCGATTCCGGACCGCTCGTTAAACTGAGCCGACCGCAGTAATGACTGCGGCAGATACTGACCGAGGAGCGCACGTGGGCCTTGTCGTGCAGAAGTACGGAGGCTCCTCCGTTGCCGATGCCGAAGGCATCAAGCGCGTCGCCAAGCGGATCGTGGACGCCAAGAAGAACGGCCACCAGGTGGTCGTCGTGGTTTCCGCGATGGGCGACACGACGGACGAGTTGATCGATCTCGCCGAGCAGGTATCCCCGATCCCTGCCGGGCGTGAGTTCGACATGCTGCTGACCGCCGGAGAGCGGATCTCCATGGCCCTGCTGGCCATGGCGATCAAAAACCTGGGCCACGAGGCCCAGTCGTTCACGGGCAGCCAGGCCGGTGTCATCACCGACTCGGTCCACAACAAAGCGCGCATCATCGATGTCACGCCGGGCCGGATCCGTACCGCCCTCGACGAGGGCAACATCGCCATCGTCGCCGGCTTCCAGGGCGTGTCCCAGGACAAGAAGGACATCACCACGCTCGGCCGCGGCGGCTCGGACACGACCGCCGTCGCCCTCGCCGCCGCGCTCGACGCCGAGGTCTGTGAGATCTACACCGACGTCGACGGCGTCTTCACGGCCGACCCGCGCGTGGTGAAGAAGGCGAAGAAGATCGACTGGATCTCCTTCGAGGACATGCTGGAGCTCGCCGCCTCCGGCTCCAAGGTGCTGCTGCACCGGTGCGTCGAGTACGCACGCCGTTACAACATCCCGATCCACGTCCGCTCGTCCTTCTCGGGGCTGCAGGGCACCTGGGTCAGCAACGAGCCGCAAGGGGACCGCAAGGTGGAGCAGGCCATCATCTCGGGCGTCGCCCACGACACGTCCGAGGCGAAGATCACCGTCGTCGGTGTGCCGGACAAGCCGGGCGAGGCCGCGGCCATCTTCCGCGCCGTCGCGGACGCCGAGATCAACATCGACATGATCGTGCAGAACGTGTCCGCGGCCTCCACGGGCCTGACGGACATCTCCTTCACCCTCCCCAAGGCCGAGGGCCGCAAGGCCATCGACGCCCTGGAGAAGGCGAAGGGTGCGATCGGCTTCGAATCGCTGCGCTACGACGACCAGATCGGCAAGATCTCCCTGGTCGGCGCCGGTATGAAGACGAACCCCGGCGTCACCGCCGACTTCTTCCGGGCGCTGTCCGACGCCGGTGTGAACATCGAGCTGATCTCGACCTCCGAGATCCGCATCTCGGTGGTCACCCGCGCCGACGACGTCAACGAGGCCGTGCGCGCCGTGCACAGCGCCTTCGGTCTCGACAGCGACTCCGACGAGGCCGTCGTCTACGGAGGCACCGGACGATGACCCCCAAGCCGACGCTCGCGGTCGTCGGTGCGACCGGAGCCGTCGGTGCGGTCATGCTCCAGATGCTCACGCAGCACGCGGACGTCTGGGGCGAGATCCGACTCGTCGCCTCACCGCGTTCGGCCGGCCGCAAGCTGGCCGTACGCGGCGAGGAGACCGAGGTCCTCGCACTGAGCGAGGAAGTGCTCGAGGGCGTCGACCTCGCCCTCTTCCTGGTGCCCGAGGACATCGCGGCGCGCTGGGCGCCCATCGCAGCCGCCAAGGGCGCGGTGGTCGTGGACACCTCGGCGGCGTTCCGGGCCGATCCGGACGTGCCGCTGGTGGTCCCCGAGATCAATCCGCACGCCGTACGGGTAAGGCCCCGGGGCATCGTCGCGAGCCCCGGCTGCTCCACGCTGGCGCTGATCGTCGCCGTGGGCGCGCTGCACGCCGAGTTCGGGGTCGGTGAGCTGGTGGTGACCGCCCAGCAGGCCGCGAGCGGGGGCGGGCAGGCGGGTGTCGCCGCCCTGCGCGAGCAGCTGTCGATGGTGGCCGGGACCGAGCTCGGTACGCACCCCGGTGACGTACGGCGGGCCGTCGGCGACGACACGGGCCCGTTTCCCGGGCCGGTCGCGCTCAATGTGCTGCCCTGGTCGGGGGTGCTGCGGGAGGACGGCTGGTCCTCCGAGGAGCTGCGGCTGCGCGAGGAGACCCGCAAGATCCTCGACCTTCCCGGGCTGCCCGTCGCCGCCACCTGCGTCCGCGTCCCGGTGGTGACCGCGCACTCGGTCTCCGTGCACGCGCGTTTCGAGCGCCCGGTGAGCGTCGGGCGGGCGCACGAGATCCTTGCGACCTCGCCGGGCGTGGTGCTCTTCGACGATCCGGCAGCGGGCGACTTCCCCACGCCCGCCGACGTCGTGGGCACGGATCCCGTCTGGGTGGGGCGCGTGCGCAGGTCGATGGACGACGAGCGCGCGCTGGAGTTCTTCGTGTGCGGAGACAACCTCCGCAAGGGCGCCGCGCTGAACGCCGTACAGATTGCGGAGTCGATCATTCGCCCAGAGCGTCCGGAAATCGACGACGACTGATCGTTCGACTTTGTAGGATCCGTGAACGCCCTGTGAGCAAATCGGCGTCAGATGCCCCTTGAACTGGGGTGACGGCATGTCCGACGATGCTCTTCACCCCTTACTGCAACCGGTAGTTGGGTGGGAGGCGTCTCTGTGCGCACCCATGTGGTGTGTCGCAAAACGTGCTGTGAAAACGGGGCATTGGGGAAGAACGGGTACGCATGAGGGTCATTGGTGCACCGTCAAAAACGGTGGCGTACGCGTACAACCCTGACGGGGGGAAGCGTGTCCAACAGGCGTGGCAGAGGTACTCGACATCGCAGCCGTCGTCCCGCTCCGCGGCACGGCAGTGGTCCCCGCGCGCGGGACACTCACCGTTCCCGTACGCGGCACAGCGGGCTCCGTGGTGCGCCCGCTCAGGCGACCGCGTCCGGCCGGCGGCATGCCGGTGATCGCCCCCATGCCCGCAGGGACCCGGACGTCCGGCGTGTCCGGCATCCCCTCGCCCCGCGAGAGCACTGAAGGCACCGTGTCCGCGGGCACCTCAGTCGACCATCTGACCGAGACCTACCGAGCGCACTACCGCTCGCTGCTCGGTCTCGCCGCGCTCCTCCTCGACGACACGGCCTCCTGCGAGGACGTGGTCCAGGAGGCGTTCATCCGCGTCCACTCCGCGCGCAAACGGGTGCGGGACCCGGAGAAGACCCTGGCCTATCTGCGCCAGACCGTCGTCAACCTCTCGCGCTCCGCGCTTCGCCGCCGCATCCTCGGCCTCAAGCTGCTGTCGAAGCCGATGCCGGACATGGCGAGCGCAGAGGAGGGCGCGTACGACCAGCTGGAGCGGGACGCGCTCATCAAGGCGATGCGCGGGCTGCAGCGGCGTCAGCGCGAGGTGCTGGTCCTGCGATATTTCGCGGACATGACGGAGGCCCAGGTGGCCGAGACGCTCGGCATATCCCTGGGATCGGTGAAGGCGTACGGCTCGCGTGGCATCGCGGCGCTGCGCGTCGCTATGGAGGCGACGGCATGAGCTCCGACGACACGAGGCGGGACGGTACGGGTTCGGGCGGTACGGGTTCCGGCGGCAAGGGTTCCGGCGGTACTGGTTCCGGCGATGCGAACAGCGGCGGTACGAGTGGGCTGCCCGGCGGTGACCGCGACGACATGGGACACGGGATTGTGAACGACGGGCCGGACAACGAGCGGGCCGACGGCCACGACGACCTCTTCGAAGGCGACGAACTGGCGCTGCGGAGGCTGCTCCACGGCGCCGTGGCCGACCTCCAGCCCACCGACGGCGCCCTCGACCACCTGCGCCGTGCCGTGCCCGCGCGGCGCACCCGCAAGCGCCAGGCTGTCGTCGGCTTCGCCGCGGCCGCCGTTCTGCTCGGCACCGCCGTCCCCGCCTTCGTCCACGTCGCCAACTCCGGCGGCATCACCGCCGACCAGGCCGTGAACGCCGGCCACGGCGAACAGGCGCAGGGCGGCACGGGCTCCGAGACCGGTGTCGAGACCGGCGGGAACGGCGGCGGTAAGCCACCCGGTGCTGCCACGCCGAGTCAGGGTGCCGAGGGCGGGGCCTCCGAGGACTCCACGAACGGGACCGGGGGCGGCGGCTCGAAGCCTCCGTCGGGCTCCTCGCCGGCGTGCGATGCCGCGCAGCTGGCCATCAGCTCGGTGCAGGCGGGCGGGCCGGACGCCGAGGGGAAGGTCTACGGCACGTTCCGCGTCGCCAACGTCTCCGGCACGGAGTGCGTGGTGAGCGGCGACGGCAGCATCGGCTTCCAGGCCCTCGGGGCGGCGGACCCGGCCAGGATCTCGGTCGTCGCGCACACCCCCGGGGACGCGGCGAGCGGGCTGCCCGACCCCTCGCAGGAGTCGACCACCCTGCTCCTGCGGCCGGACAACGCGTACGAGGTGAAGTTCGCCTGGGTCCCCGCGGAGACGTGCCCGACCACCGGTACGCCTCCGGACCCCGAGCCGACCCCGAGCGTGGACCCGACGCCGAGCGAGGACCCGACCCCGAGCCCGACGAAGGACGGCGAGGGCGCGACCTCGGGAGCCTCGGGCTCGACCGGCAACGGTGAGACGGTCGAGGGCGCGGCCCCTCAGTTCGTCCTGGACGGGACGCCCGCCGACGGGAGCATCGCGGTCAGCCACACGGCCGAGCCCGGTGGCCCTCAGGCGGCCACGACGATCCCCAACGCATGTGCGGGCACCATCTACCGCACGGGCGTGCTGGACGCGTCCTAGCCCCCCTCCGGGGGCACGGGCGGTCGGGGCATGGCCGCTCGGGACCGCCCCGGCCCCGAGCGGACCGGCGGGATCCGCGCGCGTCGCGGCTCGGGGCCAGGCCCAGACTCAGGCGCAGGCCGGGCCCAGGCGCAGGCACAGGCTCATGTCGAGGCCTAGGCGCAGGCCCCAGGCGGGGCCCAGCAGCAGGCCGGGGCAGAGTCAGGCTCATGTCGAGGCCTAGGCTCCTACAGTCCCGGGCCCAGGCACAGGCCTGCTGGGCTCAGGCGACGCCGGGGACCGGCCAGGCCGAGGCTCCTACAGCCCGAGCCCCAGCGCCGCGTCGCGGTGGGCTTCCACCTCGCGGCGCAGGAGGCGGAACCACATGAAGACGACGAAGCCCGCGAAGACGAACCACTCCGCCGTGTAGCCGAGGTTCTGGAACGCCTTCAGGTCCAGCGACGTGCCCGCCGCGGCCGCCGCCGGGACCGGCGTCAGCCCGGCGGGGGAGTCCGTGAGCGTGATCCACGCGTCGTAGATCTCGTCGGGGACCAGATTGACCAGCGACCCCGCGCTGATCATGCCGAGCTGGCCGTCCGGGAGCCCGCCCGCCGCGTGGACGCCCTTCGTGCCCGTGTTCTCGGACGCCTGGAGGGCGCCCACCACGGTGACCTGGCCCGACGGCGGGGCCGGCGCCTTCGCGCCGGCCGGCAGCCAGCCCCGTACGACCGGGAGCGACTTGCCGTCGTCCGTCTTCAGCAGCGTCAGGACGTACGCGCCGGTACGGCCCTCCAGCTCACGGTCCGGCACCAGGAACTGCTCCCCGTACCGCCCGCTCGCCTCCGCGGGCCGGCCCGAGGTCTCCTTGTCCACCGGCAGCAGCGCGTCCAGCGGTTCGGCCTTCAGCGTGCCCGGGTCCGGGGCCTGCTCCGCCTCCCGGTGGGAGTCGACGCGGTCCTCGAACTTGCCCATCTGCCAGGTCCCCATGAAGAGGCAGAACGGGATCGCCAACAGGACGAAGACGTTGATCCCCCACCAGCGGGGCGTTTTCAGGAACCGGTACACCCCTCCACGGTACGCAGCCGCCTCACCCCCTGACCGGCCGGGTCCCCAGGTGACGCGCGGCGAAGGCGAGCTCCAGGCGGACCTGCTTGATCCGCTCCTCCACCACCAGGGAGCCGTGCCCCGCGTCGTACCGGTACACCTCGTGGACCGCGCCCCGGGCGCCCAGCCGGTCCACGTAGTTGTCGATCTGGCGGATCGGGCAGCGCGGATCGTTGACGCCCGCCGAGATGTACACCGGGGCCGTGACCCGGTCGACGTACGTCAGCGGGGACGAGGCCTCGAACCGGTCCGGCACCTCCTCCGGCGAGCCGCCGAAGAGCGTCCGGTCCAACGCCTTCAGGGCCTCCATCTCGTCCTCGTACGCCGTCACGTAGTCCGCGACGGGGACGGCGGCGAGCCCGAGAGACCAGGCGTCCGGCTGCGTGCCCAGCCCGAGCAGCGTCAGATAGCCGCCCCACGAGCCGCCGGACAGGACCAGCTTGGCCGGGTCGGCGAGACCGGAGGCGACCGCCCACTCACGGACCGCGGCGATGTCCTCCAGCTCGATCAGGCCCACCCGGTGCTTGAGCGCGTCCGTCCACTCCCGGCCGTACCCGGTCGAACCCCGGTAGTTGACCCGGACCACCGCGTATCCGTGGTCGAGCCAGGCCGCCGGGCCCGAGGCGAAGGCGTCGCTGTCGTGCCAGGCCGGCCCGCCGTGCACCTCGAAGATGGTCGGGAAGGGCCCCTCGCCCTCCGCCGGCCGCTGGACCAGGGCGTGGATACGGCCGCCCGGGCCCTCCACCCAGACGTCCTCCACCGGCACCGACCCGGGCGCCCGCAGGCCGGGCGGGTCGAGGACGACCCCGCCGTCCGTCGAGCGCACCTGCGGCGGCTCGGCGGCCGACGACCACAGGAACTCCACGCTGCCGTCGGGGCGGGTCGTGGCCTCCGACACGGACCCGGCGGGAGTCTCGACCCGTACCAGCGCGCCCGTCGCGATGTCGTACCGCCACAGCTCACTGCGCGCCTCGAAGCTGTGCACGATCAGCAGGCCCGTGCCGTCCGCGTACCACTCCGCCGAGACGTCGCCCGGGAGCTCCAGCCGGAGATCCGTCTCCTGGCCCGTCGCCACGTCCCACAGCAGCGGCTCCCAGCGGCCCCGCCGCTGGTGCCCGACGAGCAGCCGGGTGTCCCCGTCCACCGGCGCGAAGCCCAGGACCGCGAGGCCCAGCTCCTTCGTGCCGCCCTTGGAGTCGTCCAGCTCGGCGACCACCGAGGAGTCCTCGGCACGCAGGACCCGCAGGGCCGAGTGCATGGCGTCGCCGTGCTCGGTGTGCTCGACAGCGATCAGCGAGCCGTCGTGCGACAGGTCGCCCACCCCGGCCGACTCCCGGTGCCGGTAGATCTCGACGGGCGCCGCCCCGCCCCGTACGAGATGGATCGTCGAGCCCTCCTCGTCCGTGGAGCGGCCGACGACCACCGTGCCCTCACGGCCGATCGCGAGCCCCGCCGGATACGAGGCCGCGAGCCCGGGGACGGCGGGCTCGTCCGCGCCGCCGCCGAAGGGCTGGCGCATCCACACCCCGAACTCGTCCCCGTCCTTGTCCGAGAACCACCAGATCCACCGGCCGTCCGGGGACAGCGTGCCGTCCGTCGTCCCGTTCGGCCGGTCCGTGACCTGCCGCTGCGCTCCGCTCTCCCGGTCCCAGGCGTACAGCTCGTACGTCCCCGTCGCGTTGGAGACGAACAGGGAACGGTCGGGCGCCTCCTCGGCCCACTCGGGGAGGGACACACGCGCGGCCCTGAACCGCTGCTCCCACGCGGGGATGTCGGAGGTGCCGGTGATCTCGTTGCTCTCGGTCATGGCCCCCATCATGCTCCGATCCGCCGACAATCCGTTCGCCTCGTCCGCAGCCTGTGGATAACTTCGGGCGCTATCGGCCGCGGACCCCGTCGATACGGATCACCGCGCGCCCGCCCGCCAGATCCACCGTCGAGCGGTGCGGAGGGGCGCCGTCCTCCTCGTCGTCCCGCAGGACGAGGGCGCTCCGGCGCTCCTTGAGCTCGTTCTGCTTGCCCTGCGAGAACGTGGCGTGGAGCTGCTCGAACCCGGTCGACGACACCTGCCCCGTGCGCCGGCCGCGCCCGGTCGCGCGCAGGATCTGGTCGGCGAAGGCGACGACGGTCAGCAGGATGACCAGCCCGGGCAGCGTCACGAACACGGCGAACTCCATACCGTCATTGTCCGTGGATTCCGCGAGAACGGGGGTCCCGGGGACGAGGGCGTGACGGTGACCCACAACCCCCTGCCCGGCGAGAGACTCTGACACCCCGTCCGGTCCAGCGGTTTCAGCCTTGGGAGCTGTCCGATGCCGACCCTGCCCGGGTTGCCCGCGTGGGCGATCCACCGAGCGTCTTCGACAGCCGGCTGCGGACGACGGCGGTGACGACCGCGCCCGCGACGGCCGCGCCGCCGAGGCCCAGGGCCAGCAGGGACGGGCCGGAGTCGGAGACGACTTCGGGGGGAACGGTGGCCGCCGCCTCGGCGACTGTCCGAAGGGGGTGCATGTCACCAGGGGACCGGACCGGGAGACACAGGGCCACCCGGGGGACCCCGTTCGGGTCACGGCGCGACCGTGGAGCCTCCGCGCCACGCTCGGCTCACGACAGCCAGGCCATGCCGATCAGCAGGAAGACGACGAAGGCTATGCCGCCCGCCACGGCGGCGGTCTTCCTGGGACGCCGCCGGGAAAGGGCGGCGAGGCCGCTCTCGCCACGGCGCGCCTGCCGACGGGGCGCGGCGGCCCGCGTCCGGGACTGAGGGGGCCGCTGCTGCGATCGGGGCTGGGAGCTCGGCTGAGATCCGGGCTGGGACCTCGGCTGAGATCGGGGCTGGGACCTCGGCTGGGACCGGTGCGGGGGCGACGCGCGGGGTACGGGCCGGTGCGGCGGCTGCGGGTGCTCGCGCCACGCGCCCGAGGTGAACCAGTCGGAGATCGCCTGGGCTGGGGGTCTCTGCTCCGGCTCCTTCGCCAGCAGCGTGAGGAGGTACGCCTCGAACGCGGCGGGCAGCCCCACCCCGAGCTGCCGGGGCGGCGCGGGCGGTGTGTCGATGTGCTGGTACAGCAGGGCCGTGGCGGTGTCGCCCTGGAACGGGGGCCGTCCGGTGAGCAGTTGGTACAGCACGCAGCCGAGCGAGTACACGTCGGACGCGGGCGAGGCCGGCCGTCCGAGGGCCCGCTCGGGGGCGAGGTAGAGGCCGGTGCCGACGATCTGGCCCGTGGTCGTGAGCGCGGCGGACGGGTCGTCGACGAACCGGGCGATCCCGAAGTCGGCCAGCTTCACGGTCCCGTCCCCGTCGAGCAGCAGGTTCCCGGGCTTGATGTCCCGGTGCACCACACCCTCCCGATGCGCGGCGGCGAGTCCGGCGGCGGCATGGGCGGCCACGACGGCCACGCGCTCCGCCGGCAGCACCAGGGGCGGCGCCCCGGGGTCGGGGGCGAGGCTCGATCCTTCGACCAACTCCATGACGAGGAACAGCTTTCCGTCCCACGTGCCGAAGTCGAAGACCCCGACGACATGCGGATGGCTCAGCCGTGCTGCGGTCTGCGCCTCCAGCCGGAACCGGTCGGCCGCGGAGGGATCGGTCTCGTGACCCAGCATCAACTTGACCGCGACGGACCGCCCGAGCACCTCGTCGGTGGCCTGCCACACCTCGCCCATGCCGCCACGTCCGACACACATGTGGAGCCGATATCGGTCCGCGACCAGCACCTGAGACCCAGCCTTTCGACGGTCGACAACCTGAGAGGAAGCACGCGTCGCCGTACTCCGCCGTCCGGCACCGATGCGGATATCAGGGTAGAGCCGCTTGATCGACTTCCCACACGCGCCCTGTCCCCACGGGCACCGCCCGCCCCGGGGAAAGTCACCGACAGTGGACACGTCAAAGCCTCGTGCGCCAGACGGCCCCCAAGGTCCCCGGAAACCACTCAGGGGCCTGACCCGCTCTCGCGGATCAGGCCCCTGACCTGGTGTTTCAGCTGTCGGGGTGGCGGGATTTGAACCCACGACCTCTTCGTCCCGAACGAAGCGCGCTGCCAAGCTGCGCTACACCCCGATGTCACTGCTCTGTTCTTCACGTCGCGGCGACATCGATTACTTTAGCCCACCCGCGCCCTGAGACGAAATCCGGTTTTCGCGGCCCCTCGCCGCAGGTCGGACGGGGTGCCCGGGGCCGTCAGTCGCGGGCGGTCAAGGTCAGCAGGGTCGCCTCCGGGGGGCAGGCGAAGCGGACCGGGGTGAAGCGGTTCGTGCCGCAGCCCGCCGAGACGTGCAGGAACGAGGTCCGGCCCTCCACCGTGTGGGTGGACAGGCCCTTCACCCGGTCCGTGTCCAGGTCGCAGTTGGTCACCAGCGCGCCGTAGAAGGGGACGCACAGCTGGCCGCCGTGCGTGTGGCCCGCCAGGATCAGCCCGTAGTCGTCCGCCGTGAACGCGTCGAGCGTCCGCAGGTACGGGGCGTGCACCACGGCCATCGAGAAGTCCGCCGTCAGGTCCGGGCCGCCGGCGACCCGCTCGTAGCGGTCCCGCTTGATGTGCGGGTCGTCCAGGCCGGTGAAGGCCAGGTTCAGGTCGGGCAGCTTCAGCCGGCCGCGGGTGTTGGTCAGGTTCACCCAGCCCGCCTCGTCGAAGGCGTCCCGCAGCCCTTCCCACGGGTTGTGCACCGCGCCCACCACCGGCTTGTTGCCGTTGAGGCCGTGGCGTCCCTGGGCCTTCTCCAGGAGGTATCGGGCGGGGTTGCGCAGCCGCGGTCCGTAGTAGTCGTTTGAGCCGAAGACGTACACCCCCGGGAAGTCCATCAGCGGCCCGAGCGCGTCCAGGACCTCCGGGACCGCCTCCGTGTCCGAGAGGTTGTCGCCGGTGTTGACGACGAAGTCCGGGCGCAGGCCCGCCAGCGACTGCAGCCACTTCCGCTTCTTGTGCTGGCCGCACACCATGTGGATGTCGGAGACCTGAAGGACCCGCAGATCCCGCATCCCGCGCGGGAGCACCGGGATCGTCACCCGGCGCAGCCGGAACGAGCGGGCTTCGAAGCCCGCCGCATAGACGAGTCCGGCCGCGGCCGTCGCCGTGAGACCTGCCGTGATCTTCAGGGGGATCCCGTACCGTGCGCGCATCCCCCCATCGTCGCAGACCCGATGAGCGGAAATGCGCGGGCGGGTGGAGCACGGCACCTGACACACTTGGGACATGACCACGCTCAAGGCCAAGCTTCAGGACGACCTCAACGCCGCCATCAAGGAGCGCGACGAGCTGCGCTCCTCGACGCTGCGTCTCACCCTCACCGCGATCACCAAGGAGGAGGTCTCGGGCACGACCAAGCGCGAGCTCTCCGACGACGAGGTGCAGAAGGTGATCGCCAAGGAGGCGAAGAAGCGCCGCGAGGCCGCCGAGGCCTTCGCCCAGGGCGGTCGTGCCGAGTCGGCCGAGCGCGAGAAGGCGGAGGGCGTGATCCTCGACGCGTACCTGCCGCAGCAGCTCGGCGACGACGAGCTGGAGCAGATCGTCGCCGCGGCGGTCGCCGAGGCGGCGGGCGCCGGGGCCGAGGGCCCGCGCGCGATGGGCGCCGTCATGAAGATCGTGAACCCGAAGGTCGCGGGCAGGGCCGAGGGCGGGCGTGTCGCGGCCGTCGTGAAGAAGCTCCTCGCGGGCTGACCTCACGGGCCGACCTCCCGTACGGACACAGGCTCGTCCACTGCCGTCCGTACGGAACCGCTGAGGACGAAGAACGGCCGACGGCGCCTCCCCGCACCGGGGAGGCGCCCTCCGTCATGTCCTGCCGGCCGCCCTACGGGCCGTTGCCACCGCCGTTGCCGTTGCCGCCCCGGCCGTTGCCGCCGCCGATCAGGTCCGGCGGGATGGTGATCTCCGGGAAGCCGGGCTTGTCACGCCCGGGCTTCTCGTCGTCACCCGGCTTGGGCTTGTCCCTGTCCTTCTCCTTGTCCTCGGGCTTCTCGCCACGCGGTACGGAGATGGGGGCGAAGGACGGCGTCTCGGAGGCGTTCAGCGCCCCGGTCATCGCGATCTTCCAGATCGGACCGGGGAGGCAGCCACCGCAGACCTTGTCGTAGTACTGGCCGCCGATGGTGATGTCGAACATCGACTGCTTCTCGCCGACGTCGTCACCGACCCAGACGGCCGTGGACAGGTTCGGGGTGTACCCGACGAACCAGGCGTCCTTGCGGTCGTTCGTCGTACCCGTCTTGCCGGCGTTGTCGCGGTCGCTCAGACCCGCCTTCGTACCGGTGCCGTCCTCGACGACGCCCTTCAGCATCTGGTTGATCGTGTCGGCCGTGCGCTCGCTCATCGCCCGCGAGCACTCGGTCCGGGGCACCTTCAGCTTCTCGCCGTTGGCGGTCTTGATCGACTCGATGGCGATCGGGGTGCAGTACGTGCCGCGGTTGGCGAAGGTCGCGTAGACCGCCGCCATGTCGAGCGGCGTGGCCTCGATCGCGCCGAGCGTGATCGAGGGGCTCTCCTTGACCTTCTTGCCCAGCTCCCGCTCGTACCCGACCTTCTTCGCCATCGTGACCGTCTCGCACAGGCCGGCCATCTGCTCCAGCTTGGCGAAGTAGGTGTTGATGGACTTGCCGAGCGCGCTCGTCATGTCCCAGGTGCCGGTCTCGGACTTGAGCTCGTTGCCGACCTTCCACTGGGCGTAGCCCGCCGGCTTGCCGTCGCACCGCGTGAAGGAGTTCTCCGGTACCTGGATCTCGTACCCGGAGGAGAAGCTCTGCGCCGGGCTCAGCCCCTTCTCCAGGGCCGCGGCGGCCGTGATCGGCTTGAACGTCGAGCCGACCTGGAAGCCGTAGGTCGTGCCGCCCATCTTGCTGCCGACGGCCAGGTTGAGCGTGGTCTGGTGCTGCTTCTGGTCGAGGCCGTACGGGCGCGACTGCCCCATCGAGAGGATCTTGCCGCTGCCCGGCTGGACCTGGACGACCGAGGCGGCGACCTTGTCGTCCTCGTTGATCTTCGCGACGGCCGCCTCGTTGGCCGCCTCCTGGGCACGCGGGTCGAGCGTGGTCCGGATGGTCAGACCGCCGAGGTTCCACAGCTTCTGCCGCTCCCCGACCGTCTTGCCGAAGACCGGGTCGCTGAGGATCGTCTTGCGCACGTAGTCGCAGAAGAAGCCGGCGCCGTCGACGGCGGTGATGCAGCCGTTCTTCGGGGACTTCACCTTCAGCTTGATCGGCGCGGCCTTCGCCCGGTCCGCCTCCGCCTGGCTGATGTCCTTCACGTCGGCCATCCGCTGGAGCACCACGTTGCGGCGCTTGGTGGCTTCCTGAAGGTCGTTGACCGGGTCGTAGCGGCTCGGCGACTGGACGAGGCCGGCCAGCATCGCGGCCTCCTCCACCTTGAGGTCGGCGGCGTGCTTGGAGAAGTAGCGCTGGGACGCCGCCTCGATGCCGTAGGCCTGCTGGCCGAAGAAGGTGATGTTGAGGTAGTTCTCGAGGATCTTCTTCTTCCCCAGCTCCTCCTCGACCTGGATCGCGTACTTCAGTTCGCGCACCTTGCGGCCGATGGTCTGCTGGGTGGCCTGGGCGACCTTCTCGGGGTCGTCACCGGCCTCCTCGACGAAGACGTTCTTCACGTACTGCTGGGTGAGCGTGGACGCGCCCTGGGACACGCCGCCCGACTGGGCGTTGCGGTTGATCGCGCGCAGCACGCCCTTGAGGTCGATCGCCCCGTGCTCGTAGAAGCGCGAGTCCTCGATCGCGACGATCGCCTTCTGCATGTACGGAGAGATCTTCTCCAGCGGCACGACCTTCCGGTCGCGCGAGTACACGGTGGCGAGAGTGCCGCCCTCCGAGTCGAGGATCGTGGTGCGCTGACTCAGCGGCGGGGTCTTCAGGTTGGAGGGGATCTCGTCGAACCCCTCGACCGTGCCCTTCGCCGCGAGCCCCAGTGCTCCGGCCGCGGGCAGGGCGATGCCCGCCAGCACGGCTCCGGAGAGCACGCTGACACCGAGGAACTTGGCGGCCTGCTGGGTCCCGGTCAGACCTCCGCCCGAGCGCTTCTTTGCCATAGGGGGCAGCCTAATCCGTAGTGCCCGGCGTTCCGCAGGAGCGGGGGCGTCTCGGAGCGTTCCCGTACCAGACCGTGACATCCGCGCGGTGCGCGTGAGTACGGCGCGTCGCGGAGCGGAAGCCCGTGCGTCGCGGGGGCGAGGAGCACCTGCGCCGTGTCATCGGCAGGCCGGGGGCCTACGTCTCCATTCGCCGGACACACGTATATGCCTTGGCCTAAGCTGCTCTCAACTGTCACAGCAGGGTGGTTCCGCATCACAGCCCGGGCGTGACATCGGCAGGAATTCCCTTGGACCCGAACCTGGGGAAGTCATGCCCGATTCCGCCCCGTGCGTCACTCGACGCCCCATGTGACTCCGTCCCAGCCGGGCGAACTGTACCGGTTCGCCGGTTTCGACACGCATGTCCATCGGTCACTCCCCTGGGTGATCTGCCGCGTACGCATAGTCCGTTCGGGCCATTCAAGATTGGGCCCGAAGGGGGTGTTGCGCTGTGCCCACCTTCCGTAACGTCACCAACTGGCAGCGGTGAATATGCCGCTACCGCCGTGGGGGAGCCTCGATTCGGGAGAGGACGGCGCCGGTATGGGCTGGGTAGCTGACTGGAGTGCGCAGGCGGCCTGCCGCACTACCGATCCGGATGAACTGTTCGTTCAGGGAGCGGCGCAGAACAGGGCGAAGGCGGTGTGCACCGGGTGTCCGGTGCGGACCGAGTGCCTGGCTGACGCGCTCGACAACCGCGTGGAGTTCGGCGTGTGGGGCGGCATGACGGAGCGCGAGCGCCGTGCCCTGCTGCGCCGGCGGCCGACCGTCAGCTCGTGGCGGCGCCTGCTGGAGACCGCGCGCACGGAGTACGAGCGGGGAGCGGGCCTGCTGCCCGTGGCGATCGAGGACGACGCGACGTACGAGGCGTACGCGGCGGTGGGGTGACCGGGGCTCCGGTCACGAGCCTTCCGAGAACGCGGGGCGCGGACCTGCGCGACGCGTAGTCGCGGAGTACGTGCGCACGCGACGCTCGGACGAGGACCACGGACGTACGCGAAGTCCCGCGCGGGACCCGCGCCGCTCAGGCCGACGGCATACGGCCGGCCGTGAGCCGGTCACCGATGGCCCGAAGCCCTGCCAGATCGTGTACGTCGCCGGGCAGGGCGGCCACTTCGGCGACAGCCACCTCGGGGTGGAGCGCCGTGAACCGGTCGCGCGTGCGCTGCTCGCGCGCGAGCACCTGCATCCGCTCGGCATGGAGCCGGAGCAGACCGGCGGTCAGCTGCTGAATGTCGGGTGCGTCGGCGTCGGCTGTGGGGGCAGCCTCGGCGTGCGAAGAACCTGCGGCGGCATTGCTCGGGGTCGTGCTCGTGCTGACGGTCGTGCTCGACGTCGTGCTCGTGCTGGTGGTTCCGGCGGCGGTCGCGGTGTCTGACGGCTCGGTGTCCGACGACTCAGGGGCAGTGGCCCGGGAGCCTCGCACTCCAGCCTTCCCGGCCCCCTGATCCACAATGCGCCCGTCGTCAAGATTTTCCGCCGCGGCCCGAGCCCGCTCGGCCGACAGCTCGGCCGCACCACTGCCATGGACGCGGTTGAGGACGAGCCCGGCCAGCGGCATCTCCTCGGCGGCCAGCCGCTCCACGAAGTACGCCGCCTCGCGCAGCGCGTCCCGCTCCGGCGTAGCGACCACGAGGAACGCCGTGCCCGGGGCCTGGAGCAGCTTGTACGTCGCGTCCGCCCGGGTCCGGAAGCCGCCGAACATCGTGTCCATCGCGGCCACGAAGGTCTGTACGTCCTTGAGGAACTGACCCCCGAGCAGCTTCCCCAGCGTCCCCGTCATCATCGACATGCCGACGTTGAGGAACTTCATCCCCGCCCGGCCGCCCATCTTCGCCGGAGCCATCAGCAGCCTGATGAACTTCCCGTCCAGGAACGACCCGAGCCGCTTCGGCGCGTCCAGGAAGTCGAGCGCGGAGCGCGACGGCGGGGTGTCGACCACGATCAGGTCCCACTCGTCCCGGGCCCGCAACTGCCCGAGCTTCTCCATCGCCATGTACTCCTGCGTACCGGCGAAACCGGCCGAAAGCGACTGGTAGAAGGGGTTCTCCAGGATCGCCCGGGCCCGCTCGCCGTCCGCGTGCGCCTCGACGATCTCGTCGAAGGTCCGCTTCATGTCGAGCATCATCGCGTGCAGCTGCCCGCCGTCGGATCCCTTGATCCCCTCGACCTTGCGCGGAACGTTGTCCAGCGAGTCGATCCCCATCGACTGCGCGAGCCGCCGCGCCGGGTCGATCGTCAGGACGACGACCCGGCGGCCCCGCTCCGCCGCCCGTACGCCGAGCGCCGCCGCGGTCGTGGTCTTGCCGACCCCACCCGCGCCGCAGCAGACGATGATCCGCGTGCCCAG
This sequence comes from Streptomyces sp. NPDC012508, assembly GCF_042902595.1. Lineage (NCBI taxonomy): Bacteria > Bacillati > Actinomycetota > Actinomycetes > Kitasatosporales > Streptomycetaceae > Streptomyces > Streptomyces sp. NPDC012508. The sequence goes on from NZ_JBIBEO010000004.1 coordinate 548,340, forward strand.
GTCGTCGATGAGCGGATCCAGGTGCAGGACGGGTACGGACTCCAGACCGTTCGCCGCTGCGTTCACCGAACCCGTCACACGCCCACCCCTTGCTTCCGCAGCTCCTTCGCCAGCCGGTACAGGCCCGCGATGTCCGCCCCGTCCCCCAGGAACGGCAGTTCGTACGCCGGTACGCCCAGCTCCATGAGCACCGCCCGCTGCTGGCGCTCCAGCTCCACCCGCTGTGCGTGCTCGGCGGCCTGCTCCAGCAGCGGCTCCACCAGCTTCGTACCCCCGCGGACGCCCGCCGCGGCGAGGGTCCGCGCGACCGCGTCCCGGTGGTCGCCGGAGGCGGCGCGTACCGCCGCCTCGTCGAGGACGTGCGGACGGACCATGTTCACGATGACGCCGCCCACCGGCAGTTCGGCCTCGCGCAGCTCCGCGATGCCGTCCGCGGTCTCCTGGACCGGCATCTCCTCCAGCAGGGTCACCAGATGCACGGCCGTCTCCGGGGACTTCAGGACCCGCATCACGGCCTGCGCCTGATTGTGTATCGGGCCGATCCGGGCCAGCCCCGCCACCTCGTCGTTGACGTTCAGGAATCGGGTGATCCGGCCGGTCGGAGGCGCGTCCATGATCACGTGGTCGTAGGTGTAGCCGCCGTGCTTCTCGCGCCGTCGGACCGCCTCGCAGGCCTTGCCCGTCAGCAGCACGTCCCGGACCCCGGGCGCGATCGTCGTCGCGAAGTCGATCGCCCCGAGCTTCTTCAGGGCCCGGCCCGCGCTGCCCAGCTTGTAGAACATCTGGAGGTAGTCGAGCAGGGCGCGCTCGGCGTCGATGGCCAACGCGAAGACCTCGCCCCCGCCCGGGGCGACGGCGATCTTGCGTTCCTCGTACGGAAGCGCCTCCGTCTCGAAGAGCTGTGCGATGCCCTGTCTGCCTTCGACCTCGACGAGGAGGGTCCGCTTGCCCTCCGTCGCGAGGGCGAGCGCGAGGGCGGCGGCGACCGTCGTCTTACCGGTACCGCCCTTGCCGCTGACGACCTGGAGCCTGCTCACGTCTTCGAGCCTAACCACTGGAGCGCTCGCCTAAGCAGGAGGCTGCCTGTGGCAGCGGATACAGTCGGCTCCATGACCAAGTGGGAATACGCGACCGTGCCCCTTCTCGTGCACGCGACGAAGCAGATTCTGGACACCTGGGGCGAGGACGGGTGGGAGCTCGTCCAGGTCGTTCCCGGGCCGAACAACCCCGAGCAGCTCGTGGCCTACCTGAAGCGGGAGAAGTCCTGATGAGCGGCGCCGGGAACGGGACCGGGACCGTCGAGGCGAAGCTCGCCGAGCTGGGCCTGACCCTGCCGGAGGTCGTGCCGCCGCTGGCCGCCTACCAGCCGGCCGTCCAGTCCGGTGTGTACGTCTACACCTCGGGCCAGCTCCCGATCGTGGCCGGCAAGCTCCAGCTGACCGGCAAGGTCGGCGCCGAGGTCACGGCCGAGGAGGCCAAGGAGCTCGCCGCCACCTGCGCCCTGAACGCGCTCGCGGCCGTGAAGTCGGTCGCCGGTGACCTCGACCGGATCAAGCGGGTCGTGAAGGTCGTCGGCTTCGTCGCCTCGGCCTCCGACTTCGTCGGGCAGCCGGGTGTCATCAACGGCGCCAGCGAGCTCCTGGGCGCGGTCCTCGGCGACAAGGGCGTGCACGCGCGCAGCGCCGTGGGTGTGGCGGTGCTCCCGCTCGACGCCCCGGTCGAGGTCGAGGTCCAGGTGGAGCTCGTCCAGGACTGACCTCCATACGTTCGTCAAGAGCCGGTTCTCCCGTCCAGGGGGAATCGGCTCTCGTGCATCCGGGTAGTTGCGCATACCATCCGGCCATGTCGAATGGTCAGTGGTACCCACCGGAATGGCCCGACCGCATCCGCGCTCTCGCCGTGGGCGAGCTCACCCCCGCGACACCCAGGCGGGCCGCCACGGTCATGCTGCTGCGCGACGGTACGGACGGGCCGAGCGTCCACATGCTGCGCCGCCGCGCCTCCATGGCCTTCGCGGGCGGCGCGTACGCCTATCCCGGCGGCGGTGTCGATCCACGCGACGAACACCCGGTGCGCTGGGCCGGACCCTCCCTGGAGACCTGGGCCGCGCGCCTCGGCGTCACGGGTACGGAAGAGGCGCAGGCGATCGTCTGCGCGGCCGTGCGCGAGACGTACGAGGAGGCGGGCGTGCTGCTCGCCGGGGAGACCGCCGGCTCCGTGGTCGGGGACACCACCGGCGACGACTGGGAGAAGGACCGGGAGGCGATGGTCGCCCGCGAGCTGTCCTTCGCCGACTTCCTCGACCGGCGCGGACTGGTGCTGCGTTCGGACCTGCTCGGCGCGTGGGCGCGCTGGATCACGCCGGAGTTCGAGCCCCGGCGGTACGACACCTGGTTCTTCGTGGCCGCCCTGCCGGCCGGCCAGCGCACCCGTAACGCGTCGACGGAGGCCGACCGCACGGTCTGGATCCGCCCGGCGGAGGCCGCGGCCGGTTACGACCGGGGCGAGCTGACGATGATGCCGCCGACGATCTCGACCCTGCGCGGGCTGACGCACGTCGCCTCGGCCGCCGAGGCGCTGGCCGAGGCCCCGGGCCAGGACCTCACTCCCGTACTGGCGCAGGCGCGCCTGGAGGGGGACGAGCTGATCCTGAGCTGGCCGGGCCACGACGAGTTCACCAAGCACATCCCGACCGCGAGCCCGGACACGGCGGCTCCTGGCGACGCGGGCCCGGGCCCGGCTTCCGGTGGCGCGGGCCCGGACACGGCGGCTTCCGGTGGCGCGGGTACGGGACCCGTTCCGGGGCGCGGGGGTGCACGATGACCGACGCCGCCGCGCTGCCCGGACAGCCCCGGGGCGGCGCCCTCTCCGGGCCCGCGACCGCCCGCGCGGTCAACGTCCTGGCGCCGAACCCGTCGGCGATGACCCTGGACGGCACCAACACCTGGATCGTCTCCGAGCCCGACTCCGACCTCGCCGTCGTCATCGACCCCGGCCCGCTCGACGACGGTCACCTGACGCACGTCGTCGAGACCGCGGCCGAGCTCGGCAAGCGCGTCGCGCTCACCCTGCTCACGCACGGCCACCCGGACCACGCCGAGGGCGCTGGCCGGTTCGCCGAGCTGACCGGGACTCATGTGCGGGCGCTGGACCCGGCGCTGCGGCTCGGTGACGAGGGGCTTGCCGCCGGGGACGTCGTCACGGTCGGCGGTCTGGAGCTGCGGGTCGTGCCGACGCCCGGCCACACCTCCGACTCGCTCTCCTTCCATCTGCCCGCCGACCGCGCCGTCCTGACGGGCGACACGATCCTGGGGCGCGGTACGACGATCGTGGCCCACCCCGACGGGCGCCTCGGCGACTATCTGGACTCGCTGCGCCGGCTGCGCTCGCTCACGGTCGACGACGGCGTCCACACCGTGCTGCCGGGCCACGGGCCGGTCCTGGAGGACGCCCAGGGTGCGGTGGAGTTCTATCTCGCGCACCGCGCCGGCCGCCTCGCCCAGGTCGAGACGGCCGTCGAGAACGGCCACCTGACCCCGTCGGAGGTCGTCGCCCATGTCTACGCGGACGTGGACCGTTCGCTGTGGCCGGCCGCCGAACTCTCCGTACGGGCCCAGCTGGAGTACCTGCGGGAGCACGGACTGATCTGACCCCACCCTCGTAGGCTCGCGGCTTCGTGTCTTACGCTCCGCTTACTTCGCCTACCGCACGACCGTAGCCCTCGGGGGGAACGCCCATGTTCGTCATAGCCATCCTGCTGCTCATCGCAGCAGTGGTGCTCTTCTTCGTCGCCCGCTCCAACGATGCGAAGGGGCTGAAGCTCGGCGCGCTCGGCGCCGTCATCGCGGGTGCCTTCTCGCTGGTCGCGAGCATGACGTACGTGGTCAGCGCGTACGAGGTCGGCGTCCCGGTCGCGTTCGGCAAGGTGGGTGCGCCGATGACCTCGGGCATGCACGTCAAGTCGCCGTTCACCGACGTCACGACCTTCTCCACCCGCCCCGTCGACCTGAACCTCTCCGACAAGGACGTGGTCGAGGTCCGCTCCTCGCAGGGCGGCGTGATGGAGGTGGAGGTGACCGTGAAGTGGGCGGTCACGCCGGCCAAGTCGGTCGAGCTGTACCGGCTCGCGGGCAGCGAGGAGTCCATCCAGCAGCGCCTGGTCTACCCGGACAGCCGGGAGATCGTCCGCAACGTCTTCGCCCGCTACACGAGCGAGCAGGGCTACGCCACGGACCGCGAGAAGATCAACGCCGAGATCGGCACCCTCATCAAGGAGCGGCTGGCCCCGCGCGGGATCGACGTCACGGCCGTCAACCTCCGCAACGTGAAGCCCTCGAAGGCCCTTCAGGACCAGATCGACCGCAAGATCCAGCAGCAGCAGGCGACCGAGCGCGCCACGGAGGCCGCCCGCACGGCCAAGGCCGAGGCCGACCGGCGCCGTATCGAGGCCGAGGGCATCGCCCGCGCCAACAAGATCCTCAACGAGTCGCTGACCGACAAGGTCCTGATGAACCAGTGCATCGACGCGTACAAGGAGGCCGCGGCGAAGAACCCGGTGTACGCGGTTCCGTGCGGCGCCGCCGGCGGCAACCCGCTGATCGTGGACGGCACGAAGCGGTAGTCACTCCTGGCACGCGAGAAGGCCGCCCGGTCCACGACCGGGCGGCCTTTCTCGTACGTACGGAGTCGCGTGGCGCGGAGCTGCGAGGAGCGCCCCGAGCTACCGCGAGCTGCCGTGAGCTACCGCGAGCGCTTCGCGAGGCGCTCGACGTCCAGCAGGATCACGGCGCGGGCCTCCAGGCGCAGCCAGCCGCGCTGGGCGAAGTCCGCCAGGGCCTTGTTGACCGTCTCGCGGGAGGCGCCGACCAGCTGGGCCAGCTCTTCCTGGGTGAGGTCGTGGACGACGTGGATGCCCTCCTCGGACTGCACACCGAAGCGGCGCGACAGGTCGAGGAGTGCGCGGGCGACACGGCCCGGCACGTCGGAGAAGACCAGGTCGGACATCTGGTCGTTGGTCTTGCGGAGTCGGCGGGCGACCGCGCGCAGCAGGGCGGTGGCCACCTCGGGGCGGGCGTTCAGCCAGGGCTGGAGGTCGCCGTGGCCGAGACCGAGCAGTTTGACCTCGGTCAGCGCGGTCGCGGTGGCGGTGCGCGGGCCCGGGTCGAAGAGGGAGAGCTCACCGATGAGCTCGCCGGGGCCGAGGACGGCGAGCATGTTCTCGCGGCCGTCGGGGGACGTGCGGTGGAGCTTCACCTTGCCCTCGGTGACCACGTACAGGCGGTCGCCGGGGTCTCCCTCGTGGAAGAGCGCGTCGCCACGGGCGAGCGTCGCTTCACTCATCGAGGCGCGCAGCTCCGCGGCCTGCTCGTCATCGAGCGCCGCAAAGAGCGGGGCGCGCCGCAGAACGTCGTCCACGAGTTCTCTCCTATGTCGACCTGCTCAGGGGACCTTGATCCCATGATGCCGGACGCACAAAACAGTGCGATCAATCACAACAAGTTTGACGTACCGAACCGCCCGTCCGTACGTCAGGGGCCCGATTGGGTCGTGATCGGCCATGCCCAGGGCGGATGTCGGTGGTGGCGCTTAGGCTGGCCGGGTGTCCAACTCGCCGGTGAGAGCGCAGGCCAAGGGGGCTGGAAGAGTGTCGGCCAAGGGTAATTCCGCTGTGGGCGAACAGGGTGTACCGAAGCGGACAAATGCCGCGAAAGGCCCTGTGGAGGCCGCCGAGAAGCCCGCAGAGCGGCCCGCGAAACGGTCCTCCGCGAAGCCCGCGGCGAAGACCGGCCAGAGCGCGGCGGGGAAGACCGCCAGGACCACCGCGGCGAAGAAGACGGCCGCGAAGGCGGCTCCCAAGGCGGCGGCGACCACGAAAGCGGCTCCGAAGCCCGCTCCCGCGGCGGCGCCGGCGTCCCGTGCGAAGCCCGCGAAGCCGGAGTCCCGGCTCGCCATGGTCCGCCGCGCCCGGAAGATCAACCGAGATCTCGCCGACGTCTTTCCGTACGCCCATCCCGAACTGGACTTCCGGAACGCCTTCGAGCTGCTCGTCGCCACGGTCCTCTCAGCCCAGACCACCGACCTGCGGGTCAACCAGACCACCCCCGCGCTCTTCGCGAAGTACCCGACGCCCGAGGACCTGGCCGCCGCCGTCCCCGAGGAGGTCGAGGAGCTGATCAGGCCCACCGGCTTCTTCCGCGCCAAGACCAAGTCGATCATGGGCCTCGCCGCGGCCCTCCGGGACGACTTCGGCGGCGAGGTCCCCGGCCGCCTGGCCGATCTGGTCAAGCTCCCCGGCGTGGGCCGCAAGACCGCCTTCGTCGTCCTCGGCAACGCCTTCGGCGTGCCCGGCATCACCGTCGACACCCACTTCATGCGCCTCGCGCGCCGCTGGAAGTGGACCGAGAGCGACGACCCGGTCAAGATCGAGGCCGAGGTCGCCGAGATCTTCCCGAAGAGCGAGTGGACGATGCTCTCGCACCGCGTGATCTTCCACGGCCGCCGGATCTGCCACGCCCGCAAGCCCGCCTGCGGCGCCTGCCCGATCGCCCCGCTCTGCCCGGCGTACGGAGAGGGCGAGACCGACCCGGAGAAGGCGGCGAAGCTCCTGAAGTACGAGAAGGGCGGCTTCCCGGGCCAGCGCCTCAACCCGCCCCCGGACTACCCGGGCCGCCCGGCCGCCCCCGCTCCCGGTGTGGCCCCGGGGGCCGAATGAGCCGAGGCCGGAGGGAACGAACCCACGCACGGATCGCGTTGTGAAACATCGGGGGTGCCTATGACGCGCACGGAAGAAGAGACCGGGGAGACGACCCACGGCGTGGGGACCGGCGGGCTGCTCACGCGGGAAGGGCTGCCCGGCTGGCTCGCCCCTGTCGACCATGCGGCGCGCACCGTCGAGCCCGAGCAGCTCAGCCGTTTCCTGCCGCCCGCGAGCGGGGCCGGCCGCCAGTCCGCCGTCCTCATCCTCTTCGGCGAGGGGGAGCGCGGCCCCGAGCTGCTCCTCATGGAGCGCTCCGGTTCGCTGCGCTCGCACGCCGGTCAGCTCTCCTTCCCCGGCGGCGCCCTGGACCCGGAGGACGGCGATCCGTCCGACGGAGGTCTGCTGCGGGCCGCCCTGCGCGAGGCCGAGGAGGAGACCGGACTCGACCCCTCCGGCGTCCAGATCTTCGGCGTCCTGCCCCAGCTCTACATCCCGGTCAGCAGCTTCGTCGTCACGCCTGTCCTCGGCTGGTGGCGCACCCCCAGCCCGGTCGGGGTCGTCGACCCCGCCGAGACCGCCCGGGTCTTCACCGTCCCCGTGGCGGATCTCACGGACCCCGCCAACCGCGCGACCACCGTCCACCCCAGCGGCCACAAGGGCCCCGGGTTCCTCGTCGCATCCGCTCTGGTCTGGGGTTTTACGGCCGGAGTGATCGACCGGCTCCTCCACTACGCAGGCTGGGAGCAGCCGTGGGACAAGGCCAAGCAGGTCCCGCTCGACTGGCGCTCATGACAGGCTGAACCCCCGGAGCCCGGGGCGACCGAAGACGAATCTGCGAGGCTATTGACGGTGAACGTGCTGGACATCTTGTTGCTGCTCGCCGCCGTGTGGTTCGCGATCATCGGTTACCGCCAGGGATTCGTGGTCGGCATCCTGTCGGTCGTCGGCTTCCTCGGCGGCGGCCTCGTCGCCGTCCTGCTGCTCCCGGTCGTCTGGGACTGGCTGACGAACCACGCCGAGGTCTCCACCACGGCGACGGTCGTCTTCGTGGTCGTCGTGATCGTCTGCGCCTCCGTCGGCCAGGCCTTCACCACCCACCTCGGGAACAAGCTGCGCCGGCACATCACCTGGTCACCGGCGCGCGCCCTGGACGCCACCGGCGGTGCGCTGGTCAACGTGGTCGCGATGCTCCTGGTGGCCTGGCTGCTCGGCTCGGCGCTCGCCGGCACCTCGATGCCCACGCTCGGCAAGGAGGTGCGCAGCTCCAAGGTGCTGCTCGGTGTCGAGCAGGTGATGCCCGATCAGGCGTCCACCTGGTTCACCAACTTCACCTCGACGCTCGCCCAGAACGGCTTCCCGCAGGTCTTCAGTCCGTTCGCCAACGAGCCCATCACCGAAGTCAGGCCGCCCGACCCGGCGCTCGCCGGGAGCCCTGTCGCCGCCGAGGCCAAGCGCGCCATCGTCAAGGTCGTCGGTACGGCCCCGAGTTGCGGCAAGGTCCTCGAAGGCACCGGGTTCGTCTTCGACAACCGCCGGGTCATGACCAACGCCCATGTGGTCGGCGGCGTCGACGAGCCGACCGTCCAGATCGGCGGCGAGGGCAAGCTGTACGACGCGAAGGTCGTCCTCTACGACTGGCAGCGCGACATCGCCGTACTGGACGTGCCGAACCTGGACGTCAGGCCGCTGGAGTTCACCGAGCAGGACGCGCGCAGCGGCGACAGTGCGATCGTCGCGGGCTTCCCCGAGAACGGCTCGTACGACGTCCGCTCTGCGCGCGTCCGAGGCCGCATCAGCGCCAACGGCCCGGACATCTACCACCGCGGCGAGGTGCGCAGGGACGTCTACTCCCTGTACGCGACGGTCCGTCAGGGCAACTCCGGCGGCCCGCTGCTCACCGAGGACGGCAAGGTGTCCGGCGTGATCTTCGCCCGCTCGCTCGACGACAGGAACACCGGTTACGCGCTGACGGTCGACGAGATCCGGGACGACATCGTCCGGGGTCGCGCGGCGACGCAGCAGGTCGACAGCCAGGGATGCGCGCTGTAGGCGTATGCGCCACGCCGCCCCGCGGTGGTCGGCCGTCCGGTCTCGGGTGTGCCGAGACCGGGGGGCGTTCGGGTCCCGGGTGTGCGTGAGCCTGGCGGGCGTTCGGCCCCGGGTGTGGATGAGCGGGGCGGGTGTTCGGGCCCCGGCTGCGCGTCCGTTCCCGGGTGTTCCTGAGCCGGGCGCGCGCTCAGTCCCGGGTGTGCCTGAGCCGGGCCGTGACCCAGAGGGCCCGGCGGCGCAGGATGCGCGGGATGCCGATGTCCTGCACCGGATGGGAGCGACCCTGTTCCTGCGGGCCGCTCCTCTCGTGTGAGCCCGGCCCAGCGGCCGAGCGGCGGTTGCGTGCCGTGTCACCGTAGTCGTGCGTCCAGCCCATACCCCGACGTCTGCCCGTGGCCCAAGGTCGGTAACCGCCCAGGGGCCCGCCAATTGGAGTATGCGCCGGGCACATGGCCGGTTGCAGAACGGCCGTACGTCACCGGTCGGGCTCGGGGTCCTTCAGCCAGTTGATGAGCTCCGTGGAGAACGCCACCGGGTCCTCCTCGTGGGGGAAGTGCCCGAGGCCGTCGAAGAGCCGCCAGCGGTACGGCGCCTCCACGTACTCGCCCGAACCCGCCGCGCTCCGCGTCCGCATCGCCGGATCCATCGATCCGTGCAGATGCAGTGTCGGTACCCGCACCGGGCGCTTCATACGCCGGTTGAACTGGATGCCGTCGGGCCGCGCCATGGACCGCACCATCCAGCGGTACGGCTCGATCGAGCAGTGCGCCGTCGACGGGATGCACATCGCCCGCCGGTACACCGCGAGCGCCTCCTCGTCCGGCAGCCTCGGGCCCGACCAGTCCTCGATCAGCCGCCCGACCAGGGCCGCCTCGTCGGCGACGAGCTGACGCTCCGGCAGCCACGGGCGCTGGAAGCCCCATACGTACGATCCGGCGCGCGACTGGGAGAAGTCGGAGAGCATCGCCGAGCGCCAGCGGCGCGGGTGCGGCATCGAGGAGACCGCGAGCCGGCGCACCAGCTTCGGCCGCATGACCGCGGCCGTCCAGGCGAGGTAGCCGCCCAGGCCGTGGCCGACCAGCGCCGCGTCCGGCTCGCCCAGGGAGCGGACGACGCCGGTGATGTCGAGCGCCAGGTTGGCGGGGTCGTAACCCCGGGGCGTGCGGTCGCTGCCGCCCACGCCCCGCAGGTCCATCGCCACGGCCCGGAAGCCGGCGTCGGCGAGAGCAGGCAGCTGGTGGCGCCAGGTCCACCAGAACTGCGGGAAGCCGTGCAGCAGCAGGACGAGCGGCCCGTCGCCCATCTCGGCGATGTGGAAGCGCGCGCCGTTGGCGGCCACATCGCGATGGGTCCAGGGCCCGTCGATCCGTACGGGGCTGCCGACGGGGCCGCTGCCGTTGCTGCTCTCAGGGACGGTCATGTGGACGAGCGTCCCACAGCGGCGACCTTGTCCTGGACCGTGACGGGCAGTGCCGCCCGTTCGGGGCGGGGGTGCGGCTTGACGTTCTGCAGGATCGCGGCCGTCTGCTTGGCCGAGTTGATGGACTTCTCCGGAGGCTTGACCTTCTTGAACTTCGCGTAGGCCAGCAGCCCGAGCAGCCCCGCCAGCAGCACGTTCGCCGCGAAGGACAGCAGGAAGCACCAGGCGAGGTTCCAGCCGCCCTCGCCGTTGTGGCCGCCGGTCCAGGTGTTGATGCCGTAGGCGAGCGCGAAGCTCAGCATCGGCAGCGAGAAGAGGAGCACCGTGGCGGCGGCCGTGCCGGCCGCGCCGCCGATGGCGCCCCGCTTGACGTCCTGGCGGATCTCGGCCTTGGCCAGGGCGATCTCGTCGTGCACCAGCGCGGACATCTCGGCGGTCGCCGAGGCGACCAGCTGACCGAGGCTGCGCTCGGCTCCGTTGACCGGGTCGCTCATCGCTGCTCCCTCTTCTCTTCTACGGTCCGACCTCAGATCATGCCGGACTGTCGCCGTCATCGCGCGATGCCCCCGCCAGTTCGGCGCGCTCGCGGTGCTCGGCGGCCTTCCTCTCGTAGATCTCGGCCATCCGCAGGTGGTACTCCGGGTTGTCCTCCTCGTAGATGTCCGGAATGCCGTCCTCGTCCTCGTCGCGCTCCTCGTCCGCGAGCAGCGCCTCGTACTTCCGTACCCGCAGTTTGAGCAGGACCGTCGCCACGACGGCGGCCGTGAGCGAGCCGATCAGGACGGCCGCCTTGACCTCCTCGGTCAGCGTGGCATCGCCCTCGAAGGCCAGCTCGCCGATGAGGAGGGAGACGGTGAAGCCGATACCGGCGAGGGAGGCGACGGCGAAGACGTCCGGCCAGGCCAGATCGCTGTTGAGCTCCGCCTTGGTGAAGCGGGCCGCGAGCCAGGTGCCGCCGAAGATGCCGACGGTCTTGCCCACGACGAGGCCGAGGATCACACCGAGGGTGACCGGGTTGGTCGAGACCTCGGCGATGGACTTCCCGGTGATGGTCACGCCCGCCGAGAACAGCGCGAACAGCGGCACGGCCAGGCCGGCGGAGATCGGCCGGACCAGGTGCTCGATGTGCTCGCCGGGGGAGTGCTCCTCCCCTTCCCGCTTGGTGCAGCGCAGCATCAGGCCCATGGCGACACCGGCGATGGTGGCGTGCACTCCGCTGTTGTACATCAGGCCCCAGACGACCAGGGCGAGCGGGACGTAGATGTACCAGCCGCGTACGTTCATGCGCAGCAGCAGCCAGAAGACCGCGAGGCCGGCGAAGGCGCCGCCGAGCGCGGCGAAGTTCAGGTCGCTGGTGAAGAACACCGCGATGATCAGGATCGCGAACAGGTCGTCGACGACGGCGAGCGTGAGCAGGAACGCGCGGAGGGCGGACGGCAGCGAGGTGCCGATGACGGCGAGGACCGCGAGCGCGAAGGCGATGTCCGTGGCGGTGGGCACGGCCCAGCCGTCCATGGAGCCGCCGCCGATGAGGTTGGTCAGGGCGTAGACGAGGGCCGGCACGGCCATGCCGCAGAGGGCGGCGACGACGGGGAGCGCGGCGGCCTTGGGTTCGCGCAGCTCGCCCGCGACGAGTTCACGCTTGAGCTCGATGCCCGCGACGAAGAAGAAGATCGCGAGGAGGCCGTCGGCCGCCCAGTGCTGGATGGAGAGGTCCAGGCCGAGGGCGGCGGGGCCTACGTGGTAGTTCCGTACCGTGTCGTAGCTGTCGTTGAGGGGGGTGTTCGCCCAGACGAGCGCGGCGACGGCGGCCACGAGCAGGAGCACACCACCGACTGTCTCGGTGCGCAGCGCGTCGGCCACGAAGTTTCGCTCCGGCAGCGACAGACGGCCGAGGAACTTGCGGGCGGTGGGGGCGGGTGCGGGCGCGGGCACGGGCGGCGACCTCCGGTCGGTTGGGCAGCACAAAGCACATGCCGACCAGACTTCCCGGCGCACCTAGGTATTTCTGTCGCGTCTCTGACGCGATCTTTACTTTACCTAACGAGCGGGGATTGTGTCCGGTGATCGTCACTTTAGGGACAGAACCGCGCTCCGGCCCGTTGTGGACACGGAGGGCGCACACGCGGCAGCCCGCCCCACGCGACGTGGGGCGGGCTGCCGATCGGCATGGGCCTGAGGCTCAGTCCTCGCTGGACGCGCTCGGGAGCTTCGTCTGGATGAGGTCCATGACGGAGGAGTCGGTCAGCGTCGTCACGTCGCCGAGCTCGCGGTTCTCCGCCACGTCCCGCAGCAGCCGCCGCATGATCTTGCCGGAACGGGTCTTCGGCAGCTCCGCCACCGGCAGGATCCGCTTCGGCTTGGCGATCGGGCCGAGCGTCGTGCCGACGTGGTTGCGCAGCTCCGCGACGAGCCCCTCGTCCTCGCTCGCCGTACCCCGCAGGATCACGAACGCGACGATCGCCTGGCCGGTCGTCTCGTCGGCCGCGCCGACCACCGCCGCCTCGGCGACGGACGGGTGCGAGACGAGCGCCGACTCGACCTCGGTGGTGGAGATGTTGTGCCCTGAGACGAGCATGACGTCGTCGACCCGGCCGAGCAGCCAGATGTCGCCGTCCTCGTCCCTCTTCGCGCCGTCGCCGGCGAAGTACTTGCCCTCGAAGCGCGACCAGTACGTGTCCAGGAACCGCTGGTCGTCGCCCCAGATCGTGCGCAGCATCGACGGCCACGGCTCGGTGAGGACCAGGTATCCGCCGCCCCCGTTCGGGACCTCGTTCGCCTCGTCGTCGACGACGGTGGCGGAGATGCCGGGAAGCGGGCGCTGGGCGGAGCCCGGCTTGGTCTCGGTGACGCCCGGCAGCGGCGAGATCATCATCGCGCCGGTCTCGGTCTGCCACCAGGTGTCCACGATCGGGGTCTTGCCGGCGCCGATGTGCTCGCGGTACCAGACCCAGGCCTCGGGGTTGATCGGCTCGCCGACCGAGCCCAGTACACGCAGGCTCGACAGGTCGAACTTCGCGGGGATGTCGTCGCCCCACTTCATGAACGTACGGATCGCGGTCGGCGCCGTGTAGAGGATCGTGACGCCGTACTTCTGGACGATCTCCCAGAAGCGGCCCTGGTGCGGGGTGTCCGGGGTGCCCTCGTACATGACCTGCGTCGCGCCGTTGGCCAGCGGACCGTACGTGATGTACGAGTGTCCGGTCACCCAGCCGATGTCGGCGGTGCACCAATAGACGTCGGTCTCCGGCTTGAGGTCGAAGACGGCGTGGTGGGTGTACGCCGCCTGGGTGAGGTAGCCGCCGGAGGTGTGCAGGATGCCCTTGGGCTTACCTGTCGTACCGGAGGTGTAGAGGATGAAGAGCGGGTGCTCGGCCTCGAACGCCTCGGGGGTGTGCTCGGTGGACTGGCGGGCGACGACGTCGTGCCACCACACGTCGCGGCCCTCGGTCCATGCCACGTCCTGGCCGGTGCGGCGGACGACGAGGACGTTGCCCACCTTGTCGGTGCGGGTGAGGGCCTCGTCCACGGCGGGCTTGAGGGCGCTCGGCTTGCCGCGGCGGTAGCCGCCGTCGGCGGTGATGACGAGCTTGGCGTCGGCGTCCTCGACGCGCGTGGCGATGGCGTCTGCGGAGAAACCGCCGAAGACCACGGAGTGCGCGGCCCCGATGCGGGCGCAGGCCAGCATCGAGACGACGGCCTCGGGGATCATCGGGAGGTAGATCGCGACCCGGTCGCCCTTGGTGACGCCCAGCTCGGTCAGGGCGTTGGCGGCCCTGGAGACCTCGTCCTTGAGCTCGGCGTAGGTGATGGCCCGGCTGTCACCCGGCTCGCCCTCGAAGTGGATGGCGACGCGGTCGCCGTTGCCCGCCTCGACATGGCGGTCGACGCAGTTGTACGCCACGTTGAGCGTGCCGTCGGCGAACCACTTGGCGAACGGCGGGTTCGACCAGTCGAGGGTCTCCGTCGGCGCGGTGGCCCACGTGAGCCGCTTCGCCTGCTCGGCCCAGAAGCCAAGCCTGTCCGCCGCGGCCTGCTCGTACGCCTCCGCCGTCACGTTGGCGTGCGCGGCCAGCTCGGCCGGCGGCGCGAACCGCCGCTCTTCCTTCAAGAGGTTGGCCAGGCTTTCGTTGCTCACGACATCTCCCTTTCCCAGGGCGTCCTATGTGCCTATGTGTCCCGCGTCATAGCTCATCAGTCAGATGCCCGGGTGACAAGAGTCTCCAGGAAATTGGTTTAGACCTATGAGGTGGCGGGCGTGCGGTGGCCCCTCCCTCCCGAGCGGTGGGAAGAAGGGGCCATCCAGTCTCACGGACGGGAGGGAAGGAAGGTTCAGGACGCGCGGGCCGCCGACCGTTCCTTGATCACGGATGTCGAGATCCGCTCGCGGGGTGGCGTGTCCTGGCCGACGGGCGGGCATTCCCGGTCCTCGGGCGGGACGGCCCGGCCGTCGGACGGGGTGGTGCCTCGGTCGTCGGGCGGGGTGCCCCGGCCGTCGGAGGGCGTGTTCTTGTCGTGGGAGGGGCGTGAGGGGCCGGACGGGCGAGACTGCTCGGGCGATGTCGACGGTTCGGGCGATGTCGACGGCTCGGACGGTGCCGACGGCTCGGACGGTGCCGACGGTTCGGGCGATGTCGACGGCTCGGACGGTGCGACCCTGTCGAAGACGTCCTCGGTGCGGTGCTGCTCGTCCGGCCCGGCCAGCAGGTACGCCTGGGCCTCGCCCACGTGGAAGTACATCCCGTGCAGCGTCAGCGTGCCCTCGGCGAGTCGCCGCGCCACCGGCTCGTACGCCCGCAGGTGCTCCAACTGCTGGACCACGTTGGTCAGGCAGAGTTGCTCCACCGCGTCGGCCGGCAGTCGCCCGGAGATCCGGGCCCAGGCGTGGCTACGGCTGGCCATCCGCTCGAGGCTGGGCAGCCCGTGGCGCAGCCACCGCCGCAGCGGGGTCGGCGGCGCGTCCGGTGTGCTGGTCAGGAGGGCCTGCATCGCGCCGCAGCCGGAGTGTCCGCAGACGGTGATCGACTGAACCCGCAGCACCTCCACCGCGTACTCGATCGCCGCCGCCACCGAGTCGTCACCGCTCTCCTCGCCGGGCAGCGGTACGAGGTTGCCCACGTTCCGCACGGTGAAGAGGTCGCCCGGTCCGCTGGAGGTGATCATGCTCGTGACCAGCCGGGAGTCGGCACAGGTCAGGAAGAGCTGTGAGGGGCGCTGGCCCTCGCGGGCGAGGCGCGCGAGCTCGTCCCGTACCAGAGGAGCCGTGTTGCGCTGGAACTTGCCGATGCCGTTCGCCAGTTGATGCCCGGTCGTCCGGATCCGCGTCTCGCCGGTGGGCGTGTGGTGCTCGCCGCAGTGGTTGCGCCAGGGGGTCCAGGGGCGGCAGCAGGCGTGCGAGGCCGTGTCGTGTTCGGCGATACGCGCCCCGGTCGGGCCGCTCATCTCGACCGCGCCACCGTGCCGCACATGGCTCGCCTGCCAGTCGTGCAGGGTCTCGTAGGCGGCATGGTCCATGAAGGACCCGTCCAGTTCGACGACCACCCGGGCTCCTTGGGGTAGTTGGTGCAGGGCCCGGCTCAGCCGGGGCACGGCGAGGAAGGTCAGTTGCCCGCGGATGCGCACGAGATGGCGGCCGTCCCGCTCCTCGCGGGTGATGCGGGTCTTGGTGAGACGGTGCATGGCGACGGCCGTGGCCACCGCGATGCCGAGCGCGACACCTTCGAGGATGCCGATGAGGACGACTCCGCTGAGCGTCACCGCGTACACGAGGACCTCGCGATGCCGGGTGACGCTGCGGATGTGGGTGATGCTCACCATCTGGATGCCCACGACCATGACGAGCGCGGCCAGCGCGGGCAGCGGGATCAGGTCGAGGACGGGGACGAGGAAGAGCGCCGCCAGAACGATCCACAGGCCGTGCAGCATCGTGGAGTTCCGGCTCACGGCACCCGCGGAGACGTTGGCGACGCTCCGCACCGCGACCCCGGCGACCGGGAGACCGCCGAGTGCCCCGGAGACGACGTTCGCCGCTCCCTGGCCTGCCAGCTCGCGGTCGAGCCGGGACCGGGGCACGCCGTGGCCGTGGTCGGCGCGGGCGGCGATCAGCTTGTCCACGGCGACGGCCGAGAGCAGCGACTGCACGCTGGTCACCAGCGTGATGGTGAGGACGCCGGCCGCGATGCCGAGGACGGGGCCCTCGGGCAGTCCGGGCAGGGCGTGGCTGCTCCAGGAGGGCAGGTCGACGCGGGGGACGGCGAGCCCGGCGAGCGTGGCGGCGACGGTCGCGGCGGCCACGGCGGCCAGGGCGCCCGGAACCTTCCGTAGCAGCCGTCCCGGACGACCGGGCAGGCGCGGCCACAGGAGGAGCAGGCCGACGGTGAGGGCGCTGATGGCCAGTGCCGCGGGATGGACGTCGGCCAACTGGGCGGGGAGTCCGAGGACGTTGTCCACGGCGGAGCTCTGGGGGGTGCCGCCGAGCACGATGTGCAGCTGCGCGAGGGCGATGGTCACACCGATGCCGGCCAGCATGCCGTGCACGATCGCGGGGGAGACCGCGAGGGCGGAGCGGGCCACCCGCAGGGCGGAGAGGCCCAGTTGGGCGAGACCGGCGAGGACGGTGATGGCGCAGGTGGTGCGCCAGCCGTAGATCTGGATCAGTTCGGCGGTGACCACCGTGAGGCCTGCGGCGGGGCCGCTGACCTGGAGCGGCGACCCGCCGAAGCGGCCGGCGACGATGCCGCCGACGGCGGCGGCCACCAGACCGGCCTGGAGCGGCGCTCCGGTGGCGAGCGCGATTCCGAGGGAGAGCGGCAGCGCGATCAGGAAGACGGCGATCGAGGCGGAGACGTCGGCGCCCGCGATGCGGAAGCGGCGCGCCGGCCCGCCGGGCGGGCTGTGCGGGCGCTGGTCGGGGGTGCGGCGGATGGGTGGGCAGAGAGTCATGTGTTCCCGTCTTCTCCGGGGCGGCGCGGTCGCGGCTCGTGCGGGACGAGCTGGGGGTCGCGACCGTGGGGCACGGCGTGCAGTGGCGGGATGGCCGAGCGAGTATCAACGCTCGGTAAATGGATCGTAATGGAGAGTAAAGTCTCCGGCATTATTTTCGGGGCAAACAGGGCAATGATTCACCGGTTGGGGTGACAGGTGCCGCCCATTCCGCTTGTCGTTTCATCATTCCGGTCTCCGTGGTGCGACGTTGACGCCGCTCGCAGCCGTACGGAATCCGAGGAGAGGTGGGCGGATGTCAGCCGCCGGGAGAAGGACCACTGTCCGCAGAAGGGCACTCGCCGCTGGTGCCCTCGCCGTCGCCCTGATCACCGGGCTCGCCGGGTGCTCCGAGTCCAGGACGCCGGGCAAACCACACGACGCCGCCGGGGCGAAGAAGCCCGTCGCGGCCCCGCCGAACGCGGTGCGCCTGATCGGCGACGGCTCCACCGCGTTCACCGGCGCCCAGCCCCGCCAGCCGGTCTGGCAGAAGCTGAAGCCGGGTGAGAAGCCACCGCAGTTCGTGGTCTTCTCCTGGGACGGTGCGGGGGAGGACAGCCAGAAGCTCTTCTCCCACTTCCGCAAGGTCGGCGAGAAGTACGACGCGACGATGACGTACTTCCTCAGCGGCGTGTACCTGCTGCCCGAGGAGAAGCGAAAGCTCTACGACCCGCCGCAGCACAACGCCGGCAGCTCGGAGATCGGCTTCAACGACACCGAGGGCATCCGTGCCACCGTCCGGGAGCTGCGCGGCGCCTGGCAGGAGGGCAACGAGGTCGGCACGCACTTCAACGGCCACTTCTGCGGGCCGGAGAGCGGCGTCGGCAACTGGTCGGTCGAGGACTGGAAGAGCGAGATCAGCCAGGCCAAGTCCTTCGTGAAGAACTGGAAGACGAACTCCGGTCTCACCGCCGAGCAGCCGCTCCCCTTCGACTACGACAAGGAGCTGGTCGGCGCGCGCACGCCCTGCCTGGAGGGCCGCGAGAACTTCGTGAAGGCCGCGTCCCAGCTGGGCTTCCGCTACGACACCAGCGGCGTCAACGACCAGATCTGGCCCAAGAAGGACCACGGGCTCTGGGATCTGTCGATGCATCTGGTCCCGGTGCCCGGGCGCCAGTTCCAGACGCTTGCCATGGACTACAACTTCATGGTCAACCAGTCGGGCACCAGGACCCAGGGCGACCCGGCCATGCACGAGTACTGGGGCAACCAGATGCGTGACGGCCTGGTGCAGGCCTTCAACCGCTCGTACCACGGCAACCGGGCGCCGGTCATCATCGGCAACCACTTCGAGTCCTGGAACGGCGGCACGTACATGCGCGCCATCGAGGAGACCATCGCCACGGTGTGCGTGCAGAAGGACGTGAAGTGCGTGTCCTTCCGGCAGCTCGCGGACTGGCTGGACGCCCAGGACCCGGCGGTGATCGCGAAGATGCGGACCCTGAAGGTCGGAGAGGCCCCGAAGGGCGGCTGGACGACCTTCCTTTCCGCCCCGCAGCCCCTCACATCGCCCCAGTCGGCCCTGAAGCAGCCGGCGAAGGACTGACGGCGCGGGGCTGACGGCGCGGGGCTGACGGCGCGGGAGCGGCGGCGCGGCCCCTGCGGTTCGCGGTCCCTGCGGCTCGCGGTCCCGGCGGCGCGGGAGCGACGTTTCGGCGGCGGCCGCCCGCCTCGCCGGGAGTGCGGGGGCGGGCGGCCGCCGTGGGGGCCGTGGAGTGGCCGTCAGCTGGGCTGGGGCACGGGGAGTGCCTCGCCGAGGACGAAGCCGGGGTCCACCTGGGCAGCCAGGTCGACCCCGGTCTTGGCATTGCCCCAGCTCTCCGCGTTCCTGAGGTGGAAGTGGACCATCTGGCGCGTGTACCGCTCCCAGTCGCGGTGCGCGTACGAGTCCTCCGCGGCGTTCTGGAGCGCCTGCAGCGCCATCCGGTTGTCCACCTCGAGCAGTTCGAAGCGCGAGGGGCGGCCCTTCTCCATGCCGCGGACCCAGTCCGAGTGGCCCACCGTCACCAGCAGGTCGTCACCCACCTCCTCGCGCAGGAAGTCCAGGTCGTCCGGGCCCTGCACCTTGTTGCCGACGACCTTGAGGGCGACGCCGAAGTCCCGCGCGTACTCCTTGTACTGGCGGTAGACCGACACCCCCTTACGGGTCGGCTCGGCGACCAGGAACGTCATGTCGAAGCGGGTGAACATCCCGGAGGCGAAGGAGTCCGAGCCCGCCGTCATGTCGACGACCACGTACTCGTCCGCCCCGTCGACCAGGTGGTTCAGACACAGCTCCACCGCACCCACCTTGGAGTGGTAGCAGGCCACCCCGAGGTCCGACTCCGTGAACGGGCCCGTCGCCATCAGCCGGACGTCTCCGTCGTCCAGATGGACGGTCCGCGCGCACGCCTCGTACACCGGGTTGTCCTCGCGGACCCGGAGCAGCCGCGAACCCTCCCCGGGCGGAGTCGTCTTGATCATCGAGTCCGCGGAGGCGATCCGCGGGTTCGAGCCGCGCAGGTACTCCTTGATCAGCGGCAGATGCGCGCCCAGCGCGGGCATCCGGGCCGCCTCGATCTCGTCGAGCCCGAGCGCGGTCCCGAGATGCTGGTTGATGTCGGCGTCCACCGCGACGACGGGGGCTTCATTGGCGGCGAGGTGGCGGATGAAGAGCGAGGACAGCGTGGTCTTCCCGCTGCCGCCCTTCCCTACGAAAGCGATCTTCATGTTCACGAAGCGTAGCGCTATGATCGCGCCGAGTGGTCGTGGTCCGTGAAGAAGACCACTCCAACGTGGGGCGGGCGCCCCGGGCGCGTAGCCTCCCTACTTATGAGTACGCACGCCTCTGACCCCCTGGCCGCCCTCGGCTCCCTGCCGGGCGTCGCCGACTCGGTGGACTCCGTACGCAAGGCCGTCGACCGGGTCTACGGCCACCGCGTGATGCGGCGCCGCAGCAACGAGATCACCTCCGAGGCCGCCTTGCGCGGGGCGCGCGGTTCGGCCGCGCTGTCCGGCGCCGACTGGGCCCTGGAGGAGGTCCGCCGGCGTACCGACTTCGGCGGCGACGCCGAGGCGCGGACGGTGGGCGCCGCCCTGCGGCTGGGCGCCGAGGCGGGCCAGCTGCTCTCGATCTGGCGCCAGTCGCCGCTGCGGGTGCTCGCCCGGCTGCATCTGGTCGCGGTCGGCGACGCCGCCGACTTCGGAGACTCGGTCGGCAGGCCCCGGCAGGCCGGCGAAGCGGTCGACGAGCCGCTGATCGAGGCGCCGCTGCCGGACCCGGCGGAGGTCGCGGGACGGCTCGACGGCCTCTCGGAGCTGATCATCGCGGGCGGTACGGCTCCGGCGCTGGTGACGGCGGCCGTGGTGCACGGCGAACTGCTCGCGCTGCGCCCGTTCACTTCGTACAACGGGCTGATCGCCCGGGCCGCCGAGCGGATCGTGCTGATCGGCAGCGGGCTCGATCCCAAGGCGATCTGTCCGGCCGAGGTCGGCCACGCGGAGCAGGGTGGGGCGGCGTACATCGCCGCCTTCGAGGGCTATCTGTCAGGGACGCCGGAGGGCATGGCCGTCTGGATCGCGCACTGCGGGCGTGCCGTGGAGCTGGGTGTGCGGGAGTCGACGGCCGTCTGCGAGGCGCTCCAGCGCGGCGCGGCCTGAGTGAGTCCGGCCTGAGTGAGCCCGGCCGGCGGGGCCGAGTGAGCGGTCCGACCGAGCGGTCCGACCGAGCGGTCCGACTGAGCGGGCTTGCCGAACGGCCTGTGCACGTCGCCCGGACAGGGTTGCGGCGGTACCAGTCCTGGTACCGCCGCTGGCACGTCCGCCGAGTTACCAAGCGTCCTCGATATGTGCCCATCAAGCGGGGAACTTTGCCCATCGCCTGGTGCGGCTGGCCCGTAATCGACGGGTCGACGTCGCGTGGGTGCTCAGTTTCTGTGCGTGGTCCGTGGGGCCTTCTTGCTCAACAGGTGATCCTCTCGGATGTCCTAGGTCTCGCGGGCCTGCTTCCTTTCTACTCCTGTCGGATGGGAAGCGAAAGTGCTGGATCCACTTCTTTACTTTCGTCTCAAATCCGGGCAAAGCGATCGGCAAGAGCGGAGTGGCGCCGACGGTTGGCGTACCAGACCAGTCCGGCGGTCGCGGCGGCGGCGCCCACGGCCGCGACTGCCAGGAGCGCGGGTCGCGGCGGCATCCGGAAGCCCGGCAGCCGCTGCTTGAGGCGCACCGGCTTCTCGAAGAGCAGGATCGGCCAGTCCCGGGCGGTGGCCTCCCGGCGGAGCGCCCGGTCGGGATTGACCGCGTAGGGGTGGCCGACGGATTCCAGCATCGGTACGTCCGTCGCCGAGTCGCTGTACGCGTAACAGCGTGAGAGGTCGTAGCCCTCGGACTCCGCAAGCTCCCGGACCGCCTCCGCCTTGGTGGGCCCATAGGCGTAGTACTCCACCTCTCCGGTGAAGCAGCCGTCGTCGCCGACGACCATCCGCGTGGCGACGACCCGGTCGGCGCCGAGCATCTCGCCGATCGGCTCCACGACCTCTGCGCCCGAGGTCGAGACGATCACGACGTCCCGGCCGGCGGCGTGGTGCTCCTCGATGAGGGAGGCCGCCTCGTCGTAGATGATCGGGTCGATCAGCTCGTGCAGGGTCTCGGCGACCAACTCCTTGACCTGCGAGACGTTCCATCCTTTGCAGAGCGCGGAAAGATATTCGCGCATCCGCTCCATCTGATCGTGGTCGGCGCCGCCCACGAGGAAGACGAACTGGATGTAGGCCGTCCGCAGGACGGCGCGGCGGTTGATCAGTCCGCCTTGGTAGAAGGACTTGCTGAAGGTCAGCGTCGAGGACTTCGCAATGACCGTCTTGTCCAGGTCAAAGAAGGCGGCTGTGCGCGGCATCGAGTGGTTTTCCACGAGCCGAGCATAGGTGCCCGCCATTCGGCGTACGCTGGGGCGTGTGGGTTTGCCTGAGAAGGCTCTCGGGTACACCATGGAAGTCACGGATCGTTCGCGACCGTGCTAACCCGGTCCGGCTCCTCCCCCCCCGAGTCGGCCGGAGAGACGACCCCCGCTCTCCCCCCCGGCGGGGGTCGTCGCATGTCCGGACGCGTTTTCGTCCGTCGGATCCCCATGTCTCCCCCTCTCGTCGGCCATGCGGCCGCGACGGCGTGATGCCCTCGTTTCGTCACTCAGCGTAGCGGTCGGGATGCTCTCCGGGTATCGCTGGTATGGGGCATGGGGATATTCACAGCGGCTGAGTTATCCACAGTTTTTGAGCAAGATCCACACGATTTCCGGGATGGCGCCACGGTGATTCCCACCGCGAACTCCGCGGGTGGAAGGAATCGGCGATCTCGGCCGCGCGACCGGCGTGGGCGGGATCGCACGGACAGGGGGCGTGTGCTGTGGCGGGAACCATGACATTCAGAACGGCGGGGGCTTCCAGGACGGCGCGGTCCGCCCGCTCCTCCCCGGCCGGTGACGGGCGGGCGGTCGGCGGTGCGGGAGGCGGGACCGCCGGGCCGCTGATCGTGACCGAGGACCTCGCGCTGCTCGACGACCTGCTGCGGCTCTGTGCCGCGGCGGGGGCCGAGCCCGAGGTGCACCACACGGTGCCGGAACACCGTGCGAGCTGGACCGAGGCCCCGCTCGTCCTGGTCGGCGACGATGCCGCGGCCCGCTGCCGTGGGGCGACGCGCAGGCCGGGGGTGATCCTCGTCGGCCGGGACCGCGGCGGGCTCGCCGATCCCGCCGCCGGCCCGGGCGGCGGCCCCGCCGGCGGCGACCCGGAGGTGTGGCGGCGAGCCGTCGAGATCGGCGCCGACTGCGTGCTGCGGCTCCCCGACGCCGAGAGCTGGCTCGTCGACCGCATCGCCGACGCCGCCGAGGGCGCGGGACAGCAGGCGCTGACCGTCGGCGTCATCGGCGGACGCGGCGGCGCCGGGGCCTCGACCCTGGCCTGCGCGCTCGCGCTGGCGGGCGCCAGGACCGGGCGGCGCACCCTGCTCGTGGACGGGGACCCGCTCGGCGGCGGGCTCGACGTCCTGCTCGGCGGGGAACGGGCCGAGGGCAGGCGATGGCCCGACTTCGTCGCCTCCAAGGGGCGGGTCGGCGGAGGCGCCCTGGAGGAGTCGCTGCCGTCTGTGCGGGGGCTGCGGGTGCTGAGCTGGGACCGGGGAGACTCGGTCCTCGTGTCGGCCGACGCCATGCGTGCGGTGCTCGCGGCGGCGCGCAGGCGGGGCGGCATCGTCGTCGTGGACCTGCCCCGTCGGATCGACGCTGCCGTGAGCGAGGCCCTGGCCCAGCTGGATCTCGGACTCCTCGTCGTCCCCGGCGAATTGCGCGCCGTCGCCGCCGCCCACCGGGTCGCCACGCACGCGGGCGCCGTGCTGCGCGACCTGCGTGCCGTGGTGCGCGGACCGTACGCGTCGGGGCTCGACGACCAGTGGGTCGCGGACACCCTCGGGCTCCCGCTCGCGGGGGAACTCCCCCACGACCCCGACCTCTTGGCCGTGCTCGACAGCGGAGCACCGCCGGGCGGCGAGGCGAACGGACCGCTCGGCCGGTTCTGCGCGGCCTTCTGGGAGCGCGCCCTGGCCGCGGAGGGCTCCTCATGACCGCCGCCGAGACGTCCGCGGGCGGCGCGGGCCTCCTGGAGGCCGTGCGGCAGCGGCTCGCCGAGAGCGGCGCCGAGCCCACACCGGCGCGGGTCGCGGCGGCACTCCGGGCCCAAGGACGGCTTCTGGGGGACACGGAAGTCCTGGGCGCGGCCGAGGCGTTACGGTCCGAGCTGGTCGGAACCGGCCCGCTGGAGCCGCTGCTGGCCGATCCCGCCGTCACCGATGTGCTGGTCTCGGCTCCCGACCGGGTGTGGGTCGACCGAGGCGCCGGTCTCGAACTCACCGCGGTCCGCTTCGCGGACGCTCCGGCCGTGCGCCGGCTGGCGCAGCGGCTCGCGGCGGTCGCCGGGCGCCGCCTGGACGATGCCCGGCCCTGGGTGGACGCCCGGCTCCCGGACGGGACCCGGATGCACGCCGTCCTGCCGCCGGTGGCGGTCGGGTCGACATGCCTGTCGCTGCGGGTCGTGCGACCGCGGGCCTTCTCCGTGGGGGAGTTGACCGAGGCGGGCACCGTCCCGCCCGGAGGGGAGCGGATCCTGCGCGCCCTGATCGAGGCCCGGGTCTCGTATCTGATCTCCGGTGGCACGGGTTCCGGGAAGACGACGCTCCTGTCGACGTTGCTCGGTCTGGTCGGCGAGCGGGAGCGGATCGTCCTCGCCGAGGACTCGGCCGAGCTGAGGCCCGACCATCCGCATGTGGTGCGCCTGGAGGCGCGGCCGGCCAACCAGGAGGGCGCGGGGCTCGTGACCCTGCGGGACCTGGTCCGCCAGGCCCTGCGGATGCGCCCCGACCGGCTGGTCGTCGGAGAGGTGCGGGGCGGGGAGGCCGTCGACCTCCTGGCGGCCCTCAATACGGGCCACGAAGGAGGCTCGGGCACGGTTCATGCCAACACCGCGGCGGACGTACCGGCCCGTCTCGAAGCCCTCGGTACGGCCGCCGGGCTCGACCGGGCGGCGCTGCACAGCCAGTTGGGGGCCGGGCTCTCGGTCGTACTGCACCTTGCCCGGGACCGGACGGGCCGCAGGCGGATCGCCGAGATCCATGTCCTGGAGCGGAACCGGGAGGGGCTGGTGGTGACCGTGCCCGCGCTGCGCTGGGGCGCCGCAGGGTTCGAGCGCGAGCGAGGCTGGGAACGGCTGCGGGCGCTGATCGGGGGCGCGGCATGACGGGCGAGCCCGGGTCGCTGGCCCAGGGTGCAGCCGTGCTGTGCGCGGGGGCCGCGCTCTGGCGGGTGGCCGAGCGGGAGCGGGGCCTGCGCCGGGCGCGGGTGGTGCTCGCCGGTGTCGGGGCGCTGGGGCCTCCCGGCGATTCGGGGCGGGTGGGTTCGTCGTGGCGGTCGGCCGCCGAGCGCTGGTGGGGCGTCGTGCGGGGGCGGCGTGCCTGGCTCTGCCTGCCGGTGGCGGCTGTGCTCGCGGTCCTGGGGGAGTCGCCGCTGCCCCTGGTGGCCGGGGCGCTGGCGGTGTCGCTGACGGGCCGGCGCCTGCGGGCGAGGGCCCTTCGCAGGGAGCGGGAGGCACGGTCGGACGCGGTCGTCGCCCTGTGTGGCGCGGTCGCGGCCGAGTTGAGAGCCGGCCGGCAGCCCGCGCGGGCGCTGCTCTTCGGGGTCGGGGCGACAGAAGCGCTCGGGCCGCGGGAGGAGGCAGAGGTGGTCGCCGCGGCCCGGTTCGGCGGCGACGTGGCGCAGGCGCTGCGGAGTGCGGCGCGACAGGACGGGGCGGACGGGCTGGCCGGCCTCGCGGCCTGCTGGCAGGTCGCGGTGGACGGTGGCGCGGGGCTGGCCGCGGGCCTCGACCGGCTGGAGGCCGCGTTGCGCGAGCACCGGGACCAACGGGAGCGGCTGCGGGCCCAACTGGCCGGGGCGTGGGCGACGGTGGCCGTGCTCGCGGTGCTCCCGGCCGTGGGGCTCGTGCTCGGTACGGCTCTGGGCGCCCGCCCGCTGTACGTGCTGTTCCACACGCCCGTGGGCCTCGGGTGCCTGGCCGTCGGTACGGCCCTGGAGGCGGCAGGGCTGTGGTGGGCCGCGCGGATCGTCCGAGGAGGGGAGCGGCTGTGACCGGAGCGATGGGTTTCCCGGGGGAATTCGTCCACAGACTGGGGGTGGTGGTCGCGGTGGCCGTCTCCGCCGCCTGGGCGGCCCGGACCGTGGCCGACCGGCGGCGTGAGCGGAGGACCCGGAAACGCCTCGCGGCCCTGGTGGAGGCCGGGGCGGTACGCGACGTACGGCGTGGGTGCGGGCTTCCGCCCTGGCTCCGGACGTGGGCGATGCCCCTTGCGGCGGCCGTCGGCGCCTGGGCGCTGATCGGCGGGCCGGCCGGAAGCCTGGCGGCCATCGCGGCGGGATGGGGTGCGTGGCGGTGGAGCAAGCGCCGTGCTCCGGTGGCCGGGGACGACGAGGAGGCAGCACGTCAGCTTCCGCTCGCGGCCGACTTGTTGGCCGCCTGCGCGTCCGCCGGAGCCGGGCCGGGGGAGGCTGCCGAAGCGGTCGGGCGGTCGCTGGGCGGACCGGTGGGTGAGCGACTCACCCGGACGGCGGCGGAGCTGCGACTGGGCGGCGAACCGGCCGATGTGTGGCGGAGGTTCGGCGCGATACCGGGCGCCGAGAGCCTGGCTCGCTGTCTGGAACGGGCCGGCTCCTCCGGCGCACCCGCTGCCGAGGCCGTCTCCAGACACGCGGCCGACCTGCGGGCGGACCGCGCCCGGAAGGCGGCGGCCCGCGCACAGCGGGCCCAGGTGCTGATCACCGCCCCCGTGGGGCTCTGCTTCCTGCCCGCCTTCCTGGCGGTGGGAGTGGCCCCGGTGGTGATCGGCCTGGCGACCGGACTGCTCCGGGCCTGACCGACGACGAACGGCCGAAGACGAACGGCCGAAGACGAACAGCCAAAACGAACAGCCGAAACCAACAGCCGAAGACGAACAGCAAGCCGGACGCGAACGCGAACGGCGGGACGAACACGACGACGACACATGGGGGTTGGCATGAAGAGGATGAGCGCGTGGTGGCGGGCACGGCGGACGGCCCGGAGCGATGCGGGAATGACCACGTCGGAGTACGCCATGGGCACCATCGCGGCGGCGGGTTTCGCGACCGTGCTGTACAAGATCGTGACCAGCGGTTCGGTCTCCGGCGCTCTGGAGTCCGTGATCGGCAAGGCCCTCGATGCGCCGTTCTGACGACCGCGGCGCCGTGACCGTGGAGGCCGCGATGGCCCTCCCGGCCCTGGTGGTCTTCACCATGGCCCTGGTCTGGGCGCTCGGCGCGGCGGCGGCGCAGATCCAGTGCGTGGACGCGGCGCGGGCCGGCGCACGGGCGGTGGCCAGGTCGGAGCCGGTGTCCGGCGCCGAGGCGGCCGCCCGGGCGGCCGCGCCCGAAGGGGCCAGGGTCTTTGTCACCCGGTCGGGCGAGCTGTGGCGGGTGACCGTGGAGGCACCGGCTCCCGGGCCCGGCGGGATGGGGCTCACGCTGCGGGCCGGGGCGGCGGCGCTCGCCGAGGACACGGTGGGGGTGACGCCGCCATGAGCCGGCCCGCGACGGACAGACCGGCGCCCTCGGCGCGGGACGACCGGGGGATGGCGACCGTGTGGACGGCCTTCGCGGCCTGTGTCCTGTGCGTGGTGTTCGGCGCGGTCCTCGCGCTGGGCCAGGCGGTGGCGGCCCGCCACCGGGCGGGAGGGGCCGCGGACCTGGCGGCGCTCGCCGCCGCCGACCGGGCGCTGTGGGGCGAGGAGGCCGCGTGCGCGGCGGCGGCCCGGGTGGCGGGCGCGCAGGGTGCCTCCCTGGTGCGCTGCTCGGTGCGGGGCGACGTCGCGGACGTGACGGCGGCGGTGCGCCTCGGGCCGTACGCACCGGCGGTCAGGGCGCGGGCGGGGCCTCCTCAGGCTCTGCCGGGGCTTCCCGGAGCAGTTCCGTGAGCAGGCGTACGGCGCCGCGCTTGTGGAGCGGATCGTTGCCGTTGCCGCACTTGGGGGACTGGATGCAGGACGGGCAGCCCGCCTCGCACTCGCAGGAGGCGATCGCCTCGCGGGTGGCCGTCAGCCAGGCGCGGGCGGTGTGGAACGCCCGCTCGGCGAAGCCCGCGCCGCCCGGATGCCCGTCGTAGACGAAGACGGTGGGCAGCAGGGTGTCGGGGTGGAGCGGCACGGACACGCCGCCGATGTCCCAGCGGTCGCAGGTGGCGAAGAGCGGCAGCATGCCGATGGAGGCGTGTTCGGCGGCGTGCAGGGCCCCGCCGAGGATCTCCGGGTTGATCCGGGCGGCGTCCAGCTGGTCCTCGGTGACCGTCCACCACACGGCCCGGGTGCGCAGGGTGCGGGGCGGCAGGTCGAGCTTGGTCTCACCGAGCACCTCGCCGGTGATCAGACGGCGGCGCAGGAAGGAGACGACCTGGTTGGTGACCTCGACGGAGCCGTAGCAGAGACGGCCGGCTCCCCAGGGGATCTCGGTGTCCGTCTCGAGCACGGAGATGGCGGTGGTGTCCCGGGCGGTGGTGGAGTACGGCGGAGCGGCCTCCTCGACGAGGGCCACGGAGTCCTTCAGGTCGAGGCTCTTCACCAGATACGTACGGCCCTGGTGCAGGTGGACGGCGCCCTCGTGGACGGCGGTGTGCGAGGCGGCCTCGTCGACCGTGCCGAGGAGCCGTCCGGTGCCGGCCTCCACGATCTGGACGGGGCTGCCGCCTCCGCCCCGGATGTCGGTCAGGTCGGCGGCCCGCTCGCGCCGGGTCCAGTACCAGCCGCTGGAGCGCTTCCGGAGCAGTCCGGCGGCCTCGAGCTGGGGCAGCAGCTCGGGGACGGCCGGGCCGAACAGGGCCAGGTCGGCGTCGGTCAGCGGCAGCTCCGCGGCGGCGGCGCACAGATGGGGGGCGAGGACGTAGGGGTTGTCGGGGTCCAGGACGGTCGACTCGACCGGCTGCTGGAACAGCGCCTCGGGGTGGTGGACGAGGAACGTGTCCAGCGGGTCGTCGCGGGCGACCAGGATCGCCAGGGCGCCCTCGCCCGAGCGGCCGGCGCGGCCCGCCTGCTGCCACAGGGAGGCCCGGGTGCCCGGATACCCGGCGATCACCACGGCGTCCAGGCCGGAGACGTCGACGCCCAGCTCCAGGGCCGTCGTGGCGGCAAGGCCGAGGAGTTCGCCCGAGTGCAGGGCGCGCTCCAGGGCCCGGCGCTCCTCCGGCAGATAGCCACCCCGGTAGGCGGCGACCCGGCGGGCAAGGGAGCGGTCGACCTCGGCCAGCCGCTCCTGGGCGATGACCGAGATCAGCTCGGCGCCACGCCGGGAGCGGACGAAGGCGACCGAGCGGACGCCCTGGACGGTCAGGTCGGTCAGCAGGTCGGCGGTCTCGGCCGTGGCCGTGCGGCGCACCGGAGCGCCCTGCTCGCCCTGGAGCTCGGTCAGCGGCGGCTCCCAGAGGGCGAAGATCAGCTCGCCGCGCGGGGAGGCGTCGTCGGAGACCTCCGTGACCGGCAGGCCGGTCAGCCGGCCTGCGGCGAGGGCGGGCTCGGCGGAGGTGGCGGAGGCGAGCAGGAAGACGGGGTCCGCGCCGTACCGGGCGCAGACGCGCCGAAGCCGGCGCAGCACCTGGGCGACGTGGGAGCCGAAGACGCCCCGGTAGGTGTGGCACTCGTCGATCACGACGTAGCGCAGGGAGCGCAGGAAGGAGGACCACCTGGGGTGGGAGGGGAGGATCCCGCGGTGCAGCATGTCGGGGTTGGTCAGCACGTAGTTCGCGTACTGGCGGACCCACTCGCGCTCCTCGACGGGCGTGTCGCCGTCGTAGACGGCGGGCCGGATCCGGTTGCCGAGCGGGGCTGCCAGCTCACGGACGGCACGGCGCTGGTCGGCCGCGAGGGCCTTGGTGGGCGCCAGGTACAGCGCGGTGGCCCCGCGGCCGTTGGCGGCCTCGGAGCCGTCCAGGAGGGTGGTCAGGACCGGGGCGAGGTAGGCCAGCGACTTGCCCGAGGCGGTGCCGGTGGCGATCACCACGGATTCGCCGTCCAGGGCGTGCTCCGCGGCCTTCGCCTGGTGGGCCCAGGGGTGCTCGATCCCCGCCGCCTGGATCGCGCTGATCACTTCCGTCCGGATGCGATGCGGCCAGACGGCATGCCGACCCTCCCGGGCGGGCAAGTGCTCCGTATGAGTGATGCGCGCGGCCCGGCTCTCGCCCGACGAGAGTCGGTCGAGGACCATGCCGGGAGAGGGGCGGTTGCCCGTGTCCCCGGCTGGACGACTGGGGCGGTGATTCTTGGCCATCGGCACCGAGTGTGTCACTGGCGTGACGGACAATGCTCCCAAGGCGTCGTGCATGGCTGCTGGTAAGTGATTGAATGCCATCGCGGCTGGCGATCCGTCCCCCGACTCCGCCGGGGAGACTTGAGGGGCGACCGCTCGATAGCAAGGTGCTGGAGGATCCGTGGACCTGTCCCTGTCGACTCGCAATGTGTCCGGCCCGAGTGGCGACCGTACGGTCGTCGAGGTCGGTGGCGAGATTGATGTGTATACCGCGCCCAAGCTGCGCGAGCAGTTGGTCGAGTTGGTGAACGACGGCAGCTACCACCTGGTTGTCGACATGGAGGGCGTGGACTTCCTCGACTCGACCGGCCTCGGCGTGCTGGTGGGCGGCCTGAAGCGCGTGCGCGCGCACGAGGGCTCGTTGCGCCTGGTCTGCAACCAGGAGCGCATTCTCAAGATCTTCCGGATCACTGGTCTGACCAAGGTGTTCCCCATTCACACCACGGTCGACGAGGCCGTCAACGCCACCGACTGACACCCGGCCGGCGTCGGAAGATGCAGTGGAGAACCGGGCCGACACGCCCGGTCCTCCGAGTTTGCCCGCCCAGACGTTCCTAGGGGGACCGTATGGCCACCGTTGAACTCCGCTTCAGCGCCCAGCCCGAGCACGTCCGCACGGCCCGCCTCGTGGCGGCCGCGGTGGCGCGCCGGGCCGGGGTCGACGAGGCGGTTCTCGACGAGGTCAGACTCGCTGTCGGCGAGGCGTGTTCCCGGGCCGTCGGGCTCCACCGGAGCAACGGGGTCACCACCCCCGTCAAGGTCGTGCTGACCGAGGAGGAGAAGACGTTCTCCATCGAGGTCGGCGACGAGGTCCCGGGCGCGGGCGTGGCGGCGGCCGATGCCGTCGGTGTGCCCGGTGCCCGGGGTGAGGCTCCCGTCGAGGAGTTCGACGACGCCGACGGCGAGGACGAGATGGGTCTCGCGGTGATCCGTGGGCTCGTCGACGACGTCGAGGTGAGAGCCGGCGAGGAAGGCGGGGTCATCAGGATGAGCTGGCCGACGACACCGGCGATCGTGCTCCCCTGACCGATTCCGACCGTCCCCGATCGAGTCATCACTCCTCGAACCCCCGAGCGAGCCATGCGCGGCGGGAAAAATCCGAGAGCATGAGAGAGGCCCTGCCGAGCAGGGCCTCTTTTCATTTCTCTAGATCATCGATCATGCGCAAATGCTTTGGGCCCATTACCGCTTTCGGTGGGAAGATCAAGGCAATGGGGAATTCCGATTGCGGCGCCCTGTTTTGATCGTGTTCCGCTCCCTACAATCCGTCCACATCTTGAGCTCGCAACGTCAAGGAGGACGAATGGCGGGGCTCTTCAACCCAGAACTGACCGGACACCCCACTTCTCTCGCCGCAGCGGTACTCACGGACGAGAACCGTACGATCGTGATCGTCATCGCGGCCGTCGCGCTCGCGGCCCTGGTCGTCGCCCAGGTGCTGACCCGCCAGGTCCTCGCCGCCGGTGAGGGCACCGACTCGATGAAGAAGATCGCGGCCGCCGTGCAGGAAGGCGCCAACGCCTATCTCGCACGGCAGCTGCGCACACTCGGGATCTTCGCCGTCGTCGTGTTCTTCCTGCTGATGCTGCTGCCCGCGGACACCTGGTCGCAGCGAGCCGGACGTTCTCTGTTCTTCCTGGTGGGTGCGCTTTTCTCGGCGGCCACCGGATACATCGGCATGCGGCTCGCCGTTCGGGCGAATGTGCGAGTGGCCGCGGCCGCGCGAGAGGCGACCCCGGCGCCGGGCGAACCGGAAAAGGATCTGACGGCCGTCTCGCACAAGGCCATGAAGATCGCTTTCCGTACGGGCGGTGTGGTCGGCATGTTCACCGTGGGCCTCGGCCTGCTCGGTGCCTCGTGCGTCGTCCTCGTCTACGCGGCCGACGCGCCCAAGGTTCTGGAGGGCTTCGGCCTGGGAGCCGCGCTCATCGCCATGTTCATGCGGGTCGGCGGCGGCATCTTCACCAAGGCGGCCGACGTCGGCGCCGACCTCGTCGGCAAGGTCGAGCAGGGCATCCCCGAGGACGACCCGCGCAACGCCGCGACCATCGCCGACAACGTGGGCGACAACGTCGGCGACTGCGCCGGCATGGCCGCCGACCTCTTCGAGTCGTACGCCGTCACGCTCGTCGCCGCGCTCATCCTGGGCAAGGCGGCCTTCGGCGACCTCGGGCTCGCCTTTCCTCTGATCGTCCCGGCGATCGGCGTGGTCACCGCGATGATCGGCATCTTCGCGGTCGCCCCGCGGCGCACCGACCGCAGCGGAATGACCGCCATCAACCGCGGCTTCTTCATCTCCGCGGTGATCTCGCTCGCCCTGGTCGCCATCGCCGTCTTCGTCTACCTGCCGTCCTCCTACGCCGACCTCAAGGGCGTCACCGAGGCCGGGATCCACGACCACCCCGGCGACCCGCGGATCCTCGCCCTGGTCGCCGTCGCCATCGGTATCGTCCTGGCCGCGCTGATCCAGCAGCTCACCGGCTACTTCACCGAGACGACCCGGCGCCCGGTCAAGGACATCGGCAAGTCCTCGCTCACCGGCGCCGCCACCGTGGTCCTCGCCGGCGTCTCCATCGGCCTGGAGTCCGCCGTCTACACCGCGATGCTCATCGGCCTCGGCGTGTACGGCGCGTTCCTGCTCGGCGGTACGTCGATCATGCTGGCGCTGTTCGCGGTCGCCCTCGCCGGCACCGGCCTGCTCACCACCGTCGGTGTGATCGTCGCCATGGACACCTTCGGCCCGGTCTCGGACAACGCCCAGGGCATCGCCGAGATGTCCGGCGACGTCACGGGCGCGGGCGCGCAGGTCCTCACCGACCTCGACGCCGTCGGCAACACCACCAAGGCCATCACCAAGGGCATCGCCATCGCGACCGCCGTCCTGGCGGCGGCGGCGCTCTTCGGTTCGTACCGCGACGCGATCGCCACGGCGGTCGCCGACGTGGGGGCCAAGGCGGGCGAGATGAACCTCTCGTTGGACATCTCACAGCCCAACAACCTCTTCGGGCTGATCCTGGGCGCCGCGGTGGTCTTCCTCTTCTCGGGCCTCGCGATCAACGCGGTGTCGCGCTCGGCCGGCGCGGTGGTCTACGAGGTGCGGCGGCAGTTCCGCGAGCACCCGGGGATCATGAACTACACCGAGAAGCCCGAGTACGGGCGCGTGGTCGACATCTGCACCAAGGACGCGCTGCGCGAACTCGCCACGCCCGGGCTGCTCGCCGTGATGGCGCCGATCGCGGTCGGCTTCACGCTGGGAGTCGGCGCGCTCGGCGCGTACCTCGCCGGAGCGATCGGCACGGGCGCGCTGATGGCGGTCTTCCTCGCCAATTCCGGCGGCGCCTGGGACAACGCCAAGAAGCTCGTCGAGGACGGCCACCACGGTGGCAAGGGCAGCGAGGCGCATGCCGCGACCGTGATCGGCGACACCGTCGGCGACCCGTTCAAGGACACCGCCGGACCGGCCATCAACCCGCTGCTGAAGGTGATGAACCTGGTCGCCCTGCTGATCGCGCCCGCCGTCGTGCAGTTCAGCTACGGCGACGACGCGAGCGGCGGGATGCGGGCGCTGATCGCGATCCTCGCGATCGTCGTCATCATCGGCGCGGTCTACGTCTCCAAGCGGCGCTCCGTGGTGGTCGGCGACGACGCGGACGGCGACGTGGGTGACGAAGGCAACGCCGCGCGGCGGACGGCCGCCTCGCCGGACGCGCCGGTGATTTCGTAACACCAGATCAGAGGGCGGGCGGGCGGCACGTGTTGACGTGCCGCCCGCCCGCTGTTCATGACGGCGTGAGGCGTGTCTCCCTTGGTGCAATCGACTGCAATAGGGGATGAATCCGTCGTACGAAAGGTGGATGTCGCCCGTTCGGCGTGTATGTTCCGGGGCCGAGAGTCTTGGAAGGGACCGATCCGGTGAACAAGAAGCTTGCTGTCGCGCTGTCCGGCGCCGCTGTCCTGGTGCTCACGCTGTCCGGCTGCAGCGACGACGGCGACAAGGTGAACGACTGGGCCAAGACGGTCTGCGACCAGGCGAAGCCCCAGATCCAGAAGCGGGCCAACGCCCAGCAGCTCATCATCTCGACGGCTGCGGACGGCAAGCCGGCCGACATCCAGGCCGCCGACTCGAAGGCCTTCCAGGACATTGCCGATGCGGACCGGGCGCTCGCCAAGTCCATCCAGGAGGCCGGGGCGCCGCCCGTCGACAACGGCGAGACGCTCCAGCAGGACGCGGTCAAGGAGCTCAACGCCACGGCCGTGGCCTACGAGGGGCTGAAGAAGCAGGTCGACGGGCTCGACCCGAGCAACCAGCAGAAGTTCGCCGACGGTCTCCAGGACGTCGCCGACGGCCTGAAGAAGATCGAGAAGATGGACCAGGACGCGCTGGCCAAGCTGCAGTCCGGCGAACTGGGCACGGCGATGGCGAAGCAGCCGGGCTGCCAGCGCGCGACCCCCTCGGCCCCGGCCCCGGCTTCCCCGCCGGCGGGCTCCACGCCGTCGGGCAAGGCGTCGGCCACGCCGTCGAGTTCGCCGAGCAAGAGCGGCGAGTAACGCGCGCCAGGCATGAGCCGTACGTAGGGCCCCGGGCGAGCACGGCCCGCCCGGGGCCCTTCGCGTACCCACGGCCCTTCCCAGGCGCCGCACACGGCCTCCCGCGCCGTCGCACACGGCCCTTCCCGAGCGCCGCGCACGGCCTTCCCGCGCCGTCGCGCCCTTGTGGGGTCAGGGACTTCGGTACTGCGGCTCCGGTACGGGCGGGGCTGACGAGGCAATGTCGGTGGCGGCCGCCACAATGGTGGGGTGAGTACGACCAGCCTGACCTCCCGCCTCCCCGTGCCCGCGCACGCCGCCCGGCTCCGCGAAGCCCTGCTCGCCGCCGACTTCACCGCCGACGGCCTGCTCGAACTGCTCGGCGCCCCCGCCTACGCCGCGCTCGCCCGCAGCGAGACCGTGCCCGCGCTGCGGGCCACCCGGGGCGACTCCCCGCTGGAGACCCTCGTCCGGCTCTTCCTGCTCCAGCGCCCCGTCTCCCGTGCCCGCGCCGCCGCCGCGCTGCCGCTGGAGGAGTGCCTGACGGACGGCTGGCTGGTGCAGGTCGGCGAGAGCGGCGGCCAAGGGGCCGACCAGGAGGCCGACCCGGAGGTCGGAGCCTGCGTCGACATCAGGCCGTACGGCGGGCCCGACGGGCAGGACTGGTTCATCGTCTCCGACCTGGGCTGCGCGGTCGGCGGGGCCGGCGGCATCGGCAACAAGGACGAAGGCGTCGTCCTCGGCGTCGGCGGCGCCTCCACCACGCTGGCCGGCATCACCGTCCGTACGCCGGTGTCCTCCGCGCTCGACCTCGGCACGGGCTCCGGCATCCAGGCCCTCCACGCCGCGCAGCACGCCACGCTCGTCACCGCCACCGACCTGAACCCGCGCGCCCTGGACTTCACCCGGCTCACGCTCGCGCTCTCCGGGGCCCGCGAGGCCGAGCTGCTCCAGGGCTCGCTCTTCGAGCCGGTCGACGGCGATACGTACGACCTGATCGTCTCCAATCCGCCGTTCGTCATCTCCCCCGGCGCCCGCCTCACCTACCGCGACGGCGGGATGGGCGGCGACGACCTGTGCCGCACGCTCGTACGGGAGGCCGGGGAGCGGCTCAACGACGGCGGATACGCCCAGTTCCTCGCCAACTGGCAGCACGTCGAGGGCGAGGAGTGGCAGGACCGGCTGCGCTCGTGGGTGCCGCGCGGCTGCGACGCCTGGATCGTGCAGCGCGAGGTCCAGGACGTCACCCAGTACGCCGAGCTGTGGCTCCGGGACAGCGGCGACCACCGCGCGGACCCGGAGGCGTACGCGCTGCGGTACGAGGCGTGGCTGGACGAGTTCGAGGCCCGTAAGACCAAGGCGGTCGGCTTCGGCTGGATCACCCTGCGCAGGAACGCCGCCGTGGCCTCCGGCGCGGTCGAGCCGTCGATCGTGATCGAGGAGTGGCCGCACCCGGTCGAGCAGCCGCTCGGCGACACCGTGCGCGCCCACTTCGAGCGGCAGGACTATCTGCGGACCCGCGACGACGCGGCCCTGCTCGCCGACCGCTTCACGCTCGCCTCCGAGGTCGTGCAGGAGCAGGTCGGGCTGCCGGGCGCCGAGGACCCGGAGCACGTGGTGCTGCGTCAGAACCGCGGCATGCGGCGCGCGACCAAGGTGGACCACGTCGGGGCCGGCTTCGCGGGCGTCTGCGACGGGACGCTCAGCGCGGGACGGATCCTGGACGCGATCGGTCAGCTGATGGGCGAGGACCCCGTGCTGCTGCGGGACCGCACCCCGCAGGCCATCCGGCTGCTGGTGGAGGAGGGCTTCCTGGTCCCGACGCCCTCGACGTGACCCGGGCCTCTGACGTGACCGGGGCCCTCGGTGCCTCCCACGTCCTCGGCGTCACCGGCACTCTCGGTGCCACCGGCACTCTCGGTGCCACCGGGACCCTCGGCGGCACCGGGACCCTCGGTGGCACCGGCCTCCTCGATGTGACCGATGTCCCCGTGTGACCGACATCCCGGATGTGACGTGGCGAACGTGCCGCGTCACCGGGAGGGCACCTACCGGCCATATTCGTGAACCCGTGCGGGACCGTCCGCGTCGTTCACCGGGAATTCGTACCCGCGACGCCGGAAGGTGCCAGCCTCGGCTTCCAGGGACCACGGGGGCCCCGGGAAGGGAACGGGGTACGGGCATGGAGAGCGGGCCTGCGATCTTCGCCGGAACGGCGTTCGCGCTGTTCGGAGCCGCACTGCTGCTGTGGACGGGGGTGCGCGTGGCCCACGGCGAACCGGTCGCGCAGGGGGTCGGCACCCGGACCGCCGCCACGCTGACGACGATCTTCGGACTGGTCTTCCTGCTGCTCGGCGTGTGGTGCTTCGGACGGGTGTGACGACGAGGTTCCGCTTGCACCCGGCCCACCGGACCGGGAGTCCGGGCGGCAGGAATGCCAGGAGTCGGGTTACCGTTCGAGTGGCCGTTGCGGGCTTTTGCCGTTTGACACGGGGGCGGGTTGTACCGTCACACTCCGCAGCGACGGCAGCGTCACCGAGCGTGCCGCCGCCGTGCGTGCCATGCGGAGTGCCAGCGCCGTACGTGCCACCGAGCGTCGACCGGAGAGAAGAGCGAAGTTGTCCCCGACCAGCGAGACCGCACAGGGCGGCCGCCGACTCGTCATCGTCGAGTCGCCTGCCAAGGCGAAGACGATCAAGGGCTACCTCGGCCCCGGCTACGTCGTCGAGGCGAGCGTCGGGCACATCCGAGACCTCCCCAGCGGCGCCGCCGAGGTGCCGGAGAAGTACACCGGCGAGGTGCGCCGCCTCGGTGTCGACGTCGAGCACGACTTCCAGCCCATCTACGTCGTCAATGCCGACAAGAAGGCGCAGGTCAGGAAGCTCAAGGAGCAGCTGGCCGGGGTCGACGAACTCTTCCTCGCCACCGATGAGGACCGCGAGGGCGAAGCCATCGCGTGGCACCTCCTCGAGGTCCTGAAGCCCAAGGTCCCGGTCCACCGGATGGTCTTCCACGAGATCACCAAGGACGCGATCCAGGAGGCCGTCCGCAACCCGCGCGAGCTGAACAAGCGCATGGTGGACGCCCAGGAGACCCGCCGTATCCTCGACCGGCTCTACGGCTACGAGGTCTCGCCGGTCCTGTGGAAGAAGGTCATGCGCGGCCTGTCCGCGGGCCGCGTCCAGTCGGTCGCCACCCGTCTCGTCGTCGAGCGCGAGCGTGAGCGCATCGCCTTCCGCTCCGCCGAGTACTGGGACCTGACCGGCACCTTCTCCACCGGCCGCGCCGGCGACCCGTCCGACCCGTCGTCGCTGGTCGCCCGACTGAACACGGTCGACGGCAAGCGGGTCGCGCAGGGCCGTGACTTCGGCGCCGACGGGCAGCTGAAGACCGCGAACATCCTCCACCTCGACGAGGAGAAGGCGCGGGCGCTCGCCGCCTCGCTCGCCGACACCTCGTTCAGCGTGCGGTCGGTCGAGTCGAAGCCGTACCGCCGCTCCCCGTACGCCCCGTTCCGTACGACCACCCTCCAGCAGGAGGCGAGCCGGAAGCTGGGCTTCGGCGCGAAGGCGACCATGCAGGTCGCCCAGAAGCTGTACGAGAACGGCTTCATCACGTACATGCGTACGGACTCGACGACCCTGTCCGACACCGCCGTCTCGGCGGCCCGGGCGCAGGTCACGCAGCTGTACGGCGCCGACTACCTGCCGGAGAAGCCGCGCGTCTACGCGGGCAAGGTCAAGAACGCGCAGGAGGCGCACGAGGCGATTCGCCCTTCGGGTGATCGTTTCCGCACCCCGGCGGAGACCGGCCTGACCGGCGACCAGTTCCGGCTGTACGAGCTGATCTGGAAGCGGACCGTCGCCTCCCAGATGAAGGACGCGACCGGAAACTCGGTCACCGTGAAGATCGGCGGCCGCTCCGCGGACGGCCGGGACGCCGAGTTCAGCGCCTCCGGCAAGACGATCACCTTCCACGGCTTCATGAAGGCGTACGTGGAGGGGGCCGACGACCCGAACGCGGAGCTCGACGACCGTGAGCGCCGGCTGCCGCAGGTCGCCGAGGGCGACGCGCTGTCCGCCGAGGAGATCACCGCCGACGGCCACGCGACCAAGCCGCCGGCCCGCTACACCGAGGCCTCGCTGGTCAAGGAGCTGGAAGAGCGCGAGATCGGCCGTCCGTCGACCTACGCGTCGATCATCGGCACGATCCTGGACCGTGGCTACGTCTTCAAGAAGGGGACGGCGCTCGTGCCGTCGTTCCTGAGCTTCGCCGTGGTCAACCTGCTGGAGAAGCACTTCGGCCGGCTCGTCGACTACTCCTTCACCGCCAAGATGGAGGACGACCTCGACCGCATCGCGCGGGGCGAGGCACAGGCCGTGCCGTGGCTGAAGCGTTTCTACTTCGGCGAGGGCGGTGACGCCGGTCAGGGCGCCGCGGCCGACGCCGGCAACGGCGACGGCGACCACCTCGGCGGGCTGAAGGAGCTGGTGACCGACCTGGGCGCGATCGACGCCCGGGAGATCTCCTCCTTCCCGGTCGGCGACGGCATCATGCTGCGCGTCGGGCGCTACGGCCCGTACGTCGAGCGCGGTGAGAAGGACGCCGAGGGGCACCAGCGGGCGGACGTGCCCGAGGACCTCGCGCCCGACGAGCTGACGGTCGCGTACGCCGAGGAGCTGCTCGCCAAGCCGAGCGGCG
Organism: Streptomyces sp. NPDC012508; assembly: GCF_042902595.1. Classification (NCBI taxonomy): domain Bacteria; kingdom Bacillati; phylum Actinomycetota; class Actinomycetes; order Kitasatosporales; family Streptomycetaceae; genus Streptomyces; species Streptomyces sp. NPDC012508. The sequence goes on from NZ_JBIBEO010000004.1 coordinate 587,595, forward strand.
ACTTCGAGCTGGGCGTGGACCCGGTCAGCGGGAACCAGATCGTCGCGAAGGACGGCCGGTACGGCCCGTACGTCACCGAGATCCTGCCCGAGGACACCCCGAAGACCGGCAAGAACGCGGTGAAGCCGCGGACCGCCTCGCTCTTCAAGTCGATGGCGCTGGACACCGTGACGCTGGAGGACGCGCTCAAGCTGATGTCCCTGCCGCGCGTGGTGGGCGCGGACGCCGAGGGCGTCGAGATCACGGCGCAGAACGGCCGCTACGGCCCGTACCTGAAGAAGGGCACGGACTCGCGGTCGCTGACGGACGAGGAGCAGCTCTTCACGATCACGCTGGAGGAGGCGCTCGCGATCTACGCGCAGCCCAAGCAGCGTGGCCGGGCGGCCGCCAAGCCGCCGCTGAAGGAGCTGGGTGTCGACCCGGTCAGCGAGAAGCCGGTCGTCGTGAAGGACGGCCGCTTCGGCCCGTACGTGACCGACGGCGAGACCAACGCGACCCTGCGGACCGGCGACAGCGTCGAGGAGATCACGCCGGAGCGCGGCTTCGAGCTGCTCGCCGAGAAGCGGGCCAAGGGGCCGGCGAAGAAGACGGCCAAGAAGGCGCCCGCGAAGAAGACGGCCGCCAAGAAGGCCACGCCGGCGAAGAAGACGGCGGCCAAGAAGACGGCCGCGAAGAAGACGACGGCGAAGACCACCGCGGCGAAGAAGACGACCGCCGCGAAGACGGCGGCGTCCAAGTCGGCCGCGTCGAAGCCGGAGTAGTCGAGGCCGGAGCAGTCGAGACCGGAGCAGTCGCAGCCGGAGCAGCAGAGCGCCCGTACGTGTAAGGGGCGGGGGCCAGGGGCTCCCGCCCCTTACGTATGCGCGCTCTGCCCGACGTTTGTTCGGGTGCGGGCCACGGGGAGTCAGAGGGTCCGGATAGGGTGGACGGATGACGCGAGCAGAGCAGCCAGACTCCGACGTCGCGCTTGTCGCAGACTCCCGGGAGCGTGCCGTACGGGCGCTTTTGCGCCATCAGCCCTTGCGGAGACTGTGGAGCGCTCAGCTCGTCGGTGGGACCGGTGACGCGCTCGCCGTGCTCGTCCTGGTGCTCCTCGGGCTCCAGGCCGCCGTCTCCGAGGGCGCCTTCGGCGGCGGGTACCGGGGCGCGGCGCTCGCCGTAGCCGCCGTGATCGGTGCCCGGCTGCTGGCCTCGGTGCTGTTCGGCGCCGTTCTGCTCGGGCCGCTCACCACACTGACCGGGCCCTCGGGCGTGCTCGACCGCCGCTGGACGATGATCGGCGCGGACGGTCTGCGCGTCGCGCTGCTCGTGATCGCCCCCCTGTGGATCGACTGGGTGCCGGACAAGGCGCTCGGCTTCCTGCTCGGCACCGTCTTCGTCATGGGTGCCGCCGAGCGGCTGTGGACCGTGGCCCGCGAGGGCGCGGCGCCCGCGCTGCTGCCCGCGCCCCCGCTGGAGGGCGCCGCCGTACGCCCGCTGCCGGACCATCTCGACGCGCTGCGCCGGTTGTCGCTGCGCACCGGCTTCCTGGCCGTGCCGGCCGCGGCCGCCGTGCTCCTCGTCGCCACACTGCTGAGCAACCTGCTCGGTACGGGCATCGAGTGGTTCACGCTGCACCAGGCCGCCCTCGGCTCGTACGTCGCCGCCGGCCTCTTCGCCGCCTCGGTCTCCGTCCTGTACTTCATCGAGCTGCCCGGCGGTCAGACGCCGCGGCCGCGCTCGCCGTTGGAGGGCCTGCGCCGTCCCACGGCCGAGAAGGGCCGCACGGGCGCGGTCGGACTGCTCGTCCTCGCCTGCGCCATGGTCGCCGGAGCCGTCGCCGCCGCGGCGGCGGTCTCCGTCCTGCACGCGTACGACCTCGGGGGCGGCCCGGTCACCTTCGCTCTGCTGATCCTGGCGCTGAGCGGTGCCACGGCCGTCGGCATCCGGACGGCCGGGTCCGTGCTCACCGCGCTCTCCCGCCGCCGGCTCCTCGCCCTCGCGATCGCCCTCACCGGCGTCGCGCTGCTCGCGATGGGCCTCGTGCCGGACACGGCCACGGTGCTGCTCCTCGCCGTACTCGCCGGGTACGCGGCCGGCGTCGCCGCCAACACCGGCCACACCCTCCTCGACCAGGAGACCGAGGACGCCCGGCGTCCCCGGGTCACCGAGCACCTGCAGGCCGTCGCCCGTGTCGCCATGGCCGTCGGCGCGCTCGGCGCGCCGCTGCTCGCCGCCGCCATCGGGCCGCACCGGATCGCCTCCGGCAGCTTCGTCTTCGCCCACGGTGGTGCCGCGTTCACGCTGATGCTCGTCGGCGCGCTGCTGCTGCCCGTCGCGGCCCTCGTCCTGGCCAAGACCGACGACCGGGCCGGCGTACCGCTGCGCCGCGACCTGCGCGACGCGCTCCGCGGCGCCGACCCCGTCCAGGCGCCCGCCCCGACCGGCTTCTTCATCGCCCTGGAGGGCGGCGACGGCGCCGGCAAGTCCACCCAGGCCGAGGCGCTCGCCGAGTGGATCCGCGCCAAGGGCCACGAGGTCGTCGTCACCCGCGAACCGGGCGCCACCCCCATCGGCAAGCGGCTCCGCTCGATCCTGCTCGACGTGTCCAGCGCCGGGCTCTCGAACCGCGCCGAGGCGCTGCTGTACGCCGCCGACCGCGCCGAGCACGTCGACTCGCTGGTCAAGCCCGCCCTGGAGCGGGGTGCGGTGGTGATCTCCGACCGGTACATCGACTCGTCCGTGGCCTACCAGGGCGCCGGGCGCGATCTGTCGCCGACCGAGATCGCCCGGATCAACCGCTGGGCGACCGGCGGACTGGTCCCGCACCTGACCGTGCTGCTCGACGTCTCGCCGGAGACCGCGCGGGAACGGTTCACCGAGGCGCCGGACCGGCTGGAGTCCGAGCCGCCGGAGTTCCACGCGCGCGTGCGGGCCGGCTTCCTCGCGCTGGCCGCCGGTGACCCCGGCCGCTACCTCGTCGTCGACGCCGGCCAGGAGCCGGAGGCCGTCACCACCGTCGTACGTCACCGGCTCGACCGGATGCTGCCGCTGTCCGAGGCCGAGGTGAAGGCCCAGGAGGAGGCGCGGCGGAAGGCCGAGGAGGAGGCCAGGCGCCGGGCCGAGGAAGAGGCCGCGCGCAAGGCGGAGGAGGAGCGTCTGGAGCGCGAGCGCCAGGAGCAGCTCGCCAGGCTCCGTGCCGAGGAGGAGGAGCGCAAGCGCCAGGAGGAGGAAGAGGCGCGGCGCCGCGAGGCGGAGCGTCAGGCCGAGGAGGCGCGCCGGCGCGCCGAGGAGGCCCGGCTGGCCGCCGAGGAGGAGCGCAAGCGGCGCGAGGCCGAGGAGAAGACCCGCCGCGAGGAGGAGGAACACCGCCGCAAGCAGGCCGAGGAAGAGGCCCGGCTGCGCGCGGAGGCGGAGGAGCGCCGCCTGGAGAAGCAGCGCAAGGCCGAGGAGGCCCTGCTGCGCGCGGAAGAGGCCCGGCGCCTGGCCGAGGCGGCGGCGGCGAAGGCCGCGGAGGAGGCCGCGCGGAAGGCTGCGGCGGAGGCCGCGGAGAAGGCCGCCGCGGAGGCCGCCCGTGCGGAAGAGGCGCGGAAGGCCGCGGAGGCCGCCCGTGCGGAGGAGGCGCGGAAGGCCGCCGAGGCGCAGCGGGTCGTGGAGGCCGAGCGGGCCGCCGAGGCCGCCGAGGCCCGGAAGGCTGCCGAGGCCGCTGCCGCCAAGGCCGCCAAGGCCGCGGAGGCCGCCCGCGCGGCGCAGGCGTCGGCCAACGAGGTGACCGTCGAGACCCCCGTGGTGACGCCCGACGACGTGACGCAGGCGGTGCCCAAGGTCTCGCCGAACGAGATCACCGTCCCGACCCCGATCGTGGACCCGGACGCCGTCAGGCCCGAGGCGGAGACCTCGGTCCTGCCGCAGGTGCGCGACACGGACGAGAGGCCGGCGCGGGCGGCCGACGAGACGACGGTTCTGCGTCCCGTACGGCCCGCCGACGAGACGGCCGTGCTGCCTCCCGTCCGGGACACGGACCCGGTCGACCGGGTTCCGCCGGGCATCTTCCGCGACGCGCAGCCCACCGGATCCAACGAGCAGACGCGCGAGCTGCCCCAGGTCGACGACCAGGGCCGTCCGCGCCGCCGCTCCGACTGGGCGGAGGAGACCCCGCTCGACGACCTCCCGACCCTGGCGGACGAACTGCTCGGCCCGCACGACGACGAGGACGACGGCCGCCGCCGACGCCGCTGACGAAGCGGGTACGGACGGGGGCGCGGCTCTGCCGCGCCCCCGTCCGGCGTTTCGGGCCGCCTCCCCGGGCCGTCCGGGGGTGTCAGAGGGGTGCCCCACAATGGAGGGCGTACCGGAGGAGGGCACATGGCCGTATGGGACGACCTGGTCGGACAGGCGCGGGTCGAGGAGCAGCTGGCCGCCGCGGCGCGGGACGCCGACACGCTCGTCACCGCCCATGCCGCCCGGGAGCCCGAGCCCGAGGGCTCCAAGATGACCCATGCCTGGCTCTTCACCGGCCCTCCGGGCTCCGGGCGGGCGACCGCGGCGCGCGCCTTCGCCGCCGCGCTGCAGTGCGTGAGCCCGGACCGGGCGCTGGGCGGCGCGCCGGGGTGCGGGTTCTGCGACGGCTGCCACACCGCGCTCGTCGGGACCCACGCCGACGTGGAGGTCGTCCGCACGGACCTGCTCTCCATCGGCGTGAAGGAGACCCGCGACCTCGTCCGCCGCGCCCAGCTCTCGCCGGCCAACGGCCGCTGGCAGGTGATCGTCCTGGAGGACGCCGACCGGCTCACCGAGGGCGCGGGCAACGTGCTCCTGAAGGCCGTCGAGGAGCCCGCGCCGCGCACGGTCTGGCTCCTCTGCGCGCCCTCCCTGGAGGACGTGCTGCCCACCATCCGCTCCCGCTGCCGCCACCTGACCCTGCGCACGCCCCCCGTCGACGCGGTCGCCGACGTGCTCGTACGGCGGGACGGCATCGACCCCCAGATCGCCGCGGCCGCCGCCCGCGCCACCCAGGGCCACATCGACCGCGCCCGCCGGCTGGCCACCGACGAGCGCGCCCGGGCCCGCCGGGCCGTCGTCCTCAAGCTGCCGCAGCGCGTCGCGGACATCGGCGGCTGCCTCAAGGCGGCGCAGGAGCTGATCGACGCGGCCGGCGAGGACGCCAAGCAGGTCGCCGAGGAGATCGACGTCAAGGAGACCGAGGAGCTGAAGGCCGCCCTCGGCGGAGGCCAGGGCAGCCGGATGCCGCGCGGCACCGCGGGCGCGATGAAGGAGCTGGAGGAGCGGCAGAAGCGGCGCAAGACCCGTACGCAGCGCGACAGCCTGGACCTGGCGCTCACCGACCTCACGGGCTTCTACCGCGACGTGCTCACCCTGCAGCTCCGCACGCGGACACCGATCGCCAACGAGGACGTACGGGACGCGGTGGAGCGGATCGCCCAGGACACCGCACCCGAGCGGACCCTGCGCCGGATCGAGGCCGTGCTCGCCTGCCGGGAGGCGCTGGACCGGAACGTCGCGCCGCTGCTGGCGGTGGAAGCGATGACCATGGCTCTGCGCGACTGATTGGACACGGTCCGTACGTGTGCGGATACCCTCCGGAGATGGACTCCAGGCGTTTGCTCCGTACGTCCGCCACGGCCCTCGCGGCCGCCGGGCCGATCCTCTCCGGCTGCGCGGGCGGAAGCGACGCCGCGCCTTCGGGCCCGTCGGCGGCCGCGCCGCCGGCCGTGCCCAGCACACCGGATCCGGCTCTCGCGAGCTTCTACGGGCAGAAGCTCGCCTGGCGCGACTGCGGTGTGCCGAAGTTCCAGTGCGCGACGCTCCGTGCGCCGCTCGACTACGCGAAGCCCAGCTCCGGCGAGGTCAAGCTGGCCGTCTCCCGGGTCGCGGCGAGCGGCCCCGGGAAGCGGCTCGGCTCGCTCCTGGTCAACCCCGGCGGCCCCGGCGGCTCCGCCGTCGGCTACCTCCAGGGGTACGCGGGCATCGGCTACCCCGCCCCCGTCCGCGCGCGGTACGACATGGTCGCCGTCGACCCCCGCGGAGTGGCCCGCAGCGAGCCCGTCGAATGTCTGACGGGACCGCAGATGGACACGTACACGCAGATCGACCAGACCCCGGACGAGGCCGCCGAGACCACGGCCCTGACCACGTCGTTCAAGGGCTTCGCGGCCGGCTGCGGGAAGCGGGCGGGCGCGGTCCTGCCGCATGTCTCCACGGTCGAGACGGCCCGGGACATGGACATCCTGCGGGCGGTGCTCGGCGACGAGAAGCTGACGTACGTCGGCGCCTCGTACGGCACGTTCCTCGGCGCCACCTATGCCGAACTGTTCCCTGGCCGCGTGGGCCGCCTGGTCCTGGACGGGGCGATGGACCCCTCACTGCCCGCGATCGACCTCAACCGCGACCAGACCGCCGGCTTCGAGACCGCCTTCCGGGCCTTCGCGGCCGACTGCGTCCAGCGGCCGGAGTGCCCCCTCGGCACGGACTCCGTCGACGGGGCCTCGGGCAACCTGAAGGGCTTCTTCCGCGCCCTCGACACCAGCCCGGTGCCGACCGGCGAGAGCCGGCAGCTCGGCGAATCGCTGGCCACGACCGGGGTGATCGCGGCGATGTACGACGAGGGGGCCTGGCCGCAGCTGCGCGAGGCGCTGACGAGCGCGATGGGCGGCGAGGGCGCGAGCCTGCTCGCCCTGGCCGACAGCTACTACGAGCGCGAGCCGGACGGTACGTACGCGAACCTGATGTACGCCAACGCCGCCGTGAACTGCCTCGACCTCCCGGCGGCCTTCGCCGGCCCCGCGGACGTCGAGAAGGCGGTCCCGTCCTTCGAGAAGGCGTCCCCCGTCTTCGGCAAGGGCCTCGCCTGGGCCGCCCTGAACTGCGCCTACTGGCCCGTGCCCCCGACCGGCCGCCCCCACCGCATCACCGCCGACGGCGCGGCCCCGATCGTCGTCGTCGGCACCACCCGCGACCCGGCGACCCCGTACAAGTGGGCCCAGTCCCTCGCCGGCCAGCTCTCCTCCGGCACGCTCCTGACGTACGAGGGCGACGGCCACACGGCGTACGGCCGCGGCAGCGACTGCATCGACTCGGCGATCAACACCTACCTGCTGGAGGGCACGGCCCCGAAGGACGGCAAGCGCTGCACGTGAGGGGTGTCGTGGACCACTCCAAGGGTGGTCAGGAGCACCCCGGGAAACTGTGTAGACTTGGCGTCGCTGCTGCACCCACCATGGGAACGCACGGCATGCCGCCTTAGCTCAGTTGGCCAGAGCAACGCACTCGTAATGCGTAGGTCTCGGGTTCGAATCCCGAAGGCGGCTCGGATCAGCCCCAGGACTCACTCGCCGTGACCTGGGGCTTTTTCATGTCCTGATTCCGACAGGCGGGCAGGGGTGGCGGTGCGCGGGTGGAGCCCGTAGAACACCCCGGGAGCATCCCCGCGCATGATCCGCGCGATCCCTACGAAGAGGACACGCATGAGCACCGCCGTCGAACAGGTACCCGCACCGGACGAGTTCGTTCCTACCGAGCGCACACGGTTGCGGCGGATGCGGCACAAGGGGAGTCATCGGCGCGCCGATCTGGACGCGGTGCTCGCCGCCGGGTTCCTCTGTCACCTCGGCGTCGTCGTCGACGGCACCCCGATGGTCGTGCCCACCGCGTACGGCACCGAGGGTGACCGCCTGTACCTGCACGGCTCCGTGGCCAGCCGCAGCCTCGTCCAGGCGCCCGAGGCGACCGTCTGCGTCACCGTGACGCACGTCGACGGCCTTGTGCTCGCCCGCTCCGTCTTCGAACACGGCGTCAACTACCGGTGCGCGATGGTCTACGGCATCCCGCGGGAGGTGACCGACCCCGAGGAGAAGCTCGTCGGGCTACGGGCGCTCACGGAGCAATGCGCCCCGGGGCAGTGGGAGTACGCCCGGCAGCCCAGCCGGAAGGAGCTGGCGGCGACCTCGCTGCTCGCCCTCGACCTCACCGAGGCGTCGGTCAAGATCGCTTCCGGCCCGCCGGACGACGGGGAGAGCCCCGACGCCGAACTGGGGCTCTGGGCCGGGGTTCTGCCCGTCGTCACCGCCTTCGGCACCCCGATCGCCGACCCGGTCCTCCCGGCCGGTGTCGAACCGCCCGCGCACATCGCCGACCGGGCGGGCCAGTCGGCGGCTCCCCTCTCGGTTTAGGGTCTCTTAAGCGTCGGGCCAGAACAATTTGATTGTGCTCACGCGTCGGGGTGCGGCAGGTTCGATGACATGCGATCCGACTCACCCTGGCGCGTCCCCGACTTCCGTACGCTCTTCTCCGCGGCCGTCCTCAGCCAACTCGGCACCAACGTCGGATACGTCGCCGTCCCGCTGATCGCCGTCGAGGCGCTGGACGCGAGCCCCGGAGAGGTCGGGGCGCTCGCGACGCTCTCCACCCTCGCCTTCCTCCTCATCGGCCTGCCCGCGGGAGCGTGGGTCGACCGGCTGCCGCAGCGCCGGATGCTGATCGTGGCGGACGCGGTCCGGGGGCTGCTCCTCGCCTCCGTGCCCGTCGCCTGGTGGTGCGACGCCCTGACCCTCGCTCAGCTGTACGCCGTCGTGCTGCTCAGCGGCTGCGCGACCGTCTTCTACGACGTCACGGGCCAGAGCATCCTGCCCCGTTTCGTCGGCCGCGACGGACTCGTGCCGGCCAACGCCGCCATGGTCAGCCTGATGGCCGTCACCAACGTGGCCGGACGCGGCGCGGGCGGCGGCCTGGTCCAGTTGCTCACCGCGCCCCTCGCGGTGGCGGTCACCGCGGTGAGCCATCTGGCCTCCGCCGTACGGCTCCTGTGGCTCAAGGAGGCGGCGGCGCCCGCCGCGCCGGCCGACCGTGTGCGGGAGCCGCTGCGTACCCAGATCGCCACGGGCGTACGGCACGTCCTCGGGAACAAGGAGCTTCGGGCGCTCGCCCTGTCCGCCTCGCTCACCAACCTCGGCTCACAGATCCTCAACACGATGATGCCGGTTCTCTTCGTCCGCGAACTCGGCCTCTCCGCCGGTGTCCTCGGCCTCTACTGGGCGGCCGGCGGCGTCGGCCTGCTCCTCGGCGCCCGCTGCGCCCGCGCGGTGGCCGCCCGTCTCGGCTTCGGCCGTACGCTCGGCCTCGCCGGGCTGGTCCTCGCCCCCGCCGGCCTCCTCGTCCCGCTCGTCGGGCACGGGCCCTGGCTCTGGATCGCGGGCGCGGGGTGGCTGTGCGCCATGTTCAAGACCGGGATGGACAACGTCCTCGGCGTGAGTCTGCGCCAGCGGATGACCCCGGACGCACTGCTCGGCCGCATGAACGCGACCTTCCGCTTCCTGCTCACCGGCGCCATCGCGATCGGCGCCGCCGTCTCGGGTCTCCTGGGCGAACTCGGGGGCCTGCACGCCACCTTGTGGGTGGGCGGCTCCCTGCTCGCCTGCGCCTTCCTCCCCGTCTTCCTCTCGCCCGTCCGCACGCGCCGCGCCCTCCCGGCGGAGGCCGACCCGGCCACGGTCCGTCCGGCCCCGCTTCCGCGCGTACGGGAGGGGTGACCGCGCGGGAGGGGTGACCGCGCCCAGCCTCGGGGCCGCGGTCACCCCTCCCGTCCGCCGCCGGTCACTCCGGCAGGATCTGCACGTCCAGGCTGTCGAGGTGGTTCCGGTCCATCAGGATGTCGGCCGCCGTGACGCGGCCTTCGATGACCGTGAAGGCGATCACCGCGCTCGGCCCGCCGTCCGGGGCGGTCATCACCAGGCCCGCCGCGCCGTCCACCAGGGCCAGGCGGGCCGCCCCGGCCCGTTCGGCGAGGTGGACCGCCACGGCCGTGGGGCCGTGGGCGGTCGCCGCACCGGACCGTACCGCCTCGGCGTCCGCCCGCAGCAGGACGTCGGGGTCGAGCAGCTCGCGCAGCCCGGCCGGGTCGCCGTCGCGTACGGCGGCGAGCAGCGCGGCCACCACCTCCCGGTGGCGCGCGAGGTCGGGCTCCGGCATCTCCTCCGTACCGCGTACGCGCGTTCTCGCCCGGCTCACCAGTTGCCGTGTGGCAGCGGGCGTGCGCTCCAGGACCGGGGCGATGTCGTCGACGGGCACCGCGAACATGTCGTGCAGCACGAACGCCACCCGTTCGGCGGGCGCCAGCGTCTCCAGGGCCGCCTCCTCGGACCGGTGCGGCGGCCGGCCGGCGGGCTCACCGTTGGACCACGGATCCCAGGGGTCCTCGCGCCGCGCCGCGCGCGACCGCAGCCTGGTCAGGCAGATCCGCGCGACGGCCGCGGTGGCGTCGGCGGTGGTGTCACCCAGCCGCCGCGCCTCGCGCACCGCTTCGTCCGCCTCGTCGGACGAGCCCAGCAGCCGGTACGCCACCGCCTGCTCGTGACTCACCGCACCCACCGCGTGATCGACCACCGTTCAGTCTCCGTGCCCCGTTCCGCCGCTGCCGAAGCCGCCGCTGGAGATCCCGCCCCACTTGCGCTTCTCCTCGCTCGGCGGGTCGGACGAGGTCTCGGTGCCACTCTTCAGCTCGTACGGCATGAGCCGGTGCTCGCCGTCGGTCTGGGGCATCTCCGTCGGCTTGCGGTACTCGGACGTCTCTCCGGGAAGCCCGCCCTCCGGCCGGTGCGGCTGCTCCTCCGGCTTGGGCGTGGGGGACTCCTTGTCCCTGACCCTCATCCCCAGCCAGAACGCGCCGATCAGTACGGCGACCACGACCAGGCCGCCGAGTACCTGGGCCATCCCGGACTGCCAGACGCCGGCCGCGGTCGTGACCCCTGCGGAATCCACAAGAAATCCGTTCATACTCCAGAGTTACCCAATTCTGGACAATCTGAGCAATCCGGGGCGTTCGAGGGGCGCTCGAACTCGTAGAACCTCGTACGAACCTCGTGTGAAACATTTCCCCGGGCCCGTCGCGTCAATGAGATGTAGGGCGACCGCGACGGAGGGGAGGGACATGAGACAGTCCCGCGCGGACGAGTTTCTGGAGTTCGCCACCGCCAGGACTGGTCATCTGTTCCGGTCGGCATGCCTGCTGACCAGCGGCGACACCCATCTCGCCGAGGATCTCGTCCAGGAGACCCTGGGCCGGATGTACAGCCTGTGGGGACGCGTCCAGCGGATCGGCAACCCGGCCGGGTACGCGCAGACCGTCCTGGTCCGCACGTTCCTCAGCCATCGGCGGCGACGCTCCGCGACCGAGCGCCCCGTGGGCGAGCTGCCGGACCGGGCTCCGGAGAACGGTGACGATCCGGCGCTCCGGATCGCCCTGCTCGACGCGCTCGCGGCCCTCGCGCCCAAGGACCGGGCGGTGGTGGTGCTGCGGTACTGGGAGGACCGCAGCGTCGAGGAGACCGCCCAGGCGCTCCATGTGAGCTCCGCGGCGGTCCGCACCCGCTCGACGAGGGCGCTCGCCAAGCTCAGGGAGCGGCTCGGCGGCAGCATCGTCGAGTTCGCGTCCCGCTGACGCGGCGCCGCGCACCCTTCCACACTCTTTCTTTCACTCATGGACCGGAGACGGTGATTCGGCATGCCTCTGAACGAGGGACACGACGGTTTCGCGGAGGAGCTCGGTGAAGCCCTGCGCCGCACGGGCGACGGCTTCGCCACGGAGGACGCCCGCGAGCTGGTGGCCGGCGGCCTGACCCGCGGCCGGCGCCGGCTGCGGCGCCGCCGTGCGGCCACGGTGACCGGCGGTGTGCTGGCCTTCGCCGTGGTGGGCGTCGGCGGGATCTACGGCGGAAACCTGCTCGCTGGGGACGAGGGGGCCATGGGGGCCAAGGGGGGCAAGGACTCCTCGGTCGCCGCGCCGAAGGAGACGACCCCCCCGCCGCCCACCAAGGGGCCCGCGCCCACACTTGAGGTCAAGGACCTGGCGGCCGTTCTCAAGGCGAACACGCCCGCCGGAACCTGGACCATCCCCGACGAAGGCGCCCAGGGCGAGTACGTCTCGGGCGTCTACCAGGACGGCAGGGGCGAGGCGGCCGTCTCCGTCAGCCTCTCCCGGGCCGACGAGACCGTGGAGGGCGGCGCGGGGCAGGTGGAGTGCCCGGACGAGACCTTCGTCCCGCACGACGGATGCACCAGCGAGAAGCTGCCGAACGGCGACCGGCTGATGGTCCTCCAGGGGTACGAGTACCCGGACAAGCGGGTGGAGACCAAGAACTGGCGGGCGGTGCTGCTCACCCGGGACGGATTCCTGGTCGACGCGAGCGAGTACAACGCCCCGACCGAGAAGGGGTCCGCCATCAGCCGCGCGAACCCGCCCTTCAGCCCCGCCCAGCTGAAGGCCCTGGTCACCGCCGAGGGGTGGCGGCCGCTGTTCAAGCGGCTGATTGTGCCCCAGAAGAAGCCCGTCCTGCCGGGCATGGACACCGCGCCGCCGGAGGTGGACGGCGAGGCCGTGCGGGCGACCCTGCGCTCGCTGCTCCCCAAGGGGCTGACGGTGACCTCCCAGGGCGGCGAGGGCGAGTTCGCGTACGTGGTCGTGGACGACGGCAAGGGCAAGAGCCTCGTCCAGATCAATGTGCAGAGGGACATGAGCGATGTCGCGGGAGAGCTCTTCGCCGGCGCCACGAAGCTGCCCGACGGGCGACTGGTGAAGGTGACCGAGCAGCCCGGTGAGAAGGGCGGCGCCGGTGTCGTCTGGTGGACGGCCGACACGATCCTGCCGTCCGGCTTCCGGGTCGTGGTCTCCGCGTTCAACACGGGTGCACAGCACCAGGACGCGACGCGCGCGGAGCCGGCGCTGACGACGGACCAGCTCAAGGCGATCGCCCTCGACGACAAGTGGCTGAAGTTCTCGTGAGGTAGCGCCCCCGCGGTGCCGTCACGGGGCATACGGGCCGGCCCCCGGCGGGGCCCCGGCCCGTATGCCCGTATGCCCGTACGCGCCCCCGGGTCCGAACACACCTCCGCGCGTACGCCCGTCATTTGGCGTCCGCGTACCGCTCGACCGTGGCCGTCGTGAACGGAAAACGCACCGGCGTCGCGCCGAAGGCGATCCGTCCCGCCTCGTCCCCGGCCGCGCGGATCGCCTCGGTGACCGCCTCCGCCTCCTCCGCCGGGCAGTGCACGATCACCTCGTCGTGCTGGAAGAAGACCAGCTCGGCCCGCATCCCCGCGAGGGCGCGGCGCAGCGCGGCGAGCATCAGCAGCGCCCAGTCGGCGGCGCTGCCCTGGACGACGAAGTTACGGGTGAACCTGCCGCGCGCCCGCGCGTTGCCGGAGGCGTACCCGGGGGTGAACTCACCCTCCCCGGTGGCCGGTTCGTCCCCGCCACCCTGGGGGATGCCCGCCTCCTCGGCCTCGCCCGCGCCGGCCGCCCGTGGGCTGGTCCGGCCGAGCCAGGTCCGTACGAGCCGGCCCTCCTCGCCCGCCTTCGCCGCGTCGTCCACGTAGGCCACGGCGCGGGGGAAGCGGCGGCGCAGCGCGGCCAGGTTCTTCAGGCCGTCGCCGCTGGTCTGTCCGTAGATCGCGCCGAGCAGGGCGATCTTCGCGTGGTCGCGGTCGCCGGAGAACGCCCGGTCCGACAGCCGGGTGTAGAGGTCGTCGGGGTGGCCGGCGACCTCCATCAGACCGGGGTCGCGGGAGATCGCGGCCAGGACCCGGGGCTCCATCTGGTCGGCGTCGGCGACGACGAGCCGCCAGCCGTCGTCGGCCACGACGGCCCGCCTGATGACCTTGGGGATCTGAAGGGCGCCGCCGCCGTTGGTCGTCCAGCGACCGCTGACCGTGCCGCCGGGCAGGTACTCGGGGCGGAATCGGCCGTCGCGCACCCAGTCCTGGAGCCAGGACCAGCCGTGGGCGGTCCAGATCCGATACAGCTTCTTGTACGCCACGAGCGGGGCCACCGCCGGGTGGTCGAGCTCCTCCAGCTCCCAGCGGCGCGTGGACCGCACCCGGATCCCGGCCTGGGCGAACGCCTTGACGACGTCGGCGGGCAGATCGCGCCGGACACGGCGGCCGAAGGCGGCGGAGACCTCGTCGGCGAGCTCGGCGAGGCGCCGGGGCTCCCCGCCGCCCGCGTACCGTTCGCCCAGCAGCTCGTGCAGCAGCTCCCGGTGCACGTCGGCGCGCCAGGGCAGCCCGGCCCGGTTCATCTCGACGGCGACGAGCATGCCCGCGGACTCGGCGGCGGTGAGCAGCCGCATCCGGCCCGGGTGCTCGGTCCCCTCGTGGCGGCGCTGCTGCTCCGCGTAGACGGCGAGGAGGTCCTCGAAGGAGACGGCGGTGGCGCTGGGTCTCGCCTCGAAGAGGGAGTCCTGCGAGCCGGGCTCGGCGGCTCGCTGGGGCGGATCGGGCGGTACGGGAGCGTTCCTCAGCCGCGCGAGGGCGGCGGCCGCGGACCTGGGCTCCCCGAGCCGCCCCTCGTGGCCGAGGAGGAGCCCTTCGGCGACCTCGATGTCGTAACACCGCTCGACGCGCACCCCGGCGGCGAGGAGCCGCGGATGGACCGCCGCCGTGGACCGCCACACCCACCGGGCGACGCCCGGCCGGGACCGGACGGCCTCGACGAGGTCCGGCTCGTGGAGGACGGGTCCGGCGGGCAGCGCGTCGGGGCCGAGGGGGACGAGCCGCGCCCCGTCCCCCTCCGCCTCGGCGTCCACCGCCCACCTCTCGCTCACGGGTGCGAGTCTGACACCCCCCACTGACAGCGCCCTCGCCGACAGCGCCGGGCACGCGCCACGCGGTGACGCACCGCCGGTCCGGCGTACCGCCTGGTACCGCCTGGTCCGGCGTACCGCCTGGTACCGCCTGGTCCGGCGGCCCGCCCCGTCCGGGCGGCCAGACGGTCCGGGCGGCCAGACGGTCCGGGCGGCCCCGCCCGGTCCAGCAGCCGTCCCGTCCGGCAGCCCGTCCGGCTACGCCGCCCTGTGGAAGAGGGCCGCGGCCTCACCTCGGCTGTCGACGCCGAGTTTCGTCAGGATGTTGGCGACGTGGAACTTCACCGTCGATTCGCTGATGTGGAGTTCCTGGGCGATCTGGCGGTTGCGGTGGCCCAGCGCCAGACGGGTCAGGACCTCCAGTTCGCGGCCGCCGAGGCCGGTGAGCGGGTTCACGGCCGCGATCGGGGCGTCGGGGGTGGCCAGGGGGAGGGTCGCAGTGATCGTGATGCCCCAGCCCGGGACGGCGTCCATCTCCAGCCGCCCGCCCAGCACCTCCATCCGGTCGGTGACGCTGCCCGCGCCCAGGTCGCAGGCGGCGAGCGCGCCGTCCCCGTCGTCGCGCAGCGTCGCCCGCAGCTCGTGCTCCGTGATCTGCCAGCCGACGCGGACCCGGCTCACCGAGTCCTGCTCCAGGATCACGAGCAGCAGGGCCCGGACGACGGCCCGCGCTCCGTGCGCCACGTCCGCCGCCAAGGAGCGTGAGCTGTCCGGAGGGACGAGTTCGAGCCGTACCGTGCTGTGCCGCAGCATCGTCTTCAGCCCTTCCGCCAGCCGGTCGAACGCCTCGCGGGCCGGCTCCTCGGCGACCGAGCGGTCCCGCTTCGACTCGGCCCGCATCTCGATCAGCGCGTTGACGGCGAGGTCGGTCGCGGTGGTCCGGGCCGCCCCGTCGTCCAGGGCCCGGCTGCGGAGCACCCCGAGGATTCCGGAGAGGGCCGCCGAGTGCGCCGTCGTCAGCTCCGCGATCACCCGAGCCCGGGTGTCCGCCGCCGCCCGCGAACGGGCGAGCGCGCCCGGCATCGCCTCCACCGCGAACCGGTCGAAGTGACTGGTCACCAGGTCCCACAGCGCCTGCGCGACGGCCAGGGCGCCGTCCGGCACGGGCTCGGCGCCGTCCTCCCGTACGAGGACCAGGACGGAACGGCGCGCGGTCGCGTCGCTGGTGACGGCGACGACCTCGTGCTCCCGCCCGCCGACGGCGGTCCGGCCCTGCCAGGGGCTGCCGGGCGTGCCGGAGGCCAGCAGCGGGGTGAGTTCGGCGGCGGTCGGGATACCGGACTCCCCGACCGTCTTGTACGGCGAGTGGGCGCAGTGCGTGGCGAGTTCGGCGGCGGCCCGGTGCGGGATCAGCGGTGCGAGGACGGCCGAGAGCCGGGGCAGGATCTGGCCGAGCGGCTGCCGGATGATCTCGTACGCGGAGTTCAGCGTGTGCGCGTCCATGCGAGGCAGCGTAGTCAGCGGGCCGGCCGCACCGGCTGTCCTTTCGGCCAGGTGGGACTGGCCGTTGGGCGGGCCGGACGGAGGAGGTCCGTGATCGAAGCTGGAGGCCGACCCGAGGAGGACGCGATGGAAGCGATCACGTACGAGCAGTTCGGCGGCCCGGAAGTGCTGCGCCACGAGACCGGTGTCCCGGTGCCCGAGCCGATCGGCGGCGCGGTCCGGGTGAAGGTGGCCGCGGTCGGCGTCAACCCCGTTGACTACAAGCGACGTTACGGATGGGTGGAGGCGTTCTACCCGACGACGTTCCCCGCCGTGCCGGGTTTGGAGTTCGCCGGAACCGTCGACGCGCTGGGTCCGGACGCCACGGGGGTCGCGGTCGGCGACGAGGTGTTCGGCTGGACGACCACCGGCGCATACGCCGAGTACGCCCTGGCCGAGGTCTACGCCCCCAAGCCGGCCGGCCTGACCTGGGCGCAGGCGGCGAGCATCCCGGTCGCGGGGGAGACCGCGCAGCGGGTCCTGGACCTGCTCGGCCTGCGGGAGGGCGAGACCCTCCTCCTGCACGGCGCGGCGGGCGTGGTCGGCTCGGTGGCCGTCCAGCTCGCGGTGGCCGCCGGGGCGACGGTGATCGGCACCGCCTCGGAAGCCAACCACGCGTACCTGCGCTCCCTGGGCGCGATCCCGGTGGCGTACGGCGACGGCCTCGCCGGCCGGGTCGGGGCGGCGGCGCCCCAGGGCGTCGACGCGGTCTTCGACGCGGCCGGCCACGACACGCTTCCGGTCTCGATCGAGCTGACGGGCGGTGCGAAGGAACGCATCGTGACGATCGCGGCGCCGGACGCGGAGGAGCACGGCATCGTCTTCAGCGGCGTCACGGTCGACCCGCCCCTCGCCCGCACCTGGCTGACCACCCACGGCCGGATGGCGGCGGAGGGCCGGCTGCGCCTGGGCATCGCCGAGACCTTCCCCCTGAAGGAGGCGGCGAGGGCCCAGGAACTGAGCGAGTCCGGGCACGTGCGGGGCAAGTTGGTGCTGCTGCCTTAGGCGTGGCCAGGCCGTCGCCCGGGGCGGCCGAGGGCGGGGCGGTGGCCCGGCTCCGACCCTGGTCACCGCCCCGTCCACCCACCTTCGCCGCTCAGCGCGTAAGGCGCCACGCGGGGAGCGCCGCCGACGCGACCGCGATCACGCCGCACACCCCCGCCGCCGCACCCACGGCACCCCACGGCATGGACACCGCCACCGGCGCCGACAGCGCCGCGAGCCCCGCCCCCAGCGCCCCCAGGCCGACCGCCGTCACCGCGAGGCCCAGGACCGCCCCGATGGCCACGGCCAGCACCGCCTCGCCCGTCACCACCCGCAGGATCTGGCTCCGCGTGGCGCCCGCGAGCCGGAGCGAGGCCAGCTCCCCGCCCCGTACCGAGGTCGCCATCAGGAGCGTGTTGGCGAGCGCGATCACCGTGTAGACGAGCGCCATGCCGAGGACCAGGAGCAGCCCCATCCGGACCTGCGGGCTGGTCGACGGGTGCGTGGCGGCGGCCCACTGCTCCGCCGTGCGTACCGTCCCGCCCGCCGCCGCGAGGGCCTCCGGCGCCACGCCGGGCCCCGCCTCGATCCGGTCGACCGTCGCGCCCGGCGCGTTCGCAGGCGTCACGTACGGGCCGTTGTCACCCGTCCCGAGGGCCAGCACCGCCACCACCCGCAGCGTCACCGGTCCGCTGCCGTCCGCGCGCCACACCTCGACCCGCTCGCCGACCGTCCGCCGCTCCCACTCCTCGTTGACCACGATCGACCGGTCGTCGAGGTCCGCCACGTCCCCCGCCACCACCGGCAGCCGCGCCAGGTCCGCGAAGGCCGCCGGGTCGGAGACCGCCCGGGCCCCGTACTTCACGAGCGCCTCGGCCCCGTCCCGTACGAAGACGGACGTCGTCGCGGTCGCCGAGGCACCGGGCACCGGCCGCAGTTCCTCGCCCGTCACCACCCACTCCGCGCGGGTCTGCTCCCGCGCCTCCGCGGCCTTCGCGCTCGTGACCGAGGCCGCCGAACCGAGCAGCGAGCCGGCCAGCGCGACCGTCACCAGGACCGGCGCGGCGACGGCGGCGGTACGGCGGACAGCGGCCGCGCTGTTCTCCCGCACGAGCATCCCCGTCGCGCCCGGCAGCCGCAGCGCCCGCGCCACCGGCCGGACCAGCACCGGGGCGAGCAGCGCGACGCCGGTGATCAGAAGCATCGGCAGGGTCGTGTACGTCTTGCGCTTGAGCAGTTCGGACGGCTCCGTGACCGTGGTCCAGACGAGCAGGGCGGCGCCCGTCAGGAGCAGGCCCGTGCCGAGCAGCGCGCGGCCGAGCGGCAGGACGTCCGTGTCGACGTCCGCCTCGCGCAGCGCGGCCGTCGGGCCGACCTTCCCGGCCCGCCGCGAGGCGGCGAAGGCGCCCGCGAGGGCGACGGTCACCCCCGTCCAGAAGCCCAGGTGGTACGGCCAGGTGGCGTCGCCGATCCCGAACCACTCGGGGGCGAGGTCCCCGTCCACGAGCACCCGGGCGAGCCTCGGCGCACCCCACGCGCCCAGCGCGCACCCGGCGGCCGCGGAGAGGATCCCGACGCCCGTCGCCTCCGCGAGCAGCATCCGCCGCACCTGGCCGGGCGTCGCGCCCGCCGTCCGCAGCAGCCCGAACTCGCGGCGCCGCAGAGCGACGGCGAAGGCGAAGGTGGACGCGACGACGAAGACGGAGACGAAGGTGGTGACGCCGCCGGCCGTGCCGAGGAGGGAGTTGAGGGCGACGAGCGCCTCGGCGTCCCGCTCGGGCTCGGCGTCGGCGCGCAGCCGGTCGTTCCCTGTGAGCACCTGGGCCCGGTCGCCGACGAGGGTACGGACCTCGGTGGCGGGACCATGGACGCCGACGGCGTCGGGGCCGCCCGAGGTGGTGACGGTCCAGCGCGCCTTCAGCTCGGCAAGGAGTTCGATATCCACAGGCTGTGGACGGTCGAGCTTCTGCGAGGCGGAGGCCGTGTCAGGACCCCGCCGTACGTCGACGGTGACCGCGTCCCGCCCCTTCACGACCACCGGAGCGGACGCGAACCGCCGCGGCTCGCGCTCCGGGGCGTCGATCGTCGAGGCGAGGCCGAGGCCCATGGTGGTGAGGAGCCCGACGCCGAGGGCGAGCGCGACGGAACTGCCGAGGAAGGCGGCCCAGCGGGCGCGAAGGCCGGAGAGGACGACGGTCAGCATGCGACGGCCTCCGCCCCGGTCGTCGTCTCCAGGCCGGCCATGCGGGCCGCGACCCGCTCGGCCGTCGGGGCGTACAGCTCGCCCTCCACCCGCCCGTCGACCAGGAACACCACCCGGTCCGCCCGCGCCGCCGCCTGCGGATCGTGCGTGACCATGACGATCGTCTGGCCGTCCCGGTCCACCAGCTCCCGCAGCATCGACAGCACCTCGCGGCTGGTGGCGGAGTCCAGGGCGCCGGTCGGCTCGTCCGCGAAGAGCACCGCCGGCCGGGTGATCAACGCCCGGGCGATCGCGACCCGTTGCTGCTGCCCGCCGGACAGCTCCCCTGGCCGGTGCACCTCCCGCCCGCCGAGCCCCACGCGCTCAAGCGCCGCACGCACCTCGCCCCGGGGCACCCGCCGCCCGGCCAGCCGCAGCGGCAGCGCCACGTTCTGGGCGGCCGTCAGCGAGGGCAGCAGATTGAACGACTGGAAGACGAACCCGATCCGGTCCCGCCGCAGCAGCGTCAGCCGCCGCTCGCTCAGCCCCTCCAGGGCGACGCCGCCCACCTCGACCGTCCCGCTCGTCGGCCGGTCCAGGCCCGCCGCGCACTGGAGCAGCGTGGACTTGCCGGAGCCCGAGGGGCCCATGACGGCGGTGAAGGTGCCGGCACGGAAGTCGAGGTCGACGCCGTCCAGGGCGCGGACGTCGCGGTGACGGCGTCGGAGGGCGGTGAGCCGGACGGCGGTGCCGGAGACCGGCGTCGAGGATGGAGAGGGCGTTGAGGTCATGGCTCAAGCGAACCGCCGACGGCGCCGCCGATCACGACCACTGGAGGGCGTCCGAGAGGTAGCCCTGGCCCCACCCCCGCCGTACGCCCTGCCCCCGTCGTACGCCGTGCCCTACCCCCGCCGCACGCCCCCCGTCGTACGCCCTACCCCTTGCGTACCGCCGCCACGAAGACGTCGAGCGCGTCCAGCGGCTCCCGCCCGAGCAGCTCGCGCAGGCTGCTCTTCACCCCCGTGCCGTCCATGAAGCCGTGCGCGATCGCCGAGTACGTCCCGGTGAGCATCGGGACCTGGAACGGCTCCGCTCCCGAGGCGGCGATGGCGGCCCGCACCTCGGCGAGCGTGCAGGGGGCGTACTCGGCACCCAGCGCCCGCGCCAGGTCAGCCCCGCCCAGCGGGCGCTCGCCGACGAGCTCGTACGTGCGCCCGGCGTGCGCGGCCGGGGCGGTCGCGACGGTGACCGCGATCTCGGCGAGGTCCTCGCGGGCCACGGCGGCGAGCCGGCCCTCGCCGAGGGGGCCCGTGATGCGGTTCTCGGCGTCCGGGGCCGCGATCCAGGTGAGGAACTCGGCGTACAGCCCGTTGCGCAGGACCGTCCACGCCACTCCCGACCGCCGGAGCCGCCGCTCGGTCCAGCGGTGCGCGAGGGAGTACGGGAGGTGGTCGCCGTCGCCGGAGAGGCTCGTGTAGACGATGTGGCCGACCCCGGCCGCCTCGGCGGCGGCGATCGCGGCCTCGTGCCGGGCGATCACGGTGTCGTCCTCGCCGTACCCCGCCGAGATCAGCAGCAGGGTGTCCACCCCGGCGAAGGCCCCCGGCAGGGTGGCGGGCTCGTCGAAGTCGACGAGGCGGGTGCCGGACAGCCCGGCGCGCGTGCCGAGGACGACGTCGTCACGGCCGGCCAGACGCTCCGCGACGAGCGAGCCGAGGCCGCCGGAGACACCGGTGACGAGCAGCATGATTCCCCCTGATTTCGTGATCGTGTTCGGTCAGGATCATCCTGGTGGGGCGGGCTGGATCGCGTAAGGAGGCACATTGATGTCAGCGGGGCACACCGAGGTAACCACCGAGGCGACCACCGACCTGATCGTGAGCTGCGCGGAGGAGTGCGGCGTCCGGGATGTGCAGGACCGGCTCGGCGACAAGTGGACCGTGCACGTGGTCGTCGAACTGGCGCCGGGACCACGGCGGTTCAGGGAGTTGCAGCGGCTGGTCACCGGCATCTCGCAGCGGATGCTGACGCTCACGCTGCGCCGCCTGGAGCGGGACGGCCTGGTGACGCGGACGGTGCATCCGACGACCCCGCCGCAGGTGGAGTACGCGCTGACGGAGACGGGGCACAGCATGACGCACCTGATCAAGCAGCTGATCGACTGGTCGCTCGACCACCGCGCGGTGATCGGGCGGGCACGCGAGGAATGGGACGCGAAGCAGGCGTGAGTACGACGAGGAGCACGGTCGAGAAGGCCTTCGAGGCCCTGTACACGGACGACGACACGGCCCTGGACTCGGCGGCGTCCCTGCTCGCGGCGGACCGGGCGGCGGACGCGGAACTGACGCGCCGTGGCGAGGAGTTCGTACGGCGGGCATGGGAGCGCGGCTGGCAGCCGGCGGATCTCGTACGGCTGGTACGGCGGGAGCTGGCGGAGGAGCACGTCCGGCTGGCCGGCGCCCTGATCGCGGCGGAGACCGGGCGCTACGAGCGTCTGCCGCACCGGTGGGCCGCGCAGCTGGCCGATCTGGACACCGCCCCCGCCCGCGCGGACCGCTTCTCGTCGGCGACGACGACCTTGGAGCTGTACCGCCTCCTGGTGAGACTGCCGTCCCTGGAGCCGGTGGGTCCGGTTCCAGGGGACACGCTCCCGGCCGCCGTGGCGGGGGAGCCGCGGATGCTGACGCGCGTACGGGCCCTGCTCGCGAAGGCCGAGGCGACGGGCTACCCCGAGGAGGCGGAGGCGCTGACCGCCAAGGCCCAGGAGCTGATGGCCCGCCACAGCCTGGACGAGGCGGCGCTGGAGTCCCGTAGGCCCTCGGGGGACGTGCCGGGGGCGATCCGGATCGGGGTGGAGCCGCCGTACGAGCAGGCCAAGGCGATCCTCCTGGACGCGGTGGCGACGGCGAACCACTGCCGCGCGGTGTGGAACGAGCCGTACGGCTTCTCCACGGTCGTCGGCTTCGAGGCGGACCTGGACCCGGTGGAGCTGCTGTACACCTCGCTCCTGGTCCAGGGCACGGCGGCGATGACACGTGCGGAGGCGGAGCAGCGGGCGGGCGGCCGGAAGCGTACGAAGTCCTTCCGGCAGTCGTTCCTGCTCGCGTACGCGAACCGCCTGGGCGCCCGCCTCGCGACCACGACCCGCCGCGTCGCCTCCGAGGCCCCGACCCTGCTCCCGGCCCTCGCCTCCCGGGAGGTCGCGGTGACGAACCGCGCGGACGAGATGTTCCCGGAGACCCGGACGACCCGGGTCCGCGCGATGTGGGACGAGGCGGGCTGGACCCACGGCACGACGGCCGCGAACGCGGCGGGGCTGGGGCGGGGCCGGAGGGAGATCCGGGACTCACCCTGACGGGTGCCGACCGGGCCGACCGCCACCGGTTCCACAGACCGCCCCCGGTCGCCCGGGGCCGCACGGGCGGGGCTGGCCGCCGCCGGTCGCGCAGGCCGCCCCCGGGCGCCCGGGGCCGTACGGGCTCACCACTCTGTCAGCGCCGCGAGGCCGGACGCGCAGTCGTGGTAGCGCGGCCGCCAGCCCAGCTCGGCCCCTGCCTTGGCGTTGGAGACGGTCAGGTTGGTGGTGCACACCCGGTGTGCGTACGGCATCGGCCGCGTCAGCCAGGCCGGCACCGTCAGCGGTCTCGGCGTGCCGAACACCTTGGCGACCGCCCGCACATGGGCGCCGAAGCCCATCGGGCCGTCGTCCACGATGTTGTAGGCCTCTCCCGGCCGCCCGCCCCGGACCGCCAGTGCGACCGCGCGCGCCGCGTCCTGCAGGTGGATCCAGGGCAGCACCCGGCCCCGGTCCGCGACCGCCGGCAGCTTCCGCTTCCGCAGCAGATCCACCACGGCCTCGGTGCCGCCGGGCCCGTAGAAGACACCGAACCGCAGCGTGACGCCCTCGATCCCCTCGGTCCCGAGCATCAGCTCCTCCTTGGTCCGCATGGCGTCCACATGACGCTGGGACGCCGCGTCGAGGCCGGTCGGTCCGAAGGTGTCGTCCTCCGTGACCACGCGGTTCCCGAAGTCGCCGTACCCGTACCCGAACACCATCGACTCGGCGATCATGCGCCGCGCCCCCACCGCGCGCGCCGCCTCGACCAGATGCGCGGTCCCCGTGGTCCGCAGCGCGTCGGTCGCGTCCATGTCCCGGTGCCTCATCGGAGGCTCGCGCAGGGCGGTCGCCGCGTGCACGACGGTGTCGATCTCCAGCCCCTCCACCGCCCGGAGCAGCCCGTCGCGGTCCATGAGGTCCGCGACGACGTCGTTCTCCGCCCCGCGGCCGAGGCCGAGCACGGTGTGACCGGCCGCGGTGAGTTCCTCGGCGACGTGGCGTCCGAAGACCCCGCTCGCCCCTGCCAGCAGCACGTTGTCGGTGTCAGTCATGCTCATGGGACGAGCATGGGCTCCCGGATGTGACATCGCCGGAAGCGACCCGGGCGCACAGGGCCTGTGGAGGAAATGTCCTGTTCGCCCTGATGCGGCGTTAGGCTCGGCGCCATGAGCTGGCTCCGGGCCCTGAAGGAGACCGCCCGTTCCGGACTCACCGTCGAGCGGCGGCGCCTCGAACCGCTGGTGGCCGCCCGCGCCGCCCTCGGTCTGGCCCTCGTCGTCGGCGTCTCCCTCGCGCTCTTCGGGCCCGGTGTCGCGGTCTCCTCCGCGTTCGGCGCGTTCCAGGCCGCCATCGCCACCTTCCAGCGTTCCTGGCGGCCCCGCCCCACCCTCGCCCTCGCCTCCGGCGCCAGCCTCGCCGTCTCCACCTTCCTCGGCTACGTCACGGACGCCGGCGACCACCCCGCCCTCTTCCTCGCCCTGCTCGCCCTGTGGACCTTCCTGTCCGGCCTCGCCTGGGCCGGCGGCCCCACCATCGGCATCATCGCCTCCTCCAACGTCGCGATGATGCTGGTCACCGTCACCCTCCCCACCTCCGTCGCCGAAGCCGCCGGGCACGCCGCCATGATCGCCGTCGGCGGCCTCGTCCAGGCGGCCCTCGTCGTCGTCCTCCCGGTCCGCCGCTGGGGCGCCCAGCGCGACGCCCTCGCCGACGCGCTCGCCGCCGAGGCGGACTACGCCCGGCGCCTCCGCGAGGACCCCGTCGCGGCCTTCGACCCCGTCCCGCTCATGACCGCCCGCAGCGCCGCCGCCGTCACACCCCGCCAGGCCCGCCGCCGCCCCGCCGAACTGCACGGCGCCCGTGGCCTCGCCGAGCGCATCCGCCCGGTGCTCGCCTCCCTCGCCGACCCGGCCGTCGGCGCCTCCGCCGAGGGCCCCGAACGCGACCGGGTCCGCGAGCTGCTTGCCGCCGCCGGAGCCGTACTGGACGCCGCCGCCCGCGCGATCCGGCACGGCGAGCCCGTCGACCTCCCGCCCGGCGCCGTCGCCGCCCTCCGCACCCCCGACACCGGCGCGATCCTCCACGGGCGTGCCCGCCGCGCCGCCGTCCGTCTCGCCGCCCTCCTCGACGATGTCGTGGAGACCGCCGAACCCCGCACCGAGACCGCGTCCGACGCCCGCTCCCGCCCCACCCTCCTGCGCCTGGTCCCCGTCGTCGTCGCCCGGATGCGCGCCGAGCTGCGCCCCGACTCGCCGATCCTGCGCCACGCCGTCCGCGTCACGGCCGTCACCACCGCCGGCTACGTCCTCGGCTCCGCGCTCCCTCTGGGCCACGGCTACTGGGCGCCGATGGCCTCCGTGATGATCATGCGCCCCGACTTCTCGCAGACGTACGCCCGTTCCGTCGCCCGCTTCGGCGGCACGCTCGTCGGTGTCGGCCTCGCCACCGCCCTCGTGCAGACCGCCGACCCGGGCATGTACCTCTCCGCGGCGCTCGCCGTGCTGTGCGCCTTCGGGATGTACCTGCTGCTGCGCACGGGGTACGCCGTCACCCAGGTGTGCGTCGCCGCGTACGTCGTCTTCCTGCTCGGCGTGGGCGGTTCGGCCTGGACGCAGACCGTCTTCGAGCGCGTGGTCCTGACCCTGATCGGCGGGATCCTCGCGATGCTCGCGTACGCCGTCTACCCGGCCTGGGAGACGCCCCGGCTGCGCGGCCGGCTCGCCGACTGGCTGGTGGCCGACGGCCGGTACGCCGCCACCGTCGTCGCCCACTACGCCAACCCGGCGGGTACGGCCTGTCCCGACGTGCGCGAGGCGCTGCTCGACACCCGGGCGGCCCGGGTCGCCCGGCAGGAGGCGCTGGACCGGGCGACCCACGAACCGGTGCGCCACCGCGGTCTGTCACGGTCGGCGGCGGACGACGCGGGCCACGCGCTCGCCCAGTTCGGCCGGGTCGCGATGCTGATGGAGGCTCATCTGCCGGAGCGGGGCGCGTCACCCGTCCCGGCCGCCGCGACGCTCGCCGAGGCGTTGCGGCGGGCGACCGAGCGGGGCGCGAAGGCGGTACGGGAGCGCCGGGCGCCGGACTGGGGCGAGGTCCGCGAGGCGGTCGCGGCCTGGAAGCCGACCGACGAGTTCCTGCTGAGCAGGGGCTCGGCCCTGCTCCTCACCGCCCTGGACGACCTGGCCGAAGCGCTCGCCGAGGACACCACCGGGAAGCGCACGCCGTAGGGTGAGGCGAGCGGACGCGGCTTACTCGCCGGTAGCACGCTGAGTCGCGTAGTCGCTACGCCACCCCTCGTGCACGTGCATCTGCTCATGCATTGGCATATGAACACAGCTATGATCCGAGGAAGTTGACACCTGCATCAAGTATCTCGGGGAGCTACCAGTGCATCATGCGCATCACGCGTACAACGGCATGGCGGCCACGGAGCTCCGGGGTGTCGTGTGGCAGAAGAGCCGGCACAGCAACTCCCAGGGATCCTGCGTGGAGTTCGCCAAGTTGCCCGGTGGCAACGTTGCCGTGCGCAACTCGCGCCACCCGGACGGCCCCGCGCTCGTCTACACGCCCGCCGAGATAGAGGCGCTGCTGCTGGGCGTCAAGGACGGGGAGTTCGACCACCTGGTGTGAGTACAGGGACGTGAGCGAGCAAAGGGAAAGGGCCCCGGCATCCCGCCGGGGCCCTTTCCGTAGGGCTACGCGCGTCACTCCGGTCCGAGCCGGAAGAGCGCCCAGACGACCTTCCCCTGGAGCGTCCCGGCGAGCGGGTGCCAGCCCCAGCTGTCGCTGAAGGAGTCGACCAGGAACAGCCCGCGCCCCGACTCCGCCGCGAAGTCCTCTTCCCCTGCGCGCGTCTCCGGGCTCCGGTGGCTGGGGTCCCGCACCGCGCACACGAGTCGGCTCGTCCATCGCATCAGATGAAGTCGCACGGGGGGAACGTTCCGGCCGTCTTCGTGAAGGCCCCGGGAGTCCCTCGCGTCGTGCGCCGCCTCCGACGGCAGCGCGTGCCTCAGGGCGTTGGTGACGAGTTCGGAGACGACCAGGGCCACGTCGTCGAAGCGTTCGGTGAGGTCCCATTGCGCGAGGGTTGCCCGGGTGAACTTCCGTGCGCCGCCCACTGCTTCGTACGCGGGTGGCAGGGCGCAGGAGGCCGAGCTGGAGACGGCGGCGGGATCGATCGGCGGAAGCCCCTGCCGTAACGGCTCGAGCATGGTCGATCCATTCGTCCCCATGCGAGGCACTCCCGGGAATCGCGGCGAATCGCGGATGTGGTGCGGTTGCGCGGGGTCCATCGTTCCGAATGCGACCACTGGATGCAAGGGCAGATGCACGTGCACGCGCCGGACCTGTCCGTCCCCGCGCCGATTCTGTGCATATCTTCTGGTGACCGGTTTCGCCTTGATCATGAAGTCGCCCTGAAGTTGCCGTCTTTCCGTAATCGAATGTGTACGGGCTGAAGCGTTTAGTGGCACAATCCGGGGGCCCGAGACCGCGAAGGAGAGGCTGGAGCCGTGACCGCAGTCGAGTCGAGCGGAGCGAGCGGGAGCGTCGTGCGGCGCATCCTGCTGGGTTCGCAGCTGAGGCGGCTGCGCGAGTCGCGCGGCATCACCCGCGAGGCGGCCGGCTACTCGATCAGGGCGTCCGAATCCAAGATCAGCCGTATGGAGTTGGGCAGGGTGAGCTTCAAGGCCAGGGATGTCGAGGACCTGCTCACGCTCTACGGCGTCAGCGACGAGGCGGAGCGGGGCTCGCTCCTCGGGCTCGCCCGCGAGGCCAACGTGGCCGGCTGGTGGCACAGTTTCGGCGACGTCCTGCCCGGATGGTTCCAGACGTACATCGGCCTCGAGGGCGCCGCCTCCCTCATCCGTGTCTACGAAGTCCAGTTCGTGCACGGCCTGTTGCAGACCGAGGCGTACGCACACGCCGTCGTCACCCGCGGCATGCCCGGAGCCCCGCGCGCCGAGATCGAGCGCCGCGTCGCGCTGCGCCTGGAGCGCCAGAAGGTCCTCGTCTCCGAGCGCGCCCCGCACTTCCACGCCGTCCTCGACGAGGCGTCGCTGCGCCGCCCGTACGGCGACCGGGCGGTGATGCAGGGCCAGTTGAGGCATCTCATCGAGATCTCCGAGCACCCCCACGTGACGCTCCAGGTCATGCCCTTCAGCTATGGAGGGCACGCCGGCGAGAGCGGGGCGTTCACCATGCTGAGCTTCCCCGAGTCCGACCTCTCCGACGTCGTCTACCTGGAGCAGCTGACGAGCGCGCTGTACCTCGACAAGCGCGAGGAGGTCGCCCAGTACGCGCGGGTGATGGAGCGGCTGGCCGAGGACAGCCCCGATCCGGCCGAAAGCCGGGATCTTCTCCGAGGACTGCTTCAACTCACGTAGGACGTAAGTACGATGACGTGACATCAGAGTGTCCTGTTGTCACAGTCGCCACGTCCGCCACCGCGGGTTAAGGGGTCTCGTCACATGTCCTACTTCTCCGACCTGGCCCACCAGTACATAGACGGCGAGTGGAAGCCCGGCAGCGGCTCGTGGGACATCATCGACTTCAACCCGTACACGGGGGAGAAGCTCGCCTCGATCACCGTCGCCACCGCCGACGAGGTCGACCGCGCCTACCGCGCCGCCGAGCGCGCCCAGCGCGAGTGGGCCGAGACCAACCCGTACACCCGCCGGCTCGTCTTCGAGCGCGCCCTGCGGATCGTCGAGGACCGCGAGCAGGAGATCAGCGACACCATCGTCGCCGAGCTCGGCGGTACGCGCCTGAAGGCCGCCTTCGAGCTGCACCTCGCCAAGGAGTTCCTGCGCGAGGCGATCCAGCTGGCGCTGCGGCCCGAGGGCCGGATCCTGCCCTCGCCGGTCGACGGCAAGGAGAACCGCGTCTACCGGCTCCCGGTCGGTGTCGTCGGTGTCATCTCCCCCTTCAACTTCCCCTTCCTCCTCTCCCTCAAGTCGGTCGCGCCCGCGCTCGCGCTCGGCAACGCGGTCGTCCTCAAGCCGCACCAGAACACGCCGATCTGCGGTGGCACGCTCGTCGCGAAGGTCCTGGAGGACGCCGGTCTGCCGGCCGGTCTGCTGAACGTCGTCGTCACCGACATCGCCGAGATCGGCGACGCGCTGCTGACCCACCCGGTCCCGAAGGTCATCTCCTTCACCGGCTCCGACAAGGTCGGCCGCCACGTCGCCACCGTCTGCGCGCAGAACTTCAAGCACGCCGTCCTCGAACTCGGCGGCAACAGCGCCCTGATCGTCCTCGAGGACGCCGATGTCGACTACGCCGTGGACGCGGCCGTCTTCAGCCGCTTCGTGCACCAGGGCCAGGTCTGCATGGCCGCCAACCGGATCCTGGTGGACCGGACGGTGGAGGAGGAGTTCACCGAGAAGTTCGTCGCGAAGGTGAAGACCCTGCGCGTCGGCGACCCGGCTGACCCCGCCACCCACATCGGCCCGCTCATCAACTCCCAGCAGGCGGAGTCGGTCTCGGCCGTCGTCGAGCAGGCGGTGGAGGCCGGCGCGACGGCCCTGCTGCACGGCTCGGCCGACGGCAACGTCGTCTCCCCGTCGGTCCTGTCCGGCCTCCCGGCGGACGCGCCCGTCCTGAGCCAGGAGATCTTCGGCCCGGTGGCCCTCGTCATCCCCTTCGACGGCGAGGAGGAGGCGGTACGGATCGCCAACGACACGCCGTACGGGCTGAGCGGCGCCGTCCACACGGGGGACATCGAGCGGGGTGTACGGGTCGCCAAGCGCATCCACACCGGCATGATCCACATCAACGACGGCACCGTGGCCGACGAGCCGATCGTGCCGTTCGGCGGCGAGAAGCACTCGGGCGTGGGCCGGCTAAACGGTGACGCGATGATCGAGGCCTTCACCACCCAGAAGTGGATCTCGATCCAGCACGGCCGGAGCCGCTTCCCCTTCTAGCGGATTCCGCGAGAGGCCGGGCCCCTTTCAGGACCGTAGCTGTCCTCAAGGGTTCGTAGCGTGGTGGGTGTCGGGGAGAGGAGAACACCCCGGCACCCACCACCTCTTTCACGTCAGGAAGGCGGACGTCATGGTTGCTCTTGTTCCCGCGGAGGCCCAGGGTGACGAGCGCGGAGCGTTCCTCAACTTCGTCGAGGCCCAGCGGGCCGCGATCCGCCGCGCCGCCCTCGGCCTCACCGAGGAGCAGGCGGCGAGCACCCCGAGCGCCAGCACGCTCAGCCTCTCCGGCCTGATCAAGCACGTCGCGGAGGTCGAACTCAACTGGCTGCGGCTGGCCCAGCAGCGCGTGAACGAGAAGCAGCGCTCCCAGGAGACCTGGGGCGAGGCCTTCCGGCTCGTGGAGGACGAGAGCGTCCCCGAGACGCTGGCCTTCTGGGAGATCGTGGCCAAGGAGACCGAGGAGTTCGTCCGGTCGGTGCCGAGCCTGGACGACACCTTCCCGCTGCCGCCCGCGCCCTGGTTCCCCGAGAACGGCCGGGTCTCGATCCGCTGGATGCTGCTCCACCTGGTCCAGGAGATGGGGCGGCACGCCGGCCACGCGGACATCATCAGGGAGTCCCTGGACGGCAAGGACTCCTTCACGCTCATCGCGGAGGAAGAAGGGCGCGTACCCTAGTCAAAATTGACTAGGAGGTACGAGGGTGTCAGCGATCCGGCTTCTTGTCCTCGGCGCGGTGCGCCAGCACGGGCGCGCCCACGGCTATCAGGTCCGCAACGACCTGGAGTTCTGGGGCGCGCACGAGTGGTCCAACGCCAAGCCCGGCTCGATCTACCACGCGCTGAAGCAGATGGCGAAGCAAGGTCTGCTGCGGGCGTACGAGATCGCGCCGAGCACGGCCGGTGGCCCGCCGCGCACCGAGTACGAGGTGACGGAGAAGGGCACCGAGGAGTACTTCGCGCTGCTGCGCGAGGCGCTGACCACGTACGACCAGAAGATGGACGTCCTGTCCGCGGGGATCGGGTTCATCGTGGACCTCCCCCGGGAGGAGGTCGTGGAGCTGCTGCGGCGGCGGGTGCGGGCGCTCGACGAGTGGCGCACCGCCGTCACCGAGTACTACACGCCGGAGGGCGGCCCGCAGCAGCTCGGACACATCGGCGAGATCATGCACCTCTGGGTCCACTCCGCCGACGCCGGCAAGGAGTGGACGCTCGGGCTGATCGAGCGGATCGAGGCGGGCGCGTACTCGTTCGCCGGGGAGGGCGGGGAGCCCTTCGTCGGGGTGCTCGCCGAGGGCGAGGAGAACCCGTTCGCGACGGGCGAGCCCGACCCGGAACACGACTAATCAAGTTTGACCAATGAGTCGGGTGAGGTTACCTTCGAACCAGTGGTCAAGTTTGACT
Source organism: Streptomyces sp. NPDC012508 (assembly GCF_042902595.1). Taxonomy (NCBI): domain Bacteria; kingdom Bacillati; phylum Actinomycetota; class Actinomycetes; order Kitasatosporales; family Streptomycetaceae; genus Streptomyces; species Streptomyces sp. NPDC012508. The sequence goes on from NZ_JBIBEO010000004.1 coordinate 618,540, forward strand.
ACTGGCTTGGAGGCTGGAAATGACTGACGCGATCGTCGTCGAAGGCGCGCGGAAACGGTACGGCGACAAGCGGGCGCTCGACGGCCTGGACCTGCGCGTGGGGCGCGGCACGGTGCACGGGCTGCTCGGACCCAACGGCGCCGGCAAGACCACGACGGTACGGATCCTGGCCACGCTGCTGCGGCACGACGAAGGCCTGGTGCGGGTGGCGGGCTTCGACGCCCGGACCCAGGCGGCCGACGTACGGCGCAGGATCGGGCTGCTCGGGCAGCACGCGGCCGTCGACGAGGAGCTGGGCGGCCGGCAGAACCTGGAGATGTTCGGGCGGCTGTACCACCTGGGGGCCCGGCGGGCCGGTGCGCGGGCCGACGAGCTCCTGGAGCGGTTCGGGCTCGCGGACACCGGGCGCAAGCCCGTCAAGCAGTTCAGCGGCGGTATGCGCCGGCGCCTGGACCTCGCGGCCTCGCTGATCACCGAGCCGGAGGTGCTCTTCCTGGACGAGCCCACGACCGGGCTCGACCCGCGCGGCCGCGGCGAGGTGTGGGAGTCGGTGCGCTCCCTGGTGGGCGGCGGGACGACCGTCCTGCTCACCACGCAGTACCTGGAGGAGGCCGACCAGCTGGCCGACCGGATCTCGGTCGTCGACCACGGCCGGGTCGTCGCCGACGGCACGGCCGACGAGCTGAAGGCGAAGGTCGGCGGCGACCGCATCGACGTCGTCCTGCGGGACGCACGACGGCTCGGCGAGGCGGCGCGGCTCCTGCCCGCCGGTGGATCCGAGGCGACGGTGGACGCCGACCGGCGGCGGATCAGCGTGCCCGTCATTGACCGGATGGCGGCGCTGGCCGAGACCGTACGGGCTCTGGAGGCGGCCGGGATCGAGGCGGAGGACATCGCCCTGCGGCGGCCGACCCTCGACGAGGTCTTCCTCCATCTGACCGGCGGCGTGACGAAGGACCAGGAAGCGGAGGTGGCGGCATGAGCGCGGCGTATGTGATGAGCGACTGCTGGACCATGACCCGGCGGGAACTGGCCCACTGGGCGCGGCAGCCGGTCGTGGTGGTGGTCGGCCTCGCCTTCCCGGTCATGATGATGCTGATGTTCGGCTATCTCGTCGGCGGTGGCCGGGAGATCCAGGGCGACTACGTCGACTACCTCGTGCCGGGCATGCTCACGCTGACGATGGTCTTCGGTCTCGAAGCCACGATGACCGCCGTCACGCAGGACCTCAACAAGGGTGTGATCGACCGCTTCCGCTCGATGCCGATGGCCGACGGGGCGGTCCTGGTGGGGCGTTCGGTCGCCGACATGCTCCAGTCCGCGGCCGGACTGCTGGTGATGGCCGGCGTCGGATACGCGATCGGCTGGCGCGCGCACGGCGGCCCCGTCGCCTTCCTGGGCGCCATCGGACTGCTGCTCCTGCTCCGCTTCGCGATGCTCTGGATCGGCATCTACCTCGCGATGGTGGCGGGGCGGCCGGAGCTGGTGATGGCCGTGCAGATCCTGGTCTGGCCGGTCGGCTTCCTCTCCAACGCCTTCGCCTCGCCCGAGTCGATGCCTGGGTGGCTGGGCACGGTCGTGGAGTGGAACCCGATGTCGGCGACGGCGACGGCGGTACGGGATCTGTTCGGCAACCCGGGCGGTGAGCCGGGGCACGTCATGGCGGCGGTGGTGTGGCCGCTGCTGCTCCTCGCGGTCTTCCTCCCGCTCGCGGTACGGAGGTTCAGGCGGCTGAGCGTGTAGGGGGAGCCGGCTTGCAGCGGGAGCCGGCGGCGCGCGTGGGAGTCGGCGCGCAGCGGGAGCCGGCAGCGCGCGCGGGACCCAGCGGGTGGGGGAGCCGGCGGCGCGCGTGGGAACCAGCGGGTGGGGAAGCCGGCGCGTGGTGGGAACCCGAACCGGTCGAGCGGTGTACCTAAGGCAGACGGTTCACCGCGGACCGGGCGAGGGACAGGGGGACGGGCGATGCGCAGGCTCAGGCTGGGTGGTGTGGCCGGCGCCGTCGTGGCGCTGGTGTTGACGGCCTGTACGGGGGAGGGGAGCGCGGGGGATCCGGGTGCTTCGGGCGCTTCGGGTGCTTCGGGCTCGCGGGGTGCTTCGGGACCTTCGGGTGCGGGGGCCTCTTCGGCCTCGGGGACTACGGGCGGGGCGGGCGCCCCGGCCGTACCTCCGCCGCGGATTCCGTCCGGGCGGGAGCTGCCCGGGTGGTCCCACTCCCTGGGATTCGCCTCCGACGGCAGCGGGTTCTCCCTGCTGGCCGACTGCGTGGGCGACGAGGCGGCCCCGGAGAACGGCTTCTGCAGGCAGCACGTGGCCGTGCTCGACCGCGGCGCGAAGAGCTGGAAGCTGCGGAGGTCCCCGCTGCCCGAGACGCGGGGCACGGCCGGTGTCTCGTCGAACCTGCTGGTCCTGGGGCCGGGGCGGGCCCTGGTCGAGGAGGGCGGCGCCGAGCCGGAGGCGCAGCGGAGCTGGTTCACCCGGGACGGCGGGCGGACCTGGCGCGAGGCCGACACGCGCACGAGCGGTACGGCCCCGGTGATACCGGCCGGGGCCGTTCTCGCCACCGACTGCGCGCAGCCCGCCGGTGCCCGGGTGGACGACTGCGCCCGGGAGCGGCTGGTCGTGGTCTCCCCCGAGGACGGGCGGCGGCGGGCCCTGGCCCAGGGGCCGCCGCTCGGGGCACATCCGAGGCCGGCCCAGGCGGCGGAGCCCGACGGCTCCTGGTGGGTCTCCGGCACCGACCCCCTCTCGGGCCGGGCGGCGGTCGCCGTCTCCCGGGACCAGGGGCGCAGTTGGGCGATGAGCAGGCTGCCGAGCCCGACAACCGAGCCCGGCTGGTTCACGGCGGTCGCAGTGGGCCCGGGTGTCGTCTACGCGGCGGAGATGGGGGAGTTGAAGGGCGGTGACCCGGTCAAGAACCCCATGCGGGCGCTGCACCGATCCAGGGACGGCGGCCGCACCTGGGAGCGGATGTGGACGACGGGGCCGATGGCCGAGCCCCGCACGCTCCTGGGGATCCCGGTGCCGGGTCCCGGCGGCCGGGTGCTGATCGGGGCCGAGGACCGGGAGTACGTGAGCGTCGACGGCGGCCGCAGCTTCCGTCCCTCTGGCGAGGGCACGGCCTTCACCCGTCGTACGCCTGCCGGGCTGCTCCGCCACAACGCCGGCTGTCTCTACGACATATCCGTCGACGGCGAGCGCTGGGCGGAGTTCGCTCTGGGGTGCGAGGGCGAGTCGTTCTGAGGATCGCGCCGGCTCAGTGGTGGAAGGAGGTGGCGGCGGCCTTGTTGTCGATCGACGGGCCGGACTGTCGCCGCAGTTCGGGCAGGACCCGGTTCAGGTCCTCGATGAACAGCGTCGCGAGATCGGCCGAGAAGCCGTTGCGGCAGACCACGCGCAGCACGGACAGGTCCTCCCGGTTGGCGGGGAAGGTGTAGGCCGGCACGAGCCAGCCGCGTTCCCGCATCCGGCGCGAGACGTCGAAGACGTCGAAGCTGCTGACGTCGGAGGCCGTGGTGAACGCGAAGACCGGCAGTTGGTCGCCGTAGGTGAGAAGGCGGAAGTCGCCCATCGCCTCGATCCGTTCGGAGAGTCCGCGGGCGACGTCCCGGGTGGTCTGCTGGACCGCCCGGTAGCCCTCGCGGCCGAGCCGAAGGAACGTGTAGTACTGCGCGACCACCTGGGCGCCCGGCCGGGAGAAGTTGAGGGCGAAGGTCGGCATGTCGCCGCCGAGGTAGTTGACCCGGAAGACGAGTTCCTCGGGGAGCTCGGCGGGGGAGCGCCACAGCGCCCAGCCGACGCCCGGGTAGACCAGGCCGTACTTGTGACCGGAGGTGTTGATCGAGGAGACCCGCGGCAGCCGGAAGTCCCAGACCAGATCCTCGTCCACGAAAGGGGCGACCATCGCGCCGGACGCGCCGTCGACGTGGACGGGGATGTCGAGGCCGGTCCGTTCCTGGAGGGCGTCGAGCGCGGCGCAGATGTCCGCGACCGGTTCGTAGGAGCCGTCGAAGGTCGACCCGAGGACGGCGACCACACCGATGGTGTTCTCGTCGCAGAGCTCGGCGGCCGACTGCGGGTCCAGATGGAAGCGGTCGCCCTCCATGGGGACGAGCCGGGCCTCGACCTCCCAGAAGTTGCAGAACTTCTCCCAGCAGACCTGGACGTTGATGCCCATCACCAGGTTGGGCCGGGCGCTGCCCGGATAACGGTCGGCGTTCTTCTTGGCCCAGCGGCGCTTGAGAGCCATGCCCGCGAGCATGCACGCCTCGCTGGAGCCGGTGGTGGAGCAGCCGACGGCGGTCGAGGGGTCCGGGGCGTTCCAGAGGTCGGCGAGCATGGCGACGCAGCGCCGCTCCAGTTCGGCGGTGCGCGGGTACTCGTCCTTGTCGATCATGTTCTTGTCGCGGCACTCGGCCATGAGGACGCCCGCCTGCGGTTCCATCCAGGTCGTGACGAAGGTGGCGAGGTTGAGGCGGGAGTTGCCGTCGAGCATCAGCTCGTCGTGGACCAGCTGATAGGCGCTCATGGGCGGCACAGGACCGTCGGGGAGCCGGTGGATCGGCGGCGCTTCGGTCATGCCACCGACCGGGTTGGCCTGACCGTAGAAGGGGTTGAGGGCGAGGTGCCGGTCGGGCTCGGGCTCGGCGTGACCCTTGTGCAGCGGCATGGGAATCCTTCCAGGGGTGTTCAGTGCAGTGCGTTGCCCGACTCGTCCAGTTCGAGCTGGGGGCGGCCGGTGACGACCAGCCAGGCGGGCAGGGAGGCCAGACAGAGCAGGGAGAGCATCGTGGGCGAGGAGGCGAGCACGGCGGCGACGAAGAGACTCAGCCAGCCCTGCCGGGTGGTCGCGAGCAGCACCCCGAGTACGCCGGAGGAGACGGCGACGGCCGGGTGGATCTCGGGGACGAGGGCCTGGGCGAGCATGCCGAACGCGCACCCGATGAAGACGGCGGGGAAGATCCGGCCGCCCACGAAGCCGCAGGAGGCGGCGACCAGCAGGGCGGCGAGCTTGACCACGGCCATCTTGGCCAGCTCGCCCGAGGACCAGCCGCCGATGTTCGCGGTGAGTTCCTTCATCTGCTCCAGGCCCTTGAACAGCGTCAGGGACCCGCCGAGCGCGCCCAGCAGACCGAGGACCAGACCGCCGGCCGGCAGCATCAGCATCGGGTGCTTCAGCCGGCGGAAGGCCCGGTGGACATAGGGGAGCCCGTAGCAGCAGAGGAGGCCGAAGACTGCCGCGGCGGTGGCTACGACCATCGAGGCGAGCAGATCGCTCCAGCCCGGCTCGGGCAGCGGCGGCAGCGACAGGTCGAAGCTGGGGTGCGCCAGGAGTGTCGTCGTCATCGCCCCGGCCCCGGCGGCCATCAGGGGGGCGAAGAGCCGGTCCCACAGCGAGCCGTGCCCCTCGCCCGGCTTGTGGACGAGGGCCTCGGAGATGACCAGCGCCGCGGCGACCGGGGTGCCGAAGAGGGCTCCGACGGTGCCGGCGGCGGCGAGTGCGACCCAGAACGCGCCCGGTACGGACGGTGCCGCCTTGCGGCCGAGCCAGTAGGCGAGCGCCCCGTTGGCCACGATGATCGGGTTCTCCGGGCCGAGGCTGACGCCGCCGGCCAGCGTGAGGGTGCCCGCGATCAGCAGCCCGGGGACGACCATCGGTGCCACCGGGGCGCTGTCGAGTCCACCCTCCGCCGGATCCCCGCCGGCGTGCCCGGGGACCTTCCAGATGACGAGCCCGACCACGATCCCGGTCGCGGTGAGCATGACGATCGTCCAGAGGGAGGAGAAGCCTCCGATGCCCAGGGCGTCCGGAAGGGAGTCCCACAGGACGTCCTTGAGCTCTTCGGAGAGCCACTCGATGGCGAGGAACAGCAGACTCGCGCCGACCCCGATCACCAAGGCGGGCAGGACCTGCGGCAGCAGCGCTCGTGCGGGCGTCCGGGGGACGGGGGGCGGGGGCGCGGACGACGGGTTATCGGTGGCCACCGCCCCACCATAGGGGCACAAAAGCCGCATAACACCCTGAGAGTTGAGGGTGTCGCGGTCCAGTCAGGCGCGAGGTGCGATCACCGCCGCGGTGCCGTACGCGCAGACCTCCGTCCCCACGTCCGCCGCCTCCGTCACGTCGAAACGGAACATCAGCACGGCGTTGGCACCGCGCGCCTTCGCCTGCTCCACCAGCCGTTCCATCGCCTGGTTGCGGGTCTCCACCAGAGTCTTCGTCAGACCCTTCAGCTCCCCGCCGATCATCGACTTCAGGCCGGCGCCGATCTGGCTGCCCAGATGCCGGGAGCGCACGGTCAGCCCGAAGACCTCACCGACGATCTGCTGGACCTCGTAGCCGGGAACGTCGTTCGTGGTGACGACCAGCACGTCGGCGTGCGGTCCCTGACCGCCTCCGTACTCCTCGATGCCCATACGCATCCACCTCCTGGCCACCAGCGTCGGCCCGGCCGCGCACCACCGCACCCCGAAGGGGGCCGGTGGGATGCCCTTGGAACCCGGAGCCGTAAGAATGCGTTGATACTTTGGGGCAGCCGTCCCCCCGCCCCCACCGAACCGCAGGAGCCCGGAACCCGTGAATACGCTTGCCCTCGGACCGAGCTGGCTGGACCCGGACTATCTCATTCAGACCTTCGGTCTGATCGGCGTCCTCGTCATCGTCTTCGCCGAATCCGGACTGCTCATCGGGTTCTTCCTGCCCGGCGACTCGCTGCTCTTCACCACCGGCCTGCTGGTCACCACCGGCAAGCTCGACACGCCCCTGTGGCTCGTCTGCACCCTCATCGTGGCCGCCGCCATCATCGGCGACCAGGTCGGCTACCTCTTCGGCCGCAAGGTCGGCCCCGCCCTCTTCAAGCGCCCCGACTCCAAGCTCTTCAAGCAGGAGAACGTGGAGAAGGCGCACGAGTTCTTCGAGAAGCACGGCCCCAAGTCGCTGATCCTGGCCCGCTTCGTGCCGATCGTGCGCACGTTCACGCCGATCATCGCCGGTGTGAGCCGGATGAACTACCGCTCGTTCATCACCTTCAACATCATCGGCGGTGTGCTGTGGGGCGCGGGCGTCACCCTGCTCGGCGCCTCCCTCGGCAAGATCGACTTCGTGCACGAGCACATCGAGATGATCCTCATCCTGATCGTCGCGATCTCCGTGGTCCCGATCGTGATCGAGTACCTCCGCGCCCGCTCCCAGTCCAAGAAGGCCAAGGCGGCCCAGGAGGACGAGACCGGCCACGACGGCCCCGGCACCCCGAACCCCCCGGGCGGCCGCGGCCGCCACGCGCGCCGATAACGGCCGGGGCCCGAAGCCCCGGGCCGACGAAGGCCGAGGCCCGAAACCCCGGGCCGACGAAGGCCGGGGCCCGAAACCCCGGGCCGACGAAGGCCGAGGCCCGAAACCCCGGGCCGATAGTGGCCGAGGACAGAAGCCCCCAGCCGATAGTGGCCGGGGCCAGAAGCCCCGCGCCCACGAAGGCCGGGTCAGAAGCCCCTCGTACGCTTCGCCGCGCGGCGGGCCGCCGCCGCGCGCGGAGCCTGCATGAAGAGGCGGGCCAGCTCGCCTCCCAGGTTCACCCCGATCGCGATCGCCAGGGCCAGGGCCGCCGCCTTCGCCAGGGAGGCGAAGCCCTGGTCCAGGTTGTTCTGGGCGATGCCCAGCACCCCGAAGTACGTCGCGGAACCCGGCAGCAGCGGCCCGATCGCCGCCGTCACGTACGGGAGCGACGAGGTGTGGTTGTAGCGGGCCGCCAGCTGCCCGAACAGACCCACAAGACCCGCCGCCACCGCCGTCGCCATCACCGCCGAGCCGCCGGCCGTCACCGCGATCGACGCGTAGATCACCCACGCCACCCCGCCGTTGAGCGTCGCGAAGAGCACCGTCTGCCGCGACTGCTGCAGCAGGATCGCGAACGTCGCACACAGCACCATCGACGCCAGGATCTGCACCACCGGCCGCTCGACCGGGTTGAGCACCCCGTCCGGGTTCAGCTGCGCGTCGAACTGCACCGCCAGATACAGCACCGACAGCACACCCACCACGATCGCCACGAAGAAGTACCCGACCTCCAGGAGCCGGGCCGAGGCCGTGATGTAGAAACCTGTCAGACCGTCCTGCACGGCTGCCACCAGCGCCCGTCCCGGGATCAGCGCGAACAGGCCACCCGTGATGACCGCGGAGGGCCGCAGATCCGCGTGGAGCAGCGTCAGCAGCACCCCCATCGCGGCCGGCGGCATCGCCGCCACCAGGAACTGGTAGAACTCCGGCAGCCCGCGCCCCGCGCAGAGCCACGCCAGCCGGTCGCCGAGCACCGCACCGAGCGCCGCCACCATGAAGACCGTGAACCCGCCGCCGAGCAGCACCGAGGCCGCGCCCGCCAGCACACCCGCCGCCGACGACAGCACCCATCCGGGGTACGGGTGCCGGTTGCGCCGGATCTCCGCCAGCCGCCGGTACGCCTCCTCCGGGGTGACCTCGTGCGCCTCCGTGTTGATGTCGGCGAGCAGCTGGTAGACCGCCTCCAGCCGGGTGTAGTCCGTGCCCCGGCGCCGTACGGTCCGGTTCGCCGTGACCGGGTCGTCCACCAGCGACGGCTGATGCGTGATCGACAGCAGCGTGAACGTCACCGTCGGCTCGCACCGGTCCAGACCGTAACTGCGGCAGATCGCGAACATCGCCGCCTCGACGTCCTCCGCGCCCTCCCCGCCCGCGAGCAGCAGCTCACCGATACGCAGGGTCAGGTCGAGCACACGGCCCACCGCGGGCCCCGCCTCGTCCTCCTTGCGTGCCGTCTCCGGCACCGGCCGCTCTCCGACCGGCAGCCGCAGCATCGTCCGCATCCGGTCCTGCCACGGCGCGTCCGCCGGCAGCCGCACCAGCGGCATGCCATGGGCGGGCGTGAAGGCGGGCGGCGCGTTCTTCGCGGAGTACGTCGACGGCGGCGCGAACGCCGAGCCCTCGGGCTCCGGGGGCGGCTCGGGAGCCAGCCCGTCGGGAACGGCGAACTCGGAGGTCGGATGCTCCTCCTCCGGCACCACCGGCTGCTCGACCCCAGCCGGCGGTGTGAAGGCGCTGCGCGCCTCGTCCGACTGCGGCTTCCGGTCCTCCGGGCCGTCCGCCTCCGCGACCACTGTCTTCGCCCTCACTCCCATTCGCGCCGTCTGCCCAGTATGGGCACGGGCATACGACAGCACGCGAGACGGGCGGCGCACCCGCACGAGGTGCACCGCCCGTCACAGCTTCAGCCAAGACCCACTCAGTGGGCGCCGCCCTGCGCCTCCAGGCGCTTGTAGGAGGCCTCGATCTCGGCCTCGGCCTCGGCGCGGCCCACCCAGTTGGCGCCCTCGACCGACTTGCCGGGCTCCAGGTCCTTGTAGACCTCGAAGAAGTGCTGGATCTCCAGACGGTCGAACTCCGACACGTGGTGGATGTCGCGCAGGTGCTCCACACGCGGGTCCGACGCGGGGACGCAGAGCAGCTTGTCGTCGCCGCCGGCCTCGTCCGTCATACGGAACATGCCGATGGCGCGGCACTTGATCAGGCAGCCCGGGAAGGTCGGCTCGTCAAGAATGACCAGCGCGTCCAGCGGGTCGCCGTCCTCGCCGAGGGTGTTCTCGACGAAGCCGTAGTCGGCCGGGTAGCTGGTCGAGGTGAAGAGGCGACGGTCCAGGCGGATACGACCCGTCTCGTGGTCGACCTCGTACTTGTTCCGCGACCCCTTCGGGATCTCGATGGTGACGTCGAACTCCACGGGTGGCTCCTCCTGAATCAACACATGTGAATGCCTGCGGCAACGCGCAGTGATTAAGTGTCCCTCACGCCTGTGTGTGATCGCGAAAGGGGCTGGTCAGCAATGCCGGAGCCGAGGACCTGGCAGCTCACGGCGTGCTCTGCCGTACTCGGTCTGGCCCTCTCCGCCGCAGCGGTGACCGCCGCCGGCCCGTGGGACAACGGTCAGCGTAAGGCCGAGCGCGCCCGAGCGGCCGCCGCGACCCCGACAGGTGGCGCACATCACGCGGAGCAGCGGCCCCCCGCCGGCCCCCCGCGCCGCCCCGCGCCCGCCCCCAGCGCCGCCGGGGTGCTCCGCGCGCTGGACACGCCCAGGGCCGCCCTGAGAGACGACCTCGCCGCCGTCCTCGTACCGCTCCTGGCCGACCCCGGCCTCGGACCGCTGCGCACCGCCTCGGTCGTCGACGCCACCACCGGCAAGCAGCTGTACGGGGAGGGCGCCACGACCCCGATGACCCCCGCCTCCACCATCAAGATCGCCACCTCGGTCGCCGCCCTGTCCGCCCTGGGCCCCGACCACCGCATCCCCACCACCGTCGTGGCCTCCCCCGACGGCCGCACCGTCACCCTCGTCGGCGGCGGCGACCCCACCCTCGACCGTGCCCGCCTCAAGGCCCTCGCCACCGCCACGGTCCGCGCCCTGAAGGGCCGGGGCGTCACCGTCGTACGGATCACCTACGACGCGAGCCTCTACCGCGGACCCGCCCGCCACCCCATCGGCCCCAACGAGAACATCGCCCCCGTCAGCGCCCTCATGCTCGACGAAGGGCGACTCGACAAATCCAAGGCCGGGCCCGCTCCCCGGGCCGCCGACCCGGCCCGCGACACCGCCACCGCCTTCGCCGAACTCCTCACCAAGGCCGGTACGAAGGTCCAGGGCGCCCCCGCCCCAGGCACCGCCCCCAAGACGGCCCAAGGCCCCGAGACGACCCGAGGCCCCAAGACGGCCCAAGGTCCCAAGACAGCGCAGGGCGGCCCCGAGACGGCCCGAAGCCCCGAGGCGGCGCAGGGCCCCGGGCCCGCCGACGGCCCCGACGCCGCACAGGACGCGAAGACCGCCCTCCTGGCCCGTACCGAGTCCGCCCCGCTCTCCGACCTCGTCGAGCGCACCCTCACCCACAGCGACAACGACCTCGCCGAGGCCCTCGCCCGCCAGACCGCCCTCGCCCGCAAGCAGCCCGCGAGCTTCGCCGGCGCCGGCAAGGCCGTCCGCGCCGAACTCACCACCCTCGGCCTGCCCACCACCGGCACCCGCTTCGCCGACGGCAGCGGCCTCTCCCGCGACAACCGGCTCTCCGCCGCCCTGCTCACCGGCCTCCTCACCCGAGCGGCCGACCCCGCCCGCCCCGCCCTGCGCCCCGTCCTCACCGGCCTGCCCGTCGGCGGCTTCAGCGGCACCCTCGAAGGCCGCTTCGACACCGGCCCCGCCACCACCGGCGCCGGACTCGTCCGCGCCAAGACCGGCACCCTGACGGGCGTCAACACCCTCGCCGGAACCGTCGTCACCGCCGACGGCCGACTCCTCGCCTTCGCCTTCCTCGCCGGCCGCACCCCCTCCCCGTACACCGCCCAACCCGCCCTCGACCGGCTCTCCGCCGCCCTCGCACCCCAGCGCTGATGGCGACCGAACACTCACCGAACGGGCGACGAGAACGTACGGTTGACGCATGACGAGCATCGGTGGTGCCGAGATGGTCGACTGGAATCTCGCGGTCGCGACCGCGACCCGACTGGTGAAGCCGGGGCCGGAGGTGAGCCGGGAAGAAGCCCGCGACGTCGTCGCGGAACTCCGCAGGCACGCCAAGGCCTCCGAAGAACACGTCAGGGCCTTCACCCGGATGATCCCCGAAGGCCACGAACCACGGGACACCCCCGTCCTCGTCGTGGACCGCGCCGGCTGGATCAAGGCCAACGTCGCCGGCTTCCGCGAACTGCTCTCCCCGCTCCTCGACAAAATGCAGGAACGGCGCTCCAACACCCCCGGCGGCGCCATGCTCGGCGCCGTCGGCGGCAAGGTCACCGGCGTCGAACTCGGCATGCTGCTGTCCTTCCTCGCCTCCCGCATCCTCGGCCAGTACGAGACCTTCGCCCCCGCCACCCGCGAGCTGCCCGCGGGCGAGAACGGCGGCGGCCGCCTCCTGCTCGTCGCGCCCAACATCGTCCACGTCGAACGCGAACTCGCCGTCGACCCCCACGACTTCCGCCTCTGGGTCTGCCTCCACGAAGAGACCCACCGCACCCAGTTCACCGCCGTCCCCTGGCTGCGCGACCACCTCCAGGGCGAGATCCAGTCATTCCTCGGCGCCACCGAGGTCGACCCCTCCACCGTCGTCGAACGGCTCCGCGAAGCCGCCCAGGCCCTCGCCGGCAGCCGCCCCGAAGGCGAGGAGGGCGAACCGAGCCCCTCCCTCGTCGAACTCGTCCAGACCCCCGAACAGCGCGAGATCCTCGGCCGCCTCACCGCCGTCATGTCCCTCCTCGAAGGACACGCCGACTACGTGATGGACGGCGTCGGCCCCGACGTCGTCCCCTCCGTCGCCGACATCCGCGAGAAGTTCCAGCAGCGCCGCGCCCGCGGCGCCTCACGCCTCGACCTCGCCCTGCGCAAGCTCCTCGGCCTCGACGCCAAACTGCGCCAGTACCGCGACGGAGAACGCTTCGTACGGGCCGTCGTCGACGAGGTCGGCATGGACGGCTTCAACCGCGTATGGACCTCCCCCAACACGCTCCCCACCAAGACCGAGATCGCCGCCCCCGCCGAGTGGATCGCGAGGGTGCACCGTAAGGCAGACTCGTGAGACGGGTGCGACGTACGACGGAAGAACACACCGCCAATCACCCATCCGAGGGACCGTAGACCAGGGGTGGGGCGTGCAATGCTCGGGTAACGGCCAGGTTCTGTCACCATCGACGCACTCTGAGTGACCGAACCCCCTCTTCCGACCGTTAAGACTCCGACCGAGGCACCCCACTCCTTCACGAAGGGCACCGGACATGGGTCCCCATCCTGCGGTCGCGGCGATACGCCTGGCGGTCCGCCGCGTACTCCACGACGTCCTCACCGAACACAGCACCGACTCCGCACACAGCACCGACTCCGCACACGGGATCGACGCCGCGCACGGCACCGGCCCCGCCGCGCCGACCACAGCCGACAAGCAGCCCCTCGTCCTCGTGGCCTGCTCCGGCGGCGCCGACTCCATGGCGCTCGCCTCCGCACTCGCCTTCGAGGCCCGCAAGCTCGCCGTCCGCGCCGGCGGCATCACGGTCGACCACGGCCTCCAGGACGGCTCCGCACAACGAGCCGCCGAGGTCGCCGGACGCATGTCCGCACTCGGCCTCCACCCCGTCGAAGCCGTCACCGTCACCGTCGGCCGCGAAGGCGGCCCCGAAGCCGCCGCCCGCGACGCCCGCTACGCCGCCCTCGACGCCGCCGCCGAACGCCACGGCGCCACCGCCGTCCTCCTCGGCCACACCCGCGACGACCAGGCCGAAACCGTCCTCCTCGGACTCGCCCGCGGCTCCGGCATCCGCTCCCTGTCCGGCATGGCCGCCGTCTCCGGCGCCGCCGGCCGCTACCGCCGCCCCTTCCTCGAGCTCGACCGGCAGACCGTCCGCAAGGCATGCGTCGCCCAAGAACTCGCCGTCTGGGACGACCCCCACAACGCGGACCCCGCCTACACCCGCTCACGACTCCGCCACGAAGGCCTCCCCGCCCTCGAGAAAGCCCTCGGCAAAGGCGTCGTCGAAGCCCTCGCCCGAACGGCCCAGCTCTCCCGCGACGACGCGGACGCCCTCGACTCCTGGGCCGCCGACGCCGAAACCGCCGTACGCGACGACGCCGGCCGACTCGAATGCGCCAAACTCTTCGGCCTCCCGCCCGCCGTACGCCGCCGCATCCTGCGACGCGCCATGATCGCCGAAGGCGCACCCGCCGGCTCCCTCTTCGCCCGCCACATCGAAGAAGTCGACCGGCTCATCACCGGCTGGCGCGGCCAGGGCGCCATCAATCTGCCCGGCCGCGTCGAGGCACGGCGGCAGGGTGGCAGACTGGTCATTCGGCAAGGCTGACGCAAGCTGCAACGAAAGTGACCCGGGTGAACGAGAAGGACATGGGCACCGACCTCAAGTCGGTGCTCATCACCAAGGAAGAGATCGACGCGAAGCTGGCCGAGCTGGCCGCGAAGATCGACGCGGAGTACGCGGGCAAGGACCTGCTCATCGTCGGAGTCCTCAAGGGCGCCGTGATGGTGATGGCGGACCTGGCGCGCGCGCTGTCCACCCCCGTCACCATGGACTGGATGGCCGTCTCCTCCTACGGCGCCGGCACCCAGTCCTCAGGCGTCGTCCGCATCCTCAAGGACCTCGACACCGACATCAAGGGCAAGCACGTCCTGATCGTCGAGGACATCATCGACTCCGGCCTGACGCTGTCCTGGCTGCTGTCCAACCTCGGCTCGCGCGAGCCCGCCTCCCTCGAGGTCTGCACCCTGCTCCGCAAGCCGGACGCCGCCAAGGTCGCGATCGACGTGAAGTGGATCGGCTTCGACATCCCCAACGAGTTCGTCGTCGGATACGGCCTCGACTACGCCGAGAAGTACCGCAACCTCCCCTTCGTCGGCACACTCGCACCGCACGTCTACGGCGGCTGAGGCACGGGAACCCGTACCGCCCTCCCGCCGTTGGAGCAAGGGAAGGCGGTCACGGGCCACCAGCCTGAGGTACCGTCCGAAGAACAGCTTTTTCTCATAGCAGCTCTCACAGCAGCATTTACCTACGGGCAGGAGGGACGGAGCGTTCTCGCTCCGTATGGATGGACGTGAAGCGATACTTCCGTGGGCCGGTCATGTGGATCGTGCTGGCCGTCCTCGCCGTGGTCGTGCTGATGCAGGTCGTCGGCTCGTCCGAGGGCTACAAGACGGTGGACACCAGCAGGGTCGTCCAGGCGATCAATGACAAGCAGGCCGACCAGGTCAAGCTGACGACCGGCGACGAGCAGGTCATCAAGGTCGAGCTCAAGAAGGGCGCCGACAAGGACAAGTACGGCGGCAGCACCAAGATCCAGGCCAGCTACATCGGTGACCAGGGCGCCAACCTGACCACCACGCTCCAGGAGCAGTCCGCCTCCGGCGACCTCGACAAGGGCTACACCGTCTCTCCCGAGCGGCAGAGCCCGTTCCTGTCGGTGCTGCTCTCGCTGCTCCCCTTCGTCCTCATCGTGGTCGTCTTCCTGTTCCTGATGAACCAGATGCAGGGCGGCGGCTCCCGAGTCATGAACTTCGGGAAGTCCAAGGCCAAGCTGATCACCAAGGACACCCCGAAGACCACCTTCGCCGACGTGGCGGGCTCCGACGAGGCCGTCGAGGAACTCCACGAGATCAAGGAATTCCTCCAGGAGCCGGCGAAATTCCAGGCCGTCGGCGCCAAGATCCCCAAGGGTGTGCTGCTCTACGGCCCGCCCGGAACCGGCAAGACCCTCCTCGCACGCGCCGTCGCGGGCGAGGCCGGTGTGCCGTTCTACTCGATCTCCGGCTCCGACTTCGTCGAGATGTTCGTCGGTGTCGGTGCCTCCCGTGTCCGCGACCTCTTCGAGCAGGCCAAGGCGAACGCCCCGGCGATCGTCTTCGTCGACGAGATCGACGCCGTCGGCCGACACCGCGGCGCAGGCCTCGGCGGTGGCCACGACGAGCGCGAGCAGACCCTCAACCAGCTCCTCGTCGAGATGGACGGCTTCGACGTGAAGGGCGGCGTCATCCTGATCGCCGCCACGAACCGGCCCGACATCCTCGACCCGGCGCTCCTGCGCCCCGGCCGCTTCGACCGGCAGATCGCCGTCGACCGCCCGGACATGCAGGGCCGACTGGAGATCCTCAAGGTCCACCAGAAGGGCAAGCCGGTCGCCCCGGACGTCGACCTGGGCGCAGTGGCCCGACGCACGCCGGGCTTCACCGGTGCCGATCTCTCCAACGTCCTCAACGAGGCGGCGCTCCTCACCGCCCGCTCGGACAAGAAGCTGATCGACAACCACTCCCTGGACGAGGCGATCGACCGCGTGGTCGCGGGCCCGCAGAAGCGGACCCGGATCATGTCGGACAAGGAGAAGAAGATCACCGCGTACCACGAGGGCGGCCACGCCCTGGTCGCGGCGGCCTCGCCGAACTCCGACCCGGTCCACAAGATCACCATCTTGTCCCGCGGCCGGGCCCTCGGCTACACGATGGTGCTCCCGGACGAGGACAAGTACTCGACCACCCGCAACGAGATGCTCGACCAGCTGGCCTACATGCTGGGCGGGCGCGCGGCCGAGGAGCTCGTCTTCCACGACCCCACCACGGGCGCGGCGAACGACATCGAAAAGGCCACGACCACCGCTCGCGCGATGGTCACGCAGTACGGCATGACCGAGCGGCTCGGAGCGATCAAGTTCGGCGGCGACAACACCGAACCGTTCCTCGGCCGCGAGATGGCGCACCAGCGCGACTACTCGGAAGAGGTCGCCGCGCTGGTCGACGAAGAGGTCAAGAAGCTCATCGAGACCGCGCACAACGAGGCGTGGGAGATCCTCGTCGAGAACCGGGACGTCCTCGACAACCTGGTCCTGCAGCTCCTCGAGAAGGAGACGCTGGGCAAGGAGGAGATCGCCGAGATCTTCGCCCCGATCGTCAAGCGCCCGGCCCGCCCGGCCTGGACCGGCTCGTCCCGCCGCACGCCCTCGACCCGCCCGCCGGTGCTCTCCCCCAAGGAGCTGGCACTGACGAACGGCGCGAACGGCTCGTCGGCGACGACGGCGACGGTGGAGACCACCAAGGCCATCGAGGTCGCCCCGGAGGAGACCCCGGAGTCCTGACCCCGGCCCCCCGGAATGGAAGCCGCGCCCCCACAGGTTTTAGCCTGTGGGGGCGCGGCTCATTTTCGCGCACAACAGTCAGACGGAACGAGGCACAGATGACCGACCCGGTGACACTGGACGGCGAGGGCACGATCGGCGAGTTCGACGAGAAGCGCGCCGAGAACGCCGT
This sequence comes from Streptomyces sp. NPDC012508, assembly GCF_042902595.1. Lineage (NCBI taxonomy): Bacteria > Bacillati > Actinomycetota > Actinomycetes > Kitasatosporales > Streptomycetaceae > Streptomyces > Streptomyces sp. NPDC012508. The sequence continues at coordinate 635,340 of NZ_JBIBEO010000004.1, forward strand.
ACGAGAGCTCCTCATCGCGGTCGGCGAGGACCCGGACCGCGAGGGCTTGCGGGAGACGCCGGCGCGCGTGGCGCGGGCGTACAGGGAGCTTTTCGCGGGGCTGTGGATGAAGCCCGAAGAGGTCCTGACGACGACGTTCGACCTGGGCCATGACGAGATGGTCCTTGTGAAGGACATCGAAGTGATGGCGACCTGTGAGCATCACCTCCTCCCATTTCATGGCGTAGCTCACATCGGTTACATTCCGGCTGAATCGGGCAAGATCACAGGGCTGTCCAAGCTGGCGCGTCTCGTCGATGTCTTCGCCCGGCGTCCGCAGGTGCAGGAGCGTCTGACGACGCAGATCGCAGACTCCCTCATGGAGATCCTGGAGGCTCGTGGCGCGATCGTCGTCATCGAGGCCGAGCACATGTGCATGTCCCTGCGTGGAGTCCGCAAGCCGGGCGCGAAGACGACGACCTCGGCGGTGCGCGGGCAACTTCGTGACGCTACTACACGAGCCGAAGCTATGTCCCTGATATTGGCTCGCTAGTAGCGAGCTGTCCGCCTTGCTCCATACCGTCCCCGATCAGTGGAGTTGATCGCTGATCAAGGGGGATCGGTATGGGGTACGGGCTTTCCAGCAAGCAGCTGGTGAACCTGGTTGACGGCTGCGTCCAGGCGAAGAACGTGGCTCCCGGCAGCGCGATGTGGACGCTGGACGGTGACCGGACGGTGCAGACCACCGTCGTGGGCGTCACCGCGGTCAAGGGGCGCGATGCCGTCGAGGTGGTCACGGACCATACGGCCTTCGTGGCGAGCCCCGACCTGCTGCTAGCCACGCCGGAGGGGTGGACGCGCGCCGCAGAGACGGCGGGTACGACGGTCGCCTGGACGCATGCGCGGAAGCTGTGCCGGGAACAACTGACGATCAAGCCGGGGTACGAGTTCGGCTACTTCGTGGGCGCGACCTGTGCCGACGGGACAGTCGGCAAGAACTACGTGTCCTTGATCGTGAACGAGGAGGACTTCGCGGCGCGGTACGCGACCGCGCTGACGGCCTGCACGGGGCTTCCTGCCCACCTTGAGGCGGTGACCCGGCCGTCCGGCTATCTGAAGCGGGATCTGCCCGGCTTCCGTGTGCGGGTGGTCTCGTCGTACCTCTCCGACGCCCTGCGGCACTACGTGGGCGGGGACGCCCATCACATGCGGCAGCGCTTTCCGCGGGTGGTTCTGCGGGACATGGAGACGTTCAACGGCTTCCTCGACGGATACATCGACGGTGATGGCTGCCGTATCAAACATTGGGCCGGCCGAATGATCCTGAGCGCCAACGTTCCTTTCCTGGCCGAGATCGCTCCCATCATCGGAGCACGGTTCACGCCGGCACGGACGGGGGCTTCCCGGCTCTGTGTGTCGGACCGCTGGGCGAGCCGGGGCACTTTCCGCCCCGAGCACCACCGCGTCGACCCGCCCGAATCGTCCTGGATCCAGGTCCGCGAGGTGCGCCCCCGCCCCGCCCTCGGCACGAAGCCCTTCACGTTCTACAGCTACCGACTCGAACCCCACCCCACCTTCCTGGTGAACGGCCATCTGGTGCGGGAGCCCTGGTAAGCCCTGATGTCAGCGGCGGCCGTTAACCTGCGGGCATGATCGATACGACCGGTGATGAGCGCCGCTTTCCGACCGCCCTCGCCGAGGTGGCCCGTACGGAGTTCGACTACGACGAGGGCGAGGGCATCGACTTCGAGCCGTACGACGCGTTCGACTCCGCCGAGGAGACCACCGACTGGCTGCGGCACTGGACCGGCAACCACGAGCTGGACGGCGGTGCCTACCGCGTCTTCGGGCAGGACGGGACCGGCGGGCTCGCCGCGATCTGGTGTACGCGGCCGGGGCGGCCCCTTGTGGAGCAGCCCGTGGTGTTCATGGGGTCCGAGGGCGAGCGGGGGGTGGTCGCCGGGAACCTGTCCGACTTCCTCTGGGTGCTGGCCGATGGGTTCGGGCCGATGGAGGCCGCGCTGTACGTGGAGCGCGAGGCGCGGCCGGACCGGGCTCTGGCCGGGCTCGCGGAGCGGCACGCCACCACTCCGCGCCGGCCCGCCCGGGAGATCGTCGTCGGGGCCCGGGCGGAGTTCCCGGGCTTCTCCGACGGCATCGACGAGCTCTGTCGCTGAGCCTCAGGCCACCGGCGCGGTGCCCTTGCCGTTGTGGTTGTCGTCTTCCGGGAGTTTGCAGACTCGTTCCAGGAAGAGCGCTGCCGCGATCACGCCGATGCCGGCCAGGACCGAGAAGCCGGCGTAGATCGCCTGGTCGCGGCGGGCCGGGATGTCCAGGGAGCCGAGGAGGAAGACGCCCGCGCCGCCGTACATGCCGGCGACCAGGGCGGCGACCAGGGCGCTCGCCTGGCCGAAGACCACGGCGCGGGCCGCCATGAGCGGTTCGACGCCCTTGGCGCCGGGGCGGCGCTCGCGCTGGGCCTTCAGGCGGGAGCGGATGGAGAGCGCGGTCGCGGTCAGGACGACCGCGATGGACGCGAGGACGATGGGTGCCGCGAGCGGCACGCTCGGCAGGGTGCCGACCGCGTCCCAGAGGCGCGCGGCGCCCCAGGACAGGATTCCGGCGACGATGAACAGTCCGGCGAGAACCTTGAGCCGCAGTTGTTTCACCGGGTGTCCTTCGTGTCGTCTCGCGGTCGGTCTTGCACGAGCCTAACGACTACTCGGGCAGACGGAGTTCCAGGTCGGCGCGTGGCATGACGCCGGTCCGGCCGACCATGGCGAGCAGGTCGGCGACCGTGCCGTGTCCGGGGAGCTGGGCGTCGGGGTCGACGTCGTGCCAGGGGGCGAGGACGAAGGCGCGCTGGTGGGCGCGGGGGTGGGGGAGGGTGAGGACGGGGTCGTCGGAGACCACGTCGGCGTACGCGACGATGTCGACGTCGATGGTGCGGGCGCCCCAGCGCTCCTCGCGGACCCGGTGGAAGGCTTCCTCGACGGCGTGCGCGCGCTCCAGGAGGGAGCTGGGCGGCAGGGTGGTCTTCACGAGGGCGACCGCGTTGAGGTAGGAGGGCTGGCTGCCGGGGTCGACGCCCCAGGGCTCCGTCTCGTAGACGGGGGAGACGGCCTTGACCCGGAGGCCGGGGGTGTCTTCGAGGGCGTCGACGGCGCCCTGGAGGGTCTCCAGGCGGTTGCCGAGGTTGGCGCCGAGGGCGATGACGGCCCACTTGGGGTTGGAGAGGGTCACGTCGGCGGCGTCGACCGTCTCGACGACGGAGGCCGGTACGGGCTGCACGGTGGGGTCGCTGTGCGTGGCTTTCATACTCGGCTCCGGGTGATGGTGATGGTCACGTCGTCGAAGGGGACCGTGATCGGTGCGTCCGGCTTGTGGACGACGACCTCGACCTCCTGGACGCCGGTGTGCTTGAGGCACTGCTCGGCGATCCGTTCGGCGAGGGTCTCGATCAGGTCCACGGGCTCGCCCTGGACGACGTCGACGACCTCTTCCGCGACGACGCCGTAGTGGACGGTCTTCGTCAGGTCGTCGTCGGCGGCCGCGGGGCGGGTGTCCAGGCCGAGGACGAGGTCGACGATGAAGGTCTGGCCTTCCTCGCGTTCCTTGGGGAAGACGCCGTGGTGTCCTCGGGCCTTGAGGCCGCGCAGCGCGACACGATCCACGCGAATCACTCCTGCTGTCGTAGTTCTTGTGGCCACGCAGCCGGGTGCGGACGGCCGGGTGTCCGATTCGAATCTACCTGCGAGCACCGACAGCGCTTGCCCATGGGGGTTCGGGGCGGCGGCCACAGGTGCTGGGAGCGGCCCCTACCCAGAGGGCCGGATTCCAATCCCCTGCGTCACCCGATCGGTCCCGGGATCCCGGTCAGGGGCTGGGTTCCTCGTCTTCTTCGTCGTCCGTTTCGGTGAGGACGGGAGAGCCGTGGTGGGACCAGATCTTCCAGCCTTCGAATGTGCGGCGGAACACATTGGTGGCGACGACGAGCTGGCCGACGAGGGGGCCGAGTTCGGCGCCGTCCTCGGCGGGGCCGCCGCTGAGGATGTTCTCTGTGCAGGTGACGACGGCCACGTCGCCGGCGAGGGAGACCTTGACGTCGGTGAGGAAGAACTGGATGTACTCGGTGTTCGCCATGATCAGCGCGTACGAGCGGAGGACCTCGCCGCGTCCGGAGAGGACGGGCCAGCCGGGGTGGACGCAGCTGATGGGGGTGGCGCCGTCGTCGAGCCAGAGGGTGGAGATCTCCTCGAAGTCGCCGCGTTCCATGGCCTCGTAGAAGGCGGTGTTGGCGGCCTCGACCGCTGCGGTGTCGGTCTGGTGGGTCACCGGGCTCCTTCGACGGCTCTGGCGACTCGGACGGCGTCGGCGGTGGCTCTGACCTCGTGGACGCGGACGGCCCAGGCGCCGTCGTGGGCGGCGATGGCGGAGACGGCGGCGGTGGCGGCGTCGCGTTCGCGGGCGGGGGGCGGGGTGGCGCCGTCGCGGGTGAGGACGTGGCCGAGGAAGCGCTTGCGCGAGGCGGCGACGAGCAGGGGGCGGCCGAGGGCGCGCAGTTCGGGGAGGTGGGCGACGAGGGCGAGGTCGTGGGGGGCGAGCTTGGCGAAGCCGAGGCCGGGGTCGATGACGATGCGCTCGGGCGGGATGCCGCCTTCGACGACGGCCTCCATGCGGTGGCGCAGTTCGGTGAGGACTTCGCCGACGACGTCGTCGTAGACGGCGAGGCTGTTCATGTCCTGGCTGAAGCCGCGCCAGTGCATGACGACGAAGGGGACCTCGGCGGCGGCGACGGCGGGGACCATGTCGGGGTCGGCGAGGCCGCCGCTGACGTCGTTGACGAGGGTGGCGCCCGCTGCGACGGCGGCTCGGGCGACGGAGGCGCGCATGGTGTCGACGGAGACGGTGACGCCTTCGGAGGCGAGGCCGCGGACGACGGGGACGACGCGGCGGAGTTCTTCCTCCTCGTCGACGCGGCTGGCGCCGGGGCGGGTGGATTCGCCGCCGACGTCGACGAGGTCGGCGCCTTCGGCGACGAGGTGGAGCCCGTGCTTGACGGCGGCGGTGGTGTCGAACCAGCGGCCACCGTCGGAGAAGGAGTCAGGCGTCACGTTGACGACGCCCATGACCGCGCAGCGGTCCCACTCCGGCAGGCCCAAGGGCGTGCCCCGACCGATCGACGTACTCATATGCCCAGCGTAGGGCCCGGGGCGTCGGTCGGGCCCCGCGGACCTGTCGGGATGGCCGGGTGGGGACCCCTGGGTGGGGCCGCGCGGGGTCACGCGGCGCTGATCTCCCGGTCGGTCCGGGGGGTGACGATGTGGGCGCAGGGGCGGGGTTCTGCGGCGGCCCTGCGGCGGGCGAAGGGGCGGGGGAGCTGGAGGTTCACGAAGCCTTCGGCCTGCATGGCGGCGAAGCCGATGCGGGGCAGGTCGCGGCTCTTGCGGTAGACGACGAAGCGGGGTTCCCAGCGGGGCCGGAACTTGGCGTTGAACTTGTACAGGGATTCGATCTGGAACCAGCGGGAGAGGAAGACGAGCAGTCCGCGCCAGAGCCTGAGGACGGGGCCGGCGCCGATCTTCTCGCCGCGGGCGAGGGCGGCGCGGAACATGGCGAAGTTGAGGGAGACGCGTTCGATGCCGAGGCGTGGGGAGTCCTGGAGGGCGGCGACGATGAGGAGCTCGTTCATGCCGGGGTCGGCGGAGCGGTCGCGGCGCATCAGCTCCAGGGACATCCCGTCGGGGCCCCAGGGGACGAAGTGGATGATTGCCTTCAGGTCGCCGTACGGGGAGGGGGAGCCGTCTTCGTCGATCTTGTGGGCGGTCGCTATGACGGCGTCTCCGTCGCCGGGGTCGCCGATGCGGCCCAGTGCCATGGAGAAGCCGCGTTCGGTGTCGGTGCCGCGCCAGTCGGCGGCGGCGCGGCGGACGCGGGCGAGTTCGCCGTCGCTGAGGTCACGGACGCGGCGGACCTTGGTGGTGTAGCCGTTGCGTTCGATCCGCTTCACCATCTGGCGCACGTTGCGCATGGCGCGCCCGGAGAGGGAGAAATCCGCGACATCCACCACCGCCTCGTCGCCGAGTTCGAGGGCGTCGAGTCCGGTCTCGCGGGTCCAGACCTCGCCGCCGGTCTCGGAGCAGCCCATGACGGCGGGGGTCCAGGAGTGGGCCTGGGCTTCGTCCATGAAGCGGTCGATGGCGCCGGGCCAGGCTTCGACGTCGCCGATGGGGTCGCCGCTGGCGAGCATGACGCCGGAGACGACGCGGTAGCAGACGGCGGCCTTGCCGCTGGGGGAGAAGACGACGCCCTTGTCGCGGCGGAGGGCGAAGTGGCCCAGGGAGTCGCGGCCGCCGTGCTTGTCGAGGAGGGCGCGGAGCCGGGTCTCGTCGTCCTCCGTGAGCCGGGCGGCGGGGTGTTCGGGGCGGAAGGCGAGGTAGATGGTGGTGAGGGCGGTGAGCATGCCGAGGGCGCCGAGGGAGTAGCCGACGGTCCAGTCGGCGCCGCCGGTGTAGCCGACGGGGCCTTCGAAGCCGAAGAGTCCGTACAGGACGTGTTCGAGGCGGTCGGTGAGGCTGGGGCTGCCGATGACGCGGCGCGGGTGGGCGCTGACGATGACGAGGCCGAGGAGGATCGACCCGGCGCCCATGAGGACGAAGTTGGCGACCGCTTTCCAGCGGCTGCGGGGGTCGGGCAGGGCGGCGAACTGGTTGCGGTGGCGCAGCAGCAGGGCGAGCAGCGCGAGGGAGAGCAGGACGCCGACGACGGAGTGGCGCCAGACGAACTGGGCGACGGCACCGAGCGGCAGCAGGACGACGGCGGCGCGCCAGGCGCGGCGCTTGTGGCGCTTGAGGCCGTGGGCGAGGAGCAGGAGCAGGACGCCGGCGCTGAGGGAGAGGGCCGCGGAGAGCGGTCCGAGGGTGCCGGGCAGGACTTCGGCGAGGGCGTGCATCCGGCTGGCCCGGAAGCGCGGGAAGACGCCCGCGGCGATGTCGATCAGGCCGATGAGGGTGCAGGCCGTTCCGACGAGTGAGGGGACCTTCTCGGGGCGTGGTCCGCTCAGAATCCGGCGTACTCGAACCGGAACCAATCCTGATTTGTCCCCATCTACCGTGACAGACATCGCTTCCCGTGCTTCCCGTGGCTCCGCGAAAGATTCGTTCTCCGGTGGCCGCGCGGTGGTCAGGGGCGGGCCGTTCCGGAGGTTTTGCGCTTTCTAGGACGGCGGTGCGGGGGAGCGGGTTCATTCAGCCACAGGAAATTCTCAGGAAGAGGGCTCGGGCGTCTCATGGGTCTCACCAGCAACAAGGTTCTGGCGCTGGCCGTCGTGCTGGCGGTGGTGCTGTTCGCGGCCACGGTCTGGCTGTGGCCACGGCTGGCCCGGGGTGGGGTGAAGGCTGTGCTCGGCAGGATCGGGCTGCTGCTCGCCACGCAGCTGGCGCTGTTCGCCTCGGTGGGGCTCGCGGCGAACAACTCCTTCCTCTTCTACGGGTCGTGGGCCGATCTCCTGGGGCAGGAGCAGGACATGGGCGTGGTGGTCGACCACTCGGCCGGCTCGAAGGACGTCAAGGTGGTCGGGAAGCAGGCGCTGGACGTGCCCGGCGCGTCCCGGCCCTCGGTCGGGGGCCAGATCCAGAAGGTCGTGATCACGGGCCGGAAGTCGGGCATCGACTCGCCGGCGTACGTGTATCTGCCGCCGGAGTACTTCCAGAAGGAGTACGCGGCGAGCACGTTCCCGGCCTCGGTGGTGCTGACCGGCTACCCGGGTACGGCGGAGAACCTGCTCAAGGGGCTGAAGTACCCGAAGACGGCCTTCACGCAGGTCAAGGAGAAGAAGATGCGGCCGATGATCCTGGTGATGCTGCGGCCGACCGTGGCGCCGCCGCGGGACACGGAGTGCGTGAACGTGCCGGGCGGGCCGCAGACCGAGACCTTCTTCGCCGAGGACCTGCCGAAGGCGGTATCGGAGACGTACCGCGTGGGGACGAAGGCGCGGAACTGGGGGTTCATGGGGAACTCGACGGGCGGCTACTGCGCGCTGAAGATCGCGCTGCACCACCCGGACCGGTTCGCGGCGGGCGCGGGCTTCTCGGCGTACTACAGGGCGGCCGAGGACGTGACGACGGGCGATCTGTTCCACGGTGACGACAAGGCGCGCAAGCGGGCGGACCTGCTGTGGAGCCTGGACCGTCTGCCGCAGGGGGCGTCGTCGTCGTTCCTGGTGACGACGTCGAAGCAGGGCGAGGGGAACCTGCGCGGGACGCTCGACTTCATCAAGAAGGTGAAGGCCCCGGCGCGGGTCTCCTCGATCACGCTGGAGAGCGGCGGGCACAACTTCAACACCTGGAACCGGGAGATCCCGCCGGGCCTGGTCTGGATGAGCGGCCGGCTCAGCGCGAACTGAGCTGCTTGGAGGACCCGGGGGACTCCGGCGACTCGGGCGGCTTGGGCGATTCCGGGGACCCGTCGGCCGCCGGGGAGGCCGCGCGCAGGGCGCGGTGGATGGCGGACGGGGTGAGTACGCCGGCGTACCGGCCGCCTTCGGAGGGGTCGGTGACGGGGATCCAGCCGGTGTCGTTCTGCAGGAGCGCGGCCAGTGCCTCCCGGAGGGTGGCGCCGAGCGGGACCGGCTCGGGGGCCGGGCGGGTGCGGCCGGGATCGTCCGCGGACACCCAGCCGGTGACGCGGCCGTCGGTGTCGAGGACGACGGACCAGGGGGCGCCGGAGGCGGGGGTGCCGGGCGCGGTCTCGCCGGCGCGCAGGACCGGGACGTCCTCCAGGGCGGCGGTGTCCACCGCGGTGACCGAGAGCCGCTTCAGGCCGCGGTCCGCGCCGACGAAGTCGGCGACGTAGGGGGTCGCGGGGGCGCCGAGGACGGTGGCCGGGGTGTCGAACTGCTCGATCGTGCCCTGTCCGTAGACGGCGATACGGTCGCCGAGCCGGACGGCCTCCTCCAGGTCGTGGGTGACGAGCAGGACGGTCTTGCGGACCTGCGACTGGAGGCGGAGGAACTCGTTCTGGAGGTGCTCGCGCACCACCGGGTCCACGGCGCCGAACGGCTCGTCCATGAGCAGCACCGGCGGGTCCGCGGCGAGCGCGCGGGCGACGCCGACGCGCTGGCGCTGTCCGCCGGAGAGCTGTTCGGGGTAGCGGCCGCCGTAGACCTTCGGGTCGAGGCCGACCAGGTCGAGGAGTTCGGCGGCGCGGGCGCGGGCCCGGGCGCGCGGGGCGCCGAGGAGATGCGGGACGGTCGCGGTGTTGTCCAGGACCGTGCGGTGCGGGAAGAGGCCGACCTGCTGGATGACGTAGCCGATCCGGCGGCGCAGCTGGACCGGGTCGATCGCGGATATGTCCTGGCCGTCGAGGAGGACGCGGCCCTCGGTCGGCTCGATGAGCCGGTTCACCATCTTCATCGTGGTGGTCTTGCCGCAGCCGGACGGGCCGACGAGCGTGACCAGTTCACCCTCGGCGACCTCGAAGGAGAGGTCGTCGACGGCGGTGGTGCCGTCCGCGTACCGCTTGGTCACATGCTCGAACCGGATCATGTTCACCATTCTGACGCGTGCGGGACGGGTGCGTGTGAAGGGCGTGTTGCCGCCCTGTGGCGGTCCTCGGCGATTGTCGGTGCCGGGGGTTAGGGTCGACCAGACACGTGTTCGGCAACGCGGCGATCGGGGGGAGGGTACATGAGCGCGGCGAACTGTCTGGTGACGAACGACTGGATCTGCGGGGAGTATCTGCGCACCCGTAGCGAGGAGTTGACCGACGCGCTGCTCCAGCATGTGGGGATCACGGCCGCCTCGGTGCTCATCGGTGTCGCGGTCGCCTTCCCGCTGGCGCTGCTCGTGCGGGCGCGGCCCCGGTTCGCCGGACCGGTGCTCGGCCTGACGACGCTGCTCTACACGATCCCGTCGCTGGCGATGTTCTCGCTGCTCCTGCCGCTCTTCGGGCTCTCCGCGGCGCTGGTCGTGACGGGCCTTGTGCTGTATTCGCTGACGATTCTCGTACGGAACATGGTGGCCGGTCTGGACGCGGTGCCCGCCGAGGCGCGGGAGGCGGCGCGGGGCATGGGGTACGGCTCGGCGCGGATGCTGTGGGAGGTCGAGCTGCCGCTGGCGCTGCCCGCGTTGATGGCCGGAATACGGATGGCGACGGTCTCCACGGTCGCGCTCACGACGGTCGGCTCGATCGTCGGGCGAGGCGGTCTGGGCAACCTCATCGAGGACGCGCTGCCGACGTTCTTCAAGGCGCAGGTGCTCGCCGCCTCGGTGCTGTGCGTCCTGCTCGCGGTGGTCGCGGATCTGCTGCTCCTCGGCGTGCAGCGACTGCTCACGCCGTGGGCCCGCATACGGACGGCGCCGGGGGGCGAGTGAGACATGGGGATCATCTCGGACGCCTGGAGCTGGCTGGCGACCGGCGCCAACTGGGCGGGTGACGGCGGGGTGTGGCACCGCCTCGGTGAGCACGTGTACGTCAGCGGGGTCGCGCTGCTGCTGGCCTGTGCCGTCGCGCTGCCGCTGGGTCTCGGGCTCGGTCACGTCGGCCGGGGAGGTGCGCTCGCGGTCAACATCTCCAACGTGGGCCGGGCGATACCGGTCTTCGCGGTGCTGGCCCTCTTCATGGTGTCGCCGCTGCGCAACGCCGGCTATGTCCCCACGGTGATCGCGCTGGTGCTCTTCGCGGTGCCGCCCCTGCTCACCAACGCGTACGTGGGGATGCGCGAGGTCGACCGGGCGGTGGTCGAGGCCGCGCGGGGGATGGGCATGTCGGGCGGGCAGGTCTTCGTGAAGGTCGAACTGCCGCTCGCCCGGCCGCTGATCATGACGGGGTTGCGCTCGGCCGCCGTGCAGGTGGTCGCCACGGCGACCATCGCGGCGATGGTCGGCCAGGGGGGCCTCGGCCGGATCATCACCGCCGGGTTCAACACGTACGACACCCCGCAGGTCGTCGCGGGCGCCCTGCTCGTGGCCCTGCTCGCCCTCGTCGTGGAGCTGGTGCTCGTGGGGGCGGACCGACTGCTCGGACGGCGCGCCTGAGAACCGCCGGAACCGCTTGTGACGACGGAACGACGACTAGAGCTACTAGGAGTGATCTCGTGAGCAGGACCTCGCGTATCGCGGGTGCGGTACTGGGTACGGCGGCGCTGACCGTCTCGCTCGTCGCGTGCGGCGGCGACAGCCTTGAGGAGGGCAAGGCGGGCGGCAGCGGCGGCGCGTCCGGTTCGGCGAAGGGCAGGCTCGTCGTGGGCGCGGCCGCGTTCACCGAGTCAAAGGTGCTCGCGGAGCTCTACGCGCAGGTGCTGAACGACGCCGGATACTCGGCGACCGTCACGACGGTGAAGAACCGCGAGCTGTACGAACCGTCCCTGGAGAAGGGCGAGATCGACGTCGTACCGGAATACGCGGCGACGATCGCGGAATTCCTCAACGCGAAGGTGAACGGCCCGAAGGCGCCCGAGGAGAAGCCGGTCGCTTCCGGCGACGCGGCCGCCACGGTGGAGGCACTGAAGAAGCTCGCGGAGCCCCGTGGACTGAAGGTCCTCGCGGTCGGCGAGGCCGTCGACCAGAACGCGTTCGCGGTGTCGAAGGAATTCGCCGAGAAGAACAAGCTGAAGACGCTTTCGGATCTCGGCGCGGCCAAGCTGAAGGTGAAGATCGCGGCCGGCGACGAATGCGAGATACGGCCGTTCTGCGCCCCGGGTCTGAAGAAGACCTACGGGATCGACGTGACCGGTATCGACCCCAAGGGCGTCGGCACCCCGCAGTCCAAGCAGGCGGTCAAGGACGGCGTGGACCAGCTGGTGCTGACCACCACGACGGACGCGACGATCGAGAGCTTCGGACTGGTCTTCCTCGACGACGACAAGAAGCTGCAGAACGCCGACAATGTGCTGCCGGTGGTCAATGCCAAGGACGCCGGTTCGCCCGAGATCGCGGCCGCACTCGACAAGATCACAAAGGTCCTCACCACGGCCGATCTCGCCGAACTGAACCGCAAGGTGGACGCCGAGCGGGCGAAGCCCGAGGACGTGGCGAAGGCCTATCTGGAGTCGAAGGGCCTGGTCAGCAAGTAAGCACCGGGTAAGGGGAGTCGGCCCGGTCGATACCGGGGCTCGGTCACGGCGACGAGAAGTGGCCAAGAGATTGCCGGGCCGACACCCCATACGGCGCCTACGCACGGTAAATTTCAGGCCATGCCACGTGGACGCCACCGCCATTCACCTCCCCTGCACAAGCTTCTGCCGCCCTCCGCGGTGGCCGGAGCGTCGGCCGTCTGTGCCGCGGGCGCCTGGCTGCTCGCCGATCCCGTGGCCCTGCGGCTGCTCGTGGCCGCCGCCGCGGCGGCCGCGGTCACCGGTGGCGTCATCATGCGCAGTTGGGACCGGAGTGCCGGACGCCAGGTCGCCGAGCTGACCCGGGCCCGTACCGCGGACCAGTGGAAGACCGAGGAGCGCATAGCCGAGCTCGAGGCCGACCTGGACGAGTCCCGCGAGCTGCGGGCCAAGCTCGACGCCAAACTGCGCGCCAAGCGGGTCGAACTCGCCGGACTGCGCGGTGAGCACGCGGCGCTGCTGCGCCGGTACGCCAACGCCGAGACCGAGCGGGCCAGCGCCCTCGAAGGCCGCAGGCAGCTCGCCCTCGAGGCGACCACGCCGGCCAAGGAGCTGCCGGCCGCCGGCTCCACGCCGACCCCGGCCGCCTACCGCCAGGCCGCCGATGCCCTGCGCAACCTGTCCCGCAACGCAGCCGCGCAGGAGGCCCGCCGAACGGCGGAGGCCGCCCGCAGCCGCGATCTCGCCGAACGCGCCCGTGAGACGGAGGAGCCGCAGGGGAAGCACGCGGCGGCCGCCGGGAGCGAGCAGCACGCTCGACCGTCGACCGCCGTCGTCCCCGCGCCCTCCGCCCTGCCCGCGGTCCGCGCCGTCCCGGCCGCGAGCGCCATAGTCCCCTACGCCGGCCGACGCGCCATGCGCCCCGAGGGAGGCTTCGACTTCTTCGGGACGCAGAAGGAGGCGGCCGCCATCGAGGCCGTCCAGGACGCCGACCTCGCGGACGTGGTGGGCGAGGAGGTCCTCGCGGCGGTCGCGCGCCGTACGCCCGAGCAGCGGGCGATCGGCAACGTCATCGACCTGACCGCGCACGACGAGACCGAGCAGATCGACGTGGCGGAGCTGCGCGGCGCCGTCGGCTCGTGACCATCAGGGCGCTCGCCGCGGAGGAAGTGACGGCGCTGCGGGACGAGTTGATCGCCCTGTGCGCGCAGGCGTTCTGCGGCCCGCCCTGGCACGAACCCCCGCGCGGGGCGGTGCGGACGGTGGACCGGCTGCTCGGCCGGGTGTCCGTCGGGCAGCGTGGCTTCCGCTGCGTCGCCGCGTACGACCCGGAGGGCGCCCTGACCGGGTTCGCGGCCGGCTGGCGTGACACCGCGCTCTCCGGCGGGCCGGAGGCGTTCGAACTCGCCGAGCTCGTCGTCGCCCCCGCCCACCAGGGCCAGGGCCTCGGCCGCGCCCTGCACGACAGCCTTCTCGCGCAGGCCCCCGCGCCCCGCCTGCTGCTGACGCTCGACGTGCCCGAGCTGCGCGACCGCTACGAGGGCTGGGGCTGGCGCGTGGTGGAGCACCGGCGCCCGGAGAAGGACCGGAGACAGTTCGTAGTCATGGGCGAGGACGACCGGCCGCCCGGCGGCTGACTACTTGTCGATGTCGCCGACGACGAAGAAGAGCGAGCCCAGGATCGCCACCATGTCGGCGACGAGTGTGCCCGGCAGCAGCTCGGTCAGCGCCTGGATGTTGTTGAACGACGCCGAGCGCAGCTTGAGCCGGTACGGCGTCTTCTCGCCCTTGGAGACGAGGTAGTAGCCGTTGATCCCGAGCGGGTTCTCGGTCCAGGCGTACGTGTGACCTTCCGGCGCCTTGAGCACCTTGGGGAGCCGCTGGTTGATCGGCCCCGGCGGCAGCTCCCCGAGCCGGTCGAGGCAGGCGTCGGCGAGATCCAGGGAGTTGTGGGTCTGGTCGAGGAGGCACTCGAATCGGGCGAGGCAGTCGCCCTCCTCGCGCGTGACGACCTGGAGCGTGTCCTGGAGTTCCCCGTAGGCCAGATACGGCTCGTCACGGCGCAGGTCGAAGTCGACACCGGAGGCGCGGGCGATGGGCCCGGAGACGCCGTAGGCGTGCGCCGTCTCCGCCGTCAGGACACCGACGCCCCGCGTACGGCCCCGGAAGATCTCGTTGCCGACGACCAGTTTGTCGTACACGTCCATACGGGAGCGCACGTCGGCGACGGCCGCCCGCGCCCGTCCGAGCCACCCGGCGGGGAGGTCCTCCTTGAGCCCGCCGACCCGGTTGAACATGTAGTGCATCCGGCCGCCGGAGACCTCCTCCATCACGGCCTGGAGCTCCTCGCGCTCCCGGAACGCGTAGAAGACCGGGGTGATACCACCCAGTTCGAGGGGGTACGACCCGAGGAACATCAGGTGGTTGAGCACCCGGTTCAACTCGGCGAGCAGCGTCCGCGTCCAGACGGCGCGCTCGGGGACCTCCATGCCGAGCATGCGCTCGACGGCCATGACGACACCGAGCTCGTTGGAGAAGGCGGAGAGCCAGTCGTGACGGTTGGCGAGCATGACGATCTGGCGGTAGTCGCGCGCCTCGAAGAGCTTCTCGGCGCCGCGGTGCATGTACCCGATGACCGGCTCGGCCCGCTGGATGACCTCGCCGTCCAGAACCAGCCGCAGGCGGAGCACGCCATGGGTCGAGGGATGCTGCGGCCCGATGTTCAGCACCATGTCGGTGCTCTCCGCCGCCCCGCCGATTCCGACCGTCGTCTCCGTCATGGGGCCCAGTATCCCCTGCCCCTCGATCGTCGTGGGCAACTGTTCCGCAGGGCGGTCCCCCACCGCCCCAGGACCGTCCCCCACCGCCCCGGGACCGTCCCCCACCGCCCCGGGACCGTCCCCCACCGCCCCGGGACCGTCCCCCACCCGGGGACCCTCGCCTACCGCCCCGGGACGCTCCGCGTCAGCCACAGGAAGTCGCCGAGCCCACCGCGCGCGGTCAGCTCGGCCGCCTCGCCCGCGGCGCCGAGCGCCCGCACGTACGCGCCCGGGTCGCTGGACGCCAGAGCGAGCGGCGGCCGATCACCACGAACGCCGAGGCCCCGCAGCGCCTCCCGCTGGGTCACCAGCTCTCCGCCGGCCGAGGCGACCGCGTCCATCGCCACATGCGCCGTGACATCGCACGATCCGTCCGGCACCACCGCCACCTCCCGCCCCGCCCGGAACCCGGTCAGCGTCCCGAACGGCGGCCTGGACTCCCGTACATGCCCGTAGTCCACCGTCACGGCCGTCCCTGCCGCCAGCGAGCCGACCGCCGCCGCCCACGCCTCGTCCCGCGTCCGCCCGATCTCGGCCCGCTCACCGGGCTCCGTGAGCGGCCACCACCGCTCCAGCCACTCCGCGTCCGGGCCCTCGACGGGCCGCCCCAGCCGCTCCGCCCCGTCGGCGGCCCGCACCTCGACGTACCGCGCGACCCCCTCCTCGTCGACGCTCGCGACGTCGACCGGCACGTTGTCGAGCCACTCGTTCGCGAAGAGCAGCCCCCGGATGCCCTCCGGTACCCGGTCCGTCCACTCCACCCGCCCGTCGAGCCCCGCCGGCCGGTCCGCGCGCTCGACGCCGTACGCCCGTACCGAAAGCCCCACCGGTACGGCGGCCAGGACGCCCGACAGCAGCTCGCCGCGCCCCGCGCCCATGTCGACGAACGCGACCTCGTCCGTCCCCAGCTCCTCCGCCACCCCGGTCAGCAGCCGCGCGACGGCCCCCGCGAAGAGCGGCGAGGCGTGCACCGAGGTACGGAAGTGACCGGCCGGGCCCTCGGGGCGCAGAAAGAAGCCCCCCGGGCCGTACAGCGCCTGCTCCGTGGCCTCGCGCCACCCCTGCCACTGACACGTCTCATCCGTCACACGGTCCAGTCTCCACCTTGCGGAGTACGGCCCTCACGTCAAGGATCGACCCCACGGTTGACCCCTGCACCTATCCACCTTCCCTACGCTGGGTCACGTGCAGCGCCTCTACGACTTCATCCGCAGACACCCGACGGGCGTCGACACCTTCTGGGCCGTCGTCCTCCTCGGGTTCTCCGTGCTGTGGGTGGGCACCTCCTACCCGGCGGTCGACAACGCCGCCGCGTACGGAGTGGTCGGCGCGCTGTTCTCGGTCGTCGTCGCGCTGCGCCGCCGCGCCCCCGAGAAGATGCTGCTCCTCGCCGTCGCGCTCGGCCTCGTCCAGCTCGGCTTCGGGCTGCAGCCCTTCCTCGCGGACTTCGCCATGCTGGTGATCATCTACACCGTGGCCGCGCACGACGGACCGCGCTGGGCGTCGCGTCTCGCACTCGTCGGCGGGCTCAGCGCCGCCACGCTCTCCATGCTGAGATGGCCGACCGAGACCAGCCCGGGATCGGCTCTGGCGCATGTCTTCTTCACGGTGATCATGACCGTGCCGTTCGCCCTCGCCTGGGTGCTCGGCGACTCCGTGCGCACCCGCCGCGCCTACTTCGCGCAGCTGGAGGAGCGCGCCTCCCGTCTGGAGAAGGAGCGCGAGGCGCAGGCCAAGGTCGCCGTCGCCGCCGAGCGCGCCCGGATCGCCCGCGAGCTGCACGACGTCGTCGCCCACAACGTCTCCGTGATGGTCGTCCAGGCCGACGGCGCCGCCTACGTCCTGGACTCCTCCCCGGAGACGGCCAAGCAGGCCCTGGAGACGATCTCCTCGACCGGCCGGCAGGCGCTGGCCGAGATGCGCCGGCTGCTCGGCATCCTGCGCACGGGCGAGCACCAGGAGGCGGGGGAGTACGTGCCCCAGCCGGACGTCGAGCAGATCGAGGACCTGGTCGAGCAGGTCCGCGGGGCCGGGCTGACCGTGGACTTCCGGATCGAGGGCACGCCGCGTCCGCTGCCCAGCGGCGTCGAGCTCACGGCGTACCGGATCGTGCAGGAGGCCCTCACCAACACGCGCAAGCACGGCGGCCCGGACGTCGGGGCCAGCGTCCGGCTGGTGTACTTCGACGACGGTCTCGGGCTGCTCGTCGAGGACGACGGGCGGGGCGCGACCCACGAGATGTACGAGGACGGGGGCGCCGACGGCCGCGGCCACGGCCTGATCGGCATGCGGGAGCGGGTCGGCATGGTCGGCGGCACCCTGGACGCGGGACCGCGCCCCGGGGGCGGCTTCCGTATCAGCGCCCTGCTCCCCCTGAAGCCCGCCCACTGACGATCCGAAGGAACCACATGTCCATTCGCGTGATGCTCGTCGACGACCAGGTGCTGCTGCGCACCGGATTCCGTATGGTGCTCGCCGCCCAGCCGGACATGGAGGTCGTGGCCGAAGCGGGCGACGGTGTGGAGGCGCTGGAGGTGCTGCGCTCCACGGCCGTGGACGTGGTGCTGATGGACGTACGGATGCCCAAGCTCGACGGGGTCGAGACGACCCGCCGGATCTGCGGGGAACCGGGGGCGCCCAAGGTGCTGATCCTGACCACGTTCGACCTGGACGAGTACGCCTTCTCCGGGCTGAAGGCGGGCGCGAGCGGCTTCATGCTGAAGGACGTGCCGCCGGCCGAACTGCTCGGCGCGATCCGCTCCGTGCACAGCGGCGACGCGGTGGTGGCTCCGTCCACGACGCGCCGGCTCCTCGACCGTTTCTCGCCGATGCTGCCGTCCTCGGGCCGCGAGCCGCAGCACAAGGAGCTCGACCGGCTCACCGACCGGGAGCGCGAGGTGATGCTCCTGGTCGCCCAGGGCCTGTCGAACGGCGAGATCGCGGCCCGGCTGGTGCTGTCGGAGGCGACGGTGAAGACGCACGTCGGCCGCATCCTGACCAAGCTGGGCCTGCGGGACCGTGTGCAGGTGGTCGTCCTCGCGTACGAGACGGGCCTGGTGCGGGCGGGCGGCGGAACGGTCTGAGACCCGTGACGCTGCTGTGGATCAACGGCCCGTTCGGCGGGGGGAAGACGCAGACGGCGTACGAGCTGCGGCGGCGGCTGCCGGGCAGCGTGGTGTGCGATCCGGAGCATGTCGGCTTCGGCCTCCACCGCACGCTGCCGCCGGCCCTCAGAGGTGACTTCCAGGACCTCGCCGCCTGGCGGCAGGGCGTCCACGAGGTACTCGACCTGGCGCTGCGGGAGCACACCGGCGGGCCGGTGATCGTGCCGATGACGCTCGTGGAACCGGCGTACTTCGAGGAGGTCGTCGGGCGGCTGCGCGAGGCCCACGGCGCGGACCGGGTGCGTCATTTCACGCTGCTCGCGGAGCGGGAGACGGTCCTGAAGCGGCTGACGGAGCGGGGACTCGGGCGCGGTCCGAAGCGGGAGAGTTTCGCGGTGGCCAGGCTCGACCTGTGTCTGGAGCGACTGGGCGGGCCGGAGTTCGCGCACCACATCCGTACGGACCGGCTGACGGTTCCGCAGGTCGCGGACGAGGTGGCGCGCACGGCGGGGCTGCGGCTCGTACCGAACACGGACGGGCCGGTGCGGCACCGGCTGCGGCGGCTTCGGGTGGGGCTCGCCCACCTCCGCTTCGACTGAGGTTTCCGGGCCCCCTGCCCGGTGTGGTCGCGTCAGCGCAGGACGGCTTCGAGGAAGTCGCTGCCCAGGCGGGCGACGACCGTCACGTCGAGCTGGTGCAGGACGTAGCGGCCGCGGCGCTGGGTGGTGAGCAGTCCCGCCTTCTTCAGGACGGCGAGGTGCCGTGAGATCTCCGGAGCGCTGACGCCGTACGCGTCGGCCAGTTCGCTCGTCGTGTACGAGGCGCGGGCGAGGTTGCGGCACATCCGCATCCGCATGGGGTGGGCGACGGCCTCCAGGCGGAGCTTGACCGTCTCCACGGGGGCGGTGCCGGCCAGTTCGCGGGTGGAGACGGGGTACTGGATCACCGGCTGCCAGCCGCGTGCGTGCAGGGCGATGAGGTGCGGCCGGCCGAAGGCGGTCGGCAGGAAGGTGAGCGCCGAGCCCTCGGTGTGCGTACGGCCGTGGACCAGCTTGTCGATGACGATCCGCGAGCCCTGGGCGTCCTGTTCCAGGCTCATCGCCCCGGAGACGGCGGCCACGGCGTCGGCGAGACCCTTGCGGCGCAGGAGTTCGGTCTTGTGCCGGGCGTCGGCGGCGAGCTGGAGCCGGACGCGACGCCAGGTGTCGGCGAAGAACGCGTCGTCGCAGTCCTCCAGGAGCCTGCGGATCCACGCGCGCGTGCCGGTGGGATCGGCGAGCATCCGCTCCACGAACGCGTACTGCCGTGGGCCGCGCGCGGCGGCCAGGTCGAGCGCGCGGCGGCGGGAGTGGGGGTCGACGAGCGGGGAGGGCAGGCCGTCCGCGTACTGCGTGCTGCACGAGATCTCCAGCGCCGCCCCCACGTACCTCTCGTCGTCCATCCGGTCGAGGTCGTCGAGCTCCTCGGCGAGCGTCTCGCGCGGCTGGGGCGGCAGCAGGAAGTCGGACCGGGTGGACCGCCACATGAAGTCGGCCTCGTGGAGCCGGTCGGCGAGCTCGGGCTTGAGCGCGGCGGTGGTGGTCGTGGCCCAGCCGTGCAGCCCGGGGTGGTGCCCGGGCTCGGACAGCGCGTGCAGCGCGGCGCCGAGCTCGGCCAGCGGCGAGGGGCCGAACGAGATGCGCTCGTACGGCAGTCCGGTGATGTCGATGGTCAGGCTCACCCCCCTATGGTGCGGGGCGGCCCGGGGGCGGTGTCGCGCCGTTTGACGGCGCCCGTCAATCGGCGCGATCACGGAGCCCGCCGGTGCCCGGAAAGCGGCGGCGGCTCGGCGCGGGTGGAGCCCCTGCGGGGGATCACGCCACGTGCGACAGGAACTCCCGTACCGCCTCGCGGACATCCTTCTCCGTCCACCGCAGACCCGGTTCCGTCACGGTCACCTCGGTCACGGCCACGCCTGGCGGGCCGCCGGGGCCCGGGGCGCTCCAGCGGCGGAAGAGGACCGTGTCCGTCGCCTCGGTGAGGGCCAGGGAAGCGGCCGTGAGGACCTCGGGGTCGTACGGCAGCCAGACCTGGAACTGGTGGGTGTGGGGCGGGTCGGGGTGCACCCGGAACCACGGCACGCCCGCCTCCTCGAACCCCGCCCGGAGTCCTGCCGCCACCACGCGCGCGTGCGTCACGTACGACGGCAGCTTCGGCAGCTCCCGCTCCAGGCCCCGCAGCGCCGAGACCGCCGCCGGGTACTGCTGGAAGACCTGGCCGCCGTACCGGTGCCGCCACACCCGGGCCTCCTCCATCACGTCCTCCGGGCCGGCCAGCGCGGCACCCGAGAGACCGCCCAGGGACTTGTAGAACGACACGTACACGCTGTCCGCGAGCCCCGCGATCTCCCGCAGCCCGCGCCCGAAGTGCGGGGCGCACTCCCACAGCCGCGCGCCGTCGACGTGCACCACTGCGTCCCGCTCCCGGGCCGCCTCCACGACCGCCACCAGGTCCTCCCAGGCCGGCAGCACGAACCCGGCGTCCCGCAGCGGCAGCTCCAGCATCAGCGTCCCGAACGGCTCCGGGTGCTCCCGTACCTCCTCGGCCGTCGGAAGCCTCGGGCCGTCCGACGGATGGACCGTGCGCAGCCCGCTCACCGCCGCGAGCGCGCCGCCCTCGTGGACCTCGGGGTGGGCGAGCGGGTGCAGGGCGACGACAGGGTTTCCGGTCCGGCCCGCCCAGCAGCGGAGCGCCACCTGCTGGGCCATCGTCCCGGTCGGGAAGAACACGGCGGCCGGGAAGCCGAGTTCCTCGGCGACCCGCTGCTCGACCAGCTCGACCGGCCCGTCCCCGTACATGTCGAGGGGGCCGCCGTCGCCCTCCGCCGCCCCCGCCCAGTCGGCCAGCTCCCGCAGACGCTCCCCGACCGTGCCCTCGACCGGCGAGTGCCACAGCGCACGCCGCGCACCGCCCCACACCTTCGTCCGGCGCAGCCGTGCTTCCGTTTCGTCCATGGGCCGATCATCACACCCCACCCACACCCTGTGGACAGTCACGGAGGAGCGCGAAACGCTGGCGTAGCATGACCAGAAATCGTCCGGTACCCCCCGCGGACTGGAACGGAAGGCCGTTGCCGCGTGAACCAACCAGCAGAACCCCGAGCGGAAGACCGTCCCGCGCGACTTGCCGTCGGAGTCGTCGGAGCCGGCCGGGTGGGACCCGCCCTCGCCGCCGCCCTCCAGCTCGCGGGACACCGCCCCGTCGCCGTCTCCGCGGTCTCCGACGCCTCCGTGCGGCGGGCCGGGACGCTGCTCCCGGACGTACCGATCGTGCCGCCGGCGGAGGTGCTCGCCCGCGCCGAGCTGGTGCTGCTGACCGTTCCCGACGACGCCCTGCCCGGCCTGGTCGAGGGCCTCGCCGAGACCGGGGCCGTGCGGCCGGGGCAGCTGCTCGTGCACACCTCCGGGCGGTACGGCGTGAAGGTCCTGGACCCCGCCCGCCGCGCCGGTGCGCTGCCGCTCGCCCTGCACCCCGCCATGACGTTCACCGGCAGCTCCGTCGACGTCCAGCGCCTGGCCGGCTGCTCCTTCGGCGTGACCGCGCCCGACGAGCTGCGACTGGCCGCCGAGGCCCTGGTCATCGAGATGGGCGGCGAGCCCGAGTGGATCGCCGAGGAGGCCCGCCCGCTCTACCACGCGGCCCTCGCCCTGGGCGCGAACCACCTGGTCACCCTGGTCGCGCAGTCCATGGACCTGCTCCGTACGGCCGGGGTCGCCGCCCCCGACCGGATGCTCGGACCGCTCCTGGGCGCCGCTCTGGACAACGCCCTGCGTTCCGGCGACGGGGCCCTCACCGGCCCCGTGGCGCGCGGGGACGCGGGCACGGTCGCCGCGCACGTCGCCGAGCTGCGCAAGCACGCGCCCGGCACCGTCGCCGGTTATCTGGCGATGGCCCGCACGACCGCCGACCGGGCGCTCGCGCACGGCCTGCTCAAGCCCGAGCTGGCCGAGGATCTGCTGGGCGTGCTCGCCGACGGGGAGACCAACCGATGACATCGACGACCTTCGCCCTGGTCCGCACGGCGGCCGAACTCCAGGCGCTCGCCGCCGCCCACGCGCCTGTGTCGCCCGCACCCGCGGCTGCCTCCCCCGCGTCCGGCGCCCCGGCGTCCGCCGCCCCCGGCGTGGCCGGAAACCGTCGTACCGCCGTCGTCATGACCATGGGCGCGCTCCACGAGGGCCACGCCACCCTCGTCCGTACCGCCCGCGAGTACGTCGGACCCGACGGCTTCGTCGTCGTCACCGTCTTCGTCAACCCGCTCCAGTTCGGCGCGGGCGAGGACCTCGACCGCTACCCCCGCACGCTGGAGGCCGACCTGAAGACGGCCGAGGGGGCCGGAGCCGACGCCGTCTTCGCGCCCTCCGTCGACGAGGTCTACCCCGGCGGGGAGCCCCAGGTCCGGATCAGCGCCGGCCCCATGGGCGAGCGCCTCGAAGGCGCCTCGCGGCCCGGCCACTTCGACGGCATGCTCACGGTCGTCGCCAAGCTGCTCCATCTCACCCGCCCCGACCTGGCCTTCTTCGGCCAGAAGGACGCCCAGCAGCTGGCCCTGATCCGCCGGATGGCCCGCGATCTGAACTTCCCCGCGGAGATCGTCGGCGTCCCGACGGTCCGCGAGGCAGACGGTCTCGCGCTGTCCAGCCGCAACCGCTATCTCTCCGACGGCGAGCGCCGCACCGCCCTCGCCCTCTCCCGGGCCCTGTTCGCCGCGGGCGACCGGCTGGCCGCCCAGTACGCGCTCCGCGCGCGGGCCGCCTCCCTGCCCGCTTCCCAGGGCCGTGCGGAGACCCGCGCGGAGGCGCTCTCCCGGCTCGGCGAGGCCCGCGCCGCGGCCGACGCCCACGCGGTCGCCCAGGCGTCCGAGTGCGGCGGCGCCGACGCCGTACGGGCCGCGGCCCGTACCGTCCTCGACGAGGCGGCGAAGGCCGAGCCGCCGCTCGTCCTCGACTACCTCGCCCTGGTCGACCCGGCCGACTTCACCGAGGTCGGCGACGGCCACGACGGCGACGCGATCCTCGCCGTCGCCGCACGCGTGGGCAGCACGCGACTGATCGACAACATCCCGCTGACCTTCGGAGCCACCAAGTGACCGGAATACGGCTGCACGCGCCCGCGCCGGGCTGGTCCATCGACGCCGATGTCGTCGTGGTCGGCTCCGGTGTCGCGGGCCTGACGGCGGCCCTGCGCTGCACCGCCGCCGGACTGCGTACGGTCGTCGTCACCAAGGCCCGCCTGGACGACGGCTCCACCCGCTGGGCGCAGGGCGGCATCGCCGCCGCGCTGGGCGAGGGCGACACCCCCGAGCAGCACCTCGACGACACCCTCGTCGCCGGCGCCGGGCTCTGCGACACGGAGGCCGTCCGGCTCCTGGTCACCGAGGGCCCCGACGCGGTCCGTCGGCTGATCGCCACCGGCGCCGACTTCGACAAGACCGCCGACGGCAAGATCGCCCTGACCCGCGAGGGCGGCCACCACCGCCGCCGGATCGCCCACGCCGGCGGCGACGCCACCGGCCTGGAGATTTCCCGCGCCCTCGTGGAGGCGATACGGGACGGCGGGCTGCGCACCATCGAGCACGCCCTCGTCCTGGACCTCCTCAAGGACGCCGAGGGGCGTACGGCGGGTGTGACCCTGCACGTCATGGGCGAGGGCCAGCACGACGGCGTCGGCGCCGTCCACGCCCCCGCCGTGGTCCTCGCCACCGGGGGCATGGGCCAGGTCTTCTCGGCCACCACCAACCCGGCCGTCTCCACCGGCGACGGCGTCGCGCTCGCCCTGCGCGCCGGGGCCGAGGTCTCCGACCTCGAGTTCGTCCAGTTCCACCCGACGGTGCTCTTCCTCGGCTCCGACTCCGAGGGCCAGCAGCCGCTGGTCTCCGAGGCGGTGCGGGGCGAGGGCGCCCATCTCGTCGACGCCGACGGGGTCCGGTTCATGGTCGGCCAGCACGAGCTGGCCGAGCTCGCCCCCCGCGACATCGTCGCCAAGGCGATCATGCGCCGGATGCAGGAGCGGGGCGCGGAGCACATGTACCTGGACGCCCGGCACTTCGGCGCGGAGATGTGGGAGACCAGGTTCCCCACGATCCTCGCCGCCTGCCGGGCCCACGGCATCGATCCGGTCACCGAGCCGATCCCGGTGGCCCCAGCGGCCCACTACGCCTCCGGCGGCGTCCGCACCGACCTGACGGGCCGGACCACCGTCCCGGGCCTCTACGCGTGCGGTGAGGTCGCGTGCACGGGTGTGCACGGAGCCAACCGACTGGCGTCGAACTCGCTGCTGGAGGGCCTGGTCTTCGCCGAGCGGATCGCCGAGGACATCGCCACCCGCGGCCCGCACCGCGAGGGCCTGCCCGTCGCGCCCGCGACCCCCTCCGTGCTGCCGCTGCTCGCGCCCGAGACCCGGGTCGGAATCCAGCGGATCATGAGCGCGGACGCCGGGGTGCTGCGGTCCGCCGAGAGCCTCGGGGACGCCGCCGACGCGCTGGAGGCGCTCAGCCTCTCGGCGGCGGAGGACCACCTGGGCAAGACGGCCGAGCCGGGCGTCGAGTCCTGGGAGACGACGAACCTCCTGTGCGTCGCCCGGGTGCTGGTCGCCGCCGCCCTGGAGCGCCGGGAGACCCGTGGCTGCCACTGGCGTGAGGACCACCCCGAGCGCGACGAGGACTGGCGGCGCCATCTGATCGTGCGCCTCACCCCGGACCGGCGGCTCGTGGTCCGCCGTACCGCCACCGCAGACTTTCCGCCCGTAACCGCCGACGCAACCAGGGAGCCGCAGTCGTGAGCACGCCCGAAGAAGCACGTCCGCAGCCCGTGGACGTTCCCCTGATCCAGATCAGCGCCCCGTCCGAGGAGGCGGGCGGCTGCGGTGACGGCTGCGGCTGCGCCGACGGCGACGAGGTCTACGAGTGCGGGCTCGACCCCGCGCTCGCGCAGCTGCTCGCCGACGCCGGGCTCGACCCGGTCCAGGTCGAGGACATCGCCCACCTGGCGATCGAGGAGGACCTCGACGGCGGCGTGGACGTGACGACCGTCGCGACCGTCCCCGAGGACGCGGTCGCCACCGCCGACTTCACCGCCCGCGAGGCGGGTGTGGTGGCCGGTCTGCGGGTCGCCGAGGCGGTGCTCTCCATCGTCTGTACCGAGACCTTCGAGGTCGAGCGGCACGTCGAGGACGGCGAGCGCGTCGAGGCGGGCCAGAAGCTCCTGAGCGTCACCACCCGCACCCGTGACCTGCTCACCGGCGAGCGCAGCGCGCTGAACATCCTGTGCCGTCTCTCCGGCATCGCCACCGCCACGCGTGCGTGGGCGGACGTCCTGGAGGGCACCAGGGCCCGCGTCCGGGACACCCGCAAGACCACGCCGGGGCTTCGCGCCCTGGAGAAGTACGCGGTGCGCTGCGGCGGTGGCGTCAACCACCGCATGTCGCTGTCGGACGCGGCGCTGGTGAAGGACAACCACGTGGTCGCGGCCGGCGGCGTGGCGCAGGCCTTCAAGGCCGTGCGGGAGCTGTTCCCGGACGTGCCGATCGAGGTCGAGGTCGACACGCTGCACCAGGTCCGTGAGGTCCTGGACGCGGGCGCCGACCTGATCCTGCTGGACAACTTCACCCCCCTGGAGACCGAGGAGGCCGTCGCGCTGGTCGCCGGCCGCGCGGTCCTGGAGTCCTCCGGCCGCCTCACGCTGGAGAACGCGGCGGCCTACGCGGCGACGGGCGTGGACTACCTCGCGGTCGGGGGGCTCACGCACTCCTCCCCGATCCTCGACATCGGCCTCGACCTGCGCGAGGTGCGGGCCTGATGCTGCTCAC
The DNA here is from genome assembly GCF_042902595.1 of Streptomyces sp. NPDC012508. Classification (NCBI taxonomy): domain Bacteria; kingdom Bacillati; phylum Actinomycetota; class Actinomycetes; order Kitasatosporales; family Streptomycetaceae; genus Streptomyces; species Streptomyces sp. NPDC012508. The sequence goes on from NZ_JBIBEO010000004.1 coordinate 661,139, forward strand.
CATCGACGTCGGCAACACGCACACGGTCCTCGGTCTCTTCGACGGGGACGAGATCGTCGAGCACTGGCGTATCTCGACCGACCCGCGTCGCACCGCCGACGAGATGGCGGTCCTGCTCCAGGGCCTCATGGGCATGCACCCGCTGCTGGGCGTCGAGCTGAGCGACGGCATCGAGGGCATCGCGATCTGTGCGACGGTCCCCTCGGTGCTGCACGAGCTGCGCGAGGTGACCCGGCGGTACTACGGCGACGTCCCGGCCGTTCTCGTCGAGCCGGGCGTCAAGACGGGCGTCCCGATCCTCACGGACAACCCGAAGGAGGTCGGCGCGGACCGCATCATCAACGCGGTCGCGGCGGTCGAGCTCTACGGCGGGCCGGCGATCGTGGTCGACTTCGGCACGGCGACGACGTACGACGCGATCACCGCGCGCGGTGAGTACGCGGGCGGGGCGATCGCGCCCGGCATCGAGATCTCGGTCGAGGCGCTGGGCGTCCGGGGCGCCCAGCTCCGCAAGATCGAGCTCGCCCGCCCGCGCAGCGTGATCGGCAAGAACACGGTCGAGGCGATGCAGTCGGGCATCGTCTTCGGCTTCGCCGGTCAGGTCGACGGTGTGGTGGCCCGGATGAAGCGCGAGCTGGTCGGCCGCGACGGCGACCCGTCGGCCGTGACGGTGATCGCCACCGGCGGCCTGGCCCCGATGGTGCTCGGCGAGTCCACCCAGATCGACGAGCACGAGCCGTGGCTGACGCTGATCGGCCTGCGCCTGGTGTACGAACGCAACGTCTCGCGCATGTAGCGCGACGGGTCTCGCGTGGGCGGCGCCGGAGCGGGCCGGGCGCCGCCACACCGAGCTGATCGGTAAACGAAATTTGTCCGATTAGCGCGTATTGTCACCTCATGCCCACGCCATACGGATCTCGCGGCGGCATGGCGTTCAGCGCGGACGAGCTGCGTGTGCTCCGACGCGCCCTTGCCACCGCCCTCAACCCCGCCCCCCTTCAGGACGAGGACATCCAGGACTGCCTGCGGCTCGCCGCGTCCGTGGACGACGCCGTCCGCGAGGCCGGCCGGCTGCGCGCCTTCCTCCTCGCCGACCTGACCCGGTACCGCGAGGCCCTGCCCGGCTCGCTCCCCGGCTATCTGGATCTCCTCCAGGACGCCCTCGGCGCCGGGTACGACCCGGGGGCCGACGACCTCGCCGCCCTGCGCGCCCTGCGGGCCCACCCCCGGGCCGCCGGCCTCCTGGAGCGCTGCCAGGTCCTCGCGGAACGTTCCGTACGCGCCCGCCTCGCCCGCGTCTCCCAGGCCGTGGCCCCCGCGCCCCGCGTCCGGCTGCTGGCCCTCCCCGGCGGCCGCGCCGCCGCCGACGAGCCCAAGCCGGCCACCCCGAAGCAGCCGCCCGCCCCGACGAAGCGGCCGGCGCCCAAGCCGTCCGAGGTCTTCCCGCCACGCCGGCGCCCCGTACCTCCGCCCCCGCCCGAGGAACGCGCCGCCGGATAGCTACCCTGGTCGCTATGGACTACGTATCCGCGCTCCTGCCCCCCATCGTGATGGCCGTGTTCTTCACCGCGCTCGTCGTCACGATCGTGAAGAGCCAGGGCGGCCCGAACAAGGCCAAGGAAGACGCCGCCGTGGACGCCGCCCTCGCCCGGGCCGAAGCCACCCGCCAGGCGGACGGCAGCGCCTCGTAGCCCCACCCGCACCGAAGGACGTACGACAGCTTTCAGGTCGTACGTCCTTTTTGTTGCGTTTCCTCCGCCAATAGCGGGGACATTCCCGCTTCGCCGACTATGGTGGCGGTGTGCCCCGCCAATTGGGAGAGCTCGAAGACGCCGTCATGACACGCGTCTGGCAATGGAACCGCCCGGTGACCGTCCGGGAAGTCCTGGAGGATCTCCAGCAGGAACGGTCCATCGCCTACACCACCGTCATGACGGTAATGGACAATCTCCATCAGAAGGGCTGGGTGCGCAGGGAAGTCGACGGCCGCGCCTATCGATATACCGCGGTCTCCACCCGCGCCGCCTACTCGGCCGCACTCATGAACGAAGCGTGGGCCCAGAGCGACAACCCGGCGTCCGCCCTTGTCGCCTTCTTCGGCATGATGTCGAGCGAGCAGCGAGAGGCCCTCACCGACGCCATCCGAATCGTCGGCCACAACGTGCCCGAGACCCCCGCTCCGCAGGCCGAGACGGCCCGCGGGAGCACGGGTGAGGCGGCCGACGGGAGCGGATCGGAGGAGACGCGTCCGGGCGCCGTGGAGGGTGCGTCCGGGCCCGAGGGCAACGGGCGATAACGTCCCCCCATGCCGTCGTCCTCCGCCACTCCGAAAGCCGTCACCGTTCGCCGCGCCCGCACCAGTGATGTCGCCGCGGTACGCCGCCTTGTCGACCCGTACGCCCGCCGGGGCATCCTGCTCGACAAAGCCGACGTGACGCTTTACGAGGACATCCAGGAGTTCTGGGTCGCCGAACGCGACGAGGACGGCGTCGTCGTCGGCTGCGGGGCACTCCATGTGATGTGGGAAGACCTCGCCGAAGTCCGTACTCTCGCCGTCGATCCCGAGTTCAAGGGCGCCGGCGTCGGACATCACGTGCTCGACAAGTTGCTGCACACCGCCCGTTGGCTCGGCGTGCGCCGGGTATTCTGCCTGACCTTCGAAGTCGACTTCTTCGCGAAGCACGGCTTCGTCGAGATCGGCGAGACTCCGGTCGACGGAGATGTGTACAGCGAGCTCCTGCGTTCCTATGACGAGGGTGTCGCCGAGTTCCTGGGTCTCGAACGAGTGAAGCCGAACACCTTGGGCAACAGCCGGATGCTTCTGCATCTGTGATCGTGACGAGCACACGGAACCCTATGTCCGAATCGCGCACGTTTCCCGCACTGCCGGGCTTCTGAACCTCTCCCAGGGGTTTGTGTTTTTCCGGGAAAAGCGGTTTCCTTTCCGCGTACTGCATTTTCGATGAAAGGAAATCCGGTGGCACAGAAGGTTCAGGTCCTTCTTGTCGACGACCTCGACGGCGTCGAGGCGGACGAGACCGTGACGTTCGCGCTGGACGGCAAGACCTACGAGATCGACCTCACCACCGCCAACGCGGACAAGCTCCGTGGCCTGCTCGAGCCGTACACCAAGAGCGGTCGGCGCACCGGTGGCCGCAGCGCCGGTACGCGTGGCAAGGGCCGGGTCGCCACCGGTGGCAGCCCGGACACCGCGAAGATCCGCGCGTGGGCCAAGGAGAACGGCTACAACGTGAACGACCGCGGCCGCGTTCCGGCGGAGATCAAGGCGGCCTACGAGGACGCGAACCGCTGAGGAGTCAGCTGCTGAGCGACCGGCCTCGCGGAACGCTCCACGGGCCGCCCCTCGGGGCGCCCGGGCAGGCCTTCACGGGACCGCGCACTCAGCAGCCGCATCCGATGGCACTCCGCCGCGGCCGCGGCCACGAGCCGTACGAGACAGGGGGCGGCCGCACCACCCCGCGTCGCGGTCCAGAGGGCCGGCAGCGAGGGCTCCACGTCACGGCCGGGTTCGGGGGCGCGCAGCCACACCGCGGCGCCGGGCGCGCCGGAACCGCTCCATCCTGGGGGAACAGGGGCGGTCATCCGGCTGCCGGCGCCCAGGGCGACGAGATCCAGCGAGATCCCGCCCCACTCCAGCCATTCGAGCAGCCCCGGCAGCTCCTCCGCGCTCCCCGCGGCCACCAGTAGCCGCATCGTCCGCCCCATGAGGGCCACCGGTCCGGTGGCACCCGTGCCCGTCCTGCGCAGCAGCGCGCGGCCGGCCGCGGCGGGCAGCTCCAGGACGTCGAAGCGCAGACCCGTCACCAGGCCCACCGGCGGGCCGGCCACCGTCGCCCAGCCGAGCCCCTCCTCGTACCACCGCGCCCGGCCGTCGACCGGCGAGCGGGGCGGCGGCACGCGCGGTGCGGTGAAGGACATGTCCGGGGAACGCCCTCGGGGCTCTCTTGGTTACGCCACCGTCGACCCTGCGTCCTCGATCCACTGCGCACTGTGTCCGCGATGGGGGCGTACGGGTGCATTCGGCAGCGCAAGGATGTTCGCCCGTAGCGGAGGGAACCGGGGTGTGCCGCATGGAGTGTCAGTGCGGACGGGTAAGACATTCCTAGTGAGGAGGGGCGACTCGCGGGCTTTCGCGTCTCACGTTCGCCATCGGCGTACTGAAGGCACGGGTAACTGCTTGGCCTGCGGGAACATCGTCTCGCACCATCGAGTTGGAGCATTTGTCGGCTGTTCGGCAGCAGGTCTCCCCACGGACAAGGGGGTGATCCGGACGGATGTCGGCAGTTGGAATGAGCGGTCCCCGCTTGCGGGACTAAGCTGCGGAAGGACAGGGAGGGGATCGACCCCTAACTGACTGACCGCTCTGAGGAGCGATTAACGATGTTCGAGAGGTTCACCGACCGCGCGCGGCGGGTTGTCGTCCTGGCTCAGGAAGAAGCCCGGATGCTCAACCACAACTACATCGGCACCGAGCACATCCTCCTGGGCCTTATCCACGAGGGTGAGGGTGTCGCCGCTAAGGCCCTGGAGAGCCTCGGGATTTCGCTCGAGGCGGTCCGCCAGCAGGTTGAGGAGATCATCGGCCAGGGGCAGCAGGCCCCGTCCGGCCACATCCCCTTTACCCCGCGTGCCAAGAAGGTCCTGGAGCTGTCGCTCCGCGAGGCCCTCCAGCTCGGCCACAACTACATCGGCACGGAGCACATCCTGCTCGGCCTGATCCGCGAGGGCGAGGGCGTCGCCGCCCAGGTCCTCGTGAAGCTGGGCGCCGATCTCAACCGGGTGCGGCAGCAGGTCATCCAGCTGCTCTCCGGCTACCAGGGCAAGGAAGCCGCCACGGCCGGCGGTCCTGCCGAGGGCACCCCCTCGACGTCCCTGGTCCTCGACCAGTTCGGCCGCAACCTCACCCAGGCGGCCCGCGAATCCAAGCTCGACCCGGTCATCGGGCGCGAGAAGGAGATCGAGCGGGTCATGCAGGTGCTGTCCCGCCGTACGAAGAACAACCCGGTTCTCATCGGCGAGCCCGGCGTCGGCAAGACCGCCGTCGTCGAGGGCCTGGCGCAGGCCATCGTCAAGGGCGAGGTGCCCGAGACCCTCAAGGACAAGCACCTCTACACCCTGGACCTCGGCGCGCTGGTCGCCGGCTCCCGCTACCGCGGTGACTTCGAGGAGCGCCTGAAGAAGGTCCTCAAGGAGATCCGCACCCGCGGCGACATCATCCTGTTCATCGACGAGCTCCACACCCTGGTGGGTGCGGGTGCCGCCGAGGGCGCGATCGACGCCGCCAGCATCCTCAAGCCGATGCTGGCCCGCGGTGAGCTCCAGACCATCGGTGCGACCACGCTGGACGAGTACCGCAAGTACCTGGAGAAGGACGCGGCCCTCGAGCGCCGCTTCCAGCCCATCCAGGTCGCGGAGCCGTCGCTGCCGCACACGATCGAGATCCTCAAGGGTCTGCGCGACCGGTACGAGGCCCACCACCGGGTCTCCATCACGGACGAGGCCCTCGTCCAGGCCGCGACCCTGGCCGACCGGTACATCTCGGACCGCTTCCTGCCGGACAAGGCGATCGACCTGATCGACGAGGCCGGATCCCGGATGCGCATCCGCCGGATGACCGCGCCGCCGGACCTCCGCGAGTTCGACGAGAAGATCGCCGGCGTCCGCCGGGACAAGGAGTCCGCGATCGACTCCCAGGACTTCGAGAAGGCGGCGTCTCTCCGTGACAAGGAGAAGCAGCTGCTGGCGGCGAAGGCCAAGCGGGAGAAGGAGTGGAAGGCCGGCGACATGGACGTCGTCGCCGAGGTCGACGGCGAGCTGATCGCCGAGGTCCTCGCGACCGCCACCGGCATCCCGGTCTTCAAGCTGACCGAGGAGGAGTCGAGCCGCCTGCTGCGCATGGAGGACGAACTCCACAAGCGCGTCATCGGTCAGAAGGACGCGGTCATCGGGCTCTCGCGGGCGATCCGTCGTACGCGAGCCGGTCTGAAGGACCCGAAGCGTCCCGGTGGCTCGTTCATCTTCGCCGGTCCGTCCGGTGTCGGTAAGACCGAGCTGTCCAAGGCGCTCGCCGAATTCCTCTTCGGCGACGAGGACGCGATGATCTCCCTCGACATGTCGGAGTTCAGCGAGAAGCACACGGTTTCCCGTCTCTTCGGTTCTCCCCCCGGATACGTGGGCTACGAAGAGGGCGGCCAGCTCACCGAGAAGGTGCGCCGCAAGCCGTTCTCCGTCGTCCTCTTCGACGAGGTCGAGAAGGCCCACCCCGATATCTTCAATTCCCTTCTCCAGATCCTGGAGGACGGTCGTCTGACCGACTCCCAGGGCCGGGTCGTGGACTTCAAGAACACGGTCATCATCATGACGACCAACCTCGGGACCCGGGACATCTCGAAGGGCTTCAACCTGGGCTTCGCGGCCCAGGGCGACACGAAGTCCAACTACGAGCGGATGAAGGCCAAGGTCAGCGACGAGCTGAAGCAGCACTTCCGCCCGGAGTTCCTGAACCGTGTGGACGACATCATCGTCTTCCCGCAGCTCACCGAGGCCGACATCCTGCAGATCGTCGACCTGATGATCAGCCGGGTGGACGAGCGCCTGAAGGACCGGGACATGGGCATCGAGCTCTCCCAGTCCGCGAAGGAGCTCCTCGCCAAGAAGGGTTACGACCCGGTCATGGGCGCCCGGCCGCTGCGCCGGACGATCCAGCGCGAGGTCGAGGACTCGCTCTCCGAGAAGATCCTCTTCGGCGAGCTGCGCCCCGGCCACATCGTGGTCGTGGACACCGAGGGCGAGGGTGAGGAGAAGAAGTTCACCTTCCGCGGCGAGGAGAAGTCGGCTCTGCCGGACGTCCCGCCGATCGAGCAGGCGACGGGCGGAGCGGGCCCGAACCTCTCGAAGGACGCGTAAGCGTTCGCTTGCCTGACAGGGGCGGCCCCGGACTCGGAAGAGTCCGGGGCCGCCCCTTTTCCGTGACCGGGCCCCCTGGACCGCCCGCCGCCCTGGACCGCCCGCCCGGACCGCCCGCCGCTCAGGGTTCGATACGGAGTTCCAGGCCGGGGCGCTTGCGCAGGGCGGCGAGATTCAGGCCCTTGGTGTCCACCGAGGTGAGCCGCAGCTCCTTCAGCCGGGGCAGCCGGGCGAGGGCTTTCAGATCGGCCTGGGCGACCGGAACGCACCGCACCTCGATCGCCTCGACCTCCGCGAGCGCGGCGAGCGGTTCGAGCCCGTCCGGCCGGCAGGCGTCCAGCTGCACCTGGCGGAGCCCGGCGCCGGCATCGGGAAGCCAGCGGAGGTCGGTGACCAGCTCGTTGTCGACGATGCGCAAGGAGCGGGGCCGTACGAGCGTCACGGCGTCGGCCAGCTCCGCCATCGTGAAATCGCCGACGAACCCCAGGGACGTCGGGCGGGTCAGCGACAGATACCGGAGCTCCTCCGGGCGTGAGACGAGCACGGGATAGTCGCCCGTGAGGTGCGCCAGTACCTCGTGGGCGTAGGAGGCGGCCGGGAAGGCGTGCCAGCCGAGGCCCAGCTCGAAGGCCCGGCGCGAGCCGACGAAAGCGCGGGCGTAGGGGACGGCTTCGGCGCCGCCGATCTCGGTGATCAGGGCGATCACCCGGGTGTCCTGCTCGGTCTCCTCGCTCGGGCCCGGCAGCAGGGGCAGCACGTACCCCCTCAGCCGGGCCAGCTGCTGCCGCTGCGTGGTGGTGCGGGGGACGACGACCGACTTCACGGCCTTGGCGACCCTCCGGCCCAACGTCTCCGGCAACCAGGCCGCGTGCTGGGCGCACAGGGCGGCGAGGACGTACAGGGTCGTCTTCAGATCCCGGTCCCGGCTCGCCGAGCCGGCGGCGAGGAGGCCTTCCACCAGGACGGGGAGCTCACGGCGTGAGCAGTGGCCGGCGGCGAGCAGGAGCACGTCGTGCCACTGCTGCTCCCGCGCGTGGCGCAGGAGCTCCGGTATGAGGTCGTCCTCGACGAACTCCTTCGCCGCGAGGAAGTCCTGGAACGTACGGTGCGCGAACTGGAACACGTCCTCCGAGCGCTCCTGAAGGAGGCCGCTGCGGTTCAGGAGGTGGGTCAGGACCTCCTCCGCCGACCCCTGCGTCGCGACCTGCGGCATCCCCGGCAGCGCCCGGTTCAGCTGGTGCAGCGCCTGGTCCCGCGTGAACTCCGTCTGGCCGCCCCGGACGAGCCAGGCCGCCAGACGCTGGAGGAGCTGCCTGCTCTCCTCCACCGACATCCGGATGCCGTCGGGGGCGTCGATCCGGCGCCGGTCGTCGCGGGTGCCCAGCAGCATCTGGAGGGCGGAGTCGTACAGCGCCCAGCGGGTGTCGGGCAGGAAGCCCTCCCGTAACCGGTGGAGCGCGCAGATCACCGCGCACAGCAGCGGGGTCCGGGCGAGGTCGGAGAGGGCCGGGTTGTGGCGGAACTGCTGGGCGAGGTCCTGTGCCAGCGCGGTCAGGTGGTCGGCGTCGCCGTCGAGTCTCGCCGCGTCGTGCCAGGCGGTGACGAAGGCCTGGACGTCCTGGTCCCGCAGGGGCAGCAGGGTCAGCTCCTCGAAGCCCTCGGCTGCCAGCCAGTCCGGCTCCACGGCGAGGGGACGCACGGTCGCCACGCAGCGGGTACGGGGGAAGCGGGCGAGGAGCCCGGAGAGCCAGGCGTGGGCGGCCTCGCGGTCCTTCTCGGGGACCTCGTCGAGACCGTCGACGAGGAGCAGCGCCCGGCCCGCGGCCAGGACCCGGCCTGCCCAGCCGTCGGGCGGAGTGTCGACCATCAGGCCCGCGACGCCGGGGAGTTCGGCGGGGGAGGGGAACCCGGAGCCGCGGGCACGCAGGGTCCGGAGCGGGACGACGAAGGGGACGAGGCCGTTCAGCGCGGCGAGTTGGGGACCAAGGGTGCCGGCGGCGGCATGGGCGGCGAGCCACCAGACGAGGGTCGTCTTTCCGGCACCGGCGTCCCCGCGGAGGAGGACGCGCGGGCGGGAGGCGAGGAGTTCGTCGATGCGGTGCGGGACGGGCGTGGACCCGGACTCCTTGGGCGAGGCCTCCAGGGAGAGGTAGGCGGCGTCCAGGTCCCAGGAGGCGGCCCGCCTGCCGAGTTCGTCGAGCCCGAAGATCCGCGTACGGCGGTAGGAGGCGCCGATGGCCTCCCCGTACTCCTGCTCGTACGGGGAGTCGGCCGTGCTGTGCCGGGTGAGGGCGGTGAGCGAGGGGAAGCCCCGTCCCGTGGCCTGGGTGAAGGCGACGAGGAAGTCGGCGTCGGCGGCGACGGCGCTCAGGGGCACACACTCGACCCGCCGGTGCCCGCGGCCCCGCGGGACCTCCCTGACGATGCCGAGCAGCCCGTCGCCCGCCACGACGGGTCCGCCGGAGAGCCCGGCGAGCGGCGAACCGCCGTCGGTGGACTCGTCGGCCGGCGGCGCGTCGAGTTCGAGGACCATCGTGCGGCGGACGAGCCCGGCGAGGGGGAGCAGGGTGCCCCGGTACTGGTCGCTCTCCAGCTTCCGGCCCTCCCCGTACCGCTGCACACGCGGATAGCCGAGGATCTCGCAGCCCGGCAGGGGCCGGTCGGTGGCGACCCGGCCGATCGCGGCGCGGTAGCCACCGAGGCCGTCCAGGCTCTCCGGGCCGTGGAGGAGCGCCGCGTCGAGGCGCTCGTCCGACCAGAGCACCTGACAGAGGACCGACTCGCTCCGGCCGGGCACGGACACCCAGGCCGTGTAGGCGTTCCGTAGGACATGTGCGCAGGTGAGGACGGTGTCGGAGGTGAGCAGGACCCCGCTGCCCTGCCGGCCGTGCTGCTCGGACCGGACGACGACGGGAAGCCGTACGGAGGGGTGCGGAGGGTTCTGTACGGGGGTGGTCAACGCGCCGGCCCGCCACCGAAGTCGGAGGTGTCGCCGGCGTCCTCGTTGCCGACGAGCCAGGGGCCGTTCGTCGCGGCGTTGCGGGGCTTGAGGGTGAAGGAGACGCGGTGGGTGTCGCCCCGGGTGCGGGAGGCGTCGGCACCGGCCTCGACGACCCAGGCCTTGACCTTGGTCCCGCCCTTCACCTCCTTGCGCAGCTCGATCGTGAACTCCATCTCGATGTCGCCCACTTCGAAGGCGACAGCCTTCCCGGCGGCGCGGGCGGCGGCCTCCACGAGTTGGTCGCGTACGGATTCGACGGCGTCGGCGAGCTCGATGTCGGTCATGATCGTGAACGTACCGGGGGAGGGCGGGGGCGGTCAGCTCATGACCGGACTTCGACGGCGGGGGAGAGGTGTTCGGTGCCGACGGCGTGGGTCCCGGAGACGTCGATGTATTCGAGGTGCTCCAGTCGGCCCAAGGCGGCGAGGTCCAGACCCTGCTCGCTCGGCCCCCGGCTGAGGATCAGCCGGCGTAGCCCGGGGAAGGCTCGGGTCACCCACTCGATCGGAGAGTCCGCGCCGGGGTAGATCTCCAGCGTCAGTCGCTCGACATGAGGCAGCCGGAGGCCGACGGGAACGTGGCGGAGCGCGGGGGAGGTGACGTGGAGGTGGCGGAGCGACCCGAGCGTCGCGATGCCCTCCCAGTCGTCCGACGACAGCGATGAGGCCTGCCACAGGTCGAGTGCGGACAAGCCGGGAAGGTGGGCGAGCGCACCAAAACCCTCCTCGGGGGCGCCCGCAGCGGAGAGACGGCGAAGGCCGTCTCCTCGGAGCACGGATGCGGCCCGCCAGTGGCCGTACCGGGCGACATCGAGGGCCTCCACCTCGGCGAGGGCGGGGGCCAGCGCGGCCAGGCCGATCTCCGAGAGACCGATCCGAAGGTCGAGCCCGGGCGGGCGCAGGCCCAGACGTACGAGTTCGCCCGCCTGCTCGTCGGAGTTGACGGTGAAGAACAAGCCGGTGGGGTCGAGGTGGGCGATGACGTCTTCGGCGTAGGCGCGACTGTCGAACCGTCGCCATCCCCAGACGAGTTGCGAACGAATCGCGATCTCCGGGTGACCGGTGAACCGAGCGAGATAGGGGAGAGCGGCCTCCGACTCGACGTGGGTGGCCGTCACCACGGCCATCAGTGCATCAGTGTCACCCAGTCCGTCCGGGTCGGGCAGCAGGTCGACCACGCCACGCCCGGCTGAGCCGAGGATACGGGCCTCGTGCATGTCGCGCGGCGGAATCACCTCCGCCGTCCGCGCCAGGATCCGTTCCCGGATCTCCGGCGCCACCTCCGTCGCGTGGTCCAGCGCCGTCGCCGCCACCACCAGCACGCGGAGTTGCGTGCGGCGGTCCGGCGCCGCGTCGACCGCTTTCAGCAGTTCCTGGAACATCTCGGCGCATTCGCGGGGGCGCGCGTGGCCGACGGCCATGCGGATGACGTCCTCCCACTGGTCGTCCGCCGCGTGCTGGATCAGGACGCCGATGTCCCAGCGGTCCACCAGGGCCTTCGCCGCGAGGTAGTCCTGGAAGGTGCGGTGCACGAAGTCGACCGTGTCCGCTGTCGGTTCGCGCAGGAGGCCGCTGCGGTGGAGCAGGTGGGTGAAGACCGTGCCGGGGTCGTGACCGGCCGCCTCCGTGATCGCGGGCACCGCCTCCCGTACGACCGACTCCGCGTGCGAACGGTCCATCGTCGTGCGGCCGTTGAGCGTGAGCCAGTACGCGATCCGCTGGATCAGCTGGATCTGGGGGGCCTCGCCCAGCTCGATGCCGTACGGCGTACCCATGTCCCGCTCCCGGTCCCGCCGGGAGAGCAGCATCGACAGCGCCGCGTCGTACAGCGCCTTCCGGCCGCGCGGCAGAAAACCCCGGCGGCTGCGGTGCAGGGCGCAGATCAGTCCGCACATCAGGGGGTTGGTGGCGAGCTGGGCGACGTCGGAGGTCGTGCGCAGCGAGTCGAGGAGGGGCTGCTCGTACGGTGCGGCCTCCGGCCCGGCCGCCTGGTGCCAGCGGCGGACGAAGGTGCCGACCTCGGCGGTGGACATGGGGGAGAGGGTGAGCTCGGTGAAGCCGTCGGAGGCGAGCCAGTCGTCCCGTACGGCGGTGGGGCGCGAGGTCACCAGCCAGCGGTTGCCGTCGTAGGAGTCGAGGAGGTCGCGGAGCCAGCGGCGGCCGCGTTCGCGCTCGGCCTCCGGGATCTCGTCGATGCCGTCGACGAGGACGAGGCCGCGTCCGGCGGCCAGGACCCGGTCGGCCCAGCCGTCGGGCGGGGTGAGCGGGCAGCCGACGGCGGAGAGGAAGCGGTCGGGGGCGGGGAGCCGTTCGCCGTGGCGGGTGAGCGTACGGAGGGGGAGGACGAAGGGGATCCGGTCGCGGAGGTACGCCATGTCGTCGGCGAGGTCCTCGCGCGTGGCCGAGACCGCCAGCCACTGGACGAGGGTCGTCTTGCCGGAGCCGGCGAGGCCGCGCAGGAGCACCTTGTCGTGCCGGGCGAGGGCGAGATCGGCGCGGCCGCCGAGGCGCATGTGCCGGAGCGCACGTTCGGCCGCCGCGAAGACGGCCTCGCGCTGCTCGGGTGTGATCGTGAACGCCACGTGGCCGTCGTCGCCCGTGTCCGGGAACCCGAGCGTGTCCGCCTCCGCCAGGGCTGCCTGGCGCACGCGGCGCTCCGCATCGGCGACGCCGTCTCCCAGGAGGCGGGTCCACTCCCTGATCCCGTCCTCCGTCGCCGACGACGGGCTCAGCCCCGTCCCCGTCGCCGACGACGGGCTCAGCCCCGTCCCCGTCGCCTCCAGCGACAGATACGCCACGTCCAGCGGCCACTTCTCCGGCGCGCCCTCCAGGTCCACCCCGTAGATGGTGAGGCTGCCGTGCTTCCGTGCCACGTACGCCAGGTACCGCCGCTCGAACTCCGCGTCCCGCGCGTCCACCCGTGGCGTACGGCGGATGACCTCGTCGACCTTGGCCGTCAGCTCCGCCTGGCCGCGGGTCTGCTCCACGAGGGTCCTGGGCACGAAGGTGGTCCGCTGGGTGAAGAACTCCAGGATGTGGACGCAGGCCCACTCCGTGAGCGAGTCGAGGAAGAGGACGGAGTCCGTCGACAGGCCGTCCGGGGGCGGGGCCGCCGCGCGCAGGGCGCGGGCGAGGGCCGGGGCGCCGAGGTGGACGGCCTGGACGTCGTCCATGTCGAGGTCGCCGAGGGCGAGGAGCGTCGCGGCCAGCGTGGCGGAGAGCGCCTCGGTCTCGTCGCAGGGGAACGGTGGCTCGCCGGGGCCCGCCATGGCGCGTTCGACGAGGGTGGCGGCGAGCTTGTGGACGTCCTTCTCCGTGAGCGTGCGCTTCTCGCCGCGGAAGGAGACGCGCCCGGAGAGCCGGATGCCGCGGGCCGCGCCCGGCAGGCCTGCTCCTGGGCCGTCGCTGACCAGGAGTTTCTTCAGGAGCGGGCCCATCGCCGACGCGGCGAGGCGGGTGCCCACGAGTGACGGATCCATTGGTGTCCCCCCGGTGGTTCGCGACGTCGTCAGCGTAGTGCGGGACGTGATCGAAAAGGCCTTGGTTGCGTGACCCAGGTCGCATTGGGAGCGCGTGCGCCGTGACAAGGCGCACAGGCGTTTTGGGGGGTACTAACGGGATTAGTGCTGGTGTTTGGTGGCGATTCGGGACGTTCAGGACGCCGGTGTCGGGACTTTGGTCCCAAGAGGGGGCGAACCGCATGGGAGGCGGCCTGTCGGGCCTATGGGGATGGGTCCGACGTGCGGATAAACAGAATCTCTTGTGCCGCTTTGTCCGACTTCAAGGAGGGGTGTCCGAGGCCGTCAAGACCTGAACTTCCGAGGAGATCGCTACGACGCAATGTCGTAGATGGGGTGTTTTACGCCGGATGGGTGCCCGGGTTACCAAGGATGAGCAACAGCCCGCCCGGCGCAGCGAACGCGTCGGGTCCCGTTCTGTCCGGAGGTTTTCCCCCGTATGTCGAAGCGCGTTATGAACCCCGCCGCCCGTATCACCGCCGTCGCTCTCGCCACCGCGGGTCTGGGAGTGTCGCTGGTGGCCGGAGCAGGGTCCGCCTTCGCCGCCGAGGGCAAGGCCGCCACCATCGCGACTGCCGCGACCGGTGCGTCCGCTGCCGTCGCCGCGCAGGCCGATGCCCAGGCCCAGGCCGCCGTCAAGGCCGCTGTGGCCAAGCAGGCCGCCGCCAAGAAGGCGACCGTCGCCAAGGCCGTGAAGGCCGCTCCGGTCGCCGCCAAGAAGGCCCCCTCCTGGGTCAAGCCGGTCGGTGGCTACACCCTGACCGCCAGCTTCAACCAGGGCGGCGCCATGTGGGCCCACAAGCACTCCGGCCAGGACTTCGCCGTCCCGGTCGGCACCCCGGTCAAGGCCGCCGGCGCCGGCACCGTCGTGAAGGCCGGCCCGAACGGCGGCGGCGACGGCCCCGCGTACGGCAACGCCATCGTCGTCAAGCACGCCAACGGCAAGTACTCGCAGTACGCGCACCTGTCGAAGATCAACGTGCACCTCGGCCAGAAGGTCGGCGCCGGTCAGAAGATCGCCCTGTCGGGCAACACCGGCAACTCTTCCGGCCCGCACCTGCACTTCGAGATCCGTACGACCCCGAACTACGGTTCCGCCCTCAACCCGGCCGCGTTCCTGCGCTCGGTGGGCGTCACCATCTGACCTGAAGAACGCCTCACCGCGCGCTGTGCGCCTGGGTGATCAGATCGAGGGCGACCTCGAGGACGGCTTCACGCTTCTCCTCGGGGTCGCCCTCGACGTTGTCCATGAAGAACATCCCCGAGTGCAGGGCGAAGATCGCGCTCACGCAGCGCACGCGGTCGATGACGGCGAAGTCCGGCTCCTGGATCAGGCCGCTCAGTTCGAGCAGCCGCTCCTTGAAGGTCAGGCCGATGCTCAGCTCGCGGACGGCCGCCTGGTTCTCCTGCATGAAGCGGAACAGCGGGGCCGCGCCGATCAGGGACTCCTGGTAGCGGCGCAGGATCTCCTCCTTGACCTCCAGCGTCCGCGGCTGCTCCCCCGCCCATGCGATCAGCTCGTCCATGGGCCGGGTGAGGTCCTGGAAGATGCCGATGATGATGTCTTCCTTGGTCTTGAAGTGGTAGTACAGCGCGGCCTTGGTGACGTCGAGGTGCTCGGCGATCTCGCGCAGCGAGGTCTTCTCGTAGCCCTGTGCGGCGAAGAGCTCGAGGGCCACGTCCTGGATGCGCTGGCGGGTGTTGCCTCGGGCCATGGCTGCTCTCCACTTTCCACAAAACTTACTTGACGACCGGCAAGTTACACGTCTACCGTCCCCAGTGTAGTAACTAGCCGGGCGGCAAGTAAGGGAATGACATGGCTGCGCAGTCGACCACCACCACACCGAACGAGGTGACGGAGCCGCCGCCGCGCAGCGTCCGCGTCGTGCTCCTCGCCCTCATGATCGCGATGCTGCTCGCGATGCTGGACAACATGATCATCGGCACGGCCATGCCCACGATCGTCGGCGAGCTCGGCGGCCTGGAGCACCTCTCCTGGGTCGTCACCGCCTACACCCTGGCCACCGCCGCCTCCACCCCGATCTGGGGCAAGCTCGGCGACATGTTCGGCCGCAAGGGCGTCTTCCTCACCTCGATCGTGATCTTCCTGATCGGCTCGGCGCTGAGCGGCATGGCCCAGGACATGGGCCAGCTCATCGGCTTCCGCGCGATCCAGGGCCTCGGTGCCGGCGGCCTGATGGTCGGTGTCATGGCCATCATCGGCGACCTCATCCCGCCCCGCGAGCGTGGCAAGTACCAGGGCATGATGGCCGGCGTGATGGCCCTCGCCATGATCGGCGGCCCGCTCGTCGGCGGCACCATCACCGACCACTGGGGCTGGCGCTGGTCCTTCTACATCAACCTGCCGCTCGGCGCCGTCGCCCTCGCCATGGTCACCACCGTCCTGCACCTGCCGAAGAAGAAGCGCGCCACCGGCACCCGGATCGACCTCCTCGGTGCCGGACTCCTGACCGTCGGCATCACCGCGATCGTCCTCGTCACCACCTGGGGCGGCACGGAGTACGCCTGGGGCTCGGCCACCATCGTCGGCCTCGCGGTCGGCGGCGCCGCCGCGCTCGCCGCCTTCCTGTACGTGGAGACGCGAGCGAGCGACCCGATCATGCCGCTGCACATCTTCCGCAGCCGCAACTTCACGGTCATGTCGCTGATCGGCTTCATCACCGGCTTCGTGATGTTCGGTGCGGTCCTCTACCTGCCGATCTTCCAGCAGTCCGTCCAGGGCGCCTCGGCCACCAACTCCGGACTGCTGCTCCTGCCGATGCTGCTGGCGATGATGGCCGTCTCGCTGCTCGTCGGCCGCTTCACCACCAGCACCGGCAAGTACAAGATCTTCCCCATCGTCGGCGGCGCGCTGATGATGGTCGGCCTCTTCCTGCTCTCCACGATGGACACCGGCACCTCGCGACTGGTCTCCGGGGTCTGGATGGCTCTCCTCGGCGCCGGCATGGGCTTCCTGATGCAGATCACGATGCTCGTCGCGCAGAACAGCGTCGAGATGAAGGACATGGGCGTCGCCTCCAGCTCGACGACCCTCTTCCGTACCCTCGGCTCCTCCTTCGGTGTCGCGATCATGGGCGCGCTCTTCACGAGCCGCGTCCAGGACGAGATGGCGGAGCGCGGCGGCTCGGAGCTGACCCAGCAGTCCGCCCAGCTCGACGCGGCCTCGCTGGCGAAGCTGCCGGAAGCGCTGCGCGAGGCGTACCAGCACGCGGTGGCAGCCGGCACCCACTCCGCCTTCCTGGTCGGCGCGGCGGTCGCGGTCCTCGGCTTCGCCCTCGCCTTCCTGGTCAAGGAGGTCGCGCTGCGCGGCGCCGGACCGGAGAAGACGCCGCAGGGCACGGACGAGGCGCCGAAGGTCGCGGAAACCGTCTGACCCCTCCCGTACGAGACAGGGCCCCGGCACACCAGGTGTGCCGGGGCCCTCTCACGTACTGCTCCTCGTGCGACCCGTATCTCGGTCCTCAGTCCTCAGTCCGCGAACGAGATGATCGGGAAGCTGCCCGTGTTCGTCGGCGCGTGGTCCGGCAGCCAGAGGACCGCGATCGCGCCGCCCGCCCCCTGCGGTGTGCCCTCGGGAGCGGCGTTACGGAACGTCAGCCGGGCCCCGAGGACCCGGGCCTGCCCCGCCGCGATCGTCAGCCCGAGCCCGTGCCCCTGCCCCGCCCGGTCGCTCGCCCCGGTGCGGAAGCGGCTCGGGCCCTCGCGGAGCAGCGCCTCGGGAAAGCCCGGGCCGTGGTCCCGTACGCGGACCACCCGGCCCTCGACCGTCACCTCGACCCGCGGCCTGCCGTGCTTGGCCGCGTTCGCCAGCAGGTTCCCGAGGATCCGCTCCAGGCGCCGCGGGTCGGTGCTCACCCAGGACTCGTGGACCACGTGCACGACGGCCTCGGGGTCGAGCGCCCGCACCCGCCGCTCCACGAACTCCCCGAGCGCGATCTCCTGGAGCTCGGCACGCTCCGAGGCGCTGTCGAGGCGCGCGACCTCGAGGACGTCCTCGACCAGCGTGCGCATGGCCTGCGCCCGGTCACGTACGAGCTCGGTGGGGCGCCCGGGAGGCAGCAGCTCCGCCGCCGTGAGCAGCCCGGTCACCGGGGTGCGCAGCTCGTGCGCGATGTCGGCGGTGACCCGGCGCTCGGCCTCGATGCGCTCCTGGAGGGCGTCGGTCAGGGCGTCCACCGCGCGGGCGAGATCGTCGGTCTCGTCGCGTACGACTCCGCCGATGGCGTCCCGTACCCGCACCTCCGTATTGCCCTGCGCGACCCGGCCGGCCGCCGCGGCGGCCTTCCGCAGCCGGCGCGAGAGCTGGCCTCCGATGAGCACACCGAGCGCGCAGCCGCCCACGACCACCGAGACGGAGCCGATGATCAGCGCCCGGTCGAGATCCTTCATGATCGTCGCGCTGCCGTCGGCGAACGGGATGTGCAGCGACAGCACGTCACCGTTGGCCAGCGGCACGGCCGCCCAGACGTCCGGCGGTCCGCCGTGGCGGTGCTCCTGCACGTACGTACCACGCCGCTTGTCCCGCATCAGCTGGTCGAGCTGGGGAGGCAGCATCGGGTCGTTGAGCTTGGTGCCGAACCGGGGCTGCTTCGGCTTGGAGCTCTCGTACATCCGCTGCGCGAAGAGGAGCCGCTCCATCTGGACCTCGCGCGCGTTGTCGAGCATCGAGACCCGCGCCGCGTTGTGCACGACCAGGCTGAGCGTGACCGCGATGAGGGCGCCCACGCCGGCGATGGCGACGGCGATCTTCCAGCGGACGCCGGTACGGAGGGCGGGTGGCTTCACCTGCGCACCTGCTTCTCAGGCATCAGGCGTGGTCATCCCTTGAGCTTGTAGCCGAAGCCGCGGACCGTCTCGATCCGGTCCTGGCCGATCTTCGTGCGCAGTCGCTGGACATGGACGTCGACGACCCGGGTGTCGCCACCCCAGCCGTAGTCCCAGACCCGCTCCAGGAGCTTGTCCCGCGACAGGACCGTGCCTGGCGCGGAGGAGAACTCCAGCAGCAGCCGCATCTCGGTCGGGGTCAGCCCCACCGGTGCGCCGCCCTTGCGGACCTCCATGCCCTCGGTGTCGACCTCCAGGTCGCCGAAGACCAGCAGGCCGCCCTCGGGCGTCCCGTCCGCCCCGGGGTCGCCGGGCGCCGGGCCGCCGGCGTGGCCGAAGCGGCGCAGCACGGCCCGGATCCGGGCCACGAGCACGGAACCGTCGAAGGGCTTGGTCACGTAGTCGTCGGCCCCGGCCTCCAGGCCCAGGACGACGTCGATGGAGTCGGCGCGCGCGGACAGCATGATCACGGGCACGGTCGACTCGTCACGGATCCGGCGGCACAGACTCACCCCGTCCATGCCCGGCAGCATCACGTCGAGCAGTGCGATGTCGGGCCGGTCCGCACGGAACGCCTCGAGGCCCGACAGTCCGTCGGGCATGGCGGTCACCGCGAAGCCGTCCCGCTCCAGTGCGAGCTGGGTGGCCTCGCGGATGACGTCGTCGTCCTCGACGAACAGCACATGGGTCTCGGCCATCGGGCGCCCTTCCCTCTTCCGTTCAGCTGCCGCTCGGCTCGGCCGTCGTGGGGCCGTCGAGGCCGCCGTCGCCGACCGCACGGCTGTAGTCGTTGTGCACCCAGTCGTGCTGGGAGAACTTGCTCCCCGCCCAGCGGTACGTGATCACGTCCTCGCCCGACGGATACGCCACCGGGTCGCCCTTGGCGTACACCTGCTTCGTCACGACCAGATCGCCCCGGTCGATGGTGGCGTACACCGCCGCGTCCTCGGCCATGAAGACGTTCTTGTAGCCGTCGCCCTCCTCGCGGTACACATACGTGCCGATGCCGACGGCATCACCGCAGGTCATCACGTTGACGACGACATCGGGCGAGGCACCGCCGGTCAGGTTCCCGTAGGAGGTGTCCACCGGGTAGGCGTCCGCGACGCAGGGCTTGAGATCCGCCTTCAGGCGCTCCCCGATCTTCGGGTCGGACTTGATCAGCGCGATCGGGTCGACCCGCTCGGCGGGCATCTGCCCGGCGGAGGCGGAGCCGGAGGGAGACGGAGCGGGGGCCGCCGAACCCACCTCGTCGGCGCGGGCCGCGCCTTCGTCCCGGGAGCCCGTGCCGCCGGTGGAGCAAGCGGTCACGAACAGGCCGACGGCGGCGAGCACGGCCACCGCCGTGATGCTCACCGCCTTGAAGGTCCGGCGGCGCGGGCCGCCGGGCAAGTCGTCGCCGTCGTATCTGGCGCCTAGGCCGCGCACCGGTCCTGCCCCCGTTCGTCACGTCGTACGGTCGACCGCTCCAGAGCGCGGGCGTCGTCGACGCCGCGGCTCTCCAGTTCCTGCCGCAGTCGGGCCAGTGCGCGGTGGAGCGTGGACTTCACCGTACCGGTCGACATGCCGAGCGCGGCCGCCGTCTCCTCGGTGCTCATCTGTTCCCAGTGCCGCAGGACGACGACGCTCCGCTGCTTCGGGGCGAGGACCTTGAGGATGTCCATGAGGAGCGCGCGGTCCGCGTGCTGCTCGGTGGCGTCGTCGACGGACGCGTCGGGCAGCTGCTCGGTGGGCACCTCGTCGAGCTTGCGGGCACGCCACCACTCGGTGCGCGTGTTGATCATCACGCGGCGGAGGTACGCGTCGGCGAGGGACTTGTCGGCGATGCCGTCCCAGCGGCCGAAGGTGCGGACCAGGGCGGTCTGGAGCAGGTCCTGGGCGTCGACGGGGTCGGGGACGAGCCGACGGGCACTGCGCAGCAGCGCGTCCTGCCGCGTCCGTACGTACTCCTCGAAGTCGAGCACCTCGCCGTGCGACATACCGACCGCCTCCATCCCCGTGACCAGCTCGTTTGCTTGACGTCGACGACGCTACGGAGCGCTTGTCACGAGGCTGTGCGAGCCAGCCGTCGACAGCCACACGGCTGCCCATCGGTTGTGTAACAGGGGCCGGGAGTGGGTATAGGGACGAGCCGGTTACGGGGTGGGGCGGGGCCGGGCCGGTTACGGGGTGGCGTCCTAAGGGTGCCCGGGGCCTGGAGCCCGGGGCCCGCCCGGGGCCGGGCACGCGGACTCCCTCAGGACGCCGTCAGGACTGGGGGAGGCGGTACTCCGCGTTCTCCAGGGGTTCCACCAGGCCGTCCGCGACCAGGCCGTCCAGCGCGCGGGCGCGCTGGACCGGGTCGTCCCAGACCGCGTCCAGGGCGGCCTGCGGCACCGCGCCCGGCGCGTCCCGCAGGACGGCGAGCAGCCGGCCGCGTACCTGCCGGTCCGTGCCCGCGTACGTCTGCCCGCGCCGGGCCGGGCCGTCGTGGGCCGGCTTCCCGGCCAGCCGCCACGCACACCGGTCGGCGATCGGGCACCGCCCGCAGTCCTCGTTCTTCGCCGTGCACACCAGCGCGCCCAGCTCCATCGAGGCAGCCGCCCAGCGCGCCGCCGTCTCCTCGTCCTGCGGCAGCAGCTCCCGCGCGAGCCTGCGCTCAGCCGCGGTGGTGGCGTTCGGCGGGTACTGCACGCCCGTCGCCGCCCGGGCGAACACCCGGCGGACGTTCGTGTCCAGGACCGGGTACCGCTGCCCGTACGCGAACGAGGCCACGGCCGCCGCCGTGTACTCGCCGATCCCGGGCAGCGCCAGGAGCGCCGCGTGCTCGCGCGGCACATCGCCGCCGTGCCGCTCCGTTATGGCCACGGCCGCGGCGTGCAGCCGCAGCGCGCGCCGCGGGTAACCGAGCCGGCCCCAGGCGCGGACGGCGTCGCCCGGAGCGTCGGCGGCGAGGTCGGCCGGGCGCGGCCAGCGCGCCAGCCACTGCTCGTACACCGGCAGGACCCGTACGACCGGGGTCTGCTGGAGCATGAACTCGCTGACCATCACGCCCCACGCCCCCGCCTCGGGGCGGCGCCAGGGCAGGTCGCGGGCGTGCCGGTCGAACCAGGCGAGGACGGGCCCGTGCAGTGCGGCGGCGGGTGCCGGGCCGGCCGGGGCGTCGAACACAGGGATGGGGGCATCGGTGGAAGTCATCGCACCCCCGATCCTGGCACGTCCGGCGCGCGTTCAGTACGCGCCGTGGCGCACGCCCTCGGGGCGCGTGGAGGCGCGCGGGCGCGGCCCGCGCCCCGCGCACCACACCGCGGCGCCGTTCCGGCTCGACCGCGCCGTCTCCACCACCGCCCGGACGGGCCGGTTCGCCGCCGTGACGACCAGGAACGCGACCGCTCCGCCGAGCACAAGCCCGACGGCCACGTCGTGCGGGTAGTGGACGCCGACGAAGACCCGGGAGAAGGCCATGAGCAGCGCCATCGGGGCGGTCAGCCAGATGATGCCGCGCCAGGACAGCGCGAGAGCCACCGCCGCCGCGCCCGCGATCGCGGCGTGGTTGCTGGGGAAGGACCAGTCGCCGGTCGGCGGGCACGGTACGAGCGGGGCCGGTGCCCCGGCGACCGCCCGGCACGGACGCTCCTCCTCCACCAGTGACTTGAGCGCCTCGCTCACCACGTACCCGAACGCGGTCGCGAGCGGCGCGAGCAGAGCGAGGGCCATCGCCCCGCTCGTCCGGGATCTCGCCCGCCACCACCCGGCGGCGAACAGCGCACCGAAGAGCAGCAGCCCGGCCTCCGTCCACACCTCGGCCGACTGCTGGAGCCAGTGCGGGGTGGCGTGGGCGACGTCCGTGACATCGAGATAGAGATCGTCCGAGAGCGTGTTCATGATCGGCGACGCTAACCGTCGGCCCGTGCCCGGCACCCGGAGCGAACGACCACCACCACCCCCGACGAAAGTGGGGGATTACGGGAAGGGCGCGCACCCAGGATGTGATCATCGGCAAAACTTGGCGCCTGGGGCGGCGGGTGGGGCGGGAGTTGGGGCCGATCTCTCGTAAGGTTCGTGGCGTGGGATCACTGCGCAATCCGGTCGGGCCGCTTCCCTCCTCCATCTACTGGCGACGGAGGGCGGTCGCGCTGTGCCTGATCGCCCTGATGGCGCTGGTCGCCATCTGGGTCGTCACCTCCGGTGGAGGCGGCGGGAAGAAGCCCGACGACTCCGCCAACGGCGCTTCTCCCGCGCCCTCGATCACCCCCGGACCCTCCGGCTCCGGTCCCGCGATCAGCGAACAGCCGGGCGGGCGCGACGAGTCGGGCGAGTCCGGCGAGAACTCCGGTGGAGACGGCGGTGACGGCGAAGGCGGTACGGACGCGGGCGCGGGCGGCGACGCCGGAGACGGCGGCAAGAACGGCGACACCGACGGCGGGGGCGGGGACGGCGGCGCGGGCGCGAGCGCGGGCCAGCAGGTTCCGGCCGATTCCCCGCTGCCGAACTGCGCCCCCGGATCCCTGCAGTTGACGCTCCGCAGCGCCCAGGTCTCGTACGCACCGGACGAGAAGCCGCGCTTCCACCTGGTCGCCAAGAACACCTCGGCCACCGACTGCAAGGCCGATCTCGGGCCCAAGAACGCGGTCCTGACGATCAGTGACGAGCAGGACGACGACGTCTGGTCCTCCCAGGACTGCCCGCGCCCGGCCGGCGCCGTGCTGTTCCGGGTCCCGGCGGGTTCGTCGATCACGCGCACCGTGGAGTGGGACCGCGGCCGGAGCGCCCCGCAGTGCGCCACCGCCCCGGCGGGCCCGGTGGGGCCGGGGACGTACCTGCTGGAGGCGACGATGCCGGGCGTGAAGGTGCTTCCGGCCTCGTTCACGCTGGACAAGGACTGAACGAGCGATACGGAAGGGGCCGTACGGGAGGCTCCGTACGGCCCCTTCCGCGTACCAGGCCTTGGACGTACCGCTGCTGAGGCGTACGTCCGCTCAGACGTACCGCTCCAGGATCGAGGACTCCGCGAGCCGGGACAGGCCCTCGCGGACGCTCCGCGCCCGGGCCTCGCCCACGCCGTCGACGGTCTGGAGGTCGTCGACGCTGGCCGCTAGCAGCTTCTGCAGACCGCCGAAGTGCTCCACGAGCCGCTCGATGATCGCGCCGGGCAGCCGCGGGACCTTGGCGAGGAGGCGGTAGCCGCGCGGGGAGACCGCGGAGTCGAGGGTCTCGGGGGAGCCGCTGTAGCCCAGGGCCCGCGCCACGATGGGGAGTTCGAGGAGCTCGGCGTGGGTGAGCGCGTCGAGCTCGGTCAGCGCCTCCGCGACCGTGCGCGAGCGCTTGGCCGTGGGCTCCGGCACGTAGTCCCGGATGACGAGCTCCCGCTCGGGCTCCACGCCGGCGATCAACTCGTCGAGCTGGAGCGAGAGAAGCCGGCCGTCGGTGCCGAGCTCGACGACGTACTCGGCGATCTCCGTGGCGATCCGGCGGACCATCTCCAGGCGCTGGGCGACGGCCGTGACGTCCCGGACGGTCACCAGGTCCTCGATCTCCAGCGCGGAGAGGGTGCCGGCGACCTCGTCGAGCCGGAGCTTGTACCGCTCCAGGGTCGCGAGGGCCTGGTTGGCGCGGGAGAGGATCGCGGCCGACTCCTCGAGGACCCGGCGCTCGCCGTTCACGTAGATGGCGATGAGCCGCATCGACTGCGAGACGGAGACGACCGGGAAGTTGCACTGCTTGGAGACCCGGTCCGCGGTTCGGTGGCGGGTGCCCGTCTCCTCGGTGTGGATGGAGGCGTCCGGAACGAGCTGGACACCGGCCCGGTGGATCTTGGAGATGTCCTTGTCGAGGACGAGCCCGCCGTCGAGCTTGCACAGCTCACGCAGCCGGGTCGCGGTGAACTCGACGTCCAGCACGAAGCCGCCGGTGCACATCGAGTCCACCGTCTTGTCCATGCCGAGCACGATCAGACCGCCGGTGTTGCCCCGCAGAACGCGCTCGAGGCCGTCGCGCAGTGCGGTGCCGGGAGCGACCGCGCTGAGGGCCGCGCGCATCAGCGCTTCGTTCCCGTCCTTGGCTGCCACTGCTCTCCTCCGGCTCGTACGGATGGGCGAGACCAGGGCAAAGTCTAGCGACACCGCCCCGCGCCCCTCTGCCGCACGCCGGAGCACACCCCTCATCGGCCCGAGCGCCTCTCCCGCGCCACCCCGCCGCGGCGCGGCGCACACCCCCGGAACGACGGCCTCCGCCGCCCCGGCGAGGCGCCTGGCGAACCGGCCCCGCGGCCTCGCGGCGACGGCCCGCGCGGGGGCCACGGCCCTCGGGGCGACGGCCCGGCACGGGGCCGCGCTGCCTCGGAGCGACTCCGGCGAGTCCGGGCGCGTCCCGGCGCGACTCCGGGCGACTCCGGCGAGTCCGGGCGTGCCCCCGGTTCGTCCCGGCGCGACGACGCCTCCGCCGCCCCGCTACCGTCCCCGCTTTCCCCGTGCCTATCCCTGCTCGTCGCGGGCCGCGGCCGGTCTGCGGGTGCGGGGCAGCACCCTCAGCGCGTCCCCCATGTCCGCCACCTCCGTGACCTTCATGCCCGCCGGCACCTTCCCCGGATCCCCGGGGACCAGCGCGTGCGTGAACCCGAGGCGGTGCGCCTCGGCCAGGCGCCGCTGCACGCCCGTGACCCGGCGGACCTCGCCCGCGAGCCCGACCTCGCCGATCGCGACGAGGTTCTTCGGGAGCGGCGTGTCGCTGGCGGCGGAGGCCAGGGCGAGGGCGATCGCCAGGTCGGCGGCGGGCTCGGAGAGCTTCACGCCGCCCACCGTCGCCGAGTAGATGTCCCGCTTGCCGAGCGCGCTGATCCGGCCGCGCTGCTCCAGGACGGCCAGCATCATCGAGACCCGGGAGGTCTCCAGGCCCGAGGTGGTGCGCCGGGGGGACGGGATCTGCGAGTCCACCGTCAGCGCCTGCACCTCGGCCACCAGCGGCCGGCGGCCCTCCAGGGTGACCGTCAGACAGGTCCCGGGCACGGCCACGTCGCGCCGGGTCAGGAAGAGCCCGGACGGGTCGGCGAGGCCCGTGATCCCCTCGTCGTGCAGCTCGAAGCAGCCGACCTCGTCCGTCGCCCCGTACCGGTTCTTCACGCCGCGGACCAGCCGCAGGCGCGCGTGCCGGTCGCCCTCGAAGCTCAGGACGACGTCGACCAGGTGCTCCAGGAGCCGCGGTCCCGCGATGGCGCCGTCCTTGGTGACATGGCCGACCAGGAGCGTGGACATGCCGCGCTCCTTGGAGGCCCGGATCAGCGCTCCGGCGACCTCGCGCACCTGGGCCATGCCGCCCGGCGCCCCGTCGATCTCCGGGGAGGCGACCGTCTGCACCGAGTCCATGATCAGCAGCGACGGCTTCACGGCGTCGAGGTGCCCGAGGACCGCGGACAGATCGGTCTCGGCGGCCAGATAGAGATGGTCGTTCAGGGCCTTGATCCGGTCGGCGCGCAGCCGGACCTGGCTCGCGGACTCCTCGCCCGTGACGTACAGCGTGCGGTGCTCCTCGCTCGCCGCCTTCGAGGCGACGTCGAGGAGCAGCGTGGACTTGCCGACGCCGGGCTCGCCGGCGAGCAGCACGACCGCCCCGGGCACGAGCCCCCCGCCGAGGACCCGGTCCAGCTCGTCCACGCCCGTGGAGCGGGCGGTGGCCTGCCGGCCGTCGACCTGGCCGATCGGGAGCGCGGCGGTGGAGACGCGGCCGGCGGCGGTGGTACGGACAGCGGGCGCGCCGTACTCCTCGACCGTCCCCCAGGCCTGGCACTCAGGGCAACGACCGAGCCATTTGGCGGTCGTCCAGCCGCATTCGGTGCAGCGGTAGGACGGCCGGTCCTTGGCGGATTTCGTACGGGCAGCCATGCGCCACACCGTAGCGGCCCCCACTGACAGCGGGCGCCGGGCCGGGAGCCCGCCGGACCCACGGCAGCGGAACGCCGCCTTCCTGTCCCCTTTCGAGGGATACCTTCACCCGTAAGGATTAAAAGTGTTCAACCGGTACGAAGAGCTCGCCCTGCCTTGCCTACGGTCGCCCAGTGACGAGCAGCAGGCTGGAACCCCCCACCCACACCACCGGCGCACACCGGGCGCACCGGCGGGCGGCCGAAGGTCCCCGCACCCTCGGTCAGCACCCGCCCGCCCGCTACGAGGCGTATCTGGACGGTCTGTTCACCTACTGCCTCTCCGTGCTCTGCGACCACGACGCCGCGACCGCCGTCCTCGGTGACGTCCTCGCCGTCGCCGAGCGTCAGCGCGGCCGCTGTCCCTCCGACGAGGACGGGCGCAAGGCCTGGCTGTACGCGCTCGCGCGCTGGGCCTGTCTGCGCAGTCTGGGCGAGCAGGGCCGCAGACGGCAGGGCGCGCACACCGGCCGTCCGGCCGTCGAGGAGCCCGGGCCGCCCCGCGTCTCCGAGGAGGTCGCCGAGCGCCGCCGCGCCGAACTGGCCCTGCTGGCCTGGCCGGAGGCCGCGGGCACCACACCCGAGCAGCGCGAGGCGCTCGAACTCGCCGTCCGGCACGGCCTCGGGCACCGCGAGGTCGCCGCCGTGCTCTCCCTCGACGCGCTCGCCGCCCGCGAACTGCTCTCCTCGGCCGCCTGCGAGGTCGAGCGCACCCGCGCCGCGCTCGCGGTCGTCGAGACCGGGAACTGCCCCACCGTCGCCCGGCTCACCGGCGACCACCAGGTGCTGCTCTCCGCGACCCTGCGCGCCGAGCTCGTCCGTCATGTCGACGACTGCCCGCGCTGCCGCCGGGCCGCCGAGCGGGCGGGCGCGGGCGGCCCGTGGCCCGGTGCGACCTCGCCCACCCCGGCCCGGCTCCCGCTGGTCGAGGCGCCGAGGGCGTCCGCGTACGTGGCGATGCTGCACGTCCCACGCGCGCGTGCCGTCGCTCCCCGTTTCGGGCCGGCCGGATTCCCCCTGGACCCCAAGGACCACGCTGCCCGCCGCGACCGGATGCGGGCCCGCGCGGTGACGACGACCGTCGTGGCGGCCGTGGTCGCGGCCCCGGTGCTCGCCCTGTGGGCCTCGTACCGCGGCGGTCCCGTCGGCGGCGAGGGCGGTCGCGCCGGTGCTCCGGTCACCGCGCACGAGGCGGACGACCCGGCGGGCCTGGACGGCTCCCCGTACGACCACTACGAGAACGCGGGCAACGCCCGCACCACCCCGGAGCCGCGTTTCACCCAGGGCAGCGGGTCCCCGGACGTCTCCGTCGAGGTGATCAGCCCCGGCGGGCCGGTGGGGCCGTCCCTGCCCGGTCAGGCCGGCCCCGGCCGGATCACGGTCGCGGCCCAGGGGAACGGCGAAACGACGCTGCTCACCCTCACCGCCTCCGGCGGCTCACCCGTCGACTGGGCGCTCTGGTCGGACGCGCCCTGGCTGTACGTGAGCCAGGCCTCGGGCACCCTGCGGCCGGGCGAGTCGGTGACGGTCCGGATCTCCGTGGATCACGCGCGCGAGCCGGCGGGGGCCTGGTCGGCCCGGGTCGGGGTGAACCCCTCGGGCGCCGTCGTACGGATCGACGGCCACGGGAAGACCACCCCGCCGCCCCCGACGACGGAAGAGCCGCCGCCGACCACGGAGGAGCCCACGACGCCCCCGCCGACGACCGAGGAGCCGCCGCCGACCACGGAGGAGCCGACGACCCCTCCGCCCACGACGGAGCCGACCCCGACGACCGAACCCCCGACGTCCACGGACCCCGGGACGCCGAGCGGCTCGGACTCCCCGCCGGCGTCCTAGCCGGGCCTCGCGGCAGGTCTCCCAGCCGGCTGTCGGTCGGCCCGCGCCTGCGGCCCGACCGGGTCCGCCGGGGTCCGCCGGGTTACTCCTGCGGACCCGCCGGGTCCGCCGGGTGGGGAGCCACCAGCGGCAGCTGGGCCGCCAGCCGCGCCTCGCACAGCTCCACCAGCACGTCGTACGCCGCCTTGCCCATCAGCTCGGTCAGCTCGGGCCGGTACGTCACGTACACCGGCTCACCGGCCCCGTGCGCCGAGGTCGCCGACGTGCACCACCAGTGCAGGTCGTGGCCGCCCGGGCCCCAGCCCCGGCGGTCGTACTCACCGATCGACACCTGAAGGATCCGGGAGTCGTCGGGCCGGTCGATCCACTCGTACGTCCGGCGCACCGGCAGCTGCCAGCACACGTCCGGCTTGGTCTCCAGCGGCTCCTTGCCCTCCTTGAGGGCCAGGATGTGCAGCGAGCAGCCGGCGCCGCCCGCGAAGCCGGGACGGTTCTGGAAGATGCAGGAACCCTCCCAGCGGCGGGTCTGCCGGTCGCCGTCCTCGTCGAGCTGCGTCCAGCCCGACTCCGTGCCGACGTCGTGGAACTGCCACAGCTCCGGCGTGAGCCGCTCCACGTGCGAGGCGACCCGCTTCTCGTCGTCCTCGTCGGAGAAGTGCGCGCCGAGCGTGCAGCAGCCGTCGTCGGCGCGGCCGGCCTGGATGCCCTGGCAGCCGCTGCCGAAGATGCACGTCCAGCGCGAGGTGAGCCAGGTCAGGTCGCAGCGGAAGACCTGCTCGTCGTCCGCGGGGTCCGGAAACTCGACCCAGGCGCGCGGAAAGTCGAGGCCCTTCTCGTCCGGTTCGCCCGGGCCGGGGGTCCCGCCCTGCTTCTTGGAGGTCTTCTGAGCCTTGGCAGTGATGTCTTTGCCCGGCTTCGCCTTTTTCGTCTTTGGCACACGACAAGCGTATGCGGGTGGGAGCAGTAGCGTTCCGTCCATGAGACTCGGAGTCCTCGACGTCGGTTCGAACACAGTGCACCTGCTGGTGGTGGACGCCCACCCCGGCGCCCGGCCGCTGCCCGCCCACTCCCACAAGGCGGAGCTGCGGCTGGCGGAGCTCCTCGACGGGCACGGAGCCATCGCCCCGAGCGGGATCGAGCGGCTCATCGCGACCGTCCAGGGCGCACTGCAGGCCGCCGAGGACAAGGGCTGCGAGGAGGTGCTGCCGTTCGCGACCTCCGCGGTGCGCGAGGCGACCAATGCCGACGCAGTCCTCGACCGTGTGAAGCGGGAGACCGGGA
The DNA here is from genome assembly GCF_042902595.1 of Streptomyces sp. NPDC012508. NCBI lineage: Bacteria > Bacillati > Actinomycetota > Actinomycetes > Kitasatosporales > Streptomycetaceae > Streptomyces > Streptomyces sp. NPDC012508. Next base: position 690,443 of record NZ_JBIBEO010000004.1, read on the forward strand.
TCGACCTCCAGGTCCTCACGGGCGACGAGGAGGCCCGGCTCACGTTCCTGGCCGCGCGCCGCTGGTTCGGCTGGTCCGCGGGCAAGCTGTTCCTCCTCGACATCGGCGGCGGCTCGCTGGAGATCGCGTACGGCATCGACGAGGAGCCGGACGCGGCGGTCTCGCTGCCCCTCGGAGCCGGCCGGCTGACGTCGGGCTGGCTGCCGGGCGACCCGCCCGACTCGGCCGACGTCCGGGCGCTGCGCCGCCACGCACGCGCCCAGATCGCCCGTACGGTCGGAGAATTCAGCCGCTTCGGCAAGCCCGACCATGTCGTGGCCACGTCCAAGACCTTCAAGCAGCTCGCCCGGATCGCCGGATCGCCCGGATCCGAGAAGGGGCTCTACCTGCGACGCGTCCTGACCCGTGCGTCGCTGGAGGAGTGGGTCCCCAAGCTCAGCGCCATGAGCGCCATACAGCGGGCGGGGCTCCCGGGCGTGTCGGAGGGCCGCGCGCCCCAGCTGCTCGCGGGCGCGCTGGTGGCCGAGGGCGCGATGGACCTCTTCGGCGTCGACGAGCTGGAGATCTGCCCCTGGGCGCTGCGCGAGGGCGTGATCCTGCGCCGCCTGGACCACCTGCCGGAGGAGTAGACCGAAGGGAGTACCGGCCTGCTCCACGCGCGCGTGGGGCAGGCCGGAGGGAGCGCGGGCCCCACGCGCGCGTGCAGGCCGACGCGCCCCGCCCGCGCGCCCCGCCCACACGCCCCGTCCCCGCCCCGCACCCCGCCTCCCCGCGCCCTCGTCGCGACCGAGGGTGACGGGAACCACCTCCCCGGCCACCGCGCCGCCCCGTACCCTGTCCTTCGTGGCAGAACCAGTGGTGCGCATCCCGGATGCGAAGGTCGCCCTGTCGACGGCCTCGGTCTATCCGGAGTCGACGGCGACGGCCTTCGAGATCGCCGCGCGCCTCGGATACGACGGTGTCGAGATCATGGTGTGGACCGATCCGGTCAGCCAGGACATCGAGGCCCTGCGCCGCCTCTCGGACTACCACCAGGTCCCGATCCTCGCCGTTCACGCGCCCTGTCTGCTGATCACGCAGCGCGTCTGGTCCACGGATCCCTGGGTCAAGCTCCAGCGCGCCCAGGCGGCCGCGGAGAAGCTCGGCGCCTCCACGGTCGTCGTCCACCCGCCGTTCCGCTGGCAGCGCCAGTACGCCCGTGACTTCGTCAACGGCATCTGGCGGATGGCCGACGAGACGGACGTCCGGTTCGCCGTCGAGAACATGTACCCCTGGCGGTACAAGGACCGCGAGATGCTCGCGTACGCCCCCGAGTGGGACGTCACCAAGGACGACTACCGCCACTTCACGGTCGACCTGTCGCACACCGCGACCGCCCGTACGGACGCCCTCGCCATGATCGACCGCATGGGTGACCGCCTGGGCCACGTCCACCTCGCCGACGGCAGGGGCTCGGCCAAGGACGAGCACCTGGTCCCCGGCCGCGGCAACCAGCCCTGCGCGGAGGTCCTGGAGAAGCTGGCGCTCACCGGCTTCGACGGCCATGTGGTCGTCGAGGTCAACACCCGGCGGGCGATGTCGGCGGCCGAACGCGAGGCCGACCTCGCGGAGGCCCTCGCCTTCACCCGGCTGCACCTGGCCTCCGCCGCCAAGTCCTCCCGAGCGCGCCGCTCATGACGGGACCGGCCGCCCCGCGCCGTCGCGGCCGCCCCTCCCGTACCGAGGAGGAGAGCGGGCCCGGTGCCCGGGAACGCATCCTGGACGCCGCCCGCGCGCAGTTCGCCGAGCGAGGCTACGACAAGACCTCCGTGCGCGGCATCGCCAAGGCGGCCGACGTCGACCCGGCGCTCGTGCACCACTACTTCGGTACGAAGGACGAGGTCTTCGCCGCCGCTATCGAGGTCTCCTTCGAGCCCGCGGTCGTCCTCCCCGCGATCCTCGGCGGGCCCCTCGACGGCATCGGCGAGCGGCTCGCCCGCTACTTCATCGGGGTCTGGGAGAACCCGGTCAGCCGCGCCCCGCTCCTCGCGATCATCCGTTCCGCGCTCACCCACGAGGCGGCCGCCAAGGTGCTGCGCGGCTTCGTCCTGCGCCGGCTCCTGGAGCGGATCGCCGCGGATCTCGACGTACCGGAGCCGAAGTTCCGCGCGGAGCTCGCCGCGTCCCACATGATCGGGATCGCGATCCTGCGGTACGTCATCAAGGTCGAGCCGATGGCCTCCGCCGACCCCGAGGAGATCGTGGCCCACGTCGCCCCGACGCTCCAGCGCTATCTCACGGACCCGTCACCGAAGTCCTGACCGAAGGCTGAACAGCGCGTCCGGCATGCGGACAACCCGTCCAGATCTTGGTCGCCCGGCGTAGGCTCGACAGCAAGCACATCCATCACTGAGGAGCGAGCGACGATGCCCGAGCTGAGGTCCCGCACTGTCACCCACGGCCGCAACATGGCGGGCGCACGCGCCCTTATGCGCGCCTCCGGTGTACCCGGCGCGGACATCGGCCGGAAGCCGATCATCGCGGTGGCCAACTCCTTCACGGAGTTCGTCCCGGGCCACACCCACCTCCAGCCGGTCGGCCGGATCGTCTCCGAGGCCATCACCGCCGCCGGTGCCATCCCGCGCGAGTTCAACACGATCGCCGTCGACGACGGCATCGCGATGGGCCACGGCGGCATGCTGTACTCCCTGCCCTCCCGCGACCTGATCGCGGACAGCGTGGAGTACATGGTCGAGGCCCACTGCGCCGACGCCCTGATCTGCATCTCCAACTGCGACAAGATCACCCCCGGCATGCTGAACGCCGCCCTGCGGCTCAACATCCCGACGGTCTTCGTCTCCGGCGGTCCGATGGAGTCCGGCAAGGCCACGCTGGTCGACGGCACGGTCCGTACGCTCGACCTGGTCGACGCGATCTCCGACGCGGTCAACGACAAGATCTCGGACGAGGACATCCTCCGTATCGAGGAGAACGCCTGTCCGACCTGTGGCTCCTGTTCCGGCATGTTCACCGCCAACTCGATGAACTGCCTGACCGAGGCCATCGGCCTCTCCCTCCCCGGCAACGGCTCGGTCCTCGCCACCCACACGGCCCGCAAGGCGCTGTACGAGAACGCGGCGCGCACGGTCGTCGACATCACGCGTCGCTACTACGACGAGGACGACGACTCGGTCCTGCCGCGCTCCGTCGCCACCCGCGCGGCCTTCGAGAACGCCATGGCCCTGGACATCGCCATGGGCGGCTCGACCAACACGATCCTGCACCTGCTGGCCGCCGCCCAGGAGGCCGAGCTGGACTACGGCCTGTCCGACATGGACGAGGTCTCGCGCCGCGTGCCGTGCCTGGCCAAGGTCGCGCCGAACGTGGCGCCCGGCGGCACGTACTACATGGAGGACGTGCACCGCGCCGGTGGCATCCCGGCCATCCTGGGCGAGCTGTACCGCGCGGGTCTCCTCAACGAGGACGTGCACACCGTCCACTCCCGCTCCATCAAGGAGTGGCTGGGGACCTGGGACGTGCGCGGCGGCTCCCCGTCCGCGGAGGCCGTCGAGCTGTGGCACGCGGCGCCCGGCTGCGTCCGCTCGGCGACCGCCTTCTCGCAGTCCGAGCGCTGGGACTCCCTGGACACGGACGCGGCCGGCGGCTGCATCCGCGACGCGGCCCACGCGTACTCGAAGGACGGCGGACTGGCCGTCCTGCGCGGCAACCTGGCCGTCGACGGCTGCGTCGTGAAGACGGCCGGCGTGGACGAGTCGATCTGGACCTTCGAGGGCCCGGCCGTCGTCTGTGAGTCGCAGGACGAGGCCGTCGAGAAGATCCTCAACAAGCAGATCACCGACGGCGACGTGGTCGTCATCCGTTACGAGGGTCCGCGCGGCGGCCCGGGCATGCAGGAGATGCTCTACCCGACCTCCTTCCTCAAGGGCCGGGGCCTCGGCAAGACCTGCGCGCTGGTGACGGACGGCCGCTTCTCGGGCGGTACGTCGGGCCTGTCGATCGGTCACGCGTCGCCGGAGGCGGCCTCGGGCGGCACGATCGCACTGGTCGAGGACGGCGACCGGATCCGTATCGACATCCCGAGCCGCTCGATCGAGCTGCTCGTCGACGACGCCACGCTGGCTGCCCGCCGTGAGGCGCTGGGCGGCGTCTACGCCCCGAAGAACCGGCAGCGGAAGGTCTCGGCGGCGCTGCGGGCGTACGCGGCGATGGCGACGAGCGCGGACAAGGGCGCGGTCCGGGACGTGACGAAGCTGGCCTGACCCGGCCGCCCGGCGCACCGGGAGACCCGTGGAGGACGGACGCGGCGAGCGGGCGAAGACGCCCGCTTGCCGCGTCCGTGCGTGCGTCCCTGCGTCCCTGCGTCCGTGCGTGCGTCCCCGCGTCCCTGCGTCCCTGCGTCCCCGCGTGTGCGCCACGATCACCGCCACGGGTTCGCCCTCCCGGGCAGGAGAGCGGGACCTGCGGCGGGTAGGGCGCGGAGACCTACCGCCCGGGAAGCGGCGGTCCCTCACCAGTCCGCCGGGTCCCGCCCGTCCACGGCGAAGACGGACCCGTCCGGCGCGGTCCCGAAGACCTTCTCCCCGGCGACGACGGGCGCGGGCACGGTCGTCGTGTATCCGAGCCGCCCGTCCCGCAGCCGCGGCGAGGTCTGCCCGAGCAGCGCCCCGCGCCCGGTGTCGACGGCGAGCAACCGCCCGTCGGCCACGGAGAGATAGAGCCGCTCGCCGGGCCCGAGCACCGGTGCCGAGACATAGCCCGCGGCGGTGTCCAGTTCCCACAGAACGCGACCGGACGGGCCGGCGGCGGTGTCGACGGCCGTCAGGTGGCCGGCCTGGTCGAGGAGGTACACGGTGTCGCCGCGCACGGCGAACCGCGGGTCGTAGAGCCGTACCTGCAAGGGCGTGCGGCGGACGGAGTGGTCGGCGGGGTCGTAGCGCACCAGGGCGTCGACCTCCATGCCGCGATGGTGCGAGGCCAGGATCAGCGAGCCGTCCTCGGCCTGCCCGATCGGCGTGAGGTGGCCCTCCAGGCGCCGCTGCCACACCACGTCGCCGGTCGCGGGGCGCAGCGCGGCCACACGGGTGCGGGCTCCGTCGGCCGAGGCCTCGGAGACGGTCACCAGTCCGGTGCCGGCCTCGTAGGGGCCCAACTGGGGTGCCGTGAACCCGGGGAGGCCATGGCGCCAGAGCTGCTGTCCGGTGGAGCTGTCGACGGCCCGGATGCCGCCGGTCCCGGTGGACAGGACGACGGCGTCCCCGGCGCTCTCGCCCCGTTCGGCGAGGGCCGCGCCGGTGTGCCAGCCGGGTGCGCCGTCGGTGACCGCGTACGTGCGCAGCCGGCCGTCCGGCGAGGGGACGGCGACGAGTCCTCCCGCAAGTACGGACGGCGGGAACGCGACGGGCGGTGCGGCCGGACCCCCGTCGGCGCCGGCCGGGTGCGACCACAGGATCCGTCCGGTCCGCGGGTCGAGCCGGGCGGCGGCGGTGCCCCCGCCCGTGCAGTACAGGGCACCGGCGCCATGGGCACAGGTCGGCGCGGACGGCTTGCCGTCCTTCCGCAGGACGGTCTGCCAGCCGTCGAAGGCGGCTGCCGCCTCGGCCGGGTTCGGCCGGGGCGCCGGGTCCTCGCCACCGCCGCGCAGCGCCACGAACGCGCCGCCCGCGGCGAGGACGGCGAGCGCGGTCGCGGCCACGGCCGGCGACCGCCGTCGTCGACGGGTGCGCGGCACCGGGACGCGTACGGGCGTGTCCGCGTCCCACGCCCCGGACGCCCCGCCCGTCCCGGAGCCTTCGGCCGCGCCCGGGAACTGGTCGGGCAGTGTGAGCGGTCGCCGCTGCGCGGGTATGAAGGCCGCAGCCTCGTACGAGGGCGGAAGCAGCGCCGCCATGATCTCGGCCGGAGTCGGGCGCTCGGCCGGCTCCTTGGCCAGACAGCGCGCGACGAGCGGAGCCAGCGCCTCCGGGACGCCCGACAGGTCCGGCTCGTCGTGGACGACCTGGTAGGCGACGATGTACGGACTGTCGGAGTCGAACGGCCCGTGCCCGGTGGCCGCGTGCACCAGCACGGAACCGAGCGCGAAGACGTCCGCCGCCGGGCCGACCTCGCGGGGCCGCTGGAACTGCTCCGGCGCCATGAACGGCGGCGACCCGATCAACTTCCCGGTCTCCGTGTGCAGATCGCTGTCGACCGGCCGGGAGATGCCGAAGTCGATGACCTTCGGTCCGGTGTCGGTGAGCAGGACGTTGCTCGGCTTGAGGTCGCGGTGGACGACACCGGCCCGGTGGATGTCGCGCAGGGCCTCGGCGAGCCCGGCCGTCAGCCGGCGCAGTTCGGCGGGGGAGAGGGGCCCGTTCCGCTTCACCTGGTCGGCGAGGGTGGGTCCGGGGACGTAGAGCGTGGCCATCCAGGGGCGTTCGGCATCGGGGTCCGCGTCCACGACGGGTGCGGTGAAGGCTCCGCTCACCCGGCGCGCGGCGGCCACCTCCTGGCGGAACCGGGCCCTGAACTCCGGGTCCTCCGCGTACTGTCCGTGCACCACCTTGACCGCGAGCCGCAGTCCTGAGGCGGAGCTGGCCAGATGGACCACGCCCATGCCGCCCGAGCCGAGGCAGGCCTGGAGACGGTACTCGCCCGCGTACTCGGGTTCTTCCGCGTCCCGGTCGGCACCGGTTCTTCGCAACGGCGGCATCGCCCACCCCCGTGTGGTCCCCGTCGAGTTCGCGCGCGTGCGCGACGCACGGAGCCTAGTCGATGGCGCCCGGGATGTCGGTGGGGCTTGCTAGCCTGCGCGTCGCAGAGAGTGAATCGCAGAGGAGCGCTTTGCTCCACGGGGGAGGACGCCATGGGCGTGGACGAGACGACGACGGAAGCGGCGACAGCCGAGCTGGACGCGGTGGCCGCGATGAGCGGGACGCGGTACCCGGTCGCGCCGGGGGTGCGCGTCAATGTCCGCTCCGGCCCGGGTACGCAGTACGCGGTGGTACGGATCCTGCCCGCGGGCTCCTGGGTGGCGATCCGCTGCCAGACGCCCGGCCAGACGGTCACCGGCCCGTACGGCACGACGAGGATCTGGGACAACATCGCGTCCGGGGAGTTCATCTCCGACGCGTACGTGAAGACGGGGAGTGACGGGTACGTCGCGCCGCGCTGCGGCTGACCCCTTCCCTCCCCGCCCGGGGATAATCGACCTCGTGAGCGACGAAGACCAGACCGCCGAGCCCCGCAGCGCCGAGCCCGGCTCCACCCCCGCCGGACCCCAGCCCGAGGAGATCCGCTTCTTCGGGACGACCTGGGTGGAGCACGACGGGCACTACGGGCTGCGCCGCGCCGGTGTCGCCCTCGGAGCGCTCGCCGCCGCCGCGGCGGGCTGCTTCCTGCTGCGATTCGCCTACCAGGGTCTGGAGATCGCCGAGGTCGGCGGTTTTGTGAACCTGCTCGTAGTGGTCATGTTCGCGATCTGCAGCGCCATCGCCTTCCGTAAGACCTGGGAGGGCTTCGTCCGCCGCCCGGCCGACCCGGCCCGCGAGGACGCGCTGCGCAGCCTGAAGATGATCGGCTTCATCGGCTCCCTCCTCGCCTACTTCTTCCGCAGCCTCTCCGAGGCGCCGGGCGAGAAGCTGCGCCGCACCGAGTACGAGACGGCCCGCGGCCAGTACGAGAAGCGGCGCGGCGCCCGGACGGGCAACCCGGCGGCCCGCAGGAAGCCCAAGCGCAAGTAGCCCGCGCGGGCGGCGACGCGGCGCCCATGTCACATTCCGCGGGGGCCGAGCCGTCTCCCTCGCATGAAGACGACACCGGAGCACCACGGCCCGCACGCCACAGCCACCGCAGCAGCCACGCGCGTCCTGGTCCTGGGCGCCGGTTACGCCGGTCTCAGGGCCGCCCTGCGCCTCGCCCCGCACGCCCACGTCACGCTCGTCGACCCGGCCGACCGGTTCACCGAACGCGTACGGCTCCACGAGCGCGCCGCCGGCCGCCCCGACGTCACCCACCCCCTCGCCCGCTTCCTGCACCGCACGGGGATCGAGCACATCGCGGCGTGGGCCACCGCCCTCGATCCGAAGGCCCGCCTGGTCACGACCGACGACGGGCGCAGCCTGCCGTACGACCGGCTCGTCTACGCCCTCGGCAGCCGCACCGGCCTCCCGGGCGGTGTCCGTGCCGACGGCGGTGCCGGCACCCGCGCCCTCCACACCGCCGAGACCGCGCCCGAACTCCACAGGCTCCTTCAGGACCGCCCCGGCTCCGTCGCCGTCGTCGGCGGCGGGCTCACCGGCATCGAGATGGCCGCCGAACTCGCCGAGACCTACGGCCCCGCCGGCACGCCCGTCCGCCTTCTGACCGCCGACCGCCTCGGGCAGGGCCTCGCGCCCCGCGGCGCCGCCCATGTCCGTTCGGTCCTGCGCGCACGGGGTGTGCGGATCGAGGAGGGCCACCGGGTCGCCCACCCCGACGGCGTCGACGCCGACGTCGTCGTCTGGGCCGCCGCGCTGGCGCCCAACGCCGAACTCGCCGCCTCCGCCGGCCTCACCCTCGCCCCCTCGGGCCGTATCGCCGTCGACGCCTCCCTGCGCTCGGTCTCCCACCCGGACATCTACGTCCCCGGAGACGCGGGCGCCGCCACCTCCACCGCCGGAGCGCTCCGGATGGCCTGCGCCACCGCGCTGCCGACGGGCGCCCACGCGGCAAAGTCGATCATCGGCGAGCTGCGGGGCGAGGAGCCCGCGCCCCTCCGCTTCGGCTACCTCCTCCAGTGCGTCAGCCTCGGTCGCCATGACGGCCTGGTCCAGTTCGTCCGGCCGGACGACTCCCCGCGCGAACGTCTCCTCACCGGCCGGCCCGCCGCCGCCACCAAGGAGCAGATCGTCCGTTCGACGGTCCGTTTCCTCCACCTGGCGGCACGCCGTCCGTCGCTGGTCCGCTTCATCCCCGGCATCGGCTGACCCCTCCCGGAGCGCGGTCGACAACGCCATGGGGGTCGGGCAGACCGCTTGACGCTCCGACCCCCCGAGAGCATTATTCAACGCATGATGAATTACTCGGAAGGGGGCTCCGCCCCGGCGATCGTGGCGCGCGGCCTCACCGTCGTACGGGGCGACCGCACCGTCCTGCGCGACCTCGACTTCGCCGTACCCGCGGGCCGGATCACCGGCCTCCTCGGCCCCTCCGGCTGCGGCAAATCCACCCTGATGCGCGCGATCGTCGGCACCCAGGCCCACGTCACCGGCACCCTCGACGTCCTCGGCCGCCCGGCGGGCGACGCCTCCCTGCGCTCCCGCATCGGCTACGTCACCCAGGCGCCATCCGTCTACGACGACCTCACCGTCCGGCAGAACCTCGACTACTTCGCCGCCGTCCTCCTCCCCGGCCGCGCCCACCGCGAAGACCGACGCGCCGCCGTCGCCCGCGCCATCGACGACGTCGACCTCGCCTCGCACACAGACTCCCTGGCCGGCCGCCTCTCCGGCGGCCAGCGCAGCCGCGTCTCCCTCGCCGTCGCCCTGCTCGGCACCCCGGAAGTCCTCGTCCTCGACGAACCCACCGTCGGACTCGACCCCGTCCTCCGCCGCGACCTCTGGAACCTCTTCCACCGCATCGCCGCCGAGCGCGACGCCGCCCTGCTCGTCTCCTCCCACGTCATGGACGAGGCCGAGCGCTGCCACCGGCTGCTCCTCATGCGCGAGGGCGAGATCCTCGCCGAGGACACCCCCGAAGCCCTGCGCCGCCGCAACGACACCGCCACCGTCGAAGAGGCCTTCCTCCACCTCGTCGACGCCGCCGACGCCCGCGCGGCGGCCGTACCCCTTCAGGAGCCCCAGCGATGAGCAGCGCCCGCACCCTCGCCACCGCCGCCCGGGTCCTGCGCCAACTGCGCCACGACCCCCGCTCGATCGCCCTGATGCTCCTCGTCCCGTGCCTGATGCTGCTCCTGCTCCGGTACGTCTTCGACGGCAGCCCGCAGACCTTCGACAACATCGGCGCCTCGCTGCTCGGCATCTTCCCGCTGATCACGATGTTCCTGGTGACCTCGATCGCCACCCTGCGCGAACGCACCTCCGGCAGCCTGGAACGCCTGCTCGCCATGCCGCTGGGCAAGGGCGACCTCATCGCCGGCTACGCCCTCGCCTTCGGACTCCTCGCCATCGTCCAGTCCGCCCTCGCCACGGGACTCGCCCTCGGCGTCCTCGGACTCGACGTCGTCGGCTCGCCCTGGCTGCTCCTTCTCGTCGCGCTCCTCGACGCGCTCCTCGGTACCGCCCTCGGCCTCTTCGTCTCGGCCTTCGCCGCCTCCGAGTTCCAGGCCGTCCAGTTCATGCCGGCCGTGATCTTCCCCCAGCTGCTCCTGTGCGGCCTCTTCATCGCCCGCGACCAGATGCAGCCCGTCCTCGAAGGGATCTCCAACGCGCTGCCCATGTCGTACGCCGTCGACGGCATGAACGAGGTCCTCCGCCACCCCGACATCACGGGCGACTTCATCCGCGACGCCCTCGTCGTCGCCGGCTGCGCCGTACTCGTCCTCGCCCTCGGCGCGGCCACCCTCCGCCGCCGCACCGCCTGACGTGCCCCGGGGGCGTACCGCCCCTCGGACGCCCCCACCGCACGAACCCCCACGGTGCGAGGATGTCCATGCGTGTGGACGAACCGTTCATACGGATGGACAAGGCACATGCCCTTCCGGCGAGGTGAACAGAGCCATGACCCAGACCGTCGCAGTCCTCGGCACCGGCAAGATCGGTGAAGCGCTCCTCAGCGGCATGATCCGGGCCGGCTGGCGCCCCGCCAACCTCCTGGTCACCGCCCGCCGCACCGAGCGCGCCGAAGAGCTGCGCGCCCGCTACGGAGTCGAGGCCGTCACCAACGCCGAGGCCGCCAAGCGCGCCGACACCCTCATCCTCGCCGTGAAGCCCCAGGACATGGGCCGCCTCCTCGACGAGCTGGCCCCCCACGTCGCCGTCGACCGTCTCGTCATCAGCGCCGCCGCCGGTATCCCCACCTCCTTCATCGAGGACCGGCTCACCACCGGCACCCCCGTCGTCCGCGTCATGCCCAACACCCCCGTCCTCGTCGACGAAGGCATGTCCGTCATCTCCGGCGGCAGCCACGCCACCCCCGAGCACCTCGTCCACGCCGAGGAGATCTTCGGCGGCGTCGGCAAGACCCTCCGCGTCCCCGAGTCCCAGCAGGACGCCGCCACCGCCCTCTCCGGCTCCGGCCCGGCCTACTTCTACTTCCTCGTCGAGGCCATGACCGACGCCGGCATCCTCCTCGGCCTCCCCCGAGCCCAGGCCCACGACCTGATCGTCCAGGCCGCCATCGGCGCCGCCGTGATGCTCCGCGACAGCGGCGAACACCCCGTCAAGCTCCGCGAGGCCGTCACCTCTCCGGCCGGCACCACCATCAGCGCCATCCGCGAGCTGGAGAACCACGGCGTACGGGCCGCCCTCATCGCCGCCCTGGAAGCCGCCCGCGACCGCAGCCGCGAGCTCGCCTCCGGCAACGGCTGACCCCCACCGGCCTAACCGGCCGCCGCGCCCTTCAGCACGTCCTCCGTCGACACGACCCGGGCGAACCCTCCGCCCTGCAGCGACACCGCCGTCGCCCGGGTCAGCTCCTCCGCGGTGGCCGCCCACCCGAACGGCCCCTCCAGGTCGAACGTGTGCATCGCGTCCAGCGGAAACACCACGTCGTAACCGAGGTTGCCGCCCATCCGCGCCGTCGTCTCGTTGCACATGTTCGTCTGGATGCCGACGATCACGATCTGCGCGATGCCCTCGCCCTTCAGCCACACGTCCAGCGACGGCTCCCCGTAGAAAGCCGAGTTCACGGCCTTCGTCACCAGCAGCTCCCGCCCGTTCCCCTTTCCCCTCCGCTCCTCGACGAAGTCCTTGAAGTCGTTCCCCCTGTGCCCGACCCGCAGGGGCGACCGCGACTCGGCCGGCGAGTCGTGCCGTACGAACACGACCGGCCGTCCCGTCTCCTGCCACAGGTCGATGAGCGCCGCGATGTTCCCCTCGGCGGCGGGATTGTTCCGCGTCCCCCAGTACTCCTCCTCGAACCCCTTCTGTACGTCGACGACAACCAGCGCTGTGTTCTCCGTGATCTCCATATCTCCGATGCTGCCGCCCCCAGGCCACTTCACCCAGACGGGAGAAAGTCAGCGATCGATGGTTTACTGCCACCATGCCGACAGCCCCCGTGGAGCCCCGACGCATCGCCCTGATGGCCTTCCCCGGCATCCGCGCCTTCGACGTCTCGGTCATCACCGAGGTCTGGGGCAGCGAACGCCGCATCCGAGGTGTCCCTCCCTTCGAACTCCGCCGCGTCGCCGCCGACCCGGCCACCCCCCTCTCCATCCGCGGCGGCCTCACCCTCACCCCCGACCGCCCCCTCTCCTGGCTCGCCCAGGCCGACCTCGTCCTCGTCCCCGGCATCGAGGACCCCGACGCCGAGACCCCGGCCCCCGTGCTCGAAGCCCTCCGCCAGGCCCACGCCGCCGGAACCCCCGTCGCCTCCCTCTGCGCGGGCGCCTTCGTCCTGGCCCAGGCCGGACTCCTCGACGGCCGACGCGCGGTCACCCACTGGCACCTCGCCCCGACCCTCGCCGCCCGGCACCCCCAGGTCACCGTCGAACCCGACGCCCTCTACATCGAGGACACCGGCATCTGGACCTCCGCCGGCACCGCAGCCGGCATCGACCTCTGCCTCCATCTCGTCCGCACCGCCCACGGCGCCGAGGCCGCAGCCTCGATCGCCCGCTCGATGGTCACCGCCCCCTTCCGCACCGGCACCCAGGCCCAGTTCATCGAGCACCCCACACCCCGAGCCGACCGCGACGCCGACGCCCTGGCCGCCGTCCGCTCCTACGCCCTCGCCCACCTGGACGAACCGCACACCGTCGCAAGCCTGGCCGCCCGCGCCGGTATGTCCCCGCGCACCTTCGCCCGCCACTTCCACGCCACCACCGGAACCACCCCCCTGCACTGGCTCATCACCCAGCGGGTCACCGCCGCCCAGAAACTCCTCGAACGCACCGACCACCCCCTCCCCGAAGTCGCCCGCCGCGCGGGGTTCGGCAGCGAGGTCACGATGCGCCAGCACTTCGCCTCGCACCTCGCCACCAACCCGCGCGACTACCGCAACGCCTTCCGTCACACGGCAGGCATCAACCCGATCGCCCCATAGGCCCGGTCCACCAACGGCCGCGCCATCCCCCGGGCCCGCTCGGCCCCGTCCCGTAGCACCTGATCCACATATCCCGGATCGGCCGCCAGCTCCGCGTGCCGCTCCCGCACCGGCCGCAGCAGCTCGACCACCGCGTCCGCCGTGTCCCGCTTCAAGGATCCGTACGACTCATATACACCGGCCAGGGCTTCCGGGTTCCCACCCGTCGCGGAGGCCAGCAGATCGAGCAGATTCGCGACCCCCGGCCGGCCCTCCCGGTCGTACGCGACGTCCCGTCCGCTGTCCGTCACCGCGCGCATGATCTTCCGGCGCACGGTCACCGCGTCGTCCAGCAGATAGACGATCCCCGCCGCGTTCTCGTGCGACTTCCCCATCTTCGAACCCGGGTCCTGGAGATCCATGACCCGAGCCGCCACCGCGGGATGCGTCGCCCTCGGCACCGTGAACACCTGCCCGTAGCGCTGGTTGAACCGCACCGCCAGATCCCGGGTCAGCTCCACGTGCTGTGTCTGGTCCTCACCGACCGGCACCTCGTCCGTCCCGTAGGCCAGGATGTCCGCCGCCATCAGCACCGGATACGTCAGCAGCGACAGCCGCACGCCCTGCCCGGCCGCCACCGCCCGCGCGCCCTTCTCCTTGTACTGGATCATCCGCCGCAGCTCGCCGTCCGTGGCCGTGCACTCCAGCAGGTACGAGAGCCGGGCGTGCTCGTCCACATGGCTCTGGACGAAGAGAGTGCACAGCTTCGGGTCGAGACCGGCCGCCAGCAGCAGCGTGGCCGCCTGCCGGCTCAGCCGCAGCACGCGAGCCGGGTCGTGCTCGACGGTCAGCGCGTGCAGATCCACGACGCTGAAGAGCGAGTCCGACCGGTGCTGGTCCTCCTCCACCCACCGCCGTACGGCCCCGAGGTAGTTGCCCAGGGTCAGGTGTCCGGTCGGCTTGATCCCGCTGAAGATCCGCTTCATCGCGTCGTTCTCCCTCTCTTCTGTGCGCCGACCCGTCGGCCGCACTCCCGGAGGGGGATACGCGAACGGCCGCCGAGTCGGCGGCCGCTGAGTGCATGCGTCAGTAGGGGCCGCCCTGTCAGGCGGCCCACCACTGAGTCGTGTGCGCATGCGTGGTCATACGGAGAGGCTACGCCCGAGGACGGGGGTTGACACGGGATTCCCCGATACGTAGTGTTCTCCGAGTTGTCCGACGTGAGCACCGACTCCGGTCGGCCCCGGACAGCCAATCCGCAAGATCCACTTACAGCTGATGGTGCTTTGTCGTGCCGTCACGCTTTCCGTGCGTTTTTGCGAAATGAGGAATCCGCGTTCGAAGGTTTGAGCGCGAACCCCCGATTAGCGTCGGGGGCAAGGAATCCGCTAAAGTCTCACTCGTCGGAACGGCCCAACAGCCGCGAAGACAACTCCCGCTGACTGGGAATCAGGCCCGAAAGGATCTGATAGAGTCGGAACCGCCGGAAAGGGAAA